>NZ_BMLK01000019.1 GCF_014645195.1 Novosphingobium indicum | reverse complement strand
CGTATGCGCTGAAAGGTGCACGTACGGTTCGGGGAGGGGAAGCGCTCATGCGCTTCCTACTCCACTGCACACTTGGGCCGGGTTCGTCTACGTGGCCTTTGTGATCGACGCCTATGCTCGCCGGATTGTGGGCTGGAAGGTCAGCACTTCGGCCACCGCCAGCTTTGTTCTGGATGCTCTGGAGCAGGCAATCCATGCCCGCAGGCCGGAGCCGGAAGATGGCCTGATCCACCACAGCGACAGGGGCGTTCAATACCTGGCCATGAACTACACCCAGCGCCTGGCCGAGGCCAACCTCGTGCCATCGGTCGGCAGCGTCGGCGACAGCTATGACAATGCCTTGGCCGAGACGATCAATGGCCTTTATAAGACTGAGGTCATCTGGCGGCAGCGGTCATGGCCAAGCGCGTCTGCGGTTGAAATGGCAACCCTGCGCTGGGTGGATTGGTACAACAATCACCGCCTTTTCGGCCCGATCGGCTACATCCCTCCCGCCGAGGCCGAGGCAAACTACTATGCAGCCATAGAGACCCTCGATATGGTTGCGTGACCCAATTGAAAACGCCTCCGGGAAAGCCGGGGCGGTTCATGGTGAAGCCGTACTTTCACGACCATACCGTGGCTTTGGGGTTACCATCCGTATTGCAAAATGGCCTCTGGCATCAGACATTGCATGCCCCTTGCCTTGATTAGAGCAAGGTTATTGAACACCTTGAAAAGCGCTGGCAGTTTTTTGGACGGTCAGCGTGAGCACCGCAAAAACCGGTAGCGTTTGCGCGATGACGGTTATTCATTGATCGGGAGCGACGATGGAGTGCCGTGATGGACCCGAAGTCCCTGTTCAGTTTGAGCGACCATCTTGAAGCGCTGAGCAAGGAGGGTGATCCGCTCGTGAGCGAATTGCTGCGTTAGGGCCAAGCGTAGCCGTCATACAAACTTCAATCGCCAAGTTCGCTACTCCCCATCGCGCGAAGGAGGGGAGGGGGCAAGTTACCATCTTGCGGCATCGAAGGAACGGCTGTGTGGCAAGAATTGCACCTCAATCCAATCGGTTTTCGGTTTTGAACGATCAACCTCGATGGTAGCTTCGCGTTCGGAAAGGATCCCGCTGTGGAAGTCGAAAACGATCCGAGCAACACCACGGAAAATCAAGCGACTAATGGCACTTCCAAGCCAGAAGCGTCTGCTTGGCTGTGGCGACCATGGCAGGCCAAACTGTGGTGGGCAGGCATTGCCGCCTACTGGGCGGGCAAGTGCGCGTCGTTTTATGTACCGTCGCTCGAAGGCTTCTACACCAGCGCGCTCGCCGGTTATCTGAACATTCTGTTCTTTCCGATTACGGCACTGCTCATTCTCGGGATCGACTTCGCGCAGGCACGGTTTGCCGCGAGCGACTGGGAATTCGTTGAACCGACGCAGGAAGAGATGTTCCCACGACGATCAGTTGGGGGCTTGCGTGATCCCTACAGCGATCCGCTCGATCCGCGGTCAGGCGCACTCTATTGGCGGCATCGCGAAAACGGATGATGATGGCCGCTAGTCGTCCTTTCGTTCTTTGAAGCTCGGGTCCCCGTCAAACGGCCCATTCTGCAAATCGTTTGAAAAACGCCCCGTGCGCAAAATTGAAGATTGTTCGATCGAGGTCAGCGGGCCGGTAACATCTGCGGTCCCCCGGCCTGCATCTGCTTGCTCAAGATAGCGATTGCGTAGCCCGCGTTCCCCGAGAATTTGACGGCTCAGTTCCTTCGAAAAGGTCTCGGCGGGGCTGTTTGAACGGGACGCGGCGCGTTCAGCACCTGCAATAGCTTCGCGAACGTCGAAGTTCACAATATCAATGTTGGCATTTGTAGTTTCTGACGTTGTGCCACGATCGGCACTTTCGAAGCCAAGGGATCCAGATGCACTGCCGCCGACAGATCTGTGGGAGGACGGTTTGTTTCTTGTCCTAGCGGTTGTCTGACCGCCCTTTAACACCGATGCAGCTACTGAACCGCCCACTGTGGTGCCCATCGAATTGCTGTCTTCTGCTCGGCGCGCAATACTTCTGGTCCACCCTGTCTGAGCCATGATGGCCTGAACATCGCGCTGCAGCGTATCGGCCACCTGCGGTTTCAAGCGCCAGTTACCATGCCGATCCATTTCGAAGCCGCCGCGCAGCCAGTTCGCCATCGCCTCGTGGCCTTCCTTCCCGCCGCCCAGGAAATGCTCGATCGTGTCCGGCCCAGCCTGTTTGCCAGCCTCGAAGCGCGTGCTGGTATCGCTGCGCGCCGACTGACTGAAACCCGCGCTACTGGAAACCAGAACATCGTCGTGCGCAAACGAAAAGCGTGCGGTACCGCCATTGGCAATCGCGCCAAGCTGGCTCTCGTTGATCAGTCCGCCGCGCCACAGGGCCGCAGCTGTCCGCGAGGTGAGATTGAGACTGAAGTCCCCGTTCTGGTCCATCGCGATCTGGCGCCGGGTGAGCTTGATGCCATGGTCGGCCAGCAGCTTTTGCATACGGGTCAGCCGTTCGTTGTCGACAATACGGGTGAGGCGTTCGTTACGCGCCCGGTCCGCGACACCATCAGCGCCGCCTTCGGCCATGTCGACCTGATTGCCCGAGGTCTGTCGCAGCGCCTGGATGAAGCTGTCGAGCCGGGCTGCTTGCCGTACCGAGGTTCCAGCTGCAGCTGCGCCCTCGGCGTAGCCAAAATTTTCCGCCTGCCGCCGCTGCTCGCCAATGCGTGCTGCGCTGCGGGTTCCATCAGTTCCCACCTCCCGCTGGGCATCAAGCTTGCCGGACCGCTCTGCAAAGTCGTAACCTGCTCCTTCGCGGGTGCGTCCGTAAACGCTGGTCCCCTCCCGCGCCGCCTCGGCGCTCGCCCCATCCGCCGTGCCGACCGATACAGCAGCGTTGTAGGTTTCGAGCGCGCGTAGAACCTGAGCCTCATTACGGCCCGTAGCGCGGGAGAGCTGGGTCAAGGCGGAGGAGCGCGCCTCGCCCGAGAGGGCATTGATGAAGGCGATGCGGCGGCTGGTTTCATCGAGAGGAAGGCCCAGCATGGAGGCGGCGGTGCGCTGGCCTTCGCTGTTCCCCGTTCTCCAGGCCTGCTCGGCCGCGACATTGCTGCGCTCCACTTCAGCCACGCGAGCCCCGGCGTAATCGCGCCGGCCTTGCATGGCGCCAACCTGGACCTGCGCGCCGGTCAGGTCATTCTGCAGCATTTGCTCCTGATCGTAGGCATTGGCGATGAGCTTGGCGAAGGTGGGATCGGCCCCGGCCTCGCCAATGACGCCCGACGCTTTCAGTTCCGCGTCGGCCTTCGAATAGCCACCGCGCTCAAAATGCCGCGCCGCGCCCTGGAACATCATCGAATAGGCCCGCTCGTCACCAAAGGCTTTCCACTGCACCATGTTCTGCGCGAAGGCGGCAAAGGCCTTCTCGCCGGACTGGCCCGGGCCAAAATATCCGGTGCCAAGGCTGCGCAGGGCATCCTTCTCGGCAAAATTGTGGATCGCGGCCGTAGTCGCATTGGCCCGCACCGCGCGCGCGACCGCCGGATCGGCAGGACTGCGGCCGGAGAGGGCAGGGGCGATACCGCCCAATTCGCGGGCTGCATCGATCGCGCCCATCCCGAAGGCAGGGACACCGGGCATCCCACTATTTGCTTCGCCCAGAACTGCATCCGCAGCGCCGAACGACCGGTTCGCTCCGAACGTGGAGCGCTCACCAAAATCGCCAAAGCTGGAAGTGGCGCTGCGCCTTGCCATCGTCCCGCTGGCCGAGCCTTGCGCCTCGAGCGCCGAGGCATAGCCTTCTCGTGTCGCCATCGGGGCGGCTGCCGCGGAACCCAGACCCTGTGTCTGGAGCGCGCCGCCGGTGAAGCTCGAAAACACGTTCCCCGAAAAGCGGAACACCGTGAAGACGAAGGCGCCAGCCAATCCCGCCGCCGCCATGCGGAAGGTGCCGAAGATGGCCAGCGCCTTCATGGCGGCGGAGGGCGCGAGCATCCAGGCGTTGGCGGCCACCGCGTTGCTGCGCATCTGCGCGAGGACTTCCATCGCCCGCCCGAGGGTCAGTTGGTAGATGCCGGCATCGATCACGCCCCATAGCGCCACGAAGACGAAGAGCCCGATGGCAAAGCTCGCGACCCGCAAATTGATAGGGGTGAGGACGAAGAGCAGGGCGATTGGCACCATGAAGAGCATGATGGCAAAGACGGTCGCCCTGATCGTCGGCATCCACTCATTGGCGACCGACATGGTGGCAAGGCCATTCGAGACAATCGCCCGGTTCGCCATGATCCGGGCTGCTGCCGCCGGACTGTCCTCGAAGAGGACGTCACCCACCGCGGTGCCAAGCAGGACATCGCTCATGAAGGTTTGCAGCGAGAGCGGCGTTCCCAGCATCATTTGCCCCATGTCGCCGAGCCGCGAGCGGCAACGCGCGAGCTGGGCGGCATCGGAGACATCGTATCCGGTGCGCTCGCAAACCTGCCGGATATAGCCTTCGAACAGCGTCGGATCGGACAGTCGCGTGTGGATATGGTCCCAGGCCTCGGTGCATGAGACCGTGGTTCCGCCCTTGTCGGCCGCGGTATAGACCGTGCTGAACGTCGACGGGCCTGCCATGGCGGCGAAGGCCGCCGGGAGATCGGCAGTCGTCCGGAACAGCTGGTCATCATCGACAGGGTACGAGGCGGAGACCCGGGCAACGGGATAGCATTGGCGCAGGTAATCCTTGATCGTCGCATCGAGGAAGCTGTCGGTCATCGGACCATTGGGCGAAACGGCGTTGAGGAAGAGGTCAAAGCTGTGCCCGCCCGCGCCGAACTCGAGCTTGGCATTCGGATCGAGTGTATTGTCGTCGATGGTCTCGGCAAGCGAGCGCTCCATCAGGTTGGTGACGCCGGCCACCAGGACGAGCAGATTCGGCACATCGCCCACTGGTTGATAGGCATTGCGGACTTTGTCGTAGACATGGACCGTGCCCGTTGTGGCGATGAGCCCCACGAAAAGGCCGACGCCGACGAGGATCTGGAAACCGAAAGCGACAAGGCCCATGCCTTGCCCGCGTACGCTGGCGATCACGGCGCCGAGCGCAATGCCGACCACTGCGATGATCACGACCAGCGTTTCGTAGCGCGGGTCCGCAAAGATCATCGAGACAAGCCGGAAGGCATCCACCGTCTCGGCAAACCCGTCATAGGTGTAGAAACTCGTATCGACGGCCATGGCAGGCGTCGCGATCAGGCTGAGAGCCAGGGCGGTGAGGAAACCCAGGGCGGCGCGGATGGTGCGGGGCATGACTTCGCTCACCGGCCCGGGGCTGCGGCGGCGCCGGCCGCATCGCGCGCGTCGCGGTCACGCTGGCGGACGAGGCCAGCGTAATTGGCCGAGAGGTTGGCGGCATCGAGCGCTGCCATGTAGCTTTGGCGCATCTGCGCGCGCTGGCGCAGGACCTCCTCGCGCAATCCGCGAAGCTGTTCGATGCCCTTGGTGAGAATGCGGGTCTGGCACAGATTGGTATTGGCGGCATCGGCCACGCCTGCCGCATTGGCGCCGCGCTCGGCGTTGGACACGGCAAAGTCGATGCTGCGGGTGAGGTCATTGAGCATCTGGTAGGCGAGGGTGAGGGCAACCAGTTCGTCGGTATCGGCAATCACGGAGTCCGGCACGCCCTGGCGCACACCCCATTCGAGCATGCGGTAGACGGGCAGGGTACGGATATTGGCGACGAACTGGCGTTCGTCGGCCGTAAGCGCACTGCGGGACCTGATCTTGCCGGCGATCGCTTCCATGCGCTCGCGCGCCAGTTCGAGAGCACCCTTGCCGGTTCCTGCCGAGCAGTCGGCGGCCGTGGCCGGAATGTTGAGCGCGCGGCGCTGGACCTTGCCGGTGAGGAAATCCTCGACGCTTTCCGTGTCCTGGTGCGGGCAGGCCGGGATCGCCGAGAAGAGCGGCACCTTGTCCGCCGCGTCCCAGCGCATGTAAACGTCGCCGACCCGGGCGCGCATGACGCTGGCCCAGTCACCCGCGCCTACACGCGTTGCGGCATGGGACAGCAGCGATCCGGTGCGGAAGATCTCAGTGACTTCGGCCGGACAGTTGGCCAGCGCGTCCTTCAGGTCCTCGGTCGGGTTGTTGGCGTTGGCCTCGATCTTCTCGCGGCTCTGCTGGTAGCTCTTGGCAAAGCCTTCCTTCACTGACTTGTAGCCGGTCATCTCCTCGATGATGCCCGACATGTTGTCATCGCCCCTAGCGATCTGGACCATGCGGCTCGCAAGCCGGCAATCGTTCACCTGGATCGAGTTGAGGAAGTTGGTCGCCGCTTCCATCTTGGAGATGATGTTGCCCATCTTTTCATCGAGGGTCTCGAGCAGGTACTGGAAGGCGACGGCGGGCGCGGCCTGAAGGATGCTTTCCAGTTTCTGGACGAGGTAGTCCGGGTCGAGGAAGGACATGCCGCCCAGGAACATGTCGATACCGCCGCATCCCGCCTTGATCTTGGGCAGCGTCAGGCTGGTCAGGTAGTCGCTATGAACATCGACCCGGCCCGACATGCCACCGGCGGTCACATAGCCGCGGGTCTGGTCCTCGAAGCTGCCGGGACTGGTGTAGGTGACATTGTTGAACCATGATTCGGCCCAGCTCTGGGCATGGGCTGGTGAGCTTACGGCGCAGGAGGCGAGCAACGCGGCTGCGGCAATGTTCAGGCGGGCGAGGGGCTGGGCCATGGCGGGGCTCTTTCTGTTCGTGCCAATGGAGTAAGGGACCGGCCCGCCATGAACGGTCCCTCAGCGATGGTTGCGGGTCGCCGGGCTTGCGCCCACGATCCCGGTAAACCTGGAAAGCGCGCGTACGCCGACCTGAGCGCGCACGCCGGTCAGCATGCGCGCGGCAAGCCAGACGTTGCGGGCAAGGTTGGGCGCATGATCGGTGCCGATCGCGATGGGTACCATGCGGGAAGGATCGTCGATCGGCCGGACCCAGGCGACGGGATGGCCGACCCAGGGCAGACCAAGCCGGCCCGAGCGTAGCAGCGCGTCCTCGCGCGATAGCGTGCGCACCTGCCAGCCATAGTGCCGGCGCAGCGTGCCCAGTTTGCTCCAGAGATCGGCGCACGGCAGGCATCCTGGCGCGGTGCTCATCTCGATCACGAAGGCCGGCGCATAAGCGTGCAGCGATCCGGCAAAGTCGGGAGGAAAGTCTCGGGTGACCGGCACACGTGCAAGCCAGGCTTGCATTTGCGAGGGGTCGGCAACCGGATGGATTGCCGCGGCCCTTGCATCCTCGCGCGTCGCAGGCCTGGCCCGGCTGGAAGGGCCAGGCGCGGCCAGGCAGGAGGCAGCCATGACCGGGAGCAGGAGGCGTGCTGCTCGTTTCATTCACCAGCCCCCCCAGCGGCAGGCACATCGCTCATTTCCAGGTCCCGGGACAGCGCACGCGGATCGCTTGCGGCAATCGGGCCGGCGGAAAGGGCATCGAAGAAACCGCCTTCCTCGCCCGCGCCCGTCATGAACTGCTCGGGGCGGATGTCGCCGGTCAGGAGCTTCACGGCCTGGTAGGCCATCTGGGCGAGGTTGGGATAAGCCTCGATACCGGCGGCAATGACCATCCTTTGCGAACTGTTCCTGCGAATGATCATCGTGGTCGGGGTGACCTCGACCCCGAAGCGTGCACCCAGGTCCGGGCGGCGGTCGAGGTCCATCAGCGTGACCTGCCAGCCCATATCGTCCTGGAAACGCTGGACGATGGGCCACTGCACACGGCAGTAGCCGCAGGTGGTGCGCGAGAACATGACGAGCGCGAATTCATTGGCGCGCGCGCGCAAATAGCGCTGCCGGACCTGATCCTTGTGGGCGGTCAGCTCGGCCCTCGCATCGCCCACCATCGGGTTGGCGGACTTGGAATTCAGCGCCGGGTTCTGCAGCATGGCGATCTGGGTGAGCCCGGCAAAGGCGCGGGCCTTGCGCCGGGCAAAGTCCTCGAGGCGCCAGAAATCGGCAACGGCCTCGACGGTGAGCACGGTCGCGGCATAGTCGCGCTGGTCCTCGATCAGCTTGCGGATGCGGGGCGGTGTCCAGCTCGCAAGTTCGGCCATGGGCGGAATGACAGGCCTGGCCAGCGGATCGCCTTCATCCGGCTTTTGCTGTTCGGGTTTGGGAGGCGGCGCATACCACCAGTAGCCCTGCTTGACCTCGAGGGGCCCGGCACCTTGCTGCGCGAGTGCGGGAGGCGGCAGGGTCAGCGCCAAGGCTGTTGCCAGTAGCGGCGGGAATGGCCGAGCGCGCGTGTTCACAGCACTTTCCTCATGCGGGTGAGGCGGCTGATTGCGACAGGTCCATAATAGCGGCTGTCGAAGCCGTCGGGATGGGGCGAGCCGACATAGATCATGCCTTCGGGAATGTGTGGTTCCGCCGGAATCCAGTGCTTGAGCGTCTGGCCATTGCGGCCGGCCGGCTTGGAAATGCCCAGGAGCTCGCCGTTGCAGTAGTACCAGCCATCCCGGGTGCCTGCTTGCAGGGAAGGCTGCATCGAGGGGCGTTCGACCATGGTGATCCTCTCGCCGGGCAGGCACAGCGCTTCCTTGGTCACGCTGACAGGTTCGGGCCCTGCGAGCGGATGCGAGAGGGTGAACATGACGAAGTCTCCCTTGCGGATATGACCGGGATCGGCGCGCACCGCGATGGCGGGGATCGAGGGGCTCATGACCCAGGTGACCTGCGGGATGGCCCAGCAGGCGAGGAGCCCTATCGGAAGGACGATCGCGTAGGCTTTCCAGAGCCGGGCGGGGCGCACCGGCTCGCCCAGCCCTGCGCTTCCCAGCGCCACGGCAGCGCGCAGCGGCAGCTCGCGCAACGCGGGCCAGGCGGACCTAGCGGTTTTCCAGGCGAGCTTCAGCATCGCGCACCTCCATTTTACCGCCGAGGCGGGCGTATTCGCCAAGCAGTCCGGAAAGCGCTGCATCGCCATAGACCAGATGCGGGCTTACCGGCGCGTCGTCGTCCCTTTCGCAATAGGGCTGGGCCGGATCGCCCGGGATCATGGCGAGGGCGGGCACGCGCGTGACGCCGTGCTGGCGAAACACCAGCGGATCGACGATGATCTGGACGCCCCGCATCGCGCAGGCCGGCCCTTCACAGCCCGGATCGAGGCGCAGGATTTCGGCGGAAAGCTTCGCCATCGGCCCGACACGCGTCAGCCCGCCCGGCATTCCGCGAAACGCCATGACCCCGCCCGCTTTCTCGAGCTGGCCTGCGTAAGTGCGCAGCACATCAATCGGCATGGACGACGAGACGAACAGCACCGGCACCCAGCTTCCGGTCGTCGGGACTCGCACGGCATCCGCGAGGGCAACGGCATCGGGCGCGTCCAGCCCCAACGCCTGTGCCATGCGCCGCGCCATTGCCTCGCGCTCTCTCGCCACACCCTCGCGCGCTGCCTCGAGTCCCTGACGCGCCCGCGCTTCCAGTTCCGGCGAAGGTGTCCGCGCCCGCAGACCATCGAAGGCCCGGCGTCGCTCTTCGTCAGGCAGGTCCGGGAGCGCGGTTGGTCCCGATGCGGTATCCGCCTTCCGCCGGCTCACGGCCTCCTTCAGGCGGTCCATGGCCGCATCGCCCTGCTGTGCGACCGGACTGTCCTTTTGCGGATCTGCATTTGATGGAGCTTCCGCGGATAGAGCAGGAATAGCCGGTACAAAAAGCGACAGGACTAACAACGCAAGGGTGCGCCCATTTCGGATTTGGCTCAGACCGGAGCGAGAATGGGTGTGTTCGAGAACCGGCGCGCAGCGTACTTCCAGTACGTGAGCACCGGAAGCGCAGAACGCGCCCGTTCGCAGCCCGGTATCAGTCAAATACGTAATGGGCTCAGGGCTGGAAGTAGGCATCGATCCTTGCCTCCATATCGATCTTGATCTCGCTCTGGGTGCGGACCTCGATGTCCGAGTAGTATTCGGAGAGGTCCATCTTTGAAAAATCGAGGGCCTGGAACTCTTCCGGCGTGAAGCCGCGGCAGTAGGGATTTTTGGGTGTTCCCCAGCCAATCTCGTTGAAGGCGATGAGCTGCGGGCGCCCCTGTTCCTGGATGATGCGGCCAAGCCGGGTGTTGAAGCAGCAGTGTCCTTTGGCCTTCTGGACACAGACGCCCAGGATCTTCGAGGAACAGTAGGTGCCGACTTCGTGGCACATGTCCGAGCCGCGCAGCATCCCGGTCTCCATGTCTTCCTGGTCGCACCCGGCGAGCAGGACCTCGATCATGAAATTGACGGCAAGGCTGATCGCGATCGAGGTTGGATCTATCCCGACGATAAGCGCGTTCGCCCCGGCACTGGCCGCTTCGCTGGCCGTAGCCCCGGCCTGAAATGCGGTATAGGCGGCTTTCATTCCGGTGAAGACGCCCTTGGCGACGGCGATCTTGGTGCCGATAGAGGCGACGGACGAGCCCATGCCGTCCTTGACGATCTTGCCCTTGTCCTTGCAGCAGTTCTGGAAGGTGTCGGAAAGACCCGGTGGGCGGCAGCGCATGGCGCGCCCGGAAAAGATCTCGATTTGCGCGAGGCAATTGCCGTCCGCATCGACTTGCCCATCGGCAGGCACGCCGGGATCGTTCATGGCCGGTTCCTCGACAATCGGCGTGGTACCGATATCGAGGCAACTGTGCGGCGAGCAGGAGGGGGTGCCACCTGCGGCAGGTATCTCGCAGGGCAACTGGCCTCCGAGCGGGCAGGTGTAGGCCCCGGCCGCGTCCGACACGCATTGCACCGCTTCGATCGGGCAAAGCCAGCTCCCGTTGGCGGTCGCAAGGCAGCTGGCGGTCTCCCCGGGATCGGCGGCATCGCCGTTGCTATTGAGATCCGCGGCGCAAAGCGCATCTGCATGGGCAGGTGTTGCGAACGCGAAGCTCGCGCTTGCCATGAGGGCAAGGAGGAGAGGGGAGCTTCTCATTGCCCGGTGCTCGTGCAGACCATGTCCTGGCCTGCGAGCCGCACGGTCTGCATCATGACCACCGCCTCGGGAAAATCGTCGAGGCAGCCGCAGGCGCTTTCAATCTCTTCACCGGGGTCCGTGGGGCAGACATTGGCACTGTCGCACACGTGGTAGAAGGTGTCGAACCCTGCAGGATCGTTCTGTTTGGTGCCGACGACGCCGTCAGGCGCGGCATCGGTATTGGCCCGGGGAGCGCGCGTCTTGCAGATCATTTCGCAGGCTGGCACCGAACCCCGGTCCGGCAGACTGAAGGGCTGCGTTGATGTCGTGACGGTGCCATCGGCCGCGGTCTGGCGATCGGCCAGCAGGGTCTCGGTCGAATGGTCGATGATATAGGCGCCGCGGCCGAGATCGGGCTCGGGCAGCGCGGCGCTGTCAACGATGCAGCGGTATTGCCGATCGCGCGTAAAGAAGTCGCGGGCGAACTGGAACGTACAGGCGCCGGTTCCGAAGAGTCGTGTCTGGGGCAGGGGACGAAGGCCGGTGCCTACGCCGTTCACGACCGTGTCCACCCCATCGACGCTCTCGCTGTAGAGGCGGCAATTGCCGTCAGCGGCGTTAGCGGCGCAAAGGTCGATCAACCTCTCGCTGACTTCGCATCCTGTCTGAGCCTCGACTTCGACATCGATGTAGCCCCAACGCCCGCCGCCGCCCGCGCGAACCCGCGCGGCAACGCTGGTCTCGCCCTCCTTCAGTTGCGGCGTGATGTCGATGCTTGTCCGGTTGTACCAGGCGCTGCCGCTGATCCGGCAGTCGCCTGAAGGCAGACCTTCGGTAAGCCAGGGGCGCTTGCCCGCCGAGCCCACGATTACGCCATTGACGCGGCCCTGGACCCAGTCTTCGGCGCCCATTTCGACGATCCGGGCAGAGGTCAGCCGTTCGGGCTCATGGACGTCGAATGTCGCGGTATAGAAGGGAGGATTGGCTCCGCAGGCGCCGTCGCCGCCCATCCGGTAGCGGCGGCAGTTCGTGCCGCAACTCGTCACCGACTGGACCGCGCCGGAAACGCCGAGAATATCATCGAAATCCCAGGACCGGATAGTGATGTCCCGGCTGATCGAGCAGGAGCGTGTCACTTCGGCCTTGCCGGATCCGGCCGCCGAGCCTTGCAGAGCCTGGAAAACGGAGTTCGTGGAGCTGAGGGCAAAGGCATCGCCGCCGATGGCCGTGGGATTGTCCCGGTAGGCCGTCTCCTCGGTGGTATCGCCACCCGTGCAGCTGGTCATCAGCGCCCCGACATAATCGATGACGGGGCCGTTGATCCGCGCCTCGGCCACCCCAATCGCCGGGAAGGCGGTGGTGAGCGCGCCCACCATGCCACCGCCCAGGTCCTTGAGTACGGTCGCCAGATTGCTGAAAACGAGATTGCTGCCGCAGCTGTTGTTGACGCAGTAGCATCCGGCAAGTTCGGGCATCTGGACCTCGGTGAGCTTCAGGTCATTTGCGGCATCCACGTCCCAGCGGAACGCGCGGCAATTTGCCCAGGTGCCGGGATCGCAGGAGAGCACGCCATTGGCGCAGATGCCCGAGACTGGAACGGGCAAGTTCGACGACGTATCGAAGGCGCCGTCCAAGTCCTTGTCGCGCGAAACCTGGACGAGACCGATGTCTCCGGTTGCCGCAGGCTGGATCAGGACTTCGAGCAGTTTCGCGCTTTTCTGACAGGCAATCGTGGGCGTGAACGTCTTGCTTCCATCGATCGTCGTCACGGCCCCTCCGCTCATGGCAGGCGTCACGTAAGTTTCGAGCAGCACATCGCTGCTCCCGGTCTTAGCGCGCGATGCGCTGGCCTCGGTTCTGGCGCGCTCCTCGACGCTCTGTGCCTGAAGGGTGGCGGGAAGCAGCAGGATCGTGCCGGCAGCGAGGCGGGGCCAGGTTCTCATTGGCCGTGCCCGCTGGAGACGAACCCGCTGCTGCCCGAATTGTGACAAGCAAGGTTGGCCGGCACGGCCGCGGCGCAGCCCGGGACGGTTGAGAGGAGGAACGTCCCGGAAATCCGCCTGCGGCCGTGCCGGCCGGGGGTGGAGCGGCCCTGCCGGGGGGCAGGCAAGGCCGCTCCTGTTCCGCGCGCGTTCCGGCAGCCTTCGTGGCTGTGGCGGGCAGACCATTGCGGGGACGGGTCGCACGCGGAATGAGGTTTGAGGATGGTGCCTGCCGGGCGAGCGTTCATGGCGTGCTCACTCCGGCGCAGCAGATGACTTTCTCGAAGAGCATGAACTGGGCGTTGTCCTGCCCCGGGGCATGCTTGGCCGATGACCACAGCGCGCCCGGCCGGCCGACATTGACGCAACTACCGCCCTTGACCGGCTCCATGAGCTGGTACTTGTAGCGGCTCTTGGTCCAGATGGGCTGGGGGATGAACGAGCAGCCGTCGGCCGAGGAAATGGTAAGCGCGCCAAGGCGCCCCATCATGAAGGTGCCGCGCGCGGCCAGGCCGGCCCAGGCCTCGACACTGTCATCGAAATGGATGTCGCCCGCGACCGGGTAGGTCGCGCCCCACGAACCCATGCACCAGAACAGCGGATCGATGACCTTGCCTGCGGCCGCCGCGGCGCTGTCGGCCATGCAGGCAAGCCCGGCCGCGGGATTTCCGAAAAGGATGCCTTCGGGCTGGATGATCGCGCCAAGCGTTCCCGATTGCCAGGTCGGCAGGACCTCGGTGATCATCGCGACATCGAAGCCGTCGTCATTGAGACAGGGCAGGTCGGTGAACATGTCGAGCATCTTCCAGACCGGCGAGATGTAGTAGTGCATCTGCGCGAACATCTTGCGCGTGTTCGTCCCATCCGAGATGGAACTCTGGCTTCCCTGGAGGCGGCCATGGGTGGGCATGAGATCGGCGCCCAGCGCCATCATGCAGCCCGGCTCGGTCACGACATCGATCATGCGGTTCGGTGACCAGAAGCTGACCTTGACCCCGAACCAGAAGGTCGCGCCCTTGCGGCAGGCGCAGAGCGGCTTCGAGGAAGACTGGGCATCGAGCTCGCGCGAGAGCTTGTCGGTGCTGCCTACACGCACGCCGCCGATCGTGATCGGGAAGATGCAGTTCCAGCGCACCTTGGTGATCGGGTTGAACACGGTGCCTGCCGGGCAGGATGATGCCTGTGCGGGAGTAGGGGACAGAATCTGCAAGCCGAGGCCTGCAATCAGGCTCAATCGGGCAGTTCTTGAATTGTACACCCATTTGGCGTACATAGAGGTCAAGTTAGGACGTGAAGGATTTTGGCCATGATGGTGTTCGAGGACAAGACCGCGGAAATTGCCGAGCGCAGCAGCGAGCGCATGCATTTTCGCACGAAGCCGCATGTGAAGCGCGCGATCCAGCGCGCCGCAGCCCTGTCCGGGGTCGACGATTCCGTATTCACCATGAATGCGGCTTACAAGGCTGCGATCGAGACGATCTCGACCCACGAGCGCACCATGCTGCAGCCTGCGGACTATGAAGCCTTCTTCGCGGCGCTGGACAATCCTGCTCCGCCGGCACCGGCCCTGCAAAAGATCGCCAGGCGCTACCATGAGCGATACTCCGGGCAGTGACGGCGGCCGGGCAGGGCGCAGGCAGCGGGGAGACGGGCGGGGCCAGCTTCGAGACCTTCGATCCTGAAAGGCATGACCGAACGGCCCTTTCGACGGGCGTGGTCCAGGTCGACAATTTCTTCCGTAAGACGGCGAACAAGCTCGCCAGGGCGGACAATGTCCGTGTGACCGTGCTCGTATCGCCGAAGCGGGAACTGATCGGCTTTCATGCCATCAACGTGCATGCCATCGACTATCGCGAACTGCCATCGCGCTTCGCCCGTTCCCGGCCGGCGCATGGCAACATTCCCGCGGCCTTCATATCGATGATCGGCGTCGATCAGCGCTATCAGCGGCAGGGCTATGGCGGCGATCTGCTTTTCGACTGCATGGTGCGCATTGTCAGGGCCGCCGATGTCGTTGGTATCGCAATCATCGTGCTGGACGTGCTCGATTGCGGAGATTCCGAGCAGGTCCAGCGGCGCAAGTCTCTTTATCAGGGCTATGGCTTCATGCCCCTCGCGTCCGATCCGCTCCGGCTGTTCCTGCCGGTCGCCAGTGCCCGTGAACTGGTCAACCCGGTCTGAGAAGCGGTCCTCCCGGTCTGGATGCCGCACCATTGCGTCACAGATCATGACGGCCTCTTGCGATCGAGCCGAATTTCGGTGAGTTCGAGCCTTTTGCCTTGCTGGCGCACGACGACCGGTGCGACGGTGAGACCAAGGCGTTGCTTCACGCGCTCTTCAAGAATGAAGATCGGTCGGCCCCATTGCTCCGAGAGCGTAATCGCATCCTCGTCATGCGCATCGCCCGCCGCCAGCAGGATGAAATCGGTCATTCCCGCCGTCCTGAGCGCCCAGTCGAGATCGCGGGCTCGGACGATGACGAGCCGCTGGGGGAGCGTCACATAGTCGAGCGGGTTGAAAGTAAAGCCCTTGGGGTAGAGCACCTCGCCGCCTGGCAGGCGGATCTCGGTATCGAGCGTGTAGAAGGGAACCACATTTCGCGTCCGGCTGATGGTGGCGGGCGCCAGCGCTGCGGCCTTCATCGCCGACCATTTGGAGCGCGGGCCGAATTGCCCGCGCATATCGGCAGGGAGCCTGGCGGTGCGTGCCTCGATCTCTGTCAGGGCATCGGGCTCGGCGATGGGCCAGGTCCGCCCGATCGTCGATGTCGCGGCATCGGCCGCCCCTCCGAGAAGGGCGGATGCCAGCACCAGCGTGGCGACGGTTACGGCCTGGAAAATGGCCACCGCGCGGGCGTGATTCTGTCGGGGCGGATGCATCATCACCGGCGCCTCCGGCCGCGCACGTGATCGAGGATATTGCAGGTAACGCCTGACAGCACGATCAGGAGCATGCCGCTGGCAAGGCAGGCGATCCCGACAAGGAATGCGCCGCGCATCACCAGCGCCGTGGGCTGGCCGAGGGTGAGGCCCGCCGCGAGCACCAGGGCCGCCATCATCAGGCTTTCGACGAAGATCAGCCGAAAGCGCCAGCGAATGGCTTCGGTCTCGGCGCGGATGGCAACGCGGGCCTCGATGATCCGCTCGATCTCGGCATCCTTGCTCCAGTCGAGGCTCATCTGATCGGGATGGGCGCGGCGCGGGCGCATCATGCGGTCTCCTCGTCCTCGGCGGTGAGGAGGAGCGGCGGGCGGGTGCCCAGAATCTCGGCCGGATCGACACCGGCGAGTTCGCAGACCGCCTCAAGCGGCGACCGGCCGCGCCGGATCAGCGCCTCGAATGCGGCGACTTCGGTCGGGGCCGAGGTGTTGATCCAGTAGCTGAAGGGATCGACGACGAGTCGCGCGATACCCAGACCCAGCGGGGAGTCGATAAAGACTTCGGAATAGTTTGGCTTATTGTTGCGGACCGACTTCAGGAGGTCGAGCACGAAGGGCGAATAGTCGAGGATCTTGTTCTCCACCGCCTTCTCGTAGGTCGAACCCTGGAGCAGGAAGCGGGTTGCCGCGTTTTCAAGGATGACCTGGCCGGTACCGCCAAAGAGCAGCAGGTCGTTCATCGACTGCATGACGATGCCGAAACTGCCCTGGTACTTGCGTGCGCGGCGGTAACCTTGCCCGAAGGCTTCGGCGAGGCGCGAGAGGTCCTGGCCGTCGCTGCGGGTCATGAACTGCGCGGCCTCGTCGCACAGCACGAAGCGCGGCCGGTCGCGGCCCGAGAGGTAGAGTTCCTGGGTGACCGCGTTCACCACCACCATGACGACGACGTTGAAGAGGTCGGGCATGTTCTTGAGGCGTTCGAGCTCGAGCACCACGAACTCGTCGCTCGAGATGTCGAAGGTCGATGGACCGTTGAAGTAGTGTCCATAGGCGCCGTCCGACCCGAAATCCCTCAGGTTGAAGGCCAGCTCGCGCGCGACCGGGAGGAGATGCTCTACCTTGTCGAGATCGGTTCGGGTCTGGGCGGGATAACTTCCCAGCCATTCTCGCACCGCATCGATGCCGCGTTCGGCGCGGCCAGTATCAATGGTCCACTGGACGGCGGATTTCAGGAGATTCCATTCCGAGGTGGAAACGCCTGTGCGGGTCGCGGCGTTGGCCATTTCGGCAACGATGGCAACGGCCATGGCGATCGCCGACTGCTTGTCTTCGCCGTCGATGGCGAGCCCCAGGTCGAAGGGATTGAGGACGAGGCGCTCTTCGCCAAGATCGATGTAGCGACCCGAGCACAGGGTGCACAGCTTACGGTAGGAGCCGCCGATATCGATGATCCGGATGAGGGCGCCACTTGCGTAATACTGCTGGCACAGGTTGTTGAGGAGGAAGCTCTTGCCCGCGCCGGATTCGGCGGAGACGATGAAGTTGTAGTTGTTGATGCGTGGATCGAAGAGATCGAGTGTGATGAGCTGGCCCTTGCGGCCGGTATAGAGGAGGGCCGGCCGGCCGCCCCCGCGAAAGTCGGTCTGGATCGGGCTCATCAGCACAGCGGCTTTCACCGGCATGCGAAAATCCCGCTCGAGCATACGCAGCGTCTTGCCGTCCGGGTAGAGCCCGAAGGGCAGGCTCATCGGCAGCAGGATCGGATTGAGGTAGCTTTCTTCCTGCATCATGAAGGGGAGCGGCTCGGCTTCCCACAGACGCCGGGCACGCGCGGCCATTTCGCGGGCTTGCCCACGGGTTTCACCGAAGACCCAGACCGAGGGGATGACGCGAACGAAGCGGCTGCTGCCGGCCTCGTCGAGCACCCAGCTGATTTCCTCGATCTGCTTGCCGACTTCGACCGCGAAGGAGCCGGCGGCCTTCTGGGCCGAGAGGATCTGCGCGCGCTTGTGGATCTCGAAGGCGCTGTGATCGAATAGGACATTGAGCGTGTAGAGAAACGGCCCACCGATCTGATCGCTGTCCTCGGCGGACCCACGGATGCCGCCGGTCAGCCTGCTCGCGCGTTCCGCCGTGATGCGGCGCGCGGGCGCCTTGGGCGTCAGGCACCGCGCGACCTGGCCGCCGAGGAAGACTTCAGGGCCTTCGAAGAGCAGGTCGGGGCCCGCATCGATGATCTGCTTGCGCAAGGGCCGCGGGATGCTGCCATCGCTGGTGCCATTGACGAAATTACCCGGTGCCGAGGTAAACACCCCATTGAAGACGCGGCGGTAGAAGGCCATCAGGGCTTCGGGCGGCATCGGCGCGATCCCGAGGCGCGAGAGTTGCTCCTCGATCTGGCGCCGGGGATCCCGGCCCAGCGGCTTCCTGGTCTTGACCGCCAGGAAGGTGCGGAAGTCTCGGACCGGTATGCCGTGCAGCGCACCAAGCCCATGACGTCCTTCGCGCAGGTAATCGTAAGTGCGCCGTGCGGAGGCCTGGATCAGCGGATCGTCGCGGGTTTTGAGGTCAAGGAAGGCATCGAGCGCGCTATCGACCAGCGGATCAGCAAAGCTGATGATCTGCAGCACCGTGCCGGGCTCGAAGTGGATGTTGAGAAGGCCCAGCAGCGCCGAATGTACATGCGCGAACATGTAGGCGCTGGGCGTCAGTTCCCAGGCATAGCCCCAGCCATCATCGATGGTGAGGAACGCGCCTTCCTTCTCGGCCCAGGCGACGAGCGGCAGGTGATCGGAATAGGAATCGCGCGAGACCTGCCGGCGCAGCGCCGCGAAGCTGAGATCTCCAATCCTGTCTCCGCTATTGTTGACGCGCGCGCTCACCGGCCCGTCTCCGAGGCCGGAGCTGCAACTTCGCTGCCGCCGGTCGAGATGGCATCGACAGACTTTTCACGGATTTGCCCGAGCACTGGCAGCTGCGTGGCGGGTGATATCGGTTTCACCAGATAGCTGCCCACCACCCAGGTCGGGCGATCGAGGATCGAATAGACGTAGCGCGGCATGAACAGCCGGTCGGGCCGCTGGCGGTCGGCATAAGGCAGGATCAGTGTGCGCACCGTCTCGCCAGATTTGAGCATCGGCGTCACCGGCGCCTCGATCAGGCCCTGCAGTTCGCGGTAGACGCTGTCGCGGTAGCCCGCAAAGGCGCCCGCAGCGGAGCGTGCACTGCCGCGCAGCTTGCCGACAGCCTTGTCGCTATCGCGCAGCAGCTTTCTGTCGTTGGTGACGGCGGGATCCGAACGTGCCGCGCGGCCCGCGACCGCATCTTCGTAGGCCTGCTCGGGATGGATGCACTGGCCGTGATCGGGGTTCTTACAGGAGAACTTTTCCGGGTAGGGCGACATGACCGAACCCAATGAAGCACAGCCTGAGACCGAAATCGCGAGGGCTACCAGCACGGGCGCAATCAGGCACGAGCAGCGCGGCGTGGAACGATCGGGGAGCAGGGGCATGGGTGCTTCTCCGGATGATGGGGGCGGGCATGACGAGGGAAGCGGCGGCATCAGAACTGCGCCCCCGCGCCGGGCTTGATCTCGAGGGCAACGCCCTCCTGGATGACGACGACCACGTCCTTGGCGGCGCCAACCTCGACGATCGGGCCGGCCTGGCGGGCAAGGTCGAGATAGAAGTCGGTGAGCTTGTCCGAGGACTTGGAGAGCCCGCCCGCGATGCCGGTCTTTGCGGCATCGGCGGCGTCGAGCGAGCGGACGGTGCCGAGCGCCGAGGTCGAGGTCTCGCCGAACGTATTCTCGACGCTCTGGCTGATCCCGCTGATGGTGCCGGCAATGAAGCTGCGAGCAAGGGCGGCCCCGGCGCGCGTTACCACCCGGCCCGACAGGCCCTTCTTGCCGTCGGCATCGACGAAGAAGCCCTTGACCGGTTGATCGACCACGGAATGTTCATCGAAGTCGACGCACGAGAGGCTGACGAGCTGGACCTCGACGCGCTCCTTCGCGAGGCTGCCGGTCGCATTGCCGATCACGAAGCACCCGGAGAGGTTGGCCTTGACGTCATTGGGCAGCACGGCGGGTGCCTGGACCCGGGCGATGATCGGCTCGGGGTTCGAAGTCGCATCGCGGCTTGCGAGGGCATCAACGCCCGTCAGGAGCCGCGCCTTCATGAAACCAGGCGGCAAATAGATCGTCCGATTCTTTTTTTTCGAGTCCGCAGCCGATCCCTCGGCGCCCTTGGGGATCACCGGGCTCGTCGCCGAACCGATCGCGCCAACCACTTTTTCGACCGGCGGAGCGGGCGGGGCTGCCGCGGGAATTGACGGAGGCAGCGGCGGCGTGGCGGTGATATTATCGGGAATCCCTTCTGGCGGCGGCGGAAAGGCCGGAGCTTCGCCGTCCAGTGCCGGAGGAAGATCGCCGGTATCGCCGGCTGCACCATCAAGGCCTGGCGTTTTGGTCTGGCCCGGCGCCTTGCCTTCCTCGATCGCGGCGAGCCGGTCGCCCAGCAGCTTCTGGTCATCGAGCACCTTCTTGAAATCGCCGCGCAGTTTCTCCTCGAGACTGTCGCCGCGCAGACCCGCGCCCATGTTCAGGGTCGATGCAGCGGGCTTGGACGCTTCCGGTTCGTTGCTCGCACTGCTGGCGGAGTACAGCGCATAGCCTAGCAGCCCCACGGCGCCCGCCAGCGCGGCCTGCTTGGCACGCAGGCGTGTTTGCGAGCCCAGCGTGTTCCACCGCGTGCGCAGGACATCGACAAGCGATGGCGCCAAAGACGGTGGTGATGGGGAGGGCTCAGGTACATCGCCGAGCTTCCTGTTCGAACGGGACATCGCGCCCGGGTGACGGATGCCGTTGGTCACTGCGCCTCTCCCCTGCGGATGACGATGAGACGCGCGGTCTCACCCGCCTTGAGGGCAAGCCGGTCGAGTGTGACCGCGAAGATCTGGGAACCGAGGCTTCGGTCGAGGAAGCTGCGCTCATCGAGCGTTACGTTCGCCTGGGGGCTCACCAGGTATTCCGAAGCCGACAACCCTGCGCCTTCGACCGCGACATGCCGGCGCTCGGTCAGCGCGATGCCTGGAAGGCCAGTCAGCGTCAGCGTGCCCGAGGCGGGTGCCACTTCTGCAAAGCTGGCGGGCAGCCGGTCCTGCAGCATGGCAAGAGTAATCGAGACCGCACGTTCTTCCTCGACCAGGGGGCCCAGGAGATCGGCATTGGCCTTCGCGCGCTGGATGCGCCCCGGCGCCAGCGTCACGGTTTGCGCGGGAATGTCCGAGGGTTCGGCATAGAGCGTATAGATCGCGCCATTGCACGAGACGAAGAATTCCGAAGGGGTGGTCACATAGCTGCGCATGAGAGTGCCGGTGTCGTCCACTTCCTTGACCAGGAACTTGATCCAGGCGTCCGATCCGGCTTTTTCAACCGCGATCGCCTTTTCGGCGGAAAAGCGCACGTCCTCGATCTCGCCGCCCTCGCAGACCACGTGATTGATGTCGCGGTTGGAGAGGCGAATGGTGCTTGTCTGGCCTGGCAGCACCATGATCGCTTGCGCCAGCGCAGGGGCGGGAGGTGCGATCAGGATGGCGGCGAGCAGTGCTGTGCCGCCGGTGCGCTTCACTGTGCGCCTAGTGGGTTTCAGCATCGAACTTTTCCTCGGAAAGGCGGGTGAGCCAGAAGCGGCCGTTGTCGATCGCGTAACCGATCCGGAAATTGCCGCGGAACTTGCGGATGACACCGCCGATGATGCGCACCTTCTCGACCGGCACGACGATCTCGGTCTTGTCCCAGGTCACGGGCTGGTCGGCGCGGATGTATGTCGCGATCGAGAGCGTCGGATTGCTGGCAAGCTCGTCGAGAATGGCATTGAGGCTGTCGCGAAGGCCGTTGTAGGCACTGGGATGCGCGAGGCTCAGCAGTTCCTGAAATTGCCTGTCGGCGCTGTAGGCCGAATAGGTCCCGGCAAGACTGACCACATTGCGGGTCATGGTGCGCAGGTATCCGGTCGAGGGCGTATTGCCGGTGACGTAGAGATCGCCGCCCGCACCGAAGGGCACGATCACCGTGCGCTGGTTCTGGTTGGTCGTGTAGAGCAGCATGCCCAGCACCGCCGTTACCCCCAGCGTTCCGCAAATCGCGAACTTGAGGAGCCGGTTTTCCTCGAAGAGGTTGGCCGAGCCTTGCAGGTAGCGATGGATGCCGAAACTTGCGGGCTTGCCTGCGAGTGGGTCGGGCCGCGAGCCCACATCCTTGTCGCCACGAATGCCATTGCGAAACAGCGCCATTGTCGGTCTCACTCGAAGAAGCGGGTCTGGGTGGGGCCCGGGTAGTGGGCAAAGCGCACGAGGCCCCAGCGCCAGGCGAGGTGGGAGAGGAAGCCGCGCGGGCGGGCCCTCTTCCAGGGGATGAAAAGGAGAAGGGCGCCGATGAGCGTCCATCCGACGATCCCGCCGACGATGGCGGCAACGAAGATCGTCGACATGACCAGAATGAACTCGTCCGAGCCGAACCATAGGATCTGGACCGGGCCGTGCAGATACTGGGGCAGACGTTCGTCCAATGCCCTTCTCCTCCTGCTTCATGACACCTGTCGCCAGGCGCCATTTTCCAAAGGCCGACCATCGGCCTTCAGTCTGGGGCGCGGTGCGCGGGTCCCGCGAGCCAAGGGGAAAACCCGAAAGGTCCGCGCACCGCATGTCAGATCACCATTCCGAAGGTCTGGAGGATGGTGTCCGACTTGATCAGGCACACCGCGGCAACGATGGTCGGGATGCCGACCATGACGTTGGAAAAGAGCCGCGAGACGCCGAAGAGGAAGGCCGCGACTCCGCCGACAAAGCCGAGCGGGCCCTTGACGCCCTTGTTCACGACGATGTCGTAGATGTCGTAGCCAAGATCGCCCGCCGCCGGCGCCGTGAAGGCGTGGGCGCCGGTGCTGAAGAGCACCATGAGGGCGAGGGGCACGCCAAGATTGGCGAGCATGGTGGGGATAGGGAAAGTACTTTGCCTGAGCTTTGAAATCATCGCTTGCGCTCCGTTCGATGGGAGCCGCCGGGACTTGAGCCTTTCGGCATCGATGGAATATCGCTGCCTGCCGTCGCGCGAGGCGGGCGGCTCCGAGAGGACCGCGCGTGTCGGCATTCCGGTCCACCGCGCCCCGGCAACGAAAGCCGGGCAGCTGGCGTCCGCCAGATGAGTGAATGGAAGGTCAGCGTGCGGCATCGTCGCCAGTCCCGCTCCTGGCCTCGTGCGAGTCCTGCCGGCCTTCGAGAAACGCCTCGAGTTCGGCCTGCTGGAAGCCCGGGATGAGCTTCCCGCCTGCGATGAGCGTCGGCGTTCCGCCGATGCCCATGGCCTTGACGAGCGCAGCATCGTCCGCAACGCGCGCCTTTCCTTCAGGGCAGGTCAGAAGCGTGTCCGGGGCTGCACCTGCGTAAATCGCATGGAAAGCTGCTGCCTGATCCTTCGAACACAGGATATGTTCGGCCTTGGCCGCGGAGCCCGGGTGAATCTGGCTCACGAAATAGATGAGGCGGCGCACCGGCTTGCCCTCGGCGGCCTTGGCCGCCCAGAACCTGTCGAGCGCGCGGCAATAAGGGCAATCGGGATCGGTGAACTCGATCACCGTCGGAGCCCCCTCCGGACCGATCGCAAGCGCTTTTGCAGGATCGATCAGCTTCATTCGCTTCGTGGCGCTTGCCTGCTGGGCAAGCGCGGTCACGTTGAGGCCGTTTTTGTCGTAGACCGTGCCGAAGACGATGTGGCCGCTGGCCGGGGCATAGTAGATCACCCGCCCGCCAGCGAAGGCCTGGTAGATTGTACCGTTGATCGGTGCGGGACCGAAGTCCTCGAACGCCAGATTGGTGAAAGTCTGGTGGAGCTGGCGCTGCGCGGCCTCGGCTGCCTGGCTCAGTACCTGGGCGTCGTTATTACCTGCCGCGGGTTCGGCTATTGCCAGGGTAGGTGCTGCCGCGCTCATCAGGCCCAAGGTGGCCATCATGCTTGCGGCCAGCGTGCTCATTGCCGGTCTGGCCAGGCAGGTCATCTTGAAGCGAAGGGGCATGGAGCGTGCTCCTGAAGAGGGAAGAAGAGGGGGAAACCAGAAGCTCTGGATCGAGGTGGATCGTGCGGCCGAGCGGAACCGGCGGGGCCGCCGTGGGCCGGACCTCATCAGGTTCGACCGCCTCGATCGCAAAGCCATCCGAGGTGGCAACGATGCGATAATGCGGAAGAACGGGAGGGAGCTGATCGGGGTGAGCGCTCCTGACACAACCGGCGAGCGCGAGCACGACGAGCGCGATTATCGTTGCTTGGCGCTTGAAAGCGAACATCTCTCACATGGCCTCCTTTTCCGGTAAGATGCTGCGCAAGCAGCGGATCTCCGGTTCCTGGATCGGGCTCGGGCAGAAAGCTTCGGGCGTTATCGGATGGTGATTGCCGTCACCCCTCGTCGGGATGGCTTGAGGTGAACCAATGACGCGGATCACGGCAACGGGCAGGGCACTGACGTGCCTGTTTCGGCATCTGCGTGCCGATTGCGGCACTGCCGTGCCGAAAATGCCTGTCAAATTGGCAGGAAACTTGGGTCGCGGGCCGTTCTATCAATGGCCCACGGTGCGAATCACTCGGAGCATGTCGCATGGCTGCGCGTTCATCGAGAACCTACAAATTGAGGCTGTCGGACAGAGGAATCGATCTCTTCCTGGATTGTCACAGCCGCCTCGCCCATCTCCTGCGCGAGTTCCCGCCCTATGGCGCAACGCTCCATGTCGCGGTCATGCTGCTTGATCGCATGGAGCCTTATGACCTTGCCGGCGAAGTGGCCGACCCGCGATGCGACCGGCTTGCCGGCAGTCATGTGCGTTTCGTGGGATCATCTTCGCAGCTGGCCGATGTCACCCAAAGGCTGATGGGGCGTATCGACGCGTCGGATGAGCCAACCTCGGTTACGGCTATCGGGCGGTTCTATCTGGCCGGGCTGCTGGCCTTTGAAAGCAGCGAAGATCACGACCTTTTCGAGGCGTATCGCAGGACAAGGGACGCGTAGGATATGTAAGGAAACGCCTTGCGACCTTTGGAGATGACACATGAGCGCATAGGAAAGCATCAAGCAGGGGGTGAACGAAGTTCTGGTGTTCGCTGAAGGACATGCTGCGGACGTCCTTGTTCGTCAGGTTGAGTTCAGGGCGTCGATGTCGCCGCGATCCGGGCACCGACAGGACTCTCGCGAGCAGCGTTTGCGCGCTGTATCGGCGTAACCAAGCGGACTTTGCTGAATTGGGAACGCGGCCGCCACCGTCCTACAGGGCCGGCCCAGGTGCTGCTTGCCTTGATCGCCAAACGCCCCTCGCTTGTCGGCGAACTCCTGCGCTGAACGGGCTATCGCTTTCAAAAATTTCATCAATATATTTGCAATTCTCCCAAATTGGGAACGATGGAGAATTGATTTCAGGCGTAATTAACACCAGCCTTGGCGCTGTCGGATTGTGTATCGGAAAGCTTTGAGCGGCTGTCAGGGGATCCCGGACGTGGCCAATCAAAAGCATTTCTGCACAAATGAAGAAGATATTCTGAACGAGATCAAATCGATCTCCGGAAAGTGTATCGAGGGACGGCGCAGGATGGAACGGATTACGCAAGCGCAATTGGCGGCTGAGGCAGGCATCGGCGTGCGATGGCTGCGCGAAATCGAATCCGGCAGTCCCAAGCCGTCGATCGAGGATCACCTTCGCTGCGCCGGACGGCTCGGCCTGCCTGCCGGCTACTTCTTCCTGCCAATGATGTTCCTGCAGAACCGGCGATCTTTCCCGGCTGACCTGCTCCATGGTGACATGAACCGGCTTCAGGAGCACTGCATCGAATTCATCATCGAGGATTACTACTTGGGAGCGGTCATTCGCAAAGGCCGCCGTGCAGGCGTTCCGGTCGATGATGCTTCTCTACGTGGAAGTGAGTGACGCGGCGCGATGTCGCCTGAAGCCGTCGCTGCCGAGCGGGTCTACCGGGGGCTCAAGCAGGTCATTCTCGAGGGGCGGTTCGCGCCCGGCACCATGCTTGTAGTTACCTCCTTAGCCCGGGAATTCGGGACCAGCATTGCTCCCGTCCGCGACAGCATGCAGCGGCTCGTGGGCGAGCGCCTGCTCGATCTGCACATTGGCGGCGGGTTCCAGATGCCGCGCCTCACCGTGGACGGGCTCACTGACCTTTATTCATGGCACCAAGATCTGATCAAACTTGCGCTCAAATTCCGACGATCCGGCACTTCGTCGAGCGACTATCAGCCCGCTTTCCCATCGATCGATGACAACGACACGCATGCCGTTGCGGAAGCAACGGCGGAGCTGTTTCTGCACATTGCCAGCTATTCGGGAAATCCCGAGCATGTCGAAGCCGTTCGCTCCGTTGGTGAACGGCTTCACGCGACTCGTATTCGCGAAACGAAGCTCTCCAACCGGCTTCACGAACTCGAACGGATATGGGCATTGGCCAGATCAGGCCCGTCACGTGACGCACAGGAGGCGGTCCGCCGCTATCATCGCCGGCGATTGCGGCAAGTCTCGAGGCTCATTCCTTCCGAGGATCAGGTCTGAAATTCACGCCGTGATTGTCGATAACCCGGCCCTTCACGGAGTGGTCTTTCCAATTCACAGGACAATGAATGAGTATTTTGGCTTATAAGAACTCAAATTGGAAACTTATAAAATCGACGTTTCGCGTACTGTCGCGATATCCTTCTCGCTGTCGCAAATCCCTGCGACGACAAGAAGGAGGTCATCATGACCGTGATTGACGAACATCGCGATGACGAGCTGATCGATCTCGGCGCTGTCAGCACCGAGACCAAGGGCGCCGTCCAGGGCGAAGCCGACCTCGAAGGTCAGCCGCGCCAGATCTTTGGTGCCATCTCCGACGACTGAGCAAACCGGCGCGCTCCGGCTCCTGCCGGGGCGCGTCACTGCCAAGGCGCCGCGACCATGTTCTTCTCTTTGCGCGACAATCTCCATCACTGCACGGCAAGTGGGCGCACGATCGTTCTCGACATCGAGGCCGACCGGTATTTCGCGCTGCCGCCCGGTATGGATGAGGCCTTTCGCCGCGCGGCAGGCGGTGAACCCTGCAGTCCGGATGATGACGGGGTGCTGCAACCGCTCCTCGCCCGGGGCATGCTCATCGAGCAGACGCAGGCCCCCGATACTGACTTATCCATTCGCATCATGCCTGCGTCCCGCGATGTCGTTGCGAGCGTAGGTCAACGCCCTGGCCCATCCATGCTCATGCAGGTCGCCGTTGCCCAATGCGTTCTCGCATGGCGGGTACGGCTTCGTGGATTGCCCGCGCTCATACGGGATATCGAAAGTCGCAAGCCTACCGCAGGGGCTGACGTTGCCTGGCGGCATGACGATGAATATGCCCGGATAAATGCGGCTTTCGAGGCGCTCGGCCTGATCTTTCGGCGCTCGGACCGGTGCCTCGTTCGCTCGCTCGCCTTTGTATGGATTTGCCTGCGCCGGGGTTTTGCTCCCAGCCTTGTATTCGGCGTGCAGGCCAGCCCGTTTTCCGCGCATTGCTGGGTGCAGCAAGGTGAGACCGTTCTCAATGACACCGTCGACAACGTCCGCCCCTTCACGCCGATCATGGTCGTGTAATGGCGCCGCGCTACATTCTCTTCCATTCGCCGGACGCAGATGAGCGCGAAGGTGCGGCTAGTCGGGCCGCGCAGCGCTGCGGCCTCACCATGGTTGCGGTGCCGGGCCCGTTTTCGCTCGTAGTGAGCGATGAAAGCGATGTTCTGCCCATTCCCGGTGGCGGCGCGGTGATCGGCACGATCTTTCATCGCCATGGTCCTCCTGAAGCGATCCGCGATCTGGATCAGCGTTGCGCTGAGGCCATTCGAAAATCGAACGGCGCACACCTGATCGAACGGTACTGGGGTGGTTACCTGGCGGCGTTCGAGATGCCCGGCGGCGCGTGCGTGCTGCGAGCCCCCCAGGGCGCACTGCCATGCTTCCAATTGCGGCAAGGCGGTCTGCACATCTTCGCATCCGATCCAGGCCTTCTCCTGAAGGCTGGGCTTCTGGCGCCCCGGATCGACTGGGATGAATTGCAGCGCCATCTCTTCGTGCGAGACTTGCCATCGCCCCGGACCGCCATCGCAGGACTGTGCGAGCTCCTTCCCGGTACATGCGCCTCTCTTGCCGAGGACGGCGAGGGTGTCAGCCAATGTTGGTCGCCATGGGACTATGCCGCCACGCTGGATGTCATGGAACCCGAGGAATGTGCCGAGCGATTGGGCCGCGCATTGCAGCAGTGTATATCGGCATGGGGTTCGCGCTACGCGAACATTCTTCTCAGCGTTTCCGGTGGCCTCGATTCGTCGATCGTTGCCACTACGCTGGCAGACCGGGGCCTTTCATTCTCGTGCCTGACGCTTGCTACGAGAGATCCAAGCGGCGACGAGCGTTCCTATGCCCGGATCATCGCCGCGCATTGCCATGCCCGCCTCCATGAGTGCGGCTACTCTCTCGATGCCATCGACCTCGATCGTTCAGTGGTAGCCCATCTCCCCCGTCCTTGCGGAAGGACACACGACCTGGCCTTTCGGGCCGTGGTCACCGCCACAGCGGCAGAGCAGGGCGCCGATGCCTATTTTACCGGGAATGGCGGCGACAACGTATTCTACAACAGCGCCTCGGCGCGCCCGATAGCGGATCGCTATCTGGCCGAAGGCATCGGCCCCGGACTCGTCCGCACACTGCGCGACGTGTGCGCT
The DNA here is from genome assembly GCF_014645195.1 of Novosphingobium indicum. GTDB lineage: Bacteria > Pseudomonadota > Alphaproteobacteria > Sphingomonadales > Sphingomonadaceae > Novosphingobium > Novosphingobium indicum. The sequence continues at coordinate 61,766 of NZ_BMLK01000019.1, read as the reverse complement.
GTCACTGGTGCTGGAGCATGGCAGGCGATGCGCGAGGCCCGGCGAGTCCTGAAACGCAGTGGGAAGGGCTATGTCTGGCGAACCGATCCCTTGTTCCTGCATTCCGACATCGCCGCCCACGACAGCCGCCAACCCGCCGAACACCCCTGGCTTGAAGCGCCACGCGAGGCCTTCCCGGGCAAGGCAGGCCATGTCGCCATGTTGCTGCGCATGCAGCAGCATCTCGATGGCTGCGATCGCGCTCTGCCATTCACGCTGGTCAATCCGCTCGTCTCACAGCCGATCGTCGAAACCTGCCTTGCCATTCCTTCCTGGGCGATGTGCGCCGGAGGTATCAATCGTGCTGTCGCCCGCGATGCTTACGTATCACGGCTTCCACCCCAAATTCTCGAGCGGCGTTCAAAGGCGGGACCTGACAGCTTCATCGTGGAATTGCTCACAAGCCGATTGGGCGAGATCCGCGAAAGGCTGCTCGGCGGCCGACTCGCCTCACAAGGATTGCTCGATCTCGACGCTCTGGGGGCCTGCCTCGGTGAGAGCAGGCTGCATACGGCATCGGAGTACATGCGGATCATGGCTCTGCTCGATACCGAAGCCTGGATCGGACATTGGTCGTGACCATTCGCGCCAAACGACCAGCCTCGAAATTTGCTGTCAGGAGGCGGGACGAGACGTATTCGGGCCTCCATCGGCATCCTCTTTCCGGGCGTGCTCGGCCATCCGATCTCGTAACGCCTGCCAACGGGAAATCTCGGCGGGCGGCGCATCGGGCGCCGAACCTTTGAACCAGAAATCGAACCAGTCGAGGTTGCGCCGGTAGACCGCGAGGCGATGGGCCGGTTGCCATTTGACGTGGTCTTCGTGAGGGTAGACGAAGAGATCCACCGGCGCATCGGCTTCGACCAGCGCCGTATAGGTCTCCAGTGCGGGCAGAAGCTCATTGTCCGAAAGCTGCATGAGTACTGGAAACGCAACGCGCCGGGGCTGCTGAGCCCATGAGATTTCGTTCCAGAATCCCGGCGCGTTGTCCGACTGGCGCGGCCAGCCTGTCCGAACGTACTGTCGCGCGACGGCCGGGCCGAGCATGGCCAATTGCGAACGTTCCCAGCAGCAGCTGCTCATGGCGGCGACCGCGAAATACTCGCTGTGAAGACCCGCGAACTGCACCGTTGAAGCCCCGTCGCTAAGACCGGTGATGCCGACGCGCGCGGGATCGGCAATGCCGCGATCGATCAGCGACTGGACGGCTGTCTCGATCGACGACAGGACATTTTTCCTGTCCTTGAAATCCACAAGATCCGCCTTGTCGAGGTCGGTATAGCTCGTGGCGTCAGGGACAGCGACCGGCGAGCGCGGACGCTGGATGCTCAGCACCGCATAGCCGCGACCTGCAAAGGCCTGGATGGGATACTCGTCGCCCGTTCCGCCCCGCAGGAAGCCGCGCGAGATATACTGGACGACAATAAGCGGATAGCGCTGGTCGGGTTGGTAACCGGCCGGATAGACAAGGTCCCCGAAGCTCTCGGTGCCATAGGCGGTCTTCCATGTGAGCCGCTCGACCTTTCCAAGCCGCAACTTGCCGAATTCCGGGTTCGGATCGAACAGCACTTCGTCCTGCCCGGGAGCAAACCGAAGTAGGCTGATATGCCGTGGCGCACTGGAGCCTTCCTCGACGCAGACCAGGTCATCCTTCAAGGGGGCGCAGTCGACCAGCAGGCCGGTCGTGACGTAAAGGCGTTTGACGGCTTGCGCACCGGGCTTCCATTCGTAGATGGCGGTCTTGCTGTTGGCCCAGCCTTCGAGGTGCGTGAAGCGGATCCGCTGGCCGTCGGCAGACCAGCCCAGCAAGGTCGTGACCGATCGGCAGGCTTGCGCCTCGCAACTCATGGGCGATCCGGTAGAGTCTTCCGCCATCAGTTGCGGATGCGGTGGAAATCGTTTCGATAGCGTCGGCTTGGTCCAGGCCCGTCTTCCGGATGGCGAGAGCGCAACGGCAATCGCGCCCGGCGGGCCGCGTGGTTTGTCATCCTGCAACAAGGCTGCTTCCGCCGGGGATGCCGCTCGAACCTTCCCGCTGGTCAAATCGAGCGTGAAGGTCTGGACCGGGATCGGTGGCGCGGGAAACGGCCGGGTGGAGGCGTTGGGTGCGAACCGGTTATCGAAATGAAAGCCGGAAAGGCCCTCCTCCTCGATCTGGCTCCACGCCGCGTGTAGAGCGGGACTGGCCGAATAGACGATCGTGCGGCCGTCCCTTGCGATCCGGAAATCGAGTATATCGGTATCGGAATGGGTGACGGGAGCACTGCGGCTCCCGTCGATGTGTGCCCGCCATATTTGTATGGTGGTTCCCGTGCGTTTCAGGAACGCGATGGCCTTATTGTCGGGAAACCACCTTGGCGTGATCACTTTTGCGAAGCCCGAGGGGAAGTCTGCCTTTCCTGGTAGCTCAGGGAAGCGCCAGCGAATGATGTCCGGATGCTGATCGACGAGCACGGCCTGCGCGCCGGGGCGTGCCTCCATCACGGCCATGCCTTGGCAATAGGTGTTGCTGCGCGGGTCAGCCCGGTGGATCTCGAATGCCAGCCATTTTCCGTCAGGCGACACCGAAACTATCGGCTGCCGCATATCGGGGATGGAGCCCATATCGCGCAGTTGTACGAGGTCGAGAGGGGTCAGTGCCCGATGCAGTCCATCCTCGTCCAGCTTGCCGGGAACGAGCGAACCGCAACCGACAGGGGCTGCCGAAGCCCGTTCCGCATAGAGAAGGCCAGCTACCATCAGTGCCGCTGTCGCCGCTTGGGCAAGGATGACCCGCATTGTGCTTACCAGGCCTTGGAAAGGCCGAGGCTGACACTTCGGCCTATGACGGGGTAATTGGTGGCATCGTAGGTCGGTGCGGCCGCGGATGAATTGCGGATCGTGGCCGGCATCTCGTTGAAAATGTTGAGCAGCGAAAGCGTGATCTCGATGCCGGAGAGAAATCCTGCCGTTTGCGAGGTCCGTACCTGCGCGACGGTATCGACGCTGGTATAGGAGCCGACACGAACGAAAGGCTGGTAGCGGTCATCGAGGGTTCCGCCGATATAGGTGATACTCGGGCTCAGCGTGAAATCGCCGCGCTGCCAGGTCGCACTGCTCCTCGCGCGCCAGTGCGGGGGATCGAAGATCGTGCCCGCGCGCTGGATCGTCGGTTGACCGTCGCTCAGCTTCTGGTTGCTCTTGAGGTAGCTGACCGCAGCATTGAAGCCCAACTGGTCCCCGCGTGCGAAAGTCAGCTGATAGTCCGCCGAGGCATCGACGCCCTCCAATGTCTGGCTTGCCGCATTCTGCAGGCTGTTGTCGACGATCGCGCCGACATTGGCGGGATCGAAGGGCTGTCCGGTCTGATTGACGAGCCCGAGCGGCAGCTCGGCAATGACCGCGTTCACCTGGTCTGCCGTCGGATTGTAGACGATCAGCCGGTCGTAGATGTCGTTCCCGAAGACCTGAGAGGACGAGGTCGCCGGTTGAACGACCCGGTCCTTGTAACGGGTATGAAAGTAGCTGACCTCCAGGCGAAGTCCCTCGGCGAATGTGGGCGTTGCGGTCACCGTGGCAGTCCAGGTTGTCGCCTTTTCCGGCTTCAGGTCCGGGCTGACGCCGCCGAGCAGGAGGACAGGCTGACCGCCCGGCGCTGCCGGTACGAAGTAGCTTGCATTGAGGAGATTGCCTTCGGGGACCTTGTTCATCTGCGCCAGTGTCGGGGCCTTGAACGATTTGCCCCAGGTTCCCTTGATCGCAAGACCGCTGACCGGTTCATAGACAACGCCGAACTTGGGTGTCGTCGTGCCGCCAAAACGCTCGTAATCCTCGTAGCGCGCGGCACCCGTCAGCCGAAAGCGATGAACCAGCGGCACGCCGTTCTCAGGAGCAACCAGCGGAAGCGAGAGTTCGCCATAGCCGAACCACACGTCCTGCCCGCTCGTGTAATCGACAAGCGTGCTGGTAATGCCGCCGCGCGTCGAGCGGATGTTGGCATCTAGGCTGACAGACCGCCACCCGCCGCCCAATGCGAGCCTGGCCTCTCCGCCCGGCAGTTGCAGAACGCCGCCTTCCGCGCTCGCTTCCAGCGTATCCAGGATGTTGTCATAGAAGATGCGGTTGCGGGAGGATTCCTTGCCACTCAGATTGGTCACGGTTTCAGCATCGGAATCGCTGCTGCCATGGACATAGCCCAGCGTTGCGAGCCATCCGCCCGGCAAGACCGCCTTGATACGCGGGGCGATGGACCAGGATTTGACGTCCCGCTGCGCCGCCGTGCCGTTCACCGTGAAGTCGCCTGTGGCGAGGAACGCCAGCGCCGTTTCCGAATGCCGTTTGCTGAACTGGCCGTCGAGCTCGACACTGAACGTGTCGTTGATCTGCTGATGCCCGGCAAGGACGGCGCTCTTTTGATTCAGCGAGGGATACAGCGTGGTCGAGCCGTCGAGCGTAGAGGTGATCGAGCGCTGCCCGGCCGCCACGTCCGTGGAACGGCTGAAGTCGCCTGCCACCATGAAGCCGCCGCCATCCCAGCGGCTGCCTGTCACGACATTGTACTGCTGCTGGACATCGCCGCCTTCGGTCGCGGCGCCCAGGCGCGCGGAAACCTTGCCGCCCTCGTAGTCCTGGCGAAGGATGACATTGGCGACCCCGCCGACGGCATCCGAACCATAGAGCGCAGAGGATCCGTCGGCGACGATTTCCACCCGGTTGATCGCTACGAGCGGGATCGCCGAAATATCCACGCCCTGAACAACGGAATCGTAGGCCGCACGGTGACCGTTGATGAGCGTGAGCGTCGCGTCGGCGCCAAGGCCTCGCAGGTTCAGGGTCGAGGAGGAGTTGAAGTTTTCTGACCCCTCCTGGACACTGCCGATGACGCCGGGGTTCTGTCCGCCTGCATAGTTCTGCGACACGCTGCGGGCATAGGCTCCAAGATCGGTGATACCGCGCCGTTCGATCTCTTCGCGGCTGCTGGCAACGACGGGCGAGGTTGGCACCGCGCCGCGTATGCGCGATCCGGTGACGGTGATTTCCGGTCCTATGGCGGCAGAGTCATCTGCCGACTGCGGCGAACGGGAGTTCTCCCGAATGAATACGGTGCGTCCGGAAACTTGCGCGGTAAGGCCTGTCCCCTTGAGGATGAGCGCGATGGCCTCTGCTGCGCTGTAGTGTCCCTTGAGGGCTGGTGCGCGCTTGCCGCTCAGGGCCTTGGACGTTGCGGCCAGTTCGAGGCCGGCAGCGCGCGTGACGGCATGCAGCGAGAACTTGAGTTCTTGCGCCGGGACATCGAAATCGCGCCGGGTGTCCTCCTGTGCCTGTGCGACCGAGCAGATCGCCGTGCTGGATAGAATGGCCGCGAGTATTAGCCGGCTCTTGTTGTCCATGTCCTTGCCCCTGTGGAGCCCGCGCTGTGTGCGGGCATCAGGGCTAGACGGGACAAGGCCGAAACCGGTGCGCGAAAAGATGCAAAATATCTATCGCGGCCGCAGGATGAGCTTGCCCGGTTGGCTTCTATCGACAGTCAGGTCGAGCAGAATGGCGAGCTTGCGCGCGACAGCATCGGCATCGCGAATGTCGAGATCGACGAAGATCTCCTTCTGCAGAAGTCCCGGCTCCGACACTGAAATCCTGCTGCTGGAATAGGCGTTGGTCTGCGCGATGATATCGCCGAGCGGCATGTCTTCGAAGCTCATCGTCCCGGACAGCCATCGGCCGTCTGCGGCGGGAGCGGCCTGCGGAACCGGCATGACAGCCTGCCGGCGCGATGCAAATTCCAACTTCTGGCCGGGAATAAGCCTGACAGGGGTGTCCTCGTTTGCGGATGAATTGTGCGCCATGGCGACTTCGACTGCGCCGCGCATCAGGTGAACGCGAACCTTGTCGCTGACTTCAACGTCGAACACAGTTCCTGTCGCTGTGACGCTTCCGCCGGGTGTGAGTACCACGAAAGGCCGCGAGGTATCACGTGCGACTTCGAAGCGGACGCGGCCGTGGGATAACTCGATCATGCGCCGGTCCGCCGAAAAGCGGATGGCAATGGCGCTGTCCCCGTCGAGCGTCACAACCGATCCATCGGGGAGCCGCGTGCGGCGAATGTCATCGGCATGGGAAGACCAGGATTGGGCGACTGTGGGGGCGCCGGAAACGATGTCTTTGCCGGGCGTTTGTTGGCTGCGTAGCACCAGGAACGCGGCCGAACTGGCTGCCAGGACAGACGCGAGGACCGCGACTGCCCACACGAATCCTGAATTGCAGAAAGGCCTTCGTCTTGTCGCTCTCGTGTCTGCCGGGTCCAAGTCGAGCTGAGCGGCACTCCATGTGGCGAGCCGCATTTCCCGGGCAACGCGGTTGTACACGATGAGGTGGTCCGGGCTGCGCACGATCCAGCATTCAAGACCCGCCCGGTGCCGTTCGGGATCACCGGCCATCTTCATCGCCCATTTATAGGCCTGGCGTTCGATCCGGTGCATCGGCCTTGAACGTCCTTCTGCTTTGCCAAGACTCACCGATGCCTCCGGCTCTGGTCGAGATGGGCAATGGCCTGCAGCATGTCGCGCTTTACCGTAAAGACAGTGAGGCCGAGGCGTGCGGCGATTTCCTTGTAGGTATAGCCTTCGACGCGGCTGAGCAGAAAGACCTTCAGCACTCGTGGTTTGAGCTGGCGCAGGACCTGCTCGTAATGGGCAAGCTCCTCGCGCGCTTCGAGTTGCTGGTGCTGATCGTACTCGACAGGCCGGTCCAGTCCTTCGACCAGGGGGACCGAAATCTGCGCAAGGCGGGTCGATCCGTGCTGGGCCCGGTCGATGAGCAGATTGCTGGCGATCCGGCGCAGATAGGCCTGCGGCGTTGCCATGTGCGTCGAAGGGGCTGCGCGCAGGAACCGGGTGATGGCTTCCTGCGCGAGATCGTCCGCCTCATCGGGGCTAGCGAACCTTGCCTGCCTGCGGAAGAACCGGACGAGCCTTGGGCGTTCCGTGCAAAGCAGGTCGGTCAGTTGCCGTTCCCGCTCCACCGGGTTGATGGTGCCAGCATGGGAACCGCCGGTATCGACGTAACCGGACGCTTCGTCCAGGGCAGCGGACGAACGCGGTGACAGGTGCGGAGAGCGCATGGGCAACACAGCCTGCGCCGGCCAAATACGAAGCGTTCCCGGCAAGCGGGACATTCGAAGCTAAGGTGTGCCGTGAGCCGAAGTGCTCCAGCCGACCGGCCATTGCGGACGGGCGTGTTGATGCCTGGCAGGATGATCCTGAGGACGGTCGCCAGCATTTCCGTCTCATCACCGGAATATGGAACAAACCATGGACTCCGGCAAGCCCTGGCGTGAATGAGGGGAGGGAGGGGTGATTAAATTGTTGCAAGAAGGCGTAATTATTGTGTGCCGTCGCATGCAATTGGCGCTGGGCAATCTTGCGGTGTTGCGTTTAGGGTGACGGTCCATGCGTACGGGAATTGATCATCTTCCACCGGCCAGGCAGCGCGAGCTGGAGCGCGTCGTCGGCGTCATCTTCGAGGAATTTCGCGAGGCGACCGAGCATGCGACCGGTCCGCGTGCCCGTGCGCAAATCCTGAAGATCGTCCTGTTCGGCTCATACAGCCGTGGCGATTGGGTCGATGCGCCGCTCTCGGCCAACCAGTACAAGAGCGACTACGACATCCTCATTATCGTCAGCCAGAAGGAGCTGGCCGATCGGGCCAAGTACTGGGCCAAGTGCGAGGAGCGGCTGATCCGCGAGTACATGATCGAGAAGGCGCTGCGCACGCCGGTGAACTTCATTGTCCACTCGCTCCAGGAAGTGAACGACGGACTGGCCCACGGCCGCATTTTCTTCCTGGAAATGGCCAAGGAAGGCATCGCCCTTTACGAATCCGACGAGCGCGAACTTCATCAACCCAAGCCGAAGACGCCCAAGGAGGCGTTAGCTATGGCGAGGGAGTATTTCGAGGAGTGGTATCCCAGCGCCGGGGAGTTCTTCGACGATTTCCAATCAAATTGTGAGCGGGGACGCTTCAAGAAGGCCGCCTTTGAGCTGCACCAAGCAACCGAGCGGCTCTATTCCTGTATGCTGCTCGTCGTGCAGAACTATACGCCCTACAATCACAACATCGCATTCCTTCGCACCCAGGCGGAGCGCCTTGACGGGCGGATGGTCGGCATCTGGCCGGAAGGCTCACGCCGCGAGCGGGCGATGTTCCAGAAATTGAAGGAAGCCTACACCAAGGCCCGCTACTCCAGGCACTACCGGATCAGCGAGGAAGAGCTGACCTGGCTCGGTGAGCGCGTCGAGGAACTTGGGCGGGTGGTCCACCTGATTTGCAGCGACAAGATTGCCGAATTGGAAAAGGCCGCTGCGCCGGTCTGAACGGTGTTGCTGCTTGCACCAATGTACATGAACGATTAGATTTTAATCAAACTGATTGAAAGCAAATCGTATGGTGGCTGTTACCCGCGTTATCACCGCCCATGTGTCCGCCGACCTGGCGGACAAGGTCGATGTCCTGGCGGAACGGATGGACCGGTCGCGTGGCTGGATCATGAAGCAGGCCTTGACCGCATGGATCGACCAGGAAGAGGAGCGGCACCGGCTTACGCTTGAAGCGCTGCATGATGTCGATGCCGGCAATGTGATCGACCATCAGAGCATCGTCGCCTGGGCCGAGAGCCTTTCCACGAAAGATCCGCTGGCACCGCCCTTGGCATGAAAATCCAGTGGACCAGCAAGGCTTCTTCGGACCTTGTTCGCCTTCATGAACATCTGAAACCATTCGCGCCCGATGCCGCGGCGCGCGTTGTCCAGGAATTGGCCCGTGCGCCGGGTAGGTTGCTGGACTACCCTCGCCTCGGCGAGAGGCTGGATGCCTTCGATCCTCGCGAGGTACGGCGAATCATCGTTGGCAATTACGAAATACGCTACGAAATTTCGCAGGCTACGATTTTCATTCTGCGTCTCTGGCATTGCCGGGAAAATCGGGGCGCTGGTCCCGATAACTGAGTATCCTCGATCAGGCGGCGCTTAATCGCTGCTGGAATGCGCTCTGCCGCCCGAACCGCACTGGCAGCACGATGTCATGAGTATGCGCGTCAGCGTATCGAATAATTGATCCATCATTTCGCGAAACGGCGATGCCAACTGGATGCCGACGCGCCGCAGGTCACTTTCATCGATGGTGCGCTCCACGAAGCCCTTGTGCACCATGATGTCGATCTTGCGGTGCGCGCTGGAAATGGGAATGTTGGCCGAAACGCTGAGCTGCCAGATGCAGAGCAGTACGCCTTCCCGGTCGGCGACATAAAGTTCGAGCAACATGTCCCAGATCGGATTGGCGCACAGGCCGGCCCCGAGCAGCTCCTTTGCGAGCTTGCGCTCAAGGATCAACGTCCGGCACAGCGCGAGGCGCTTTCCGCCAGCGGGGCCGCTATCCATGGGATGCCTGCCCACCTGGGGACACGGTTGCGGCAAGCGTGGACTGGCCGGACCTGGCAACGGTGCGCTTGGGATCAATCATACCACTTCGCCATGCCCTGATAAGCTCTTCCTGTTCGGGCAGCAGCGCGTCCACTGCGCCGGGCGTGTCGAGCGTGCCGTCGAGCAGGAGGGACGGGCAGCGCCCCTCGTAAGTACCCAGGTTCGGACGATGCACCTGGTATCCGGCAAGGCGGGCAAGGCTTTTCGGAAATTGCCGCGCGACTTCTGGCGGGTAGGCAAGCCAGGGAAGCTCGTAGGGTTTTAGCCAACCAAGGCAGTAGCTGATGATAATGCCGCGCCGGGGAAGGGCGGTATGGTTCGCGCCGGCTGCGTGCAGGGTCGAGCCCAGGAATACGAGTGCCGAGCCCTGCGCCATTTCTGCAATGACCGCTTCCTCGGGGGCGATGAGCAATTCATCCTGCTGCCGGTGGCTCCCGGGCCAGACGAGCGTGGCACCGTTGTCCTGCGTAAAGTCCGACAGCGGCCACATCACATTAATCAGGAACTCGACACCGCGCTCCTGCGCAACCAGGCCGCTGCAGGGCCACATGTCCTGATCGCGATGGGGCACCTGTGAGGCTGCGCCCGGCGCGAGTTCGATCGCCTGGGTGAGATTGAGCGAGATATGATCGCACCATGGTCCCAGCATGTCTTCGCCAATCTTGAGGATTAACTCGTGCTCGACCAGGCTCGCCGCATGCGAAGATCGCTTGAGCAGGCCGGCAAAGCGCCGCGTCTCGGCACCGGAAAAGCTGCCTTCGGAAAATCCGGTGTTAGCAAATTGCGGGGCGAGATCGGCGCCCAGTGCCGTGATCAGATCGGCCGAGACCAGGTCCGTGATGATGGCGTAACCCTGTTCATGTAGATCGGCCATGCACCGGGCGTGCGGTGAGATAGCGGTCATGGTTTCGCCCATCATCACTGGCTCAGCGCCACAAGGGGTGCGAGTTTTTCAGACCAGATCCCGGCCGCTTCCAGTCGCCCGGGCGTTTCGTCGTCGATGTGGATCATCAGGGCGGCGATCATGCCGCAGGAAAGATCCTGCGGCAGGCCAAGAGGCTCGCAGCGCCATCCGAACGAGAGGATCTGGTTGTACCAGGGCATGTCGGCCACGCAGCAGTAAGCGCGAATGCCATTGTCCTGAGCAAAGCGGGTCAGGGCGGTCGCGAGTTGATTGCGAACATACAGCCGCTCGGCCGCCCGGATGCTGCGGGACAGGCATAGCCGCGAAATCTCCCACACGTCCGGTGCGCTCGGAGCCCCCCGATCGCACAGGCCCGGGAAGATATCTCCCAGTACATGGGGCTGGGTGGTCGGCAAGAGCCGCAGCGAGCCCAGATGCTTGCCGTCGGTGCCCGCGATGATGAGATAGATCGTCGAGGGCGTGTCGAACTGGTCGATTTCATAGCGCCCATCGAGCGCGGGCAGGTCCCAGCGCAGGAGGTCGATGAATACGTGTTTGCGTTCCTGGTACATCTGGGCAAGCAGCGCGCCTTGCGCTGCCGCCCATCCGCCTTGAATGATGTGGGCCATGTTCGCCATCTCCTGTTGTGATGACGACAGGATCAGTGAAACGGACCTTCGCGAAAATTCCTCTATTTAGAGGATGTCCGGCGCAGACTGTGAAAGCAGATGTGTCCATCGAACAAGGACCGGAATACCAGCGCAGTCCGCTTGAAAACGCCGCATTTGCGCATGGCGCCGGTGATGTGCTGATGGACTGTGGCTTCGGAGAGCCCAAGGGCGTGCGCGATCTGGGTATCTCCCATGCCGGATGCGACAAGGCCCACGCAGTCTACCTCGCGCGGGCTGAGCCGGGGCAGGGTAGGCATCGTCCGCTCAAGGCCTAGCCGCATGCGAACCAGTTTGCGCGCAGTCTCGAAACCAAAGCCTGCGACGATATGCGTAGCCCCCTGAATATGCGGGGTCATGGAAACAGGCTGCGAGGTCGCGAAGGAGCAGGTCCCACGGTATTCCCCCGGCGAATGGACCGGCACGGTGACGCCGTCCTGGAGCCCGAAACTGGCACCTTCCTTGAGGATGGTTCGTTGACGTCTGCTCTGAATCATCTCCGCGCCGATGGCATGCCAGGCGTAGGGCGTGTTGCGACCGATGCTGGCGGCATGTACCGGATCGTCGAGATAATAGCGCTCGGTCAGGATCCGCTCGACCCAGCCGTCAGGGTAGTTTGATATTGCGACCGCCTCGTGGGCCGCAGCAACAAGATCGACATGGCTGACGAAAGCAAATTGCTCGAAGCCCAGCCTGCGGGTCGTTTCCAGCATGAGGTCAAAGAAGTCCGCATCCGAGCGCACCTGGCCGAGGCAGAGAAAAAACTCGATAAGCTCTGAACCGATAAACATGCAGCACTTCCCCTGTTGAAGCGCAGGCATTCGGTTTGGCTGGCGACCAGTCTATTCTCGCTACTTCGAAGCGTTTCCATTCAGCCAGGCTGATCGCCTGCAGGTTGTAGATGTGGCCATGGACAACCAACGTGCGCGCGCCCTGACCAATATGACCGCAACCAGTCCCGATTTCGGACTCGCGATCAACGGCATGAATATACTACTGGCCGCAAATTGGATCATGACATTTTTGTTACGCAATCGAGGCGGTCTATTTCAACGGCTCATGTGCTTATAGCGGTGACGATCAGCGGGCTCGATTTGCTCATTCCATTGGCATCGAAATTCGTATAACATTTTAGATGCTTCATGACACCGCGCCGGGCAATCCGTGAGGAACCCGCGACTTGGATGTCATCCACTTCCAAGACACTGCTGGCCCTTGCAGCCGTCGACGTCATCGTTGGCGCAACGGTCATGCGCTGCGGTGTGTAGGGGGCACTGCCGCACCAGCGGGACCATTTCCTTTTAGAGATACGCTCGTCGCAACCAGTTCATCAGAAACGGTCCGGTTGGCAGGCGCGGCGTTCGCGAAATGCCAGGCGCGCTTTGCCAAACGCTTACGCTTGTCGCGCATCAAGCCCACGCGAAGCACTTGGTTCGATGTCGGCCATAAGAGCGAAGTTGGAAGGGGAGGGAGTGGCAGAGGTCTGAGCGGATGGAACGTGCCATTCGAACTGAGACCGGTTCGGCAATGACGCAACCATCCCGTTTCAAACAGTCAGACCTTACTCGCGCCATCAAGGCAGCCGAGGCCGCCGGCATGCATGTCGGCCGGATCGAAATTGATCCCAACGGGCGAATCATCCTTCATGCAGTTTCTGCCCCCGGCGCGGCGATGCCTCAGCGTGAGAACAGCTGGGACGATCTTTTGCGATGAGACGCCGATTTCTGCCCAAATACGTGACGGCGTTTATCGACCGCCACGGCAAGGAGCGCTTGCGTTTTCGGCGCACCGGATTCGAAAGCCACTATTTCAAATCCAAGTTGGGAACCGAGGAGTTTCGACAAGAATATCGGGCATGCCTCGATGGTCGGGAAGTCGCCGCACCAGTCAAAGTTAAGCGCAGTGCTCCGGGGACTATTGATGACCTCGTGGCACGCTATTGTTCTTTGCCGACACGGCTAGGTCCGACTGAAACGACACAGCGAAAAATTCGCGGCATCCTGGAGAAATTCAGGAAGGAGCATGGCCATCGCACAGTTGCTGATCTGGAATTCGAGCATGTTGAGGCCATCTTGCAGCGAAAAATGGAACGGCGGAAGGTCGGCTCGCGAATGGAAGGCGGCGTTGAGGCCGCCCGCAAGCTCCGCAAGGAATTGGTCCGCCTTTTCGATTTCGCCGTCAAATCCCGGATGATAGATCGCAACCCTGCAACTCTGGCCGATCGCATCAAGATCGCTCCCGGCGAACGTTCCAAAGGCTTTTACAGTTGGACCGAGGGCGACATTGAACAGTATCGCGAATGCCATCCTCTAGGATCTCGCGCTCGGCTTGCGATGGAATTGATGTTGTGGACTGGGCAGCGCCGGATCGATGCTATTCATCTTGGCCCCAGGCATGTGGCGACCGGGCGAATTGAACTCAGCCAATCCAAGGGCGGGAAGGTCCTGGGATTACCCGTCGCACCTCAGCTACTCGAAGCAATCGTCGCCATGCCCCCATTGCCCGAAGGAGCAGACTGCTTCCTTCTGAATGAACTCGGGCGTCCTTTCACCAATGCAGGATTTGGAAACTGGTTTCGAGATCGATGTGACGAGGCCGGATTGCATCAGTGCACGGCGCACGGCCTGCGAAAGGCGATGATGCGGCGTCTGGCTGACGTTGAGACGAGCCAGCAAGGCCTTAAGTCCGTATCTGGCCACAGCCGCGATGAAGAGGTGGCAATCTATGTCCGTGGCGCTGAGCAAAGACGTCTTGCAGCGGCCGCTATCGCCCGAGTCTCGGATTGGGAGAAACTGCCTGAAACCAAAAAGGAAGATGCACTGGCGGAGGCCGCAAAATCGGCTCTGTCGGCGTGGCAAATGTCTAACCTTGGAAAAAGTTAGACATCGGGTTAGACATTTTTCCTCGTAACTAATTCAAATTAAAAAGAAAAATGAAAGGGATGGAGGCCCGAGCCGGAATCGAACCGGCGTATACGGATTTGCAGTCCGCTGCGTCACCACTCCGCCATCGGGCCATCCGTGTGGAGGAATGCGCGCCTAGCAACGGATCGGGCGGGGTGCAACTCAGATTCGCGCGTTCTGCCGGAAATCGCGCGGGGGCGTTCGCGGATTGCGGGTGTGCTGCCCCAATGATGCAACCGGCTGATGGCTCGGGCCTTTCTTCCGGGGCCCTCCCGTGCGTATGATGCCGGGCATCTTTCCCTCAGACTGCGGAGCAATTTCCATGATCCTAGGAGCCGTTCTCGCCGGGGGAATGTCCAGCCGTTTCGGCAGCGACAAGGCGCTTGCCGAACTGGGGGGGCATACGCTGCTGGCGCTTGCCGTCGATTCCCTGTCCGGCTGGTGCGAGCATGTGATCGTGGTCGGTCGCGAACTGGCGCCGGCACCGACCCACCCCGACTGGCCTGGTCCGGGCATGGGGCCGCTCGGCGGGCTGGCGGCGGCGCTGCGCCATGCTGTCGATGAAGGCTACGAGACGGTGCTGACCTGCGGCGTGGACGCAGGAACCTTGCCGGATGACCTGCTGCAGCGACTGTCCCCGGCGCCGGCCTGTCTTGCGGCGCAGCCGGTGATCGGCCACTGGCTGGCGTCTGCCGCTTCCGTTCTGGAAGACCTGCTCCACAGCGCAGAGCGGCATTCGATGCTGAACTTTGCGGGCAAGATCGGCGCGCGCAGGGTCGAGATTCCGATGGACATTCCCAACATCAACACGCCCGCCGATCTCGCAGCGCTTTCAAAGCCGGGCTGACATCCGCTCTTCGTCGGCATCCGCAATGTCGTCCGATCGGAAATTGTTCGGCAGACCGAATTCATCTGCGATGCGCAGGCTGTAGCCGCCTTCCGAGGCAGTCTCGATCACGCCGGTAAGCCCGGCAAAGCCCAGCTTGCGGCGAAGGCGAGACATGTGCACCGCGATGCTGTTCGTTTCCGGAACGAAACCCATGCGCCACACGTCCTGGATCAGCGCCTGCTTGCTGACGGTTCGGTTCGGACTGTCGGTCAGACGCCAGAGCAGCGCGAATTCGCGAGGGTTTAGGTTGAGCGGGCGGCCATTGCCGTATCCCTCGCGCGCCAGCAGGTCGAGCTGGAGCGTCCCGATCCGGCGCATGCGCGGCAACCAGTTCATCGCATCGGCAACCCGTCCGGCCCGCGCGTCGAGTTCCTCGATAGCGAGAACCTCGGGCAGGGCGTCGCCGAAGCCGAGCTGCAACAGCGTGGCACGCTCGTGTGCCCGCTTGACCCCGGTCACAACGATGAACCGCCGGTCACGCGCCGAGTAGGACGAAAGCACGCCCATCCATGAAATGCTGTCGAGATCCCCGGCGTTTATCAGGCCGAGGCATCCGCACCTTGCGGTGCGGTCCAGATCCTGTGTCCACCCGCGGCGTCGCAGGTCGAGGGCTGAGGGAAGAGGGCCTTCCCCCAGCCAGCAAAATTGAAAGGGCGTCCTTCCAAAAGGTTCCGTCGAGCCCATTAATCCCCCACTTTTCAATCACGGTGTGGGAAAAAGGATCGGGCGCGCAGGCGCTTTGGACAACTCCTATTGTCTTACAGGTCGTGCATGTGGTTTTTCCACATTATATGGTAGTTTACCTCAGGAAACCGGGGCATTTACGCCCATGGAGGTCAAATACCGCTTCACGTTGCGGGCGGCTTGTCGCAGGCGCTGTTCGTTCTCGACCATGGCGATGCGGACATAGCCTTCTCCGTCCTCGCCGTATCCGACTCCGGGTGCGACAGCGACTTCGGCATGGGTCAGAAGCTGCTTGGAAAATTCCAGGCTGCCCATTTCCTTCAGCGCCGGGGGCAGCGGAGCCCATGCGAACATCGAGGCCTTGGGGCTGGGGATTTCCCACCCGGCTCGGCCGAAGGCTTCCACCATCACGTCGCGCCGCTTCTGGTAGAGCTGGCGGTTGCGCTCGACGATGTCCTGCGGTCCGTTGAGCGCGGCACAGGCTGCCGCCTGGATCGGGGTGAAAGCGCCATAGTCGAGGTAGGACTTCACGCGGGTCATCGCCGCGATCAGGCGCTGGTTACCCACCGCAAAGCCCATGCGCCAGCCGGCCATCGAATAGGTCTTGCTCATCGAGGTGAACTCGACCGCAACGTCCTTCGCGCCCGGCACCTCGAGGATCGAGCGGGTCGGATTGCCGTCGTAGTAGAGTTCGGAATAGGCGAGGTCGGACAGGATCCAGACCTTGTTCTCTTTCGCCCATGCGACGAGACGCTCGTAGAAGGCGAGATCCACGGTCTCGGCCGTCGGGTTCGACGGATAGTTGACCACGAGGATCGAGGGACGCGGCACAGTGAACGCCATCGCCCGGTCGAGAGAGTGCCAGTAGCGTTCGTCCGGCGTGGTCGGGACCGAGCGGATCGTCGCGCCGGCGATGATGAAGCCGAACGTGTGGATCGGGTAGCTGGGGTTGGGGGCCAGCACCACGTCGCCCGGCGCTGTGATTGCGGTTGCGAGGCTGGCGAGCCCTTCCTTCGAGCCCATCGTGACGACCACTTCGCTTTCGGGGTCGAGTTCGACGCCGAACCTGTTGGCGTAATAGTTCGCCTGGGCGCGGCGCAGGCCGGGGATGCCCTTGGACTGCGAATAGCCATGGGCGTCGGGCTTGCGCGCGACTTCGCAAAGCTTGTCGATCACGTGATCGGGCGGCGGCAGGTCGGGATTGCCCATGCCGAGGTCGATGATGTCCCTGCCCGCCTGGCGTGCCGCGTGACGCATCGCGTTGACTTCGGCGATGACATAGGGCGGCAGGCGCTTGATGCGGTAGAACTCGTCTTCCATGGCCTCTTTAAATCCATAAATAGCGCGGCATGAGCGCCGCCCCGCCCCTGTAGGGGATTACGCTCGTTGCGCAAATGCCCGATCGTTGCAAAGATTGTAACACGAAGTGCTGTCAAAGGTGCCTGTTAGGGACTCGACACGAGCGTTCCCAGCGGCCACATCGGCAAGGCACAGCAAGGAGTTCGATTGCCCATGGCGAGCGATGCCAGCGACCTTTTGAATAACGTCCTGAGCACCCAGACCGAAAGCCTCGCGACCCTGTTCGGAGCCATGGTTCCCGCCGAGGGGACGCAGGAAGCCGAAACCGCGGTGCAATGGGCCCAGATTGCCGCCCGCATGCAGTCGATCTGGACCGAGTTCCAGGTCGAACAGCTGGAAAAGGCCAAGGACAGTCCGCCGCACTATGTCGATCCGGTGAAATGGGTCGCCACGGCGGAGGCGGTGTTCCGGCAATTGCCGCTGGCCAATCCCGAGGTGCAGCAGAACCTCTGGGAAGAAGGCCTTGCGCTCACCAACGCGGTACTCGGACAGTATGGGCTCGGTCCGCAAGCGGCCGGAAACGCGGAGGAAGCACCCGAACTGCCGCGCAAGGACCGGCGTTTTGCCGATCCGGAATGGCGCAATCAGCCGTTCTTTGCGGTCCTTCACCAGCTCTATCTGCTTCTGAGCGACAACATCAAGGACATGGCCGCATCGGTTGAAGGGCTCGATCCCGCACGGAAGGCGCAGCTCGAGTTCGCGACGAATGCCATCGTCGATGCGCTGAGCCCCGCCAACTTTCCCTTCACCAACCCGGTCGCGCTGGGCAAGGCCAGCGAGACGAAGGGCGAAAGCCTGGTGCGCGGCCTGCAGAACATGCTCGACGACATGCGCAAGGGGCAGCTGACACACAGCCGTCCCGGCGCCTTCGTGCTAGGCGAGAACATTGCCGTCACGCCGGGCAAGGTCGTGTACGAAACGCCGCTGTTTCAGCTCATCCAGTACACCCCTACGACTGATAAGGTGCTCAAGACGCCGCTGGTGATCTTCCCGCCGTGGATCAATCGGTTCTACATCCTCGATCTCAACGCCAAGAAGAGCTTCGTGCGCTGGGCGGTGGAGCAGGGCGTAACCGTGTTCATGGTGTCGTGGAAGTCGGCCGATGCGTCGATGGCGGACATGGTCTGGGACGATTACATCAAGGCCCAGATCGAGGCGATCGACGTGGTGCGCGAGCGGCTCAAGGTGCCTGCGGTCCATACCGTCGGCTACTGCGTGGCGGGGACGACGCTGGCGGCGACGCTGGCCGTACTGGCGCGCAAGGGCGAAGCCGACAAGGTTGCCTGCGCGACGTTCTTCACCGCGCAGGTCGATTTCGAGGAGGCGGGCGACCTCAAGCATTTCGTGGATGACCAGCAGATCGAGACGGTCGGCAAGCTCTCGCCCGAGGGCTATCTCGACGGGCGCTATCTGGCCGCGACGTTCAATGCGCTGCGCGGGAACGACCTGATCTGGAGCTACGTCGAGAAGAACTACCTCAAGGGCGAGGAGCATCCGGCGTTCGACCTGCTGCACTGGAACGGCGACGTCACCAACCTGCCTGCACGCTGGCACCGCGACTACCTGCGCGATCTCTATCGCGACAACCGGCTCGTTGTGGCGGACTCGCTTCAGGCTTGCGGGGTTCCGGTCGATCTTCACCGCATTGCAACACCCGTCTATATCCAGGCCGGGCGCGAGGATCATATCGCGCCGCCGCAAAGCGTCTGGAAACTGACGCACTATCTGTCCGGCCCGTGGACTTTCCTGCTCGCCGGGTCGGGACACATCGCGGGGGTGGTCAACCCGCCGTCATCGGGCAAGTACCAGTACTGGACCAACGATGGATCGCCCGAAACCCTCGAAGACTTCGTCGCCGGGGCCAGCGAGCATCCGGGAAGCTGGTGGCCGCACTGGCGCGAGTGGATCGGCAAGCTGGATTCGACAGAGGTTTCGGCCCGAGGAAAACGCAGGCCAGGCGGCCGCGGCGATCGCGTTATCGAGGATGCGCCCGGTCGCTACGTTGCCGAGCGTTGAGAAAGCATAGGCCTGTCCGGCGAATTCGGAGCGCACTGTCGGAACTTTTGAAGGCCCGAAGTGTCATGACGTCGACGGCTTGCCCGACTGCATCGAGCCCGATTGCCGGCGCCAGCGCGCGCGGTCTTTTGTTGCACTGCAGCATTTGCGCTGCAGTGCAACAAAATTTAATTTGACTTCGCGCCCGCACAAACCTATTTTGCATTGCAGCAACGATGAGACGAATCGCTTTGGTTCGTACCGGCGCTGATGTGCGTCGAATTATGTTTTATGCCACTCGATTGCTGGGATTGTCTAATGGCCGACAATGAAGACCCGAAAGACGTAGCTTCAGCCGACAAGGCCTATCAGGCCGCTGTCGAGGCAACGCCTATCAAGTCGAAGGATGGCGCAGACGAGGCCAAGGCTAAGACAGAGCCTGAGTCCAAAGCTGCACCTGTCGAGGCGGCAGAGCCCAAGGCAGCAGAGGCCACGCCGGCCCCTGCGGCTGCGAAGGCAAAGCCCGCGGCGCGCAAGCCTGCGGCCAAGCCGAAGCCTGCGGCAAAGACTGCATCGAAGCCTGCCGCCAAATCGGCGGCAAAGGTCAAGCCGGCCGCGACGGCGAAGCCGGCAAAGAAAAGTGTTCCGGTGAAGGCTGCGGCGCCCACACCGGCTGTCAAGGTTGCCGGGACGAAGGGGAAGGCGGACACGTCTGTCAAAGGTCCCAAGGCAGCCACCCCAAAGGCGGCAAAGACCGCCTCCAAGCCCGCGTTCGCAGATTTTTTCACCAATTTCATGCTCGAGGATACGACAATGGACATGAGCGCTAATTTCACCGGTTTCCAGGATGCGATGACTGAAGCCCAGGCCAAGGCCAAGGACGTTTTTGAAAAGAGCACCAAGGCGTTCGGCGAAGCCGGCGATTTCGCCAAGGGCAACGTCGAGGCGGCAATGGAATCGAGCAAGATTCTCGCCGAAGGCATGCAGTCGCTCGGCTCGGAAATCGTCACCGAAAGCCGCAGCGCTTTCGAAACCATGAGCGGCGACATCAAGGAACTCGCTTCGGCCAAGTCGCCGACCGATTTCTTCAAGATCCAGGGCGACATGATGCGCAAGAGCTTCGACAGCGCCGTGGCCTACGGTTCGAAGAACAGCGAAGCCATGCTCAAGCTCGCCAGCGACGTGATGGCGCCGATTTCGGGCCGCGTCAGCATTGCCATGGAAAAGGCGCGTTCGGCCTCGCTTTGAGGTCGAAAGCCTGACCGGCCGGGCTCGAATGCCTGACCGAACCTGCTGCAAATCGATATTCTCGTCCGGGGCATCTTGAAGAAAGGTGCCCCGGTACGATATTCTGAACCCTATGATTTCCTCTATCGCCGATTCCGAGCGCTCGCGCCCATGGCCCGTGCATGCCGGGGATGACAACGATTCGGACAAGGACACGGGCGGCGACGAGCAGGTCGGTATCGCCACGAAGACGCGTGCGAAGCCGAAGAAACCCAGCCAGTTCAAAGTCCTGATGCTGAACGACGACTACACTCCGATGGAATTCGTGGTGCTGGTCCTCAAGCGCTTTTTTCACATGGACATGGAACAGGCGACCCGCGTGATGCTTCATGTTCATCAGAAGGGCGTCGGCGTCTGCGGTATTTTTCCTTATGAAATCGCGGAGACCAAGGTGAACCAGGTGATGGATTTCGCCCGGCAGAACCAGCATCCGCTGCAGTGCACCCTCGAAAAGGCCTGATTTCCGCAGGCATCTGACGCTTGTTTGCCGTGGCTTCGGAGCTGCGGGCTTTGTCGGTTCAGGATAAGGGGAACGGTGCCATGTCTCAGGAAATTCTCGTCTTGGCGTGGGGCGCTGTCCTCCTGATCGTCCAGATATTTCTGGCCGGTCACCTCAAGACCAAGCAGTACGGGGCGGACTGGAACATCGGCGCGCGCGACGAGCCGATGCCGCCGCTGGAGCCCGTGCCCGCACGCGCAAAGCGGGCGCAGGACAACATGATGGAGACCTTTCCGGTCGCCATCGTTGCCATGCTCGGCGTCGCGGTGGCCGGACGATCGAGCGACACCACCGTTGTCGGTGCCTGGCTGTGGCTGGCGATGCGTGTCGCCTACGTCCCGGTCTACCTGCTCGGAATCAAGGGTTTGCGCACGATCATCTTTCTGGTGAGCCTGATCGGGCTGCTCATGGTGCTGGTGCCGATGCTGGGGGGCTGAGACCCCTTTCGCAGGTGCCGGGATGCGGTTAAGGCAGACTTTGCCCAGTTCCAGAGTAGTCGCCGAGACACGTGAAATTCTTCACCGCCCTTGATCGTTATATCTTCCGGCTCGTGCTGATGCCGATGCTCGCGATCTTTCTGCTCGCCGCGTCGCTGCTGGTTCTGGACAAGATGTTGCGCCTGTTCGACTTCGTGGCGACCGAAGGCGGGCCGGTCGGCGTCGTCTTCAAGATGCTCGGCAACATGCTGCCCGAATATGCCAGCCTCGCCATTCCGCTGGGGCTGATGCTCGGTATCCTGCTGGCCTTCCGCAAGCTGGCCACGAGCAGTGAGCTCGACGTAATGCGCGCTGTCGGGCTGAGTTATACCCGCATGCTGCGCGTGCCCTACCTGATCACGCTGGTGATGGTGGCGATCAATTTCGCCAATGTCGGTTATCTGCAGCCGCTTGCGCGCTACGCCTACGAACAGCTCAATTACGAACTGAAGTCCGGCGCGCTGGGTGCATCGATCAAGGTCGGTGAGTTCACCTCGCTCAAGGACCGCATCGCGCTGCGCATCGATGAAAGCCAGGACGATGGCCGGCGGCTGATGGGCATTTTCGCCCGTGTCGCCAACAGCAAGGGGCAGGTGCTCTCGATCTCGGCCCGCGAAGGCCGTTTCCTTGCGTTGAAGGGATCGCCCGACACCATCATCCTGCGGCTGGAGCAGGGCCAGATCATCCAGGACGAACCTGGGCAGGATTCGCGTGTGCTGGCCTTTACCCGGCACGACCTGCCCATCGACCTTCCCGAGATCGAGAAGTTCCGCCAGCGCGGCGGCGCGGCGCGCGAGTATCTGCTGCCCGAACTCATGAAACTTGGCTGGAACGACAACCAGCCCCAGGAAGGCCGCGTGTCGAGCCAGGCGAATTTCAGCTATCGCATGGTCGAAGTGGTGATGATGCTGCTGCTGCCGTTGCTGGCAGTGGCGCTGGCTATCCCGCCCAAACGGTCGACGTCGGCGCTGGGCCTGTTCGTTTCGATCGTGATGATTGTCGCCTACCACAAGGTCAATCAGTACGCGAACGACGTGGCCTCGCTTGGCCGCATCAATCCGATCCTGGGGCTTTGGGGGCCCTTCATCGTGTTCGCGGCGATCATCCTGTGGATGTACTGGCGGGTGGCCTATGTGCCGGGCGGGCAGGCGATCGGATGGCTGGAGAAGGCGGCAGACAGTATTTCCAAGCGGTTCAAGTCGCTGCTGCGCCGCCAGCGCCGTGGCCCCATGCTGCCCAAACCGGCGGACCATTCCTGACATGCAGCTCGAATTCTTTCCCTCGCGCACCCTGACGTTCTATCTCGCGCGCCTGTTCATCACCCGCATTCTGGCCGTGCTGCTGATGCTGGTGATGGTGCTGCAGGTGCTCGACCTGCTGGGTGAGAGTGGCGACATCCTTGCCTATTCGGGCAACGGGCAGATGCAGCTGCTCTATTACGTTTCACTGCGCGTGCCGCAACTCGTCGCCCGCTTCCTGCCCTATTCGGTGCTGCTGGCGACGATCATCACGCTCGCCACGCTCAATCAGAACAGCGAAGTCATCTCGATGAAGGCCGCGGGACTTTCGGCGCATCAGGTGCTGGCGCCGCTGATGCTCGCGGCCTTCGCGATCTCCTCCATCAGTTTCGCTTTCAACGAGCGGGTGGTCACGCGCGCCACAGCGGCGCTCGATGCCTGGCATGCCGTCGACTATGGCCCGCTTCCCAGGGATTCCGGCGTACGAAGTAATCTCTACCTGTCCGACGGGCGCGACCTGATGATGGCCAAGACGCTGACAGGTACGGGCGCGGACATGGTGATGACGGGCGTCACCTTCTATCGGCGCGATGCCAACGACATGATCGTCGAGCAGCTGCGCAGCCCGCGGGCGACTTACGCCAATCCCGGCTGGACGCTGGAAAACCCGGTCCGGTTCGAAGTGGAGGGCACGAGGACGACTGAGATACCCTCGGCCACGGTTGCTCCGGGCATCACGCCGAGCAAGGTCACGCTGTCAAAGGTCGATGCGGATTCGGAGAACATCTTCAAGCTGGCCGGGTCGATCAAGGCCATGAAGGTGGCCGGGCAACGCACCAGCACGCTCGAAGCGGCCTGGTGGCACAAGATTTCCGGCCCGCTGTCCTCAACGCTGATGCCGCTGCTCGGAGCGGTCGCCGCTTTCGGTCTCGCGCGTTCGGGGCAGCTGCTCATCCGTGCCGTGATCGGCATGGCGCTGGGCTTTGCCTACTTCGTGTTCGACAATGCGGCGCTGGCGATGGGCAACTTCGGCGGCTACCCGCCGCTCGTTGCGGCATGGGCACCCTTCGTGCTGTTCGCCCTGATCGGCGAGACGGTGCTGGTCAGGACCGAGGAATAGCCCCTCAGCGCGCGCGCATCGTGCTGCCCGCCAATCGCCGGAGAAGCGGCGCAAGGCCCTTGTAGCTGGCGCGGGCGTAAGTCGTGTCTTCGCCGAGATGGGCCGAGAGACGCCGGTGGCACTCGTTGAGCGAGTGATAGGGCATCGACGGCAGCAGGTGGTGCAGTGCGTGATAACGCAGGCCCACAGGCGCCCACAGCGGTGAAAACAGCGCGGGCGGCGGGACGTTGACCGAATCGAGATACTGCGCGGTGACCGTCATCGCCTCACCGTCGTTTTCCCACAGGTGCGCGACGAGCGTCCGGACCTGATTGAGGAAAGCCGTGAACGAGACGACGCACAGCGCGATGAGCAACGGGCGCCAGCCATAGAGGTAGCTCGCGGTCAGCACGCTGATCGCCCAGACCGAACAGCCCAGTTCCTGCCAGAAGACCATACGGGCAAATTCACCCTCCGGCCGGCGGCGGCGGTATTGCGGGTTGATCGAAAGCGCCGAGGCACGCTCCCAGACGAGCTGGCGCAGCGGCGGGATCGCCACGCCGAGTGGCACCAACACGGCCGACCGGATGAGCAGGGCAATCGGCAAGAGGATCGCGGTGAGGGCGAAGACGGGCAGGCTCCACGGCTTCATCAGCGCGAGCGGCATGTACTCCGGGTCCTCGATCGTGCCGTAACGCGTACGGGCATGGTGCTGCGTATGCACGCCCTCGTACATGAACGAGGGGATCAGCATCGGAATGCCGACGAGCAGGTTCCAGGCGAACCGGAACCCGGGCAGCGCCTCCTTGTGGATGTGCGTCAGCTCATGGATGAACAGCAGCGCCCGATAGAGCGCGAGCGAGGCCAGCAGACCGCAGGCGACGGCAGCGAAGGTGTTGTCGAGCAGGATCGCGCCGGCCAGCGCAGCATAGCCCAGCGCAGCGGAAGCCAGCATGTCCGGCCAGTAGATTGCCGGGCGCGCCGTCGAGATGTCGCGCGTCAGCTCGACCGCCGCGCGCAGCATCTCCTTGTCGTCGGGGATCTGCGAGTGCCACGTTCCGGCCACCTTTCCAGAGGCGTCGGGCTTCGGGGAAGGCCGGGGCTCTTGCGCTAGGTCCTGGGCAATCATGCTTTCAAATTCCAAAAAACGTCCGGGTACGGCAACGCCCGGGGCAGGGGTGTGGAAATGGTACGTCCGCTCTTGCTTGACAAGATGCGGTATGGCGCCGCACTTCGCGTTTCCAAGCGCCCCATAATATCGAACAAAGGCAGCATCGTGGCCAACTCCGAACTAGTCATCACGCCCGTTTCCAGCAAGGCCGACCGCGCCGCTTTCGTGGACTGCGCATACCGGCTCAATGCGGCAGATCAAAACTGGGTGCCCAACCTGCGTTCGGAAGAGATCTCCAAGTTCACACCCGGTAAGAACCCCTTTTTCGAACATGCCCGCTGCCAGCTGTTTCTGGCCCGGCGGGGTGGTGGTCGGATCGTCGGCCGCATATCGGCGCATATCGATGAACTGGCGCTGAAACAGCCTGCCGAGCAGGGCATGGGGCCCGGTACCGGCAATTGGGGCGCTATCGAGGCGGAAGACGAGGAAACGGCCAAGGCGCTGATCAGCACGGCGGAAGCGTGGCTGCGCGAGCAGGGCATGACGCGCGTTCTGGCGCCGATGAACCTTTCCGTCTGGGAAGAGCCAGGTCTTCAAGTCTATGGCCACGATCATCCGCCGATGGTGATGATGGCGCATCACAACGCCGCCTATCAGGCCTGGATCGAAGGCGCAGGCTACGACCGCGTGAAGACGCTGCGGACCTACGATCTGGACGTGACCAGGGAATATCCGCCGCTTATCCAGCGTATCATCACGTCAGGCGAGAAGAACGCGAAGATCCGGATTCGCAACGCCGAGTTGAAGCATTTCGACCGTGATGCCGCGATCATCTGCGACATTCTCAACGATGCCTGGGCGGAAAACTGGGGCTTTGTACCTTTCACCGACGAGGAAATCGCGTACGTCGGCAAGGCCCTGAAGCCGCTGGTCCATCCCGAACTGATTCGCATTGCCGAATACGAAGGCGAGCCGGTCGCTTTCATGATGACGCTGCCCGATCTCAACAAGCCGCAAATGCGGCTCAACGGGCGGAACGGGAAGCCGTCGATCTTCGGGCTGCTCAAATTGTTGTTGTGGCTGCGCAAGCCGCGCAATGCCGACATGCGCGTGCCGTTGATGGGCGTGCGCAAGAAGCTGCAGTCGTCGCGGCTCGCCAGCCAGCTCGCTTTTATGATGATCGAGTACATCCGCCGTGCAGCGACGGCCAAGTTCGGCGCGAAGCGAGGCGAGATCGGCTGGGTGCTCGAGGACAATCAGGGCATGGTCGCGATTGCCGATGCCATTGAGAGCAAGGTGAACCGCGAATACGCGATCTACGACAAGGCGCTTTAGGAAATCCGGGAGCCCGGCCGATATCTCCAGACTTTCTTAACGTCCGGTCGCTAGCTTTCCGGCACGTAGTGAAGAAGGCAAGGCGGGCTGGCGATGAAATTCCGCTCCTGGCTGATCGTACCCGGTAATAACGAGGACGCACTTGGCTCTGCCTTCGGCAGCGGTGCCGATGCCGTGGTGGTCGATCTCGAAGATAGCGTTCCGTACGAGAGCAAGGCGCAGGCCCGGGCGCTCGGCGCCGAATGGCTGGCCGTGCACCGCACCAACCTTCTTGAACACCGGCAGATGAGCCGCTGGGTGCGTATCAATTCGCTCGATTCCGGTCATGCGCAAAGCGATCTCGCGGCGGTGATGCCCGCGGCGCCCGATGGGATCATCCTGCCCAAATCGGCCGGTCCGGAAGCCGTCCGGCACCTTGCCAGCGACATCTATGAACTGGAGCAGCGCCACCGCCTTCCTGCCAATTCGACGCGGATCATGCCTGTTGTCGGAGAAACCCCGATTTCCGCACTGCGGATCGCCGATTATCTCGGAACGGCGCACCAGCGCCTGTGCGCGCTGAGCTGGAACGCCAACGGTCTTGCCGCCGCGCTCGGCGCCATAGGTGCGACGCGCGAAGACGGATCGTGGACCGATAGCTGCGGGTTCGTGCGGGCGCAGACGCTGCTGACGGCACATGCCGCGACAATCGTCGCCATCGATGCGCCCTTGTCCGATCCGGAAGACATGGCCGGACTGGTCCGCGCCGCCAATCAGGCGCGCCGCGACGGGTTTGCCGGCATGTTCGCTACCGACGCATCACAAGTGGCGACCATCAAAGAGGCCTTCACGCCCAGCGATGACGAAGTGGAGGATGCACGGGCCATAATGGCGGCCTTCGAAAGCATGCCGCATGCCTCGTCCCTGCCGTTTGGAGGCCGAACGGTGGATCGTTCGCATCTGGCCATGGCAGAAAGGACGCTGGAACTGGCGGCCTATGAGACGGACGCCGGCCATGGGCGCACCGGCGGCGCTATTCTGCGTCCGGCGTAGCTGCTGCTTCGCTGTCTTCCTGCGGCTCGGGCGCGGCTTCTTCTGTAGCAGCCTCTTCCTCCTGCGCGGTGGCAGGCTTCGTCACGTCTCCGCTGCCGCCTTCCTCGGGATTTGCGAGCGGAGCTTGCGAACGCACGGTATCGTAGGGCGGCATGTCGTCGCTGACCGAACGCGGGAGGATCTCGCCCCCGGCGGCATCAGCCTGTTCCGGCGCCTTGTCCTTCTTGCAGCCCGCGAGCGCCAGAACGGCGGCCATCGCGACGGGAAGGGCGGTATGGGCTTTCATTCAGGCGGTCTCCGGAGGAGAGGGTTGAGGGCACGGACGTTCCAGCGAAGCGAGGAAGCCGTCCGCACGTGCGAGCAGCGCCTTGTCCCAGGTCGCGAAATCGATCTCGCGGCCCAGGCGATCGAGGCTTGTCACGCCGAACTCCTCGATACCGCAAGGAACGATGCCCGCAAAGTGCGACAGGTCCGGCCGGATGTTCACGGCGAAGCCGTGCATCGTCACCCACTTGCGGATGCGCACGCCGATGGCGCCGATCTTGGCTTCCTGTCCATCGACGTCGGTGGTCCAGATACCGATGCGGCCATCACGCCGGAAGCTCTCCACGCCGAAGTCGCGCAAGGTGTCGATCACCCAGCCTTCCAGGCCATGGACGAAACCACGCGCGTCGCGGGCGCGCTTCTTGAGGTCGAGCAGCACGTAGCACACCCGTTGACCGGGGCCGTGATAGGTATAGCGCCCGCCCCGCCCGGCTTCGACGACTTCGAAGCGCGGATCGAGCAGTTCGGCCGAAGCGGCGCTGGTGCCGGCGGTATAGACCGGCGGATGCTCGAGCAGCCAGATCAGTTCCCGCGCTTCGCCCGCGGCAATAGCGGCATTGCGTGCGACCATCTCATCCAGCGCCTCGCGATAGGGTACGGGGCTTGGCGAGATACGCAGTTCGATATCGCCGGGCAGCGTCTGCTCGCTGGCTTCCTGCAATTCACTGGATTGTTTCGCGGGAATCGTCATGGCGCGTTGCGTGGCGTCATTCCCTGCGGTTATCAAGTGCCTTTAGACAGCCTGCGCGTCAGGACGATCGGGAGTTTGTGATGAAGTTCGACAGTAACGGGGCCTGGCTCGATGCGATGGCAGCCGTTCGCGCCAACCGGCAGGTCCTGCTTGCGGTTGCCGGCGTGTTCTTCCTGCTGCCGACCCTGCTGTCGACGGTGTTCCTCACCGATGTGCAGACGCAGATCCTCGAAGCCATGAACAAGCCCGAGACGGTGGAAAGCATCTTTTCCGCCAATCTGGGGCTCTTCCTGATCTTCGGCCTTGGCGGCATGCTGGTTCAGGTGATCGGATACCTGACGGTCATGACGCTGCTCAGCGATCGCGGACGGCCCACGGTGGGCGAAGCGATCGTCGTCGCCCTGCGCGCACTGCCCACGATGATCGGCATATTCGTGCTGACAATGGCGGCAACGCTTCTGGCGTCGATGGTCTTCGGGTTGGTGCTGGGCGGCCTGTTCGGCATCATTCTGGGCACTAGCGTGGCATCGGCAATCGTCGCCGTGGCCCTGATCATCGCGGTGGTCTATGCCTCGATCAAGCTTTCGTTGGTCGTCCCCGTCGTCGTCAACGAAGGGCTAAGGAACCCTGTCGCGGCGATGGTCCGTTCATGGCAGCTGACGCGCCACAACAGCCTGCGGCTCTTCGGCTTCTTCGTGCTGCTGACGATCGGCTATATCGCTGTCGCCTTCATGACGACGGTCGTGCTGGTCGGGCCAGTGGCGCTGATTCTCGGGCAGGGAGACGCGTTGACGTTCTACACCGGCGTGATTTCAGGTGTGATCAGCGCGGTAACCAGCGTGATCTTCATCGCCGTACTGGCCTTCACGCATAGGCAGTTGGCCGGCCCGTCGCCGGAGACGATCTCGGAAACCTTCGAATAAGGGAGAGAGTTGAGGCGCCGCGCTGCTCAGGCAGCGGCGGCGTCTTCGTTCTCTTCGTCTTTCCAGCCCCACCACATGAAGCACGGCGGCACGTTCAGCGGCTCCAGACCGTTGTCGATGCGCTTGAAGTGCTTGGCCATGTAAGAGCGGGCCTTGGGGGTGAACTGGTAGACGAGGAAAGCGCCGCCCTTGCGGATCACCCGATGCGTGGCCGCGGCGATGGCCGGACCGACGCCATCGGGCAGCGTCGAAAACGGCAGGCCGGACAGCACGTAGTCGGCCTTTTCATGGCCGTGCGCGCGCACGATATCCTCGACGTCCGCAGCTGAACCGTGAACCGCCACGAAGCGGCTGTCCTTGATGGTGCGGCGCAGATACTCGATGAACTGCGGGTTCGTGTCGATCACCAGCAGCATGCCGTCACGGCGCATGCGGTTGAGCACGGGGCGGCAGAACGTGCCGACACCCGGGCCGTATTCGACGAAAAGCTTGCAGTTGTCCCAGTCCACGCGCGACAGCATGCGATTGATGGTGAAGCGCGAGGACGGTACGATCGAGCCAACCATCACCGGGTTGCGCAGGAAGCCCTCGAAGAAGACGCCCCAAGGTCCCAACCCTTGCTTAATCTTCCGCTTGATCCTCTGGGGCAGCGCCTCTCGGGCAAGCTCTGTACTATTCATGCTGGCGGAAGCTCTCGCACTGTTACCGGGTAACGAATGAGCAGTGCGGTGGCAGATTAGCTTCCGCATTGCAAGGTGGGTGGGACAGGCTGTCCGTATAAACTATCGGACTGTCACAGAATTTCCTGAACCTTATCTTGCGGCCGGCAGAGCCGCGCGCCCTTGTCGGTCTCCACGAGGGGGCGTTCGATGAGAATCGGTTCGGCGGCCATCGCGGCGAGAACGGTGGCGTCGTCTGCTTCCGGCAGCCCGCGATCGGCGGCATCGGTGCCCTTCATGCGCAGGCCCTGCTGCGGGGTGATGCCGGCATCCTTGTAGAGTTGCGCGAGCTTCTCGGCGCTCGGCGGCGTCTTGAGATACTCGACGACTTCCACGTCCACGCCGGGGGTTTCTTCGAGGATGGCCAGCGTCTTGCGCGAGGTGCCGCACTTCGGATTGTGCCAGATCGTGGCTTTCATGATCGTCTCCTTATTGTCCTGTGGGGGCGGGCTCTGGGGCCGGCGCCGGTGAAGGCTGCGTTGCCGGGGCAAGGGCCGGGACGGCTTTCGCCGCGTCCTCGCGGGTGATACCGGGGGCAGGGGCGGCGCTGATCGTGTCCTCGCGGCGCTGCACGGCGCCTGCGCGCTGGATCGCGCGGACCAGCCGGGGATAGACGCCGCAGCGGCAGAGGTTGGGAATGGCTTCGAGGATCTGCGTCTCGCCAGGATTGGAATTGCGCGCCAGCAAGGCGGCGGCACTGATGGCGATGCCCGGCGTACAGAAGCCGCACTGGATAGCTTGCTCGGCGACAAGCGCCTGCTGCACCGGATGCGAGCGGTCGCGCGAAAGCCCTTCGATTGTGACGACGAAGCGGCCTTCGCATTCGGCCAGGGTGATGAGGCAGGATCGCAGCGCGGTGCCGTCCACCATGACCATGCAGGCACCGCAGTCGCCGACGCCGCAGCCGAACTTCGTTCCCGTCAGATTGGCAGCGTCGCGCAGCGCCCAGAGCAGGGGCGTCTGCGGGTCCATATCGAATTCGACCGGGCGGTCGTTGACGGTAAGGCGCGACATTGCCCGGTTCTTAGGCCTTCGTTTCGCGAACTGCCAGAGGGCTTATAGACCGACCTGAATGCCGGCCCAGAGGGTGCGCGGCAGGCCGTAGTCCATCGAGCCGGCCTGATTGCGCGTCACAATAGTTTCGTCGGTCAGGTTCTCCCCGCGCAGGATCAGCGAGAAGGTGCCGCCGAGCGGTACAAGCGCATAGGCATCGAGCGTGGTTACTGCGGGCAGGACGTCGGTTTCCTGATCGTCTTCGTACTGCTTGCCGACATGACGCACCGTGGCGGCGAGCCGCCAGCCCGGACGCGGAGCCCAGGCGAGGGTCGCGCTGGCGGCGAGCTTGGGCACCTGCGGCGGGCGCTTGCCGTCGAGCGCGGCCTGCGTGCCGCTCGCGTCCATCTTCGAGTCGGTCCAGGCCAGCGAACCGTTGAAACTCACTTCCCCCAGCGAGGCATTGGCCGAGGCTTCCAGTCCGCGTGCGCGGATGGCATCGACATTCTGGCGCTGGCGCAGGTTCGTATCGAGCGTGACGTTGGCCACCGCGTCCTTCAGCTTGTTGTCGAAGGCGGTAAGCGAAAGCGAGACGGCGTCCGAAGGATGGACTTCGATCCCGGCCTCGTAGCCGCGCAGCCGCTCGGGTTTCAACGCGGCATTGGCCTGGGTCACCACAGGGAAGACCACGAAGGGGCGGTAGAGTTCATTGAGCGTCGGCAGGCGAATGCCGGTGTACGCGGCAGCGCGCAGCGACAGCAGATTGCTGGCATTCCAGACCACACCGCTCCTGGCGTTTACGCTCCAGTCCGAGCGGTCGGCGAAAGTCGTGTTTTCGGCCACGGCGCCGGTTGCGTCGAGTTCGCGATAGAAACCGTTGCGGATGGTCCAGCGGTCGGCGCGGACACCGGCAGTAAGGACGAACGATCCCATGGTCCAGTCGTCCTCGGCATAGAGACCGAAGTCGGACTGGTCGCCCCCGGCGCGGCGGAAGGCGGTCGGCTGGCCGCTCACCGTGGAGTAGGGCAATTCGACCAGATGTCCCTCGGTTACGCGCAGATCGGCGCCGAGCCGCAGGACGTGCGCATCCCCCACGGGTGGGCGCACTTCGGCCTTGCCTCCGACAGCCAGCGTCGGCGTCTTCGCCTGATCGAGCACCTTCTTGAAGCGGGACGAGCTTATGACGACGTTCGAGAAGTTCTGCGCCTGCGCATACCCCAGAATGTCGAACTGCCAATCGCCGCGCCCCACTAGGCGCAGGCTGGCCTGCTGGCCCGAACTAGAGGAGTCGGCGCCTTCGAAGCGCAGCGTGCGGTTATCGTCGTAGGCGAGGCCCGATGCCTGAACCTCGACGGTATCGGTTAGCGGCGCGACGGCGCGCAGGGCCGTCGACCAGCTATCGTACGCTGCCCGGGCTGAAGCCGGGACGCGCTCGTCGCGCGGCGTCGTCCAGAAGCCCTTGCCCCTGTCCCACTGCACGCTGGCCATCACGAACCCGTCACCGAGGCGCGGCGCGGTGGTGGCCGAAACCTGGGTCTCGCCGCGCTGGCCCACCAGTGCCGAGGCCTGCAGCGAGCCGATCTCGTCGGGGCCGGCGCTCGTAAGGTCGATGGTTCCGGAAACCGCGCCGGTCCCGAAAGCGCCCATGCCGCCGCCGCGCGTCACGCGGATGGATGACAGCCGCTGGGGATTGAGGGCCGAAAGCGGAATGTGGCCGAAGAAGGGGTTCCCCACCGGTACGCCGTCGAGCAGGACGAGGGCGCGGCTTGATGCATTGCCGCCTAGAGCGCGCAAGGTCACGCCTTGGGCCGTCGGGTTCGAGGAGCGGCTGTCGGAACGCCGGAATTGCTGGAAGCCCGCAACCGAAGTCAGGACATCCTCGATCCGGCCCGAAGCGCTCGAAGTGATCTGTTCGCGGTCGAGCACCGTCACGTCGTAGGCCGGCTCGGCCGGACCTTCTGCCAGCCCGTGCCCGGTAACGACAATCGCTTCCGCATCGGCGCTTTCGTCGGCCACAGCCGGCGAAGCGAGGAGGCAGGAAAGAAGGGCAAAGGTGGAGACGGGAAGGGCGGAAACCGAGCGCGACATTCTCATCGCGCCTCCATAAGCAACCGCTCAAACCATACAAGCGCCAGATTTTGTAACATCCGGGCGGATTGCGCCACTGAACATGATGAACATATGTTCAGTAAGAATGATACACGTGTTGATATTCGTGCGAAAGAAAATTAGAAAAGTCGCGGGAAGAGGATCAAAGACCAAAGAACCAGTGCATGGATGGGCATCCTCCTCCCGGCGCCACGTGAAGCTTTCCGCCTCGCGTGGGCCTGAGAAACATGGAGGAGGGAAGTGATGAAGGCATCGAAGGCATGGCTGTGCGCCTGCACCGCACTGGCAGTTGTACTGCCCGCGGCACCCGCGCTGGCGCAGAACGCATCGACAGATGAGAGGGCAGGGCAAAACGACGTCTACGGGGGCGACATCATCGTGACGGCGCGCCGCCGTGTGGAAACGGCGCAGGACACGCCGGTGCCCATGACCGTGCTCAGCGACACCCTGCTCGATCGCTACGGTGTGACCGGCATCGATTCGATTGCCCAGTTCACGCCGGGCCTGCTCACGGGCGAGTCCTCCGGCGCTATGGGCGGGTCGATCTCGCTGCGCGGCATCGGTTCGGGTGAATCGATGGCGTTCATCGACCAGGCCGTTTCGGTCAACGTCGACGGCGTGCCGATTTCGAGCGCGCAGATCCTGCGTGCCGCGCAGATGGATCTTCAGCAGATCGAGATCCTGCGCGGCCCGCAGTCGCTGTTCTTCGGCAAGAACAGCCCCGGCGGCATTATCTCGATCATTACGGCGGACCCGGGCGACACCTCCGAGTTGATGGTGCGCACCGGCTATGAGTTCAAGGCGCGCGACAAGTACGTCGACATCACCGCCTCCGCGCCGCTGACCGACAGTATCGGCGTACGCCTCGCCACGCACTGGTCAAAGCAGAAGGGCTATATCCGGCTGGTCACTCCCAATGCGCCGGGCACCAGTTCGCCGCCGCCCGGGGTAATTCCCACCGAGCTGCACCGCTTCCCCAAGCAGGACGAGATCTTCGTGCGCGGAACGGTGGCCATCGATCCGACCGAGAGGCTCAAGATCCGGCTCAAGGGGACGTACACCGACACCGAGATCGTTGGCGGCTCCTCGTTCTTCTCGGACATCGTGGCCTGCCCTTACGGCTCGGCGCAGCGCCCGTATGAGGATGCCAGCAACTGCGAAAACGACGGCACGGTCTATACTTCGCAGCTCGATCCATCGTTCCTGGCGCTCAGCCCCTTGTTCTACGGGCCCTACGGTGGCCGCGTGAACAAGCAGTATCTGGTCAGCGGCCAGATCGACTGGGACATGACCGATGCGCTGACGTTGACCAGTGTCTCGGGGTACTACGGCGTCCGGGAAGCGCTGACGTCCAACGGCGGCTATGGTCCGACGAGCAACAACGGCTTTGCCGTGCGCTTCACCAACGACCAGTATTCGCAGGAACTGCGGCTTGCCTCCGACTTCGGCGGCATGTTCGATTTCGTGCTCGGCGGCTTCTACGAGGATCGCAAGCTCTACACGCTGACCTTCATCGCGGTGCCGGTCATCAACTTCCCGCTGCCTACCGAATCCACCAACCAGAATCAGAAGTCGACCTCTGCCTTCGGTCAGCTCCTGTTCAATCCCACCGATCAAATTCAGATCACGGCGGGCGGGCGCTACACGCACGAAACAAAGAAGCTGCTCGATTTCACCGTCACACCCTATGGCGGCACGCCCTTCGATGTGACGACCGATCCGCGCTATCCATCGACGAAGCTGACCTTCAACGACTTCTCGCCCGAGCTGACGATCAACTACAAGCCGAGTGACGACGTCATGCTCTTCGCCTCCTACAAGGAGGGCTTCAAGTCGGGCGGCTTCGACGCCGGGTTCACCAATGGTGCCATCGCCGCCGATCCCACACGCGGGCAGAGCTTCGATCCCGAGGAAGTGAGCGGGTTCGAAGTGGGCCTGAAGTCGCGGTTTGCCGACCGGCAGGTTACGTTCAACCTCACCGGCTACTGGTACGATTATTCGGGCCTGCAGGTTTCGGTGTTCGATACGACCAGCCGCGCTTTCCGTCTGCAGAATGCGGCCAAGGCGCGGATCCGCGGCATCGAAATGGAAACGAGCTTCAGCCCCTTCGCCGTGCCCGGGCTGAGCCTGCATGCGGCGGCGGCTTTCAACGATTCCAAGTTCCGCGACTATCTGGCCGATTGCTACGCGGGCCAGACCGTCTCGCTCGGCTGCAACCAGCAGTACGACGCAGTGCTGATGCGCTATACGGCGCAGGACCTTTCGGGACGGCGTCTGCGCAAGGCGCCGGTCTTTACCGGACAGCTTGGCGGCTACTACGAGTTCGGCCTTGGCGAGTCGCTGATGATGAGCCTGTCGGCCGATGCCAGCTATTCGAGCAAGTACAACGTCGGCACGCAATTGCAGCCGCTCGCCGTTCAGGATGCCTTTGCCAAGCTCGATGCGACGTTCCGCCTGTTCACGCCGGACCGGAAGTGGGAGCTGGCGGTGATCGGGCGCAACCTCACCAACAAGCGTAACCTGATCAACGGCATCGACCGTACCGGCACAGGCGGTGCCAAGGGTACGGACGGAGTGAGTTGCACCTCCATCGGCACGCCTACAGGCTGCGTCCCGCTGGCGGATATCATCGGGACACCGGCAATGCCGCGCACAGTCGCGATCCAGTTGACCTACAACTACTGACCGGGACGGAATCCGGACCGTCCTCCGGCGGCTTCGGAGCACCGGCTCTCCCCCGCCAAGGAGGGCCGGTGTCTGTTCTGGGGCTCAGCCCGGCAGGCTGACGTGGACCTTGGTGTCCTCGTTCGGACCGCGCAATTCGGCCATCACTGCCGGCAGTGCGTCGAGGGGGACGGTGCGCGTCAGGATCGTGGCCGGATCGACGTGCCCCTTGTCGAATTCGTCGGCGATGTAGCGGAATTCCTCCGGCGTATAGCCGACGAGGAACTGCACGGTGACGCACTTGTACGAGGCCATCGCCGGCAGCACCGGGTCGGGATGCGTGCAGAAGCCCAGCGAGATGACCCGGCCATAGGGCCGTGCATGGAGCACGGCCTTGTCGAGCATGCCTTCCACGCCAACAGCCTCGATCAC
Organism: Novosphingobium indicum; assembly: GCF_014645195.1. Classification (GTDB taxonomy): domain Bacteria; phylum Pseudomonadota; class Alphaproteobacteria; order Sphingomonadales; family Sphingomonadaceae; genus Novosphingobium; species Novosphingobium indicum. Next base: position 25,941 of record NZ_BMLK01000019.1, on the reverse strand, counting down.
CACATCGGGAAGACCACCCAGCGCATCCATCGCTTCGGCCATTTCATCGTCGCCGAAGGTGACGAAAGCATCGGCGCCCATCTGCAGGCACAAGTCGCGGCGGCGGTTGGACCGGGAGGCGGCAACGATCCGGCGCGCGCCCATGCGCCGGGCCCAGTAGATGGCATAGAGCGCCACTGTCCCGCCACCGAGCACCAGCACGGTTTCGCCCTTTGCCAGTCCCGACCTGCGCATACTGTAGAGGCCGACAGCCAGCGGCTCGATCAGCGCGCCGTCGCTCACCGACAGGGTCTCCGGCAGCGGGAAGGCCACCGCTTCGGGAATGGCGACATATTCGGAAAATCCGCCTAGCGCGGCATGCGGGCTGGCGCAGATGATCGGATTGTCGCCGGCGTCGCAGGCGGGACAGTGTCCGCAGCCGAGGGCCGGTATCACCGCTGCACGGGCGCCCACTTTCAGTCGCTCCACGCCCTTGCCGAGCGCGACGACCTCTCCGGCATATTCGTGGCCGAACTGGCCGGGCGCGTAGTCCCAGGTCTGGCCTTTGGTCATCGAGACGTCGGTTCCGCAGATGCCGCAGCGTTCGACACGCAGCAGCACTTCGCCGGGGCCCGGTTCGGGATCGGCCAGCGTTTCGATGGTGATCGGTTTGCCGCCGCCCGGATAGATCGCTGCCCGCATCGTGGGGTTACTCCGCCGGGCCGATGGTCAGGCGAACCGGCTCCAGGCCTTCGACCGCACCTTCCAGTTCGTCACCGGGCGCGACTGCCCCAACGCCCGCTGGCGTACCCGTATAAATGAGATCGCCGGGCGTGAGGTGATACATGCGCGAGAGATCGGCGATCAGCTCGGGCAGCGACCAGATCAGTTCGGCCAGGGTCGCGTTCTGCTTGAGGGTGCCGTTCTGGGAGAGGGTGATGCGCTGTTTGGCAACGGTCCCGAAATCGGCCGCAGGCGTGATCGCCGCCATGACGGCGGCGTTTTCGAAGTCCTTGCCGGTATCCCAGGGGCAGCTCTTGTCCTTGGCGATGTTCTGGAGATCGCGCCGGGTCATATCGAGGCCGCTGGCATAGCCGAACACCAGCTCCATGGCGTCGTCCGTTGAGACGCGAAAGCCGGAAGCGCCGATCGCGACGACCAGTTCCATCTCGTAGTGGCAATTGCTGGTGCCGGGAGGATAAGGGATCGTCGCGCCGCTTGGACACACCGCAGCCGATGCCTTCGTGAACCAGATCGGTGCCTCGCGGTCGACCGCGCTGCCCATCTCGCGGGCGTGGGCCTCGTAATTGCGGCCCACGCAGAAGATGCGCCGTACCGGGAAGCGGGCCTCCGTGCCGAGGACAGGAATGCTGGGCGTTTCGGGAAGCTCGAAAAGCAGGCTCACGGGTCGGTCTCTCCTTTGGTCGCACCCTGCATAGGAGGCCCTGCCGCGTGGGAAAAGTGCCCTGTCCCGTTGAGCGGTAACATCGCCTTGTGCTTGCCGCGCGAGCGCCTACATTCGGTAGGGTGACAGCGGAGCAATACCTTTCCGGACGAATCCTGCTGGCCATGCCCGGCATGTTCGATCCGCGCTTCGAGCGCTCGGTCAATGTCATGTGCGTGCACGACGAGCATGGCGCGCTCGGCATTGGCATCGGCCATGTCCGCGAAGGCGTGACCTTCCACGAAGTCCTTGAAGAGCTGGAAATCGATCCTGGCGTCGCGCCCGATTGTCCGGTCATGCACGGCGGTCCGGTCGAGCCGGGGCGCGGTTTCATCCTGCATTCGACCGATTGGGGCGGGGCCGACACTGTCGAGGTGCAACCGCTCTGTGCGCTTTCCGCATCGATGGATGTGCTGCGCGCCATTGCCGAAGGACGAGGGCCGCGCCACTGGCTGATGGCGCTAGGCTATGCCGGTTGGGGCGCCGGGCAGCTCGAAGGCGAAATGCGCCATCACGGCTGGTATGCCGCCGAAGGGCATCCCGAGATCCTGTTCGACACGCCGGTGGAAGCCCGCTGGATGGCGACCTGGCGGGCTGAGGGTATCGATCCCGCGCTGCTTTCCACTGAAACCGGGCAGGCCTGAGCGATCAGGCCACCTTGTCGTGGATGCGGATGTCGATGTCCGCGATCATCGGCATGAGCCCAGCCAGCGATTGCTGCAGGCTTTCGCTGCCGATGTGCTGGTCCATGGCGTCCTGATCGGCATAGGCTTCGATCACCCGGTAGGTGTCCGCCTCATCGCGGCTCCTGGCGGCATGGTAGAAGAGAATGCCCGGGTTTGCCTCGCGCACCCGCGGCATGATCTCCGTCACTGCCGTTTCGTAATCGGCCGCGCGCCCCGGGTTCAGGCGCACGGTCGCCACTACCAGGATCACGCGATCAGTACGTGCGCTCGAGGATCTTGTTGTCGTTCGAGGCGCCCCCCTCGAAGTAGCCGAGACCGTAGTCGCCCTTGATCGTCGTGCGCTGCATCCGGCGCTGGTACTGCGGATGATGGCCGCTCACCGCGTGGAGCACTCGCCAGTTGTCCCAGATCAGCATGTCGGTCGGCTTCCAGTGATGCCAGTAGGACAGCTCCTTGGCGCGGTCGAAGATGTCATGGCTGACGGCATCGAGCAGGGCATTGCCTTCGGGAGTCTCGTCGTTCTCGATCCCCTCGGCCATCCATGGCGAGACGTGGAGCACCTTTTCGCCCGTGTCGCGGGTCCAGACTGCCGGATGGACCGAGCGGGGCACGTCCTTGGCCGCTTCCATCACCGAATCCGCCGTGGGGTTCTCGGCGATGCAGCGGTAGTCGTCGGGCGCGCCGAAGTGGAAGTCCTTCATGATCACGTTCATGCGATAGAGGATGTTGTGCCCCTCGATCTTCTCGCGCAGCTCGGGCGAGATCGCATCGTAGAGCTCGATTCCGTCGACGAAGCCCGTCAGCCCGTCCTCGGGCGGAATGTCGATGGCGCGCAGCACGCCGGCGCGGTTCAGCTCGTTGTTGTAGGCATGGTCGAAGTGCCAGGGCAGCCACTGCGTGACTTCTTGGCCGTCGACATGGATGCGACCTTCGGGCCAGGGCGGACAGGTCATGTCTATGACGCCGGGCATCGCGTCCTGATCGACGCGGGGGACCGCCTTGCTCGGGTGATCCTTGAGCGGGCCGAAGATATCGGAGAGGGCGATCTGCATCTTGCCCGAGGGCTCGACATCTTCGAACACGATCATGCCGTGACGTTCGAACAGGTCGTTGACCTGCTGGCGCACTTCGGGATCGTTGGTCTGTTCGCGCGTGATGCCGCTAATGCGGACGCCGAAATTACGTCCTTCGATCAGCGGGCGGACATTGAGCTTCGCCATGGTCTCTCTCCTCAAACTTGCGGGCCGGTTGGGGCCTCGTCAGGTCGTCACCAGCCTTGCACCTTCGGGATTGGCTTCCGGAGTGCCGTGCTGGGCATGCCAGTCGTCTGCCGCATCATAACATGCCTCGACAATTCCCGAATAGGTACGCCTGAACTCGGCGCGCTGCTCGGGATGATCGAAGACGAACTGTCGATTGTTCCGGACGGCATCGAGCACCATCGGCGCCACCGCGTCCGGGGAATAGAAGGCCATCGACTTCGCGTTGGTCGAGGCATCGCTGACGTGCAGTTCCGCTTCGCCCGGGCCGCCGAAACGCGCCGGGCGATAGCGGGCGTTGTTATCTTTCATACCCGTGGCAACGCCGCCCGGACAGTAGCTGGTGGTGAATATGTTGTGCTCGGCCAGTTCGAGGCCGAGGTTCATCATCAGTCCGATGATCCCGGCCTTGGCGGCGGAGTAGGGGGCGTGCACGGGAATCCAGCCCGGCAGCAGCCCGGCCATCGAAGCGGTGGCGCAGACATGGCCGCCCTTCGCCGCGATCATGTCGGGCAGGAAGGCGCGTGTGGTGTTCATCACGCCGTGCAGATTGACCTGCAGGATCCAGTCTACATCGTAGTCGCTCATTTCCATCAGCGGTTCAAACGACGTCGCGCCCGCATTGGCGAAGAGTAGGGTCACCGGTCCGAACGTCTCGTGTACGGCGTTCTTCATGGCGTCGATCGAGCCGCGTTCGCAGACGTCGCAGGTCACAGCCATGGCCTCGCCGCCGGCGTCGCGAATGGCGGCGGCGACCTTTTCCGCGTTCTCGGGAATGATGTCGGCCACGGCGACTTTCGCGCCCTGACGTGCCAGCTCCTTTGCCATTCCCATGCCGATGCCGTTGCCGCCTCCGGTAACGACGGCGGTGCGTCCTGTGATGTCAGTCATTCTCTACCCTTCTCCCGGTTCTTGCACATCGATCCCGGATGCGTGCGGCACCCGGGATCGTATCATGGCTTTGCCTTTTGCCCCGCAGGGCATGGCAAGCTTATGCCATGACAGGCTCCTCCTCCTTGAGTTTCGGCATGACCTTGTCGGCAAAGGTCTTCATCTGCTCGTACACATCCTCGTAAGGCATGCCGCCGAACGAGAAATTGGCGATAATCTCGTAGTCGCCCACCATCGCCTTGCGCTGCAGGTGCTTCTCGTAAAGCTCCTCGGGCGTGCCGATGAGGTTTCCGCCGATGTAGTCCTTGTAGGCGTTGTGCGCACCGCCGCGGGCCTCGGCTGCCTCGCCCATGTAGGCGTAGGTGGCATAGCTCGGCAGCGACTTGAAGTGGTCCGACATGAACTCATAGTGGTTCGCGACCTGCAGGAACTGCGCGGCGAAGTACTTGTCGGTATATTCGGTTACCTTGTCCTTGTCGTCGAAGCAGACCATGAAGTCCGAGATGACGAAGGGCGGTGCGGCCTTGCCGTGCTTCGCTTTGAAGGTGTCGCGGTAGTTGTTGATCTCCGGCAGCGCCTTGGACCAGTCGCCCTGGCTGAAGCGCAGGGCCTTCAGGCCGTAGTCCGCCGCCACTTCGGCGGAAGACGGCGACATGGAGACCATGACCGCGCGATCGCGGCTCCAGCCTTCGGGGCGCGGTCGGATTTCGGTTTCGGGAATCTGGAACCACTTGCCGTCTGCCTTGACGACCCCGGTCTCCAGACCGTCGAGGATGATCATCGCGGCTTCGTCGAAGATCTCGCGGCTGTCGGCCAGATCGCGTCCGAAGGACTTGAACTCGCGGCGGGCGGCGCCGCGGCCCATGCCCAGGACGGCGCGGCCTTCGCTCAGGCTGTCGAGCATGGCCATCTTCTCGACCACGCGCAGCGGATCGTTCCACGGCAGGATGATCGCGGCAGGCATCAGCTTGATGGTCTTGGTCTTCGCCGCTACGTAGCTCAGCGCCTGAACCGGGTCGGGGCAGGCCGCGTAGTCGGTGAAGTGATGCTCCACGCATGCCGCGAAATCGAAGCCCATGGCTTCCGCCTCGACCATCAATTGCGTTTCGCGCCGGAAGAACTCCATGTCGCTTTCGCCGCGAAGGTTCTGGTATCCCAGGTGTACGCCTACCTTCATCGATCTCTCTCCTTGAACTTCGGTTTGTCTCGTTGGGGCAGCTTCAGGCCGCTGCTTCCGCCATCTCGCCCGGTGCCGTCACCGGTTCCTCGCCGTTGAGTGTGCAGCGGTGGAATTCGCGTTTGCTGCCCGCCTCGAAGGGCATGGCGCGGTGCATGGCGCCGGTGTTGTCCCAGATCGCTAGGTCGCCCAGTTGCCACTTGTGGCGATAGACGTACTTTTCCTGCGTCGCGTGGATCATCAGCCGTTGCAGCAGGTCGTGGCTCTCGGCCGGGTGCATGCCTTCGACGTAGGCGCCCGAGGTGCTCAGGACGAGCGACTTGCGGCCCGACTTGTGCTGCCAGACGAGCGGATGCGAGCGTTGGGGGTAGCTGCACCAGAGGGCGAATTCCTCGGGCGTGCAGTCGCGCTTTGCGGGGAACAGCGCTGCCTGCATCGTGTGCACGACGCGCAGCGTTTCAAGCCAGGACTGCTCTTCGTCCGGCAGGTCTTCATAGGCCGCATACGTGCTGGTGAACATCGTGTCGCCGCCGTGTTCGGAAAGGCGATAGGGGGTGAACAGCGTCGCGAAGGGCGGCACTTCCTCGTAGGTGCCGTCCATGTGCCAGAGATGATTTCCGAACAGGAAGCGCGCGTAGTCCGGGTTCACTTTCGGATCGAGGCTGACCTTGAGGATGCCTTCGTCGCCTTCGTTGAGCGTCTTGCCGTCCGCGCCGCGCTTCACGCCGCCGATGCGCAGGTCTCCCAGGGTGCGCGCGACGGTCCGCAGTTCTGCATCGTTGAGGTGCAGGCTGCGCACGACGATCGCACCGCGATCAACCAGCAGCTTGCGGATTTCGCCGGAAAGATCGCCGCTCAGCAGTGCGGCCTTGTCCAGCTTGAGTTCCGATCCGATCCTGGGTGTCAAATCGACGGATGGTATCGCCATGTGTCTCCACTCCCGGGCAGGTGGCGGGATCTTCTGTCCGCTCTCACCTGATTGTTACCTATGACGTTTCAATAACACTGATTCGATGCGTCGTCACGAGGGTATTTTGCACTTTAAGCGTATTTTGAAACCTTATGCGTTTTATATTGATTTGCCGCAGGTGCGAGGACGCGATAGGGTGACACGACTGGGGGATGCCCGGCAAACAAGAAGGACGTGCGAGTGGCGGAAATCGAGCCGGCCGGAATGCCGAAGGTAAAGAGGAAGCCTGGGCGTCCGTCGCTTAGCAATGAGGAACTGCTCGACAAGGCGCTGGATCTGTTTCTCGAAAAGGGCTTCGCAGGGACGAGCATAGACGCCATCTGCGCGGCGGCCGGGATGGCCAAGCGGACCGTCTATTCGCGCTATGGCGACAAGGAGGCGCTGTTCAAGGCCGCGCTCAGCCGCGCGATCGACGAATGGATCGTGCCGATTGACCGTTTGCGCGAGCAGGAGGGCGAGGATTTCGAAGCCAGCCTGATGCGCATCGGCGAAATCCTCGTCAGCAATGTGTTGGGGCCCGCCGGTCTTCGGCTCTTGCGCCTCACGAATTCCGAGTCCGTCACGATGCCGGAAATCTCGCTCGAAAACGTGCGGCGCGGCACCGAGCCGACACTGCAGTATCTCGCGGACCTGTTCCGGCGCCGGCTCGGCAACAACAAGGGCGATTTCCCGGAGGCAGAGAATGCGGCGCAGGCTTTCCTCAGCATCGTCGTCGGCGGCACTGCAAGCAATGCTGCCTGGGGCATGCGCATGGAAATGGCATCCGTGGAACGCCATACGCGCTATTGCGTGCGGCTGTTTCTGCACGGCCTGCTGGCTGAAACCGCACAGCCGGCCGAGAGCGAGGCAGGGCAGCTCCACAGCCTCCTGCGCGACGCCGAAGACCGCCTCTGCGAGGCCCGCGCGCGCATCGAGGAGGCGACCCGCCTCGTACGCGACTGACAGCTATTCGGTAACGTGCGCCATCAATGCTTCGTCCAGCGCCTTGGGTGAAAACGGCTTGAGGGCGTCCATCCGGCCCGCCTGAACCAGTTTCGGCCAGTCGGGCTCGGCAATCATCGAGCGACCGACCGCGACGAGATCGAAATCGCCACGGTCGAAGCGGCGCATCAGGTCGTCCAGCCGGGGCAGGTCGAGCCCCGAGGTCTTGCCTTCGCCAAGGTTCGAGAAGAAGTCGCTGTCGAGACCGATGGAGCCAATCGTACAGGTGGGAACGCCTGTCACCTTCTTGACCCATCCGGCAAGGTTGAGATCCGAGCCATCATCGAAGGCCGGTTCCCAAAAACGGCGCTGCGAGCAATCGATCAGATCGACGCCTGCTTCCACCACGAGGCTCAGCAGTTCTTCCAGTTCCTGCGGCGTTTCAGCCAGCCGCGCGGTATAATCGACCATCTTCCATTGCGAGAGCCGCAGGATCAGCGGCATGCCGGGCTCCAGCTCGGCGCGGCATGCGCGGATCACTTCTGCCACGAATTGCCCGCGCGCGCGGGCGGAGCCGCCATAGCGGTCGGTCCGGCGGTTGAGGGCCTTCCACAGGAACTGGTCGATCAGATAGCCATGCGCGCCGTGCAGCTCGATCCCGTCGAAGCCAAGCTCCACGGCCTTGCGCGTACCGCGGGCATAGGCGGCGATGACATCGTCGATCTCGGCCTGTGTCATGCCCTCGCAGACCTTGCTTTCCGGATCGATGTAACCCGAGGGGCTCACCTGCCCGAGTTCGGGCCTGTAGGCCAGAGGGCCCCCGGTCAGGACGTCCGGGCCTTTGTAGATCAGCCCGACGTGCCACAGTTCCGGCACGCAGATGCCGCCTTTCGCATGCACCTTGGCTGCGACGTTGCGCCATCCTGCAAAGGCGTCCTCGCCATGGAAGCGACCGAGCAGCGGGTTGTCGCCGGACGAGGGGTGATCGATGTAGACGCCCTCGGTGATCACCAGGCTCGCGCCGCCTTGGGCGCGGCGGGCATAGTAATCGGCAGCTTCCTCGCCCGGTACGCCGCCTTCGCAGACCTGCAGGCCCATGGGCGGGAAGACGATGCGGTTGGGCAGGGTGAACTTGCCAAGCTCGAACGGCGTGAACAGGGGGCTGAAATCGGTCAAGGACGCTCTCCCAAGCGTTTGGCCGCGAGGTCCCTGGCGCGCGGCGTTTCAGTTCTTGTCGGCCCGGTCCCTGCTCGCCAGCCACCCGAGGTCTTCGGGACGGTCCACGTCGAAATGTATGGCCGGATCTGTACAGTCGTCAAATACTACATCATCGCGCGTGCGCAGAAGGCGCCCGGCGCCTTGGTCGCCGCTAAGGTCAGCGATGTCCGGAAAGGCGGCGGAAGAGAGCAGGACAGGGTGTCCGGGGCGCCCGTCGTGCCGGGGCATGGCGGCATAGGCGGGACCGATCACTGCCGCGAGCCGGGCTGCCTCTGCATGCGGAACGCACGGCATGTCGCCCAGGAAGATGAAGGCCCCGTCGGCATCCGCCGCTGCGGCTATCCCGGCTTTCAGCGAATCGGACATTGCATCGCTGTTAATACGCAGGATCTCGACCGTGGGCTCGCCCGTCCACGTGCCAGTGTCGAGGCCGGGGCGAGCGACGACGATCACACGCTCCACGGGCGCGGCTCGGGCGGCGCGGATGGCGTGGAACAGCAGCGGTTCACCGTGGAGGGTGGCGCTGAGCTTGTCACTGCCGAAGCGCGTGGCATGGCCTGCCGCCAGTACCACCGCGACATGGCTCATGCCCGTTCGTGCGCCGGATTGAGCGCCTGCATGATCTCGGCGACGATGCCGGTGGCGACTTCCCAGGGTGACTTGCCGAGGCCGGGAATGCCCGGGGACAGGTGCAGGCGGTCAAGCTCTTCCTTGGTCGCGCCGAGTGCTTCCAGTGCTTTCAGGCGACCCTGAGCGCGCGACTTGGCACCGATCATCCCGACATAGCCCGCGCCGCCGCGAAGCGCTGTGAGGCAGCCGCCGAGATCGTGTTCGTCTTCGTGCGTGGCGCCGAGGTAGCCGGTCCAGCGGTCGACGCCGAGGTCCTGCAGCGCAGAAGCGGGGGCGGACCGCAGATACTGCGCGACGGCAAAGGGCGGCGGGGCCTGGGGGCCTTGCGGGCGGACCAGAATGGTCTCGAACTGACCCAGCGCGCCGAGTTGGGCAGCGGCCAATGCGCCGGGGTCGCCGCCCGAGACGATGAGGCGGCGCGGCGGATCGTAGCGCCGGGCAATCTGGAGAGGGTCTTCCGAGTACGTCAGCAGCGGCCCTGAAGCATCGCGAACCGCGCGCGTCTTGCCATCGCTTTCCCAGATGCAGGGGCGCCGTTCGCGGGCATGGCGCAGCAGCTCCGCGACTGCCGCATCATCGGATTCTACGCGCTCGAGAAGAATGTAGAGCGCGCCGCCGCAGCGCAGGCGGATGTCGATCCACGGACTGCCCAGGCCGTAGTGCAACCGGCGCGGTTCCCCGTCGGCAACGACCTGCGCGGCGTGATGGGCAACATCGCCTTCGATGCAGTCTCCGGAGAAGTAGCCCGTTGCCCTTACGTCGCCATCGTCACGAAGCGTGAACAGCATCTGCGCGCCGGGACCGCGCGGGGCACTGCCTTCGACACGGTAGAGCGTGGCGAACGCGGCGGGTTTCCCGTTCGCGACGGCCTCGGCCAGCGCCGGACGGATGTCGTCGACCCAGCCGAAGGTCGGCCAGTCGCCGTTTTCGATTTCTCCGCTCACAGGCTTTCACCCGAATGCCGCGACCGCATCGTGAGGCTTTCCAGTCTTATCAATGATACAGGGTGTTTCGTGACTATTGTGCAGGCGCGCGCTTTTCAACCTTGTCGCCGATGAGCGGGGCGATGACCAGACGGTGCAGGATGGTTGCCACGTCCTTTGCGTCGAGGTCGTTTTCCTGCCCCAGCCACCAGGCGAGAATGTCGAAGGTCGAGCCGGTTCCGTGGACCACACCCAGATCGGAGGGGAGCCACTCCGGCGTCGTGCGGGCTTCCTCCACCAGCGCGCGGGCCTGGCGGATGAACTCCACGCGCACGATGGCGGCGGCGCCGCCGGTCAGCAGCGCCGACCACAGCCGCGAATGTTCGGCGACGTAACGGCACAGCGCCAGCGTCGATTCATAGCTGTTGGATTCGTAGAGTACCGGGACTGTCATCGCTAAAAGGTTGCCGATCTCGTCGGTGGCGATGTCGCTGAGCAGCGCTTCCTTGTCGGGATAGTGCCGGAAGAAGGTGGCATAGCCGGTGCCGGCCCGCGCGGTGATTTCGCGAATGGTGAGCTGGTCGAACGACCGTTCTTCCAGCAGCGCGAGCAAGGCCGAATTCAAGGCCTTGCGCGACCGGATCTGGCGCGCGTCGGTCGGCATGGCGCGCTTTGGCGATGTCAGGGTGCCCTCCATGGCAGTTTGGTAACACTGCGTTGCATGAGTGTCGATGCCCGTGCGGGCAGGGCGAAGCGCTGCGATCAGGCCTCGCCGATGCGGTCGGCGAAGAGCAGCCGGCCGCCGGACAAGTGCCAGAGCGCCTCGTTGAAGCTCTCGTTGCTCATGGCGAAGCAGCCTTCGCTACGGCCGAGCTTGCCCCATTTTTCGATCATCGCCTGATCGACGTACCACGCAGGGTGCATCACGATCGCGCGTTCGAGCGCGGTGGAATTGTCGGAGTCCAGTCCCACGAGGCGAATGGAGGTGCCGTACTTGCCCTTGTACCACTCGCAGGTGAGATAGGCACCGCGCGAGGTCGCCTCGGAGCCGGGGACTTTGGAGAATGACTGCAGCCAGCCGCTGTGCTGCGGATCGGAGCCCTTGCCGTGCGCCAGCAGGAAGGAGCGGACCGTGCCCGCCTCAAGATTGGCGAAGTGCAGCCGGGGCTTCCATGAGGGCTGGGCAAAGTCGGCGATACCGACCAGATCCGAACGCCAGACCTTGTCCCCCACTCGCTGCACCTGCGCGGCTGCGACATCGAGGACGCGCCGTTCGTAAGGCGTCAGCGGAGAGGCCGATGCACCGGTCGCTACGGCATCTTGCGCCAGCGCGCGAACTGGGAGCGTCAGGCCAAGGCCTGCTGCCAATCCACCCTTGAGAACTGTTCTGCGTGCAAACGCGCGATCCATGCGGGTGGAAATACCACAAGCCGAGATGGCACGCCAGCCGGCCCCGACCGAAGACGGTCGCAGGCCGGTGTCGTATTGGCGCAGATCAGGCGACGATTTTCAGGGGTTTTTTCTGGTGCCGTCGGATCCAGTCCTCGAGCACCGGTGCAATCAGATTGCGCCACTTGCTGCCGTTGAAAATGCCGTAGTGACCGACGCCTTCGGCCAGGAAGTACTTCTTCTGCTCGTCAGGCAGCTTGGGGGCGAGATGCAGGGCCGCCCTGGTTTGGCCGATGCCCGAGATGTCGTCCTTTTCACCCTCGACGGCGAGCAGGGCCGTGTCGCGGATGCCGGCAAGGTCGATCACTTCGCCGCGGTGGACGAATTCGCCCTTGGGAAGCGAGTGGCGCTGGAAGACATGCTCGACCGTCTGGAGATAGAATTCGGCAGTCAGGTCGCAGACCGAGCGATACTCGTCGTAGAACGCCTTGGTCGCTGCCGCACCGTCCTCGTCGCCTTCGACGAGGTGCTTGAACATGCCGTAGTGGCTGATCATGTGGTTGCCGAGGTTCATCGCCATGAAGCCGGCAAGCTGCAGGAAGCCCGGATAGACCCGGCGCCCGGCGCCGGGATAAGTGAGCGGCACGGTGGCGATGACGTTGTTTTCGAACCAGGACAACGGCTGGTTCATGGCCACGTCGTTCACGCTGGTCGGTGCCTCGCGCGTGTCGATCGGGCCGCCCATCATCGTCAGCGTGGCGGGACGGCACGGATCCTCGTGCTTGCCCATCACGGCGGCTGCGGCAAAGGCGGGAACCGAAGGCTGGCAGACCGCGAGCATGTGCGTGCCCGGGCCGATGTGCCGCAGGAAGTCGATAAGATAGTCGATGTAGTCGTCGAGATCGAAACGGCCCGAGGCGGTCGGCACGATCTTAGCATCGGCCCAGTCGGTGATGTAGACCTCGCACGACTGAAGCATGCGCGTAACCGTGCCGCGCAGCAGCGTCGCGAAGTGGCCGCTCATGGGGGCCACGATCAGCAGCTTGGGCGCATTGGCAGGCAGACCGTCATGGTCGAAACGCACCAGGTTGCCGAAGGGACGATGCAGGATGATCGATTCGGTAACGCTGTGCTTCTTGCCGTCGATCTCGATTTCCTCGATGTCGAAATCGGGCTTGCCGCGCGCCATCGTGGCATGGGCGAAGACATCCAGGGCCGAGGCCATGATAGGTCCAAATCCGAAATAACCCATTGGCATGGCGGGGTTTGTCAGCATTTCCGCGCCGACCGAGGCCCATGCTGCGGCGCCATTCAGCATGGTGCGCTGCAACTCATAAGCATTGTAAAGCAAGATACGTCTCCTGGCCGAACGGGCGGCCCTGTAATCGGAATATGCCATAATTTGGGCTCTGCCCACCTTTTGTGCAATGCGGCATTTCCGAATAATCCGGCCAGTTGACAGACCGGATCGGGGCATCGGCGCGAGTTGTGACGGTTTTCCGGGCAACCCTTTCCCTTGGCGGTTCGAGGCTGTAAGGGCCGCGCATGGACGCCAATTCGGGTACGGCCGCACCGTCATCGAGCGAAGCCACCGGTAACGAGGCTCCTGCGCCGCGCCGCAGGAGCCTGGGCCCTCTGCGTCTCGTGTGGGGGCAGTTGTTCAACTACCCGAGCCGGGCGCTTGTCGCGTTATGCGCGCTGGTCGTCACGGCCACTTCGACCCTTGCCATTCCCTGGGGTTTCCGCCGGATCGTGGATCGGGGCTTTGCACAGGGTGCGGATCCGTCCGCGATCGGCAAATGGTTCCTGATCCTGATTGCGATCGTCTTCGTTCTGGCAATCGGAACGGCCATACGCTTCTATACGGTCTCCTGGCTGGGCGAACGCATCGTTGCCGACATTCGTCTGCAGGTGCAGCGCCATCTGTTGACCCTTTCTCCGAGCTTTTTCGAGTCGAACAGCCCCAAGGAAATCTCCTCGCGAATGACTGCGGACACCGCAGTCATCGAGCAGATCGTGGGCACGAGCGTTTCCGTGGCCCTTCGCAATGCGATCATGGCGGTTGGCGGGACCATCTACCTCCTGATTCTGGCACCCTGGCTGACAGCCGGGTTGCTGGGAACGATTGTCATCGTGCTGCCGCCGATCATCCTGTTCAGCCGGCGCCTGCGTTCGGTATCGCGGAGTAGTCAGGACCGGATCGCCGATATTGGTGCGATGACCACCGAAGTCCTCGGCGCGTTGCGGGTGGTGCAGGCGTTCAATCAGGAAAAGCGCGAATACGAGCGCTTCAGTGGCGGCGTCGAGCGGACGTTCGAGACGGCCAAGCGGCGTATCACGATCCGGGCGATCATGACCGCCGTCATCATGGTGCTGATCTTCGGGTCGATCACGCTGCTGATGTGGCGCGGTGCCGTTGGTGTGGCCGAAGGCACGATCACGGGCGGGACCATTGCCGCATTCGTCATTACCGGGGGCCTCGTGGCCGGGGCATTCAGTTCGCTGTCTGAAGTCTATGGCGATCTGGTGCGCGGCGCCGGCGCGGCGAGCCGCCTGGCCGAGCTGCTGAACGAGCGGCCGCTGATTTCGCCGCCTGCGCGCCCGCAGGCGCTGCCCGAACCAGCGCGCGGCAAGCTCGCTTTCGAGCGTGTGACCTTCCGCTATCCCTCGCGGCCCGATGCCGCCGCGCTTGACGCGTTCAGCCTCACAGTAGAGCCGGGCGAGACGGTGGCAATCGTCGGTCCGTCGGGCGCGGGCAAGTCGACGCTGTTCCAGCTCGCAGAGCGCTTCTACGATCCGCAAAGCGGCGTCATCAAGGTCGATGGCGTGCCGCTGACTTCCGCCGATCCCGAAGCCGTCCGCAAGCGTATCGCCCTCGTCCCGCAGGAAGGCGTGCTCTTTGCCGCCAGCGCGCGGGACAACCTGCGCTACGGCAACTGGCAAGCCGACGACGAAGCGATTTGGGAAGCGGCACGAGCGGCCAATGCCGAACAGTTCCTGCGCGACCTGCCCGAGGGGCTGGATACTTTCCTGGGTGAAGACGGCGCGCGCCTGTCGGGTGGTCAGCGCCAGCGCATTGCCATTGCCCGCGCGCTGCTGCGCGATGCGCCTATCCTGCTGCTCGACGAGGCGACCAGCGCGCTCGACGCCGAAAGCGAGAGGCTGGTCCAGAACGCGCTCGAACATCTGATGGCGCATCGCACGACGCTGGTGATCGCCCACCGACTGGCGACAGTGCGCAAGGCGGACCGCATCGTCGTCATGGAAAATGGCCGGATCGTCGAGGATGGCACGCATGACAGCCTGACGGCAGCCGGCGGCCTTTATGCGCGTCTGGCCTCCCTGCAGTTCGACGAAGGGCTGATTCCCCTCGGCTAACGACATTTAGGGACTGGCGTTGCGCGCGCCGGCAATTATATTTCGTGATTGTGATCGGTTTCCGGGCCGGTACTTTTGCTTTCAATCCCGAAAGAGGGGTCGCTCATGAACAAGTTCCTCGGAGGCGCGCTTGCCGTATCGGCCAGCGTTTCCGCCATTGTCCTTTCGCTCTCCGCCGCGCCTGCGCTGGCAGATGAAACCAACACCCCCGAACTGTCGACCGACTGGGGTGATTTCGGCATCCAGACGAAGTGGATGGACACCAGTGTAAAGCCGGGCAACGATTTCGACGAATTCGTGAACGGCAAGTGGAAGGCCTCGGTCGAACTCCCTGCGGACCGCACGCGCTGGGGCTCGTTCATCGAACTCAACGAACTGTCGCAGCAGCGCTTGCATGCGATCATGGACGATCTGGTCGCGTCCAATCCTGCGCCGGGCACTGACGCGGCGCGCGTGGCCGCAGCCTACAATGCGTTCATGGATACGGATGCCATAGACAAGGCCGGGCTGGCACCCGCGCAGCCTTACCTGTCCAGTATCTTCGCGGCCAAGACGCCGACCGACATCGTGCGCCTGTTCGGCAAGCCGGGATATATCTCGCCGGTGAGCCTCTGGGTCGACGCCGATCCCAAGAAGAGCGACATCTACGCGCTGCGCGCCAATATCGGTGGCCTCGGTCTGCCCGATCGCGATTATTACCTGAAGCAGGATGAGCGCTCGAAGGAAATCCGCGCGAAATACGTCTCGTACCTGTCGTTCCTGCTGGGCAAGGCGGGCTATGCCGATCCCGATGCGGCGGCCAAGGCCGTGCTTTCGCTGGAAACGCAGATCGCGCAGGCGGACTGGGATCGTGCCGGCGCGCGCAACCGCGACCTGACCTACAACAAGCTCTCGGTTTCGGAGTTCGAAGACCTCGGCGCCCCCGGCCTGCTGAAGACCTTCCTCGACACGGTCGGCGCTGAAAAGGCGAGCTATGTGATCGTCGGCGAAATGCCGCCGACGCCGGAAGAGCTGAAGGAAGCCGGCATCGACGCGGCGCAGGCCGGAGCGCTGTTTGGCGGCGGCATGCCGGCGCTGGCGAAGATGCTCGACACGGTGCCGGTTTCCACATGGCAGGCCTATCTCGCTGCCCACTTCCTCAGCAGCCATGCCTCGGTGCTTCCCACCGACATCGACGAAGCGAACTTCGACTTCTACGGCAAGACTCTGTCCGGCCAGCCCGAGCAGCGCCCCCGCTGGAAGCGCGGCATCAGCGCCGTCGAGAGCCAGGCCGGCGAACTGCTCGGCAAGATCTACGCCGAAAAGTTCTACCCGCCCGAACGCAAGGCGGCGATGACAAGGCTCGTTGCCAACCTGCGCGAGGCCATGGCCGAAAACCTGAAGGACCTGAAGTGGATGGGCTCCGACACGCGCAAGGAGGCGAAGGAAAAGCTCGACGCTTTCACGCCGAAGATCGGCGCGCCGGACACGTTCAAGGAATATGAAGGCCTGACCTTCTCTGCCACTGATCCGCTCGGCAACATGGTCGGCGCCGGTGAATGGCAGACGAACTTCGACATGAACCGCATTGGCAAGGAAGTCGATCGGAGTGAGTGGGGCATGCTGCCGGAGACGGTGAATGCCTACTACAACTCGACGATGAACGAGATCGTCTTCCCGGCTGCGATCCTCCAGCCGCCGTTCTTCAACATCGATGCCGACCCCGCGGTCAACTACGGCGCCATCGGCGCGGTCATCGGCCACGAGATGAGCCACGGCTTCGACGATCAGGGCTCCAAGTCCGACGGTAGCGGCAACCTGCGCAACTGGTGGACCGCCGCCGACAAGGCCGCCTTCCGCAAGCTGCAGGACAAGCTGGGCGCCCAGTACGACCAGTTCTGCCCTTTCGACGAGGGCACGACCTGCGTTAACGGCAAGCTGACCATGGGCGAGAACATCGGAGACCTCGGTGGCCTGAGTCTCGCCTATCGTGCCTACAGGCTCTCGCTGAACGGCAAGGAAGCCCCGGTGATTGACGGCTACACTGGCGACCAGCGCTTCTTCATGGCCTGGGCGCAGGTCTGGCGCAGCAAGATCCGCGAACAGCAGGCGCGCAAATACCTGGTGATCGACCCCCACTCGCCGCCGGAGTACCGCATCAACGGCATCGTCCGGAACTTCGACGAGTGGTACAAGGCTTTCGACGTGAAGCCCGGTGACGAGCTCTACCTGCCGCCCGAACAGCGTGTGCGGATCTGGTGATCGGCTGACCTGGTTGGCCATGGTGAAGCGGCAAGCGTATTGCCGCTTCACCATGAAAACATGCGTTAAGTCCGCCGGCGGACATCAAAAATATTGCATCGCAGCAGCAGCCGGGTTGACTTGCGCAGCGCGTCGGGCATGACCTGCTGCCGATGGACCTTACCTTTACCGCGATCCTCCTCGGCATTGTCGAGGGCCTTACCGAGTTCCTGCCAGTCTCCTCGACCGGGCACCTCATTCTCGCCACTGAACTGTTCGGCTACGATGCCGCTCAGTGGTCCACGTTCAATATCGTGATCCAGCTGGGCGCGATTCTGGCGGTTATCGTGCAGTTCTGGCGCACCTTCTGGGCGGTTGGCACCGGCCTGCTCGAACTCAACCCCATCTCGATCCGTTTCGTGCGCAACGTGCTGGTGGCCTTCCTGCCGTCGGCCGTGATCGGCCTCGCGCTCAAGGACTATATCGACCAGATGCTTGGCCAGCCGAGCCTTGTCGCCTGGGCGCTGATCGTCGGCGGTATCGCCATTCTCGTGATCGAGAAGGTTTCCAAGCAGGGCCCGCTTACCGGCGTAGCCGAACTGCCGCTCAACAAGTGCATCGGCGTCGGCGTGGCGCAGTGTCTTGCCATGGTGCCCGGCGTCAGCCGCTCGGGCGCGACGATCATGGGCGCGCTGGCCATGGGCGTGGAGCGCCGCACAGCGGCCGAGTTCAGCTTCTTTCTCGCCGTGCCCACGATGATGGGGGCGACCACGCTCGAATTGTGGGGCGCGCGTGAAAAGCTGATGGCCGGTGCCGGACCGGTGGGCTGGAACGAGATCGCCATCGGTTTCGTAGTTTCCTTCATCGTCGCGCTGGTTGTGATCAAGGCGTTCATGGCCTTCGTCAGCCGCTCGGGCTTTGCGCCCTTCGCATGGTATCGCATCGTCGCCGGTGCACTAGCGCTGTTCCTGCTGTCGAAGGTCTGACGGGAATGGGCGACGGGCTGGGACGCAAGGACTACGAAGCCCTGCTCGAGCCGATGCAGGAGGAGCTGGCCGGCATGGCCCGCTGGGTCAAGACGACTGGCGCGCGCATCGTCGTCCTGTTTGAAGGGCGCGACACGGCGGGCAAGGGTGGTACGATCCGCGCCATCTCCGAGCATCTCAACACCCGCCAGTACCGCATCGTCGCGCTTCCCGCGCCCAGCGAGCGTGAGCAGGGGCAGTGGTATTTCCAGCGCTACGTGCCGCATCTGCCCGCGGCGGGCGAAATCGTCCTGTTCGACCGGTCGTGGTACAACCGCGCCGGTGTCGAGAAGGTGATGGGCTATGCCACCGACACGCAGGTCGAGGCGTTCCTTCGCCATACGCCCACCTTCGAGAAGCTGCTGACCGACGATGGCATCCTGCTGTTCAAGTACTGGCTGACCTGCGATCAGGAAAAACAGGAGGAGCGGCTGTTCGAGCGGCTCGAGGATCCGCTCAAGCGCTGGAAGCTCTCTCCCGTCGATCTGGCGGCGCGTGAGAAGTACACGGACTACACCAAGGCGCGAGAGAAGATGCTGGAGGCGACCCATACCCGGCATGCCCCATGGACGCTGGTGGACTTCAACGATCAGAAGCATGGCCGCCTGACCCTGATTCGCGACCTGCTGGATCGGCTCCCGGATACGCGGTGCGATCCGCCCGAACTGGACGTGCCTCCACTCCCCAAAAAGCCCAAGAAAGAGAAATTCGACGTTCTTGAGCCGATCAAGCCCTTTCCGCTGCCCTGAACCGGCCGCTTCGGCTTGACTTTCCACCCTCTGTAACGCATGGGCCGCAACCTTGAAGGGCGGCGCATTGTAGCCGCCCGATGTTTTTCAATGGAACAGGCCGACCTGCCAGGGCGGCTGAAACGAGAGATTACAGGAACCCGCCATGGCGAAGCCCGCAACTGTAAAGATCCGTCTGGTCTCGACTGCTGACACTGGATTTTTCTATGTCACCAAGAAGAACCCCCGGAACACGACCGAGAAAATGAGCTTTCGCAAGTACGATCCCGTCGCGCGCAAGCACGTCGAGTTCAAGGAAGCCAAGATCAAGTAAGGTTCACGGTCGGTTAAAGGCTGTGTACCTAGGGACATAGCCATGAAAACCGTGACCAAGACCTTTCGCAAATGTGCAAGCGCGGCCGCTCTGGCCGCGCTTTCCGTTCCGGCCGTTCTCCCGTCTGCTCCGGCGCTGGCCGCGCAGACCGCTTCTGCCGACAAGAAGCAGCTCGCACAGGCGGTTGCCGCCCTGCGCGACATCTCGACGATGAAGGCCGACTTCGTCCAGACCGACCGCAAGGGGCAGCGGGTGAGCGGGACGCTGATTCTCCAGCGCCCCGGCAAGATCCGCTTTCAGTACGAAGACAGCGCGCAGATGCTGATCGTGGGCGACGGCAAGGCGCTGACGCTCGTCGACTATGCGGTCAACCAGGTCCAGCGCTGGCCGATCAGCAACAGCCCGCTCGGCGCTTTGCTCGATCCCAAGCGCGACGTGGCGAAGTTCGGCAAGGTGATCCCCACCGGCAATCCGAACGTGATCAGTGTAGAGGTGCGCGACACCGAACATCCCGAATACGGGATCATCACCCTGATCTTCGTTCGCAAGGCCTCGGCACCCGGTGGTCTGGAACTGAGCTACTGGGTGGCGCTCGACTCGCAGAATCAGCGAACCACCATTGCCCTGTCTAATCAGCGCTACGGCGTGTCGATCGACAAGAACGCCTTTCGCTGGAACGACCCGCGCAAGCGCAAACGTCGCTGAGGAAGCTCGTTCCGTCGCAGCCTGTGCCGAACCAGCGACAAATTGCGACAGTTTCCTGAATTTTGTTCACTTGCCAGCAAGGCATTCGCTCCTAAATTGAACTGGTCAGTACGGCTTGAGGCGGGTTTTCCCCCCTGTTGCCCACGCCTCCTGAACCGGCCGTACTGAACTAGCGTGACGAACGCTTATGGAACCCTCGAGCCTCTGCCCCCGGCTCGAGGGTTTTCCTTTGTGTATCGCTGATTGGCCCAGGTCGGGCTGCGAACGGCACTGGTCTGCGCTTCCGGTGCTCACGGCTCATAAGGCCGCCGCGCGCCGGTTCTCGACCAGCACCTCTTTCGCTCCGCCCGGACGAAAAACTCAGCACCGAAAATCTGCCTCGTCCGGCTGCGCTCTGTCGATCCATCGCCAAGCGGGCTCTGGCAATTCGTGGGCGCGGTGCCTAAAGCCTGCGCCATGAAGATTGCCACCTGGAACATCAATTCCGTTCGCCTGCGCATCGATCAGGTCGAGCGCTTCCTGACCGAGCACGAGCCCGACGTGCTGTGCCTGCAGGAAATCAAGGTCGCCGAGCACCTCTTCCCGCACGAGATGTTCGAGCGCCTGGGCTATACCCACCGCGCCATTCACGGGCAGAAGGGCTACCACGGCGTCGCCACGGTATCGAAAGTGCCATTCACCGAGTTCAGCCGCCACGACTGGCAGGACAACGGCGAGGCCCGCCACGTCGGTGTGGAGCTGCAGGGCAAGGGGCAGGGCCTGATCCTCGAAAATGTCTATATTCCCGCCGGCGGCGACATTGCCGACCGCGAGGTGAACCCCAAGTTCGGCCAGAAGCTCGACTTCCTTGGCCGCATGACCGAATGGGCGGACAAGATCGACCGGCCCACGCTGATCGTCGGTGACTTCAACATCGCCCCGCTCGACTGCGACGTCTATGACCACAAGGCGCTGCTCAAGGTCGTGAGCCACACGCCGATCGAGGTCGAGACGCTCGACCGCTTCAAGGACGCCCACGGCTGGGTCGATCTCGGCCGCGAGTTCATCCCTGCGCCCGAGCGCAATTATTCCTGGTGGTCCTATCGCAGCTACTGGCGCCAGAAGGATCAGGGGCGCCGGCTCGACCACATGTGGGCCTCTCCCGACCTTGCCAAACAGGCGACGGCGCACCGCTTCGTCGAGGAAACCCGCAAGTGGGAAAAGCCCAGCGACCACGTGCCGCTGATCACGGAGTTCGACCTCTGAGCGCAGGCCTGCCTTCTCCCGGTGCGCGCCGAGTGGCGCTGGCGCTCGATGCGCTGCGCCACGGTTGGCCGGTGCGCGTGGGCGACGGTGCCGTCTTGCTGCCCGCGGAAACGGGCTTTGCTGGCGGAGCGACGGCGCCGCGCATGCTCATTTCTGCAGCGCGGGCGGTTACGCTCAAGCTGGCCAACCAGCGCGAGGCGGCCGTGCCCGAAGCCCCGGTGCTGATCCGTGCGGCCGAGCCGTTCGATCTGGAGACCGCCCGGGCTGTCGCCGACCCGGCGCTGGACCTGATCCACCCGATGAAAGGGCCCTTCGCCGCCGAGCCCATCGGCGATCTAGAGACTGCCCGCACGGCGATGGAACTGGCGCGGCTCGCCGGTATCCTTCCGGCCTTCCTTGTGGCACCGACGCTCGATGGCGAGGTGCAGGATGTATCGACCGCGGACCTTGCCGAATGGAAGGACGCCAGCCGTATCTCCATCGCCTCGCGGGCGCGCCTGCCGGTGGCCGCTGCGGAGGATGCCGAGATCGTTGCCTTCCGGGCGCTCGATGACCTGCGTGAGCATGTCGCGCTGGTGATCGGCAGGCAGAATGGCGACCGGGCGCCGCTCGTCCGTCTGCACTCCGAATGCCTGACCGGAGACATCCTGGGCAGTCTCAAGTGCGACTGCGGGCCGCAGCTCGACGCCGCGCTGCATGCGATGGCGGACGAGGCCAGGGACGGCGGCTGGGGCGTGCTGCTCTACCTGCGGCAGGAAGGGCGCGGCATCGGCCTCATCAACAAGCTGCGCGCCTACCGGCTGCAGGATCAGGGCTTCGACACGGTCGACGCCAACAACCGGCTCGGCCTCCCGACCGAGGCGCGCGATTTCCCGGTGGCGGCGCGGATGCTGGAGCTGCTCGGCGTCCATGCGATCCGGTTGATGACCAACAACCCGGCCAAGGTCGCGGCGCTGCAGGAGGTCGGCGTCGACGTGATCGAGCGCGTCCCGCACCAGCTGCCGCCCAACCCGCACAATGCGCGCTACCTCGAAACCAAGCGCGACCGTACCGGGCATTTGCTCTGACGGCCGCGCAGGTGGCCCCTGTTCAGGACAGGGCCTCGCCCCGCGTCTATCGCTTCTCGTAGCGCACCAGACCGGGCCCCAGTGTGTTCGCGCCCAGTTCGACCGCATCGCCCGACCAGTCGGCGACGAAGGCGCTGCGGCGGTCGATGCCGGGGGCGAAGCGGGCGTTGTTGCTTTCGACCACGAGCCCACCGGAGGGGTGGTTGCGGTGTTCGGCGGCGACGGCGATGAAGGCCGAGTAGTTCTCCTTGTCGCGGCCCTGCACGAACCAGTTGCCTGAGATGCTTCCGGTGGCGCCGTCGGACAGGTCGATCATGTAGTTGGTGCCGCGCCCGCGGCTGTCGTCGAAGCTGGAATTGAGCACCGCCACGCGCGCGGCGCGGGTCTTGACGTAGTGCCCGCCGGTCCCGGCTTCGAAACGGCTGCGGGTCACCGTCAGCGCGCCGTAGTTGCCGACGTAGAGCGAGTGCGCGCAGCCCGAGCCTTCGCAGGTGCCCAGCCGGGTGAAGGTGGACTTGTCGATCGTGAGCGTGCCCGCCGGATCGTCGCCGGTGAGGATGCCCTGTTCGCTGTCGCGGAACCACGATTGCGACACGGCCAAGTTGCCATGCTCCAGCCGGATGCCCGCGCCGTTCTTGTCTGAGACGCGGATGTTGGCAAAGACGAGGCCCGAGACCGTGGCGCTGCGCCCGCGCAGCACCAGCGCGGCCTTGCCTTCGCACACGGCGCCGTCGAGCACCGACTGGCCGGGCACGGCGGCTTCGTAGGTCACGTCGCCCGCCGTCTGGATCGCGCAGTCGCCGAAGCGCAGCGAGGCGAAACGGATCGTGCCGCTGCCATTGCCGATGGCGTCCACCGCGTCCTGCAGCCGGGTATAGCTGCGGCCGGTTTCCACCACCGAGTAGGGCGCCGCGTTCTGCGCGGACGACAGGGTGGCCGGAAAGGCCGAGAATAGCAGCGCCGAGGCGGCGAGGGCGAGTCGATGGGTCCGGGTCATGCCCGGACCTTACCGCGCCCGTATCGCCAAGGTGTAAACGCCTTCGGCGCCGTCCCGCGGCGGGACGGGAGAGGGGCGAAACCTTGCAGCGGCGCTATCTTCAAACTTTGCCCACCTGGCGCATGGAGAGTTTCCGGAAAAGCCTTGTGGTTCAGATGGATGCAGGCACGCAAACTTCACACGCGCCGGCATGCGGAGAAGGGGAGGGAATGGACGGTTCAAGGAGCAGGGCAAACGAATGCCGCACGCAGTGTGGCAAGGTTTGCGGATGTAGGAAAATGCGGGGTGTGACGCAGCGAAGCGTGTGCGAGCCCACCCCCAACCCCTCCCGCCTGCGGGAGGGGAGTGCCAGCGCCCCATCGAGACCACATGCGAGTCTGCCCTCCCGCAAGCGGGAGGGCCGCGAGACTTGGCGAACCGTCAGGTGCGCCTAGTCGCAGCGGGGTGGGCTTTTAGCGAAGCTGGTGATTTGTTCGTCGCTCCACAGGATGTGAAACCGGAAGCTGTCTCCGTCGCGTGCGATCAGAGACGCTTCCTTGTTGTACCGGATATGAGCCAATGCGTGTTTGCGGCACTGTTGATTGGAATTGATAGCTTTCTCCACCCATCGGCGTCGATGGCGGTTGCTCAAGGCAAGCCGTTCTGCGTGACCCGCAGTTCCTTGATAAGCAAAAGCCAGCGTCCATACCCGCTGCGCTCTTTTCGGCGCAGGTCGCGGAAGGTTTGAATCTGTTCCGAAGGCGCTTTCATGAGCCGAAATTCAATCCCGCTCCCCCCAGCGCCATTTCCAGCGGCCGCGGGTGCGTTTGGCGGCGATGGCGATCAGCAGCACTGTCAGAACCAGAATCAGCACCCAGGCGACAGCCTGCTCGGCGGGATCACCGGTCTGTGCCAGCATGAGGGCACCGGCGATGCCTGCGCAGTAGGCGGCGAGCAGGGCCCAGCCTTGCCAGGCGATGGGCAGGCCGGCGCCGTAGCCGTAGCGTTTTGGGGCGAACCAATCGCCTTTTTTCAGGAACATGTGCAGCATTGGACGTCGTCCTCATGGCCTCGGCCTGCGGGGAATACCCGATCAAGCCGGGGTGAGACTATCGGTTCTCGGGGCCGCTCAAAAGCGGCGTGTCGAAGAAACTTGAAAAAAGAGCGATTCGGTCTTAAAAGGGGCGTGCGGGCCGGGCCCCTCTGGCGCGCCGTATGATCTGGCCGGGATCCCGGCAGTATCTGTGGCGCGTGATGTCGGACCGCATCGGGTTGACCGATGCAGGATCCGGTGGCGCTATCCAAGGATCCCCCCGAAACTCCGGCTCGCCGGTGTCTTGCGTCGGTTCCTCCCGATCGAACCCAACTTGTTCGACAGGGAATGAAGATGACCGAACGTATGTTCCAATTGCTCGAGCGTTATCAGAAGCTCGATGCCTTGCTCGCAACCGCCAGGGCGAGGCGCTTTGTCGATCCGATCGAGATCGCGAGGCTCAGGGAGCGGAAATCACACCTCAGGGGCAGGCTGGCGCGGCTGTTATCCCCCCCGACCGCCAGCGCAACGGGCCTGTAACCCACGCGCCGGCGCGCCCTCCCCATGGGTGCGTCGGCGCAACCCGTTTCTCCATCGCGAGTTACACCTGAATGGATTTTCTGTTTCTCGACTGGCTGGGAACCCCGGCCTGGTTCTGGCTGGCCTTTGCCGGCCTCGTCCTGCTTCTCACCGCCTTCGACCTCGGCGTCCTCCACAAGGACGACCGGGAAATGGGCATTTCCGAATCGCTCAGGCTGTCCGTCTTCTACATCGCCATCGCCATGCTGTTCGGCGGCTGGATCTGGTGGGCGAAAGGCAGCGGGCCGGGCATCGAGTATTTCACCGGATACTTCATCGAGAAGGCGCTCTCGATCGACAACGTCTTCGTGATCTCGATGATCTTCGGCTTCTTCGCGATTGCCCCGAAATACCAGTACCGCGCGCTGCTGTGGGGCATTCTCGCGGTGATCGTGCTGCGCGGGCTGATGATCGCGGGCGGCGCGGCGCTGATCGCGCAGGCCTATTGGGTGATGTACCTGTTCGCCGCCTTCCTGATCTTCACCGGCGTGAAGATGCTGCTGTCGCGCGATCCCGATCCCGACATCGGCAACAACTTCGTGATCCGCTGGATCTCGCGCCACATGCGGGTGACCAAGCAGCATCACGGGCAGCACTTCTTCGTGCGCGAGCGGGATGGCGCGGGCAAGCTGGTCTGGGCCGCGACGCCGCTGTTTCTGGCGCTGGTGGTGATCAACCTCGCCGACCTTGTCTTCGCGGTGGACTCGGTGCCGGCGATCTTCTCGATCACGACGGACACCTTCATCGTCTATACCTCAAACATCATGGCGATCCTCGGCCTGCGCGCGCTCTACTTCGCGCTGGCGGCGATGGTGCACCGCTTCCACTATCTGAAGTATGCGCTGGCGCTGGTGCTGGTGTTCATCGGCGGCAAGATCCTCATCGCCGACTTCGCGCTGGGCGGGGCCAAGTTCCCGCCGCTGATCAGCCTGGGCGTAACCCTGGCACTGATCGCGGGCGGTGTCGGCTGGTCCTTGTGGAAGACCCGTGCACAGGTCTCCTAGGCGGCGTGGGTGAATTCGAACGTCCGGTTTCGCTCCGTTGCGGACATTCAGTAAAGCGGATCAACGCCGGTAACGGGTGCGCTCTTCCGCCCATGGGCCTGTCAGTAATTTTGTGCGCGAGGTCATATAGATGGAATGGAAAGGACCATCGATATGGCGA
>NZ_BMLK01000018.1:71072-96017 GCF_014645195.1 Novosphingobium indicum | reverse complement strand
TTCGGCGACAGGTTCACGGTCTGATGAACAAAAACGACCTCGCGCACAAAATTACTGACAGGCCCCTCACTTTCGCACAGGTGTCAGTGTCACCTGACGACCTAGGCCAAATCAAGCGGAAGCGCGTAGGGCAACTCAACGCTCCCCCCATGTAACCACTCGAAATCCAGCACCCCATGCTGGTAGTCCACTGTTACCCGCTTGAAGACCGTGAGCATCGCAGCATTGATGCCCCTCACGTCCAATGGGTCCCCTTCTTGCGGCTCTAGGGTCCCCATCAGTCGCTCTATTCGGCTTTGCACAGTCAAACCCGCCACTTCGGCACGTTGAGCCTCAAGACGACGCAGGGTGTCGCGAGCCTCCTCATACTCCCCCTCTAGCTCTCGCATCATGCGGACTAGCGTTCTCGCCTCGCCTCCCTCTCGTATCGCTCGCTCCACGTTCTCCAACTCACGGACAACGCGCTCTAGCTCTGCCTCAAGATTGACGACCTGCTTATCCAGCTCCGAGCTTCTCTCGCCCGCTGGGGCATCCCAGAGCCTCTCAGGAAGACGCTCAACTATCGCTTCCTCAAGCTGGTCGATGCGCACACTCTTGTAAGTGCATCCAGCCTTGGTCCTAGCGCGGGCACAGACGAGAGAGGGACGGCTACGTGCCCCTTTGTTGACGCGGGACATTGAACCTCCGCACACAGGGCAGGCAGCAAGCCTCGCAAGCATGTGAGAGACAGGCTTAGAGGCGTGCCGTCCTCTCCTGCGGGCCACCTTGCCTTGCTTCATCGCTTGCACGTCTAACCACAGTTCTTCTGAGATCGCTGCGGGGTAGTAACCCTTGATAGGGTCCTGCGGGGTCCTAGTGCGCTTCCCGTCCACGTAGTCCAGCGTGTGAGGGGTCATCGTCCCAATCACCGCGTCATTGGTCAGAATTTTTGCGATGTAGGAGCGGTGCCAATAGGCCCCTCGCCCCCACGGCTCTACACCCTCAGCGTTTAGGCGAGACGCAATTTGATGCTGTCCTAGGCCGCTTAGCGTCTCCTGAAAGATGCGCTCCACGATAAACGCACGCTCAGGGATCAACTCGACCTTCTCACGACCGCTACTCAACCTGAGCCACGCAGGGATAATGCCGGTGAGAGGGACATTGCTCTCAACTGCTTTCCTCCGCTTGTCGCTCCACGCCTCCTTGAGACGGCGGGCCTTCGTCGCGCTTTCTTCGTGGGCGCGAGAGAGAATGAACAAAGACACGATGAGCGAAACCGACCCCATCGGTCCCTTCAGGGCCTCTCGGCTGTACTCCATTTCATCCAGAAGCGTGACGATGGTTACGCCACTGCGGATAATGTCGAGGAATAGCCAAAGCGCTTCGTCGATCTCCTGACGACTGAGGCGGTCCAAGCTCTCGATTAGGAGGATACTTCCTGACGGGACTTCACTGGAACGGACATGCTCTAGGAAGGCCCCAAGAGTGCCCTCTACGGCGTTGCGCCCTCTGAACGCTGACACGCCCATGTCGTGCAGCTTCAGTGTCTTATCGAGTTCCCAACCACGTTTGGCAGCGTAGGCTTCCGCAAGGGCTAACTGGCGACGGAACGTGTCTCCCTGCATCTGCTCAGGGGTGCTACAGCGAAGGTAGCTGTACGCCTTAACCGGGATAGTCTCGCTAGTTTCCAATGACATGAGGCCCTGTCTCCACTTGGGGTCCTAATGTCAATAACCTGCTGATGGTCGGGCCGCCCGGCGCCGGCAAATCGCTACTCGCCTCGTGCCTACCCGGTATTCTCCCCGAACTGACCCCCGCCGAAGCGCTGGAAGTCTCGATGGTCTCCTCGGTTGCGGGCATGCTGGAAAACGGCCGCATCAGCCGTGCCCGGCCCTACCGCGCTCCGCACCATTCGGCCTCGATCGCTGCACTGACCGGAGGCGGCCTGCGCGTGCGTCCGGGCGAGGTCTCGATGGCGCACCTCGGGGTGCTGTTTCTAGACGAGCTGCCCGAATTCCAGCGGCAGGCGCTGGATTCCTTGCGCCAACCGCTCGAGACCGGCGAAGTGACGGTGGCGAGGGCCAACGCTCATGTGACTTATCCTGCACGCGTCCAGCTGATAGCCGCAATGAACCCTTGCCGTTGCGGGCATCTGGGCGATCCGGCGCTGGCCTGCTCGCGCGCACCCAAGTGTGCCGCCGACTACCAGAGCAAGGTCTCCGGTCCGCTGCTCGACCGCATAGACCTGCACGTCGAAGTCGATCCGGTCCGCGCCGCCGATCTCGCCCTGCCCCCGCCTGCCGACGGGAGCAAAGAGGTCGCCGCCCGCGTGGCCCGAGCGCGCCAGATCCAGACCGCGCGGCTGGACGGCACGCCGCTGCGCACCAACGCCGATCTCGACGGCGACCTGCTGGAACAGCACGCCACCCCGGACGAGGCTGGCCGGACGCTCCTGCTGCAAGCTGCCGAAGCCATGCGCCTGTCCGCGCGGGGCTACACCCGTATCCTGCGTGTAGCCCGGACCATCGCCGACCTTGCCGGTGCCAGGGACATCGGCCGCATCCATGTCGCCGAGGCGCTGAGCTATCGCCGGCAAGCCCCAAGGGCTTGAAGGCCGCCCTCTGACCCGCACCGCCACGGCACATCAATGTTGCTGCAATATTACATTGTTGCAACGCATTCGCAGTAGCGTTAGCAGCCACGCCGAATCGCGGGAAAACATGAGAGGGTGGTGCTATGAGAACTTCGCTGTTGGTGTCGGCTGCGATCCTGACTTTGCCCGGAGCAGCATGGGCAGATGAGGCTGGAGGCGACAGCGAGCCGTCAATCCTCGTCATCGGCGAATCCGAGGGGTACCTCACCATAGATTCAGCGACCGCTACCAAGACCGACACGCCGCTGCTCGACGTGCCGCAGACCATCAATGCCGTGACCCGCGAGCAGATCGACGATCAGGCGCATCGCAGCCTCGCAGACGTGCTGCGTTACGTTCCCGGTGTGACTATCGGCCAGGGCGAAGGCAACCGCGACCAGATCACGCTGCGCGGTCAGAATACCACGGCCGACTTCTTCCTCGATGGCGTGCGCGACGACGTCCAGTACTTCCGCAACCTCTACAACATCGAGCGGGTGGAGGTATTGAAGGGCCCCTATGCGCTCATCTTCGGGCGCGGCGGCGGTGGCGGCATCATCAACCGCGTCCAGAAGGCCCCCTCTTCGGACCGGGTCTTCGCGGGCGCCGAAGCCGGCATCAATACTTTCGGGGCATGGACGGTTTCTGCCGATTTCAACACGCCGATCGCGGATGGCGCCGCTTTCCGCATCAACGCCTTCTACGAAGAACTGAACAACCACCGCGATTACTTCGACGGTAAGCGCTACGCGGTGAATCCCTACCTCGCGTTCGAATTCGCGCCGGGGTGGAAGGCCGGGCTCTCGTATGAGTATGTCTACGACGACCGGGTAACGGACCGCGGCATCCCGTCGCTCGCCTGCACCCAGCCCTGCACACCAGGCCCGCTGCCGGGCCATCGCGATACGTTCTTCGGCGTGCCCGGCGTCAACCGCACCGGTCTGGAAGCCCACATCGTCAAGGCGCGCCTGGACGGCGAGCTGACCGAGAATCTAAGGTGGACCAGCACCGTTCTCTACGGCGACTACGACAAGTACTACACCAACGTTTACGCCACCGGCGCGGCCACGGCAGTCGATGGCACGGTGCCTCTGGCGGGCTACACCGATCCGACAACGCGCCAGAACTTCATCGCGCAGAGCAACCTCATAGCCGACATCGATGTCGGCGGCTTTGCGAACACGATCCTTCTGGGCATCGAATACGGCGATCAGGATTCCACAAACCAGCGCCGCAATGCCGTAATTTCCGACAGCACGCTGGACCTGGCGAACATCGCCTATCCTTCGGTGACTTTCCCGGCATTCACCCGCAATCGTGCTTCGGACGTGTCCTTCGTCGCGGTCTATGCGCAGGACCAGATCAGCTTCGGCGATCACGTCGACCTCATCGTGGGGCTGCGCTATGATCGGTTCAAGATTGCGGGCGTCGACATTCAGGACGGCAACCGCAGCTTTGGACGCACCGACGAAAAGTGGTCACCGCGCGTCGGTCTGGTCGTGAAGCCGCAGGAGAACATCTCCATCTACGGCAGTTACAGCCAGTCCTTCCTGCCGCGGTCGGGCGATCAGTTCCTGACGCTTTCGACCAGCCAGCAGGATCTCGCGCCGGAGAAGTTCACCAACTACGAGTTGGGCGCGAAGTGGAACATCCATCCCGATTTCAGCCTCACGGCGGCCCTGTTCCAGCTCGATCGAACCAATGCCACCACACCCGACCCGGTCGATCCGGCCATGAGCATCGTCGCCGGCAAGACCCGTACCCGGGGGCTGGAACTGGCGGTGTCCGGACAAGTGCTGCCCGGTTGGCAGGTGAGCGGCGGCTATACCTATCAGGACGCCAAGCTGCGCGGGAACGATTTCGTCCGGCTCGGCCAGGTTCCAGAGCATCAGTTCGCGCTGTGGAATCGCTATGATTTCAACCCGTCGGTGGGTCTCGGCGTAGGCGTGGTGCACCAGTCCAGCCAATTCGCGGCCAACCGCACCTCGGCCTCGGTCACGCGTCTGCCCTCGTTCACCCGCATCGATGCAGCCCTGTTCTATACGGTGAACGATACCGTGGAACTGCAGCTCAACGTCGAGAACGCCCTCGACGAGACCTATTTCTCCGACGCGCACAACAACAACAATATTACCCCCGGCGCACCGATCAACGCGCGCTTCACCGCCCGCGTAAAGTACTGACGGCCTCTCATCGGACCGCAGGGCACTGTGCCCGCGGTCCGATGCGACGGTGTTCGGGTTGCACAGTTCGAGCCAAGACCGCATCGGCAATTCCGATTCCAGTCCATGCCGCGCATCAACGCTCCGGCTTAGGTCAGGATCGACAAGTCCTTCGTGCAGGATGTCGGGACGACCGCTATGCGATTGTCCCGACATCCCCGGCCTTGCCCATGGGCTGGGTATTGCGGTGCCCGCCTAAGGCGTCGAAACCGCCGTCCAGCTCAACATACTGCAATCGATCGGCTGCACCGAGTTGCGGGGCTTTCTGTTCTCCAAGCCCCTCGATTCACAGGATACCGCCAACTTCCTCAACAAAGCCTCGAAACCGACGCGCGCCGCCCGACCGAAGGGCTGAAGCCTATCCCGCCTTCAGCGCCGGCAACACGTCCTTCGCGAACAGCCCTGCCGCATCACCCCAATCGGCAGGATAAAAGCCCGGACCTACCGCCACGATCCTTTCGAGGCCGAGCGCCAGCAGGTCGCGCAGGCGTTCGAAGCATTGTTCGGGCGCGCCGACGACGGCGAACCGTTTGACGAAGTCTGGCGACAGCGCGCCGCCGACGATGCGCTCCTTCGAGGCCACGTTGCCGTGTTCGGTCATGTCGTAGCCCTTCCGGATCTTGCCGAGGTTCTCGCTTGCGGCGGCATCGGCGGGGCCAACCTGTCCCTGCATCGTCTGGAAGCGGGCGAGCGGCGGGGCCATGTGCATGGCGACTTCCATCGCGGTTTCCTCGTCCGGGTGGCAGACGATCACGATCTGCGCGCCATAGGAAATGCCAGTCTCGTCCAGCCCCGCCTCGGCCCGGGCCGCGCGGGCGACATCGAGCGCCCATTGCATGCGTTCCGGCTCGGCACCGACGCTGAAGGTCACGCGCTCGGCCACCGGAGCCGACATGGCGATGACCTTGGGGCCGGTTACTGCGATATCGAGCGGCACCTTGGGCAAGCCTTCCGGCAGCCACTTGAGACGCACACCTTCGGGCCGGTTACCCATCGACATCCCGTGGATCGACGGGGCATCGCCGGCCGATCCGAAGTCCTCGAACGGCACCTCACCGCCCGAAAGCAGCACCTGCAAGTGACCGATGGCCTGTTCGAACCGCTTCAGGCTCACCGGTGCATGGCCGAGGTAGGCCAGCGCGGAATCGCCGCGCCCGATGCCGAGAACGGCGCGTCCGCCGCTGATCGCCTGGATCGTCGCTGCTGCGCCTGCCGTCACCGCCAGGTTTCGGGTGAGCGGATTGGTGACGCCGGTCGACATCCTGATCCGCTCGGTAGAACAGGCCCAGACGCCCATCTGCGCGTAGGGATCCGCCGAAAGGCACTGCGAATCCATGAACATCTGCCCGTCCCAGCCTTCGGCCTCGATGGCACGCGCCAGTTCGGGGGTTGCGCCTGTGTTCGAGCCGCCGGCCCGCCAGATTTCCAGCATGTGTTCTCTCCCTTGCCGCCCAGTTTGCGCGGCAAAGCGGGAGAAAATCAATCCTCGATGTCGAGCTGGCGCAGCACTTCGGAAATGACCGAGGCCCCACTTGCAAAGTCGAGGTGCGTGCAGCGCAGCGCGATCGCGCGGTCGCGTTCACCCGGCCAGCCACAGGCCGCACGCGGGGCGACGACACCGTCGCGCGGACTCCACAGGGCGATGGTGGGCACTGGCGGCTTTTCGGCGAAGTCGCATTCGATCGGCGGCTTGTCGACCGCGTGGCCGGTAACGACCTGATAGGCCCGCCAGGCATTGTTGGCGCGCATGTCACCCGAAAACGGCGAGCCCATGGTGATCACTTTGGCCACCATCTGCGGTTCGCGCCGGGCGATCTCGCGCGCGAACAGGCCGCCCAGGCTCCAGCCTATGAGCGCGACGGGCGCCTTGTGCTCGCGCGCGATCGAGGCAACGCGGCGCATCAGGAACGAAAAGTTGTGCTGGCTGGGGCCGAAGTTGAAGCCCAGCCCCCACTCGTGGGGCTCGTGCCCGGCGGCTTTCAGCGCATCCGCCATCGGCTTCATCCGCTTGGGATGCGCGCCGAACCCGGGCAGGAGCATGACGGGCATAGGATGAAGCGCCGGCTGCACCTGCGGCTCCTTCCGTCGCCCCCGGTACAGCGAGCGCAATTCACCGAGCAGAAGCTGCAGCGGCGGCTTGGATACGCCTTCCGGGTGCGGTTCGCGCACGAATGCGGCGCGGCGGGCTATTGCCTCGCGCAAGGACCCCGCCTGCTGCCGCACTGTGCCTTCCACGTCCTGTTCCTGCCTTTCGTTCATCTAGCCCCGTATCATGAGGCGCATTCGCCGGTACGTTCCGATGTCATGTGCATTTTCATGGTCATATTGGCCATGGGGCCCTGGCCGCCCTTCATGTTCATGCCCACCATGATGTCCGAGCTGGTCTCGGTGACAGTCCCGTTCATCGACATCGTCGCCTGCCCGGAATCGGGCGTTGCGCAGGTCATTTCGGCGTCGAGCTTGCCGCCGGTAACATTGAACCGGTTGAACTGGCACTCCTCGCCCTTGCCGACGTTCTCGAACATGTCCTTGAAGCTGTTTTCCGCATCCTCGTCGGTAATGCAGATGGTGTGGGTTTCCACCTTGGCGGTCATGGTCTTCATCTGCTCAGCCGCTTCGGGCGGCAGGCCGGGAATCTGCATGTCGACCATTTCGACGGTCTGCTTGTAGGCACCGGGCTGGGGCTTGATCAGCTTGTCCGCCTCGCGCTTGACGTCTTCGACGGACTTTTCCTCGCCGGAAGCCGTGGCGGTATCTTCTGCCGACTCCTTGGAGCCGCAGCCCGCCAGCGGCAGCATCATGGCCGCCAGACCGATGCCGATTGCCCCCTTGCGCATCATGTCCGTCATCGAAACCCTCTTCATCTTGCATTCCCTTTCGCCAGGCAACGTCCCCCCAGCAGCCGGGAGAGCTATCATCGCCCCTGCCGGGTGCCAATGGCTCATCGCCCAACAACGCATTGCGGCGGACCGGTGCATACCCCATATGTTCCGCCATGGCCGAACTGATCATCCGCCGCGGGCTGGAAGAGCCGGACACCTCCGGCAGCTTCGTCCCGCACAAACCCCAGCGTCCCGAAAAGTCCCTGCCGGGCAAGAAGTTCCGGATCGTCTCGGACTACGAACCCGCCGGCGACCAGCCCACCGCGATCGCCGAACTGGTGCAATCCGCAAGGGATGACGAGAAGACGCAGGTTCTGCTGGGCGTCACCGGCTCGGGCAAGACCTTCACCATGGCAAAGGTGATCGAGGAACTGCAGCGCCCCGCACTGATCCTCGCGCCCAACAAGATCCTCGCCGCGCAGCTCTATGCCGAGTTCAGGGACTTCTTCCCGGACAACGCGGTGGAGTACTTCGTCTCCTACTACGACTACTACCAGCCCGAGGCCTATGTGCCCCGGTCGGACACCTACATCGAGAAGGAAAGCTCGGTGAACGAGGCGATCGACCGCATGCGCCACTCGGCCACGCGCGCTTTGCTGGAGCGCGACGACGTGATCATCGTCGCCTCGGTCTCGTGCCTCTACGGTATCGGCTCGGTCGAGACCTATTCGGCGATGATCTTCGACCTTGAGGCGGGCAAGGAGCAGGACCAGCGGGAGATCATCCGCAAGCTCGTCGCCCTGCAGTACAAGCGCAACGACGCCGCCTTTTCGCGCGGCACCTTCCGCGTGCGGGGGGACAACCTCGAAATCTTCCCCAGCCACTACGAGGACATGGCCTGGCGGATCAGCTTCTTCGGCGACGAGATCGAGGAAATCGCCGAGTTCGATCCGCTCACCGGCAAGAAGGGCTCCACGCTGGAGAAAGTGCGCGTCTATGCGAACTCGCACTACGTCACACCCGGCCCGACGATGAAGCAGGCCGCCGAGGCGATCCGCTTCGAATTGCAGGAACGCCTCAAGGAACTGGAGAGCGAAGGCCGCCTGCTCGAAGCCCAGCGGCTCGAACAGCGCACCAATTTCGACCTCGAAATGATCGCCGCCACCGGATCGTGCGCCGGGATCGAGAACTACAGCCGCTTCCTCACCGGCCGCCTGCCGGGCGAGCCGCCGCCGACGCTGTTCGAATACCTGCCCGACAATGCGCTGCTCTTCGTCGACGAGAGCCACCAGACGGTGCCGCAGATCGGCGCGATGTCGAAAGGCGACCACCGCCGCAAGATCACGCTGGCCGAATACGGCTTCCGCCTGCCTAGCTGCATCGACAACCGCCCGCTGCGTTTCAACGAGTGGGACGCGATGCGCCCGCAGACATTCGCCGTGTCCGCGACGCCCGGGAGCTGGGAAATGGAGCAGACCGGCGGCGTCTTTGCCGAACAGGTGATCCGCCCGACCGGGCTGATCGACCCGCCGGTGGAAATCCGTCCGGTCGAGGACCAGGTGCAGGACTGCATCAACGAGTGCAAGGAGGTCGCCGCCAAGGGCTACCGTACGCTCGTCACCACCCTCACCAAGCGCATGGCCGAGGACCTCACCGAGTTCATGCACGAGGCGGGCGTGCGGGTGCGCTACATGCACTCCGACGTCGAGACGCTGGAGCGCATCGAACTGATCCGCGACTTGCGCATGGGCGTTTACGACGTGCTGGTGGGCATCAACCTGCTGCGCGAGGGGCTCGACATTCCCGAATGCGGGCTCGTTTGCATTCTCGATGCCGACAAGGAAGGTTTCCTGCGTAGCGAGACCTCGTTGATCCAGACCATCGGGCGCGCCGCGCGCAACGTCGATGGCCGCGTGATCCTCTATGCCGACCGCATGACCGGCTCGATGGAACGCGCCATCGCCGAAACCGACCGCCGCCGCGAAAAGCAGCAGGCCTTCAACGAAGAACACGGCATCACCCCGCAGACGATCAAGCGCCGCATCGCCGACATCGTCGCCGACACCGCCAGCAGGGACGGCGTAGTCGTCGACCTCGAGGACGACGAACGCAACAACCTCGTAGGCCACAACCTGCGCGCCTACGTCGAGGAATTGGAAGGCCGGATGCGCGCGGCCGCGGCCGATCTGGAGTTTGAGGAAGCCGGCCGTCTGCGAGACGAGATCCGAAGGCTGGAGGCTACCGAGCTGGGCTTGCCGGAAAGCGAACACAAGGCACCGAAGGTAGGGCGCTCAAACGAGGGCAAGCCGGGGACGCGCAAGACGCGGTACGGGAAGACGCAGCGGAAGTGGGGGCGGTGAAATAGGAATTGACTCAAGTTACTATTAGCGACTAATAGTAGACGTATGCAGATTGAGGTCAGCCTTCCGGTTTACAAAGCCCTTACGGAGATGCTCCGTCACGAAGACGATTCTTACGACGCCCTTCTTAGAGACATACTCGAAATCGACTCTCCCCAAGAACCGGAGCTGCCGCGTAAAAAAAATGCACTATTAGATGCGATTGAGCATTCATTGGGCCCTGACTTGGCAAACTACCGAAGGGCAGTTAGCGGTCCAGGGTTCGTATCGCGGTCGCTATATCTTCCTGACGGCACGTCACTACGGGCCCGCTACAAGGGCCGCCAATACATCGCCAAGATTGATGGTGAAAAGTGGGTCGACCACCTAGGTAATGAACAATCCAGTCCGTCAGCTGCAGCCCACGAAATAACAGGCACGAACGTCAACGGCCTCCGTTTTTGGGAGGCGCAATTTCCCGATCATTCTGCCTGGGTGCGGCTGGACCGATTGAAATGATCCGCTCCTTCGCCAACACCAGCACTCAAACGGAGCGCATCTGGAACGGCGTAAGGAGCAAACACGTCCCTGCGGCGCTCGGAAGCCGTCCGCTCGACAAGCTCAAAATGCTGAACCGGGCGAAGACACTCGACGACTTGCGCAATCCTCCCGGCAATCGCCTGCACAAACTCAAGAACGACCGCGCCGGACAGCATTCCATTTCCATTAATGACCAATGGCGTATATGTTTCCGCTGGAAGGACGGAAATGCATACGATGTCGAAATCATCGACTACCACGACTGATTCCGACTGGCTCGACAACCACCACGCCGGCGAAATGCTGGCGCTGGAGTTCATGGAGCCGCTCGGTTTGACCGCAGCGACGCTAGCGGAAGCGCTGGCGATTGCGCCTGCGCGCCTAGAAGGTGTGATAGCGGGACACATTCGCATGGATGCCGATCTCGATCTGCGCCTCGCACGCTATTTCCGCATGTCCGAAGGGTTCTTCCTCGGGCTCCAGGACGATTACGAACTGCTGGAAGCCAAGCGTGCTCTGAATGGAGATCTGGAACGGATCGTGCCGCGTGCCGCATAGACGCTCCGATGGAGACAAGACCGTTTGACCCCGCCAATTACCTCGATACCGAGGAGGACATCCTCTATTATCTAGAGGCCGCCATGGAAGGGAACGACGCCGGCCATATTGCCAGCGCGCTCGGAGACGTAGCCCGCTCAAAGGGCATGAGCGAAATCGCCCGCAAATCCGGACTGGG
This sequence comes from Novosphingobium indicum, assembly GCF_014645195.1. Lineage (GTDB taxonomy): Bacteria > Pseudomonadota > Alphaproteobacteria > Sphingomonadales > Sphingomonadaceae > Novosphingobium > Novosphingobium indicum. The sequence goes on along the minus strand of NZ_BMLK01000018.1, from coordinate 84,747 downwards.
CCGCCAGGCGCTTTACAATGCGCTTTCGGAAAACGGGAATCCCACGCTCGAAACGTTGACGGCGGTACTCGATGCTCTGGGCTTGCGGCTGACGGTTCAAAAGACGGCGGCGTAAACAAGCCGAAATCCCCGCTATTCCAAGCCCGCTTTTTGCCCTGCACCGGCCACACCCGCATGCTTAATTTGCGGTTATTTGTCCTTCCGCAAAATTCCCGTAACTTTGTGTGGTAAAGTCCGCTCGTCCTGTCGTGAAGAGGGGTGCGCGTCAGCGCCGGCTCGTGCGCGGTCATTGAGGGAGAGGGCCATGGTGAAAGGGAAGATCGGTTTCGTTGCCGTGCTGGGCGGCGTTTCGGGATTGGCGGTCTTGGCAGGGACCGCGCATGCGCAGCTGCGCGTCCTGAAACCAACGGCGCAGCTCGAACTCAAGGCGACCGAGGTCACCCCGCCTGTCCCCCCCAAGGCCGATGCGCCGCCGAGTGCCGTCGTGATCAAGGCCGGACCGACGAGCCAGACGCTGCGCACGCTTGCGGTCAAGCGGCGCTACGATGACGCGACGTTGAAGCGGCAACCCGTCATCGCGCTCGGAACGGGCAAAGCGGATCTGCGACCGGTCCTGACCAATCCGGCCTCGCTCACCAGCCTCGGCACGCGCCTGCGCAGACAGCCGGCGCAAGTGCAGGTCGGCACCGACACCCTGGAAGCCATGGAGGTCGACAGCGGCCTGATCGTCCGGCAGTTCCTCACCTACAGCATCAAGCCGGGCGCCTGCTCGGCGCCGACGCGCCGCCGCGTGCTGGAGCAGGCGGGCGTCGGCTGCTTCACGCAGACCACTGAAAGCGCCCGCAAGGCAGCCTTCGCCGACCCGCAGGACCCGCGTTACGTAGCCAATCCCAGTCGCCGCGCGCAGGCCGAAGCCGCGGCTGCCAAGGAGGCGGCAGCCGAACAGGCCGACTTTGCCGAGGGTATCGCCACGTTTCGAGCGATGATGGCCGATCCGGCCAAGCGTGCCGACGTGGTCAGGCAAGTCGGCGCAGCCGAGGCGAACCGCCTCAGCGCGCTCACCGACGCGCAGCTCGAAGGCGAACTGATCAACACCGCCGATGTGCAGATCGAGGACGTCATGTTTCTCCCGGCTCGCGACAAGCTGGAGATGCGGCCGAAACCGGTGACCAAGCCGAAACTGAACATCCCGGCTCCGCAGATACCTGAAAAAGTCGATGCCGAACGCACGCTGGCTCCGCATATCCTGCTCACCGGCTTCACGCTCGGGCGCGAGAACGAATGGCGCCGCCGCGTCTCGATCACGGTCAAGACCTGTCTGGTGAGCTGCAAGAAGACCTACTACGTCGAGGTCTATGCGGGCTTCGGCTATGGCTTCGGCCTGCGCTTCCCGATCAGTGTCAGCGGGCTCTACGCCTACCATCGCGTCGGCGACACCGAGTCCGCCAGCATCGCCCCGGTCTTCCAGCCGGTCGACGGCAGCCCGCGAGACTACGAGGATACGGGCCTTGCAGGCGATCAGGTCTTCAAGGGGCGCGAACTGGTGGCCGAGCTGACCGCCTATGCCGGGCTCAACTACAAGGTGCCGTTCCACAGCGACGGCGTACGAAACAGCGTGGGCAAGGATCTGACTGAAGGCCTGCCCGCGCCCTTCACCAACGGCCAGTTCCAGCCCCCTGCCCCGGGGCCCGGCGGCGAGCTTAACAAGGACGTGGTATTCGACGATCCGGACCTGCTGGGCGGCCTTGCCAACTTCGGTGTGGTCGGCGCCAAGGTCTTGCCAGCGCTACAGGTAGGGCTGACCTCCGACCGGCTGGAATTGCAGCTCAAGGACAACATCTCCGGCAAGGTCACGCGCATGTCCAGTTCGGGCCGAACCTACCCGCTCGAGGTCAACTCCCAGGACCACTCAAGCAGCTTCTCGATCGGGCACCCGGAATATTCGCTCGCCTTCAAGATGACGCCCGGCCTGAATGCCCGGCTTTTCGTCGATGTCGCGGTCTGGTCCCACACCTGGGACTGGCCGGTCTGGTTCCCGCAAGTCGCTGTCACGCTGCCGCCCGACGGCGTGACCTTCACCTGCCACGAGAAGACCGTCTGCGCGCGCGAATACCGCTATTCGCCGACGGTCAGCCAGGACAGCGCGGGCGCACAGCAGCCCCCCTCCGACCCCATGGAAAAGGAAGTGTTCGACTGGCGCAACGCCTTCATCAAGAAGTACTACGACCAGTGCGCCTACCTGCGGCTCAATTTCTGCGGCGTGGCAATCAAGGGCGTGGCGGAAATGACCGGCAACCGCATCCTCAATGAAATGCGCGCTGAGCCGACATATCCCTCGCTGAAGACGGCACAGATCATGATCCGCAATGCGATCGAGGCGGACAAGAAGGGCAAGGCGATCGTGCTCGAAAGCAAGGTCGCGGCGATCGACATCTACGGCAAGGACCTGTTCAAGACCTACGAACCGATCTGGGGCCACGACTGCGCCGATGAACTCTGCCGCACCCGCATCCACGCGCTGGGCGATGCCTATGTGAAGGCGCTGATGGCGCGGCAGGAGGTACACCCGGCTTACGAGCGCAACCAGGTCGTCTTCGAGGAGAACACGCAGGGCAACTGGGCCGGCAGGGCCCGGCAGGAGGTGCAGGCCTCTCGCCAACGCGCCCAAGCCCTGCAGCCCAGGCGAAAGACCATGGTGATTCCGAAGAAGGAAGTGCGCCCCATGCGCTGACGGGTTTTCGCCCTCCGGGAGCAACCACAGAATGCGACGGGCCGGGTAGGCCAATCCGCTGCCCGGCCCATCGTACTTGCATGAAGCGCAACATTTAAAGCGCACATTTCACTATCATATCCCGATCCTCATGACGCCCTCCACCGCGAAGAACGGCGCCATTTCGGCCATTGTGCCGCAGGCGAGCCACGTTGATCACATCAACCACGACGTGCAGGTGATCGTTACCGAGCAAGGCCTTGCCGATCTGCGCGGGCTCAGCCCCAAGGAGCGCGCCAGGGTAATCATCGCCAATTGCGCGCACCCCGACTACCGGCCGCTGCTGGAGGACTACTTCGCGCGGGCGCAGACGCAGTCCTATGGGCTGCAGTCGCCCTCCATCCTCGGCGAGGCGCTGTCCTGGCACCAGCGTTTCGTCGAGACCGGCACGATGATGCCCTGACACGGCAACAGCGGCAAGGACCTCATCGCCCTTGCCGCCGCGCGTCGGCACGCTAAGCTGGCGTTCTTCGCCCCCAAGAACACCACGCAATCAAGGTGCGACATTTCATGCGCTTTCTGACCCTTGCCTGCTCGGCGCTGCTGCTCGCCGCGTCCGGCTCCGCCACTCTGGCTGCCGACAAGGCCGACGATGCCAAGGCCGCCGAGACAACCGACGATCATCTGGAGCCGTTTCCGGCACCCAAGTCGATCCAGCAGTCGGCAGTGATCGCCGGCAGGACCGTGAAGTACACCGCTACGGTCGGCTCGATCCCGGTCAAGGATGACAAGGGCAAGGTGATCGGTGAAGTGGTCTATACCGCGTACACCGTTCCCGGCGCGCCGACTTCGCGGCCGGTGACCTTCGCCTTCAACGGCGGTCCGGGTGCAGCGTCGGTCTATCTCAACCTCGGTGCGATCGGCCCCAAGAAGGTGGCCTTCGGCGCGCAAGGCGACGCGCCGAGCGACCCGGCGGTACTGCGCGACAATGCCAATTCGTGGCTCGACTTCACCGATCTCGTCTTCATCGATCCCATCGGCACGGGCTTCTCGCGCACGCGCGAGGACGAGGAGAAGACCAAGAAGGATTTCTACGAAGCCGATGCCGACATCCACTACCTCAGCCGCGTGGTCTACGACTGGCTCGTCGAGCACGACCAGCTGACCAGCCGCAAGTACCTCGTTGGCGAAAGCTACGGCGGCTACCGTGTCCCGCGCCTCGCCTACTACATGCAGACGCAGATGGGCCTGGGCATATCGGGCATGACGCTCGTTTCGCCCTACCTCGATCCGCCCGCCATCGGCGAGGACGACGCGCTTTCACCGCTGCCGTGGATCCTCAACCTGCCCTCGATGGCCGCTGGCCACTTCGAGCGGCAAGGCAAGCACCTCGACGCCGCCGCCATGGGTCCGGTCGAGACCTATGTGCGCACGCAGTTCGTGCAGGACTTCCTCGCCGGTCCAGGCGACAAGGCCGCCACCGACCGCCTTTCGGCCAAGGTCGCGGAGTTTACCGGGCTCGATCCCGCGCTGGTGCGCCGCATGAACGGGCGCGTCGACATCTCGACCTACCTGCGTGAAATCCGCCGCGATCAGGGCCTGGTAGGCTCGGTCTACGATTCCAACTTCACCGCCTACGATCCCTTCCCCGCCAGCGCGACGCCGCAATACAGCGATCCGCTGCTGACCACGCTGATCGCACCGACGACCTCGGCCATGGTCGACTTCGTGACCCGGCAGGTCGGCTGGAAAGTGAGCGCGCGCTACAATGCGCTGGCCTACGACGTGAACAGCGCCTGGAAGCGCGACGGCACCGACAGCCCCGTCACCGACCTGCGCAAGGCGATCGCCACCGATCCCAAGATGGTCGTCGACATCGTGCACGGCTGGGACGACCTCTCGTGCCCCTACTACGCCTCGAGCCTGATCCTGCGCCAGATGCCCGACTTCGCCCGCGCCGGTCGGCTGAAGCTGCACATGTATCCCGGGGGGCACATGTTCTACTCGCGGGCAGACAGCGGTGCAGCCATGCGGCGCGATGTGATCGGAAGCTATACCGGGGGCTGAGCGCTGGAGCCTCGGGCAGGCAGCGGCCAGTTCCTTAGAATATCAACGTCATCCCAGCCTGCGCTGGGATGACTAAGACGGGCTTGGCCCTCTCAAAGCTTCCCGAACTTGGCCTCGTAGGCCCCGGTATCGCCGCCTGCGAGCAGCTTGGCCTGTTCCACCCAGTTGTCGCGGCGCGGGCGGCCGGCAAAGGCGCCGAGCTTTCCGTCGAGTTCGTCGAGATCGGCTTCGGTCCATGCCGCGATCTGTTCGTAGCGGGTGATACCGAGCGAGGTCAGCAGCGTCTGCATCTTGGGGCCGAGGCCCTTGATCTTGCGCAGGTCGTCGGGATCTCCCGCCGGTGCTGGAGCAGTGGGTTCGGCGGTTGCCGAGGTTGCCGGCGGCGCGGCCTCCGGCGCTGGGGCAGGAGCCGGTTGCTCGATTTCCGGAGCAGGCTTCTCCTGCGTTTCCGGCTTTACCTCGGGCTTGAGGTTGTCGATCTCTTCCTGCGCGGCCACGGCGATCACCTCACCGATCCCGGCCATCGTGCCGGCCATCGCCGGGGGATCGATATGCGGCGGTATGTCGAACTGCGAAGCCGGTGGTGCATCGTCTATCAATGCCTGGTTGCGCTGCGCGGGAGCGGCGCCTTCGTCGAGCACGTCGGGACGGCGGTCGCGTACAGGTGGTTTGGCACTGTGGACGAACAGCCAGTATGCGACGACGATGCCGATCAGCAGCGCGGCGATGAAGATCAGCCAGTTGGCTTCGATCATTTGCAGCACAAATCTATCCCTTCCGGTTCCACAGCAGCCAGCCGGCGGCAAAACCGATCCCGTAGGTCAGCAGCACCGAAACAGCCATTTCAAGCCATAGCGGCAAGGCGGTGTCCTTTCATAGCGTTATCCCGGTCCCGGCGTGTCGATCGGCGTCGGTTTGATCGGCGCCGGCGAAATGACCGAGAATTCGATACGGCGGTTGGCCGGGTCCAGCGGGTCGAGTCCGGCTACCGGCTGCTTAGAGCCGACACCGGCCGCGCGCAGCCCATCGGCGGGAATGCCCCGACCGATCAGCGCCCAGCGCACGGCATCGGCCCGCGCCTTCGAAAGCGCGAGATTTGCCCTGGCGTTACCGCCGGCATCGGTATGGCCGATCACCGCGATGATACTGCCCACGCAGGGCCGCAGCGAGCGCGCGACTTCATCGAGCAGCTTCTCACTCGCCGGATCGATCCGCGCGCTTGCTTCGCTGAAACGGATGGTACGCGTCTCGAGGATGCGCTCGACGTCATCCTGACAATGCAGCGTCGCTACACGCCCGCTTTCACTTTCGCGCGCCCAGGTAATTCCGCCAATGCCGGGAACATTGGCAATCCGGGCCGCGACCCGGGTGCGGGTCGCGTTGTCGAGCCTCTTGCCGCCCGACAGGATCGGATGGCGGGTAAGCCAGCCGTACCGATCCTCGAACGCGACCTTCACGCCCTTGCCACCGGCCTCCCCACCCGCGGCCACGGCCTTCTGCTTCAGTCCGGCGATGAAGGCCGGTCCGTGCAGGTTGGTCGCCGCGAAGGACAGGACCAGGCACAGGCCGGCACCGGCGGCGGCAATGGAGGCTCGGCGTGGGTTCATGCGCCGAGCCTAGATTTATCTTACGCCGCTGTCAGCCTCCCTTGAGCGAATCTGCCATATCGACGAGCTTGAGGAACTCCTGCCGCCAGTAATTCGGTCTGCTTGCCGGCGAGGGATTCGATCTGAACCGCCGAATAGCCGTTCATCAGCGCATCGCCGCGCAGCGTCTGGCCGAAGGCGGCAACGGCGGTGGCGAAAGCGAAGTCTCCGAACGGCGCCCCCGCATTGGCCAGCAACTTCGCCGACAGCGGCCGCTCGATCAGCTTGGACGTGCTGACGCCCGGCAACTTGTAGCGCAGCTTGATGAAGGCCATTTCCTTGGCGGCGGCATCGCGACTGAACGTTTCGTTTCAGGGATGAATTGAACACATGGTTATATTTGATCGACTGGAAGTGGTTCTGCCGTTTTTGTTTTCTGGAACAGCTTGCGGTCTTCGGGGCCGAATGCCTTCTTCCAGATTACCCACATATACGCGCCGAGAATGGCAGGTATGCCGAAGGCAAGTTCCGCCCATTCGGGCAGGAACTGCGTGGCGAGGTAGCCGATGACGACAGCCGGCGCCGCCGCCCAGATCAGGGCCCAGCGCCAGTTGTTGATCCGCTCGCCGAGAATGCGCGCCAACATCCGCGATTTGACGATCGAGGCCAGACCCAGCGCAATCATCAGCGCCGCAGCCGCCGTGGCTGCCTGATAGAGCGAATTGTAACCGAGGTGCTGCATCAGCTTGATACCGACCACGGTCAGCACGGCCTGCAAGCCGATAGTCGAGACCGAAACGATGAGGTTTTTGAACCGCGCGACGTAGATCAGCGCCGCCTCACTGACGACCGCCGTCGCGGCCACGACCTCTGCGGCAAGCAGGATCGCCAGCGACCCGGTACCGCCCACGAACTCACGCCCGACCAGCCCCATCACGCCCTCGCCCGGAATGCCGAGCGCCAGGGCAATGCCCGCCTGCGCGGCAGTGATCCAGAAACCCACCTGGCAGACCTGCCGGGCAATCGCGCCGTAGTCCTTCTTCTTCAGGTTCCGGGTAATGACCGGGCCCAGCACCGGCTCGAAGCTGGTCTTGAGCTTCTGCGGCAGGCTCGCGACCTGCTGCGCGGCGTAATAGACACCGACTGCCGAAGGCGGCGCCAGAAAGCCGAGCAGGAAGATGTCGACGCGCCGTGTCCCCCATTCGATGGCATCGGCCAGCGCAATCGGCATCGAGCGCGCGGCCAGCCGGTGCATCTCGCCGGGCTTGAGGCGCCAACCTCTTGGCAATCCGTATTCGCGGAAGAAGGGAATAAACGCGGTGAGCGCAGCGGCGAAGATCGAGGCGATATAGGCCAACGTCAGGCCGTTTGCAGGTGCGATCCAGATCATCGCCCCGGCCATGATCGATATCGTCCACGGCTCGACTATGGCGCGCGACCAGACCGTCGGGCTGATGCGCAGGCGATAGGCGAGCGCGGCAAGCCAGATCTCGGTGAGCGTCAGCGGCGGAATGGCGAGCACGATGAGCCGGTCGATCTCGGAATACTTGCCGCCGGGAAACATTGGTTCGGGCACGAGGTAGAAGAACAGCGCCGCGGAGCACGAGGCAATCAGCGCGAGAATGGTGCCGTCGGCAATCACGTTGGCCGGATGAACCTGCCCCTCGGTATCCGACAGGCGCTGCGCGAGGCCGCGCTTCTCACCCATGGTGCACAGCATCGAGGTCAGCTCGATTACCACCAGCGCCGACGCGAAGCGGCCAAGCGCCGCAGGGCCATAGGCCTCGGCCCGACCGGCGATGAACAGGAACGGGATGCGCGCGGCAAGACGCAGGAAGAACCCGAAAAAATTCGTGCGGCCGCCCTTGGCCAGCGCGGCGATATCGTCGTGCTCGTGCGAAGGAGGCGCAGCGCCGGAAGTGTCGGACGGCGGCACGCCGCGCTCTGTCGGGTCGCTCAAAGAGCGGGCTCCTGCTCAGCCTTCAGTGGTCGCGAAAGCAGGTCGGTCACCACGGCGCCCGCGGGCGCCTTGCCATCGAGCAGGCGGCACACGGCATCTACGATCGGCATCTGGATGCCATCGCGCCGGGCCAGCTCGGCAAGAACCGGCGCGGTCGCCGCGCCCTCGGCCACGCTGTTCTTGTCCGACAGGGCATCGGCAGCAGAGAGGCCCTGCCCCAGCGAGAGCCCAAGCGAGAAGTTGCGGCTAGAGGTCGACGAGCAGGTGAGCACCAGATCACCCAGCCCGCACAGGCCGGACAGAGTCTCGGCCCGCGCCCCGCGCGCCAGACCGAAGCGCAGCATCTCGGCGAAGCCGCGCGCGATCAGCGCGGCTCGGGCGTTCTGCCCGAGATTGAGCCCCTCGACCACGCCGCAGGCAATGGCGAGCACGTTCTTGACCGCACCGCCGATCTCGGCCCCGATCACATCGTCTGAATAGTACGGACGCAGCCCCGGGCGCGATATCGTCGGCGCCAGCCGCTCCCACTGCGCTTCGCCGCCCGAACAGGCCAGCGTGACCGCCGTCGGCAGCCCGGCCGCCACTTCGTGCGCGAAGGTCGGGCCGGAAAGCACAGCGAGGTTCGCGCCGGGCGCGGCCTGCTCGGCGACATCGGACATCAGCCGTCCGGTCCCGGCCTCGATCCCCTTGGCACAGAGCACGAGATCGCGCTCGCCCTCCGGCAGATCGGCAATCACCGACGCCAGGAACTGCGCAGGCACCACGGCCAGAAGCGCCGGCACATCGGCGAAGTCCTTGAGGTCCGACGTCGCGCGCACGGTCTCGGCCAGCGCCGCGCTCGGCAGGTAAAGCCCGTTGCGGTGCTCGCTGTTGATCTGCTCGACCAGCTCCGGCTCGCGGGCCCAGAGCAGCACGTCACTGCCGTCGCCCGCCAGCGACTGCGCCAGTGCCGTTCCCCAGGCACCGGCTCCGATCACGCCTACCTTGCTCATGCCTTCACTCCTGCGCCCCGTACGGCCTCGGCATCCGGGTCGAGCGGCCAGCGCGGCCGCGCCGCCACGTCGAGCGGATCGGACTGTCCCTGCTCCAGCCGCTCCAGCCCGGCCCATGCGATCATTGCCGCGTTGTCCGTACACAGCCCCAATGGCGGAGCGATGAACGGCAGGTCGTGATCCGCGGCAAGTTTCTCCAGTGCAGTGCGGATCGCGGTATTGGCCGCGACCCCGCCCGCAACCACCAGCGCATTGAGCGGTCCGACCCCGGACAACGCGCGCTTCATGCGGTCGAGCAAGCAGGCAATCGCCGACTGCTGGAAGGACGCAGCAATGTCGGCATCGCTATAGGCCGGTTCGATCACGCTGCCCGCCACGCATCCCTGCACCGGCATCGGCATGGACTGCTTGGCGCGCAGCACCGCGCTCTTCAGCCCCGCGAACGAGAAGTGCGGCTCCGCGCTGCCTACCAGCGGGCGAGGCAGCGGGATCTTCTTGGGATCGCCCTGCAACGCCAGCCGTTCGAGCGCGGGCCCGCCGGGATAGCCGAGCCCCAGCACCTTGGCCGACTTGTCGAAGGCTTCGCCCAGCGCATCGTCGATCGTCGTGGCGAGGCGCCGGAACTTGCCCACGCCCTCGACCAACAGGATCTGGCAATGCCCGCCCGAAACCAGCAGCAGCAGGTAAGGGTATTCGAGACTTTCATCGGCCAGTCGCGGCGAGAGCGCGTGACCTTCGAGATGGTTGATCGCGATCAGCGGCTTGTCCGAGGCCATCGCCAGCGCCTTGGCCGTCACCAGACCGACCATCACGCCGCCGATCAGACCGGGGCCCGCCGTCGCCGCAATCGCATCGACCTGATCGAGCGTCATGCCGGCATCGGCCAGCGTGGCCGCGATCATCGGCGCCAGCCGCTCGGCATGGGCGCGCGCGGCGATCTCGGGAACGACGCCGCCATAGGGGCGGTGCACGTCGTCCTGCGAGGCGATGCGCTGGGCGAGAATGACGCGTTCGCTGGTCACAAGCGCGGCGGCCGTCTCGTCGCACGACGATTCTATGCCGAGAACTATCCTCATCCCGGCTTTCCCTGAACGACATTGACGGGTAGCACAAGCCGCCCATGGATACGCAACATACTCAGAACCAGACTTTCCGCCTCGGCACCCGCCGCTCGCCTCTCGCCATGGCGCAGGCGGAGGAAACGCGCGACCGACTGGCCAGGGCGCATGAAATCGATCCGGCGCATATAGAGATCGTGGCCGTCACCGCCAGCGGCGATCGCATCCAGGACCGACCATTGGCGGAAATCGGCGGCAAGGCGCTGTGGACCAAGGAACTCGACGCCTGGCTCGATGCGGGCGAGATCGATTTCGCCGTCCACTCGGCCAAGGACGTGGAAACCCTGCGCCCGGACCGCTTCGCCATCGCCGCCGTGCTCGAACGCGCGGACGTGCGCGATGTGCTGATCGGCGCCGAAAGCATTGCCGCGCTGCCTTCCGGCGCGGTGGTCGGAACCAGCGCGCCGCGCCGCGCCGCTCAGCTCTTGCACGCCCGGCCGGACTGCAAGGTCGTGACCTTCCGCGGCAATGTCGCCACGCGCCTTGCAAAGCTGGCAGCGGGTGAAGCCGACGCAACATTCCTTGCCGCTGCCGGCCTGCAGCGGCTGGGTGAGACAGGTACAGGCCATCCGCTTGACGAGGAGGAATGGCTCCCCGCGCCGGGGCAGGCCGCAATCCTGATCGAATGCCGTTCCGACGACACCCGGACGCGCGACTTTCTTGCACCCGTCGACCATGCGCCCAGCCGCGCCACGGTCATGGCCGAACGTGCGCTGCTGGCCGGGCTTGGCGGAAGCTGCCACAGCCCCATCGCCGTGCTCACGCGCCCCGAAGGCGACGATCTGAAGATGCGCGCGGCGATCTTCAGCCCCGACGGTGCCGAGCGTATCGCCGGGGAAGCCCGGTTCGCCGCACACGACCTCACGGTTCCCACGCAGCTCGCCAAGGACATGCTGGACCGCGCACCCGAAGCCATCACCGTGCATTTCGAGGGCGCCGGCGGCTGACGTGACGCTGCCCGTGCTCGTCCTGCGGCCCGAACCGGGCGCCACCGCGACGGCCGCCAAGGCGCGGGCGACAGGGCTGGACGCAAGGGCTTTCCCGCTGTTCGAAGTCCGGGCGCTGCCATGGAACACCTTACCGCGCGAGGACGTCGATGCACTCTTGCTCGGCAGCGCCAATGCCTTGCGCCACGGCGGCGAGGCGCTGAACCTCTATCGCGGCCTCCCCGCCTATGCCGTGGGAGAGAAGACCGCGCAGGCCGCCCGCGACACCGGGCTCGACGTCGTGGAAACCGGCAAGGGCGGTCTGCAACCAATGCTCGGCCTGCTGCACCCCGGGCACCGCAGGCTGCTGCGTCTTGCTGGCCGCGAAAGGATCGTGCTGGAAATCCCGGAAGGCGTCACCGTCACGACACGCGAGGTTTATTCCAGCGAACCGCTGCCGCTCCCCGCTGAACTCGCTGCCATACTGGCGGCTCCGGCCCTGATCCTGCTCCATTCGGGCGAGGCGGCAGCGCACTTTGCCGCGCTTTGCGACGCCGCCGGAATCGCGCGCGACAGGTTGCAATTGGCAGCTATCGGCCCTCGCGTCGCAGCACGCGCAGGCACCGGCTGGCACACACTCAAAAGCGCCCCGGAACCCAGTGATGCCGCATTGCTGGCCTTGGCGGCCCAGATGTGCGAAGAGACCGCATCGGGATCACAACTGCCAGAACAAGGCTAAATGCAGGACATCTCTTCCACCGCATCATCATCGACCGGTCGTCCGCGTTCGCGCAGCATCACGGTTTTCGCTGTTCTTATCGCTTTCATCCTCGGTGCCGCGCTGGTCGCCTGGGCCAGTGCGAACGGCTATCTGTCGACCCTGCTGCCCACGCCAGACGCCGAGCAGACCTCTGCTGCCGCGCTCGACGGACCGGTGGAAGACCCGTTGACGCCGCCGACGACTGCAGAGAAGTCCACACCGAAAACGCCCGCCGAGCAGATGTCCGCAATCGGATCGGTGGAAGGCAGGCTGGCCCTACTGGAAGACCGCATTTCCCGGCTCGACTTCCAGACCGATGCCGCATCGGGCAACGCCGCGCGGGCCGAAGGCCTGCTGATCGCATTCGCCGCCCGGCGCATGATCGACCGCGGCGAGCCGCTCAGCTACGTCGCTGACCAGCTCAAGCTGCGCTTCATGAATGCCCAGCCGCGCGCGGTGGAAACGATCATCGCCTTCAGCAAGAAGCCGGTGACCATCGACGAACTTTCCGCGCGTCTCGAAGCCCTCTCGCCCGAACTCACCGGCAAGGGCGACAAAAGCACACTCAGCCTCTGGGACCGGGCCCGCGGCGAAATCGGCTCGATGTTCACCGTGCGGCGCGATTCCTCCGCATTGGTATCGCCCACGGCCCGGCTCGACCGCGCCAAAGTCATGCTCACGGCGCGGCGGATCGACAATGCCATCAAGGAAGTCGAGCGCGTCCCCGGCGCCGATGCCGCCGACACCTGGATCGCCGATGCACGCCGCTACGAACAGGTCCAGCGCGCACTAGACCTGCTCGAGACGACCGCAATGCTCGAACCCCGCCGGCTGAACGACGCCGAAGGCCACAAGGTCGACCAGCCGAGCCCGCTCGCGACACCACCCGCCACGCCGAGCGCCGCAGCGCAGCCGGCGGGCTGATCAGGGACGAACAGGCCCCTCACTTCGTCATTCCCGCGCAGGCGGGAATCCAGTGAACGCAAAGTTTCAATCCCAAGTTGGCAGCAGTGTCAGCCGCTTCATTGCAGTTGTGAGCCGGGCCGAGAATATGGCCTGCAGGTGGAAGACCGCGTCGTGGCATCGTTGGGACTGGATTCCCGCCTTCGCGGGAACGACGAGGATTGGACAAGTCTCTCGTGACGTCGCCACACGCACCAAGACCGGCGAGATATGGCGGCAGAGCAACGCCCACCGGCCTCCTCAACGCATGTAATTGACATATATGCCGTGAAGCAGACCCGGCAGATACAGAATGATCGTAAGGATCAGATTGATCAGGAACGTTTTGCCCAAGCCATGCTTGAGAGCGACGCCCAGCGGCGGCAAAAGAACTGTAGCAACAAGCGTAATCAACGCCTTCATCGGCTTATCTCCTTTGCAAAGCCAACTCGAGGTTGATCAAATTGTTCCGCAGATCCGAAGCTGCGGTGCGATGAGATCGGCTACTTGCGATGTCCGGAATGGCTATTTCGGCGCTGAAATGCCGCTCTTCACCTGAACGATCATCCGCTACCGAGACGTTGGGTCAGCCAACCCGGGCGGCGGCTAAGTCG
>NZ_BMLK01000018.1:0-71020 GCF_014645195.1 Novosphingobium indicum | reverse complement strand
GCTAGTTGTAAAATGTCGCTCCGAGATCTTGTTTACAGAGACCTTTATAAAATGGGGCACGATTAAGATCTTGGACCTCAAGCGACATTTCGAGAAGTTCGTTGATGAACCAATCGGTCGTGTCCTCATAATAGGAACGTACGTCAGCGATCACCTTTTCTGCCGCTTCTTCCGCCGAGCGAGCGAATATATGTCTTGTGCAATAGAAGCCGCTCGGCCGGGTTTCCGGGATCGACCATTTTTCTACGGCCTGCGGAGACCAATTCAGAACGCCATGCACAAGCAAACGGAAACATCGCATGCCTGCAACTTATGACGACATATGCGTGGCAGCAACGTCGGCGTGTCCGGAAAGGCAGCTTCTGGCTGAAAATCCCGTCTAGCCCCCACGAGGGCCACAACGGAATTTCACTGGCACCCTACCCCTGCAACAACTCCGGCAGCTTCCCCGACATCCCGCGCGCTTCGTCCATGAAGAAGCGCTTGAGGGTGGGCATGCGCTGGACGGCGCCCATGCCGAGGCGGCGCACGGCGCTCGGCAGCTTGCCGGGGACGCCGAACAGGCGGGTAAGGCCGTCGGTCACCGACATGACCATGAAGCTGTCGAGGCTGCGCCACTTTTCGTAGCGCGCCAGCAGTTGCGCATCGCCCGGTTCCAGGCCGAGGCGCATGCCTTCGGTCAGCACTTCGACGAGAGCGCCCACATCGCGCAGGCCGAGATTGAGGCCCTGTCCGGCAATCGGGTGCATGCCATGCGCGGCATCGCCGATCACCGCAAGGCGCTCGTCGATGACCCTGGCCGCATGATGGAAGCGCAGCGGATAGCTCATGCGCGGGGCCGCGAGTTCGATCTTGCCGAGCACGCCGTGCATGCGCCGCGAGACCTCGTTCACGAACATTGCATCGTTCATCGCGATGACGCCGGCGGCATCCTTTTCCGCCACGGTCCACACGAGCGCGCTGCGGTGGCGACCCTCTTCATCGTCGAGCAGCGGCAGCAGCGCGAAGGGGCCTGCGGGATAGAAGATTTCCCACGCGGTGCCGTCGTGCGGCTTCGAATGATAAAGCCCCGTCACCATCGCGCGGTGCTTGTAGTCCCACTTCGCCATCGAGAAGCCGGCCTCGTCGCGCGTCGGCGACTGGCGGCCTTCCGCCGCTACCAGCAGCGAGGCGCGCAGCAACCGCCCGTCGGTGAGTTCGACCTCGACACCGTGCGGGCCGCGGTCGCGGCGCACGGCTTCGGTCTTCACATGCCAGGCGATTTTCGGTTCGTCCTTCGCCGCATCGAACAGCGCAAGGCGCAAGTCGCGGTTGAAGAACATCTTGCCCAGCGAGCCTTCCTCGGGCTTGGGCGTGAAGTCGATCCGGCCGGGCTTCATCCCGTCGGTGACGGCGATGGAATCGATCGTGCAACCGAGCGGGGCGAGCCTTTCGCCCAGCCCGATGTTGTCGAAGAGATTCCAGCTCGCGGTCGAGATCGCCGAAGCGCGGCCATCGGCGCCCTCGGCCACGAGATCGGCCGGGTCGGCACGGTCGATCACATGGCTGGTGATCCCGGCCCTGGCGGCCGCCAGCGCCAGCGTCATGCCGACGAGGCCGCCGCCGAGGATGATCAGGTCGCGGGTCTCCACCGCAGGCTTCGCAGTCGTATCCGAGTCGCTCATCGAGCGCAGGTATCGGCCTGTGAGCCGTCGATGTCGAGACACCTTCCGTCCCACGTGCCTGCCGGCTCCTTGAGGCCGACCAGCGAAGCGAGAGTCGGTGCGATATCGACCGTCTCGACCGGTGCCGGCTGTTCCTGGTGCGCCATGCCCTTGCGCCAGAAGACGATCGGCACGCGGCGGTCGTAGTCCCACGGGCTGCCGTGCGTGGCGACATAGCCGGGGCCCGGATGGGCAATGCCGACAACGCCGCGCTTGGTCATCATCAGCACGTCGCCCGAGCGCTCGGGATCGAAGGAGGCGCGCACGCGCTGGAGCATCGTCCAGTCCTGCGGATTGCCATGCGGCAGCGGCACGGATTTCAGCTCGTCAGCGGTATAGACCGCATCCACCTCGGGATTGGCCTTGAGCATGGCCACCAGAGCGTCGGTCACGGCCTTGCGCTGATCGCCGGTGAGGCCGGCGCCAAGGTAGATGTCGCCCGAGCTGCCACCGCCGTAGAGCAGCTTGCCCTGCGGCGCGACGACACCGGATTCCTTTGAGACGGCATCGGCCAGTGCATCGCCGGTGAGCGTTTCACTGATATACTTCGCGGCCGGATAGCCTTGCTGGTCGAGCCGGTCGGGCGCATCGAAACCACCATGATCGGCCGTGAGCACCACGGCATAGTCGATCCCGCGCGCGTCGAGCGCGTCGAACAGCTTTCCGAGCGTCGCATCGAGCTGGGCGAGCTGGATGCACATTTCCACGCCCTCATTGCCGAAGGCATGGCCGACGCGGTCGGTCTGCGAGAAGCTGACCGAAAGCACATCGGGCACGGCATCCTTGCCCATGCCGAGTTCGTCGACCATGCGGATGGCGAGGTCGCCCGTCGCAGCGTCGAGACGCGGCCCTTGGGCATAGGCCTTGTAGTCGCCAGCCGTCAGCGGGAAGCGGTAGGTGCCGACGATAAAGTCGCCAACCTTTATCGGGCGGTCGGCAGCGCTGCAGTAGCCGGGCACCGGAAGCGCCTCGGCGCCGGCATCGACCAGCTTCGTGAGCGCGGCGTTCTCGGCTTCGACGGCCGGCGTGATCTTGCGATCCTCGAACGTGGTAAAGCCGTTGTCGTCGAACCAGTAGACGGCATCCGTATCGTGCCCGCTCATCATCACCGCGGCGCGGTCCTTGGCGGAAACGGCGGCATTGATCGTTGTCGGATTAGCCTTCTTCATCAGGTCGCCAAGCGTCGGTGCCTTGAGATGATCGGAAGAGACAACCGGCTTCTTGGACGTGCTCCTGGGGTTGGTCTCGTCCTCGACGCAGTAGACCTTCTTGTCGTTGCGACCGATGCCCGGGACGTACCAGTTATTGGCGATGATCCCGGTGCGCGCGGGATGGACGCCGGTCAGCAGAGTAGAGTGGCCGGGGCAGGTCTCGGTTGCGGCGTGCGACTGGTAACCCGAGGGGAAAACCGCGCCGTCGAGCAGCCGGGCGAAACCCTTGGAGAAATGCTCGCGGTACTGTGCGAAGAGATCGGCGGAGAACTGATCGACCGAAATGGCGAGGATCAGTTGCGGCGCTTCTGCGGACTTGGTTGCCTCGGCCGGAGCTACAGCGTCTGCGGCAGGTGCCACGGCGTCTTGGGCGAATGCCGGTGTGCTGACGAGAAGAGCGGTGGCCAGGGACAGCGAGCTGAATGAAAGGCGCATCGGGGGGAGGTTCCTTGAAATGTCGGCGCAACAGAGGCAGATGCGTCGATGACCGGATTGCGCCGCAAGCGCAAGGCCAACCCAACGCATGGAAGCCTCATGACCTCGCGCCGCTACCGCCACTTCGTGGCACTCATGTGTCAGTTGCTGGCGATGGTGCTGTTTGCCGCCCCCGCCGCGGCCGCGCCCAACCATATCGCTGCCGATCTGATAGCCGGTCCGCCCGCAGCGCCGGGCGAGGAAACCACGCTGGCGATCCGCATGACGCCGGAAAAGGGCTGGCACGGATACTGGGAGAACCCCGGCGACGCCGGGCTGGGCATGCAGCTCGACTGGACGCTTCCCGCAGGCGCGAAAGCAGGCGAACCGGACTACCCGGTGCCGCACACGCTGCTTGTCGAAGGGCTGATGAATCACGTCTATGAGAAGCGCTATGCGGTTCTCGTCCCCTTTACCATGCCCGCCGACGCCAAGCCCGGAAGCCGTCTGCCCATACGAGTGAGCGCCCAGTGGCTGGCCTGCACCGAGCAGATCTGCGTTCCCGAAAGCGCCGATCTCGCAACCGAAATCACGGTAGGCGGGGCACAGAGTGCCTCGCAGGACACCGACCTCGCCGCGCGGTTCGACGCCTGGCGCCAGCGGCTTCCGGCCCCGCTCGATGCACCGGCCACGATGAAGCTTTCGGACAAGGCGCTGCGGCTGGCCATCCCGCTGCCCGCATCGGTGGAACTGGCCAGCCCCCATGTCTTCATCCGCGAAGACAAGATCGTCGACTATGCCGCACCGCAGGTCTTTACCCGCAAGGGCGACACCCTGCTGGTCACCATGCCGCGCGCAAGGTTCGCAGCGCGCAGCGCCGTGGGTCTGAGCGGCGTGCTCAAGCTGGACGAGGCCGGCAACGGCGTCGCCTTCACCGCGAAGCCCGGAACGGTCCCCACCGGAGGCGAACCCGTCGCGGGCAGCGAGCCCCGCGAACTGCCCGCCCTGCCCTGGCTGCTTCTGGCGGCGCTGGCAGGCGGGCTGCTGCTCAACGTCATGCCCTGTGTCTTCCCGATCCTGAGCCTCAAGGCCTTGAGCCTCGCACGCGCGAGCGAGAGCGAAGCCCATGCGCGGATCGAGGGGCTGGCCTATACTGCCGGCGTCGTGGCTGCCTGCCTGGCCCTCGGCGGCATTCTGCTGGCGCTGCGCGCGGGTGGAGAACAGGTCGGCTGGGCTTTCCAGTTGCAGGAACCGCTGGTCGTCGTCGCGCTGTTCCTGCTGGCGAGCGCCATCACGGCCAACCTGCTCGGCCTGTTCGAATTCACCGTGCCGGGCTTCGTCGCTTCCGGATCGCCGCGCAGCTATACCCAGGGCGCGTTTGCCACCGGACTTCTCGCGGCTTTCGTCGCGACGCCCTGCACCGGGCCGTTCATGGCCTCGGCGATGGGCGCGGCGCTGCTGCTGCCGGTCGTGCAGGCGCTCGCGCTGTTTGCCACGTTGGGTCTGGGCATTGCCCTCCCCTTCCTTGCCGTGGCCTTCGTCCCGGCGCTGCGCACGCGGCTTCCCAAGCCCGGCCCTTGGATGGTGAAGTTCCGCCGCTGGATGGCCATTCCCATGGGCCTCACCGCGCTGGCTCTGGCATGGCTTGTCTGGAAAGTGGGCGGCGCGGGCTTTGCCGCCCTCGTCTTCGTGATCGCCTTCCTCGTGCTCGACCTGCTCGGATGGGCAGGGCGCCGTCAGCGGCGGGGACAAAGCGCGGCGCTCCATGCGCTCGGAGCTCTCGCCATCGCGGTCGTGGGTGCCGTGCTTCTGCCCGCACCGGCCCCGTCATCCGCGCGCGTCGAATCCATTCTCCACACCCGCCCCTTCAGCGAGAAGGCGCTGGCCGAGGCCCGCGCAGACGGCAAGCCGGTGTTCGTCTACATGACGGCGGACTGGTGCCTCACCTGCAAGGTCAACGAGGAAGTCGCCATCGAGCGCGCGGAGACCAGGGCGGCGTTCGAAAAGGCGGACGTCGTGGTGCTGCGCGGCGACTGGACGCGGCGCGATCCGGACATCACCCGTTACCTAACGGCACAGGGTGCGGCGGGCGTGCCGCTCTACATGTGGTACGCCAAGGACGGCACCGCCGAACAGCTGCCGCAAGTGCTGACGACGAGCCTGCTTGCAGGCAAAGCGGGATCCTGACCAAAACGGTGCAATCTGCTGTTGCAATGGTTTGCATAGCATAGCAATCAACAGTCTGGGTCGTCCCGGTAAGCGAGTCGCAACAGATCGGCCGGGCATAAGGATAAGAAAGGCAGACTGCCGCATGTTGCCGTCCATGAATTTCGATCGCTCGCAGAGCGAAGACCGTCGTAGTGCGCTGGAGGTGCTTCCCGAATGGCTGGCCGTACCCGCCCCTGTGGATGCCCCGCAGGAGGAAGCGCCCGACGTCGCCCTCGGACTGGCGATCTCGGTCGTCTCTTCGCTGATTTTCTGGGCAGGTCTCGCAGCACTGCTGCTGATCAAGCTGGGTTGACGGGCCGGGCCGATAACGGCCCGACCTCATCATGGCTTATTCCGGCAGTTCGCCGGCAATCTCCGTAACCTTTTCCAGCTGCGGCCGCACGCTTTCGAGCGGCCCCACCACGACCACGCTCATCCGGTTGATGGGCAGCTCCTTCTTCGCCGCGTTCTGGAAGTCGGCTGCCGTCAGGGCGCTGACCTTGCCGACGTAGGAATTCAGGTAGTCGGCACCGAGCCCCAGCAGGTCGTAGGTCGCCAGTGAATTCGCCATGCCCCCGCGCGAGGCGAGGCCGATCACGAACGTACCGTTCATGTAGTTCTTGATGCCCTGCACTTCACCCGCCGACGGCGGCTCGTCCTGCATGCGGCGCACTTCCTTGTAGATCTCGGTGATCGCAGGCCCGGTCGCCTCTGCGGTCACGGCCGCTTCCTCCAGCCAATGCGCACCCTCGACACGGTCGGAGAACACACCGTGCGGGGAATAGGTGAAGCCCTTGTCCTCACGGATGTTGCGGGTGATGCGCGAGGAGAAATAGCCGCCGAGCAGGGTGTTCATGGCCTTGAACGCCACGTCGCCGCCCGGCTTGTCGACACGCTGGCCGATCATCACCTGTGACTGCGGCGCACCCGGCCTGTCGATGAGCACGACTTTCGGCTCCTCGTTGACGGATGCCGGCATCGCCGTAGGCGCAGCGCCGGTTCTCCAGCTGCCGAACGCCTTGGCGACCGCCTCGCGCACACCGGCTTCGTCGTACTGGCCGACAACATAGAGATGCGTGCGCGCCGCACCGAAGTTTTGCGCGTGGAACGCCTTCACCTGATCGAGCGTGTAGCCGGCGAGTTGCTCGTTCGTCGGATAAACGCGGCCATAGGGATGATCGGGATAGATCGTGCCCTGAAAGGCTTCGCTGGCGATGGATTCCGGCGTGGACTTGGCCACGGCGAGATTGCGCAGCAGGTCGGCGCGGACTTTCTCCAGTTCCTCCGCCTTCAGATCGGGTTGCTGCAGCAGTTGCGCGACAAGCCCGATGGCCTGCGGCGCATCCGCGCTCAGCACATCCATGTCGGCCGTCGTCACGTTGAGGCCGGTCGACAGCGAAATTCCGCCGCCCATGCCCGCTGCCGCCTCGGCCATCTGCGAGGCGTCCATGCCGCCGGCGCCTTTCTGCATCAGCGCGCCGGTGAGATCGGCAAGCCAGACATTGCCGCCGTCATCGATATTGCCGGTGCGCACGGCCGCCAGCAGCGTGACCTTGGGCACATTGCCATAAGGGATGAGCGTGACCTCCATGCCGTTGTCGAGCGTGTAGGTAGTCATCTGCGGCAGCGTGAAAGGCCGCGGCTCGGTGGGTGGGGGCGGCGCTTCCCTGGCGGCGACGGCACCGGGCACGGAGGCTACGCCGATCGCAATGGCGGCGGTCGCGGCAGCGAAAGTCAGGATCATCTTCATCGTCTCGCCTCCCTTACTGGCCATTCTGCGCCGCGGCCTTGCCGGGCTTCAGATCAATGATCGAGCGGTTGGTCGGCCGCAGGTATTCCTTCGCGGTCTTGCGGATCAGTTCGGGCGTCACCGCTTCGATCTCCTGCTCCAGCCGGTTGATCCGGCCCGGATCGTCATCGAACAGCGCGAAGGTCGCGAGCATATTGACGAGGCCCACACGGTTGCCGTTGCCGATCGTGTCGTAGAGGCGCGACAGGGCCTTGGTCTTCGCGCGCGCCATTTCGTCGGGACCCACGAGGCTGGTCTGCAGGTCCTTCACGACCGCATCGATGTCGGCAAGGATCTGGTCGTCGCTCACATCGTCACTGTGCACCAGCATGCCGGACCACAGCATCGAGCCATCGTAGTCGTAGGCATCGCCAAGCGGCCAGTTGATGCCGCCGTCCGCGCTGTCCGAATAGCCCTTCTGGTTGACCAGCACCCGGTTCAGACGGCTGTCGCCGCCCTGGATCAGCACGAGGTCGATCAGGCGGAAGGCCGCCGCTTCGGGCGTTCCCTTGGGCGGCACGTGATAGGCCCATGCCAGCGCCGGCTGCGGGGCAAGCGGATCGACTTTCTCGATGCGCTTCTGCTCGGTCTGGCGCGGTTCGGAAATGTCGGGGCGCGGAATGTCGGAAGCCGCGGGGATGGCCCCGAAGTACTGCTTCGCCCAGCCCATGACCTGTGCGGGTTCGACGTCGCCGGCGACCACCAGAACGGCATTGTTCGGCGCATAATACTGGTCGAAGAATGTCTGCACGTCCTCCAGCGTCGCCGCATCGATTTCCTTGAGGTCGCCGTAGAAGTTATGCGCGTTGTACCAGTTGGTGTTGGCAAGCTGCGGCAGGTCGAGCCACGGAAAGCCGCCGTAGGGCTGGTTGAGAACGTTCACCTTGACCTCGTTCTTTACCACGCCCTGCTGGTTGGTGAGGTTGTCCTGGGTGATGTCCAGGCCCTTCATCCGGTCGGCCTCGGCCCACAGGAAGGTCTCGGTCGTGTTGCTGGGCACAACTTCGAAGTAGTTGGTGAAGTCGAACCGGGTCGAGCCGTTGAGCACGCCGCCGTTCCTGTTGACCAGACCGATGAATTCCGCCTTGCCGAGGTTTTCCGATCCCTGGAACATCATGTGCTCGAACAGGTGGGCAAAGCCGGTGCGGTTCTTCGGCTCAAGCCGGAAGCCGATGCCGTAATAGACGCCGATGGTCGTGGTGGGCACCGAATGGTCGGGGGAGATCACGACCTTCAGGCCGTTTTCCAGCTTGTGATACTCGATCGGCACATGGACCGAGGCTTCGGACGCGCTGGCCGGCGCCGGATCGGCGGCCATGGCCGGATGGGCTGCAGTGGCGAAGGCGAGAAGCGGCGCGGCCAATAGGGCGGCACGCTTCAATCTGCCGTGCTTGATCATTGTGGTGAGGCTCCCGGACAGTCCCGATGTGGACGAGAGGCGCACCTCCCGCCGCGGATCGCATACGGGTAAAGACTGCCGGAAGTGAGCCGAAGCCTAATCGACGAACGGCCCTGCGTCGTCGATGAACTGCAAGAGCGCTGTTTCGATGGCGGGGGCGAGTTCAATCGGGAATGATGGTCCGTTTTATGGGATGGTCGTGAAGGCCGCTTAATGACCGGTATGTCGGGGGAAGCGGTCATCAGAAAGGGCTTAACGTAGCCGCTGTTCGTTCAAGATAATCTCTGCTCCTGCAGAGACTTCGAAGTTGCCAGATTCAGCAAGTTCCACCAGTAAATCGACTATCGACGAGCAATCGTAGTTTTCGAGGCAGTATACAAGCGTCCCGCGATTATTCACGAGTTCCGGCCGCTGAATTAGTTCTACGAGATGCCGAAAAAGCCTTGGTTCCTTCGTATCAGAAAGCTCCAGTGCGAGCGAGTTTCGCTCTAAGTGACTATCAGTCACTTCAAGACGATGCAGCTTCTTCAAAATTTCAGCCTCGTTCATGGCTTCATTCTGGCTGAAGGCGCTGATGACAGCAATGTCGGCGTGTCCGGAAAGGCGGGTTCCGGATTAAATTCCTGAACAGCAGTCCCTGCCCTCACAAGATCTCGGCAACGCCCTCAAGGCTCTCGCGCAGTTTGCTCAGCGCCTGGGCCTTGAGTTGGTGCACACGCGGCACCGAAACCTGCAGTACTTCGGCGATCTCGGAGAGGTTCAGTTCCTCGACGAAGTAGAGCTGGACAATCATCTTGAGCCGGTCGGGCAGGTCGGTAATCGCCTCGATCACCGATCCGCGCAGCTCCTCGTCGGCGAGCAAGGAAAAACTGTCGGGGTTATCGTCGGCAAAGGCGGTGTTCTGGTCTGAATAGACCTCGTCGATGGAATCAAAGCGCAAAGGACGGCTTGTGTCCTGCAAGGTGGCGAGATCAGCTTCGGCAATGCCCATGGCCTCGGCCAGTTCGCCCGGATGCGGATCGCGGCCGAGCTGGGCGCGCAGTTCGCTTTCCTTCTGGGTGATCTGCCGGCGTCGTTCGGTCGCCCCGCGCGACATCGGCACGTTGCGGCGGATGAGATCGACCATCGCCCCGCGCACGCGCATCTTTGCATAGGCGGCAAATCCGTCCTCGGTCGGCCCCGAATGCTTCTGCGCGCATTCGGTGAGCGCCACGAGCCCGGCCTGGATCAGATCCTCGAGCTCTATGCCAGGCCGCCCCGTGCCGTTGACGTGCCAGGCGAGACGCCTGACCATCGGCAGGAACCGGCGGACGCGGTCGGCGACATCGCCTTGATAGGCGCCGGCGACGCGACCCGCCCTGCCTGTTGGTGGCCCATACGTCACCGGCGCTACGGACTGCGACGTGAAAGCCTGCTGGTCTTGTTTCATGCGGCCATGCTCTCAGCTTCGTGGGTGTAATTTGCGTGTGAATCGGGGTTCGGAAGGCTCGGGTTCTGGTTGACCGGCGGCGGCGCTCCGACGACATCGACGACCTCGATCGGCTGCGTTGCGGGCAGTTCCGCGATCGAGATGACGAGGCACGAAGGCGCGCGCATGCGCAGCAGTGCAGCCAGCGCCCGGCGCGCCCGCGGCTGGACGACCAGCGTGAGCGGGATGGCTCCCGGCCCGCGCGCTTCGGCCAGCGCGGTGATGGTTTCGCCGATCATGCGGGCGAGATCGGGTTCGATCACCGGCTGGCCGGTAACCGGGTCCTGCATGCCCTGAACGATCGAGCCTTCGAGGCCGGCATCGAGCGTGACGACCGGCAGGCGCTCGTGCGGCGGACAGACGCGGCCGACAATGAGTGCGCCAAGGTCGGCACGGACCAGTTCGACGAGGCGATCGTGATCGACCGTCTGTTGTACCGCCCGCGAAAGGCTCGCGAGGATCGGCAGCGGGTGCGAGATCGGAATGTGATCTTCGAGCAGCGCGCGCAGCAGGCGGGTGACCGCGGCGAGCGAAAGCGGCTGCGGGTGCACGGTCTCGATAAGGCCGGACGCCGTATCCTTGAGCGATTCCAGCAGATCCTTGACCTGGTCGGGGCCGAGCATGTCCTGCGGCCGTTCGACCAGTAGCTGATTGAGGTGCGTGGCAATAACGGTGCCGGGATCGACGGTGAGGAACCCTTCCGCCGTCGCCTGATCGCGCGCGGCCGTATCGATCCAGATCGCCGGGCAGCCGAAGCTCGGGTCCTGCGTGGCCTCTCCGCGCAAGCTGTGGCCCTGCCGCACTTCGCCGGTATCGATGGCCAGAACCTTGTCGGGGCGGATCATCGCGCCGCCCAGGTTCACGCCGCCCAGCACGATACGATAGTCGTAGGGCGGCATGTCCAGCGCATCGCGCACCCGGAACTGCGGCACGATGAAGCCGAAGCTCTGGCTGAGCTGCTTGCGCACACCGGTAACGCGAGTGACCAGCGGCGACCCACGCCTTTCGTCGACCAGCTGCACGAGGCCGTAGCCCAGTTCGATGGTGACGAGCGTGTGGTCGGAGACGTCCTCCAGCGTGATCCTCGAAGGATCGACTTCGGGCTCGGGCTCGACCACCGGCACGGCGGCCAGCGCAGCGCGTTTGCGCAGCACGTTCCATAACCAGAAAGCCAGACCGGCAGCGGGCAGGAAGATGGTCTGCGGCATCGCCGGGATCATGCCGATGGCAGCCAGAACAACGGCAACCGGCAACCAGGTGCCGGGGGCGGCAAACTGGCCGCCGATCTGACCGGCAAGGTCGCGGCTGTCGGAAACGCGGGTGACGATAACGGCGGCAGCGATCGAGAGCAGCAGCGAGGGAACCTGCGCAACCAGCGCGTCGCCGATGGCGAGCGTGATGTAGGTCTGCGCGGCGTCGCCGGCCGACATCTGGTGGCTGATCATGCCGAGGCAGAAGCCGGCAATGATATTCACGCCCAGGATCAGCAGGGCGGCAATCGCGTCGCCCTTCACGAACTTGGACGAACCGTCCATCGAGCCGTAGAAGTCGGCTTCGGTAGAGACCTCGCGGCGGCGGGCCTTGGCTTCGTCGGCCGTCATCAGACCGGCGGCAAGGTCGGCGTCGATCGCCATCTGCTTGCCGGGCAAGGCGTCAAGGGTGAAGCGCGCGGACACTTCGGACACGCGGCCCGCACCCTTGGTGACGACCACCAGGTTGATGATCACCAGGATCAGGAAGACGAAGATGCCGACGGCGAAGTTGCCGCCGATCAGGAACTCGCCGAAGGATTCGATGACCTTGCCGGCCGCGGCCTCGCCTTCGTGGCCGTGCACCAGCACGACGCGCGTCGAGGCGACGTTGAGCGCGAGGCGCAGCAGCGTTGCAAAGAGCAGCACCGACGGGAACGAGGAGAAGTCCAGCGGCTTTTCCGAATTCATCGCCGCCATCAACACCGCCACGGACAGCGCGATGTTCATGACAAACGAGACGTCGAGGATGAATGCCGGAACCGGCACGATCATCAGGACGATCAGGATCAGAATGCCGGCGGGGAGCGCCATCGCGCTGGGGTCGCCGAAGCGTTTGAACAGGTTCACAGGTTGAATCTCGCGAGCTTGGCGTAGGCGTCACGCACCTGTGCGGGCGCGGCGGAAGAAGAAGCACCGAAGGTGCCGCGCAGCGTCTCCGCCATCGAACGCGTCGCGACCTGCGGGGCCTGCGGCGCGGAGCCGAGACCGGCATGGAACTCGCGCGCGATCGGGCCCATCGGCGGTTGCCAGCCGCTGGACTGTGCGCCGTTCTGCTGTGCGGATTGGAGCGCCGAGACGCCCTGCGCGGACGCGGCGCTGGTCCAGAGCGACGGGTCCCCCCCTTCCATGGCATTGGCGACCTTGCCGCGCATCAGGTCCATGACGGAGCCGACGCTGCGCGGGCTGCCGCCCGAATAGAATATGGAACGATTGGCGGCGGCTGCCTTGGGCAGGATCGACGCCGCGCTCTGCGACGGATCGGCCGCCAGTGCGGAAAGAAACTTGCTGGCGCCGGCACTGCCGAGGAAATGCGCCATGTAGAGCTCGGCGGCGTCGGGCTCTCGGCCCAGCTGCGCGGTCAGTTCCGCGCGGTTGTCGTTGGCGAGTTCGGCGGCCATCATTGCCGAGAGATCGGCGTTGTAGCGCAGGCCCATCACCTGGGCGCGCGTACCGGCGTCGGAGATGCGTCCCCCGCGGATCGCATCGTTGACCCAGCTCATGCCATGGTTCGCGCCATGACGCTCCAAGGTCTCGGCCCAGGTGCTCTTGGTGAACTGATAAAGTCCCGCCGCGCTAGAAGTCGTAGCGCGGGCATTGGGATCCAGGCTCGATTCCAGCTTTGCCTGCGCGAGCAGGTAGTTGAAGTCGACTCCGGTGGCTTGAGATGCACGGGCGATGGCGGCGCGCGACTGCGTCCCCCCGGGCGCAGCGCCGCCGCCTATCCCCATACTGACTCGTGCTTCGCTCAATTCCAGCTCCCGGCACAAAAGTTACCGGAAGCTGTTTAAGCAAAGAGCGTGCCAAACGCCTTTCGGTCAGGCGCGGCTGGCGGCGAGAGAATAGGTCCCGCCTGCCTTGTAGAGCTGCGGACCACCGGTGAGAGCGTCGAGGCGACGAGACACATTGGCCGCGATAATGTTGCGAACCTGCCGGTTTACCTCGTTCAGCCGGCGCGCCGTCTCGAGCATCCCGCGGCACTCTTCGTCGAGTTCAGCAACTTCGGAAGAATCGAGCGTTCCGCACAGACGGTTCTTGTCGTTGGTCGCGCCGACGATCGCATCGAGGTCCAATCCGGCAAGCGCCTGCCGCTCTTCCTCCAGGACGGCAAGCATCTGCCGCAAGGTATCGCGAAGGTCGAGGGTGCTCATGGTTTCGGGCTCCTCAGCAGCACACCGGCTGCGATGATGGCGTCTGCAATCTTGGCGGGCGTCACAGGGTATTTGCCTTCCTCGACAGCCTTGCGGATCATCTTCACGCGTTCGCCGTCGATCGGGGCCGAGCCCGGGTCGAGCGCCGCGGAAGTTTCCACAGTAGTGCTGGCCAGGCCTTTGCCGGTCTTCTCGCTGATACGGTTGGCGGCTGCCCCGTTTGCACCGGGCAACGCTTCACCGCCCGCCGCGCGGGCCAACCTTGCTTCGATCGCGCTGATGGCGCGTGCAGGTCCCACTTCGATAGGTGGCATGATGCCGCTCCTTAAAGTTCCTGTACTCAAGAACGGTGCGGCGGGAGATTTTTTAATAGGGGCGGCAAAAATCTGCCAATTGCCGGTCTAGCAAGACAAAACTTGCCGCCTCAGGGCATTGGCAGCGTAACCAGACCGGGACGCTCGATACGGGCCCGCATGGGGTCCGAGCGGCTGTTTCCGGCTGCCGCGGGTCGTACGCGAATCCAGTCGCCGACCGCTCCTGCCTCCATGGCCTCTCCCGGTTGAGAAACCGTAAAACCGTCCCCGGTAATCGCGATTGCCACGGAATCACCACGCTTCACCACGTCGGGGGCCGGCGCGGCCTCCGCAACCGGCGCAGCGCGCCTCACCGGCACGAAAAGGCGCCATCCATTGGCGTCTCCGCACTGGACCACCACGCTTAGCTGCTGGGCCGTACGCCAGGAAAGGGCGACGCCGGTGTGGCACGGCTGCAGACGCAAACGCCGGTCCACCGGTGTGAGCGCTCCGCCGACCGCGCCGATCGGCGCTCCGGTGAAAGCCGCAACCTGGCGATCGATCGCCTCGAGGTCGGCATAGGCACCGGAAACTGCAGCGGCAGCGAAGAGGACTAGACTGGGCGTCATGATATGGTTCCCGTCGATTGGAATTTGCCATTTCCAATGCAAGCCTCATGCCATCTTGCCTGTCATACAGCCTTATTCGGTGCTGCCGTTCGCGGAGGCATCCTCGCTGGTAGGGGAGTCATAAGCCAGCACCGCACGGGCGGGACCTTCGCCCGGCTCGACGACGATACGGGCCTCGCGGCCTTCGGCTCCGGCCTGGGCGAGCAGCCGGGTGGCGTCCGAAAGCGCCTTTGCCTGCGCGCGCGCATCTGCGTCGCGTCCGTAGCGCGCGGTGATGGTAAGTTGCTGGCGAGGATCTTCCGCCTGCTGGTTCAGCCACAGCGAGAGCGGCGGCGCATCAGGCGCGGCCACATAGACTGAAAGCGGCTCGGTCCGGGCCGAAGGCGATGCTGACGCCCTGTCTCCCGGCACCGTTTCGGGCTGACGGCTGACGGCTGCAGCCGTGGCCATGAACAGGATCAGGGACAGGTCGGCCAGCGAAGTCTGCCAACTCTGTCCGACGCGAACGCTCATCTGCCGCGTCCGCCGGCCACCGCGCGGTGCCTTACCACCGTGGCGCCCGGGCTCTCGGGCAGAGCCTCGACAACCTGCTTTTCAAGCCAGTCGAGCACGCTCTGGCGGTCCCGCTCCTCGTCGGCCGCGCGCCGCGCGACCCCGCGCGCGAGCGGCGCGAAGAAGAGATTGCCCAGCAGGAGGCCATAAAGCGTGGTGAGCACGGCCATCGAGATCGCAGCGGTGAAACTTCCGCCCGAACCGGCACCCGAGGGCAACTGGCTGAGCGAGATGAGCGTACCGGCGAGCCCGAACACGGGGGCGAGATCCGCCGCCTGGTTGAGCGTGCGGACCGCGCGCATGGAAAGGTGATTGCGCCGACGTTTGTGCGCGGTGTGCGCCTTGTGCAGCGCCGAGACCGAGCGCGTGCCGATCAACGCATCGGTCGCCTCGTCGAACTCGGCGTCCCCCAGCGTCGGCGGTTGGGCCCGCAGCACACCGTCGCGCTGCATGCCGCGCACCTGCACCGCGAGCTCGGACCGGACGCGCGCGGCGTCGAATTCCTTCCGGCCCAGTCGCGACAGCGCCGCGAGGGCGGCGCGCGTGTCGGTCAGACCACATCGCAGGACGGTCGCAAGGCACGTCCCGCCAACCACGATCAGGGCGCTGGTGGCGTCGAACAGATTTTCCGGCTGCATCTGCGCAGTGTCTCCTTCACACCCCAGAACGGCAGGCCACGCTGCATTTGAAGGCTTTTCAGGCGAACAATTGCCGCCGCCCGGCAAACTCTTGCCGCCTCTGCAGTCCACCCCCTCCCTCTACCCTCCGGCGCCCGCAGAAACGCGTCGATCCGAAAACTGGCACGGCCTTTGCTTAATAAACGGGCAGGCAATTATTGGGACGCGAAAGACATGCCCGATCTGTTTGGTATCAATGGCACGGCACTGCAGCTGCGTTCGCAGCGCATGGGGGTGCTCGCCTCCAACATCGCCAATGCCGGTACGCCCGGATACAAGGCGAAGGACATCGATTTCAGCGCTGCTCTGCAGGCGGCTGAAGGCGGCACCGACGTGTCTTCCGCCATCAACAAGGCGACGCTCTACCGCGTGCCGGTGATGCCCTCGCTCGATGGCAACACTGTGGAGCTGCAGAACGAGCAGCTCGCCTTCTCCGAAAACGCCGTGGGCTACGCCGCAACGCTCGAGTTCATTCGCGGGCGTGTGGACACCGTAACCCGGGCCCTGAAGGGAGACTGATTATGGCTGGTCAACCCATGACCCTGTTCAGCCTCGCGCAGCGCGGCATGTCCGCACAGCTCGTGCGCATGAACGCCGCCGCATCGAACCTCGCCAATGCCGGCACTGTGTCGGGCAGCGAGGAAGAGGCCTACAAGCCGATCCGCGCCGTATTCTCCGAAGACCTCGACCGCGCGAGCGGCCTGGCTTCGGTCGATGTGCAGGGCGTCGTGCGTGAAAACGCCTCCGCCGTGCGCCAGCACAATCCCGACCACCCGCTCGCCGATGCCAATGGCGACGTCTGGGTCGCTCCCGTCGATGAGAACGCGGAGATGGTCGAGATGCTCGAAGCCTCGCGCCAGTACCAGAACATGGTCGAAGCGCTTTCTACCGCCAAGCAGCTCATGCTCGACACGATGAGGATGAAATGACCGTCAATTCCGTAACTTCTACCGGCTCGACGACCTCAGCCTCGTCGCAATCGAAGACTTCCCTGGGGGACCTCAATCAGGGCGACTTCCTCAAGCTGATGATGACTCAGATGAAGCAGCAGGACCCGCTCAACCCGACCGACCAGACCGAGATGCTGGCCCAGATGGCCCAGTTCTCGTCGCTGGCCGGCACCACCGAGATGTCCGACACGCTCAAGAGCATCGCATCGAAGCTCGACGACGTCGTATCGACGCAGACCGCCACGCAGGAAGCCGTCACCGCCCTTACCGAGCGGATGGCCGCGAACGAAGCGTCCGGCACTTCTTCCACCGACACCCAGGCCGCAGCCTGATCCCCATTCGCAGGAGTAACGCAAGATGTCTTTCTACACCTCGCTCAGCGGCCTGAAGAACGCCCAGACCGACCTCAACGTCATTTCGAACAACATCGCCAATGCCGAGACCGGTGGCTTCAAGAAGAGCAACACTGCCTTCGCGGATATCGTCGCCAGCTCGATCATGTCGAACCCGGCCACCACGACCGGCGTCGGCTCCAGCGTGGCCGCGATCACGCAGGACTTCTCGATCGGCGCGCTCGAGCAGACCGGCAATGCCCTCGACATCGCCATCAACGGCGAAGGCTTCTTCACCGTGGTCTCGCCGCTTTCGGGCGACACCCAGTACACCCGCAACGGTGCGTTCTCGGTCGACGGTAGCGGGTTCATCAAGAACGCGCAGGGCGCGCAGCTGCAGGCCTACCCGGTCGACGCCACCGGCGCGATCGCCAGCACCACGCTGCAGTCGGTGCAGATCCCGGCAACCAACGCCGCCGGTGCCGAGTTCGCCGGCGTGACAGTCAGCGAGGCCGGCGAAGTCGTCGCCACGTACGCAGACGGCACCAACGACACGCTCGGCATCGTTTCGCTTGCCAACTTCATCGCCCCGACCGGCCTCAAGCAGCTCGGCAACGCGACCTGGGCCGCAACCGGCCTTTCGGGCACCGCCACCTATGGCCAGCCCGGCTCGAACAGCTACGGCAGCTTGCTTTCGGGTGCGCTGGAGCGTTCGAACGTGGACATCGCCGAGGAACTCGTCTCGCTGATCACCGCGCAGCGCAACTTCCAGGCCAACTCCAAGGCGATCGACACTGCGACCCAGATTTCGCAGGCGATCATGAACCTGCGCAGCTGATCGGAATAAAGCTGGGGGCTGACCGATGGACCGTCTGATCTACACCGCCGTTTCGGGCATGAACGCCTCGCTCAACCGCGAACGCGTCATCGCCAGCAACATGGCCAATGCCCAGACCATCGGCTTCAAGGCCGAGATTCTGCAGGCGACGCCGATGACGCTGGAAGGCCCGCAGCTGAACGTGCGTTCGATGACCAGCACCGAAGTCTCCGGCGCTTCCATGAAGGACGGCGAAGTGGCCCAGACCGGCAACCCGCTCGACGTCGCCCTGCAAGGCGATGCCATGCTGGCGGTTCAGTCACCCGACGGCCAGGAAAGCTACACCCGGCGCGGCGACCTCTCGGTCACCGTGACCGGCGTGCTGCAGAATGGCGAAGGCCTGCCGGTCATCGGTAACAACGGACCGATCACCGTTCCGCCCGGATCGAAAGTGACGATCTCGCCCGATGGCAACGTCCTGCTGACCGATCCCAATGCGCGTGACCTGCCGCCGCAAGCCATCGACCGGCTCAAGTTGGTCAGCACCACCGGCACGCAGATCGCCAAGGATCTTGCCGGTCAGTTCCGCGTACAGGGCGGCGGCATCCTGCCCGTCGACGAGAACGCCAGGGTCATCCCCGGCTCGCTCGAACACTCCAACGTAAACGCCTCCGAAGTGCTGGTCGAGATGATCTCGGCCCAGCGCCTTTTCGATATGCGCACCAAGCTCGTGCAGACGGCCAGCCAGCTCGATGAAGCCGGCGCCCGCCTCATGCGCCTCAACAGCTGAGGAAGATTCTAGACCATGCCAAGTTCAGCACTCCAGGTCGCCCGGACGGGGCTCGAGGCCCAGGACACGCGCATGCGCGTGATCGCGAATAACCTCGCCAACGTTTCGACCACAGCCTTCAAGCGCGACCGGGCCAACTTCGCGACGCTCGCCTATCAGGACGCCCGCGTTGCCGGTGCCCAGTCCTCCAACGAGACCACCTACGCCACCGGGCTCAACCTCGGCACCGGCGTCGGCGTCCAGTCGACCACGCGCATGGAAACGCAGGGCTCGCTGCAGTCCACCGGCAACTCGCTCGACGTCGCACTCGACGGCGACGGGTATTTCCAGGTGTCGCTGCCCGGCGGCCAGCTCGGCTATACCCGCGCCGGCAACTTCACGCGCTCTTCCGACGGTCAGCTGGTCACCTCGCAGGGCTATATCGTGCAGCCGCCGATCGCCATTCCCGAAGGCGCCACATCGATCACCATTTCCGAGGACGGCACCGTTTCGGCGCAACTCTCCGGGCAGAGCGATCCCGCGCAGCTGGGTCAGCTCACCGTCGCCACCTTCACCAATCCGGCAGCCCTCCAGGCGGCTTCGGACAACTTCATGCTGGAAACCGGGGCGAGTGGCCCTGCCCAGCTCGGCATCGCCGGCGATCAGGGCCGCGGCCACATCAAGCAGGGCATGCTCGAATCCTCGAACGTGAACATCGTCGAAGAGCTGGTCGACATGATCGAAACCCAGCGTGCCTACGAGATCAACTCGAAGATGATCTCCGCCGTCGACGAAATGCTCAAGAACGCGAACCAGACGCTGTAATGGTCATGACCCGCACGTTCACCCCCTTCGTCGCCGGACTGCTCGCCATGAGCGTACTGGGCGCATCGGCCACCCCCGCGTTCGCGCGCAAGAAGGACCAGCCTTCGGGGTTCGAGCCTACGCTTCCGGTCACCCAGCCTCTCCAGCCGCAGGCCGCAACCGGCGGGATCTTCAATGTTTCAGCCGGCTACGCACCGCTCTACACCGGCACCCGCGCGGCACGCGTCGGCGATCCGGTAACGATCCTGCTGATCGAAAACACCACTGCTGCCAAATCGGTCAACTCCAAGAATTCCAAGAGCGGCGGCGCTTCGATCTTACCGCCGACCGCCGGCCCGCTGTCCTTCCTGAACCCCGATGCGCTTAAAGCCAGCTCGAATTCGTCGTTCAATGGAGGGGGGAATGCCGCCCAGACGAGCACGCTCGCCTCGACGCTTTCCGTCACCATTGCCGAGGTTCGTCCCAACGGCACCGCGCTCGTCAGAGGGGAAAAGCAGATGAAGCTCAGCCAGGGCGATGAATGGGTCCGGTTCTCCGGCATCATTCGCCTGGCCGACATTGATCAGGAAAACACCATTCCCTCGCCTCGCGTTGCCGATGCCCGCATCGAATACAGCGGCAAGGGAGCCCTGATGCGCTCGAGCAAGCAAGGCTGGCTCGGTCGCTTCTTCAACCTGATCTCGCCGTTCTGATGGTGACCGACATGATCCGCCGCATTTTCCTCTCCCTCGCCGCCGTCGCGATGCTCCTTCCCGGAGCGGCCATGGCCGAGCGCGTCCGCGACCTGGGCCAGTTCCAGGGCGTGCGTTCGAACCAGCTCACGGGCTACGGCATCGTCGTCGGCCTGCCGGGCACGGGCGACGACAACCTCGAATACCTGACCCAGGCGATGAAGGGTGTCTCCGGCCGCATGGGCCTGAACCTGCCCGCCGGTGTCGCGCCGGGCCTGAAGAACGCCGCGGCCGTCATGGTCACGGCAGACCTTCCTGCCTTCGCCAAGCCGGGCCAGCGGATCGACGTGACTGTCTCGACGATCGGCAAGGCCAAGTCGCTGCGCGGCGGCGCGTTGATCCTCACTCCGCTCTACGGTGCGGATGGCCAGATCTACGCGATGGCCCAGGGCAATCTTGCCGTGGGCGGTCTCGGCATTTCGGGCAAGGACGGCTCCAACCTGACCGTCAACATTCCGACCGTCGGCCGGATCGCTGATGGCGCCAGCGTAGAGCGCGCAGTCGCCACCGGCTTCGACAACAACCCGATCCTGCGCTGGAACCTGTTCGACGCCGACTTCCTGACCGCCGCGCGCGTGCGTGACGCGGTCAACCGCCGCCTGCCGGGCACCGCCTCGGTCGAGGACGGCGTGACCGTGGCGCTCCACTTGCCGCTCGATTCCAACACCCGCGCCAGCGTGATGGCGGCGATCGAAATGATCGAAGTCGAGCCGGCTGAAACCGCCGCCCGTGTCATCGTCAACAGCCGCACCGGCACTGTCGTGATCAACTCGGCCGTGCGTCTCTCGCCCGCCGCGATCAGCCACGGCAAGCTGACCGTGCGCGTCGACGAAGATCCGACAGTCGTCCAGCCCGCACCGTTCAGCCGCGGCCAGACCGCGGTCGAGCAGGACTCGACGCTGTCGGCCGACGAAGAGAAGCGCGCTGTCGCCATGTTCAAGGGCGGTGCCTCGCTCTCCAAGGTCGTCGATGCCCTTAATATGCTGGGAGTAACTCCTTCAGACCTTGTCGCCATTCTCGAGGCGCTCAAGCAGGCTGGAGCCCTCAAGGCGGAGATGGTGGTGATATGAGCACGATCGCTTCTTCCGTTGCGGGGCTGACCACGGCCCCGACCGCCACCGACCGCGAAAAGCTCTCGGCCGTTGCCAAACAGTTCGAGGCGCTGTTCATGCGCCAGATGCTGTCCGCCGCGCGCAAGAGCGACTTCGGCGGCGACAAGCTGTTCAGCAGCCAGGCGCTCGACACCTTCAACCAGATGCAGGACGAGCACTTCGCCGACGTGACCGCGCAAACCGGCATGCTCGGCTTTGCCACCATCATCGAGGCGCAGATGGCGCGCTTCCTGCCCACCGAAAGCAGCGAGACCGCCGCGACCGGGCAGGCTGACGCCAAGCCCACGGCAGGAGGCGTGTAAGCCATGGCCGCCGACCTTCTTTCGATCGCCAGCTCGGGTGCCCGTGCCGCCAAGGCGGCGCTCGACGTGACCGCGAACAACATCTCCAACGCGTCGTCGGAAGGCTATGTCCGCCGCAGCGTGAGCGTGTCGGAACTCGCGGCGAATTCGGTCGGATCCTCGCCCACCTCGATCAATCTCGCCGGCGTTCGGGTTACCGGCGTCGTGCGCAATGCCGACTCTTTCCGTCAGTCCGAAGTGCGCCGGACCGGTGCCGACGCGGCCCGTGCCGACGCCGAGGTCAACGGCCTGGAAAACATCGAAAGCGCGGTTGAGCAGACCGGCGCCTACGAATCGATCGTCAATTTCGAAGGCGCGCTCCAGCAGCTGCTTTCCGATCCGACCGACACCAGCTTGCGCGCTTCGGTGATGGAACAGGGCCGCAATCTTGCCGAGACGCTCAACGTCGCCTCGTCCAGCCTCGACGCTGTGCGCGACGGCCTGCTGTTCGAAGCGCAGGACGGCGTCGACAACATCAACCTGATTTCGAGCGAACTCGCGAAGGTCAATTTGCGCCTCACGCGTGCTTCCGACGCCTCAAGCGACCAGTCGTCACTGCTGGATCGCCGCGACTCGCTACTGCAGCAGCTCAGCGACAAAGTCGGCATCTCGACCAGCTTCGGAACCAATGGCGTCGTTTCGGTGAAGCTCGGCAATGCATCGGGCCCCGCCCTCGTGACCGGAGGCACCCCGGCGACCTTTTCCATGAGCGCTGCCGCCGACGGAACGCTGTCCTTCGCAGTCGACGGCACGGCGGTGACGCTGTCATCCGGTGCTCTTGCCGGCAAGAACCAGGCCCTGTCGGAACTGTCGACGACGCGCGGCGAGCTCGATCAGATCGCCGCCAATGTCGTCGACGTGGTCAACACGGCGCAGGCCAATGGCGTCGACCTTCAGGGCAATGCCGGACAGCCGCTGTTCTCGGGCACGAGCGCCGCAGACATCGCGATGATCGCCACCGGATCGAGCGCGCTTGCCACCGCACCGGCCGGCAGCGCCGCAAACAGCCGAGATTCCTCGAACCTCAGCGCCTTGCAGACCGCATTGACGACCGCCGACCCGGCCGGTTCGATGAACTCGCTGCTGTTCGACATTTCCAGCGCGGTAGCCGGTCGCTCGGTTACCCGCGATGCCCTCACATCGGTGGCCAGCACCGCCAAGATCGCGCTGCAGACGCAAGCCGGCGTCGATCTTGACCACGAAGCCGTCAATCTCGTCCGATTCCAGCAGGCATTCCAGGCATCGGGCCGGGTGATGCAGGTGGCCTCGGACATCTTCGATTCCATCCTTTCCATCAGGTAGACCGACCATGGCGATCGTCTCGACCAGTACCAGCGCCTTCTATGAACGGGCCCGCGCCAACATGAAGGACCTGCGCGCGCAGGCGGAATCGCTGCAGACCCAGCTCGGCAGCGGGCAAAAGCTGTCGCGTTCGTCGGACGATCCTGTCGCTGCTTCGCGCATGCGCACGCTCGCGCGACTCGAATCGCTCTCGACCATCGACGAGACCAACGCCAACCGCGCCAACGCCGACCTGTCGCTGGCCGATGCGGCGATGTCGAACATGTCGAACACGATCATGCGTGCGCAGGAGCTCGCCACCCAGGCGGCCAGCACCACGCTGACCGACGAGCAGCGCGCCGGGATCGCAACGGAACTCGAGCAGATCCACGACGACCTCTACACGCTCGCCAACTCGCGCGACTCGACCGGCCACGCGCTGTTCGGCGGCAACAACACCGGTAACGCCTACGAGCTCGATGCCAGCGGCAATGCCTCGTACATCGGCAGCGACAGCTCGGTCGATCTGCCGATCGGCGACGGGCAGAGCGTCACGCGCTCGATGACCGGCAAGCAGATCTTCAATTTCACCGATGCCAACGGCAACGACACCGACGTGATGGCGACGATCAAGACGCTCGCCGCCGCGCTGGCGGGTGGTTCTTCCGATCCGACCGGAGCCGCCAACGATGCCCTGGCCTCGCTCAAGACCGGCCTCGATACGCTGACGACCTCGCACACCGTGGTCGGTACGCGCCTCGCCTGGCTCGATGTCGTGAGCGAGCGCCGCACCACGCTGACCGAGCTGCGCTCGACCGAGGAAGCGGATCTGGGCGGCACCGACATCGCATCGACCGTGGCGCAGCTTCAGCAGACGCTGACTGTGCTGGAGGCCAGCCAGGCCAGCTTCAGCAAGCTGTCCAACCTGAGCCTGTTCAACAATCTGAGATAACAAGACGACCCCGGCCCATCGGCAGGGCCGGGTTGTTTTTTGACGGGGGTAGTTAACCATGTTTGCAATAGTCGGGGTGATCATCCTGCTGGTGATGGTGTTCGGCGGCTTCGCCCTCACCGGTGGCGCGCTCGGCCCCGTCATGCACGCCATTCCGCACGAAATGCTGATCATCGGCGGCGCCGCGGTCGGCGCTATCGTCACCGGCAACTCGATGCACGAACTCAAGGCGCTCGGCGCCGGGTTCGCGCGGGTGTTCAAGGGTCCCAAGCACAACAAGCAGGATCACATCGACGCGATCATCCTGACCTCGCGCCTGATGCGCATCCTGCGCTCGGAAGGCCCGGTAGCACTGGAAAGCCACGTCAACGACCCCAAGACCTCGTCGCTCTTTGCCGAATTCCCGAACATTCTCGCCAATGAGCCGCTGGTCCACCTGATCTGCGACACCCTGACCCTCATCGTCGTGTCCTCGGGCACGCTGGAAGTTCACGCGGTCGAGGACGTCATGGACAATGCGATGAAGACGCACTTCCACGAGCTGCACGAACCACAGCACGCGCTGCAGAACCTCGCAGACTCGCTTCCCGCTCTGGGTATCGTCGCGGCCGTTCTGGGCGTGGTGAAGACCATGGGCTCGATCGACGAGCCGCCTTCGGTCCTCGGTGCGATGATCGGCTCCGCGCTCGTCGGCACCTTCATGGGCGTGCTGCTCGCCTACGGCATCGTTGCGCCGATGGCCGGCCGCCTCAAGCAGGTGAACGAGCAGGACGAACAGATCTTCCATGCCGTCAAGCAGGTGGTGATTGCCTCGCTGCACGGCTGGCCGCAGCCGCTGGTCGTCGAATCGGCCCGCTCGGGCCTTGGCCATGCCTTCCGCCCCGGCCTGTCCGAACTGCTCGACGCGATGAGGGGCCGTTAAGATGGCCGCCAAGAAGGGCAAGAACGAGCCGCCAAGACCGATCATCGTCAAGAAGATCACGGTTGTCGAAGGCGGGCATCACGGCGGCGCGTGGAAGGTGGCCTATGCCGACTTCGTGACCGCCATGATGGCGTTCTTCCTGCTGCTGTGGATTCTCGGCGCCACGACCGAGAAGCAGCGCAAGGGCATTGCCGACTACTTCACGCCGACGCTGGTCAAGAACAAGGAACTGTCCGCCGGTTCGGGCGCCGGCCTGCTGGGCGGTTCGTCGCTGACCGACGCGGACGACTATCCGCACCGCGCCGGCCAGACCGGCACCAAGACGCTGACCATCCCGCGTGACGCCACCGGTGGTGCGAAGGAAGGCGGTTCGAAGGTCAAGCGCACCATGCGCGCCAAGGAAGCCATCAAGCAGAAGCTCCAGACGACAGAGCGGCTTCGCCAGCTCGCCAAGCAGGTGCGTCTCGTGGACACCACCCTGGGCGTGCGCATCGACCTTGTCGACGATGCCGACTTCTCGATGTTCCGTCTGGGCACGACCGTGCTGACGCCCGAAGCCTCCGAACTCATAGGCGTGATCGCCGATGCCGTCGGGCCGGATCAGGGGCAGCTTACCATCCGCGGCCACACCGATGCCCTGCCCTACAAGCCGGGTACCTACGGCAACAACTGGTCACTTTCCGCCGGCCGCGCCGAATCGACGCGCCAGGAACTCCTGCGCGACGGTATTGCCGAAGACCGCTTCAAGCGGATCGAAGGCGTCGCCGACCGGGAACTGCTGATCCCCTCCGATCCGCAGGACCCGCGCAACCGCCGCATCTCGATTACCCTGCTCGACTAGAGCTCGGCCCAAGATCTGGCAGATCTGAACGCGAAGCGGGACCGGCAACGGTCCCGCTTCTGATTCCACCCTCTCCGAACCGGCCCATCGCGGCAGCGATCCGGGCGTGCTTGCCCGTGGCTCCGGCCCGACGCACCATGCGGCAAACACAAGGGAGAGCGCACATGGCATTCACCGGCCCGGTCGAGGATCGTCTCGCCATCCGCGAATTGTACGGGACTTATGGCGATTCAAGCTGGCGCGGCGACCGCGAGCAGTGGGTATCCTGCTTCACCGAGGACGGCCGCTGGACCAGCCACCTGTTCGACGCCGCCGGGCACGAGGCCCTGCTGCAGACATGGGACGGTCTCTGGAAAGACTGGGAGGCGGTAGCCTTTCTCGGTGAGATCGGCGCGATGGAGATTACCGGCGACACGGCCAGGGTCCGCTCCTACGCGCGCGAAGTGGTGCTGATGAAGAACGGCAGCCACTTCAAGCTTTGCGGTCACTATGCCGACAGCTTGCGCAAGGTGGGGGGCGAATGGAAATTCGCGCACCGCGCCTATACGCAGACCATCGGCGAATTCGACGCTCTGGTCATGGACTGAGCCGGTGCCTTTCACCGGCCCCGAGTCCGACCGCCTCGCCATCCGCGAACTGTACGAAGGCTATGCCGACGGCGCCGCGCGTATTGACCGCGACGCCTGGCTGGCCGCTTACGCCGACGATGCCCGCTGGCGCTCTCCCTATTTCGACGTCGCAGGCATCGCCGCGATTGGCACCACGTTCGACGAAATCATGGCTGATGTCGTCGACGTGACCATCGACATTCGCCTTGGTTCGCTGGAAATCGAGGGGGATAAGGCCACCGCGCGGCTCTATCAGACCGAAAGCCTGCTATATCCCGATGGATCGACCTGGGAACTGGTAGGACGGTATGAGGATCTGCTCGAAAGGCGCGGCGGCCGATGGTGGTTCCTCGACCGCACTTATACGCTGCAACGCGAAGTCCGGCCCGATCCGCCCGGCGCGCATTTCACCGGCAACGCGCATGACCGAATGGCCATCCGCGAACTGATGGAAAGCTATGCCGATGCGTCCTCGCGCATGGACAAGCAGCAGTGGCTGGATTGCTGGACCGACGATTGCGTGTGGAGCACGGCCACCGGCGACGTGATCGGCAAGGCAGCGCTTTCCGAGCGCTGGGAGCAGCTCTTCACATCGATGGATGCGATGGCCTTCTTCGCAATGCCCGGAGCGATCCAGGTTAACGGCAATGCGGCAACGGCCCGTTGCCACGTGCGCGAAATCGCCCGCATCGAGGGAACCGTGCGGAAGTTTTCGGCCCGTTACGACGACGAACTGGTCAAACAGCACGGCCGCTGGCGCTTCGCGCGTCGCGCTTACGTGATGAACATCGCCGAATAGCGAATCGGCGGCAGGTTTCTGCCGGCGGCAAACGCCAAAAGGGGCCCGGCGGTCTGGGGAAACCCACCGGGCCCGAGAACCTGCTTGGTTAGGGCAGGCTGGTTAGGCTGTATTCTATTAACGCAGCAGCGACAGCACGCTCTGCTGGCTCTGGTTGGCCTGGGCCAGCATCGCGGTCGAAGCCTGCGACAGGATCTGGGCCTTGGCCATCTGCGTCGTTTCGCTCGAGTAGTCGGCGTCTTCGATACGCGAACGCGCGTCGGAGAGGTTCGTCACGTTGTTGGTCAGCGTGTTGATGGCCGATTCGAGACGGTTCTGGCCGGCACCCAGCGAAGCGCGGGTGGAGTTAACGTCTGCCAGCGCCAGGTCGACGTTATCGATCGTGGTCGCAGCGGCCGTGCTCGTCGACACGTCGAGGGCCGAAGCCGTGATGTTGGCGCCATCGATCGCCGTCGAGGTCAGAGTGATCGTTTCGCCCGAGTTGGCGCCGGTCTGGATGTCGAAGGTGACGTCCGTACCCGAGGTGGTCGAGAAAAGCGCGTTACCGTTGAACTCGGTCTGCGACAGCACGTCGCTGATCTGGCTCGTAAGCGCGGAAACTTCCGACTGCATCGCAGCACGGTCAGAGTCCTGGTAGGTGCCCGAGGACGACTGGACGGAAAGCTCACGAACACGCTGAAGCATGTTGGTAACTTCCGACATGGCGCCGTCGGCGGTCTGAGCGAGCGAGATACCGTCGTTCGCGTTACGAATGCCCTGGCTCATGCCCTTGATCGACGAGGTCATCGAGGTGGCAATGGCGAGGCCGGCGGCGTCGTCCTTAGAGCCGTTGATGCGCTTGCCGGTGGAGAGGCGCTCCATGACCGTGCTCTGCATCTTGCTGGCCGAGGTAGACGCATTCATCGCCTTGATGGCGCTGATGTTGGTATTGATAACTGACATGTAAAAGCTCCCGTTAGGTGTCCCGAAGTCCGGGCAACCTGGCCGGCCCATCCGGCACGGCTGCCAGTGCATAGACCGGCAACGGACCGGCAAATTTAAGCCGCTTTCTTGCCGGTTGCTTGCCGGAAGCCCTGCAGAGCGTTGCCGCGTAACGGCAAAAATAGGTGTTAATACGAGGCCTTAAATTTCCAATCTCTTGGCCGTTAGGCCCCGATAAGCACCCTCGGAACTGGTTAATTCCACGGGGGAAATCGAGACATGGCCGCTCTGGCTCTTAACGATAAATTTGCGCGCCAGCATGGGTCGCTGGTCAACCGCGCGGGGGCAATCGCTGCTTCGCTGTTCGACTGCAGCGCCATCGATGTGCGCGATATGGCAGACGCCGCTCCGCTTCGTTCGGGTGCGCGCACCATCAGCCTGACGCGGGACCACGTCCCTGCATTGGGCCGTACCGGTGCGGACCAGATCGGCATGACCTATGGCGACCCGCTGAGCGAAGCCTCGCTCGGCATGCTGCTCGCCGCCATGGCCGGTCCGGAAGACCCGATTGCCGCTGATGCCGAGAGCCTCTCGATCTTCGCGCTCGCCGAACGTCTCGCCGCCAGCGACATTCCGGTCCTGATCAACGGCCCGACCGGAACCGGCAAGGAAGTACTCAGCCGCTTCATCCATGCCCGCAGCGACCGCAAGGACGGCCCCTTCATCGCCGTCAACTGCGCGGCGATGCCCGAAGCCATGCTCGAAGCCATGCTGTTCGGCCACCAGAAGGGCGCCTTCACCGGCGCGACCCAGGCCAGCGAAGGCTTCATGCGCGCGGCCGACGGCGGTACGCTTCTCCTCGACGAAATTGCCGAGATGCCGCTCCAGCTTCAGGCCAAGCTGCTGCGCGCGCTCCAGGAACAGGAAGTCGTTCCCATCGGTGCGACTCACCCCATTAAGGTTAACGTGCGGGTAATCGCTTGCGCCAACCGCGATCTTCCCGCCGAAGTGGCCGAAGGCCGCTTCCGCGCCGACCTCTACTACCGTCTCAACGTCTTCCCGCTCACGCTGCGTCCGCTGCGCGAGCGTCCGGACGACATCGCCCCGCTCGCTTTCGCGATGGCCCTGCGCCACGCGCCGGACCAGGCCCGCGTGCCGGTTCTGAGCGAAGGCGCGCTGGCCATGCTCAAGCTGCACCAGTGGCCGGGCAACGTGCGCGAGCTGGAAAACGTCATGCGCCGCGCCCTGCTTCTGGGCCACGGCAGCGAATCGATCACGC
This sequence comes from Novosphingobium indicum, assembly GCF_014645195.1. GTDB lineage: Bacteria > Pseudomonadota > Alphaproteobacteria > Sphingomonadales > Sphingomonadaceae > Novosphingobium > Novosphingobium indicum. The sequence goes on along the minus strand of NZ_BMLK01000018.1, from coordinate 41,797 downwards.
CCGAACACATCGTGTTCGACAGCCCGGCCCGCCTCGTCACCGCTCCGGCACCGACGAGCATGGAGGCTCTGGCCGCCGAGACCCCGCGCCGCCTTTCCAGCGTCGTGCAGATCTCCGAGGCCCGCGCCATCATGGAAACGCTCGAGGCTTGCGGCGGCAACCGCGGCCGCGCTGCCCGCGAGCTGGGCATTTCCGAGCGCACGCTGCGCTATCGCCTCGCTTCGCTGCGTGAGGCCGGCATCGAGATCAGCCGCACTGCGGTCGGTGGCCGGCGATGAGCAGCGTCTCTGGCATCGGCGGTGGCGCCGGTGGCATCCAGCAGATCATGCAGATGCGCCAGCAGATCATTCAGCGGAACGATCTGCTCAAGAACCTGCACTCCACGCAGGGCGCTGAGGCAACTGCGGCCACCAATGGCTCAACCGAAACGCAAGGTCCGGCACAGGGATTCGCCGACACGCTGAAGGATGCGCTCGACGGCGTGAACTCGGTCCAGAACAAGGCTGCCGACATTACCGACGCATACCAGCGCGGTGAAGTTACCGACGTCGCCAAGGTCATGCTTGCTCGCCAGGAAGCCGGCGTTGCTTTCGAAGCGACCTTGCAGGTTCGCAACAAACTGCTGTCCGCTTATCAGGACATCATGAGAATGGGGGTCTAATAGCCCATGTCCGATCTCGTACCCGCTACACCGGACGGCGCGCCGGGATCTGCCCTCCCCGCGCCGACCTCGATGTTTGCTCCGTTCACCGATCCGGACGGCGGCAGCGTTCTCACGCGCCTGTCAGCGTTTACCGCGCAGCCCGCCGTGAAGAAGATGCTGCCTGCCTTTATCGGCATGTCGGCGATCGGTGGCGCTCTGCTGGCCTGGAGCGCCATGTCGCCCGACCCGCAGCGTACACTCTATTCCCAGCTCGACGACAGCGACCGCGCCGGTGTGGCGGCGGCGCTCGATTCGGCGGCGATCGATTATGATATCGACAACACCACCGGGGCGCTGACCGTCGCCGAGAGCGACTATTACAAGGCGCGCATGCTGGTGGCTTCGAACGGAACGCTCGCCACGCCGGAAAGCGGCGACGAAGTGCTCGACAAGCTGCCGATGGGCGCCAGCCGCACGCTGGAAGGCGAACGCCTGCGCTCCGCCCGCGAGCATGACCTGCAGCTTACCATCGGCGAGATCGACGGGGTGGCTTCGGTCCGCGTCCACCTTGCCGAAGGCGAGAAGTCGGTGTTCGTACGCGAGAACGTGGCACCTTCCGCCTCGGTCATGGTTCGCATGAAGACCGGCCGGCAGCTCAGCGAGAGCCAGGTTTCGGCCATAGTCAACCTCGTCGCCGGTTCGGTGCCGGGCCTTTCGCCCGATTCGGTGCGCGTGGTGAATCAGCATGGCCGCCTTCTGTCCGAGGCTGGCAGCATCGATTCCGACCGGCTCGACATGCAGTCCCGCATGGAAAGCAAGCTGCGCGAGCAGGTTACGCAGCTTCTGCGTCCGGTTCTGGGCGAAGGCAACTTCACCTCGGAAATCCAGGTCGACCTCAACATGGACGAGGTCACCTCGGCCCGCGAGAGCTACGACAAGGACGGCGTCGTGCGGTCCGAAACCGAACAGCAGTCGCAGAGCACCGGTGGCGCGCAGCCAGCCACTGGCGTTCCCGGTGTGCTGGCCAACACCCCGCCCACCAACACGCAGGCCGCTCCCGGCGCGCCGCAGGGCACCCAGCCCGCGACGCCCCCCGCCACGCCGCCGACCAGCGGGGAGTCCTCGTCCAGCCGCACCTACGAGCTGGGCCGCGAAGTCTCGGTGTCGAGCAGCGGTCCGGGTTCGGTGAAGCGTCTTTCGGTTGCCGTAGCCATCAGCGCCGACGCCATGAAGGGCGCCAAGCCGGAAGAACTCAAGGACCTCGAAGCGCTCGTCAGCGCGGCTGTCGGTGCCAATCCGCAGCGCGGGGACCAGGTCAAGGTCATGACTCGCAGCTTCGAACCGACTTCGGTCGCGCCGGTGGCTTTCTATGAAACGTCCTGGTTCGCCATGCTGGTGCGCAACGGCGCGGCGGTCATGGCCGTGCTGCTGGTCCTCCTGCTCGGCGTGCGCCCGATGGTGAAAGCCGTGCGCGGCGAGAAGCCGGCCAAGGAAAAGAAAGCCAAGAAGGACAAGAAGAGCAAGAAGGCCAAGGGCGAAGGCGAAGACGATGACGACGAGGATGAAGACGAATTCGAAGGATCGGACGAAGCCCCCGCGCTCGATGCGGATGGCAACCCGATAGCCGGCGCCCTGCCCAATCCGAGGGGCGGCGACGTCGACGTCGAGATCAACCGTGCCGAACTGCTGACCCGTCAGCTCGATCTGGCCCAGCGCCTTGTTTCCGAACAGCCCGCCAGCGCCGTTGCCGCGCTGCGACAGATGCTCAATGAGCCGCCCGCCGAGGACGAGCCCAAGCAGGAAGCCGCCTGATGACCGAAGTCGTACCCCTGCGTTCGGCGGACAGCGCCGCCGTGATGATGATGCTGCTGGGCGAGGACCAGACGGCCAGCATTCTCTCGGAGCTCGAGCCCGAAGAGCTGCGCATGCTCGGTGAGAAGATGTGCGCTCTCGGTGAAATCAGCCCGGAAGTGATTGCCAAGGCCATTGCCGGCTTCGTCGAGAAGACGGAAAAGCTCGGCCTCGTCGCACATGACCGGGTCGGCCAGGTGCGCACGATGATGAACCGCGCCATCGGCGAGGTGAAGACCGAGAACATGATGCGGCGCATCCTTCCGGAGGAACCGCAGAAGAACTCGACGCTCGAACTCGCGCGCTGGCTGACGCCGGAAGCGCTGGTGCCGCTGGTCAAGGACGAGCATCCGCAAGCCATCGCGGTGCTACTGGTCCAGCTCGATCCGGAAGTGGCTGCCGAAGTGCTGCACTCGCTTCCGCCCGACACGCAGCCGGCCGTCATTCACCGCATCGCCACGCTGGGCCCGGTATCGCCCTCGGCGCTTGAAATGCTCGAAGAACTGCTCAACCAGCGCATCGCCGAGGCCCATGGCCAGCGCCCGCTGCAGATCGGTGGCACACGCGAGGCGGCAGACATTATCAATGGCGCCGGCAAGGCAACCGAAAAGCGGATCATGAGCGAGCTCAACAAGCTCGACAAACCGCTCGCCAAGAAGATCGAGGAAGAGATGTTCAAATTCGAGCACCTCTTCGTGCTCGAGCCGATGGCGATGGGCGCCCTGCTGCGCGACGTGCCGAGCGATACGCTGATCGACGCCCTCAAGGGTATCGGCGAGGACGAGCGCAATTTCTTCTTCCGCGCCATGTCGAGCCGCGCTGCGGACGGTGTGAAGGACGAGATCGCCGCCCGCGGCCGCACCAAGCTGGCCGACGTGGTTGCCGCGCAGAAGGAAATCGTGGCGATCGCCCGCAAGCTGGCGGCGGAAGGCACGATCGTCTTCGGTTCGGGCGACGACGATTATGTCTGATCTCGGGTTCTCGATTTCCAAACCCGGCGCCAGTCTGTTCGAAGCGCTTTCGCGCCCGAGCGGATTCATGCCCGACCGGCGCTTTGGCAGCGAACTGCCGGCTCCCGAACCGGAGCCGGTACCTGTCGTCGAGCATCCGCCGATGCCGGAAGAGGAAGCGCCCGACCCCATTGCCGAGGCCTACACCGAGGGCTTCGCGGCAGGCTACGAACAGGCCAGCGCAGAGGCACAAGCAAGGGCCGCCGAAGACGCTGCCGCATTCGAAGGCCTGAAGCTCTCGTTTGCCCGCCTCGATTCCGCGCTGGAGGAAGAACTGCGCATGCGCCTGCGGGAAACCGTGTCCGCCCTGTGCGAAGCCGCGATCGCGCCGCTTGCCATCGACGAGGATGGGCTGGTCCGGCGCATAAACCGCGCCGTCTCGATGCTCTCGCGCGCCGACGATGACCGCGAGATCCACCTTCATCCGGACGACATCGCCCTCGTTTCTTCGCGTCTGCCGAAGGAGTGGAACGTGCAACCCGATCCACGGCTTGAACGCGGCACCGTGCGCATCGAGAGCGAAAACGGCGGTGTCGAGGACGGCCCGGCAACCTGGCGTCTGGCGATTGCCGAGGCGATGCACCAGTGCTGAAGCTCTGGGATTCCATTCTTACCGACCTCGCGCAGGACGAGGTCGATCTCGCCCCGCGCCGCTTCGGCCGGGTATCGGCCTGCGATGGCGGCTTGCTGGAAGTAAGCGGCCTTTCGGTGCCGGTCGGCGCGATGTGCCGCATCGCGCAGGGCCGCGACCTGTCTCTCTCCGCCGAAGTGATCGGTTTTCGCAACGGCAAGACGATGATGATGCTGTTGGGCGATACGATCATGCTGCGCCCCGGCGCGCGCGTCTGCCCCGAAGGCCGCCCCGGCATGTTGCCGGTGGGTGAAGCCTTCCTCGGCCGCGCGGTCGATGGCGAAGGCCTGCCGATCGACGGCGGGCCGGCAATTCACACCCACATGGAATGGCCCGCCGGCGGCGTGCGCACATCCGCGCTCGACCGCAGTCCGGTGCGCGAAACCTTCGATACCGGCGTGCGCTCGCTCAACGCGCTCACCACGTTCGGCATCGGCCAGCGCATCGGCGTGATGGCCGGTTCGGGTGTCGGCAAGTCCGTCCTCATCGACATGATCGCACGCGGAGCCAGCGCGGACGTCATCATCGTCGGCCTGATCGGCGAGCGTGCCCGCGAAGTCTCCGACTTCGTCGAACGGCACATGAATGCCGAAAAGAAGAACAAGACCGTGGTCGTGGCGGTCCCCGCGGACCATGCGCCGAACCTGCGCCTGCGCGGCGCCATGCTGGCCACCTCGATGGCCGAGCAATTCCGCGCGCAAGGCAAGAAGGTGCTGCTGATCATGGACAGCCTTACCCGCGTTGCCCATGCCGCGCGCGAAATCGGGCTGCTGCTGGGCGAACCCGGCGCGGCGCGCGGCTATCCGCCGAGCGCCCTTGCGACGATCACCAAGCTGGTCGAACGCGCAGGCAACTCCGCGGCGACAGGCGGGTCGGTGACGGGCCTCTACACCGTACTCGCGGATGGCGATAACCAGGACGACCCGGTCGTCGACACCGCACGCTCGATCCTTGACGGCCACATCGTGCTCTCACGCGACCTTGCGCAGCGCGGCCAGTATCCGGCCGTCGACATTGCCGCTTCGCTCAGCCGCGTTATGAACGACATCGTTTCGGCCGATCACCAGAACCTCGCCCGCGAATTCCGTGCACTGATCGCCAGCTACGAAGCCAACCGCGATCTCGTGCTGATGGGTGCCTACCGATCCGGCGCCGACCACCAGCTCGACCGCGCGATTGCCATGCACGATCTGCTCACGGCCTTCCTGTGTCAGAGCGCCCGCGAGACCATCGATCTCGCCGACAGCGCTGCCCAGTTGCACGCCCTGCTGGGATAATCATGCCGGGATTGTCCATCACCAGCATCTGCCGTGAGGCGGATCGATGAAGGAAGAGCGCAAGCGCCTCGGCCGGCTGAAACGGCTGGAGAAAATCCGCGCCATCGCCAAGCAGACGGCAGCGGTCGAAGCCGCGCAGGCGGAAAGCACACTGACCCAGCTACGCGCCCTGTCCGAACGGACGCGCCGCATGGCTTCCGACTACGCCAGCCGCCGCGAAGCCAGCGACGGTGCCGCGCTCCATCAGCTTGGCCGGTTCGTGACCGGCCTGCAGGCGATCAGCCGCAACACCGATGGCGATGCGCTGCGCGCGCAGTCGATCGCCGATGCCAAGCAACGCGAACTTGCCGCCGCCGAACGCCGCCGTGCCGCCATCGAGGAACGCGCCGAGCTGCAGGCCCGGCTGATCGCGAAAGCCTCCGAACAGCCTGTTTTGGGTAGCAGAAAGGGATCTGGCACGGGTCTTGAATAGAGTTCTGTGAATTCAGAACCAAGGACCCGTTAAGCATGATCCAGTCCGCCGCACCGATGCCCGCCTCCGGCCCTTCACAGGCCGCTGGCAAAGTGCACGGGGCTTCCGCGAATACCGCGGGAGCGGGCAGTTTTCTGGCGATTCTCGGCAATGCCGGCGCTTCGGATGCAGCGGCAGGCGAAGCCGCGCCGGCGCTTGAAAATGCCAAGGCGACAATCATGCTTCCCGTTGCCGGCGGCAATACCGGCAAGGCAACCGGCAAAATCTTGCCGGATCTTACCGGCAAGGCTGCCGCCAAGGCCGGTTCCGACGCCGATGCCGATAGCTCGCCCTCCGAAGCGACCGAAGATCCGACAGGGGCAAGCCTCGCACTGGCCGGCACTCTGCCGCTTCCTTTCCTGCCGCTGCCCGGCGCCGATGTCGTGACCGCGAAGACGCACCGGGCAGCGGAGCCCGCTTCCAAGACGAACGATGCTGCGCCGTCGCTGGCCCGTAAGCTTCAGAGCCTGACGCAGGCTGAACAGGCTCTCGTCGCCAGGGCACTGCCCGAAGCGCAGACTGGCAAGGCTCCGGCCCCGGCCGCTGCCCCAGCCGTTGAAGGCGCAAAGGCACAGCTTGCCGAGGCGACCAACACCACGCCCGCCTTGCAGAACGTAACCGTGTCCAAGCTGGCCCCCATCGAAGTCGTGGCCGATGACGGTTCGGCTTTGCCGGCAAGCGACCAGGGCAAGGCTGCCAAGGCTCCGGCAACCATCGCAGCCCAACTGGCAACGCGCGCACCGCAGGCTCAGGTCAAGCTGGCGCAGGTTACTTCGGTCGAGGCTCAGCCTGAAACGGCACAGCCGCTCAAGGCCATGCAGGTCCATGCTCCCGCCAACCATGCGCTGAAGGACAAGGCTACCGGTCGCGCCGACGCAGCGGTCGCTTCGAACGCCAAGTCGGAGGCCAAGCCCGACACCGGGACGACCGCTGCCAAGCCGCAGCAGGCTTCAGCCACCGCGAACGCCGCACCGGTCCCGCTGGTCGGGCAGCATCTGCAGACGCAGACGACGCCCACGGCCGAAGCATCGATCAACTTCGCCAAGCCGCTGCAGCCCCCCGAAGCTCCGCAGGACTTCTCGACGCTCGTCTCGCGGCTCAACGAAGCACGCGAAGCCGCCAATCCGCAGCTCGTGCGCACGGCCATCTCGCATGCCGAGTTCGGCAATATCTCGCTGCAGTTCAAGCATGAAGGCAATGGCCTGTCCGTGACCATGGCGAACAGCGATCCGAACTTCACCGGTGCCGTCCACGCCGCAGCCCAGGCTTCGCAGGCCGCTCAAAATCAGGGCCAGGGCGACAATCCGGCCCAGTCGCAGCAGCAACAGCAGCAGAACAACAATCAGGGTTCCTCGGCCCAGCAGCACTCGGCCGCCAATGGCGCCGGTGCAGGCATGGGTCAGGGATCCGGTCAGAACCAGCAGGCCCGCGCCGATCAGGCCGGCCAGTCCATGAACCGCGGTCAGGCATCGGCAGCCTTCCCGCACGATCAGGATGCATCCGCAGCGCGCCCGTCTCGCGACACGGCGCGTGGCGGCAGCGGCATCTACGCCTGATCGCACGCATACCAGGGGGTAATTCCAGATGAGTGACAAGAAAGCCAAAGACGGCAACGAAAAAGGCGGCAAGGGCAAGCTGATGATCATCCTCGTTGCCGTGGGCATGCTCGTCATCGGCGGCGGCGGTGTCTTAGGCCTCGTTGCCGCAGGCGTGATCGGCGGCGGCCACGCGGCAGAGCCCGAAGAGCGCGGTCCCAAGCTCGTCCGCAAGGGCGAGGAAGATCCTTACATGCCCAAGACCAAGGACAAGGAAGGGGAAGGCGAAAGCATGATGGACGTCGAAGGGATCGGCGGCGACGAATATCGCACGGCCTACTTCACCTTCAGCGACGACTTCACCTCCAACCTCAAGGACTCCGCCGCCCTGATCCAGGTGGGCGTCGCCTGCTCCACCCGCCGCGACGGTCGTGTGCTGATCTGGCTGAAGAAGCACGAGCTGGCGATCCGCTCCAAGCTGCTGCAGATCCTCGCCGACACGCCCGAAGACGATGTCTACACGATCGCGGGCAAGGAAAAGCTGCAGAAGCGCATGACCGACGCGATCAACAAGACGTTGATCGAGAAGGAAGGCTTCGGCGGCGTCGACGCGGTCTACTTCCGCACCTTCATCATCCAGTGATCCTGCACGGCTGACCTTTCATGACCTTGTCCTCCGCACAATCCAGCCCCAAGGCGAAGCACTGTGCCGACCTGCTCGGCACCGGCCCGTCGATCGACGAGCTGGTCCCGGCGCTCTCGCTGCTCGGCGAAAAGCTGGCGCGCGTGCTTCCCGGCCATCTGGCCCGGTTCTCGGGCGGTGAGCCGCCGGTGGTGCGCATCGGCATGCCGATGGACTGCAATCTCGCCTCGATCCAGGCGGACATCGAAACGCTGGCTTCGCACACGCTCATGGCCGTGGGGCCGGAAGGCCGCCCGATGCTCGCCACCTTCGAAGCCGCTCCGGTGCTGTGCCTGATCGACCGCGCCTTCGGCGGCCGCGGTATCGTGCCCGATCCCCTGCCCGATACCCTCCCGCTTTCGGCCGAATTGCTGCTGGCGCGCCTGGAAAAGGCGATTGCCGGCGCCCTGACCACGGTCTTCGGCGGCGAGGAGGAACACAGTGTCCGCCCGCTGCGGCGCGACACCAGCCTGCGCTACCTCAACCCCTTCGACAAGCGCGAGGACCTGCTGCAGCTCTCGCTCGAAGTGGAAGAACCCGGCTTCGACCCCTGGTCTTTCTCGATCGCGTTCCCGCAGGCCACGCTGGCCGCCGTAACCACGGTGCCGCGCCACCCGGTGAAGCGGCGCGCGGCCCAGACTGCCCCGAACCCGGCGGCCGAACCCTTCGGGTCGATGCCGGTGCCGGTCACGGCCGTCCTGGTCGACATGACCATCGGGTTCTCGCGCCTCACGTCTCTCAAGCCCGGCGATGTCCTGCCGGTCGCCGTTGCCCGTTCGGTCCCCTTGCAGGTCGACGGACGCACTATCGCCACCGGCACCATCGGTGAAGTCGAGGACCGCGTCGCGGTCCAGATCCTCCAAGCATTCTGATACACGGAAAGAGCCAAAACCATGACCATGCATCCCCGTGGCCTCGATTTCCTCCGCGACGTCGACGTCCGCCTCTCGGTCGAACTGGGCCGCACCCAGATGAAACTGAAGGAAGTCCTCGCGCTCGGCCCCGAAAGCCTCGTCGTGCTCGACCGCATGACCGACGAACTGCTCGACGTGCTCGTCAACGGCAAGCCGATCGCCAAGGGTGAAGTCGTCTCGCACAACGGTCGCTTCGGCCTGCGCATCGTCGAGATGGTCGGCGTGGACGAAACCGCTCCGGAAGAATCGCCCGTGGCTCTGCCCGAAGGCGACGACGGCGCTCTGGGGGCCTGATCCTTCCATGCTCTGGTACATCCTCAAGCTCATTGTCCTGCTGCCGATGATCGGCCTGCTGGCATGGGGCGCGCTCAAGCTGGCGAAGAAGATGCAGGACAAGGCCGGCGTCGGTGCCGGGACCAAGTCCGTGCAGATCATCGAGACCACCATGCTCTCGCCGACGCTGAAGCTGGCGGTGATCGAGTTCCACGGCCGCGAGATCCTCGTCTCGGTCTCGCGCCAGGGCCTGACGCGTCTGGCCGAAGCGCCCGCCCGCGCCCGCGTGGAGGGGATGAACCCGTGAAGCGCATTCTTGCCCTGATCGCGGCCCTGCCCGCCCTGCTCTTGCCTGTGGCAGCCTACGCGCAGGTGCAGGCTCCGGCCGCCGCGGACGCCAGCGCCATTCCCGGCGCGCTCGACCGCGCTTTCGGCTCGCTCGGTGGTACCGACGGCCCCGGCATGAGCCTGTCGCTGCAGCTCCTCCTCATCATGGGGCTGCTGACGATCCTGCCCAGCCTCATCCTGATGATGACCAGCTTCACCCGCATCCTGGTGGTGCTGGCGATCCTGCGTCAGGCGATCGGCCTGCAGCAGTCTCCGCCGAACCAGGTGCTGATCGGCCTGTCGCTGTTCCTCTCGCTGTTCGTCATGGCGCCGACGCTCGAAGCCGTGAACGCCAACGCCATCGCGCCTTACTCGGCCGACCAGATCAATGCCGAACAGGCGATCGACGCCGCCGGCAAGGAATTCCACAAGTTCATGATCCGTCAGACCCGCGAACGCGATCTGATGATGTTCGCCAACATGGCCAAGGCGCCCAAGTTCCAGACCAGCGCCGACGTGCCGTTCTCGATCCTGCTGCCGGCTTTCGTCACCAGCGAGCTGAAGACCGCGTTCCAGATCGGCTTCATGCTGTTTCTGCCGTTCCTCGTGATCGACATCGTCGTTTCCTCGGTCCTGATGTCGCTGGGCATGATGATGATGAGCCCGATGATCGTCTCGCTGCCCTTCAAGCTGCTGCTGTTCGTCATGGTCGATGGCTGGTCGCTGCTGATGGGCTCGCTGGCCTCGAGCTTCGGGTAAGGCGCCATGGACGATATCTCCCCCTTCCTCGCACTTGCCGACAAGATGCTGTGGGTGGCCGCGCTCGTGGCCGCTCCGGTCCTGCTGGCCGCGCTGGCGGTGGGCCTGACCGTGGGCATCATTCAGGCCGCGACCTCGGTCAACGAGCAGACGCTGACTTTCGTACCCAAGCTGGCGGCGATCGCTCTCATTCTGGTGCTGTTCGGCGGCTCGATGATTACTCTCGTGGGTGAGTTCACGCAGGAGATCTTCGTCGAGATCGCGCGGACCGGCCAGGCGGAGCAGGTGGCACCGTGATCAATCTGGACTTCGGTTTCGGCCCGCTCGAGGCCGAATTCTGGCGCTTGATGTTTGTCATGACGCGCATCGGCGCGGCCCTCGTTGCCGCACCGCTGTTCGGCACCGCTTCCATCCCCGCGCAGATCCGCGTGGTCGGTGCCGGTGCCATTGCCGTGATGATCTGCGCCTGGACCGATGTTCAGGCCCCCGATGCCCTGTTCTCTGTCGCCGGCATGCTCTCTGTCGCCGGTGAAGTGCTCGTCGGCCTCTCGCTCGGCTTCGTGCTGCAGCTTTCCTTCGCTGCCCCCGTCATGGCCGCCGAAGTCATCGGTGGCGGCATGGGGATGAACATGGCGATGGCGATCGATCCCACCTCGGGCACACAGTCGCCGGCGCTCGGCCAGTACTTCATGGTCGTCCTGACGCTGATCTTCCTGGCGCTGGGCGCGCACCTCCAGTGGTTCCGCCTGCTGGTCGACAGCTACACCGTCTTTCCGCCGGGCCACACCTGGCTCGGTACCGAACGCTTCGCAATGATTGCCGGCTTCGCCTCGCAGACCTTCATGACCGCCGTCACCATTGCCCTGCCGGTCAGCCTGGTGCTGCTGGTGGTGCAGATCGTCACCGGCGTGCTGAGCCGTTCGGCTCCGGCGCTCAACCTGTTCTCGCTCGGCCTGCCGGCCGGCGTTCTGGCCGGCATTGCCGCGCTCGTCCTTTCCGCCCCAGTTCTTACCGACCTCGTCGTTCGCCTGTCGAACGATGCCATCACCGCCACCAATCAGGTTATGAGCAAATGAGCGAGCAGAGCGGCGAAAAGAGTTTTGAGCCAACAGCCAAACGCAAACGCGACGCCGCCAAAGAAGGCGACGTCGTCCGTTCGCGCGAACTGGCCACGGCTGCGGCTGTGGGCGTCGGTGCGGTCTGGTTTCTCGTTGCCGGGCCCTGGTTGCTCGACCTGCTGACCCACACGCTGCGCGTCGGCTTTACCTGGAACCGCGCCACGCTCGACGACTTCGCGCCCGGTCGGATGATGATGGGCATGATGCTCGCCGTCATGCCGCCGATCGCCATTCTCGGCTTCGCGGTGATCGCCAGTTCGATCATCTCGCAACTCGGCTTCGGTGAAGGACGCTGGAACGTCGGCAACCTCGCCCCGAAGGGGTCGCGTATCAATCCCGCCTCGGGCCTGAAGCGCATGTTCGGCCCGACCGGCTGGATCGAAATGGCCAAGGGCCTCGCCAAGATCGGCCTGCTCGGCACGATTGCCTGGGTCTGGGCGAGCGGGCGCATCGCCACGTTCGCGCGGCTGGGCCGCGGTGACCTGTTCGACCAGCTTTCCTGGGCATGGCATGGCATCATCAATCTGCTGTTCTGGCTGGCTGCCGGCCTGTTTCTGATCGCCCTGATCGACCTTCCGGTGCAGCTCTTCCGCCGCAACAAGCGCCTGAAGATGACGCTTCAGGAAGTGCGCGACGAGAGCAAGGAACAGGAAGGCGCCCCCGAGAAGAAGGCCGCGATCAAGGAACGTCAGCGTAAGATCGCCATGGGCGGCCTGGTCCCGGCGATGAAGGAAGCGCAGTTCGTCATCACCAACCCGACGCACTTCTCGGTCGCGCTTGCCTACGACCCCGAAAAGGCCGGCGCGCCGATCGTGGTCGCCAAGGGCCGCGGCGACAAGGCCTTGGCCATCCGCGAACTCGCTGCCGAATACGAAGTGCCGACGCTCGAATACCCGGCCCTCGCCCGTTCGGTGTACTACACCACGCGCGAGCATCAGGTCATTCGCGAGGAGCACTACGTCGCGGTTGCCGCGATCCTGGCCTTCGTCTTCGCCATCAAGCGCGGCGAGAAGCGGGCAGCTCCGCAGGTCTCCGTCCCGATCACGCTGCGTTTCGACGCAGACGGTCAGCTCGACCCGGCCGGCGTGTGAGGATCGTCATGATGACAATGTTCCGCGCGCCCGCCGCATCCGCCCTTAAGGTTCCTCGTGGGGAGTCGTCCTAAGAGCCATGGCTACCGACGCAACAAGCTCCACTTCCTCGCTACAGACGACGTCCATCGCGACGATGCTTGGCGCGGGCAGCGGCATCGACATGATGGCGCTGGCCAACAACCTGGCCAAGGCCCAGTTCGAAGCGCGCACCGCCCGCCTCAACGACAAGACGGACACGATCAACACCAAGATCTCGGCCGCATCCGACATCAGATCGATGCTGCTGGGGCTGGATACGTCGCTGGGCAATCTCGTGCGTTCGGGGAGCCTTTCGGCAACGCCGAGCATCGCGAACACTTCGGTTGCATCGGCAACGCTTTCGGGCACCACCCAGCCCAAGGGCACCTATTCGCTCGAGGTGACGAACATCGCCAAGGGCCAGCAGCTTGCGAGCACGGCCTATTCGGCTTCGACGGACACCGTCGGTGCGGGTACGCTGACACTCCGCTTCGGCACGGTCTCGGGCACGACCTTCACCGAAGACACCGGACATGCGGCCGTAAACATCACGGTGAACACCGGCGATACGCTGGCCGATGTCGCCAGTTCCATCAATTCCTCCGGCGCGGGCGTGACCGCCTATATCGCCAACACCGCCAGCGGCGCCCAACTCGTTCTCAAAGGACCGGAAGGCGCGGCGAACGGGTTCATACTCGAAGCTGCAGAAGACGTGGCCGACCCCGGCCTGTCCAACCTCGCCTGGACACCCTCTTCGGGTTCGGGAACGCTGATGGCCAACGCACAGAATGCGGCCTACAGCATCGACGGACTGAGCTATACGTCCGCCTCGAACAAGATCACCGACCCCGTGCCCGGTCTGAAGCTTCAGCTCACCGGCACGAATACCGGATCACCCACGACGATCAGCTTCAGCAATCCGTCGGACAACATCACCGGTTCCATGCGGGACCTGACCGACGCGCTCAATGAAGTGATGTCGTCGCTGAACGCGGCAACGGGCATTGGCGGCGAACTGGCCACCGATCCCGGCGCACGCGCGCTGAAGCAGTCCATGACCAGACTGTCCGGCACGACAGTAATGCCCAACGCCACGGGCAGGGCAAAGACCCTGGCCGATCTCGGCCTCTCTATCCAGCGCGACGGTACTTTCGCACTGGATACCGATCGTCTTTCCTCGACCATGGCAGACGACCCCGAGGGCGTCGCCGCCATGTTCACCAACGGGCTCTACGGCGTCTATGCGACGATCAACAAGGTCTACCGCTCCGCCACGTCGAGCACGAACACCAACTCGCTGGCCGGGTCGATTACCAAGTACAGCAAGGAACTGACCAAGATCAGCGAGAACATCAGCGACTTTGCGGACCAGCAGGAAAAGCTGCGTGCCCGCCTCGCCTCGCAGTTCACGGCTTCGGAAGGCCGTATCGCCGTCCTGAAGTCGACACAGGATATGCTGAAGAACCAGATCGACGCTTGGAATAACTCGGGCAATTAACCAATGCTGCTCCAACAATCCCCTCACGAAGCCTATCGCCGCGTCGACTTCGACGCCCGCGTGAACGGCGCCAAGCCGGCCGAACTGGTCCACGTTTGCTACGAGCACCTGATCGGTGCGCTCGGCACCGCGATCCATGCCCACGGCAATGGCGACAACGGCCTCAAGAGCCGCTCGATGACCCGCGCCCTCACCGCGATCACCGCGCTGCAGATGGGCGTGTCGGAAGGGCACGCCATGGGTTCCGCGCTGAACCAATTCTACGCTGCGGCCCGCCGCACCATTCTCGACAGCGCGATCAACTTCAACCCGCGCCAGATCGAGGAAGTCCGCAACGACTTCGCCGAGATCGGCCAAGCCATGAAGGCGGACTGAGCCGCCGATTTGCTGCGCTTCTTCCGTTTCGGGAGATGCCGCAGGCAGGGTTGCTGCCGAGTCCCGCAACTCTTCCGGGAAAATCCCTCGAATCCGGAGCGGGTAGCGCGCGCGTTCGCGGCCTGATGCGAATATCTCCCTAGGCACAAACCGAAGGGAGAAGGCCGGTGGAGCGCGTCACGAACCTCATCCTGATCGACAGCGACACGCGGCGACGCGCCACGATCAGCCACATGCTTTCGGCAGACGCCATTCACGTCGAACCGTTCGAGAACATCTCCGAACTCGCGAGTGCCTGGCCCCGTTCTGGCGTCATCCTGATTCACCACGAAGCCGGCGCAGTAAACGATCTGGTCGAAGCCATGGCGCGCTACGGAGAATGGTTTCCCATCGTCGCGTTTCGTGAAGATCCCTGCACGCATAATATCGTTCAGGCCATTCTCGACGGCGCAATCGACTACCTGCCATGGCCCATTTCGAGCGGCCAGTTAGCCGAAACGGTGCGCTGCTCCATCGAGCGGGCGGCCGAAGTCGGAAACGCCAAGCTGCGCGAAGTCATGGCGCGAACGCGAATTGAGCGGCTGACCCGCCGCGAACGCGAAGTGCTGGGCGGCGTGGCAAGCGGCCTGTCCAACCGGCTGATCGGTGAGAAGCTCTCGATCAGCCCGCGCACCGTGGAAATTCATCGCGCGAACATGCTGCACAAGCTGGGGGCCAACCACACCTCCGATGCCATCCGTATCGCGATTGAGGCCGCGCTGGTCCACTGAGGACGGGAAAAACCGTAGGGCGAACGGCACGAAACCTTAGCGCCCGGTTCGCTATTCAGGAAATGTCCGGCGAGCCACCGAACGCCCCGCCGGAACCTGCCCAGCAGGTCGTGTTCCTGCGAACCCGGTCGAACTCCCTCCCGGCCCGTTCGCAGCCCAGCATGCGAAAACCCTACCTCGGGCGGCGCATCGGATTTCCATACAGTGTCCGACGCGCCGCCCTCGTTCTTTGCGCTAGTTTCCGCCGGTCCCCGTGCGCGGCGATCGCTTGCCCATTGCCGCCTGCGCACGCTCGATCAGCATGATCAATCCATCAAGGTAAGCTGCCAGCAAGGCCAGAGCCAGGGTTGACGCTTCCACTGTCGACTCCTCGCCGCCCGCGCCAACGATCACTGTGGCAAGACCATGGGTTGCCTCACCGCGGGACAGCATGAAAACAGTATCCGGCCCGAGCAGCGAGAGCACTGCACTCTCCGCGGCGTCGCAGGCCAGCATCGCTGCCAGCTCCGCCGGATCGACCAGCTGCGTGGGAATGCCGAAGAAGGGCCCGCTCTGCAGCAGATGCGCGGCTTCGCGCACGAGATCGGCTTCGATGTCCGGCGCGCCGTTCACACAGGCGTGACGAATTTCGCGCAGGCGCGCGATCCAAACTTCGGGTTCGGGAACTCTCTCGTTCATCGCTGTCGCTAATCCGCAGGGAGGCCGCATCGGCAAAGCGCCGCCAATCCGGCAGCGCTTCACATCCGATCTCGCATTTCTCTCGCGAAGATCTGATCCCGCCTCGTCTTACGAGAGTCTAACCACGATTGGTAAAAACAAGCTTCACACTACGAATGCAGGCACATCTGCGATGAGCGGAACTTCTGACGTCTGAAAACGGGCAGTCAGGTGCCCGATCCGGCCGTGAACACGGGGTGACCGTGCTCGAGGCGGACCTTGATCCCATGGGGCCAAGGCAAGTGCGCCGGGATGATCAGCGCATCGCGCAGCGCGGCCAGTTCGATCAGCCGCTGCCGGCTTGCGGTCGCCAGCGCGAGATCGTCCCCACCGCCGAACTGCATGGTCGGATCGACCAGCTGGAGTGGATGGTGAAACGTATCGCCACTGAACAGAGCGCAGGCGTCGTCGGCCATAACCTGCAGCCAGCAATGCCCCAGCGTATGCCCGGGCGCGGGGAGCACTTCCAGACATTCGCCAAGATGCAGACTGCCGTCGTGGACTTCCACCAGCCCTGCCTCGATCACAGGCAGCACGCTGCGTTCGAAGACATCGACATTGTAGGAAACGGGATGATGGCCCGGACGGCGCGGATCCCAACGCTCGATCTCGGTGCGGGACATGACGTAGCGGGCATTGGGAAACGTCGGCACCCAACGCCCGTCGCGCAGCATCGTGTTCCAGCCGCAATGGTCGTGGTGCAGGTGCGTGCACATGACGATGTCGATATCCTCGCGCCGATATCCTGCGGCGTCGAGCCTTTCGAGCCAGGGCACATCGAGCATGTCGAACTGCGGAACCGGGTGGGGCTTTCCATTCCCGGTACACGGGTCGACCAGCACGACCTTGCCCTCGACTTCGAACACGAAACTCTGGAAAACGAGGTCGAACCGATTGTCCTCATTCAGAAAATGCGGAGCGAGCCAGGAACGGTTCCGCTCGATCAACGTCTCGTCGGACGTAAAATAGGAAATCGTATTAGGGATGCGCAGTTCTTCGACGCGCGCGATTTCAACTGGTCCAACCCTGAGGATCGTCATCCCCCACCCTCCTCAGTTACCAACTGATAACCTTGATTTTGCTTGCTTCGGTGTCAATACCGCTCCTAGATTGCAATCGATGACAATGGAGAGGTCCCGGAAGCGCAACGCGGAAGTAACGCGGGCGCGAATTCTTGCCGCTGCCAAGCAGGCTTTCTCGAACACAGGGTATTCGCATACCGGGATTCGCGAGGTTGCGGCGCTGGCCGGAACGAGTTCGACCCTCGTGCTGCGCTACTATGGATCGAAGATCGGCCTGTTCGAGGCCGCCCTGCGAGACTCCATGCCCGACCATGAAGTCGTCCGGCCGCCCTACGCGGAATTTGCCACTGCCTTGACGAAGATGTTGCGCGATAATCCGGGCGCAACAGACTCGATGCTGATGATCGCCATGGCCTCGGGCGAACGCGAAGCGGCAACAATTGCAGCGCAGATTTTCACCGAACTCAATATCGTGCCGGTAGGTGCCGCCCTGGGCGATCCCGACGGGAAAGTCCGCGCACTGCAGATGGCAATCCTCGGCATAGGCTTTGTATTTTTCATAAAGCACTTGCCACTGACAATCTTCGACGAGCGCGAAACCGACAGCATCTGCGACTGGTTCACGCAGTCGGTTCTTAATGTCCTCGAACCCGATCGCCGCATCCACTGATGCTGCGACATGCGCTTAGCGGCGCGCCGCGAACCAGGGCACCATTCGCTCGATCGCCGCTTCGATCTCGGCCGGAGACACGGCAAAGCTGAAACGGATGTAGCGCCCGCCATCGACCGGATCGAAATCGACGCCCGGAGCCGTTGCGACACCGGTATCCTCCAGCAATTGCCGGCAGAACGAGAGACTGTCATTGGTCATGTGACCGATCTCTGCCCAGATGTAGAACGCGCCGTCCGGCGGCGCGATTTGCTGCAGCCCCAGACGCGGCAATGCTGCCAGCAGCAGTTCGCGGTTGCGAGCATAATTCGCGAGGTGACTTTCCAGTTCGTCACGGCAGTCGAAAGCGACCAGCCCGGCATGCTGCGCCAGCACCGGCGGCGTGAGGAACAGGTTACCCATTCGCGCGCGGGCCGCGTCGATCAGCTCGGGCGGAACCACCAGCCAGCCAAGCCGCCAACCCGCCATCGAGAAGTATTTCGAGAAGCTGTTGACGACCAGCGCCTCGGGCAAATGCTGCAGCGTGGACTGTGCAGCATTTCCATAAGTCAGGCCGTGATAGATCTCATCGGAAACGACGCGAATGCCCTTGCGGCGGCACACATCGGCAATCGCCGCCAACTCGTCCGGCGCAATAATAGTTCCAGTGGGATTTGCAGGACTGGCGAGGATCAGCCCTTCCGGCACCGGGTCGAGCGCGTCGAGCGCCTCTGCCGTCATCTGATAACGCTCGGCCGGACCGCAGGCGACTTCCACCGGCTCGAGGTACATGGCCTTGAGCGTGTTGCGGTAAGCAACGTAGCCCGGCCGGGCCATCACCACTCGCGCGCCGGGCTGGAACAGGCACGACAGCGCCAGCACCAGCGCCGGCGAGGCGCCGCAGGTCAGGATCACCTGCTCCTCATCCACCGGGACACCGTAAGCCTCGTCGTAATGGCGGGCGATGCGCTGCTTGAGCGCCGTGCTTTCCCAGTAGCCGCCCGGATCGCCGTCGAGCGCCTTGTGCGCGGCGGCGATCGCCTCGGCCGGCGCACCGGTAGAAGGCTGGCCATATTCCATGTGGATGACATCGCGCCCCTGCTCCGCCAGATCGTAGGCGAGACGCCCTATCGAGATGGCGTGAAAGGGATCGACTTCGGCGATGTCGGGGGAGCAGGTCATGCCCCGCTTGCTAGGCGCAGCATGACCTCCCCGCAAGGCCGGACACTGGTCGTTCAGGCGACGACCTTGATGTCCTCCTTGTCCGCCTCCCAGAACCCCTTGCGACCTTCGGAGGGCTCTTCGGAAATGATCCATTTCACAATGCGGCGCATCGGCTCGATGCCGTCCTGCGGACCGACCAGACCGGGCCCGTTGAATACGTAGCCAAGCTGGACGAAGCGCTGTCCGCCATGCAGCGCGCCCTTGTGCCGCACGACTTCGCGCAGGCTTTCGGGCCAGATGCCCACTGTCTGGGTATAAGCGTCGACCACATCGAGCACTTCCTCCAGCGTATCGACCGGAATGAGGTTGACGGTGCGGTCGCCGAGATACTCCCAGAAGTCGACGCGATCGGACGTGTGGCTGACAATCACTGCGCCCTCGCCCTCCTCGCCGCCGATGACCGTGTAGAAGTCTTCCGAGAAACGCAGCGAATCCACGCTGGACTTGAGATCCGGATCATAGCGCTTGGGTTTGGTGGTGAGCACTTCGGGCAGATCGAACATCGCGTCGTAGGCCTTCTGCCCCAGCGTCTTGAGCTTCTCGATGTCCTCGTCCTCGGTCCCGCACATCACATAGACCATGCGCGCGGAAGCGCAGGCGGTCTGGTTGCCGACCGAGAAGTCGCAGGCGAGACGCCTGGCCGTCTCTTCGATCGCCTCGTCGTCCTCCAGCGCTTGGGGGCCGATGATCGAGGCGGAACGCTTGGGGTCGAGGCTGATCAGTTCGATGCCCGGCTGGATGTACTTCGTCACATGCTTGACCGAGGCGAAGCCGCCCCACGCGCAGATCTTCTCGATGTTGTGCGGCTGGTAGATCTGCGATTCCAGCGCCTCGTCGCCGCCGCGCCAGTAGGCGACCGCGAGGTGCTTCGTGATCGGATGATCGGGCGCCATGTCCACCATGGTGCGGGCGATGGCGCCAGTGGTGAAGGGATCGTTCGAGGGGACCTTGATGATGGTGTCCCCGCGCGTCACCGCACCGCGCAGCACGGTCAGCGCGCCCAGCACCGGGCCGTTACCGGCAACGATGTGCAGCGTCCGCGCTCCATAGGCGCGGATGCCGACTTTCGAGCCGTTGATTTCCTGCTCCACCCAGCGCTCGAGGTAGTCCACGCCGATATTGAAATCGACCATGCCGCGAATGCGCTCCTTGTCGAACATGAAGGGCATGTCGTGGAAAAAGTGGTCCATGATCGGCTTGGTGGTCGGCGCTGTGGCGTAGGAGTGCTCGCGTGCCTCGCGCAGGTAGTCGTTGCCGTTCACGTCCAGCCGCGCGCCGAGTTCGGCGAGGTAGTCGAGGATGTCCTCGAAACTGAGATCGTAGAGATCCTCCATCAGCCGCGGCGAGGCGAGCGGAATGCGGCTCGCGATCTTTTGCGGATCGGGCGCGAGGAACGAGATGTCCCCGCTGCGCCCGCCGAACTCGATCAGGTCGCTCTCGATCACCTGGCCGCGCAGCACGGCATAGGAAATGGGGCGTGTCGCCATCATGCGTAAATCCTTAAGAACCCCACCCCGCTCATCCTGAGCTTGTCGAAGGATGGGTTTGCGCCTGTGCTTCGACAAGCTCAGCACGAATGGATGCTGTTTCAGCCTCCCAGCCCGGTCAGGAAGTCCATCGCCTCGGACTGGGCCTGCGGCGTGGCGGCGCAGGAGATCTTGTCGTCCCCGCCCTGCAACTCGCTCACCCGGTTGATCTTCTTTTCGAGCGCGACCGAGGTGCGGCCGCACTTGCAGGTATTGCCCCAGTCGATGGTGACGAGATCGCCAGTGACGAGCCCGCCCCAGGTCGAATCCTGCGTCATGTCGAAGAACGCCGCGCGGCCGGTCTGCTTACCCTTGCGCGGCAGCGGCTGGCCGGTGTCGAGATCGAGCTGGAACACCGTCACCCACGGCAGCACGTGATAGTGATCGTGCTCGCACAGGATCGAGAACGAGTTCATCTCGGTCATGCCGTAGCCCGAGGTCATCCGCTCGAAGCCGAAGAAGCCGCAGATCACTTCTTCCAGATCGTCGGGCAGCGGAACGCCCTTGGCGCCGCCCCCGCCCATCAGCACCGAATCCGGCGAGAAGCTGGCGCGGATGCCTTCTTCGAGCCCCTTCTTCGCCACCGCGTAGAACATGTTCGATGTGCCCATGGCAAAGACGCGCTCGCCACGAAGCTGCGTGACCATGCGGTTGATGAACTCCATCTGCCGGGCAGGCGCCTCGGCCTGCGACTGCTCCCACTCCTCGCGGCGCGCCAGGAGCGCGGGCGGCACATCGACCTTGCTGGCATCGCCCTTGGCCGCCGCCGCGCGCAGCCGGGCGGCAAGCCACATCAGGTCGGAGCTGATCTTGAAGTCGAAGGCCGTGTGCAGCTTGCTGTCGTCGCCCTTGCAGAAGGCCTCGCGGATGTACTTGGGAAAGGCGCCGGTCGAAGCATGGCCATCGCGGTAGAGCGGCACCACGGCGTGCATCGCGTCGTTGATGTCGCCGGGCCGCGGATCTCCGCCAAACTTCTGCGCAAGCTGCACGCGCAGACCCATGACGGAGACCTGATAGTCCTTTTTCGACTTCGGGAAGAACGAGCAGGTCCCGGTCGATCCCGAGGACGTCGCGACATCGAGAGGCGTTTCCTCACGCAGCTTGACCAGCCAGGAGTCGATGGAATCGCACTCGGACACGTCGACCTCGTTGGGCGCATGCCGCGTCAGGCGCGACAGCCAGGTGTTGAGCTTGCCGTACTGCCCCTTGGCCAGCAGCGAGACCGGATAGGACTTGTAGATGTCGTGCGGCATCAGCAGCGGCGCCATGTCGTCGAGCGAGGCAAGGCCATCTATCCCCTGCCCGTCGGCGAGCTTCTGCAGCACCTGAATCTGGTCGCGTCGTTCCGCCAGCCGGCGGTTCATCGCGGCAAGCTGCACAGCCTCCACATGGCCGCGCTCAAGCGAATGAATGCGCGTGTTGTGATGGCCGAAGTAGCCATAGGGATCTTCCATCCATGCTTCGGCTTCCCGCTCGGTGGTTGCATCCTGCGGTGGTGCAGTGGTCGCCATGGTCCTTCTCCCGAATAGTCCGATGCCCGTTTCCCGAGCTTTCGAGTCGGGACCATGCGCTGTGGGTCAATTCAAATCAACCAATTGGTTGGTTGTTTCTCGTTCCGTCAATTGCTAGTTCGACCAAGACAAAACCGAAATACCGAGCCCGGAAGGACGCAAGAAATTGGCACCGCCCGCAAATACCGCATCGGCCAAAGACGCTACGCCCCGTCGGCGGCGCACGTACATGCCGGCGGCCGAACGGCGGAAACAGATCATCGCGGCAGCCCAGAAAGTCTTCGCCCGCTCCAACCTGAAAGGCGCCCGCACCCGCGACATCGCCCGCGCCGCCGAAGTCAATCAGGCGACGATCTTCGAACACTTCCCCAGCAAGGAATCGCTTTTCGAGGAAGCCGTGATCAAGCCGCTGATCGAAGCCATGCGCGGAATGCACGCGCGGCGCGAAGTCTACGAAAGCGCCACCGGCCCGGATGAGATCGCAGCACTCGCGCGCTCGTCCGGCGAACGTCATCTGGCGGATATGGACCGCGTATTCCCGCTGCTTGCCGCCGCCTTGTTCAGCGATCCGGATCAGGGCCGCGACCTCTACCGCGAACACATCGTGCCGCTGGTCCGCGCGCGCGGCGAAATCCTCAATGGCCTCACCCGCGACGGGCTCGATCTCGATTTCGTCGGCCTCGCCATTTTTGGCATCCAGATGGCCGTCGCGCTCGACCGCCACTTCGAAGGCGGCATTGCCGGCGAGCGGAACGGCGATTTGACCGAGGTGGCAGAGCAATTCACGCGCATGGCCACAGGCGGCTTTGCGCGGCAGAAAGACGAAACGGACAGCGACGAAGCAAACGACAAGGCGGGCTGAAGCGCCGCCGGGGAGAGAGAGAAGACATGGCCACGCAACTCGATCACTATCGCCTGCTCGGACGTTCCGGCCTGCGCGTCTCGCCGCTATGCCTGGGGACCATGACGTTCGGCGTCGGGCCGGATGGCTGGGGCTCCAGCGATGCCGAAGCCGCGACGATGGTCGATACTTATCTCGACCGCGGCGGCAACTTCATTGATACCGCCGACTTCTACGGCGGCATGGGCGGATCGGAGAAGCTGCTCGGCCGTCTGCTGGGCCACCGGCGCGAGCAGGTGGTGATCTCCACCAAGTACTCGCTCACCACCCGCCCCGGCGATCCCAATGCTGCAGGCAACAGCCGGCGCAACATGGTGCGCTCGGTCGAGGACTCGTTGCACCGCCTGGGCACCGACTGGATCGACCTGCTCTATCTGCACATGTGGGACTTTCGCACGCCGGTCGACGAGATCCTGCGCGCTTTCGACGATCTCGTGACGAGCGGGAAGGTCCAATACATCGGCCTCTCGGACACACCGGCCTGGCAGGCCAGCCGCATGCAGGCCATCGCCGAGCTGCGTGGCTGGAGCCAGTTCTGCGCGCTGCAGATCTCCTATTCGCTGCTCGAACGCACGGTGGAGCGCGAGATGATCCCGATGGCCGCGGAAATGGGCATGGGCGTTTGCCCGTGGTCTCCGCTCGGCGGCGGCGTGCTGACGGGGAAGTATTCCCGCGCCGACCTGACCCCGCCCGAACCGGGCGGCACTTTCGACCGCAAGACGATGAACGCAGTCACCGGCCGTCTCAACGAGACCAACCTTGCCATCGCCGACGAAACGGTCGCGGTGGCCAAGGACATCGGCTGCACGCCCGCCCAGGTCGCGCTGGCCTGGACTCTCGCCAATCCGGCGGTCGCCTCACCCGTCCTCGGCGCGCGCACGCCGGCACAGCTCGAAGACAATCTCGGCGCGCTGGGCATCACCCTTTCCGCCGAACACCTCGCCCGCCTCGATGCCGCCAGCGCCGTTCCCAAGGTCTTCCCGATGGACGTGCTGACCGGGCCGGCAGAGGGCATGATGTTCGGAAACGTGACGGTGGAAAGGCGCATCTGAGTCGACAGACATCGTAAAGACGACGGCAAGCATGAATGCTTGTGCACATAAGTGACCGGAAACACAGTTGGCTCGAGAAGCAACACACAAATCCGGTCATTTTCTTAGGTGGAATGACGCATAAAAGTAACACCTGCAAAGTTTTCACAATTTTCACCGACAACCCGACTTGCCGAACGTCATTTAGGCGTCAAACATCCCCCCATGCACTCCGGCTCCCTCTGATGTCGCGGTGCCTATGGCGGTGGATTTCTTCGGAAATCCAGCACTGGCAGAGGTGGGACGGCCCGGGCCGTCCCCTCTTTGCTGTTCAACAGTCCTAGGGGGACACATGAAGAACATTCGTCCAAGCACTTATCGGTCGTGCCAGCGTTTCGCGCTGCTCGGCTCGGTAGCAACCCTCTCGCTCCTTTCGGCGCAGGCCAATGCCCAGGCCTACGGACCCGAAAACCCCACCAACGCCTATCTCGAGGCGCAGGGCAATTCGACCTATATCAATAGCGTTGCGCCCGATCCGCAGATCGTCATCGCCGATCCGGGCACCCCGACCACCGCGGTCGACCCCGTGGACGTGAACGGCGTCGGCCAGATGGTCGTCGACGTGGGTGGCGGCTTTGTCGGCCTGTGCACCGGCACCCTGATCAACCCGCGCACAGTCATCTTCGCCGCACACTGCGTCAACGACGAAGCAGCGACCGACTACGGCTCGTCCACCGGCGGCACCCCGATCGGTTTCGGCTTCTCGAACAATAACCTCCCCGGCGTGATCGACTGGCTCAGTAATGGGAATATGACGAATGCAGAGTTGGCGTTCTTCAACGCCAACTACGTCAACTATCATCCGGGCTCGCTGGAACCCGACGCGGTGAGCTTTCTCTACAGCGACATCGCGGTCGCCTCGCTCGACACGCCGGCAAATGGTATCCCGACCTGGGCCCTTATGTTCTCGGCCCTTCCGGCGCCTGAGGCGATCGATGACGCCAACGGCACCGGCTATCACGTCACCATCACCGGTTACGGCCGCAACGGCGCCGGCGCCGAAGGCTCTGTCAACGGCATCGACTTCCGCCGCCGTGTTGCGGAAAACATCGTTGGCGGCCTCGCAAGCCTCGACCAGTTCGAAAACTTCCTGTTCGGTGGCAACAGCACTACCTATCCGCAGAACCTCTACTGGATCGACTTTGACGATCCGACGCGCCAAGACGTCTTCGACTTCAACGCCTGGAAGGACGATGGTCTCCCCAACGAGGGCATTACGGCTGGCGGCGATTCCGGCGGTCCGCTGATCCTCGACGATACCTTTGACACGCCTGTCGTGCTGGGTGTCCTGTCGGGTGGATATACCCGCTTCTTCAACGGTCAGGGCCCGAACAGCTACGGCACGGCCAGCTTCTATCAGCCGCTGTACCTGTACTGGGACTGGATCGTCGAGAACAACCCGTACCGCTATGTCGCCGCGCAGGAAGGCGACGGCGCATGGGAAGATCCCGAGCACTGGGTCACCACGCTCGATCCGATGTACATGGTGCTCGACGAGAACGGCAATCTGGTCAACGGCCTGCCCACCCTGCTCGGTCAGGGCAAGACCGGCAATGATGGCACGTTCGGTCAGGCCTGCTTCCAGTGGGCAGCCAGCGGCGACGACGAATGTCTCGACATGTCCAATGGCGATTACATCGTCGATGGCGTGGTCGTGAACAGCGGCGCTACCGTGGGCGACGCCTCGAACAATTCGGCGACTGTTGCATTCGGCGATGCCACGCTCAACCCCGAACTTGCGGCCCAGGCCGACGAGGCCGTGGCCAACCCGCTGGCCCTGCCCGATGCGTCGATCGACAACGGCCTGCCCGGCGCTACCGGCTTCGTACCGAACAACTCGGACGGTGATCGCCTGACCGCAACCCCGCCGCGCTACTACGACGTGACGCTTTCGGCCGCCGGCACCACGACGCTTTCGAGCGACGTGACCGTGGACCGCTTCACACTCAATGGTGCCGGCGCCGCGCTCGACATCATGGCCGATGGTTCGCTCACCAGCCTGATGGACATCACCCAGCACTCCGGCATGTTGCGGGTGAACGGCACGCTGACCACGCCGGGCGACTACTTCCTGAAGACCGGGGGCCTCCAGGGTTCGGGCACGATCAACGCGGCCTACTTCACCAACCTCATGGGCGTCATCGCTCCTGGCGGTGTAGGATCGATCGGCACCCTGACCTTCAACGGCAACGTGATCCTCTCGTCGGCATCCACCTACCTCGTCGATATCGGCAATGGCGGCACCTCCGACCTCATCCAGGTCAATGCCACCACGTATGTCGATGACGGCGAAGGCACAACCGACGGAGAAGCCGTTGCCGCAGCTGTCGTGCCCACTGACGGCATGGCCAGCATCGGCGGCTCGGTCATCTTCGGCCCGGTTTCGGGTTCGATGGTGCGTGATGGTGACAGCTACACCATCCTCACTGCCGAAGGCGGCGTTTACGGTACGTTCAATACGCCGACCGCAATCAGCGCGATCCTGACGCCGACGCTGAGCTACTCGGACACGGCAGTCACAGCGACGCTGGAAGCCGGCCTCTACGCCGACGTCGTCAACAGCGGTTCGCCGATCCAGACGGCTTATGCCAAGCTGCTCGACCAGAACCGCAGCCAGTACAGCAAGTTTGCGGGCCTCTACGGCCCGACCGACCTGCTGACGGTCGGCGGCGTGCAGTCGACGCTGGAAAGCTGGGCCCCGCGCGTGCAGCCGCTCATGCAGTCCATGGGTACAGCGGCGATGGAAACGAGCAATCGCTTCATCCGCGATCGTCTCGCCCGTGTTTCGGACGGCATGGAAGGCGGCAGCCTCGCCTACTACGGCGGTCCGAGCAGCGTGCTGGCCACGATGGGTATGAGCGGGCTCTCCTCGGTCGACACCATGGCGGCAGCGGCCGGCGCTCCGGAGCGCACGGTTGACGGCGCCCTGCCCGACGACATGAGCGCGTTCATCGCCGGTGGCTACATCAACGGTGACAGCGACGGTGCGCCAACGGCCACGCCTTATGCCAAGGACGACTTCGACGGCTACTACGTGGCCGCCGGTTTCGAAAAGGCAGTCGGCACCAACGGCTTCGTTGGTTTTGCCGGTTCGTGGACCAAGATGAACGGCAAGCCCGGCTATCCGGTCCGTGACGTCAAGGGCGACCTGTTCCAGGTCAGTGCCTACGGCGCCACCCGCTGGTCGAACGGCGTCGGCCTCGATGCCCAGTTCAGCGCCGGCACCTTCGATCTCAACATGTCACGCACGGTCTCGTCCGGCGACATGTCCTGGGACCTCGAAGGCAAGGACCAGCCCTTCACCTATTCCGGCGAAGTCGGCGTAAGTGCGGAACTGATGGCCGGTTCTATGTTCGCGGTCACCCCGCGCATCGCCATGCGCTATGCCAATATCGATTTCGGCCGTTACGTCGAAACCGGTGGCGGCCCGGCGCTGCAGTACGAGATGCAGGACTACGAAAGCCTGCAGGCTCGCGCGAGCCTTCGCGTCGAGGGCAAGGGCAGCATCAAGCCCCACCTGATCGGCACATTCGTCCACGACTTCGAGGACAAGCCGGTGGCTTTCGGTGCGAACTTCGTGGGCGGTGTCGGTTCCAATGCGCAGTTCGCGCTGCCGACCGACGACCAGACCTGGGGCGAGATCGGCGCTGGCCTGAGCACCAGCGGCGACATCTCCATCGGCGTATCGGTCGAAACGACCGTCGGCCGTTCGGACATCAACTACCAGTCGTATCGCGGCTCGGTATCGGTCAAGTTCTGATCGGAAAGGCAGTGCCGGTCCCGCAAGGGGCCGGTACGCCAAACAGAACAGGGCGCGCGGGTTCCGGTCCGCGCGCCCTGTTCTGTTTTACCGCGAGTCAGCCGGGAAAGACGGTGTATATCCGCCCGCTGAACAGCCAGCGGCCGTCGCGGCGCTCGAAGCTGTCGTTATATTCCCCGAAGACTTCCTTGTCCGTTCCATAGATCGGCGCGGCCATCATCGCGTTGGCGGTGGCCCGATCGCCATCGACCTCGATCATCAGATTGTGGAGCAGCGGGATCGGATGCGGCCCGCCCTTCTGGCCGACGAGGAATTCCACCAGAGCCTCCGGCGTCTCGTAGCGACTGCGCACGGTATATTCGGCCTTGTCCGGATGGCCTGCGCGCACCTCGAACGTGCCTTCGGGCACGAACAGTGCACCCACTTGCTCGGGCTCGTCACGCCGCACCGCGCGCGCATAGGCGTTGATGAGATCGGCAATCGCGGCCTGCGCCTCGAGCCGGTCCAGACGCGCTTCCAGACTCTCGCTCATGCCATGCTGTCCCGCAAGTCGCAGGCGGCACGGATCGCGGCGAGGCGCGGTTCCATACTCCGCCAGACGTGCTTGTGGGTCACCACCACCGCCTCGTCGTTGGCGATGGCGGAGGCCACCATCTCGCCCACATCGCGCGGCGTGATGTCGGAGTCGGGCATCGCCGCCGAGTACTGACGGATCTCGCCCCCGACCTTGACCGTGTTTTCGGCGAGGTTGGTGGAGACATAGCCGGGACAAAGCACTGTCACCCCCACGCCATGCGGCGCCATTTCCTGCCGCAGCCCTTCGCTCAGCGCGGTGACGCCGAACTTGGCCACGGCGTAGGCGCCGACGCCCGGAACGCTCGCGGTCAGCCCGGCCTGCGAAGAGGTGTTGACGATGTGCCCCTTCCCGCGCGCGCGCATGTCCGCAGCGAACGCGAAAACGCCATTGGCAATGCCGGTGAGGTTGATCGCAAGGATACGGTCGAAACTCTCCGGTTCCATATCCGCGAACTCGCGGCCATTGGGCGCGATACCGGCATTGTTCACCAGGACGTCGACCGGCCCTAAGGCAGCCTCGGCTTCCGCCTTGGCGCGCTGCCACCCCTCGCGATCGCGCGTATCCAGCACCGCGCCGCGCACTGTATCGCCGCGTTCGGCAACGACCTTCCCGAGCGTCTCCGCATCGATATCGGCAATGGTCACCCGCAGCCCGCGCCGGACCATCGCATCAACGATACCTAACCCCAGACCGCTGGCACCCCCGGTCACGAATGCATGCCGCGCATGGCTCAAATCCATGATTTTCCTCTCTCCTTGCCGCCGATCGCGGCGTCCTGATCCCAGATTGAAGTAGCATGCACTATCTTGCAATCGCCAGACGGCGCTTTCATGACCCGCAGGGACGATAGGACAAGGCAAGAGGACGCCGGAACATGACCGTAGATGAGGTGATCGAGGCCGCACGGGCCCAGACGGGGCTGAGCGACTACGGCGATCCGGCCATTCTCGAAGGCCTGGAAGTGCTCCTCAAGTCCTATGCCGATGAGGCGAAGTATACCGAACGCGGCTCGCAGATGGCCCACGCCGATCTGGTCAAGTGGATGGCGGTCCGCATGAAGATCGAGGACTGGCTGGCGCAGCATCCCGATCTGCTCGACCAGCCGATCGAAAAGCCGCTGTTCGTCTTCGGTCTTCCCCGCACCGGCACGACGCTCGCCATCAACCTGCTCGCTTCTGATCCGGCGCGCCGTTCGTTCCTGCGCTGGGAATCGCATGATCCGGTGCCGCCGGCGCGTCCCGAGGAACTCCATGCCGGGCCGCGCTGGCAGAAGATGGACGAGCAGACCAAGGTCGCGCTCCAGTACATGCCGCAGATCGCCGCGATCCACTTCGAAGAGGCCGACAGCCCCACCGAGTGCCAGTTCCTGATGACTCCCTCGTTCTGCTCGCAGGTCTATGAATCGCAGGCGGACATCCCCGGCTACCGCGAGTGGTTCCTGCACAAGGCGGATTACCTGCCCGCCTTCCGCTTCCACAAGCGCTACCTGCAGATGCTGCAGGCCAATACTGGCGGGCGCTGGACGCTCAAGAACCCCTGGCATCCCCTGTACCTGCCCGCCCTCAAGGATGTCTATCCCGACGCGCAGCTGGTGATGACGCACCGCGATCCCGCCGACGTGCTGGGCTCGATCGGCAGCCTGATCGAGAATGTGCGCAAGATCTACTCGGACGACGTCGATCTGGAGACCATCGGCCAGCAGTTCGTCGAGACCTTTCAGATCATGATCGAGCGGCAGGATGCCTTCCGCGCGCAGCACGGGCAGGATGCCATCTACGACGTGCAGTACGCCGACGTGATGAAGGATCCGATCGGTCAGGTGCGCGGCATCTACGATCACTTCGGCGAGCCGTTCACGGCGGAAGCCGAAGCCGCGATGCACGCCTACATGGACGCCAATCCCAAGGGCAAGCACGGCAAGCACGAATACTCGCTGGAGCGCTACGGCCTGAGCCGCGAAGGCGTGCACAAGACCTTCGGCGACTACATCGAGCGCTACGGGATTCCCGTGAAGACCGCGACATGAACCCGATCGGCGACCGCTACGGCCAACTCGTGCAGATGAGCTACATCACGCGCGACATGGACGCGGCAGTCGCCCATGCGGAAGCTGAACTCGGTATCACCGGCCTGTCGCGCGGCGAAGCGGAGATCGAAGTCCTCTCCTATGGCGAGAAGCGCCCGCTCGCGGTAAAGTCCGCGATTGCCAATTTCGGCACGCGCCAGTTCGAGATCATCCAGCCCGTTTCCGGCGCGATCGAAGTCTATACCGACGCAGTGGACCTGTCCGGGCACATCCTCAACTTCCACCATGTCGGCATTGCCGTGACTGGCCCCTGGACCGAATGGCAACGACTGCTGAACGATGTGAAGGCCAGCGGCGATGCCTTTACCTACCTGTTTCCGGCAGAGCCCTCGCCCGAAGACAAGCTGTGCTTCTGCTATGTCGATACCCGTCACCGCATCGGCCACTATACCGAATACCTCTGGGCCGATCCCTCGCTCGCCGGCATTCCTGCAGCGCCGTGGCTCGAAGCCTGATCAGAACGCGCGGGACACCATCAGCGAGAACTTCAGCGGCCGCTGCGGGGTGAACTGCTCCATCGTGCGGTAGCGGAACGGATTGCCGTAAGCGAAGGTGTTGCCCCTGCGCGAAAGCAGGTTTTCTGCCTGAAGGTCAAGTTGCCAGTCATCCAGCACGGCGTGCAACTCAACCCCGCTCTGCACGAGCCTGCCCATCGGGCGGTCGAGAGCAGGATCGAAGCTCATCCTGGCCGGACCGACATAGCGGATACGCGCCCGCGCCCAGAGGTCTGCCCGACCGATGGTGAAGTCGTGCCGCAAGGCTGCCCGCAGCGTATATTCGGGCACGACCGGCAAGTGGCGGTCTTCAAGTTCGAACCCCAGCGCACTGCGCGTCAGAAGAGCGCTGGTGTAGTTTCCGCCCGCTTCCATATGCCAACCGGGGACCAGGCCCAGTTCGATGGCTCCCTCCACGCCGATAATGCGCGCATTGCCGACATTGGCGGTCTCGATCAGGCCGTCCTCGCCGAGCCCGTCGGACTGGACTTCGTCCCAGCGCGTGTACCAGACACTCAGTTCGGCGCGCCCGTCCCCGGCAAGGAGTTCGCGCCAGCCGGCCTCGATAGAGGCGAGTTCGTCGCCCTTGAGCGGCTCTATCGTGCCGCTGGCGGAAATGTCCGAACCGCCCTGCCTGAACGCGGAGCCATAGCGCACATATATCAGCCGGTCGGGATCGGGCTGCCATGCCAGCGCCAGACTGGGCGTCATGCCCGACTTGCTACGCTCCCGCGAGACCGCCTCCGACGCGATAACGCGCGTTTCGCGGATCGACGAGTGAAACAGCCGCGCGCCGCCGTCGACCGACAGCGTGGATGTTAGCGGCAAGGACAGATCGAAATAGGCCGCGGCATCGTCGCTGACGCGGCGGTCGTTGTCGGCGATGACCGATGCGCCCGAGGCCCCATCGAGCCGGGCCACGAGCGTCTGCCGTGCCTTTAGGTAGGAAAGACCGGCAAGCCAGCGCAGCGATCCGAAGCGGCCGCGCAGGCGCAGGTCGTTATCCCACACACGAAAGTTGCGTTTGTCGACCAGCACCTGCGGATCGGAGAGACCGAAACTGTCGGTGCCGATGGTGGCATCGAGCGTGTCGTTGACGTCGTGCCAGGTCATCGCGCTGGCCAGCAGGATATCGACGGCGCCGATCCCGCCGGAGAGCCGCCCGGCAGCGTGGGTCAGGTCGTTGTCGTGCGGTTCGGCAATCTGGTCGGGCCGGGTGTAGCTTCCCGACTCATACACGTAGTTGCTGTCGTGCGTCTGCAGCCACTGCGCGAAGCCGGTCAGATCGAGCCGCCAGCCCTGTGCGGGGACCACTCCGAGTATCGCGCGCGCACCGGTGACATGCGTGGAATTGGTGTCTTCGCGCGTGCCGGTATCGATCCAGCCCGGTTCCTCGGCCGCATAGCCGACCAGCCGCAAGGCCGCGACATCGCGGCGGATCGGCAGATTGGCAACGACCGACCCGGAATAGCCCGGCTCGCCATGCGTTGCGACGCTGGCCCCGCCGGAAACGACCAGCCCGGCGCGGTCCAGATCGGGTTGATGCGCGACCAGCCGGTAGATACCGCCGAGCGCGCCGGTCCCGTAGAGCGAGCCCTGCGGTCCCTTGAGCACTTCCACGCGGTCGATGTCGATCAGGCGGATATCGGGGTCGGGCGCGGCATAAGTCAGGCGCGCTTCATCAAACACCACGGCAACGGTCGACTGGCTCTCCCCACTGAAGGCGCTGTCGGCAATGCCGCGCAGGAACATGCGGTTGCGTCCCGGCCCGAGCGAGGTCAGGGCGAGCCCTTCCAGTTGCGCGGACACAGTGGCGCTGTCGCTGCCGGGATTGCGGCCCTGCGCGGTGTCCAGTTCCGTGACCGACACGGCTGCCGGAAGCGACAGCAGGTCGAGCGGCTGCTTGGTCGCAGTTACGAGAATCGGAACCGGCGGCGCCTCCGGGGGCGGCGCACCAGGCGCCGGTCGGCGGACAGCCCGCACGGGTGCGCGTTCGATGCGCCAGGCCGTCGTGCCCACCTTCTTCGCCACATAGCCAGTGCCGGAGAGCAGGCGCCGCAGTGCCTCGGCGACTTCCATGGAACCATGGACGCGGGGGGTGCGAATGCGGGGAAGCGCACCTTCGGTCCCGATCGAGACCCGTGCCTCGCGCGCCAGTTCGGCAAGTGCGTCGGGCAATGTACCCGCCGCGACATCGATCTGCGACCGCGGGCCCTCGCGGGCTTCAGCTGGCGGGCTGCTCCAGACGCCAAGCGCCAGCGCTACCGCCGAGGCGCAGGCCCATGACCTGCGCAAGATCGCGGAGTGCCGCATCGCCATCGCCGATTACCAGAGTCCCCGAAAACCGCCGGTCGCGCAGGGCATCCGGCATTTCCACCTTCACGCCCGCATAGCGGCGCAGATCGGCAACGACCAGAGCCAAAGGCGCATCGTCATAGGACAGGCGGCCATTCTGCCAGTCCCCCACATCCTGCGTACGGACTGCGGCAACACTCGCCGTACCGGCGGCGGCATCGTAGAGCAGGCCGTTGCCGGCCGCGAGGTGCACCGGCGCGGACAGCGTTTCGGAACTGACCTCCACCTTGCCTTCGGTCACGGCGACGCGCACGCGCTGGTCCTGTGCCTGAATATCGAAGCGGGTGCCGATATCGCTGATCTGCAGTCCGCCCGCAGTGATCGTAAGCGGACGGTTTGGATCGTGCCGGATGTCGAACAAGGCGCCACCGGACAGAGCCATGTGGTCCTGATCTCGGCCTTCCACGGTCAGGCTGCTGCGCGGAGCGAGAATGATGGTCGAGCCGTCGTCGAGCGCGATCTTCTGCGTGCCGGCGGCGGTCTCATAGACCTCCGGTGTCGGCGAAATAAACTGCGGAACCACAAGGACAGCGGCGAGCGTGGCGGCAATCGCCATGCCAGCCCAGCGCTGGCGCCGTCCGAATGCCGGGCGCACGATCTCGGCCCCTTCGGCTGAGGCATCTCCAGTCGCATAAGCGGCGACGGGCCGGGTTTTCTCGACTTCCGCCTCGGTCCCTACGTCTTCCATGACAAAGCTGTGCTGCTGCAGCAGATCGTCGCTGAGCGCGATCTCGTCATAGGCCGCGCTGTGGCGGGGATCGGCCTCCAGCCACAGGGTGAAGGCATCCCAGTCCATGGCATCGTCCTCGCTGGCGAGGTGCCAGCGAGCCGCTTCTGCCAGAATCTGATCGTCGTGCCGGTTCATTGTCCCTGTTCCATGCGCGGTTTCCTTCCGCTTTGCCCCCCATGCCCCTGAGACGCCGCGGTGTCGAACATTCCGCAGTCGGCAAGAGCCTGTCGCAACTTCTTCATTGCCAGAGCCAGGTGTTTTTCCACGCCGCTTCGGCTGATGCCCATGACATCGGCAATCTCGCGCTGGCCCAGCCCTTCGAACCGATAGAGCCGCAAGGCGCGCCGGGCCCCTTCGGGCAGATCGGCAATGGCATCGCGCAGCACTTGCGCCTCCTGCTCGCGGGCAATCACTTCGTCCGCCGGCTCGCCGGGGTCCTTGCGGTCTTCGGGCGGTTCGGCAACGCCGCCGCCCTCGACCTCGATCCAGACCCTTTCGCGCCGCATCGACCTGCGTCGACCGCGGGCCCGGTCAAGCACCAGATTGTTGGCCATGCGAAACAGATAGGCGCGTCCGTTGGTGATCGGGCCGGTGGCAAGGCCGGTAACCTTGATCCACATGTCCTGCACCACGTCCTCGGCCTCTTCCGCAGAGCCGCACCGCGCCGTCAGAAAACGCAGCAGTTCGGCCCGGTGCATCTCAAGCAGCAGCACCAGCCCATCCGCATCCGCATCCGCGTGTTCCTGAGATTCCATCTCCCAGTTCGCTCCCACCACTTCAACGCACGGCATGGACGAACAATCCTTTTACCGAGCGCGTGACGGCAACTTCATGCACGTCATGCGACGTACAGGCAAACCCTGAGGTGAGCAGAGCCTCGCGCAGCGCCACGGCGTCGTAGAGCCGGTGCAGTCCCTCGCTGGCGAATGGCCAGTCCTGCATCGTGTCGCGATGGGTCACGTAGGCAACGAGACGACCGCCTGGTCGCAAAACGCGGTGCAGCGCGCGCAGCATCGTGTTGGCATCGTCGTTGAAGTAGAGCACGTTGAGCGCCAGCACGGCATCGAAGCGGGCCGGCGCGAAAGGCAGGTCTTCCAGCGATGCCTGGACGCACTCGGCGCGCGTGCCCAGCCGGCGCCGTGCCGCGGCCACCATCGTCTCCGAGGCATCGACGCCGGTGACATGGCACGGTACGCGGCCCAGCATTTCCGCCATCGCCGCGCCCGTGCCGCAACCGGCATCGAGGATCGATTCCCCCGCGAGGGGCGCCAGCATGTCAACCGCAAGGCGCAGTGGCCTGCGGTTGACGATGTCCATGGCATTTCCCAGCAGGCGCCCGGCGGTTCCGCTCGGGCGCGCGAGCTGACGGGCCAGCCGGCGAGCGAATGTCATCGGCGCGCTGGGATCAGCTTGCCTTGGCCAGCAGCGCGCGAACCTCGCGCCGGCGCCCTGTGTCCCATACCGGCCGGTTCGGATCGCGCGGCGCCCGCAGCGCCTTTTGCAAGTGCGTGCGCGCACCGGCCTTGTCGCCCTGATCGAGCAGATAGTCGCCATAGAAGTAATTGGCGTCGAGCCCGTCCGGATCGAGCGCCAATGCCTGCTTGAGCAGCCGCCCGGCCTTGTCTCCGTCGCCCCAGGCGAGCGGGGACCCCGGCACCTTGTAGTAGAGCACACCAAGGCTCATGGCAGCGCCGCCCTGTGCCGCCTTGGGATCGATGGAATAGGCCTTCTGGAGGATGTCGCGCGCCTTGGTGGCGAGGCCCAGCTTGTGGAAGAAGTTGGCCCGGTTCGCCTGTTCGCTGACGATGATGCCCTGCCACAGCAGCGGCTCGGCCTGCCCCGGATAGCGAGCGACAACCGTCGCGGCTTCCTTGGCGAGCTGATCGAGCGCCTTAGTCTGTGTGCTGGAGCCCTTCACTTCGTAGGTTATGTGCGCCCAGCCGCGGTTCACCGCGGAAACGTCGCTCGCCATGTCGGCAAGGGCGGCGGTGGGGACGGCAATGGCCAGGGCCGGTGCCAGAAGACTACCCAACACGATACGCTTCATCATGGACTTGCTCTCCTCTCGTTTGAGCCGGTTCAGCAGAACTCGGCGCGGGCCTTGCGGATCTGTCCGGCAAGGCCGTTGTCTATGATCTGGGGGGAAATGGCGTTGAGCGCGGCATAGATGCGCTCCATCACGCCGATGCTGACGGTTTCGCGGCGCGCGAGAATGGCCGCGACGATCCGGCCGGCGACCCAGTCGGGCGCATCGGCCTTCATGCCGGTCACTTCCAGGAAGCGATTGACCTCGCTGTTGTTGAAGCCCGTGCGCGCGGCGCGCGGATTGATGTGCGTAACGGCAACGCCCGTTCCCATCATCTCGCGGCGCAGGCCCTGGCTCAGCGCGGCAAGGCCGGCCTTGCTGCTCGAATAGGCCGCGAACCAGGGGTAAGGAATGGCGCCCAGGACGGAGCCGATATTGACGATCTGCCCGGTCCCGCGCGCCCGCATCGGCGCTGCTACGGCGCGGGCCAGCACGGCAGGGACCAGCAGATTGACGCGGTAGCACAGCGCCAAAGCCTCGATCGGCTGGCTTTCGTGCAGACCGAACCGCATCACGCCGGCGACGTTAACGAGCACGTCCGGACAATCGCCCGCCAGCCGATCAGCCAGCGTTGCAAGCTGCGTATCGTCCGACAAGTCGGTGACGATACTGGCGTCGCAGGCGCTGCATTCCATCCGGTCGATGCCGGTCACGTGCGCTCCAGCCTCGCGCAGCATCCGCGCGACGGGTGTGCCGAGCCCACCGGCAGCGCCGGTGATCGCGACGCGCTTTCCATCAAGCCGCGACACGGGTCTTCTCCATCGGGCCATCCTCCATTTCGATCGATGCGAATACCGCGCCGAACAGGCCGAACATCTCGCGCGCCATCTGCAGGATGGCGGCCCGGTCGTCCCCGCGCTCGAGGCCGTTCACCAGCTCGGCGAAGAAGGCCATGTGGTCCTGATCGAGCGCGCCGTGCGACGTAAGATAGGTGAAGGCCTCTGGCGGCAAACCGAGGTTCTCCGCCACCGCGCTCGCACCGCGCTGGGCCAGCGCCACGCTGACGCTTTCGAGCACATAGACCATGCCGAAGAACGCCGCGGGGTTGCCCTCATCGATCATGCGATAGGCATGGTCCACCATGGCCCGGGTCGCCGGAGCCGGCTCGCTGGCGCGGGCCGCATCGGCATCACCGCCAGCCGCGGCAATATCAGCGAGGATCCACTCCTCGTGCCCGGTCTCTTCGGCGATGTATTCGTCCAGCGCGGCCAGAAGATCCGGCCGGTCGCGCAAGCGCGCACGGGCGGCCTGCATCAGCGGCACGGTGTGACGCACGTGGTGCCAGGCCTGCCACAGGTAGTCGATGTAGGTTCGGCGCGAGATCGTTCCTGCCAGACCGGCGCGAACCTGGGGAATCCCCAGGAAGCGCAACCTCTCGCGGAAAGTGCCAGCTTCCAATTCGGCGAAGAAGCAGGGCCTGTCCGCAAGCCACGTCGCCGCGATCTGCTTGCGGCGCAGCCGGCCATTACCGGTCAACATGCCGTTCGCGGGCGTGAAGGGAGCGACCTCGCGCCAGCCCGCCAGGCGGGCATAAGCGGGAAGCGACGAATTTACGGCGGCAACGGCAACGGCCAGATCGGCATCGGGACGGGATGGCACCAGCAGCGCCTCGGGCGCGGGCACACCATCGCCATGCACCATGGCCTGGGCGATGCCGGGCTGGGCGACTAACTGCGCCTCGATCCATTCGGGCGAGATGTTGCGCCCGAAGCTGGTCACGATCAGCGCGGACTTGCGTCCTTCGACCCAGAGCCGTCCGTGCTCGTCGATCCGGCCGATGTCGCCCGAAGCCAGCGGCCCCGGATCGCGCAGTTCACCGATCGTGCCGAGGAACATCTCGCCTTCGAGCAGGATTTCCCCGTCCGGCGCGATGCGCGCCTTCATGTGGCCGAGGAGACGTCCGGCCGAACCGGGTTCGTCCTCGTCGCCGCTTTCCAGCGAGACCACAGACGCGCACTCGGTCAGGCCATAGCCCTGCCGCACCGGCAGACCCAGAGCCCGCGCCCGTTCGAGCAGATCGACCGGTACGCGCGCGCCGCCGACCGCCACCAGCGTCAGCTCCGGCAGAGGTAATCCTGTGCGCTCCATGACGGTGACGAGACCGGCCAGATATTCGGGCACCAGGATCAGCGAGGTGATCTTCCACTCGGCCAGACGATTGGCCATTACGGCAAAGTCGGGGCGGAAGGGATCAGTCAGCCCGACTTCGGCCTGCGGCGGGCAGACATACGTCCCGCCTGCCAGCATCGTCGCGAAGAAGCCGGCCACCGTTTCCAGCAGGATGCCCGGCGGCAGCAGTGCGCAATGGCGGCCGGCGTGCTCGGCGCCCACCGCCTCTACCACCGATGCGGCAACCGAAAGCATGTGCGCGGCGGACAGGCACACGCCCTTGGGCGTGCCGGTCGAGCCGGACGTGAAGGTAACCCGCGCCGTCCCTAGGGGTAGGACAGACGGCGCGGGACGCGAAGCCGACGGGAATGCGGTGTCGGCTCCACAGGCGGTTCTGGCGTGCCGGGCCTGCTCTTCGGTGAAGAAAGCAGGCAGCGACAGCACCGGTATTCTGGCTTCGAGCAGGGCCAGCTCGGCAAGCGACGCCTCGACCCCATGGTCGAGACAGAGCACGTAGGGCTGACCGGCCTGCCCGCCGGTGCTCAGATCGTAGGCCATAGCCTCGACACGTTCGGCGAGGTCTTCCCATGTCACCGGTTCGGATACGACCGGATCGAGTGCGATCGCCAGCGGATGCGTCAGCGCGTGTTCGCGGATGGTTTCGAGCAGGCGCATCAGGCGGCAACCTTCCTGCGGCGGGCCATGAAGGCCGCAATGGCCCTCTGCCCTTCGGCAATCACCCCGGCGCAGACTTGCGGGTCGCTGGCGTAGTATTGGCCCCATTGCTCGGGATCGTCGGCCCGATCGATCGTCGCCGGAGCCAGCACGGTCAGTGGCACGCCAATCCGGGCGAACATGGCACGCAGCGGCGCGGTCAGCGTGGCAACCGCGATCTCGCATCCGGCGCCGAGATCATTGGCGACGCTGCCCCACAGCTCGATCATCGCAAAGGCATCGTCGGCGGCGAGATTGCCGATCTCGATGATGCTCTCGCGGGCGACCTTCCTGCCGAGGGTTGCGGAAACGACCGCGTCCACGGGGGCCGCGAGATAACGTTCGAGATAGAGCGGAACTGCACCGGCGCGGTGAAAGCCCAGTGCCGCGCGCGGTCTTTCGGCCCGCTCGACGTGGGTATAGGTGCAGAACGTCGGCTTCGGGCAGGCTCCATGCGCTTCCATGTAGCGCCTGCGCACAAGCTCGAATTCCGAACTGTCAGCCATGTACGTCTCCTCAGGTTTCCCCAAGACGACGACACACCCGCTCGAATTCCTCAGTAGCCGGCGAATCAATTTGGCTCTGATGCAGCGCAACTGGCCGCTAAACAGAAATTAACCCGATACTGCGAATATCTACCGGACTGCCAACTAGCGGACACATGTCATGTCTTTCCTAAAGGCGCTAATTCCCGGCTTCCTACTGACCTGGATCGTATCCGGCATCCTCGGGTCCAATGGCTCGCGCGGGGGCATGCTCGCCATCCAGCAGACCTACATAGAGGGCCATACCTTTTATTGGTCCTGGTCGCTTTTTCTTGCCGCGACGGGTCTGAGCTGGGCGCTTTTCTGGATGATGGATTCCTGAACAGCCTGCGCGGTCCGCGACCTGCATTGACGGGTTGCGGTCGAGGGCCGAGAGGCTCAAACCGCGGCCATGACAGACATGACTTATGCGCGCTATCTCGCGCTCGATGACATTCTCGCCGCGCAGCATCCCGTGTCCGACGAACACGACGAGCTGCTGTTCATCATCATCCACCAGACCAAGGAGCTGTGGCTCAAGCAGGCTCTGTCCGAAGTCGAACTGGCGCTCGGCCTGATCCGCACCGACAAGCTGATCGAAGCCTACAAGAGCCTTGCCCGCGTGAGCCGCATCCAGGCGGTGATGACGCTCGCCTGGGACGTGCTCGCGACCATGACCCCGGCCGACTACACGACGTTCCGGCCGGTGCTCGGATCGAGTTCGGGTTTCCAGTCGGACCAGTTCCGGACGATGGAGTTCCGGCTCGGGCTCAAGCAGGCCGACCATCTGCAGTATCAGGCGGACCGGCCGCATGCCCGCGAGGCGATGGAGCGCGCGCTCGAACAACCCAGCCTGTGGGACGAGGCCAATCGCGCCCTCTCCCGCGCCGGCTTCACGCTTCCGGCTCAGGCGCTCGAGCGCGACTGGGCGGCGCCTTACGAGCCCTCCCCGGAAGTCGAAGCGGCCTGGCTGGAAGTCTATCGCGACACGCACCGCTACTGGGAGCTCTACCAGCTTGCCGAAAAGCTGGTCGACATCGACGATGCGCTCGCGACATGGCGGCACAAGCATGTGCTGACGGTGAGCCGGATCATCGGCGGCAAGCGTGGCACCGGCGGCACCACGGGCGTGCCCTATCTCCAGTCCACACTGTCCAAGCGCGCGTTTCCCGAACTCTGGTCGCTGCGGACCAGCCTGTGACGTCGTACAAGCACCTGTTCCGCCGCACGCTGGAAGCCGATCCCGAACGGCTCCATTTCGCCGCCCATTCGCATCATCTCTGGCCCGATGCTTCGCGCGAAGGGCAACTGGCGTGCTGGGACGACGCCGCGCGCCTTGCCGACCGGAAATGGGGCAGGGTGATGGACGAGGTCTGGCCGGCGGCGCAGCGCCATGTGGCCGCCGAACTGAACCTGCCCGATCCGGCCACCGTCGCTTTTGCCGGGAACACCCACGACTTTCTGGTTCGGATTGTTTCCGCCATCCCCCGCCGCCCGCTGCGCATTCTCGCCAGCGACGGCGAGTTCCACAGCTTCCGCCGGCAGGCCGAGCGCTGGGTGGAGGACGGCACGATCATGCTGGAAACCGTTGCCACCGCGGCCCCGGACTTCGCCGCCCGTTTTCTCGACCGGGCCCGCACCGGAGAGCATGACCTGATCTGGCTGAGCCACGTGATGTTCGGCACCGGCCAGATCTTCCCGGACCTGGAAGCCCTGGCCGAAGTCGCCGCGCCGGAAGGTCCGTGGGTGGTGATCGACGGCTACCACGGCTTCATGGCCATCGAGACCGACCTGTCGCGCATTGCCGAGCGCGCGTTCTATGTCACGGGTGGCTACAAGTACGCCATGTCGGGTGAAGGCGTGGGCATCCTGCACGCACCGCCCGGCTTCGGCGAGCGCCCCGCCGTGACCGGCTGGTACGCCGAGATCGAAGATCTGGCAGCGCCCCCGGGCCATGTGACCTATGCCGCAGATGCCCGCCGCTTCCTTGGCGCTACATTCGACCCTTCCGGCCTTTACCGCTTCGTTGCGGTGCGCGACATGCTGGCTGCCGAAGGGCTGGATACGCGTGCCATCAGCGCAAAGGTATCATGCCTCCAAAGCCGCCTGCTGGCCCGCCTGGACGAAACGCCGCTCGCTCAGGCCGCCCTGCTCAATCCCCCGGGCGAAGGCCCGCAGGCCCGCTTTCTCGCTTTCTCCCATCCCAAAGCCGCCGACTGGCAGAAGGCGCTACTGGCCGCCGGCGTCGTGACCGACGTGCGCGGCGAGGTTTTGCGGATCGGCTTCGGGCTCTATCAGGACGAGGATGATATCGACGGGCTGATCGAAATTCTCCGCCATTTGCAGGTGTGACGCCACAAATGGCGGGTTAGAGCGGTTTTCGATCATTCTGGTTCGTACCCGCATGATTTGAAGTAGTTGGCGCATTCGTGGGG
>NZ_BMLK01000017.1 GCF_014645195.1 Novosphingobium indicum | reverse complement strand
TTCAATTCCTCCTTTCTCTTTTGCATTCCAACATACGCCTCCCGGATCATCCGGGACGAGGCGCACCATAGGTGAAGTCGGAAACCCAGAGCATGTTCGGCGCCGGGGCGTGGAATTGGCGGTTGACCTGATCGAGCGGGCATGGCGCCGTCTTGTCGCTCATCGTGGTCTTTACCGGCTTGCCCCGGATCACACCCTGCAAGCCGAGGTCGCGCATCAGGCGCTCCACCGTGCAGCGGGCAATATCGAAGCCCTCGCGCTGCATCTGCCGCCACACCTTGCACGCCGTAGACCTTGAAGTTGGCCTCGAACACGCGTCGAACCTCAAGCTTCATGGCCTCATCGCGCTGGGCGCGCGGTGACAGGCGCGACGGATCACGGCGCTGCGCCACACGCTCATGATAGGTGGATGGGGCGATCGGCAGAACCCGGCAGATCGGCTCGACCCCATACTCATCCCGATGTTCATCAATAAATGCGGTCATCGCTTGAATGGGCGGTCGAGCTCCGCCTGGGCAAAATATGCAGACGCTTTGCGCAGAATCTCGTTGGCCGCCGCAACTCGCGGTTCTCACGCTCCAATGCCTTCAGTTTGTCGGCCAGTTCGGCCAGCACGCTTGCCGATGTTCACCTCTGCCTTCTTCACCCACTCCAGCAGCGTATGCCCTGAACAGCCAATCTTCGCCGCAATGGATGTGATCGCAGCCCAGCGGGATGGGTAATCACCCTCGGGGTCCAGAACCATGCGGACTGCCCGCTCACGAACCTCTGGCGCAAACTTGTTCGTCGTCTTGCTCATCGTAGACCCTTCCTCTCAGGAGTTAGGGCCTCCGGCAATCCCGCGGAGGTTCAAGGCGCCTTCTCAAGAAGGTCGAAAATTTCTGAATAAAATCAAGAAAATGGCATTTCAACGGTTTTGAAGACGGTGGATGATGGTGGGGAATATTTTGCTCATTATAATTCAATGTGTTATGAGAATTTCAGTGATCGAGTGGGAATGATTCTGAGCCCTCGCTTCACTGTACTCGGAACGCCCGACACTCAGCGGGTTGCATAATTGCCGAACTTCAAAGCTCAGCTGTCAACCATCAGCTCATGGTGCAACAAAGCCATGTCAGGGCACAGTCCGCTCCTTTGCGGCTGCCTCGCTGCCAGTGCTCCATACGCTGTCTGCAGGCCCGCAGCGGCCTC
The DNA here is from genome assembly GCF_014645195.1 of Novosphingobium indicum. Lineage (GTDB taxonomy): Bacteria > Pseudomonadota > Alphaproteobacteria > Sphingomonadales > Sphingomonadaceae > Novosphingobium > Novosphingobium indicum. The sequence continues at coordinate 105,438 of NZ_BMLK01000017.1, read as the reverse complement.
GGCTCAAAGTGGATCGCCAAACCAATATAAGTGACAGCGCAGCTGCCGCCGCAATGATGTCGACCAGAACAACTCTTGGGGGGTGCGCCAATGCCGACATGATGGTTGATATCGGAATGGCAAGATTGGCGGCGGCGGCGATCGGCAGTAACTCCGCTGCGCCGCGTGCGCTGCCGCGAAACAGGGCCCATGCGACAAAACTGAAGAACGTGGCGTGGTAGATAAGACTGTGCATCAGCGGTGTAGCCGCAAAGCCGAGTGGCTTCGCGGCGGCTATCGTCAAGGCCACACCCGCCACGCACCCCAGCGGCACGCCGACGGTCAGCGCGCCCAGGATGCGCGTGGACCGTGATTGCTGTACGGCACCGGCCTTGCGCTCCCGTTTGCGGCGGCTTTCGACCCAGAGCAGGTTGCCGGTGTAGAACAGAAATGCGCCGGACAAACCCAGCAGGAAATAGGCCCATCTTACGCCCGTACCGCCGAAACTGCCGAAGTGCAGCGCAAAGAAGCTGGTGATGGCCGCTCCCCAGCCGTCTTGCCGACCGCCCAGGTAGTCGGTGCCGGTCAGCTCTCCGGTATGCGGATCGAGCATGGCCAGCGTGTAGGTGGGGCCGCGCAGACCATAGCGCGGATCGCTTCCCATCACCCGCAGTGTCGCGGTTCCACCCGGCCCCTTGCCATAGGCGAGGGCGCTGGGGGTGAAGCCCGGCAGTTCACTGGCAAGCTTGTCGACAACGGCTGCCGGTTCGATGACCGGACCTATCGAGGGGGAGGGGGGCGCTGCGGCAACCGGGCGGGATGCGGCGCGCGCGAACGTTGCTCCCTGTGCGTCATAGAACTGGTCGTGAAAGGCGAAAACGACGGCGGTCAGTGCCATCACTACGTGAAACGGCAGGCTGAACAGGCCCAGCACGTTGTGCACGTCGAGCCACATGCGTTTGACGTTCTTGCCGAGCCGGAGTGCAAAGAGATCCTTCACGAGGCTCGGCAGCAGCACAATCACGCCCGACACGAGGGCGATCGCATAGAGCAGGGCGACTGCTCCCATGATCGGCATGGCGATTTCGTGATCGAGCATGAGGCCGACTTGCTGATGCAACACGTCGACGAACTGCGCGACCGGAGAAGGACCTTCCTCGACGACCTGCAGCGATCGGTCGGGAGCGAGCGCGGCGTAGAATGTCTTGGGGGGGGCGTGTTCGTCTGACCCTCGTCCACCGACTTCCCAGCTCACGCGAGCCGGTTGTTCGGGTCCCGTTTCCAGATGGACGGTATAGCCTTTGGCAGCCTCCGGATGGGCGGCAAGGACGGCTTGTACGAGCTGCGGGGTGCGCTCCAACGACACCGGCTGTGCAAGTTCGCTCGGTGGAGAGGCCCAGCGCTGCAAAGGCTCCTCGAACATCGTGATGGCGCCTGCGAAAAAGGCGATGAACAGCGCGAGGCCGGAGATGATCCCGACCCAGCCGTGAATGTCCTTGTACATCTTCACGACGTCGGTTCGCAGCTTCATGCGAGAGTTCCTGTTGCAAAAAGAGCCGCCCAGACCACCGCAGTGGCCAGGCCCAGCATTGCCCAGGCTCTGAGGCCGGAGCGGAAGAGAAAGCAGAAGCTCAGAACGGCGCACCAGATCGGTGCGATCAGCCACATCGTAAGCTGGCCGCGTGTAGAGAAAAAGGTGTCGCCCACCCCGATCGCCCATGCCAGCAGGCCCGAGATGCCGAGCGCTAGGCCGAACCCGAGGATCAGCCCCGCCGCCGCCTTGCCGAGCCAGTCCCGGCTGGAGAGTTGTTTGGCGGACATCAGTTTTTCTCGCCGCGATAACGGATCCAAGCGGCGACCAGCGGCACCGTGGACCAGACGAGTATGGCGACAGTCAGGACAATGAACACGGCCGTCGCCGGCCCGGCCCAGTTCAGCAACAGTACGAGGCCGATCACCAGCCCGCCCGCACCTGCCCATCCCCAGACTTGCGGTGCGCGCGGTTCAGCGGTGATTTGCTGGTGCGGCGTTGCGAGATAGACCGCTAAGGCGCCGGCAGCCGTCATCAGGACACCAGTCCAGGCAAGCAACATTTCAATCCTTTCCGGAACTGTCCGTGCCGAACGCGGCGACAATGGTGGCCGCCATCGCGGCGAGCATGGTGGAGCCGTGCCCGTGCCCCGGCATCGACAGGAAACGCGCTGGATCGCCGCGGCGCTTCCAGCGCGCCACCAGCGCTTCCGCGGCGCTGCCGGTGCCGGCATTGGGCCCGGCTTCATCGGGGGACGTCACGATCAGAAGCGAGGCAGCGCTGTCCTTATCGGCATCGCGCTCTCGGCGCTTGAGCATGTCTTCGCCGAACCAGAGCGAAGGGCTTACGGCAACGAACCGCGAATAAGGCCGTCCCGCAAACATGGCGTGGAGCGCCAGCAGGCCGCCGAAACTGTGCCCGGCAAGCGTCTGGCGAAACGGATCGACGGGCAGGCGTGCGCTTACCAGAGGGCGCAGCTGCGTGTCGACGAGATCGAGAAACGCGTCTCCTCCGCCGGTTTCCATGCCCTGGGCGGGAAAGCCAGCAGGTATGGCATAGCCCGGCGTAGGTGGCGTGTAGTCGAGCACGCGCCGGGGCAGCGGGCCGGACTCCACGGCCACGATCACGCCCGGTTCGACACCCGAACGAGCCCCGGCCCGTGCCAGCCGTCGGGCGGTCATCGTGGCGATGGCGAAGTTGTCCTCGCCGTCGAGCATCCACAATACCGGCCAGCCTTCTGCGGGGGCCTTGCCCTCGGGCCAGGCGACGAGCAGGCGATAGGCATGCCCGTCCGGTGCAGTCACGACCTGCACATCGGAACGTGGCAAGGACCACGGTTCTGCTCCAAGCGGCCCCGCCAGGAGCATGGCCGCAGCCGCCGCCAGGCCGAAGACCGGCTTCACCAGCGGAAGTCCAGACGCGCCGTTACGCTGCGCCCCTGGCCATAGTAACAGGCCGAACTTGCCGTGCAGGTTGCGACATAGCGCTCGTTGGCGATGTTGCGGGCATTGACCGATGCGGTCACGCCGTTTTCAAAGCGGTAGCGCAGGAACAGGTCGAACAGCGCGTAATCGGGGATCCTGGCAAAGCCTTCCTCCTCGCTGATGCTGAAGCCGTAGCTCTTGCCCGTGTAGCGCGCGCCGCCGCCGAAACCGAGGCCTTCCAGCGCGCCGGACCGTATCGTATGGTTCACGAACAGCGATGCCATCCATTCCGGCATCTGCGTCAGTGGATCGCCGTTTTCGAGGTTCTCGGAATCCGAATAGGTTGTCGTCGCAATGACGGCGGTGCCCCAGGGGAGCGTGGCCTTGCCTTCGAACTCGACGCCGCGCACGCGGCCTTCATCGAGCTGGACGTTGCAGGTGCGCCGTCCGCATAAGGTGCCGTTGGGATCGGACGTCACCATATTCTGCTGCGTGATCTGGTAGGCGCCCAACGTCAGGTAGATGTTGTTGCCGGACTGGAAACGCAGCCCCGCTTCGTACTGGTCTCCCGTCGTCGGAACGAAGGGTTCGCCCGACAGGTTGCTCGAAGGATCGCTGATCTCCGGCAGGAACGACTGGGCATAGCTGGCATAGGCGGCCAGACCGTTTCCGAACAGATAGACCGCGCCTGCCCGCCAGGTAAAGTCATCCGACTTGGTGATGAAATTGGTGTCGGAGATCAGGTTGCGGGTGTCGTCCTTCGCCCAGTCGTAGCGGCCGCCCACGGTTACCCGCAGGTTGCCGAAACTCATCTGGTCCTGGAGGTAGACGCCGGTCTGCCGGCTGACCGTCGCGGTGTAGATCTGCGGGCTGAGGCTACCGGTGAAGCCGGCCGCTCCGCGCGACACCGGATCGAAGATGTCCAGCACGGGCAGGACCATCGCCGAGTTGACCAGATCCCGGTAGTGTTCCCACTCGGTATGGAAGTAATCGACACCGCCCAGGACGATATGCTTCAATCCGCCGGTCTCGAACCTTGCTTCAAGCTGGGTGTCGGTTGCCCAGCCGTCGCTTTCGCCGTCGCCCTGCACGGCGCGGCGCTGGATCGTCTGGCCGTCGATGCATCCCTCGAGCGAGACGGTGCTGCAGTCCGTCACGGTGTTCCCGTTCAGCACGACGACGCGATAGAGCGTGTCCAGATGCGTGTAGCGGGTGTTGTTGCGGAAGGTGATGCCGCTGTCACCGAAGCGGTGCTCGAAGAAGCTGGCGGCAAGATACTGGTTGCGGTCGAACGTGTTCCAGTCCGGTTCGCCGAGATTGGCATCGATTTCGATATAGCCGCCGTTGGTCTCGTAGAGCGATCCGGTGGACGGTAGGAACTGGAAGGTCGCCCCGCCTTCATCGCGCTGATACTGGCCCAGCAAAGTCCAGGTGGTGTTGTCGTCAGGCTTCCAGGTCAGGCTCGGCGAGATGTACTGGCGGCCGTTCTTGACCTCGTTCACCTGTGTGTCGCCATAGCGGGCAAGGCCGACCACGCGTCCTGAAAGCGTGCCGCTGAGGGGCCCCGATACATCGGCCGCTGCCTGATAGTTCCAGTTAGCGAGATCGGTCGTCCCGATGCCTTGCAGCATGAACTGCGCGCGGAAAACATCGGTCGGTCGCTTGCTGACGATGTTGACGACGCCGCCCGGTGCCGTCTGCCCATAGAGGGCGCCGGAGGGCCCCTTGAGAACCTCGATCTGCTGCAGCGCGAAGGTGTCAAAGCCCGGACGGGTCCATTGCCCGCCCGAGGGCAGGCGCAGGCCGTCCACAAAGTTGTTGTTGGAGGAAAACCCGCCGGCGCCGAAACCACGGACCGAAACCTCGTCCACGCGGCTGTCGATGCCGAAGGCTTCGGCTTGAACGCCCGCGGTATAGCTCAGGGCATCGGCTATCGTGGGCGATGCGCGCAGATCGATCTCTTCCCTGCTGATGATCGAGATCGCCTGCGGGGATTCGATGATCGGCGTATCCGTCTTCGTCGTCGAAGATGCCGTCGACTGCCCCGTGGCCGTTACGATGATTTCCTTTTCCGAGACGGATCCGGGTGCGGCCGGTTGCTGAGCAAATGCCGGCGTGGCGAGAAGCCCCAGGACGATCCCGATGGCTGATGTGGATGTGTGCATAGCCCCCTCATGTGCAAGATTCGCAATCCTGCTAATGCAAATAGGTTGCAATAGCAATTCATGTTCAAAGAATTTGGTTTTTGGCAGACTTGAATCGGGCTGCCGGACCAGTCTGAAGGGCTCAAGGTGGGGCGGCGTCTGCAAGGACGTCGCGGCAACGGGCACCGCAGATGTGTACCGGCTAGCTTCCCTTCAGGGTCAGAGGCAGTCCTGCAGCAACAAGGACGACTTCGTCCGCTACTCCAGCGATGCGCTGGTTCATCCGTCCCGCTTCATCTCTGAATTTCCGGGCAAGCGCGTTTTCGGGCACAATGCCCAGCCCTACCTCGTTGGCTACGAGCGTTAGCGGAACGGGGCATGTTTGTGCCGCTTCCTGCAGGTCTTTGGTACAGGCATCCAGGTCATGCTCGGCGAGCAACAGGTTCGACAGCCACAACGTCAGGCAATCGACCAGCACGCCATCGGTGGATCGTGACGCGTGCGCAATGGCATCCGGCAAGTCGATTGGGGCTTCCAGCGTTGTCCAGCGCGGTCCACGATCGGCCTGATGGCGGGCGATGCGTTCTTCCATTTCCGCGTCGTAGGGCTGCGCAGTGGCAATGAAGGCGAGCCGCCCCGGCAGTGCCTCCATGCGCGCCTGGGCATGATGGCTCTTGCCCGATCGCGCACCGCCGATGACGAACAGAACGCTCAAGTGGAGGCTCCCTGGGCCAGTGTGAGAAGCGCGTCGATATCGAGGTGCTCTTCCAGCCCAGCGGCGAGGTCGTCGAGCGCGGTGTCGACAAGCGCGCCGTGATCGCGGCCATGGCTCTGCACGCCGATGTCGGCAAGGAGCGCGCGGCGCAAGCCTCCCGAGACCAGCAGGCCATGGCAGTAGGTTCCCATTACTTTCCCGTCGCTTGAGATGGCTCCGTCGGCCCGCCCGTCGTCAAGCAAGGCAAACGGACGGCTGGTCGGAACGCCGCGCGTTTCGCCCATGTGCATTTCATAGCCTTCGAAACGGGCTGATAGCGCGGTGCCGCGCACCTGCCGCAGCGCCTTTTGCGGGCCGAGCATGGTCTCGTGATCGAGCAGGCCAAGCCCGGCGATTTCACCCGGCACACCCTCCATCCCCAAAGGATCGGCAATCGTGCGGCCCAGCATCTGATAGCCCGCGCAGATCCCCAGGATCGCCCCGCCGCGCCGGTGATGGGCGAGGATGTCAATGTCCCAGCCTTGTTCGCGCAGGAAGGTTGTGTCCGCGATGGTCGCTTTCGATCCGGGCAGCACGATCAGCGCCGCCTCCGCCGGGATCGGCTGGCCCGGCGGGATCATCGCCACCTGCACGCCACGTTCCGTCTTGAGCGGATCGAGATCGTCGAAATTGGCAATGCGCGGCAGCATCGGGCAGGCCACCAGCGTCCGGCCATCCCGTGTAGAGAGCCCGTGTTCGAGCACGACGGAATCCTCGCTGGGCAGGCGGGCTACGGCGGGCAGCCAGGGCACGACACCGAAGCCGCGCCAGCCGGTCAATTTGGCGATGGCGGAATAGCCATCCTCGAACAGCGCGGGATCGCCACGGAACTTGTTGACGATAAAGCCCCGGATCATCGCCGCGTCTTCCGGATCGAGCACGGTGCGGGTGCCTGCCAGCGCGGCGATCACGCCGCCGCGGTCGATATCGCCCACCAGCACCACCGGCACATCGGCGGCGCGGGCAAAGCCCATGTTGGCGATGTCGCCCGCGCGCAAGTTGATTTCGGCAGGCGATCCGGCCCCTTCGACGATCACCAGATCGCTTCGCCGCGAGAGCCGCTGCCAGCTTTCCAGAACCTCTTTCAGCAAGCTGCGCCGCGTCTCGCGAAAATTGGCGGAGCCTAGCATGCCGCGCACTTTGCCATGCACGATAAGCTGCGAGGTCCGGTCTGCCTGCGGTTTCAGCAGCACGGGGTTCATGTCGGTGTGCAGTTCGGCCCGCGCGCCGAGCGCCTGCAGCGCCTGCGCGCGTCCGATCTCCCCGCCATCGTCGGTGACAGCAGCATTGTTCGACATGTTCTGCGGCTTGAAGGGCAGGACGCTGAGCCCCCGGTTGGACAAGGCACGGCACAGCCCGGCGACCAGCACCGACTTGCCCACGTCCGATCCGGTTCCCTGCAACATCAAGCCAGCCATGTCAGGCCTCCCACACCCAGCCATGCCAGCAGGCAGGCCCGCAGATATATGTTTCCCGCGCGCAGCATGGCGCCTGCGTCCGCCTCCGCGCCGTCGCCGATCCATGGCTTGGGCGAGAGCACGCCGTCGTAGCGGACAGGGCCGGCGAGCCGGATACCCAGTGTTCCGGCCATGGCCGCTTCGGGCCAGCCCGCGTTGGGGGAGGCGTGGCGGCCATGGTCGCGCCAGAGGATGCGCCAGCCTCGCCCCCAACCGGCAAGACAGATCAGGATTGCGCTCAGGCGCGCGGGGATCAGGTTGGCCGCATCGTCGATCCGGGCAGCGGCCCAGCCATAATCGCGTAACGGTTCCTCCGGGTGGCCGATCAGGCTGTCTGCCGTGTTGATGGCCTTGTAGATCCACGCTCCGGGCAGGCCGAGCACCAGCAGCCAGAACAGCGGGGCGATCACGCCGTCGCAGAAGCTTTCGGCAAGGCTCTCGATCCCTGCGCGGGCCACGCCGGGCGCATCGAGCGCGGCGGTGTCGCGCCCGACGATCATCCCGACGGCCTCGCGCGCGGCAGGCAGATCGCCGCGTTTCAGGGCGGCCTCGATCGGCCGGAAGTGATCGTAGAGGCTGCGCTGGGCCAGTGCCGGCCATCCCGCGAAGGCGAGCGGCAGCCAGGCCCAAGGTCCGGCCAGCGCGCGGATCACCTGCTCGGCGGCACAGGCAATGCCGCCGCTTGCCAGCACCAGCACCAGCATCGCCGCTACGCCAGACAGGCGACGCACGCGGGGCGGGCGATCCGGCCGGTTCCAGCGCACTTCGCAGGCGGCGATAATCCGCGCGAAGCCAGCGACAGGATGGCCGATCCGGCGATAGATCCGGTCGGGCCATCCAAGGGCGGCGTCCAGCACCAGCGCGCCGAGGGCGACGGGCTCAACCACGGGCGGACCACAAGGCCAATGCGGCATCGAGCCGCGCCAGCAGGGCATCATCTGCAGGCAGCCCGAAGCGCAGCAGGTGGGGATAGCCAGCGAAAGGGCGTGTCAGGATATGCGCTCGGGCGAGCGTGGCGAACAGGTCTGCCGCATCGGGGGCGGTGGCGAGCCGGAACAGCGGGCACGCACCTGTCGCCCGCAGCCCGTGGCGGGCCAGAACAGCATCGAGTTTGGCGCCCCTTTCCGGCAGGCTGGCAAGGGTGGCCGCTATCCAGTCTCTGTCGGTATAGGCCGCGTTCCCGAAGGCCAGCGCGGCGGAGCAGACCGGCCAGTCGCCTTGCAGCTTACGCAAGTCGGCCAGCAGGGGCTCGGGCGCCAGCACGAAGCCGAGGCGCACACCCGCGAGACCGAAGAACTTGCCGAACGAGCGCGTCACGGCAAGGTTGCGGTCGTTGGCGACGAGATCGGCTACGCTCGCGTCTGGATGGCAATCGGCAAAGGCCTCATCCGCGACCAGCCATCCGCCGCCGTGCTGCTGCCGCGCCAGTGCAGACATCAGGTCTTCGCGGGGGGAGAGGCGTCCGTCGGGGTTATTGGGGTTGGTCACGACGAGGGCAGTGGGGCCGGCATGATCGGGCGGAGGGCTTGCGAAGGCCTTGGCGTACGTCCCGTAAGTCAGCGCGATTGGGCGGGCAGGCAGGCCGAGAATCCGCCCCAGCGCGCGCAGGCCCGCCTCGCTGCCGGGAACTGCGCAGCACAAGGCCGGATCGGTTTCGAAATGGGCAGCGGCGGCCTCTTCAAGCCTTTTGAGCGCACGCGCGTCGGGCAGGGCGCGCCAGTCCGGGCGGATCGTCTCGGCGCCGGTCCACGGGTTCGGATTGATGCCGGTCGACAAGTCCAGCCAATCCGCAGGATGGCCGCCGAAGTGCGCGCAGGCTTCGTCCAGACGGCCGCCGTGGGTGACGAACGGGTTCATGCGGCAAGGACCAGTAAGGCCAGCGTTGCGGTTTCGACCAGTTCGATCCCGGCGCCGTGGCCGTCGCCCGAAATGCCGCCGATTTTGCGGCGCAGCCAGAGGTTCCAGATCGCCATGGCAGGTAGAGCAAACAGGAGTGCGGGGCTCCACCACCACGCCAAGGCGTCCAGCACGAGAAACCATGCCAAGCAGGCAGGCCAGTTTGCCCCGGCGCCGAAGCTGGTTCCCATGCCCCGGTGCAGCGGCGGCAGAGTCAGCGTCCAGAACAGTGGCCCGATCCTGGCCGCGACCGGGACCACTGCCAGCGCGGCAAGCGGGATCGTGCCCATCGCCAGCCGGAGCAGGATCAGCTTGGCGATCAGCTGCAGGCCGATCGCGGTAACGCCGAAGCTGCCGATATGCGGGTCTGCCAGAACTGCCGAAAGGCGTTCCCGGTCGCCGTGGGCGGCCCCGGCGGCATCGGCGATATCGCCAAGGCCATCGAGGTGCAGCGCGCCGGTGATCGCCACCCAGACCAGCAGGGCGGCGAGAGCGCCGGTCCATGGATCGTGGCGCTGGCCCGCCCATGCCGCGCCTGCCACGCATAGCCCGATGAAGATGCCCGCCATGGGGAACCAGCGTATCGCCTGCGCAAAGTCCTTCTCGTTTGCGGCGACGGCGGGCAGCGGCAGGCGCGTCATGAACTGCACGGCGAGGATCAGGGCCTTCATTCGCGGTATCCCGTTTCCAGGCCGATGATCTGGCCGGCCAGCGGCTTTCCGGGCCAGATCCGCAGCGAGAGGAGGGCGCGATAAGGCAGGTCTAGGGCCCAGACTGCGCGATGGTCCTGCCCGGTCAGCACCGAAACCGCCGCCCGCATGGCGCCTGCGTGGGTGACGACCAGAGATTTGTTCTCCAGTCCGGCCAGCCCCTCGCGCACGCGCTGGCACAACTGGGACCAGCGCTCGCCCCGCGGCGGCGGATTGGCATCGGGATCGTCCCAGAAGCGGGCCAATGCTGACTCATCGATGGCTTCGGGGGCAAGGCCTTCCCAAGTGCCGAAAAATAGCTCCCGCCAGCGTGGATCGCGCGAGAGCGGCACGTTCAGCGATTCCGCCAAGTGCGCGGCCTGCAAGCCGGTGCGGCGCAAGTCCGAACTGACGATCTGCCGGACCGGGACATGCACCACCCGGTTCAGCATGACCGGGCATTCCGCGACGAGTGGCGGCTCGTCCAGATGGCCCAGCAGCAGCCCTGTCCGTGCCGGCGGGCCATGGCGCAGCAAGTGGATGATCCGCGCGTTCATTATCCGCCCGCTACGGCAGCTTCGGCAAATGTCGCCATTTCGTTGTGTGCGGCCAGTGCCGCGCGCACGATGGGAACGGCAGTGGCCGCCCCCGACCCCTCGCCCAGTCGCATCCCGAGCTGGAGCAGGGGCTCCAGCCCGAAATGGCCGAGCAGACGGACATGCCCGGCTTCGGCGGAGCAATGCGCGGCAAGGCAGTGGGCGGCGAAGTCCGGCACCCGCGCTACCAGCGGGGCAATCGAGGCGCAGGCGATGAAGCCGTCCAGCAGCACCGGAATGCGCATCATCCGCGCGGCCAGGATCGCGCCTGCCATGGCCGCGATCTCGCGCCCGCCCAGACGGCGCAGAGCCTCGAAGGCGTCGCTGCAGTTCGGTAGGTGGAGGGCAAGCGCCTGTTCCACGGCCATGACTTTGCGCGCCACGCCTTCGCTGTCGATACCCGAACCCTTGCCGCACCACAGCGCCGCCTCACCGCCGAACGCGGCGGCGCAGAGTGCGGAGGCGGGGGTCGTATTGCCGATGCCCATTTCGCCTACGAGCAGCAGGTGCGTGTCCGCGCTGACGGCTGCCGCGCCTGCATTGAGCGCGGCAAGGCATTCCGCCTCGCTCATGGCCGCTTCCCGCGAGATATCGCCGGTGGGCCGGTCGAGATCGAGCGGCACGACCGAAAGGTCCGCCCCGGCTGCCCGGCACAGCGCATTGATCGCCGCCCCTCCCGCCTGAAAGTTGGCGACCATCTGCGCCGTCACTTCCACCGGGAAAGCGCTGACGCGCTGCGCCGCGACGCCATGATTGCCTGCGAAGACCACGGCCTGCACCCGGTCGATCCCGGGACGCGGCGTGTCCTGCCATCCGGCCATGAACACCGCGATGTCCTCCAGCCGGCCAAGCGAACCCGCGGGCTTGGTCAGTTCGGCCTGCCGCGTGCGTGCCGCTGCAATAGCAGCCGCGCCAGGCTCGGGCAGGGCGGAAAGGGCAGCCGTGAAAGCGGTACGATCGGCAAAACGGATCATGTGCAGAGGTACCCTTCGGGCGGCGTGCGAGTGATGAAGTGGCCTTTCACGCCGTCGGGCCATTGGGCGTAGCGCACCGCACCTTCCTCGCTGACGGCATGGTGCGTGGCATATTCCAGAATGGCGCGGGCGGCCTCGCGGTCGGGCGTGAAATCGCCCAGCACGTAGCCGACCTTGCCCGGCGCGCGGATGTGGACGGTGCAATGGCGCTTGCAGGCAAACAGACAGGGCATTTCCTGCACTGCCACTCCGGCAAGATGCGGTTCGTCGCGTTGCACCGCGCGCAGGGCCTCGGCGAGCAGCGCGCCGCCGCGCTGCCCGCCTTCGTCCTCGCGCGCGGCCGCGCTGCGGCGGCAGGTGGAGCAGACCACCACCGCGGCTCCGGACTCGACCGCGCGCAGCATCAGAAGCGGCTCCTTACACCCAGGTAGAATGTCCGCCCCAGCGCGCCATAGCCGCCTGCCGTCTGATAGGTCTTGTCCGCCAGATTCTCGACGCGGCCCTGCAGCATCACCCCATCGGTGACCGGCCATTGCGCGCGCGCATCGAACAGCCAGTAATCGTCCAGTCTTGCCGTGCCGCTGGCGCTGTCGAAGGTCCGGCCCGAATAGCGCGCGGCCACGCTGGCACGCAGGCCGGAGGGCAGGTCCACGCCTGCTTCGACATTGGCGAGATGGCGCGGCACGCGGGCGAGCTGGCGGCCATGGGTGCTGCTGTCCGGGGTCCGGTCTTCCGCCTCGATCCAGCTATAGTTGCCCTCGGCGAAAAGCACTTTCCAGCGTGCAGTGGCAGCGAGTTCCAGACCCCGCGCATGGCTCTTGTCGACATTGGCATAGTAACCGAAGCGGGTCGTGGTGGTGCCCGGAATGTAGCAAACGTCGGGCAGGGTGCCGCTGGTGGGGCAATAGGCGAAGTCGATCAGGTTGTCGGTGTCGCGCTCGAACCAGGTGGCGGAAACGCGCAGGATCTGGCCGAGGCTCTGCTCCGCGCCTGCTTCCCAGCCCTTGGCTTTTTCGGGGCCGAGATCGGCCACGCCATAGGCGCTGAACATCTGATAGAGCGACGGCGCCTTGTATCCCTCGCTGTAGCTGGCGCGCAGCATGGTGGCGCCGCCATTGGGCGTATAGGCCGCGCCGGTGCTCATCACGGTATTGCCGCCGAAGCGCGACTGGTGATCGTAGCGCACGCCGCCATCGAGGGTGAGGCCGGTCAGCGGCGTCAGGCGAAGTTGGCCGTAGATGCTGTTCGTATCGACCTTGTGCGGAGTTTTTGCATAGGCCGCCGTACTGTTCGAGGGCGAGGCGGTGGTCATCCGCTGCTCCTCGCGCTCGGCTCCGAACAGGAGCTGGATCGCATCGGAAAAGCTGTAGGTGCCCTGGTACTCGAAACGGCGGACCCGGCCGTGCGCATCGAAATTGAGCGGGCGGACGTCGCGGGTGGGATCGTAATTCTCGCGATCGGTCACTGTCTGCATCGCCGCGATGCGATTGGTGAAGCGCCCGTCCAGCAGCGCGAAGTTAAGCCCTGCATAGCCAGACCATTCCTTCGTCAGGCCGAAGCTCGGCGTATCGCCCGCGAACCCGTCGAAATCGTTGCGCGCGTCGGAATAGTATCCGCGCAAATCGAGCGAGACCTGCGGAGCGAGGCGCACGGTCACGGTGCCGCTGGCGGCGCTGCGGCGGAAACCGTCGTCCTCGGTGCCGCCCGCGCGCGCGGAGATGCCGTCCGTGGTGAACGTCGAACCGGCCAGACGCCAGTCGATGGCCTTGCTGGTGCCGCCAGCCCCCGCACGGGCGGAAAAAGTCTCGTGGCTCCCGGCTTCGGCCGCGAAGCTGCCTTCCAGCGGTTTTTCAGGCTTGCGAGTGGTGACGTTGACCACGCCGCCGATGGCATCGCTGCCCCAAAGGATGGACTGCGGGCCGCGCAGGACCTCGATACGCTCGGCATCGTCGAGGAAGAGATTGGCAAAGCCAAACCCGCCTGCGGTGGAGGAGGGATCGGACAGGCGCATGCCGTCAAGCACCATCACCGTCTGGCCGCTGTCCGCCCCGCGGATGCGCAAGGAGGTGACAGTGCCGTAACCGCCGTTGCGCGAAAGGCTGATGCCCGGCGTGCGCAGCAGGATATCGCTCAGCGCGATAGGCTGGGTTTCGATGATGGAGTCCTCCTCCAGCACGGTGATGCTGGAGGAGACGCGCTCCTGCGCAACCGGTGTGCGCAGCGCGGTAACGACAATGCTGGCGTCGGGCGCTTCATCGGCGCGCGCCGTGTGGGGGAGAGTGGCGCAAAGGAAAACGGGAACGGCCGGAAACGCGGCCAGACGGATCAATTTCGACATGGGACAGGTCCCTTCATGCAAACGGCGTTTGCCCACCGGTTGCATCCGGTGCGAAGGAACGATTCCGCAGGCCCGTCCGGAAAGGGATGGGCACGACATGACGCCCCTCGCACGGATTTGGCCGGCAAGGCGGTGGCTGTCGTTGCGCGAGGGATGACCCTGCAATTCGCAGGGCCCTCGAACACCCGGTGCACCCTGCCCGGATGAAGAACGACTGCGTCAGGCAGGTCTCCTGGCTTGCGGGTCAGGGCCGGTCCGGCCGCCTTCTCAGGACCTTTCGATCCCAATGGCGTAGTGGCCGGATGGCTCGCCGCTTACAGTTGCAGGGGCAGCCCGGGTTTCTCACCCGGTTCCCTTTTGATCCCTTGTGGGGGAACCTGTCGCGGCTCGGCAATTATCGTGCAGATGCAATGTGTGCAAGTGCAATATGCTTGCGGCAAGCCGGACGCTCGCTTATGCACGCGAGTGTATCGGGTGCCCGAGAGGGCTTAATCGGGAAGTCCGGACGGCGGCGAAAGCCTCCGAATCCGGCACTGCTCCCGCAACTGTGACCGGTGAGCGCATCGCCAGATGCCATTGGGAGATTTCCTCCCGAGAAGGCGGCGAAAAGCGCGGTGAACCGGAAGTCAGGAAACCGGCCCGATGCCGTCGTTCCTTCGCACGGGCGGGATGAACCGGGCGGACGAGGGCCTCGCTGATGCGGGGAGATTCCCTTGGCGGACGACATTCGTGTGTCGCGTCGAAGGGAGCCTGTGAAGTCATGCTGCACCGCTGAATTCGAAAGGGGTTTTGCCCCGGCTCCTGCACGCGCGCTGCCTGGCGCGTGCCCGACGTATTCCTCCCGACTCTATCCGGAGATTCCAACGATGAATCGTTCCACCGCTTTTCAATTCAGCCGTTTCGAAGTGACGGTTTTCGGCATTCTTGCCGCCGTGATGCTGCTCACGCGCTCACACGCACTGACGCATCTGGTCCACATTCCGAGCACCGCGCTCGCGAGCTTTTTTGTGCTCGGTTATTTTGTCCGCCGCTTTACCGGCTTCGTAGGGCTGTTCGCGCTCGGCTACGCGATCGATGTCGTGTCGATCTCTATGCTCGGCGTATCCGACTTCTGCTACACGCCCGCCTACGCCATGCTGATCCCCGCCTATGCCGTGATGTGGATGGCGGGGCGCTATGCTGCACGCATGCCCGAGCGGCTGCAGTCGCTGCCCGCAATGGCCGTGCTGCTGGTGGTCGCGACTTTCGCCTCGCATCTGTTTTCGAGCGGCGGATTCTACTTCCTGGGGGGGCGTTTCCCCGAACCCACCATCACGGGATTCCTGCCGCGCATCGCACGTTATTTCCCGGTGTCACTGATGTCGAGCCTGCTGTGGTCGGGGGTTGCGGTGGCCTTGTGGGCGCTGCTCCTCACGGCCCGTCCCGCGCTGCGCCGCGAGCGTTCGCGGTGAGCGGCACGGACGACCTCACCGAGGAAGAACGCCGTCACAAGGAACGCACCCTCAAGCACAAGGCAGTGGTCGATGCGAAGATCGCTGCCGCCAAAGAGGACAAGGGGCTGGTGCTGGTGCTGACCGGCAACGGCAAGGGCAAGTCCTCCAGCGCTTTCGGCATGGTCGCCCGCACGCTCGGTTATGGGCGGACGGCGGCGGTGTTCCAGTTCATCAAGGGCAAGGAAGACGTGGGCGAACGCGCCTTCCTCTCCCGCCAGCCCGGCGTGACCTGGGAGAACTGCGGCGAGGGCTTCACCTGGGAAACGCAGGATCTGCGCCGCGATATCGCCATGGCTCGCGCCGGGTGGGAAAAGGCGATGCAGGCACTGGCCGATCCCACCGTGTCGCTGGTGGTGCTCGATGAGCTGACCTATCTCATCAACTACCGCTACCTCTCGCTGGAAGAGGTGCTGCCGCCGATCCGCAATCGGCCGGAGATGCAGCACGTGGTCATCACCGGGCGCGCTGCCCATGCCGATTTGGTCGAACTGGCCGATACGGTGAGTGCGATCCGCGATGAAAAGCACGCCTTTCGCGCGGGCGTGCGGGCGCAGGTGGGCATCGACCTGTGACGATCAAGCTGTGACTCTGGTGGCGCGCTGCCCGGCCTTGCTGGTCTCCGCTCCGGCTTCGGGGCAGGGCAAGACGCTGGTGACGGCCGCGCTCGCGCGGCTGCATCGCAAGGCCGGGCGGCGTGTGCGCGTGTTCAAGTGCGGGCCGGATTTCCTCGACCCGATGATTCTCGAACAGGCGAGCGGCGCCCCGGTGTACCAGCTCGACCTGTTCATGGTGGGCGAGGACGAATGCCGCCGCCTGCTGCACGAAGCGGCACGGGAGGCCGATGTCATCCTCGTCGAGGGCGTCATGGGCCTATACGACGGCGATCCTTCCTCGGCCGATCTTGCCGCCCGCTTTGGCCTGCCGGTGCTGGCAGTGATCGACGGATCGGCGATGGCGCAGACGTTCGGAGCGCTGGCCCACGGGCTGGCCGGCTATCGCGAGGATGTGAACCTTGCCGCCGTTCTCGCCAACCGTGTGGGCAGCGCGCGCCATGCGCAGATGCTCGAAGAGAGCCTGCCGCCCTCCATAACCTGGCTGGGCGCCTTGCCGCGCGATCCTGCCGCGGCCTTTCCGGAACGCCATCTGGGCCTTGTGCAGGCAGCCGAGATCGCCGATCTCGATGCTCGGCTGGAGCAGGCCGTGACCAATTTGCCCGCGAGTGCGGCATGGCTTCCTCCAGCTGTCAGTTTTGAGCCTCCCTCTGCCGGAGCAGCGACCGAACGCCTGCTCGAAGGCGTGCGCGTAGCCATAGCCCGCGATGCGGCGTTCGGGTTCATCTATCCGGCCAATCTCGCCAGTCTGGAGGCGATGGGTGCGCGCCTTTCCTTCTTCTCCCCGCTTGAAGATCAGGGCCTGCCCGAATGCGATGCGCTCTGGCTGCCCGGCGGCTATCCCGAACTCCATCTGGAAGCCCTGTCCGCAAACCGTGCGATGATGGAAGCCGTGCGCGATCATCATGCGGCCGGCAAGCCGATCCTCGCCGAATGCGGAGGCATGCTCTACTGCATGGAAGTGCTTGAGGCGAAAGACGGATCGTCTGCGCAAATGGCCGGGCTGATCCCAGGCAAGGCAGCGATGCAGCCTCGCCTCGCCGCGTTGGGGCTACAGCAGGTCGAGTTGCCGGGTGGATGCCTTCGCGGGCACACCTTTCATTACTCGCAGATGCAGACCGAAGAGCGCGCCCTGGTCAGGGCCACCACAGTCGACGGACGCCAGGGCGAACCGGTATTTCGCATCGGTTCGCTGACGGCGAGCTATGTGCACTTCTATTTCTCTTCAGCTCCTCGGGCGGTGGCGCCGCTGTTCCGTTCGCGGCGAAGGATCGTGCCGAAGTAGACCTTTCTTTCGCTGCGAATGCGGCCGAGGCCGGTTCATGGCAGATCGGCTCGATACCGAGATCCTCGCGATGGGCGTGGATAAACGCCCTCATCAGGTGAGGACGACTGCCGGCACTTTTGGGGCTGAAGCAAACGCTCTCAACGCATAGCCCGAAGCTAAAGGAACCGGGCTGCCCTCCGACACGTTGCTTCGCTTTAGCCAAAGCAAACTTCGGAGAGAACCATGAACCGCCCCCTTATCCTTGCCGCGCTGGCCGGCGCTACTGTGCTGGCCGGCTGTGCGACGGTGGAAGAAACCGCCGTTCAGGCGACCACCATGACTTATACCGCCAATCTGACCGGCGCGCAGGAAGTCGGTCCGGGCGATCCGGATGGCAGCGCCAAGGCCGAAGTGAGCGTTGCGAAGAACCTCGATCAGGTCTGCTACAACCTGCATGATATCCAGGGCATCGGTCCGGTGACCGCCGCGCATATTCACAGCGGCGCGGCGGGCGAAAACGGCCCGCCGGTGATCGAGCTGACAGAGGCGGCCGAAGGCGGTTTCAAAGGCTGCGTCGGTGCGCCCGAGTGGCTGCAGGATGCGATGAAGACCAATTTCACCGGCTACTATGTCAACGTCCACACCAAGGCCTATCCGCAAGGCGCGATCCGCGGCCAGCTGGGTCTGTAAGTCTTCCACTTCCGAAAAAGAGATGCGCCCGGACCGTGAGGCCCGGGCGCACGAGTTTGTAAGCCAGGGTGGCTTAGTAGTCGAACTTCACGGTGACGCCGTAGGTCGCCGGCGCCGCGCGTGCGGTCGTGGCGCCGAGGCCGGTCGAGATTTTCTGCTGGAAGTACTTGGTGTTGGTCAGGTTCTTGCCCCAGACTTCTACGCCCCAGTGCTCGTTGAGCCAGTAGGCGATCGAGCCGTTGAGCAGGGCGTACTTCTTCTGGCGCAGCGTCCCGTCGGATTCGAACGGGAAGCCGGAGTTGTAGCTGCCCAGCAGGTTGAAGCGCAGTTCGCCCGTCTCGCGTACCGGAACCGTCAGGCTCATGCCCATGCTCGCGGTGAAGTCGGGTGAACCGGGTGTCTGGAAGCCCGAGGCATCGCCGAGGCAGGTCAGGAACCCGCCGGTCGGCGTGCCGGTAGTGCTGCCCGGATCGGCCGTCCCCGGCGCATCGCAGACCGCCGGAAGCGGATAGATGAAGGGCGCCTGATACTCCGAGCCCGGCGCACCGAAATTGTCGAAGCGCGAATCGAGCCAGGTGAAGCCGCCGAAGATGCGCAGGTTTTCGACCGGCGCAGCCTCGAATTCGACGTCGATACCGTCGACCTTCACCGATGCCGCATTGAGCAGTACCGCCGACCCCAGATTGCTCAGCGCGGCCGAGCGGATCTGGTAGTTCGAGATGTCGTAGTGGAAAGCCGAGGCGTTGAGGCGCAGGCGGCGATCGAGCAGTTCCGACTTCACGCCAATTTCATAGGCATTGATGTACTGCGGCTCGACCGGGGCATTGGCAGGGCTCTGCAGCGAATAGGTGCCCGCCTTGAAGCCGCGGTTGTACGAGGCGTAGGCGCTCACGGTATCGGTGATTTCCTGCCGGATGGCGGCGCGCCAGGTGAACTTGCCGTAGGAAATCTTGCCCGTCGTGGGGATTTGCGGAAGCATCGTCGTGCCCACGATCGGCGATTGGCCGCCGCCCAGCTTGCGAATGTCCTTGGTGTAGCGCAGGCCGCCGGTCAGCGTGGTGGTCGGCGTGACCTTGTAGCTGACTTCACCGAAGCCCGCATAGGAATCGGTGTCCAGCGAGGCATCGATGTAGAGCGCCGAAAGCGGGCTCAGGCCGAGGCCAGAGAAGGTCGACTGATTGTAGACTTCCGAGCGCAGGTAGAACGCGCCGACCTGCCAGGAGAGGGGATCGGTCGAGTTCGATGCCAGCCGCAATTCCTGCTGGTAGGCGCGCGATCCCGAAGTGAAGGCGATGCGCAGCCAGGGCAGCGGGCCGGCATCGACGTCGAAGTCGCTGTCGTTGGTGCTGTCGCGAACCGAACTGATGCTGGTCAGCGAAACCGGGCCGAGATCCGCTTCGATCGTGCCGCTGACGCCCCAGTTCTCAAGCTGCGTGAGCGAATAGTCGTTGGCCGCCGTGTCCAGCGAGCCGACCGAATAGACCGGGCCGGTGAAGCCGCGGCCGGGGAAGTCCTCGTCGATGGACCAGCCGATCGCGGTGTTGTCGTCCATGTCGTAGTAGTCGGCCGCCAGCGTTATCTTGACTGTGTCGGTCGGGCGCCAGACCAGCTTGGAGCGTGCACCCCAGTATTTCATCTTCTTGATGTCGCGGTCCAGCGTGAGGTTGCGGCCCCAGCCTTTCGACTGGTTGTAGCCGGTCAAGGCAATATCCATGCTCAGGTTGTCGGTGATCGGGCCGCCGACATAGAGCTTGCCATGCACGGTCTCGTAATTGGCGTAGCCCGCTTCGCCCTGCGCTTCGAGATAGTCGCCGGGTTCCTTGGTGATGATGTGGATCAGGCCGCCGAAAGCGTTGCGGCCGAACAGGGTGCCTTGCGGGCCCTTGAGCACTTCGATCCGCTCGATGTTGTTGAACTGGGTCACCGTGCCGGCAAGGTCGGGGATATAGACGCCGTCGACGTAGAAGGCGTTCGAGCCCTCGTCGCCGACCGAGGCGTTGGTGGTACCCACGCCGCGCACGAAGAACAGACCGCTGGCGCCCGAACGCTGGAAGTTGACGGCCGGGATGACCTGGCTGAGCGCGTTGGTCTCGTTGATGCCGGCCTTGCTCAGCGTGTCGGCCGTGACCGCGGCGACGGCGATCGGAACTTCCTGCAGGTTTTCCGTACGGTGCTGGGCGGTAACGATGATTTCATTGAGACCGGCAGTCTGCTTTGGCGCATCGTCAGTGGAATTCCGAGCCGATTGCGCCATCGCCGGGCTGGCCAGTGCCAATACTCCGGTTGTGGCGGTTCCCAGCAATGCGCGCAAACGCACGCCCCTGTTGCGGTAGGCCATTTTCTCTCTCTCCCTTCAATCAGCCCTCACTTTTACGTTTTGTGCTGACTTTTATATTCTTGGGTCCTGCGCATTATTGCGCGCTTGGTGGCCGATAACTTTCCACCCGCGTATTATGCGCGACTGTACACCTGTCAAGTGACAGCTCGCCCGTCAGCGCGCGCCGGACATTCCACACCGGCAATAGAACTTAGCTTGGATCGTATTGATCGAGCGTTTTCTCGACGAAAGTGTTGAGCTCTTCGTGCGCCATCGTCATCGCGACATTGCTTTCGATGACGATGCTGCGCGCCACGGCGGACATCATCGCTGCAAGCGCTGCCGCCGGCATCGGCGGATTGTCTATGCCGCGCTGCCTGCAGATATTCTCGATGGCCTCGATCTGCAGCGCGCGGAAGCTTTCGCCGCTGGCGCGCATCTCTTCGCGCAGGGCAGGGTAGATCTTGCCCAGTGCCACGTACTCCAGCATCCGCCGCGCTTCGGGAATGTGGCAGTTCAATCGCCACAGCGCGTGCAGCGGACGGGGGCTGGAGAGGGCTTCGTCGTGGAGCTGGAAGTAGCTCGCGGATGATCGCTTGAACACGGTAACGACCAGCTCTTCCATCGAGCGGAAGTAGTAGTGCACCAGTTGGGGCTTGAGCTCTGCCCGGCTGGCAATGCGGCGCGCGGTGAAAGCGGGATAGCCTTCCTCATCGAGAATTTCGGACGCGGCTTCTATCAGACGCTGGCGCGTTTTCGCGCTGGTCGAGTTGTATCCCCGATTGGCTACCATGGCGGCACTCTAGCCTTCAGGGGGACAAATGCAATTTTGGCGAGAGTTGATCCGCACAGGCATACAGAAAGCGACCGGGAGCATGCTCGCGGCCGCTTTCCTTCGGGGACACGGACTGAAGTGTATTACTTGTCCGATTTGACCTTCTTGTAAGGCACGAACTCGCGCAGGCCGACGAAACCGCGCCACATGTTGCCGCCGAAACGATCGTGGAGCTGCACGGTATCGACACTGCACAGCTGCGAGCCGAACAGGCGGGTGACGAGGATATCGTCGTCATCGAGCAGTTCAGCGTTGGTTGGGCGGTTCACGTAGAGCGTCGAGCCGACGCGATAGACGATGGCCGTCTTGGGGATTACCGTGGTGTTGGTCGCCTGCGACAGCGGGATGCAGTTCACCGGCTCTCCGGCTTCGCGGCCTTCCAGCATCTTGGCGAGCTGTTCCTCACCGGTAAGCTTCGGTTTGGCCTGCACGGCAGGAGCTGCAAGCAGGGCTGCACTGGCCACCATCGAGGCGGCAATGGCTGATACGGACTTTTTCATGGCCAGTCTTCTCCAGACGAATCCCATCCTGTTGAGGGGTTAACGCCCTGGTTCTGAACTGAAGCTGACCAGGGTCAGGCGGTGCCGCCCACCGTCAGCCCTTCGACCAGCAGGGTCGGCTGGCCTACGCCTGCGGGTACGCTCTGACCGCCCTTGCCGCACACGCCGACGCCGCGGTCCAGCTCCAGATCGTTGCCGATCCCCTTGACCTTGGTCAGCACCGAGGGGCCGTCACCGATCAGCGTCGCGCCCTTGATCGGAGCGCCGAGCTTGCCGTTTTCGACCTTGTAGGCCTCGGTGCAGGAGAACACGAACTTGCCCGAGACGATGTCGACCTGGCCGCCGCCGAAGTTCTTGGCGAAGATGCCGTTCTTGATGCGGCTGAGCAGTTCTTCGGGATCGTCGTTGCCGGCCTTCATGAAGGTGTTGGTCATGCGCGGCATCGGGGCGTGGGCGTAGCTCTCACGGCGACCATTGCCGGTGGGCTCCACCCCCATGAGGCGGGCGTTGAGCCGGTCCTGCATGTAGCCCTTGAGGATGCCGTCCTCGATCAGCACGGTTTCCTGCGTTGGCGTGCCTTCATCGTCGATGGAGAGCGAGCCGCGGCGATTCTCGATGGCGCCGTCGTCCACCACGGTCACGCCGGGTGCACCGACGCGCTCGCCGATGCGGCCGGAGAATGCGGACGTGCCCTTGCGGTTGAAATCGCCTTCCAGGCCATGGCCGATGGCTTCGTGCAGGATCACGCCGGGCCAGCCTGGCGCGAGCAGCACGGGCATTTCGCCCGCCGGGGCATCGACGCTTTCGAGATTGACCAGCGCCTGTGCCAGCGCGGTATCGATCGCCTCGTTCCAGGTCTGCGGCTGGAACAGGTCGTCGTAGAGCCAGCGGCCGCCGATACCGTACGAGCCGGTCTCGCGCCGTCCGTTGCTCTCGGCGACGATCGAGACGCTGAGGCGCACGAGTGGGCGCACGTCGGTGGCGACGAAGCCGTCGGCGCGAACGATCTCGACCACCGACCATGATCCGGAGAGCGTGGCGCTCACCTGCGCCACGCGCGGGTCGCGGGCGCGGGCAGCGGCGTCGATGGTTTCGAGCAGCTTCACCTTCTCGCCGAACTCGACGAGATCGAGCGGCGAGGCATCGGTGTAGAGATGGCGGTTGCTCTTCATCGGCGGTGCGGCATGCCGGCCCTTCGCCGGATCAAGCAGTTGCAGCGTCTCGCCGGCGCGGCGGATGGCGGCGGCGGAAATCTCGTTGGCGTGAGCAAAGCCCGTCATCTCGCCGGAAACGCCGCGCAGGCCGAAGCCGGCATCGCGCGAGTAGTCGGCGGTTTTCAGCCGGCCGTCGTCGAACCCGAAGGCCTCGCTCGCCAGGAACTGCATGTAGAGTTCGCCATCGTCACAGGCCTTGAGCGTCTCGGCGGCAAGCGCCTGCGCGTCTTCGGGTGTGAGCTGGCGATAGAGGAGCGAACGTGGATCGGTGGCTGTCATGCCTCCTGATATAGGAGACACCGGCGCGGATTGAAATGACGATGCCGTGAGAATGGCGCGGGAGACCATTGGTTCAGTCCTCGTCATTCCCGCGAAGGCGGCAATCCCGTTCCCAAGGTGTGGACGGTGCGAGAACGCGCGGGCTGGATCCCCGCATGCGCGGGGATGAGGAAGCGCGGCTTACAACCGTGTTGGAAAGATCAGGCCGCCTGTTGGTCGGCCGGGCCGCCCTTGAGCACGAAGCGGCGGTCGCAATACCCGCATTCGACATAGCCCTTCTCGTCGATTTCCATCCAGACGCGCGGATGGCCGAGGGCGGCGCCGGCGCGAATGTCGGTGGCGCCGTCGCAGTAGACGCGGTGGGAATCAGTGTAGACGGTTTCGGGCGGGTTCATCATGAGGCGATGGATTAGCAGGGCCCGTTCGGGAATTCCAGCAGGGAACTGCATCCCGACTGCCAAACCAAGCAAGCGCTTGGCTGTAGAAGCGAACTCCGATAGCATCGCGTCAGAGGCTCGGCTGAAGCCGGTGGGGAGAGCGATGCAAGACGACGACATTCTGGACATGCTGAGCGTGGAAGAGGCGGCAGACCGGTTCGGCCGGGGGCCGCTCTCCGCCGCGCCCTATCACGATCCGGACTGGTGGGAACGGGAGCGCGAGGCGGTGTTCCTGCGCAGCTGGATTCACATCGGCCATGTCTGCGAGGTGCCCGAGCCGGGCAGCTTCGTGCGGCGCGAGATCGAGTTCGCGCGCGCCTCGCTGCTGATCATGCGCGGGCGTGACGGGCAGGTGCGGGCCTTCCACAATGCCTGCCGCCATCGCGGCTCGCGGCTGGTCGACGAGATGAGCGGGCGGCGCAGCAAGCTGAGTTGCCGCTATCACATGTGGACTTATGGCAGCGACGGGGCGCTGCTTTCGGCGCCGGACTTCGAGCGCTTCGAGGTGCCTCGCGAGGGCTGCGCGCTCAAGCCCGTGGCGACCGAGGTCGTCGCCGGAATGATCTTCGTGAATTTCGCGCACGAGCCCGAACAGACCGCGCGCGAATTCTTCGGGCCGATTGCCGCGGCCATGGAGCGCCTGCCGGTGGCCCGGGCGACTTGCTTCACCGAATGGACCTACGAGATCGGTGCCAACTGGAAGACCAACTTCGACAACTTCCAGGAGAACTATCACCTCCGCTTCATCCACCCGCGCACCGGGGAGCAGGCGCTTGGGCCGGAAAACCCCTTTGGCTATCCCACGCATTACGGCTTTCTCGGTCCGCATCGCGGCCAGAAGCTCTGGAAGAACCCCGATCCGCCGCCCGTCGCTGGGAGCCTGAAGCTGGGCTATGCCAGGGTCGGCGAGCTGGCCCGCCGGGAAGGGCTGGATTTCCCGAAGACCGACTTCAAACTGTTCCCCTGCTTCCACATGGTGGGGCTGCCGCCCTACCAGAACTACACGCACACGATGTACCCGCTCGGCCCGGACCGCACGCGCGGGCAGGTGCGGATGTACTGGACCGCGCCGCCCGAGGATGCCGCGGCAGCCTTTACCCGCGAATTCGCCGCCGTCACCATTCGCGACGTGCTTTCGGAGGATCGCGAGGCGGTGGAGGCCAGCCAGCAGGGCATGGCGGTGATCGATCATATCCACTTTCAGGACCACGAAGTGCTGCTGCGCCATCTCTATCTGGAAGTGGAGAAACGCGTCCGCGTGCATGTCGCGACACGCACGCTGGCAGAGGCGGCGGCATGAGCGCGCTGCCCAAGGGATTCGCGGCGCTGGAGCCTTTCGTGGGTGTCTGGAATGCGCCGGATCTGGCCGCACGGGCCGTGCTTCGCGATGACAGCAGCGAGGCCGGACGGCTTGCGTTTCATGCGGCCATGCAGCCGCTCGTCGTGCCGGCGCTGGATCGATTGGACGGCAAACAGCTGGACGCGCTCGACGTGGCGGAGCGTCGCTTGTTCGAACTGCTGCTGGCCTATCCGCACGTGGCGATGGCGGTGGAAGTGCAGGGCGATGCCGAGGCGAAGCATGCCGCTTCGCGCCGGCACATGCGTATTACACCACCAGCTTGAGGCGGGCTTCCTCCTCGCGCACGACGCGGGGCTGGTCGGGCCAGATGCCGCGCGTGTCGTAGACGAGCTTGTCCGCGCGTTCGGCCAGCGGCACGACGCGGAACACGTCGTGGTCGACCAGCACGATCATGATCTCGCAGGTCTCCAGCGCGTCGTCGATGTCGATCTGCACCGCACCAGTATCGGTGAACTCGATCGGCAGTTCTGCGGCATAGGGCTCGACGATGTGGATGCGTTCACCGAACTTGCGGGCTAGTCGGCTGGCGACGAAGCGGGCCGGGCTCTCGCGGAAGTCGTCGATGTTTGCCTTGAAGGCCAGGCCGAGGCAGGCGACCTTCGCATCAGGGTGGGCTTCCACGAGCGCTTCGGCCTTGGCGACGACATGGTGCATCTTGCCGTCGTTCACGCCGCGCGCGGTGCGGATCAGGGGGGTTTCCTCAGGCGCGCCGTGGACGATGAACCATGGGTCCACCGCGATGCAGTGGCCGCCGACGCCGGGGCCGGGCGAGAGGATGTTCACGCGCGGGTGGCGATTGGCGAGGCGGATCACTTCCCACACGTCGAGGCCCATCTTGTCCGAGACGATGGACAGCTCGTTGGCGAAAGCGATGTTCACGTCGCGATAGGCGTTCTCGACCAGTTTGGTCATTTCCGCCGAGCGGGCATCGGTCGTCACGCACTCGCCGCGCACGAAGCGCTTGTAGAAGGCCAGCGCCTTGCGGGCGCAGCGCGGGGTAATGCCGCCGATCGAGCGGTCGTTGTTGGTCAACTCCTCCAGAATGCGGCCGGGCAGCACGCGTTCGGGGCAATAGGCGATGGAGATATCGGGGATCTCGCTGGTCAGGCCGGGGACCTTCAGGTCCGGGCGCATGCCGGCGATCATGTCGCGAAGCTGTTCGGTCGTGCCGACCGGCGAGGTCGATTCAAGAATTACCACGTCGCCGTGCTTGAGTACCGGCGCGATGGTCTTGCCGGCTGCGAGCACATAGGAAATATCTGGCGCGTGGTTCTTGTCGAAAGGCGTGGGAACCGCGATCACGAAGACATCGGCAGGCGCGACTTCGGTCGAGGCGGACAGCAGGCCGCGCGAAACAACGCCGTGGACGAGGCCGTCTAGATCGACTTCCTCGATATGGATCTCGCCGCGGTTGATGGTGTCCACGACCTTCTGCGAAACGTCGAGGCCGAGCACCTTGCACCCTGCGCGGGCGATCACGGCAGCGGTGGGAAGACCGATATAGCCGAGGCCGACAACACAGACCGACGGTTTATTGTCCGATTTCATTCGCGAGCAGCTCCACGATACGGCGCGCGGACTGCCCGTCCCCGAATGGGTTGTGGGCGCGCGCCATGGCTTCGTAAGCCGAGGTATCGTCGAGCAAGGTTGATATTTCGGTAACGATCCGCGCGGCATCGGTGCCGACCAGTTTGGCCGTGCCGGCCTCCACGCCTTCAGGACGCTCGGTGGTCTCGCGCATGACCAGCACCGGCTTGCCCAGCGCTGGGGCTTCCTCCTGCACGCCGCCGCTGTCGGTCAGCATGATCTCGGCAATGTTCAGCAGCCGCGCGAAGTGCGGATAGTCGAGCGGTTCGATCAGCGCGACGTTATCGAGACCGGAGAGGCGCTCGTTCATCACCTTGCGCACGTTGGGATTGAGGTGGACGGGGAAGATCACTGCCGTGTCGGGGCGCTCGGCAATCTGGCGGATGGCCTTGGCGATCTGCTCCATGCCCTCGCCGAAGTTCTCGCGCCGGTGGCTGGTCACGCCGATGATCCGCTTGCCGGCGAACTTCGCTTCGAGGTCGGCAAGGTTCGTGGCCAGCGCGGGTTCGCGCTCGATCTTCGCGGAGACCCAATGCAGCGCGTCGATCACCGTATTGCCGGTGACGTGCACCCGGGCGGGATCGGCGTTTTCCTTGAGCAGCGCGGCTTCGCTCGTGGTGGTCGGGGCGAAGTGCAGGCTGGCCATGGCACCGATGATCTTGCGGTTCACCTCTTCGGGCCAGGGGTGATAGATGTTGTAGCTGCGCAGGCCCGCCTCGACATGATCGACCGGCACCTTGCGGTAATAGGCCGCGAGCGCGCCGGTCATGGCGGTGGCCGTATCGCCCTGTACGATCACGCGTGCGGGCTGCACTTCGTCCATCACCTTGCCGAGGCCGGTGAGCAGGTTGGCGGTCAGCGCATCGAGCGTCTGGTCGGGCTGCATCACGTCGAGATCGTGGTCGGGTACGATCCCGGTGATATCGAGCACCTGATCGAGCATCTGCCGGTGCTGCGCGGACACGCAGACCACGCATTCGAAGCGGGGATCGGCCTTGAGGGCATGGACGACGGGGAAGAGCTTGATCGCTTCCGGACGCGTGCCGAAGATGACGAGAATGCGGGCAGGGCTGGTCATGGCCATGCCGATACCATCCTAGAGTTAACCTTGAAATAAAGTGGGGGCGCGGTGGACAAATTTGCGCTGCCACTTGCTCCGCCGCGAACCATCGGGAATCACCCGTTCATGGCGATTCTGAGCGACAAGTGGATCCGGCAACAGGCGCTGGACAATGGCATGATCGAACCTTTCGTGGAGGCCCAGCGCCGCGACGGGTGCATTTCCTATGGCCTGTCGTCCTACGGCTACGACGCCCGCGTCGCGCCCGAGTTCAAGATCTTCACCAATGTCGATTCGGCGATCGTCGATCCCAAGGACTTCGCGGCGAATTCCTTCGTCGACCGCGAGACCGACGTCTGCGTGATCCCGCCCAACTCCTTCGCGCTCGCGCGCACGGTGGAGTACTTCCGCGTGCCCAAGGATGTGCTGGTGATCTGCCTGGGCAAGAGCACTTATGCGCGTTGCGGTATCATCGTGAACGTCACCCCGCTCGAACCGGGCTGGGAAGGGCACGTCACGCTGGAGTTCTCCAACACCACGCCGCTCCCCGCGCGCATCTACGCCAACGAGGGCGCCTGCCAGTTCCTGTTCCTGCAGGGCAACGAGCCTTGCGAGATCAGTTATGCCGACCGCGCGGGCAAATACATGGGCCAGAAGGGCGTGACGCTGCCGCGGCTGTGAAGGGGTGGGCGAGATTGCCATTTCCGTTCGACACGAACGGGCAGGCCTTCAGATTAGCCCGTAGAGCGCGGCTTCGTCATTGCGGCGAATTCTGAGCCCGTCCATCGGCCTGCCGTCGTTGTAGATCCATTTTCCGAACTCAGCCTGCGACTCTGCGAAGCGTCCGGCCTTGTGCAGCCGCGTGAGCGTGGCCCGGCCGATAGCACCGGTGTTGTAGTGGAACGAGACCAGCGCATCGAACTGATCCCGTGTGGTCGGCGCGTCGCCCAGCGCTGCGGCGACTTCTTCTACATAGCGCACGATGTCCCGGTCGAAGCGGGCATCGCACTCGGCTTGGGTCCAGATCACGCCCTTGCGGATATCGGGGCCGGTGGAGCCCCAGCCGATGGTCCAGGGTTCGCCATTCGCGCTGCCCGGATCGGGATAGGCTTCGAAACGGCCATCGGCACGGCGCCGGGCGCAGCCTTCCCACTTGCGGATGAGCGTTCTGCCGGCATCGCAAAGCTGCCGTGTGTGCGACGCAGTGCCCAGCGCGCGGTCGATGGCGGCATCGAGCCGAACGACTTCGGCCTGATCGAAACCCCGCCCCAGCAGCAGGCGCACTTCATCGAATATCGGCTTGCGGTTGAGCATCGGCCTTCTCCGTCTCGGGCGGGAAAAGGCGATTCAAGTAAACCGGAAGCGGGGCTGTAGGAAAATGCTTTCGTTCAGAACTTGCGCAGCACCCCGTCGATGGGAATGGCGATGCTGGTCTCGGCGGTAAGCGGATCGGCCTCGAGCGTCGCCTGCGATCCGTCCGGGGCGGAAACGGTGATGGCGTCTCCCGACCGGGTGAAGGTCAGAACCTGGCCGGAGAGCGTCGTCATGGTCACTTGCCCGTTGTCGCTGGCGTCGATCGCGGCGCCGAGATCCTGCGGCGTCACATAGCCGGGCAGCAAGTGGTCCTTGATCAGCGCTGCCAGGGCCGCGTGATCGCTCGACCCGGTCAGGGCCTTTCCGGCATCGCCCAGCGCGGCGAAGGCATCGTCGTCCGGCGCCAGCAGGGTATAGCTCCCCTTGCCCTGGAAAATGCCGGCAATGCCGGTTTCCTTCAGCGCTTCGGCCATCGTCTGCACGCCATCGGTGTTGTCGAGTGCGGTCGCGAGGGTCTCGGCTTCCGGGGTCAGGTCCACTACCTCTGCCGGGGAAGCCTCATCGGATGGCGAGGTGCCGCCTGAGCAGGCGCCTAGCGCGAGCGTGCAAGCGGCAAGCAGGGCAAGGGTCGGGTTCATCGGGCGCATCTTTGCGTTCCTTCGCTTAACTCAGCAGTTCGATCGCGGCCTGCACGAGGCGCGTGGTCGGGTCGAGTTGATAGACGTAGCCGTCGCTGTAGCGGTACAGCGCATCGGGGCCGTCCACGTATTGATCGCGATAGCCGTAGGGCACGTTGTAGACGTCGTATCCCGCCGGCATGGGCTGGCCGATGGTGATGTCGTTTCCGGTCAGCAGCGCGGCGATGGCCTGGATTGCGGCGGTATCGGGATCGACCCGGTATATGGTGTCGTCGTAATACCGGTAGCCGCTCGGCGAGCCGAGGCCGTAGTAGCTGTTGTAATAGCCCGGCAAATCGATGGGCTGATAGGTCGCCGGCCAGCGCTGGCCCACGGACAGCGCGCCGCCGAGGAGAGGGAGGTATCCCAGAACATCGGTGCCCGCCCCGAGGCGAAGCAGATAGCCGTCTGCATAGCGATAGCGCAGGCTGCGGTCGTAGTTGCCGAGATACCAGTTCGGCCGGGCCCAAGCCGTCGTCGGTTCGCGATCGAGCCCGGGCGGCGTGCAGCCATTGTACTTTTTGGCAAGACCGGGAGGGCATCCGTCGAAGGTCTTACGGGTGTTGAGCGAGGCCCAGTCGAAGTCGCGGCGCGTGGTCACGACACGCACGCGGTCGTTTGTCGGAACGGTGATCTTGCGCCCCTTGGGTCCATTGAACGTTTCACGCCGGATATCGGTTCGCTGGGCGCGGGCGACCGGTGCCGTTTTGCCCTTGGCGGCGTCTTTCGGTTTCTGCGCAATGGCAGGAGACGGTTTTTTGCTGGCAGCCGGGCGGTCTGCCCTGGCCTGTCCGGGAGGGGCCGCCTGTGGCTTTGCCGCGGGCGGATTGGAGCGCGCCTGCTCTTTCTTCGCCGGCTTTTGATTTTGCGGTGCGGGCTTGTCGGCTTTCCCGGGATTTCCGGCCGGCTTGGCTCCGGTTGGCTTGGCGGGGCCGGCATGGGCTGCGCCCTTGTTGCCGTTATCCTGCCCGTTGTTCTTGCCGTTTCCTCCGGGCTGTGCGGCCAGAGCGCCCGCCATCAGGGCAAGGCTCGCTGCGGCGCCGATCCGGATTGAGCGTGTGGTGCGCATGACGTGCTCCTCCTTGGTGGAGTTTGCAACGCCAAAGGCCGTGACGGGTTCCCTGCGACAGTGTCGCCAATAGTAACAGCGACATAAGCCGGCATCAGGCAAGAAAAAGGGCGCCCGGATTGCTCCGGGCGCCCCACTCGGCGAACCGATTCAGCGCGGATCAGGCGCTGTAGTACATGTCGAACTCGACGGCCGACGGCGTGGTTTCCCAGCGCAGCACTTCCGGCCACTTCAGTTCGAGGTAGGCTTCGATCTGGTCTTCAGTGAACACGCCGCCCTCAAGGAGGAAGGCATGGTCGGCAGCCAGCGATTCCAGAGCTTCGCGCAGCGAACCGCAGACGGTCGGCACCTCGGCGAGTTCGGCCGGCGGCAGATCGTAGAGGTTCTTGTCCATGGCTTCGCCCGGATGGATCTTGTTCTTGACACCATCGAGGCCGGCCATGAGCAGCGCGGCGTAGCAGAGGTAGGGGTTGGCCATCGCGTCGGGGAAACGGAATTCCACGCGCTTTGCCTTGGTGCCGGCCCCATAGGGGATGCGGCACGAAGCCGAACGGTTGCGGGCCGAGTAGGCCAGCAGAACCGGGGCTTCGTAGCCCGGCACCAGGCGCTTGTAGCTGTTGGTGGTCGGGTTGGTGAAGGCGTTGAGGGCCTTGGCATGCTTGATGACGCCGCCGATGAAGTACAGGCAGGTGTCCGACAGGCCGGCGTAACCGTTGCCGGCGAAGGTGTTTTCGCCGCCGTCCCAGATCGAGATATGCGTGTGCATGCCCGAACCGTTGTCCTTCATGATCGGCTTCGGCATGAACGTGGCCGACTTGCCGTAGGCCTGCGCGACCATCATGACGACGTACTTGTAGATCTGCATGCGGTCGGCAGTGGTGGTCAGGGTGCCGAAAGTCAGGCCGAGCTCGTGCTGGGCAGCCGCCACTTCATGGTGGTGCTTGTCGCAGGGCAGGCCCATTTCGAGCATGGTGGTAACCATCTCGCCGCGGATGTCGACGCAGGAGTCGACCGGAGCGACGGGGAAGTAGCCGCCCTTGGCGCGCGGACGGTGGGCGAGGTTGCCGGTGTCGTAGGACTTGTCCGAGTTGCCGGGCAGTTCGATGTCGTCGAGCTTGAAGCCGTTGCCGTCGTAGCCGTCATAGAACTTCACGTCGTCGAACATGAAGAATTCGGCTTCCGGGCCAACATAGACGGTGTCACCGAAACCGGCCGACTTGACGAACGCTTCGGCGCGCTTGGCGGTCGAGCGCGGGTCACGCGTGTAGAGTTCGCCGGTCGAGGGTTCGACGATGTCGCAGAACAGGATCATCATCGGGGTAGCCGAGAACGGATCGACATAGACCGCGTCGAGGTCGGGCTTGAGGATCATGTCCGACTCGTTGATCGTCTTCCAGCCCTCGATCGAGGAACCGTCGAACATCAGGCCGTCTTCGAGTTCGTCCTCGCCGATCACGCCGGCGCACATCGTGAGGTGCTGCCACTTGCCCTTGGGATCGGTGAAGCGAAGATCAACCCACTCGATCTCCTCGTCCTTGATCTGCTTTAGGACGTCCTTTGCACTAGCCATGTGATCTATTCTCCATTTTTCTCTTCCGATCCCCGAAAGAGGCTAGGGGTTGATGGCATTCCGGGAACGGCGCCGGTCCCCTTTATCCGGCTTATTCCCGGTCCGGCCTAGGCCGGACCCGATTCTAGACGTCTGGTCTGGCCAGACGGGTGATGTCGTCTCCGGACTATGCCGAAAACTCAGAGTGCGTCGTCGTCCCGTTCGCCGGTACGGATACGCACCGCCGTTTCGATCGGCACGACGAAGATCTTGCCGTCGCCGATGCGACCGGTCTGCGCAGCGTCGGCAATTGCCTCCACCACGCGCTCGGCAAGGGCATCGGGTACAACGACCTCGAGTTTCACCTTGGGCAGAAAGTCCACGACGTATTCGGCGCCGCGATAGAGTTCGGTATGGCCTTTCTGGCGTCCGAAACCCTTGGCTTCCGTCACCGTGATGCCCGACACTCCGACTTCGTGGAGCGCTTCCTTCACTTCATCGAGCTTGAACGGCTTGATGATGGCTTCGATCTTTTTCACGCCTGATTAGACCCCTGCACTTGTTCCCGGACATTTTTCGAAGAGGTTTCCGGTCCGGGAACCAGATGCCCTCGCGCGCGATTCCCATCAAGAATCGTGCCAATGCGAATGTTCCAGTGGTAGGCCATGTGTGCAATGGCGAAAAGACCGGAATTGTACGATTTCCCAAGTCCCTTCGGCATTGCGTGGAAAGTGCTGCGCCGCAATGCGGCAAGTTCTGTTCAAGATTCGGGCAGCAGGTGCCTGAAAATTGTGCATCGCCCGTTTTCTGCCAATTCCGAGTCGTCACACGACGCGGGCTCCTGCCTCGCGGTAGCAGCGCAGGAGAGCGGATTCGACAGGATGTCGGGCTGTCGAGGCGAAGGCCTCAGAGGCGCAGGCCCGCTGTCTCTTCCAGACCGGCCATGAGATTGAGGTTCTGCACTGCAGCGCCGCTGGCGCCCTTGCCGAGATTGTCGAGCATGGCGACGAGGCGGGCCTGGCTGCCGTCCTTCGCACCGAGAACGCGCAGGGTCAGCGTGTCCACCGCTGGCATCGATGCGCGCAGCAGCAGCTCGTCGGGCTGGTCGGCTTCGACCTTCACGATCTCGCTGCCCGAATAGAATGCCGCCAGTGCCGCGCGAAGTTCATCCGGCGAAGCGGCATTGGTCATGGCGCTGAGGTGCAGCGGCACTTCGGCCAGCATGCCACGATGCGCGGGCACGACGGCGGGGGCGAACAGCGGCGCATGGGCAAGCCCGACATGCGCCTGCATTTCGGGTACATGCTTGTGGCCCAGCGACAGGCCGTAAGCGCGAAAGGCGATGTCGCGGTCTTCCTCGAACCGGGCAATCAGCGCCTTGCCGCCACCCGAGTAGCCGGAGACGGCATGACAGACATAAGGCCAGTAGGAAGGCAGCAGACCCGCACGCACCAGCGGCGCCAGCAGGCCGATGAAGCCGGTGGGATAGCAGCCGGGGTTGCTGACGAAGCGCGCCGCGGCAACGGTTTCGCGGCCCATGACTTCGGGAAAGCCGTAAGTCCAACCGTCGGCGACGCGGTGGGCCGACGAGGCATCGATCACGCGGGTGCGGTCGTTGCGGATCATGCCAACGGCGGCCTTTGCGGCGTCGTCAGGCAGGCAGAGGATCACGAAGTCGGCATCGTTGAGCGCTTCGGCGCGCGCGGCGTCGTCCTTGCGCTTGTCATCGCTCAGAATGACGAGATCGAACTCACTGCGTCCTGCCAGCCGGTCGGCGATTTCCAGCCCGGTGGTGCCGGCGGCACCGTCGATGAAAACGCTCGCGCCCATCAGCCAATCGCTTCGAGGTCTGTCAGTGCGACGTAGCCGACCGGGCCATCCTCGCCGAGCTGGCCCCAGGTCCAGGCGCCAGCGATGTCGAGTACGTTGAAGGTCTCGCCTTCGGGCAGATCCATGATCGTTTCGCCATCGGCGCGGCCGGTCGCGCGCAGCACCGCGCCGGCCTTGATCGCGTGCGGCATCGGCACCGCATAGTGCGGCACGAAATAGCGTCCGGCCAGCTTGATATGCGCCAGATCGCCGCGCACGGGAAGGCAGCCGGGTTCCGTCGTCACGCTCGGCCCCGTCATGGCGAGCATGCCGTCGAGCCGTGGGGGCCGGGTGTAGGAATCCTCAGGTGCCAACTTCTGTGCGTCTCCAAAGGCAAAGATGGGCGCGCTTAGCGGGGTCATCGCTCGTTCGCAAGCTTAGCGGTCACGCTTGTCATAGCGTTGTTTCAGCATGTGCCAGACTGCACGAAGGCCGAGCGCGGCACCGCCCTTGGGGCGGCCGGGCTTGTCCGAGGGACGCCAGGCGAAGGTATCGAGGTGGGCCCAGTCGGTGTCCTTAGGCACGAACTTGTCGAGAAACAGGGCCGCCGTGCTCGCCCCGGCAAAGCCGCTGGAGCCGGCATTGTTGATGTCCGCCACCTCCGACTTGAGGTATTCGCGGTAGCCGTCGTGCAGCGGCAGGCGCCAGCAGGCATCGTCATGCGCCTTGCCCGCTGCCAGAATGGCCTCGGCGGTCGCGTCCACACGCGTGAACAGCGCGGGCAGATCGGGCCCCACGGCAACGCGTGCAGCACCGGTCAGAGTGGCGAAGTCGACGATCAGGTCGGGTTCGTTCTCGCCGGCGCGGGCCAGCGCATCGGCGAGGATCAGGCGTCCTTCGGCATCGGTATTGCCGATCTCCACCGAGATACCGGCACGGCTCTTGAGCACGTCGCCAGGCCGGAAGCTGTTGCCGGACACGGCGTTTTCGACGGCGGGTACGAGCAGGTGCAGGCGCACCGGAAGCTGGTCTTGCATGATGAGCCGCGCGAGCGCGAGCGCATGGGCCGCACCGCCCATGTCCTTCTTCATCAGCAGCATGCCCGAGCCGGGCTTGATGTCGAGCCCGCCGGAATCGAAGCACACACCCTTGCCGATTACGGCGAGCTTCGGGTGCTTGGGGTCGCCCCATTCCAGCTCGATCATGCGCGGTGCGTGCGAGCGCGAGGCAGCGCGGCCGACCGTGTGGACCATCGGGAATTCATGTTCGAGCGTGTCGCCGCGGGTGACCCGAATTTCCGCACGATATGCCTTGTGCAGGTTCTCGGCCTCGGCCTCGAGCTGGGCAGGGCCCATGTCCTCGGCAGGCGTATTCACCAGATCGCGGACCAGCATGACCGCTTCGGCCTCGGCGGTGATGGCATCGATCGTTGCCGGTTCGCCGGTCAGCAGCACGCGCGGGCCTTCCTCGTCGGGCTCGGACAGGTAGCGGTCGAAACGGTACTGCCCTGTGATCCAGCCGAACATGGCGGCGCCGGGCTCTCCGCCAATGCGGCGATAGGTTCCGGCAGGCAGCTTCTTTGCCAGCTTGGACATGCACCAGCTCGAAAGGTCGGCGGTGTTGGCGACGCCCGCTGCGACGGCCCATTCCTCGCCGTCAGGCATGATCGCGTAGTCGTAGCCTTCGGCTTCGAAGCGCTGGGCGGCGAGCGCCGCGCGCTGTGCCGGTGTGCGCTCCTTGAGGAAGTCGTCCAGGCCGTCCTTGTCGACGAGGTGGATGGCAATGGCTTTTTGACCGCGGTCAGGCTGAATTAATGCGTTCTTGTCGCTCATGGTCAGGTTCTTTAGCCTCCGGGCGAGATTTAGTGCGAGAGAAAAAATGATGCGAATTGGCAGATGGGCTGCGGCCGTGCTGTTGCTTACCAGCGGGTGTCAGGGCGGCGGCGAAAATGCAGCCCCCGAAGACAACGCCAGCGAAGCGAGCACGGTGCCCGAGGCGGAAGTCGGCGCGCCCGAGCCATCCGCGAGCGAAACCGCCGCAGCAGTTGGCGCAGCTGCGCCCGATGCAGGCCGGTCGGTAGAAGTTTCGAACGACCTCTACGAGTTCACCTTCGCCTATCCCGACGCGGCAGGCGCCATTCCACCGCTCAAGGAATTGCTCGACACGCGGCTTTACGAAGCGCGCGATCGGCTCGCATCCACGGCCCGCGACGAGAGGAAGGTCGCGAAGAAGGAGGGCTTTCCGTACCGGCTGCATAGCTACATCGCAAAGTGGTCGGTCGTCACGGACCTGCCGAACTGGCTTTCGCTCTCAGCGGAAATCTACACCTACACCGGCGGCGCGCACGGGATGAGCGCCTTCGATACGCTGCTGTGGGATCGCCGGGCGGAAACGGCGCGCAAGCCGCGCGAACTGTTCACCAGCACCGATGCGCTGCGCAAGGCGATCCGTGAGCCGTTCTGCGATGCGCTCGACAAGGAGCGCGAGCAGCGCCGCGGCGAACCGGTGCAGCGCGACTCCGGGCAGATCTTCACCGAGTGCATCGACCCGATTGCGCAGACGCTGATTCTGGGCTCGTCCAACGGCAAGACGTTCGACCGGCTGGGCATTCTTGTGGGTCCCTACGAAGCTGGTGCCTATGCCGAGGGGACCTATGACATCACGCTGCCGGTGACGGGGAAGGTGATGGCGGTTCTCAAGCCGCAGTACCGCACCAGCTTTTCGGTGGGGCAATAATCTCGCAATTTCCGCGCAGCACCGCTATATCGGCTGGATGAGCGAATACCAGATTATCGAATCCGGCGACGAAGCCGTCCTGCGCGATGGCACGATCAAGCTGCATGGCCCCGAGGCTTTCGAAGGCATGCGCAAGGCCGGACGCCTTGCCGCCGAGATACTCGACGAGATTGCGCCGATGGTGCAACCGGGCGTCACCACGGCGGCGATCGACGACAAGGTCCGCGAACTGACGCTCGATGGCGGCGCGGTCCCCGCGACGCTGGGCTATCGCGGCTATGCGCACTCGTGCTGCATCTCGATCAACCATGTCGTGTGCCACGGTATCCCTTCCGAAAAGACGCTCAAGGAAGGGGATATCCTGAACATCGACGTGACCCCGCTGCTCGACGGCTGGCATGGCGATTCGAGCCGCATGTACTTCGCGGGCGAACCCTCGCTGAAGGCGCGCCGGCTCGTGGATGTCACCTACGAGTGCCTGATGATCGGCATCGAACAGGCCAAACCTGGCAACCGCGTGGGCGACATTGGCGCGGCCATCCAGCGCTATGCCGAATCGAACCGCTTCGGCGTGGTGCGCGAATTCTGCGGACATGGCCTCGGCCGCCTGTTCCACGATGCGCCGGAAGTGGTCCACGCCGGTCGCCCCGGCACCGGGCCGCTGCTCAAGCCCGGCATGTTCTTCACCATCGAACCGATGATCAACCTCGGCAAGCCGGCGGTGAAGCTGCTCAACGATGGATGGACGGCGGTAACGCGCGACAAGTCGCTTTCCGCGCAGTTCGAGCACTCCATCGGCATCACCGAGGACGGCTGCGAGATCTTCACGCTCAGCCCCAAGGGCCTGCACCAGCCGCCTTACGGCTGAGGGGCTCCTCCCGAACACGAAGGAATGGCTTGATATCGCCTCCGCGCTTGCGCCGGGGGGTGACCTTGCGTGACAGCCATGACAGCTTGCTTCCCAGATAAAGATGGGAAGGGAGAGCGATGGTTACGGATACAGTAGCAGACCTGTCCGGCGGTATCCCGGTAGATCGCGAATACGTGCTCGATGCGCGGCCGGAGGATGGCGTGCGCGATGCCGTGAACGTCTGGATCGAGGAAGAGAACGGCCTTTTCGCGATGCGTGTGGGCGTCGAAGCCGTTGCCGAGCAGTGGGACCGGCACGAGATGTGGCTCGACATCGCCTTTGCCGACGGCCGCCTCTATTCGCGGCGCGGCGATGGCGAAAAGCAAAGCTCCATCGGTCCGGGCGGCAAGCCGACCATCCGTGCTACCGGCCCGATGCGCTTCGAATGCGTCGAGCCGTTCCAGCGCTGGACCGCGCGGTTTGAAGGGCCGGTTGCCGAAACCAGTGCGCAGGAAATCCTCGAGGATCCAGACTTCGAAGAGAAGAAGTGGGTCGATGTGGCCTTCGATATCGACATGGAAATGGCCGCTGTGCCGTGGCAGCCCGGCACGATGACGCCGGAAGCGGCGGCGGCGATGGGCGGCAAGCAGGGCGACTTCATGAGCCCGCGCTACGAGCAACTGTTTCATTGCACCGGCACGCTGACCGTCGATGGCAAGGCGCATGACTTCAAGGCCAACGGCCTGCGCATTCGCCGCACCGGCTTTCGCGCTTTCGCCGGCTTTACCGGCCATTGCTGGATGTCGGCGATCTTCCCCGACGGGCGTGGTTTCGGCCTCAACGCCTATCCGCCGCGCGACGATGGCGAGCCGACCTACGAGGAAGCCTGGGTGATCGACAGCGACGGCCGCCGCGTCGGTGCGCGTCCGGTCGAACTGCCGTGGCTGCGCAAACTGGTGACGGGCGGAGAGGCCGTGCCTGTGGTGCTCGAAACGCTTGAGGGCAAGCGCATCGCCATCGACGGCGTGACTTTCACCAACACCCGCTCACGCGGCGGTCATGTGCTGCCCCCCGACTGGCCCAAGGACTGGCCGATCGTGCAGCAGAGCCATGCGTTCTACACCTGGGACGGCGTGCGCACGACGGGCATGATCGAACGGTCGAGCAAGCCGAGCGTAATGGATTTGTAGGCTCTTGGATCCTCCCTGTTCCTGAAAGGAATGGGGAGGTGGCAGCCCGAAGGGCTGACGGAGGGGTTTCGCCCTCCACCACCCGCAAAGCGGGCGGTCCCCCTCCCCATCGCTTCGCGACAGGGAGGATCGGGATTATCCTACCCGCACTGCCCCCGGTGGAGCAGTTTGTGGTCGGCCAGCACCAGCGCCATCATCGCTTCCACCACCGGCACGCCGCGGATGCCGACGCAGGGGTCGTGGCGGCCCTTGGTGAACAGTTCGGTCGCCTGCCCCTCGCGCGTCACGGTGGGCTGCGGGGTCAGGATCGAACTCGTCGGCTTGAAGGCCACGCGGCAGGTGACCGGCTGGCCGGTCGAGATGCCGCCGGCAATGCCGCCTGCGTGGTTGGCCATGAATTCCGGCGCGCCGTCCGGCCCGGTTTCCTTTGACGGCCGCATCGGGTCGGCATTGGTCTCGCCGGTCAGGCGCGCGGCGGCAAAGCCGTCGCCGATCTCTATGCCCTTTACGGCATTGATGCCCATCATCGCCGCGGCCAGATCGGCATCGAGCTTGCCGTAGAGCGGAGCGCCCCAGCCCGCGGGAACGCCGCTGGCATAACACTCGATAACCGCGCCCACCGAGGAGCCGGCCTTGCGCGCGTCGTCGACGATCTGTTCCCAGCGTGCCGCCGCAGCAACATCGGGGCAGAAGAACGGGTTGTTGCCGATCTCGGCTTCATCGAAGTTGCCCGGATCGATCATGTCGCCGCCGATTTCGGAGACATAGGCGCGGATCTTTACTTCGGGGATGACCAGCCGGGCCACGGCGCCCGCTGCCACGCGGCTTGCCGTTTCGCGCGCGGAGGATCGGCCGCCGCCGCGATAATCGCGGAAGCCGTACTTGGCGTCGTAGGCATAGTCGGCATGGCCCGGGCGATAGGCGCGCGCGACGTCGGAATAGTCCTTGGAACGCTGGTCGACATTCTCGATCATCAGGCTGATCGGCGTGCCGGTCGTGCGTCTAATGCCATCTTGGCCTTCGAACACGCCGGACAGGATGCGTACCTGATCGGGCTCCTGCCGCTGCGTGGTGTATTTCGACTGGCCCGGGCGGCGTGCATCGAGGAACGGCTGGATCACGCTCTCGTCGATGGCAAGACCCGGAGGGCACCCGTCGACGACGGCACCGATCGCCGGGCCATGGCTTTCGCCCCAGGTGGTAAAACGGAAAAGACGGCCGAAGCTGTTGACGCTCATGGTTCGCGCTTTGTCGCGCGACGCGCGGTTTGTCCAGCGCCGTGCGGGGCCATGCACGTCGCAGAAGCGGCAATTGCGCAAGTAAAGTGAAGTTTGTGAGGCGCAGGCTTGCCGAAATGAACCGTGCGGGGCAAGACGCGGCTATGTATCTGACCGTTTTTCGCAGCCGCAAGCGTGCGGACATGGATGCTGCCGCCTACAGGGCCGATGCCGCGCGCATGGCCGACCTCGCGCTCGCCCAACCGGGCTTCATTTCCTACAAGACTTTCGAGGCGGAGGATGGTGAGACGGTTACCATTTCGGAGTGGGACAGCGAATTTTACGCTCGGGAATGGGCGTCCCATTTTGAGCATACGGCTGTTCAAAAGCGTGGTAGAGACGGATATTACGAGGATTATACAGTATATTCGTGCGACCGGCCGGGGGTACGTCGGTTTTCAAAGGGGGCTTGAGTGACGATCGCGTTTTACGGAATTCCCAATTGCGACACCGTGAAGA
The DNA here is from genome assembly GCF_014645195.1 of Novosphingobium indicum. Taxonomy (GTDB): domain Bacteria; phylum Pseudomonadota; class Alphaproteobacteria; order Sphingomonadales; family Sphingomonadaceae; genus Novosphingobium; species Novosphingobium indicum. Next base: position 65,076 of record NZ_BMLK01000017.1, on the reverse strand, counting down.
AAGCGAGAAAGTGGCTTGAGGCGCAGGGGATCGACTACACCTTCCACGACTACAAGAAGGAAGGGGCAGACCCTGCCAGGCTGGAACGCTGGATTGCCGCGGCCGGTTGGGAAAAGGTGCTCAATCGCGCGGGCACGACGTTTCGCAAACTGCCCGAAGAGGACAAGGCTGATCTCGACGGCACCAAAGCCGTGAAGATCATGGAAGCCAACCCCAGCACGATCAAGCGTCCGGTCGTGGAGCACAAAGGCGGTATCCTGGTGGGCTTCAAGCAGCCCGAGTGGGAGGCAGCGCTGTCATGACTCCCGAATCCCTTGCCATGCTCGAATGGGTCGCCGCAGCGTTCGGTGTGGTCAACATAACCCTCCTGATCTGGCGGACCGTCTGGAACTATCCGTTCGGCATGATCATGGTCGCGCTCTACATCTTCGTTTTCTGGGAAAAGCGTCTCTACGCCGAAGCTGGCCTGCAAGTTTTCTTTTTCCTTGCACAGGGCTGGGGCTGGTGGCTCTGGCTCAAGGTCGGCGGGGATGACAGCCGCGTGCCGGTGCGCTGGCTCGACAATATGAGCCGCGCCGTCTGGGGGCTGGCGACTCTGGCCGTGAGCCTGAACCTCGGCTGGGTGATGCACCGCTTTACCGATGCCGTCATGCCTTTCGCGGACTCCGCGATTGCGGGGGCCAGCGTATCGGCGCAGATCCTTCTGGCCTTCCGCCGCATCGAGAACTGGATCCTCTGGATCATCATCGATATCGCGGCGATCCTGCTCTATATCAACCGCGGGCTCCACCCGACGGCAGGGCTCTATGGCGGTATGCTGGTCATGTCGCTGCTGGGCCTGAAGGAATGGATGCAGGCCGCCAAGGACCAGCCGAAGGGCACGCTCCAGGCTGCATGAAGACAATCTGCCTGCATGGCGCCGAGAGTACGGGCAAAACCGTGCTCGCCGGCAGGCTGGGCTACCCCTGGGTGTCCGAGTACGGTCGTGCCTACTGCGAAGAGCGCGGTACCGATCTGACGATGCCCGATCTGCTGGCGATTGCCGAAGGACAGGCGGCCGAGAACCGCAAGGCCGCCGCCGCATCGCCGCCGCTGCTGGTGCTCGACACCGATCAGCTGATGACGGCTGCATGGGCGCAGATGCTGTTCTCGCAGGTGCCGGATGCCCTATTGGCCTATCCCAAGGCCGATCTGTATCTGCTGTTCTCGCCCGACGTGCCCTGGCTGCACGACGGCACGCGCTGCTTCGGAGAAGAGGCCACCCGCGCCCGCTTCGCCGACATCGCGGAAAAGGTGCTGATACAGGCTGAGGTGCCTTTCGTGCGGATCGCCGGGACCTGGGAACAACGAGAGGCCCGCGCGAAGCAGGCCATCGCCGAGTTGCTTGCAGCCGATTGACGCGGCGTAGCGGTCAGTTGCGGTCCTGCAGCCAGTCTCCCATCGGTGCGACCGGCAGACCGAGATCGACGAGGCCCAACACACCGGCGCGAGCGGCCTTGATCTGCGGCACGGCGGAGACGGCGGGCAGGGCGGTCATAATGTCCCAGTCGTGGTTTTTCCAGTGGTCCGCCGGGATCAGGCGCATGTGCATGTCTATGCTGGGTTCGCCCTGGACGACGAGGCGGTACTGATCGTCGTCGATCTCCCAGCCTTCGGCCAGCTTCTTGGTAAGATACCAGACTACTGTAATGTTGACCGCCGTCTTGCCGTTCACTTTGCCGTTCCAGCCACCGCGCAGCGCTGCGTTGGTGCCCTTTTCCATGCAGAACCAGCCGAGATCGACTTTCTCCGCGGCGGTGGCGTATTCGCAGAAGAACTCGACATCGTTGAAGGTCAGGCCAAGTGCCGTGCCGATGCGTTCGACGGCATCCTTGAACAGGATCAGCCATGCCTGCGCGCGGCCCATGAGTTCGTCGGTCGCGCCGCCCGGCTCGCCCATGCCGAGGAAGCCCCAGGTCTCGACCGATTCGTAGACCGAGCAATCGGCCGACTCGGTGATCGAGACGCTTTCCACGTCGCGGCAGATTGCCGTCATGCTGGCGATCACCGAGTTGATCCAGCCGGGGTTGATGCCGGTGATGTAGAGCGAGGAATTGCCCTTGGCGCAGGCCGTTTCCAGCCGGTCCTTCACCTCGCCGCGAATGCCGCCGACATTGAGGAAGAGGTTGGTGGAAACCAGGTCTAGACCGCTCTCGAGCAGCTTGATCGCCTGATCCAGATCGGCCTCGAACGGGGTGTAGAGCACGGTGTCCGCGCCCAAGGCGATCAATGCTTCGATATCGTTGGTGGCGGCGATGCCGGTCGCAGGGCGTCCGCAAAGCTCGCCGGCATCGACGCCTTTCTTGGCATCGGACCAGGCGTAGCATCCGGCCAGTTCGAGCCGCGGATCGTCCAGAATGGCGCGCAGCGAATGCTTGCCGACCTTGCCGGTTGTCCACTGGATGACGCGCAGCTTGTCCATTGTCTCTCTCCCTTTTGGCAAGGGAGTGTCATGGGAAGTGCCAGGGAAGGGTAGTTCCCATTCGGGTACTTTGGCCCACTGTCCAATCGGGCTGGCTTGCACGGACCCGCTGGTCAGGCGGCGGTGGCCGTGACGATGTAGTTGAGCGAGGTGTCGTCGGAGAGGTGCAGGCCGTTCACCGGCGACCAGCCAATGCCCTTTACGTCCCCGAGCACGAGGCCTGCGTCAGCGGCAAGCGCGCGCAGTTCTTCGGGCGTGACGAACTGCTTCCAGTCGTGCGTGCCGCGGGGGACCTGCCCCAGACGTTCGGCAGCCTCCACCAGCAGCAACCGCGATTGCGGGGTGCGATTGGGGCAGGAGAGCACCATCAGGCCGCCGGGGGCCAAGGCGTCGGCGAGACTGGCGAGGAACGCGGCCTTGTCGGTCACGTGCTCGATGACTTCCAGCGAACAGACCAGATCGAACCCGGAAAGAACCAGCGCCGCGAGTTCGCCCTGCCGGTAGTCGATGCCAAGGCCCATCGCTTCGGCATGGCTGCGCGCGGCGGCAATGTTCTCGGGCGCGGCATCGACACCGGTGACCTCCGCGCCGAGGCGGGCGAGGGGCTCGCACAGCAGGCCCGCACCGCAGCCCGCGTCGAGCGCGCGCTTGCCCGAGAGCGGTCGAATATTGCGCGAATCGGTGCCGAAATACGAATCAATGGCTTCCCGAATGAAGCCCAGACGAACCGGATTGAGCTTGTGCAGCATCGCGGAGGAACCCTTCGGGTCCCACCAGTCCGCGGCAAGGGCGCCGAAATGCGCGGCTTCCCTGGGATCGATCGTCGCAGTTGCCCTGCCAGTTGCATTGTCCATGAAGCACCCCTAACAGCGCGCCGGACTCTTATCCACTGGCGCAATGTCGGCGCATGGCAGACGACACGGGGAGCAACGGCACCTTGGCACGGATCGTGATGAAATTCGGCGGCACCTCGATGGCCGGGACCGAGCGCATCCGGCGCGTGGCGGGTATCGTCAAACGCCAGCAGGAAGCCGGGCACGCGGTGGCCGTGGTCGTTTCGGCGATGGCGGGCGAAACCGACCGTCTGGTCAACTTCTGCCGCGAGGCCAATGCGCTTTACGATCCGGCGGAATACGACGTCGTCGTCGCATCGGGCGAACAGGTAACCTCGGGTCTGCTGGCGCTGACGCTGCAGGCGATGGGCTGCAAGGCACGCTCGTGGCTCGGCTGGCAGGTTCCGATCAGGACCGACGACGCTCATGCCAAGGCCCGCATCGAGGATATCGATGCGGACGCGCTGCTGGCTTCGATGGCATCGGGCGAGATCGCGGTGATCCCCGGCTTCCAGGGCGTTTCGCCCGAAGGCCGCGTGACGACGCTGGGACGTGGCGGTTCCGACACCTCGGCCGTGGCCGTCGCTGCCGCCGTAAAGGCCGACCGCTGCGACATCTATACCGACGTCGACGGTGTCTACACCACCGACCCGCGCATCGTCGCCAAGGCGCGCAAGCTGCCGCTCGTGACTTACGAGGAAATGCTGGAGCTGGCCTCGGTCGGCTCCAAAGTGCTGCAGACCCGCTCGGTCTCGCTCGCCATGAAGGAAGGCGTAAGGGTGCAGGTGCTGTCCTCGTTCATCGATGAGAGCGCGCCCCCCGCGGACGACCTGCCCGGCACGATGATCGTCAGCGACGACGAATTGGAAGGAAGCGACATGGAACGCCAGCTGATCACCGGTATCGCCGCCGACAAGAACGAGGCGAAGGTTACCCTTACCCGCGTGCCCGACCGTCCGGGTGCGGTGGCCTCGATCTTCGCGCCGCTGGCCGAAGCAAACATCAACGTCGACATGATCATCCAGAACGTCGCCAAGGAGAAGGGCGAGACCGACGTCACCTTCACGGTGCCGCAGGCCGATCTCGCCCGAGCGCTGGCAATGCTGGAAGAGCGCAAGGAAGCGATCGGCTTCTTCCGCCTGATCAGCGACGATCACGTCACCAAGATCAGCGTCGTCGGCGTCGGCATGCGCAGCCATGCAGGCGTTGCCAGCACCATGTTCAAGACGCTGGCCGACCGCGGCATCAATATCCAGGCGATCTCCACCAGCGAGATCAAGGTCTCGGTGCTGATCAATGCCGACGAAACCGAACTGGCCGTGCGCGTGCTGCACACCGCCTACGGTCTCGACGCCGCAGCCTGATTTCCCGCTGGCTGCCCCCTCCCTTGGAAAAGAGAGGCAGCAGTCTCAAGGATCAGATGCGCAAAGCCTGAATCGAAAACCGCTCCTCCTGAGCTTGTCGAAGGGTGCGGACCATGGCGCAGTGCCAGCGTCCTTGGACAAGCTCAGGAGGAGCGGAGATTGCGCCAGATCTTTGCGTAGGGCTCAGGCGGCGCGGTAGAACTCCGCGTCGGCGCAGACGCGGTTATGGCCCTTTTCCTTGGCCATGTAGAGCATCTGGTCGGCGGCATTAAGGTTGTTGCTGAGCGTCTCGTCGGGCTGGACCACGGCCACGCCGATCGACGCGGTGATGTGCAGCTTGGTCTGGTCGTGGAGGATCACGGCCTGTTCGAGCGACTTGCGCAGATCTTCGCTTACGGCGACGGCTTCGTCGTTAGACATGTCGCTAAGCAGGACGACGAACTCTTCGCCGCTGAAATGGGCCGAGAGGCAATTGCGCCGGGCCAGGACATTGTGGATGACCTTGGCCGCCGTCTGGATCACCTGATCGCCCACGTCATGGCCGTAGGTGTCGGTGACTTTCTTGAAGTCGTCGATGTCGAGGATGGCGATCGAGGCGGTGCCGCCTTTCTTGCGCACCCGGGCGAGGCGACTTTGCGCCTGCTCGAAGAAGGCGCGGCGGTTGTACATGCCGCTGACGAAGTCGCGTTCTGCAAGGAACTGGAGGCGCCGCATCTGGTTCAGCGTCTCGATGTTGCTGGCGATCCGGCACTTCACCTCTTCGGCGATGTAGGGGCGGTAGACGAAGTCCGATGCGCCGGCCTTGAGCAGCGCGGCGGACAGGTAGGGGTCTGAACTTGCCGAAACGCCGATGATGCGCATCCGCTCGGGCGGATAGGCGGTGCGGATGCGGCGGGTGAGTTCCTGCCCGTCCATGTCCGGCATGTGGAAATCGGTGATGACGAGCTGGATGTCGTCGTTCTGCTCCAGCACGGCCAGCGCCTCGGCGCCGCAGGCCGCGTGATGGATGCGATAGTTCTGCAGGTTGAGGATCTCGGCCAGCGTCAGGCGCGCGCTCTCGCTGTCGTCCACGATCAGGATCGAGGCGACGGCGGCATTGGTGACGCGCTGGATGGTCCGGGCAATGTGATCGACCGTATCGGGCGCGTCCTTGATGAAGTAGTCGACGATGTGCGGCGCGCTTGCCCGTTCACGCACCTTGCGGTTGAGCGTGGCGGTGAACAGGATGGTGGGGACACCTTCTTCCTCGAGCAGGTCGATGATTTCGCCGTCCGGCGCGTCGGGCAGGTTCATGCCGGTCACCGCAAGGCTGGGCGTGTGGTCCATCAGGGCCTGCGAGGCTTCTGCGTATGTCTTGTACCATTCCACCTCGCCGGTGGTTTCGGCCTCGATGCGTGACCTGAGCATCAGGGCCATGGCCGCGGAATCCTCCACGAGCATGATCGAACAGGTCGGCTGCTCGGCGGTATCGATGGATTTGGCCTGGCTGATCGTGCGGAAGCGGGTCACCGGTGCTCCTTCAGGTTGCGAGGGCTGCCGGATGGCGTCGCCGTTGCGTTCCTGTCGCACACACCGGTTAGTTTCTGGTGAAGACCGGCTTGAGGGGCTTCCGTTTGCCGTTGTGCGTCAGTCGTTTACCGCGCAGCTGCAGCATCATGCCTGCTGCATTGCAGCATTTTGCTGCAACTGCTGGAACACGCTCAGGCGGTCCGACACCTGCCAATGGCCGGTCAGGCGATCTTTCCTGTCGAACGAATAGACACTTGCGCCCGACATCGTGATCGTGCGGTTGCTTGCCTCGAAACCGGCGATCGGCAGGCGGTGCGTCGCCGCCCAGGTCCAGGCGATGATCACGGAGGTATCGTCCTCGCTGATGTGTATGATGGTAAAGCGCTGGTCGGGGAAAGGCGCGCGCGAGGTTTCGAGGCGCTCGATAAAACCGGCCTGATCGAGAGTTCGCCCTTCCCACGGGTCACCGGGATCGTGGCGGATCGTATAGGTCTCGGCGAGGTATTCGGGCACGGCGGCGTTATCGCCGCAGTTCCAGACGCGTTCGATGAATTGGCCGAGCAGGCGCTGGCGAGGGGTCACGACTCGTCTCCTTCAGGCGGTTCCAGAAGTGTCTTGGCGTATTGCTGCACATCGGCCGGCCAGCCGGCGATGGTAATGGCGAAGCCGTCGGGATCGTCGGCGAAGAGGTGCCGCGTGGCCTCTTCGAAATGCGGAAAGTCTCCGGCGATGGCAGACAGGAAGCGATAGGTGCGTTCCTGCGCCGTGCGGCGGGTGCTGCGTCCGCCATCGGCCTTGCGCGCATCGTCGACGAGCCGGCGCAGGGCGCGCGAGGCGCCGCCGGGCTGGCTGTTCAGCCACTCCCAGTGTCGTGGCAAAAGCGTCACCTCACGCGGCACGACGCCAAGCTTGGGCCGACCACGCTTGCGTGGGGGAGGGGCAGCCTCGACAGCTTCCGGTTCGCCGCGCCAGTCCAGATCGACGATCCTTCCGGTCGCATCCTCGAACAACATAAGGCCGTTCTCGCGTCCGCGCAGCGAGGCGACGAGTTCACTGCGCGTCCCCTGCGCGATGCGCGTGTTGTCGTGAAAGGCTGTGCACTGCCCGGTCATGGTTCCTGTCCTGCAATTAATTTCATCCGGGTAAATTGATTTTTAGCCAGAGTCAATTTATCCGGGTAAAAATAACGACAAGGATTCGAGCGATGACAGACAAGCAAAAACGCAAGGCCGCGCTGGCCGATTACCGTGAACGCAAGGTGGAGTCGGGCATCTTCGCCCTGCGCTGCCGGACGGATGACGGCGTATGGGTAGGCCGCGCGCAGGACCTGTCAAAGGTCAGCAACCGCCTGTTTTTCACCCTGCGGCAGGACGCGCATCCGCACCCGAGCCTACAGGCGGCGTGGAATACCCACGGAGCCGACAGCATTGCCTTCGAGGTACTCGAAGTGCTCGATCCGGAAGAGCTGGGGCTAGGTCTGGAGCGCGAAATGAAGGGCCGTCACGCCGACTGGGTGGAACGGCTGGGCGCTGTCCGGATCTAGAATATCATCCGGAATATGGGCCCCGCGCCCCGCTTGTCCTGAGCTTGTCGAAGGCGTTGGCGCGGCGCTGCGATCGGCACCCTTAGACAAGCTCAGGGTGAGCGGCTCCTGATCGGGATTTTCGGCCTGAATCTAGATGGAGCGCGCCAGTTCGTCGCGGAACTTGGGGTGAGCCAGCGCGATCATGGCATCGGCACGTTCGCGCAGCGACTTGCCGCGCAGATTGGCGGCGCCGTGTTCGGTGACGATCCAGTGCACGTCATTGCGCGGGGTCGTCACGGGGCCTTCGAGCCGGGGCACGATGCGGCTTACCGCGCCACCCTTGGCGGTCGAGCGGCAGGCGATGATCGAAATGCCGCCGATCGAGGCATTGGCGCCGCGCACGAAATCAAGCTGGCCGCCCGATCCCGAGTACTGGTGCCCCATCATGTGTTCGGAATTGCAGGCGCCGGAAAGGTCGACCTGCAAGGTGGCGTTGACCGAGACGACGTTGTCGTTCTTGGCGATATGGCGGGGATCGTTCACGACATCGACTGGCAGCGAATAGACCGCCTGGTTGTCGTCCAGCCAGTCGTAGAACGCCTCGTCGCCCATCGCGAAAGTGAACACACTGCGGCCCGGGAAAGTCGCCTTGCGGCGGTTGTTCACGGCGCCGCACTGGATCAGGCTGGCGAATGCGGGCGTGAGCAGCTCGGTATGGATACCGAGATCCTTGCGCCCGGTGAGGCGCTTGCACACTTCGGCAGGCAGGTTGCCGATGCCCATCTGCAGGCAGGCCCCGTCCTCGATCATGCCGGCGACGATGTCCGCGATAAGCTCATCTTCCGCTGCCGGTGGGTGATCGCCCACTTCAAGCAGCGGGGAGCGGTGCTCGACGATGGCATCGACTTCGGAAACGTGCAGCGGCGATTCGCCAAACACGCGCGGCATCAGCGGATTGACCTCGACGATCAGCCGCTGGGCGGCCCGCGCCGCGACCGAGGTGTAGTCGTTCGCGGTGCCGAAGGTGAAGTAGCCATGCTTGCCCATTGGCGAGACCATGGTGACGCAGGTATCGAGCGAAACCTCTTCGCGCAGCAATTGCGGCGATGCGCTGAAGGCGGTGGGAACGAAGTCGATCAGGTCTTCGCACACCGACGGGTCGGCCTTGATCAGTGCGCGTTCGACGCCGCTCAGGAACATGCAGTGCGGCCTGACCCGGCCGAGATTTTCGCGCTTCAGCACGCTTTGCGCGGCATGGGCCATGGAATGGAAATACCATAGCCGCATGCCGGTGAGGCTTCCGGCCTCGATCCGGTTGGCCAGCGCGGTCAGCAGCGCCGGGGGCTCCGCCACGGCCATACCCATGGCCACATGGCTGTCTGAAGGAACCAGTTGCGCCGCCGCGTCGGCGGACATCAGCTTTGCTGCGTAGAGCTCTTGCACGTCCATTGCCGCCGATGGTCGCATTGCAATGTTGCATTATCAAGAGAGCAGCGGCGGGCAGGGCGTTAAAAGCAGGCCCCGCTTCCGTGTCAGTGGCGGAAGCGGGGCAGTTTGTTCCTGCCGACGCGAGGGGAAACATCGGCAGGGATGGGGCCCGGTACGGTACCAAGGGGGGGCGCCGTACCGGGCCGGTCATCAGGCCAGGTCGAAGCGGTCCGCGTTCATCACCTTTGTCCAGGCAGCCACGAAGTCGCTGACGAACTTCTCGCCGGCATCGGCCGTGGCGTAGACTTCGGACAGCGCCCGCAGCTGCGAGTTCGAGCCGAAGACGAGGTCGGTGCGCGTTGCCGTCCACTTTTCCTCGTCGGTCTTGCGGCAGGTGCCGACGAAGACCTCGTCACCGCGATCGTCCACTTCCTTCCACGCCGTGCCCATGTCGAGCAGGTTGACGAAGAAGTCGTTGGTGAGCTGGCCCGGGCGGGCGGTGAGTACGCCTTCCTTGCGGTCGCCATGGTTGGCACTCAGCACCCGCAGGCCGCCGACAAGCACGGTCATTTCCGGCGCCGAGAGGCCGAGCAGCTGCGCGCGGTCGATCAGCAGTTCTTCCGTCGGCACGCTGAAACGCACCTGGAGGTAGTTGCGGAAGCCATCGGCGCGCGGCTCCAGCGGTTCGAAGCTCTCGGCATCGGTCAGCTCGTCGGTAGTATCGACACGCCCCGGGGTGAACGGCACGGTGATGGCCTGTCCGGCATCCTTGGCCGCTTTCTCGATGCCGACGGTTCCGCCCAGCACGATCAGGTCTGCAATGCTGACCTTCCTGCCGCCACCGGTCGAAGCGTCGAAGTCTGCCTTGATGCCTTCATAGATGTCCAGCACCCTTGCCAGCTTCTCGGGTTCGTTGACGTCCCAGTCCTTCTGCGGAGCAAGGCGGATACGGGCGCCATTGGCCCCGCCGCGCTTGTCCGAGCCACGGAAGGTCGAGGCGGAAGCCCATGCGGTCTTCACCAGCTGCGAGACGGTGAGGCCCGATTCCGCGATCTTGCCCTTGAGCGTAGCGACATCGCTATCGTCGATCGGGGCATAGTCGGCCGCGGGAATCGGATCCTGCCAGATCAGGTCCTCGTCAGGTGCGTCCGGTCCGAGGTAGCGCGCCTTGGGCCCCATGTCGCGGTGGGTCAGCTTGAACCATGCGCGGGCGAAAGCATCGGCGAACTGGTCGGGGTTCTTGTAGAAGCGCTCCGATATCTCGCGGTACTTCGGATCGACCTTCATCGCCATGTCGGCAGTGGTCATCATCGTCGGCACCTTGCGGTCCGGGCTGTGCGCGCCGGGCGCCATGTCCTCGGGCTTCTGGTCGACCGGCTGCCACTGCTGCGCGCCTGCCGGGCTCTTCACCAGCTCGTATTCGTACTCCAGCAGCATGCGGAAGTAGTTCATCGACCACTGGATCGGTGTGGGCGTCCAGGAGCCTTCAAGGCCGCTGGTGATAGTGTCGTCGCCCATGCCGCTGGCATGGCCGCTCTGCCAGCCGAAGCCCTGCATCGCGATGTCCGCACCTTCGGGCTCCGCGCCGATCTTCGCGGCATCGCCAGCACCGTGGCACTTGCCGAAGGTGTGGCCGCCAGCAGTCAGCGCCACGGTTTCCTCGTCGTTCATCGCCATGCGCGCGAAAGTCTCGCGGATGTCGCGGGCGGAGAGCATCGGATCGGGATTGCCGCCGGGGCCTTCGGGATTGACGTAGATGAGACCCATCTGGATTGCAGCCAGCGGGTTTTCCAGCGCGCGGCCGGCTTCCTCGTCGATGCGCGTTTCCGCGCCGTCGCCGACCCACTGCTCCTCGGTACCCCAGTAGACGTCCTTCTCGGGCTCGAAGATGTCCTCGCGGCCGCCACCGAAGCCAAAGATCGGGCCCCCCATGGATTCGATAGCCACGTTGCCGGCCAGGATCATCAGGTCGGCCCAGCTCAGTTTGCGGCCGTACTTCTGCTTGATCGGCCAGAGCAGGCGGCGCGCCTTGTCGAGATTGGCATTATCGGGCCAGCTGTTGAGCGGTGCGAAGCGCTGGTTGCCCGAACTGCCGCCGCCGCGCCCGTCGGCGGTACGGTAGGTGCCGGCGCTGTGCCAGGCCATGCGGATGAAGAAGGGGCCATAGTGCCCGTAGTCGGCCGGCCACCAGGGCTGGCTATCGGTCATCAGCGCGTGAAGGTCCTTCTTGACCGCACCGAGATCGAGCGACTGGAACTCCTTCGCGTAATCGAAGTCGTCGCCCATCGGATCGCCACTGAGACCGTGCTGGTGCAGGATGTCGATGGAAAGCTGGTTCGGCCACCAATCGCGGTTTGTGCGTCCCAGCAGCGAGCGCTTGGCTCCCGATTGATGCATGGGGCAACCGCCCGAGGCGCCGGTTGTGTTCGCGTCCATGTTGCTACTCCTCTCTCTCTGTGCGTCTGATGTGCAGTGACTGTACGACCTCTGATTAATTCAAGAAAACTATGAAAGTCTGTCAGTGATAACGGCAAAACCGATTACTCGTCCCGGAAGAGCGGAGGAATTCGGCCTTAGGAAAGTAATGTTGCCGGAATGCCGCAAAAGCGCCCTCTGCGTATTGTCCAGACGCACGAAAACCGGCGTCGCCCGTGTGGTGACAGGGCCGCCGGCGGAAATCTGGAAAGGCGATGCAGGGCGGATGCTGTTGCATCCACCAAGCGCAGGGACGGCGCTGGCGTAACCGCAGTGCGGCGTCCGCTGCGTTTACTGCATGCGGAAGCCCCGAAGAGCCGTCTGCATCGAGCGCAGCTGACGAGCCGCCTTGTCGGTCTCACCGGCATTGAGCTGCGAGAGGGCAGATTTGGCCGTTTGCGACAGCATCTTGCGCAGGGGCAGGGGGACGTCCGAGCCAAGCTGCGAGGTGTGCGCGATCAACGCAGCTGCCTTGTCGAACGCGGCTGCCTTGTCCGGAGCGCCGTCATAAAGCTTCGCGGCGAGGATGCCTGCGTTCACTTCGATATTGAGCAGGGTCGCGCGAGTCTGCGGCGTGAAGTTGGCCGCCGAGATATTGTCGAGTGTCCGCGTCTCTTCCGGAATCGCGGTCGCACCGGCACCGGGGATGGAAAAGCGGCTGAACGAGAGACCTGCGATCGTCGCAAGTACCACGGCGATTCCGGCCGCCAACAGCATGTTGGACGGCTGGCGCAAGCGCCCGAGGAACCTCGAATTCATTTTAAATATAACCTTTATTGTAATTTATGGGGCACGCGCCTGTGCCTGCATTGCTCGTAGTTGGCACGTGAAAATCCTGCAAGATCCTGTATTTCAATCCATACTGTGCTCACCGCTTGTCTGGCACGGTCTGCCGTCCTATGGCGCATCGTTTCGTTCAACCGGCTATGGGAGCTTCGATGGCCGCTTACCCCAAGACCTCGGCGCTGATGGCGCGGGGCTGCGAGTTTCTCGGCAGCGAATATGCGATCCTGTGCGGCGCGATGTCGTGGGTGTCGGAGCGCAATCTCGTCTCGGCGATCAGCAATGCCGGCGGCTTCGGCGTCATTGCCTGCGGCGCGATGACGCCCGACCTGCTCGATGCGGAGATCGTCGGCACGAAGGCGCTCACGTCCAAGCCCTTCGGTGTCAATCTCATCACCATGCATCCGCAGCTGTTCGACCTGATCGACGTCTGCGCGAAGCACGGTGTCGGCCATGTCGTTCTGGCAGGCGGTATCCCTCCAAAGGGAAGCGTCGAGGCGATCAAGACGAGCGGCGCCAAGGTCATCTGCTTCGCGCCAACCCTGGCACTGGGCAAGAAGCTGCTTCGCTCCGGCGCGGATGCGCTCGTGATCGAGGGCATGGAGGCTGGCGGTCACATCGGTCCCGTCTCGACATCCGTTCTGGCGCAGGAAATTCTGCCGAGCCTTGCTGCGGACAACCTTATCTTCGTTGCTGGCGGTATCGGGCGCGGCGAGCTCATTGCAGGCTATCTCGAGATGGGCGCCGCCGGTGTGCAACTGGGAACGCGGTTCGCGTGCGCGAGCGAGTCCATCGCCCATCCCGATTTCAAGAAGATGTTCTTTCGTGCGTCCGCGCGCGATGCGATCACCTCCGTGCAGGTCGATCCGCGTCTGCCCGTCATTCCCGTCCGCGCCCTCAAGAACAAGGGCACGGAAGTCTTCACCGCCAAGCAGATCGAGGTTGCCCGTAAGCTCGACGCCGGTGAAGTCGACATGGCCGAGGCGCAGTTGCAGATCGAGCATTTTTGGGCGGGCGCGCTGCGCCGCGCGGTGATCGACGGCGACGTCGAGAGCGGCTCGGTGATGGCGGGCCAGTCGGTCGGCATGGTCTCCAAGGAAGAACCGGTCGCCGACATCATCGCATCGCTGATGGTGGAAAGCGACGCCGCACTGGCCAATCGCGGCCGCGACTGAGGAGACGGGCCTTGCCGGAACCGCTGATCCTGGCCCTGTCGTGCGCCGATCGTCCGGGCATCGTTGCGCGCGTGACGGGGTACCTCGCCCAGATGGGCGGCAATATCATCGAGGCGCAGCAGTTCAACGATCTCGCGGAAGACAAGTTCTTCATGCGCGTCGCGTTCGATCCGGGTGTGGCGGACCGCGAGGAAATCCGCGAAGGCTTCGGTCCGATCGCGCACGAATACCAGATGGCCTGGTCGATGCTGCGGCGGGACCGGCCCCGGCGGGTGCTGTTGATGGTCAGCAAGTTCGACCATTGCCTTGCCGATCTGCTCTACCGCCATCGCATAGGCGAGATCGCCATGGATGTGGTGGGCATTGTCAGCAACCATCCGCGCGAGGCCATCGGCACGCCGATGATCGGCGACATCCCGTTCCATCACCTGCCGGTGACGAAGGAAACCAAGGCCCAGCAGGAAGCGCAGGTCCGCAAGCTGGTGGAGGACACCCGCGCCGAGCTGGTCGTGCTGGCGCGCTACATGCAGATCCTGTCCGATGACATGGCATCGTTCCTGTCGGGTCGGTGCATCAACATCCACCACTCGTTCCTGCCCGGCTTCAAGGGTGCCAAGCCCTATCATCAGGCCCATGCGCGCGGCGTGAAGATGATCGGGGCGACGGCGCACTACGTGACGGCCGATCTCGACGAGGGGCCGATCATCCATCAGGACGTCGAGGCGGTGACCCATGCCGATACGCCCGAGGACATGGTTCGCAAGGGGCGCGATATCGAGCGGCGCGTGCTGGCCGAAGCGGTGCGGCTCCACCTCGAGGACCGCGTTCTTCTCAATGGCAGCCGGACGGTGGTGTTCAAGAGTTGAGGAGCTGCTCGCAGCGCTTGCGCGCCGTCCGGGGATAGACGAAGCTGGCTGCACACGAGGGAGAGAAGCATGCATGTCAGCGGAATCGATCACGTCAACGTTCTGACCGACAATCTCGACAGGACAGCACAATTCTACGAGCGCCTGATGGGACTTACCCGCACGGAGAACCCGGCGATCAGCAAGGGGTTCAAGGGCGCGTGGATGCGCGATTCACATGGCAATGCGATCGTCCACCTCGTCTGGAAGGATCCGCAGATGGATCGCTACGAAGGCTACGATCCGGGCGAATCCACCAATGCTGTCCACCATGTGGCTTTTCGGTGTTCCGGGTTCGAGGAAACGAAGGCCAAGCTGGAGGAGATGGGCGTGGACTATCGAGTGAACGATTTGCAGCACCTCGGCCTTCGGCAGATTTTCGTTGCCGATCCCAATGCTGTGAACCTGGAACTCAATTTTGCCGAGGGCTGAGATTGCACTAGACGCTTTTGCGTGTTTGACTTTCAGATTTGCCGATGGTCATGGAAGGTCTTGGCCGCGATGGATTGGATGTCCTATCGATATTGGGCAAATGTACACGGCAACGGTGATGACGTAAGCAAATTGCAATCGATTGCGCAGAGGGCGCCGGGGCGACATTTCGGGGGCAGGTAGTTGGTGTTCAAGAGCTTGTTTTCTGGCGCAAAGCCGCAGCAGAATGACAGCAGCGATACGGCGACGGGTCTGAATGCCCGTGATCTCGCGCGCCAGCAGTTGATGGACGACATCGGCCATTTCCTGCTCGGCAACGATCTCGAAATCTCCGAGGAGAACCTGTCGGCCGCTTTCGGGATCTGTTCCGGGCATGACGCGGAACTGGCGCGGCGGGTGACGGAACGTCGTGCGGCAGGGCAGCCGGTCACCCAGGCCTGGCTCGACGAACAGTGCCGACATGGCGAGGATGCGGTCGAGCGCATGGCCGACAAGCTCGAACGCTCGCTCGAAACTTTCGCGACGACCAGTCGCAACGCGCGCGCGACCGCCGCGCAATACAACAGCGAAATGCAGGTTCACGTCGACAAGGCCAGCGAGGCCGAGGAACAGGCGGAAATCCTCAATCTCGCCGAACTGGCGAGGGCGATGCTTGAACGTACCAAGCATCTCGAACAGGAAATGCACCGAAGTGAGCGAGAGGCCGCGACATTGCGGTCGAATCTCGCCAAGGCCCGCCGCGATGCCGATCACGATCACCTGACCGGACTGCCCAACCGCCGCGCGTTCGAATCGCTTATCGATCAGCACTATCGCGAGGCGCAGGCATCGCTTGACGCGCTCAGCGTGGCATTTTGCGACATCGATAACTTCAAGAGCATCAACGATACGCACGGGCACGATACCGGCGACCGCGTGATCCAGGCTATCGCTTCTTCGCTGGCCAAGATCAGCGGCGACAATTGCCACGTCGCCCGCCATGGCGGCGAGGAATTCGTCATGCTGTTCCGCGGCTCGGGTAAGAAGGAAGCCTGTCAGCAGCTCGACGAGGTGCGCGAGGCCTTTTCCCAACGCAACTTCATCAACCGCCGTACCGACGAGCCGATCGGGCAGATCACTTTTTCCGGGGGTGTCGCAGATGTCTTTGCTTACAAATCCCCCCGCGAGGCACTCAAGGCTGCGGACGTCGCGCTCTATGCCGCCAAGGAGCAGGGGCGCAACCGGATCGTCGCTGCCTAATGACGTGCGTCGGATCGGGGCTGTTCGTCAGCTTTCGATCATGAGTGTCCCGAGCAGCCCGCCATCCACGGCAAGGCTTTGCGCCGTTACATGGCTGGCATCGCCGGACAGCAGAAAGGCCGCGACGTTGGCGGCTTCCTCTGGCGTGCCGATGCGCTTTTGCGGAACACGACCGGCCATCTGTGCCTTGAAGCTGTCGGGCACCTCGCCGAGGATCGGCGTATCGATGAAGCCGGGATTGATGACGTTGCAGCGTACGCCGTGCGGCGCGGCTTCCATGGCGATGGCGCGCGCGATGCCGAGCGCGGCATGCTTGCTGGCAAGATAGCCGACATTTCCGACCATGCCCGTTTCCGCCGCAAGGCTGCCGGTGACGACAATGGCGCCCTTGCGCCGTTCAGTCATGGCCGGGAGCACGTGGCGCAAGGTCCAGAACAGCGAGGACACGTTAACGCGCATCACCGCTTCGAAGGCTTCGTCGGTATAATCGGGCGTCGGGGCGAACATGCCTTCGATCCCGGCGTTGAGGAACAGCCCGTCTATGGGGCCGGAACGCTCGATCGCCTCGTCCATGGCCGCCGTGATCCGGGGCTGGTCGCCGACGTCGGCTGCGATCCACTGTGCTGCCGGGCCGATGGCTTCGGCCTCGCGTTCCAGAACGTCGGCGCGGCGGGCGATCATGGTCACTGTGCCGCCGAGTGCGGCGATCCTCCGCGCAGTGGCAAGGCCGATCCCGCTGGAGGCTCCGGTGATGACGACGTGCTCTGCGGTGAAATCCATTTATCCTCTCCCTCTGACACCCAGCGTGGCGCAAGCCCCGGCTGGTGTCCATCGGGCGAGACACCCGGAGGATCGCTCAGGCGCGGTTTACGAACGCTGCCCAGGCTGCGGCATCCTTGTGCTCGCTGGAGGCGGGATCCCATTGCACGTGCATCAGCGCTCGCGCCTTTTCCTGATCCATGCCGCACAGCCGGTTCCACCGATAGACGAAGGCAGAGACACGCCAGTTCATGATGCAATGGACGTGAACGGGCTCGCCGGCGGCCTTGGCCATGGCCTTTGCGAAAGCGTCGAAATGCGATTCGCCGGGCGTATCGAATGGCACCGGGATGTGGACGTAGTCGAGCTGTGCCGCTGCCATCGCGGCTGCTTCGTCTGGCAATGCCCCCGGCGAATCCGCGAGGGCGAGATTGATGACGTGCTTCACCCCGAGATCGGCCAGTCTGGTGGGGTCTTCCCGGGTGAGACGGCCCGAGGTGGTAAGGCCCGCGTCGATACGCTGCCAGCAGGCGATGTCGTCCGGATCGGTTATTTCTGCTGTGCCCTCACTGCCGCGTGCAACTCCGCCCTCGCCAGCGGGTTCATGGAACGCTAGCCTTCTCCCAGCTCAGGACAAGACCGGAGGTCCCTGTATGTGCGACGAATTTACCGCTCAGGCTGAAGATCAGAATCTCGCGCGGCGCGGCATCAACCGACGCGAATTCACGGCGCTCGGGGCTGCCGGAATGGCGCTCGCCAGCTGTTCCGGCGGGGTAAAGGCCGATGGCGGCAGTGACGTGACAGAGAACATGGTCACGATCACCACGGCCGATGGCGTATGTGATGCCTTCTTCGTCCATCCTGCCAAGGGCGCTCATCCGGGCGTGATCATGTGGCCGGACATCGCGGGCCTGCGCGATGCCTTCAAGGTCATGGCGCGCAGCCTTGCGGCAGAGGGGTATGCCGTTCTCGTGGTCAATCAGTACTACCGGTCGAGCCCGGCCCCGGTGATGGAAAGCTTTTCGGAGTTCCGGACGCCCGAGGGCCGCGAGAAGATCATGCCGATGCGCGAACTGCTCGATCCGGAAGCGATTACCCGCGATTCAAAGGCTTTCGCTGCATTCCTCGACCAGCAGGATCAGGTCGACAAGCAGCGCGGTATCGGCAGCAACGGCTATTGCATGGGCGGCCCCTTCACGGTGCGGGCCGCTGTAGCCGTTCCCACGCGAGTAAAAGCTGCGGCATCGTTCCACGGTGCAGGGCTGGTGAGCGATGCGCCTGACAGCCCGCATCGCATTCTCGGCAAGACCCAGGCGAGCTTCCTCTTTGCCATCGCGCGCAACGACGACGAGCGACAGCCCGAGCAGAAAACCGAACTGCGCAAGGCCGCCGAAGCCGCCGACCGAGCTGCAGTGGTCGAGGTCTATCCGGCCGACCACGGCTGGTGCGTGCCGGATTCGCCCGCTTACGATCCCAATGCCGCCGACAAGGCATGGAAGGAAATGCTGGAACTGTTTTCCGGGCTCTAGGCAGCCCGCTTGCGCGGGTTGGCGGTTTCGCGACTGGAGTCAGGCGCCGATGGCGATCGACCAGATCACGAGGCTGCCGATCCAGCCGATATTGAATATGGCCAAGGCAGCAAGAACCTGCGTGCGCGAGGCCCGCGGCTGGCGGGGCGAGGCCACGAGGTCGGCGTGGCCGCGGAAGGCGGCTGTCAGTGCGGTGAGGTGAAGCAGCAGCCAGATGCCGGCGCCCATCGAGGCGACAGCCAGCAGCGCTAGCAGGGAAGCGGCGAGGGTTATGTCCATGGGAAGGTCTCCTTCCTGTGTTCGTTACACTCTATGCAACGGACCCTGCGGTCGCGCGGTTCCCGGAAGATAGCGGTGGGCGGGGCCTTTCATCCCGAAAGGGACAGCCAGCCGGACTGGAAAAGACTGCGACAAGCAGCCATATCTTTGGCCAAGGAGAAGCATGCGATGACCGAAAAACTCAACCTCACCGATGCCGAGTGGCGCGAAAAGCTCAGCCCCGAGCAGTATCACGTCCTGCGCGAAGGCGGCACGGAGCGCGCGTTCACCGGCAAGTACGAGAAGAACAAGGCGGAAGGCATGTACTACTGCGCCGGGTGCGGCGCGCCGCTGTTCTCTTCGGACACGAAGTACAATTCCGGCTCGGGCTGGCCGAGCTACACCGCACCGGTTGAAGGCGAAGCCGTCGACGAGCACCGCGACATGTCTCACGGCATGATCCGCACCGAAGTGACCTGCGCGAAGTGCGAAGGGCATCTGGGACACGTATTCCCCGACGGCCCCGGACCCACGGGCCTGCGCTATTGCATCAACAGCGCCTCGCTGGAATTCAAGCCCGAGGAATAGGCGGCGCGCTCCACAGACGCATTGTTAAGCGCGCGTTACAATTCGCCATGCAAGATGTAGGAAGCGATCGGACCAGTCTGTCCGCAAGAGGGGTTTGCACCTAACACATGGCCAAGAATTCCGGCCCGCGCCGCAAGTCGAGCGGTCCTTCCCGACAACCTGCGAAGAAGCCGTTCTGGCGCCGGGCGCTGCGTGCCGGGATTATCTGGGGCTTCGCGCTAGCTCTGCTGGGTGCGATCTTCCTCGGGACGGCGGTCTTCTTCACCGAACGCGAACTGCCCGAGTACAGCGCGCTCAAGAGCAGCCAGAACGGGCAGATGATCGTCGTGCGCGCGCGGGACGGCACGGAACTGGTGTCGCTTGGACCCAGCTATGGGAAATGGCTGACCTACAACGAAATTCCCAAGATCATGACGGAAGCCATGGTCTCGGTGGAGGACCGGCGTTTTCGCGACCACTTCGGTATAGATCCGATCGGCCTGCTGCGCGCAGTAAAGGTGCGCTGGGAGAAGGGCGCTTTCCGTGAGGGCGCCTCGACGATCACCCAGCAGCTTGCCCGCAATATCTTCCTGAACAATTCGAAGACCTTCGGCCGCAAGGCGCGTGAGGCGGTTCTGGCTCTGGCGCTGGAGCGCAAGTTCTCCAAGGACCAGATCCTCGAACTCTATCTCAACAAGGTCTACTTCGGCGGCGGCGCCTACGGCATCGATGCGGCGAGCCGGAAGTTCTTCGGCCATCCCGCAACCGAGCTTTCGACGGCCGAGGCAGCGATTATCGCGGGTCTGGTCAAGGCGCCTTCGAACTATTCGCCCACGGCCGACGTGCAGGCCTCGATCAATCGCGGTCAGGTGGTGCTCGGCCTGATGGCCAAGAACGGCGTCATCTCGCAGTCAGAAGCGCAGGACATCGATCTTTCCGATGTGAAGATCGCCAAGGAGAAGGGCCAGAACTCGGTCCGCTATTTCACCGACTGGGCGCTGCCCCAGCTCGACATGCTGCTGCCCGAGACCAACGAACCCATCGAGGTCTGGACCACGCTCGACCTCGCCATGCAGAAGGCGGCAACGGCGGCAATCGACAACAACGTGCCGGCGGGCACCCAAGGCGCGCTCGTCAGTCTCGATCGCGACGGTGCGGTCTTGGCGATGGTGGGAGGCACCGACTACGTGACGTCGAACTATAACCGCGCCACGAACGCGATGCGCCAGCCTGGCTCGGCCTGGAAGCTCTTCGTCTACATGGCCGCGCTTGAGGCGGGCTATACGCCGAGCGACCGCGTGGTCGACGAGCCGGTGACGATCGACGGCTGGAGCCCGCAGAATTCCGGCCGCAACTATGCCGGCGAGATCGACGTGCGTACCGCCTTCGCCTATTCGAAGAATACCGTCGCTGCGCAGCTTGGCAATGAAGTCGGTTTCGGCACGGTCGCCAGCATGGCGCGTCGTTTCGGCATCACCACGCCGATCAACACCCGCCCCGCCATGGTGCTGGGCACTTCCGAAGTGCGGGTGATCGACATGACGCGAGCCTTCGCGGCAGTATCCGCGGGCGGCACTTCTGTGGAGCCCTATGGTATCACCAAGGTGACGGCCAGCGACGGCGAAGTGCTCTATCAGCACAAGTCGGTTCAGGGACAGGTTCTGGTCCCGCACTACGTGGCGGCCGGCATTACCGACCTTCTGCAGACCACGGTGGCGACCGGTACCGGCCGTGCCGCCCAGATCGGGCGTCCGGTGGCGGGCAAGACCGGCACGACCAGCTCCAACAAGGACGGCTGGTTTCTCGGCTTCTCCAGCGGCATTACCACCGGTGTGTGGATGGGCCGCGACGATGCGAAGCGGGTCGGCGGGCTTTCGGGCGGCCATGCGCCAGCGCGGGCCTTTGCCGACTACATGAAGGTTGCCGTCGCCAAGCGCCCGGTCGAGGAGTTCGACACCAAGCTGCAGCTGCCCGAATGGCAGCTCGAGCCGGACGACGAGTATCTGCAGGGCAACCCCGACGACTATTACTATATCGACGAGAACGGCAATCTGGTGGAGCCGGGTGGCACACGACCGGATGATCAGCCGCGCTATGACGATGGCTCCGTGGGGCCGGGGCCGGGACCGGGCGCGCCGCAGGTGCCGGATTATGGCCCGCCGCCAGCAGCCAGCGATGATTTCCTAAACCGCGCGACCGGCGAAAACCGCCCTGCAGCCGTCCGTCCGCAGGATCCCGGATTACGCCCGGGCCAGGGCGTCGGCACGCCGCAGTCGATCCTGCCTGCACCGCGTCCGACAGCCACGCCGACACGCCAGCCGCCGGTCGGAAACTTCTGACCGGCGCTGCCGCAGGGGCAGGTCAGGGCAAAGAAAAAGGCCCGCCGGGATGAACCGGCGGGCCTTTTCGTTGTCCCGGGTATCCGCGTGCGATCAGCGCAGGCGGACCGGCACGAAGATCGGAGACTGGCCGCGTGGCTGGACGCGCAGCAGTACCGCCGCACGGTCGTCTGCCTTGGCAGCCTTGATGGCAGCCTCGAGATCGGCTTCCGAGCTGACATCGCGTCCATTGGCGTTCAGGATGATGAAGCCGCGCGAGAAGCCCTTCTGGCCCGCATCCGAGCTCGGATCGACGGCCACGACGACAACGCCCTTGGTGTTGTCCGAGGCGCCGAGCTGACGCGCGATCTGCGGCGTCAATTCGGTGACCGAGAGGCCCAGGGCCTTCTCGATGTAACCCTGCTCCTGCTGTGCCGGCGGATTGTTGAACGGATTGTCGTCGTCGCTGTCGTCCTGCGAGAACGATTGCGCAAGTTGGTCTTCGGTCGGACGCTTGTCGACAGTGGCAGTGACGGTGGTCTTGCGGCCGTTGCGGATCAGTTCGACCGGCACGCGGCTGCCCGGCTCGATATTGGCGATGAGGTAGGAGAGAGTCTGATCCTTGCTCACTTCCTTGCCATCGACCTTCACGATGACGTCCCCGGCCTTGATGCCGGCCTTGGCGGCGGCACCGTCGGGTTCGACGGCCTGGATGAATTCACCCTTGTTCCGTTCCAGGCCCAGCGAGTCGGCGAGATCGTCGTTCAGCGGCTGGATGCGCACGCCCAGATAGCCGCGCTCGATGGCTTCGCCCTTGATCAGCTTCTGCACGATCGGGGCGGCGGTCTCCGCGGGTATGGCAAAGCCGATACCCACGCTGCCGCCGGTCGGTGAGAAGATCGCGTTGTTGATGCCGATCACCTGGCCGTTCATGTCGAACATCGGGCCGCCCGAGTTGCCGCGGTTGATGGCGGCGTCGGTCTGCAGGTAGCGGTCGTAGGCACCACCGGCACCGGTGTTGCGGTAGACGGCAGAGATAATGCCGGAGGTCACCGTTCCGCCAAGGCCGAAGGGATTGCCGATGGCAATGATCCAGTCGCCGACGCGCGCGTCGCGCGAATCGCCGAACTTCACGAAGGGCATGTCCTTGCCCGCGTTGATCTTGAGCACCGCGAGGTCGGAGGCGGCATCCTTGCCGACCAGCTTGGCCGGGTACTCATCGCCGTTCGCCATGGTGATCGTGATCGATTCGACCTCACCCTTGCCCTCTGCAGTGATGACGTGATTGTTGGTCACCACGTATCCGTCGGCGGAAATGATGAAACCCGAGCCCAGCGACTGCGCTTCGCGCGTCTGTGGGCCGCCGCCGCGCGGATTGCCGAACAGGCCCTCGAAAGGCGTACCGGCGAAGGGGTTGTTGCTGCGCACCTGAATGCGCTGGCGGGTGGAGATGTTCACGACGGCCGGAGCAAGCTGCTCGGTCAGGTCGGCGAAGCTGCCGGGCGCCCCCGTTCGGGGAACCACCTTCGACATCTGGCTCGCTTCGTTCTGGGCGACCTGCGCACCGGCGGGATAACCGGTCGCGAGTGAAAGGGTCGCGCCCCCGAGCAGGAGCGCCGTCGTCAATCCATAAGCATATCGCACGGGCTTCACGTCCTTTGATTCCTCCATTGTGGCGGCGTCGTTGCGCCGTCCATCCGACCCCGGCCCGATTGACGCCCTCGCGGCTTAACCGGGATTGAATGGTGCCGGAATTCTGCCCCTTTTTTCGGCCTTTCCGGCCGATTACGGCTCCTTGAAATGCTTCAGGTAGGCATTGTCGGGCGACAGCAAAATGGTCTTGTCGGCGCCGTCCTTGGAGAACGACACGCGATAGCTCTGCATGGCCCGGTAGAAGTCGTAGAAAGACGGGTCTTTGCCGAAGGCATCGGCATAGATCCGCGCCGCCTGGGCTTCGGCCTCGGCACGGATGATCTGCGCGTCACGCTGGCCGCGGGCCTTGATCGTCTTGGCTTCTTCCTCCCGGCTTGCGCGCATCCGGGTGAACGCACTTTCCAGCGCCCCTTCGGGAAGGTCGGCGCGCTTGATCCGGACATCGACGACCTGCGCACCGTATTCGCGTGCTTCCCGGTCGAGCAGGTCGCGGATATTGGCCATGGCCTTGCCGCGATCGGCGGTGAGCAGCGAAGAAAAGGTGCGCGTACCCAGTTCCTGACGCACGACCGAGGACAGGATCGGTTCGAGTTGCTGGGTCACCCTTTCGGTGGTGCCTGCGGAGCGAACCATCCTGACCGGATCAATGATGCGATAGCGCGCATAGGCATCGACATTCAGGCGCTGCTGATCGGTCGAGAGGACCTGCTGCGATTGCATGTCGACGGACAGCAGGCGCTTGTCGATGCGTTCGACGCGTTCGTAACCGGGAATGCGCCAGTGGATGCCGGCCCCGGTTTGCCCATAGGGCGCCTTGGGATCGAACTGGTTGTAGACCCACACCGGTTTACCGCCGCGTATGACAACGGCCTGTTGGTCTTCGGGCACGACGAAGAGGCTGAACAGGGCGGCGATCATAATGACGACCGCGGCGATCAGGACCGCTTTGTACTTTTGCAGCTGGTCTCCCATCACTGGCCCTCCTGACCGGTAACGGTCGTCGTGGTGCCGGGCGAGTCGCTGCTGGCGCGGCGACGGATTTCAGACAGCGGCAGATAGGGCGTCACGTTGTTGCCTTCGGATACAACAGTGTTCGTATCGCGCAGGACGCCCTCCATCGTTTCGTAATACATGCGTCGTTTCGTTACTTCGGGTGCGAGCCGGTATTCCTCGTAGACCTTGTCGAACTGCGACGCGTTACCCTGAGCTTCTGCCAACTTCTGCTGTGCCCAGGCGCGAGCTTCGGAGCGATCGCGCTCGGCTTCCTGCTGGGAGACGGTAACCTGCTCGAAGGCAGCCTTTGTCTTGGCGGGCGGATCGGCTTTCTTGATTTCCACGCCCTGCACGGCCACGCCCGACTTATAGTAGTCGAGAATGCGCTGCATGCGATCGCGCACGTCCTGTTCGACCTGCGCACGACCGGCGCCGGAAATCGCATCGTTGAGCGAAATCTGCGCGATCGAGGCGCGCATGGCGGCCTCGGCCACTTCGCGTACGGTCTCGTCGGGATCGGCGAGGCGGAACTTGAAGTTGGTCAGGTTCTTGATGTTCCAGCGAACCAGATAGCTGAGGTCGACGAGGTTTTTGTCGCTCGTCAGCATCAGTTTTTCATTGTCGTTGTCGGGAATCATGTCGACGCGGAAGGAGCGTACGTCCTCCACGTCCACGTTCTCGATCGGCCAGGGCGCCGTCAGGCTGATACCGGAATCGATCGAACGCGAATACTGGCCGAAGCGCGTGACGATAGCCTGTTCCTTGGGGCCGATCATGTGGAACATCGACAGGCCCAGAAGGACCGCTACAGCGAGGCCGATGCCCAAGGGCAGCCACGACTTGCCGTCGGGCCGCCGCGGTATGTTCGGAAAACCGCCGCCGGGGCCACGCGGGCCGCCTCCGCCGCCGGACTTGCGCTGTTCGCGGCCGCGGAAAATGTCCTCGATGCTCGCGGATCGGCGCGGCGGGGTCTCGCCGCTGGGCAACCACGGATTGCGGGGGCCCTTGTTGTCGCCGGGGGCGTCGTCGGGACTGTCGGGGGAATCGCCGGAGGAATTGTCGTCCCCACCGTCGCCGGAGTCTCCGTTGCCTTTCCCTCCACCCCAGGGGCTGTTGCGACCGGCCATGGCCAGTCCCGCGCGTGTGATTGCGTCACCGAAAGCTTTCATGCCGCTATCTATAGGAACCCGTGCCGCAAAATACAGGGGCTCTCTTGCCCTTTTTCCGTGAGTACGCCACCTGAGCGGCCATGTGGCGCGCATTGAAGACCCTGTGGCGAAAGCAGCGTGAACCTGGAGAACGCATGACGACTGACGCTGGCGACCGATTGAGGACACTGCTTCCCCAGAATGCTGCGGAAAGGCTGCAGTCGCTGCGGCTTGCTGAAGGCCGCGCAACGCTGGTGCTCGATGCCACCGGACTGGCCACCTCCGACCGCGATGCCATGGAGGCCGCGGTCAAGCAGGCACTGGAAGGCGACGCCGAGGTCTCCGAGGTGCGCGTTGCGATGATGGCCGACAAGGCCGACGAAGCCGCACCGGTAAAGTCCGGCCCTGTGCAGAAGATCATTGCCGTGGGGTCGGGCAAAGGCGGTGTCGGCAAATCCACCGTCGCCACCAATCTGGCTGTCGCGCTGGCGCGCAGCGGGCGCAAGGTCGGCGTGGTCGATGCCGATATCTACGGCCCCTCACAAGCGCGGCTGCTCGGCACCGAGGGGCAGAAGCCTGTTGCCCACGACAGCCGGCTGGTGCCCGTTGCCAGCCAGTGGGGCGTGCCGGTGCTGTCGATGGCGCACCTCTCCAATCCCGGACAGGCCATCGCCTGGCGCGGGCCGATGGCGTCCGGCGCTGTAACGCAGTTGCTCCAAGGGCACTGGGACGACGCGGAGATCATTGTGGTCGACCTGCCGCCTGGCACGGGCGACATCCAACTGACCATGCTGCAGAAGTTCAAGCCGGCAGGGGCCGTCATTGTCTCCACGCCGCAAGACCTCGCCCTGATGGATGCGACGCGCGCGGTCGAACTGTTTTCCAAAAGCGGGGTGCCGATTATCGGCGTGGTCGAGAACATGGCGGGTTACATCTGCCCTCACTGCGGTGAAGTGAGCGATCCCTTCGGGACGGGCGGCGCGGAAGCGGCTGCCCGTGAAATGGGCACCGCGTTCCTCGGTCGCATTCCGCTCGACATCGCCATCCGCCGCGAAAGCGATGCGGGAACGCCGACCGCCGCCGGAGACGGTCCGCAGGCCGAGGCCTTTGCAAATCTGGCCCGCAGTGTTGCGGACTGGGTGGACAGCCGCTGATGGGTCTCACCCGCCGCGGCATCCTGATCGGGGCGTTGGCCGGCGGTGGCCTTGCAGTCGGCTATTACCTGCGTCCGCGCAATTTTCCGCTGCCGCTGGAACCGGGGCGAGGCGAATACGCCTTCGATGCCTGGATCAAGATCGGCAAGGATGGCGTCGTTTCGGTAGCCGTGCCGCAAGTGGAGATGGGCCAGGGCGTGACGACCCTGATCCCGCAGGTCGTGGCACATGAACTGGGTGCCGACTGGCGGCAGGTGGCCGTGCAGCCCGCGCCGGTCAGCGGGCTCTATGCCAATGCCGTGCTGGCCGCTCAGTGGGCGCCGCTGTGGATGCCGCTGGCACCGTCTCTCGCCGATGAGCCGGATGATCTGATCACGCGGCGCTGGGCGCAGGACACCCGCTTCAACGCCACCGCCGATGGCATGTCGCTGGCCGCCTACGAAGCTCCCACGCGCGCGGCGGCTGCTTCTGCCCGGGCCATGCTGATGCAGGCCGCCGGGCAGCGCTGGGGCGTGGCCTGGGAAGAGTGTGATACCCGCGATGGCTTTGTCGTCCATGGAGACAGGCGGCTGCCGTTCGGCGCCCTCGCCGAACAGGCCGTGACCTATTCCCCGCCCTCGACGCCGCCGTTGCGCCTCGAAGCCATGGCGGAGGCGCCGGGAGAGTTCCCGGCCGGTGCGCCGCTGCACTATCCGCGGCTCGACCTGCCCTCGAAAGTGGATGGCTCGTGGACGTTCGCAGGCGATGTGCGCTTGCCCGGCATGCTCCACGCCGCGATCCGACACGCCCCCATTGGCGCCAGCGCCTCGCTGGACGGGATCGATGAGGACGCGGTCAAGCGGCTCAAGGGCTATGTGCGCACGGTGAAGGGCGAAGGCTGGGTCGGCGCCATCGCGCAGGACTGGTGGACGGCCGAGACCGCGCTCACGCGGATGAAGCCCAAGTTCAGGGTCGCGGAGGGGCTGGAAACCTCTGAGATCGACAAGGTGATCGATGAGGCCATGCGTGCAGGCAAGGCGCATCGCATCCATGCTTCGGGCGATATGGACATCGTTAAGGGCGGCTTGCCGCTGCAACTGCGCTACGAAGTGGCGCCGGCGGTTCATGCGACGATCGAGACCTCCAGCGTCACGGCGCGCTACGATCAGGGGCGGCTAGAGTTGTGGATCGGAACGCAAGTGCCCGAGGCGACGCGCGAGGCGGCCGCGCGGGCGCTGGGGCTCGATCCGGGCAATGTCGTGCTTTACCCGATGGGGCTGGGCGGCAGCTTCGATCGCCGTCTTGAATTCGGTCATGCGGTCGAGGCGGCGCTTATGGCGAAAGAAGCCGGGCACCCCGTCCAGCTGACATGGTCGCGGCGAGAGGAGATGCGGGCAGGGCTCCCGCGCACGCCCGTGGTGGCGGTCATGGCGGCCCGGCCGGATACCGAAGGTGGCATTGCCGGGTGGCGTGCACGCGTTGCCGTGCCAGCGACGGCGCGCGAATTCGGACGGCGGCTGTTCGGTGGCGACAGTCCACAGGACGCCATCGAAGCCGTTGTCGGCGATGACGATGCGCTGGCGTTGGAGGGCGCTGTTCCGCCCTACGCCATTGCCAATGTCGCCGTCGATCACGTTCCTGCGACCATCCCGCTGCCCACCGCGCGCCTGCGGGGCAATGCCCATGGCTATACCGCCTTCTTCAACGAGAGCTTCGTCGATGAAATGGCGCACCGGGCCGGGCGCGAGCCGCTGTCTTACCGCATGGCCATGCTGGGCAACGACACGCGCCTTGCCGAATGTCTCCAGCGCGCGGCCGCGCTCGCGAAATGGGGCGGGGGCGGCGACAACAGCGGGCAGGGCATCGCCTGCCACGTCATCCGCGGCGGCCGCATCGCCTGTGTCGCCAGCGCGCGGCGCGACGAGACCGGGGTGCGGGTCGACCGGCTCAGCGCAGTTGTCGACGTCGGCCGCATCGTCAATCTCGACATCGCCCGCCAGCAGGTTGAAGGTGGGCTCGTGTTCGGCCTCGGCCATGTGCTCGGCTGTTCGATGCGCTATAGCAACGGGCGTCCGGACCGCGAACGCCTCAAGGACATGAACCTGCCGGTGCTGGCCGATTGCCCCACTATCGAGGTGGAGTTCATCGAGAGCACCGAGGATCCCGCGGACCCTGGCGAACTCGGCGTAGCCGTCGTGGCCCCGGCCGTGGCCAATGCACTTTATTCGGCAACGGGGCTGCGCTTTCGCCGTCTGCCGCTATTCGACGAGGAATTGTGATGCTGCCCTCCGACCATCCTACCATCGCGACCGGCGGCGTCGGCGTGCTGCTCGTCAATCTCGGCACGCCGGATGCGCCGACGCCCGATGCCGTGCGCCGCTATCTGGCGGAGTTCCTGTCCGACCGGCGCGTGGTCGAGATTCCGCCGATTGCGTGGAAGCCGATCCTGCACGGCATCATCCTGCGCACGCGCCCGGCGAAGTCCGCCCATGCCTATGCGCAGGTCTGGACCGACAAGGGCTCGCCGCTGGCCGCCATCACCGCCGGGCAGGCCGAAGCCCTGCAGGCGCGGCTGGGCGACGGGGTGAAAGTCGACTGGGCCATGCGCTACGGCAATCCCTCGATCCCCTCGAAGCTGCAGGCGATGAAGGACGGGGGCTGCGAGCGTATTCTGGTGGCGCCGCTCTACCCGCAATATTCGGGCGCGACGACGGCCTCGGTGATGGACAGCCTGAGTGCAGCACTCGGCGAAATGCGCTGGCAGCCCGCGGTGCGTACGCTGCCGCCGTACTACGACGATGCGGCCTACATCGACGCTCTGGAAGAAGACCTCGTGGCGCAGGTCGCGGCGCTCGATTTCGTGCCCGAAGTGCTGCTGCTGTCCTATCACGGCATGCCCGAGCGCACGCTGCATCTGGGCGATCCCTATCATTGCCATTGCCGCAAGACCTCGCGCCTGTTGCTCGAACGCCTGCAGCACCGGCTGCCGGGCGTGCGGGTCGAAACCAGCTTCCAGTCGCGTTTTGGCCGCGCGAAGTGGCTGGAACCCGCAACCGAGACGGTCCTGGCGGCGGAGGCTGCCTCGGGTACGCGGCGGCTGGCCATCGCCGCGCCGGGCTTTTCCGCCGATTGCGTCGAGACGCTGGAGGAACTGGCGATCCGCGGGCGCGAAGTCTTCGCCGAAGCCGGTGGAGAGCGCTACGCCGTGCTGGCCTGCCTCAATGATCGCGAACCCGGGATGGTGATGCTCGAGACACTTGTCCGCCGTGAACTCGGCGGCTGGTGAGGGTGATGCTTGCAAGGATTTAACCGTTCGGCAGGAATCCAATTCTTGACTTGATCCTTTTTTGTTCTACTCCTGTTCCTAAGAAGAAACACGGAGTCGGAACAGATGCACGACACGGACTTCCTTCAATCCGATTTTACCTATGGCGCCGGCGTTCCTGAAAAAGGGGCGACAGTCGGACCGTCCATTGCCTTGTCGATCTTTGCCGACCGCCCGCACTTGCGCGCCACCATGCGCGACGATGCGGAGGCGGCAGGACTGATGGTTTCCGCCAGCGGCGTGCTGACCGACCCGCTCGAAGGCAGTGCCCGCCCGCTGGGGGATGTCGTGCTCGTCGACTGCCCGCAGGTCGATGCCGAAGCGCTGGCGGCTCTCGCGCGGCTCGACATGCGCGCCGCGCGCTGTCACGCGCGGTTGATCGTCTCGACCACCATCGAGGCGCTCGACGTGGTGTTCTGCTGCATGGACCAGTCGGCTCCGGTGCTGCTTGTCGATCCCGACCGCGCCGAGCGGGTCATCGCTCTCGGGCAGGTGCTGGCGAGTTTCCCGTCGGGACGCCTACGGGAATTGTCGCAGGACGATCGCCTGATGCTGCTGCGCCTGTCCGAACAGGTGGGGCAGATTGCCGGCAAGATCGAAAGACTGGTTCCCGGCGACGCGGCCGACACAGGGCCGCAAGCCAGCGCCTTTCGCTTTATTGAGGATGCGAAGCCCCGGAATACCGGTGAGGACGCAGTTGCGGATAGCGGAGCATCGCGCCCGCCGCTTCCTGATCCGCGGCTGGTGCGCCGGATCATCCGTCAGCGTCAGCAGCGCGCCCGGTTTCTGGATGCCGACCTCTTTGCCGATCCTGCCTGGGACATGCTGCTCGATCTCATCGCGGCCCGGGTCGAACGCAAGCGCGTGTCGGTGACGTCACTGTGCATCGCTTCGGGCGTGCCGCCAACGACAGCCCTGCGCTGGATTGGTCAGATGGTCGAAGCCGGGCTGTTCGTCCGCGTCTGCGACGATACCGATCGCCGCCGCGCTTTCATCGAGCTGACCGAAAAGGCGGTCGATGCCATGGCGCGGTACTTCGATGAGCTTGCCCTTGCCGCGCCGATGCCGGTCTGATCTCAGGTCGCAGCGGAGTCCGGTTTCAGCATTGCATTGGCCCGGCTGATGGCCCGCCACGCCAGCGCCTTGCCCTTGTTGCTCGAAGGGAAAGGGCGCGGGCTGGAAGGCTTGAGGCCAAGCTTGCGCATCGCCCGGTTGAAGGCGCGGGCATCGGCCTCGGCATAGCTCCACTCAGAGCGCCAGGTAATCGACAGCGAGATCGAGGGCTCCGCGCCCACCTGCACCCAGTGCGGTGACTTGACCGGAACATGGATCGCTTCACCCGGCCCGATGGCAATCGCGGTGCCGCGCTCGGCAAAGTCGTCGCGGTACGTCAGGTTGCGGTGGTGCTCGCCCATGTGAAAGGCTTCGTGCACGCCCGGAGGGCTGATCGCTTCGTCCTCAACCGAAAAGAGCGTCATCGTCTTTGAGCCGTTGAGCTGAAGGAGGATGTTGTGCTCGGGGTCGAAATGGAACGGCGTGACGGCCCCCGGCGAGGATACGAAGATAAAGCCCTCGTGTTGCAGCATTTCGCCGGTGCGCGGGACCACCACGTCGGTCAGTTCCCCGAGAATGCGTTCGAGCAGCGCGCCGTAGGCCTCGATCTGCTCGATGCGCTTTAGGACCACCCACGATCCGGATTCGCCAATGTTGCGGATCGTCTCGACGACGCCGAGTTCGCTTGAGGGGACGTCTTCCGGGGCGATGCCGATGGGCAGTGAGCCGGGATTGTATTCGATGCTGTCCGCCGGGAGCGCTCCCGCAAGGTCTGCGAGGGCATCGAGTGTCAGCAGGGGATCGTCGGCAAGGAGATGGGTCAGCTTGCAGGTATGCCCCGGATAGGCCCCTGCGAAAGCCGTCTTGGCCGAACTGTCGAATACGGTGCCGTCCATGGCGCGATCCTTTCGTTTCGCCCTGGCGTGTAGCGGCCATCGGTTAACTTCCGGTTGGCTCCCCAAACGAAAACGGCCCGGATGTCGTGGGACATCCGGGCCGCTTCATGCAATCGGTCGAACCGTCAGGCGGGGTTCCAGCCGATGATCGCCTTGGTCTCGAGGTATTCCTCGAAGCCGTAGTCGCCCCACTCGCGGCCATTGCCCGAGCGCTTGTAGCCGCCGAACGGCGCATGGAAATCGAACCCGCCGTTCACCCAGATCGCGCCGGTCCGCATCTTGCGCGAGATTTCGCGGCAGGCGTCCAGGTCCTGACCCGAGACATAGCCGCCCAGGCCGAACATCGAATCGTTGGCGATCTCCACGGCGTGGTCGAGATCGTCGTAGCCGATGATCACGAGGACCGGGCCGAAGATCTCCTCGCGCGAGATGACCATGTCGTTGGTGCCGACGAAGACCGTCGGTTTCACGTACCAGCCCTTGTCGAGGCCATCGGGACGGCCCGCGCCGCCCGCGATCAGCTCGGCGCCTTCCTCAAGGCCCTTCTCGATGTACTGCTGGATGATGTTGTACTGGCTCTTCGAGACGACCGGGCCCATCGCGAAGTTGCCGTTCGGATCGCCCACGGTGACGCCGTTTGCGGCTTCGGTGGCGATCTTCTTCACTTCGTCCATGCGCGAATTGGGCACCAGCAGGCGCGAACCGGCCGAGCAGGTCTGGCCCGAGTTGCCCATCATGCCGGCAGTGGCAGCCGCCACGTGATCGGCCAGCGCGGCATCGTCGAGGACGATCCACGGGCTCTTGCCGCCCAGCTCCAGCCCGACGCGCTTGACGGTGTCGGCGGCGTCCTTCTGGATCTGCACGCCCACCGGCTCCGAGCCGGTGAAGGAGATCATGTCGATGTCCTCGTGCGTGGACATGGCGGTGCCGATCTCGCTGCCCTTGCCCTGCACCATGTTGAACACGCCCGCCGGCACGCCCGAATCGTGCAGGATCTCCGCGAGGATCTGGGCCGAATAGGGCGCAAGTTGCGGCGGCTTGAGGATCATTGTGCAGCCCGTGGCGAGCGCCGGGAAGATCTTCACGCAGGTCTGGTTCATCGGCCAGTTCCACGGCGTGATCAGGCCGCACACGCCGATCGGTTCCTTGCGGATCAGGGTGACGCCGCGCTCTTCCTCGAACTTGAACTCCTTGAGCACTTCGATCGCGGTGTTGAGGTGCCCGCTGCCGAGCATGGTGTGGAAACCGCAGGCGAGCGGACGCGGCGCGCCCATCTCTTCCATGATCGCCTCGCCCAGCTCCTGCTCGCGCCTGGCGTACTCGGTCTGGATGGTCTGGAGAAGTTCGAGCCGTTCCTTGACCGAGGTTTGCGAGTAGCTGGCGAAAGCCTTGCGGGCTGCCGCGACGGCCTTGTCCACGTCCGCCGGAGAGCCGAGCGAGATTTGGCCCGAGACTTCCTCGGTGGCTGGGTTGATGACTTCGGCGGTCCGCGGCGTGATGGGATCGACCCACTGGCCGTCGATGTAGAACTGGGTGTAGTTGCGCATGACCTGCTCCCAATATTTCTGCAGGGGTTTCAAAGCCAATGCCCGCACTGCGTTTACGGCAGTGCGGGCATCGTCATTCTATCGGGATAGCGCCCGGCGATGCGCCGGGTTCCCGCTGTACCGGAACCTATCGCTTCCGGCGTCAGCCATTACTGCGTGCCTTCGGCGTACCAGGTGCGGAATTCGCTGTACTGGGGCTTGTCCTCGGCATTGGCGACCGGGTCGATCTTCACGTGGATCACGGTCGGACCGCCGCGTTCGTAGGCCTTCTTGATGGCCGGGCCGATGTCGGCAGCGTCGGTGATGTATTCACCGTGCGCGCCGAAGCCTTCCGCGATCTTGTCGAAGCGGACCTTGTCGGACCAGTGCACGCCGGCCTCGTTGGTGCCGGTGCCGAAGGTCGAGCGGTAGATGCCGACCTCGAGGCCCCACTGGAAGTCGACGCCGACGACGCAGACCAGCGGCAGGTTCTTGCGAACCGCGACTTCCAGCTCACCGATGTGGAACAGGAACGAGGAGTCCGAAGTCACAAGCATGCCGGGACGCACCTTGCCGGTGGCGGCCTGGTCGGCGAGCATGGCGCCGGTCGCGTAGGGCAGGCCGGTGCCGATGTGGCCGTAGTTCTGGTTCCAGATCACATCGTGCGGCTTCGCCATGTTGTAGGTCCAGGTGTAGATCACCGTGGCGCCGCCATCGCGGATCATGATCCCGTCCTTCGGGAAAGCCTTGGTGGCTTCCACGATGAAGCGGGCAGTGTTCATCGCCACGTTGCCGGTGCCGTCGTCGCGGGTCTGCGATTCCTCATCGAGATCCTTGATCTGCTGGGCGTCGCCTTTCATGAATTCCTCAAGGCGCGGGTGGCCCGGAAGGGTCTTGCCCTCAAGCGCACGGACGAGCTGCGGCACGACGGCGCGCAGATCGCCGACCAGCGGGCAGTCGATCTCACGGTTTACGCCGATGGCGGTCGGGTCCTGCTGGACGTAGATCCACTTGCGGTTGGCTTCGTTGTCCACCCAGTGGCGCCAGCGGCCGTAGTGGCTCGGCTCGCCCAGCTCGGTGCCGAGCGCGATGCACAGGTCGCTTTCGACCACGGCATCGATGGACACTTCCGAGAAGCCGTAGGGGAAGGTGCGGTCTTCGATGCCCTCGATGAACGCGGTGCCGCCCGAGGTCTGGATGACCGGAGCGCCGATTTTGAGTGCGAGCTCCTTGACGGCCGCGCCGGACTTGCTGGTGTAGACGGCGTGACCGGCAAGGATGATCGGGTTCTTTGCCTTGGCGATCATCTCGGCGGCCTCGGCCACGCGATCACCGTCCGCACCCTGCATGGTCAGGCGATAGCGGTGCGGCGGCAGGGCCTCGGGAACGTCCAGCTCTTCCAGCACAGTGTGGTGCGGATATTCGATGTAGGACGGGCCGGGCGTGCCGGACATGGAAACGCGGATCGCCTCGCGGATGATCTCGTCGGTCTGGTCGGCATATTCGATCGAAGCCGAATACTTGACCGAATCCTCGATCATCGGTTCCTGGCGCACGAACTGGATGCGGCCACGGCGCACGCGGCGCTCGGTGATGCGGGCGCGCTGGCCGCCCATGAAGATCACCGGCGAGTTCTCGACCTTGCAGCACTGAATGGCGGGCATCATGTTCGCCATGCCCGGGCCAAGCGTACCGATGGCGAGCGCGGGCTTGCCGGTGATGCGCGTGGCGGCTTCGGCCATGAAGCCGGCGGCCGCTTCGTGGTGCGGCGAAACGACGGTCCAACCGCGACGCTCTGCCTCAAGGAAGAGGTGCACGAAGTTGGGATCGGGAATGCCGAAAAGCGTCTTGATGCCTTCAGCCTCGAACAGGTCGAGGATGCGCTTGTAGACGGGCACGCCCTTGGGCTTGGCGGTCGGGTCTGCCGGGGTATCGTCTGCGTACATAGGGTTGCCTTTCTTCGATCTCGATCCGGTTCAAATCGCGTAAGTTTCGTTCACGGCTCCGGACAGCGGACATGCTGTTGCCGAAGTGGACCGTGCGGGTGGATTTCAGTCACTCTCCCAAGGCGTGATCGCGATACGCGCTTTGCAGGAATGACTAAGCTCTCTTCCGTTCAAATCAACACTACTGTTCACTTGGAGGCATCTGCGCCTGCAGCAATCGCCTCGGCGTTCTCCTCCAGTTCGGCCAGCACGGCAGCGTTGTCCTCACCCAGCATCGGGGAGGGGCCATGGACCTTGCCCGGCGTCGCCGAGAACCAGGTCGGCACACCAGGAAAGCGCACGGGGCCCTGTGCGGTCTCGACCTCCTCGAAGAAGCCGATCGCGTTCAGGTGTTCGTTGTCGAACAGGTCGTCGGT
Source organism: Novosphingobium indicum (assembly GCF_014645195.1). Taxonomy (GTDB): domain Bacteria; phylum Pseudomonadota; class Alphaproteobacteria; order Sphingomonadales; family Sphingomonadaceae; genus Novosphingobium; species Novosphingobium indicum. Next base: position 29,427 of record NZ_BMLK01000017.1, on the reverse strand, counting down.
CGAGCGCAGCGGGGCGCAGGGAATGTGCAGCGCCTTCAGCGTGTCGAGCCATTCCTGCGTCGTCCGGGTGAGGAAGGTCTCGCCCAGCAGGCCATAGACCCGGCCGATCTGCTTCGCGCGTTTTTCCAGCGTGGAGAACTCGTTGCCTCGTTCACCCATGGCCCATTCGGGCTGGATCGCCTCCATGAAGGCATTCCAGTGCTTGTCGTTGTAGACGAGCGCGGCGACGTAGCCGTCCTTGGTCTTGTAGGGGCGGCGGTTCTTTTCGACGGCGCGGTGATAGTGCGCGGGCGTGGTCGGCGGCGAGAACATGGCACCATTGGCGTGTTCGACCAGCATGAACGAGGACATGGCTTCGAACATGGTGACTTCCACTTCCTGGCCTTCACCAGTCCGCTCGCGGTGGAACAGTGCCATCATAGTGGCGTAGAGGGCATGGAGACCGGCGACCTTGTCGGCCATGATCGTGGCGACGTAGCCGGGCTCGCCGTTCATCAGGCCCTGAACATAGGGAATGCCGCATTCGGCCTGGATGGTGTCGTCATAGGCGGGCTTGTCGCTCTCGGGCCCACGACGGGAATAGCCGTAGCAGTTGGTATAGACGATGTCCGGACGGATCGCGCGGACCGACTCGTAGTCGAAGCCCAGCTTCCTGATCGCGCTGCCGCGCATCGAGTGGATGAAGACGTCGGCGGTGGCGATCAGCTTTTGCAGCGTCTGCTTGTCCTGCTCCTGCCGCAGGTCCAGCATCACCCCGCGCTTGCCGCGGTTCACGTTGACGTAGATACCGCCCATGCCCGGAACCGGGCCTTCGGTGATCCAGCGCGTGTTGTCGCCTGCGGGCGGCTCGACCTTGATGACCTCGGCACCCATGTCGGCCATGATCTGCGTGGCATAGGGACCGAATACGACACTGGTGAGGTCGATCACGCGAATCCCGGCCAGCGGTCCGCTACGCGCGGACGCGTCTGCCGTTGATGGGGATGGTGCCTCTTCAGCCATGTCGCTCTCCGTTATCTTGCGAGTCTGATAGCGCAGCCACGATAGCAGGTCCATGCGTATTTTCGTTCAACGAACCGATATCGGCACAAAGCTGGTTGTGCAGGGCGTCTTGCGCTGCTAATTCCCGTTCACGCTCAAACCGAAGCGAAACTGGGAAGGTCCGCGCTGCCGCGCGGCGTCTGTGCAGAGGAAAGGTCGAGTCCCGTGGATTTCTCACTCAACGAAGACCAGCAGAATATTCGCGAAGCTGTCCTGAAGCACTGCTCGCAGTTCTCCGACGAGTACTGGCTGGAAAAGGATCGCAGCGGCGAATTTCCGTTCGAATTCCACATGACGATGGCCGAGGCCGGATGGCTGGGCGTGGCCATGCCCGAATCGGTCGGCGGTGCCGGGCTTGGTATTACCGAAGCGGCGGTGATGATGCAGGCGGTGGCCGAGAGCGGCGGCGGCATGACCGCGGCTTCCGCGATCCACGGGCCTGTCTTCGGGCTGGAGCCGGTGATCCTGTTCGGCACGGAGGAACAGCAGCAGCGCATGATCCCGCCGATCCTGTCGGGTGAGGAGAAGATGTGCTTTGCCGTTACCGAGCCTAACACCGGTCTCGACACCACCAGCCTCAAGACCCGCGCCGAAAAGGTGCCGGGCGGTTACAAGGTGAACGGCGAGAAGATCTGGATCACCAACGCGCATGTGGCGGACAAGATGCTGCTGATCGCGCGCACTACGCCGCTCGAAGAGGTCAAGCGCAAGACCGAAGGGCTGACGCTGTTCTATACCAGGCTCGACCGTGAGCACATCGAGCACCAGCTGATCCCCAAGATGGGCCGCCACGCTGTCGGCTCGAACATGCTGTTCATCACCGACCTGTTCATTCCCGAGGAAGACCGCATCGGCGAGGAAGGGCAGGGCTTCAAGATCCTGCTGCAGGGCCTCAATCCCGAACGCGTGCTGCTCGGCGCCGAAGCGACCGGCCTTGGCCGCGTCGCGATTCAGAAAGCCAGCCGCTATGCCCGCGAACGCGTGGTGTTCGGTCGCCCGATCGGCCAGAACCAGGGCATCCAGCATCCGCTGGCCAAGGCCTGGATGCAGGTGGAGGCGGCGAGCCTCATGGTCCTCAAGGCCGCCACGCTGTTCGACAAGGGCGAGGACTGCGGCGCCGAGGCGAATGCCGCCAAGTTCCTGGCGGCAGAGGCCGGATACGAGGCCTGCCAGACGGCGGTCATGTCGATGGGCGGCATGGGCTATGCGCAGGAATATCATGTCGAACGCTATTTTCGCGAGGTGATGATTCCGCGCATTGCCCCGGTCAGCCCGCACCAGATCATGAACTACATCGCCGAGCGGGTTCTGGAACTGCCGAAGTCGTATTGACCATAGCTTCCTCCCCCTCGATGGAGGAGGGATACGAAGGCTTGTGGCCGCGCAGCGGACGCTAGCCGTAGTTGGGAGGGGGTGATGGCCCTCCCGCGTAAAGCCGCAGGGGCTGCATCACCCCCAACCAACTTCGCCTAGGCTCCTGCGTCGCCAAGGCTACGTATCCTTCCCCCATCGAGGGGGAAGGGATCGAGAGGATCCTATGCCCGTCCAGCACGAACCCATCTCCGCCCGCTCCTGGCTCTTTGCCCCGGGCGACAGCGAAAAGAAGATGACCAAGGCGATGGAGGGCGATGCCGATATCGTCCTGATCGATCTCGAGGATGCGGTGGCCATCGACAACAAAGCCAACGCGCGCCCGATGGTTCACGATTTCATCAAGGCCAATCCTCAGCAGCGCCACCGCCTGTGGGTGCGCGTGAACCCGCTCGACGGGCCTTACACGCTGCTCGATCTGGCCGCGGTGATGCCCGCGCATCCGGGGGGGATCATGCTGCCCAAGGTCTATGGCCGGCAGGACGTGGAAACGCTCGACAAGTATCTTGAGGCTTTCGAAGTCGCCAATGGCATCGAGCAGGGCTCCACCCCGCTGATCGTGCTGATGACCGAGACCGCGGAAGCTATGTTCCACTGGGGCGACTACAAGGACTGCCCGCGCGTGGTCGCGCTGACCTGGGGCGCGGAGGATCTGGCGGATTCGATCGGTGCCTCGTCCAACCGCAATCCGGACGGCTCCTATTCCTTCACGTATGAAATGGCCCGCAGCTTCTGCGTGCTGGGTGCGGCGACGGCGGGCGTGACCGCGATCGAGACGATCAGCGCTGACTTCCGCGATCTCGATGCGCTCAAGGCCCGCGCCGAAAAGGTTCGGCGCGACGGTTATGGCGGCATGCTGGCTATCCACCCGGCGCAGATCCCCGTGATCAATGCGGCCTTCACGCCGACCGAAGCCGAAATTGCCGAAGCGCAGGAAATCGTCGATGTCTTCGCCGCCAACCCCGGCGTGGGTGCGATAGGCTGGAAAGGTGGCATGCTCGACCGGCCCTATCTGGCCCGTGCCGAGCGACTGCTGAAGCAGGCAGGCAAGCTGTGATGCCGATCCACGCCCGCTCGTTCTGAGCCTGTCGAAGGACGCTGGCGCTGCGCGTGGATCTATCCTTCGACAAGCTCAGGATGAGCGGAGTGGGGAACGAGAGGTAACCCGGACATGACCGAAATTGTCATCCCAGAGGCATTGGACCTCTCCAAGTACCTGAAGGCCGGGGACCGCGTGGTCTTCGGCCAGGCCTGCGGCGAGCCCACAACGCTGGTGGAAGCGCTGATTGCCCAAGGGCCGGCCATCGGCGATCTCGGTGCCTTCATCGCCACCAGCTTCTCCGGCCTGTTCACGCCGGAAACCGCGAGCGCATTCCGCCTGTCCAGCATGGGGGCGATCGGCGCGCTGCGTTCGATGACCAAGGCCAACCTGCTCGACGTGATCCCCGTCCACGTCAGCCAGGTCGCACCGCTGATCGAATGGGGCGTGATGCCCTGCGACGTGGCGATGATCCAGGTGAGCCCGGCGGATGCCGAGGGCAATCACTCCTGCGGTCTGATCTCCGACTATGTGCGCGCGGCGGTCGAAAAGGCCCGCGTGGTGATCGCCGAAGTCAACGAACAGGTGCCCTACGTGCAGGGCGAACTGATCCCCGGCAGCGCTATCGACGTGGCAGTGCCGGTGTCCCGCACCCCGGTGGAAGTCGCGCCCGCCAAGATCGGTCCGACCGACGAGGCCATCGCGAAATTCTGCGCGGAATACATCGGTGATGGTTCGGTGATCCAGACCGGCGTCGGCGCGGTGCCTGATGCGATCCTGCGCCTGCTGCACGACCGCAAGGATCTGGGCGTCCACTCGGGCATGCTGGGTGACGGTCTCGTCGAATTGGCCGAGGCCGGCGTGCTCACCAATGCGCGCAAGGAAATCGACACCGGCGTTTCGATCAATGGCGCGCTGATCGGCACGAAGCGGCTCTACGACTGGGCGCACAACAACCCGTCGATCCGCATGACGCCGACCAGCTACACCCACGATGCGGGCGTGCTGGGCCGGCTCTCGCGCCTCGTCACGATCAACTCGGCGGTCGAGGTCGATCTCACCGGGCAGGTCAATGCCGAGCAGGTGGGCAATTCCTATGTCGGCGGCACTGGCGGGCAGGTGGACTTCGTGCGCGCCGGTGCCCGTTCGCCGGGCGGCGCTTCGCTGATGGTGCTGGGCGCGACCGCGAAGGGCGGAACGCTGAGCAAGATCGTGCCAAAGCTCGGCGGACCCGTCACTTCCGCTCGCACCGAGGTCGATATCGTCGTTACTGAATTCGGCGCGGCAGAACTGAAAGGCCAGTCGCTGGCCGAACGCGCTCGGCGGCTGGTCGCTATTGCGCACCCGGATTTCCGGGAAGAGCTGGACCGCACGGCCCACGAAATCGCGAAACGTGGGTTCTGACATGATCACGCGGAGGCGCGGAGACGCGGAGCAAGCAGGTTCGCGCAAAGCCGCAGAGGCGCGAAGAGGCCGCACGACGCCGCCGGCGTCTGTCTGGCAATCTGCTGTGGCGACTGACGCAACGGATGTTACGAAAGCGGCTTCGCCGCAAACGCCCTCTCTTCGCGCCTTTGCGCCTTTGCGCCTTTGCGCGAACGTGCCTTTCTATTCTCCGCGTCCCCGCGCCTCCGCGTGAGCCAAATGGAATCTCTGTCATGACCGATGCCGTTCTTTACGATGCCCGCGAAGATGGCATCGCGATTCTGACCATCAACCGCCCGGATCAGCGCAATTGCCTCAGTCGCGACGTGCGCGAGGGGCTGCGCGAGGCCTGGACGCGGTTCGAGGCGGACGATGCCATGCGCATCGCCATCCTTACCGGTAGCGGCGAAAAGGCCTTCTGCGCAGGCGGCGATCTCAAGGAGATGGTCGAGACGGGCATGAAAGTGCCGCCGCGCGACATGTTCCCGCTGCCCTACGACAGCATCGAACTGAGCAAGCCGACCATCGCCGCGGTCAATGGCCATGCCATGGCGGGCGGCTGGATGATCGCGCAGGCCTGCGACCTGTGCGTCGCCAGCACCAACGCCAGGTTCGCGATCACCGAGGTGAAGGTCGGGCGCGGCTCGCCCTGGGCGGCGCCGCTGATCCACATGATCCCGCAGCGCATCTTCATGGAGATCGTGCTGACCGGAAAGCCGATCACGGCAGAGCGCGCCTATGAGATTGGTCTGGTCAATCGCCTGACCGAACCCGGCGGTGCGCTTGATGCGGCGATCGAACTGGCGAAGGAAGTGCTGGAAGGCGCTCCGCTGTCGGTCAAGGCCGCGCGCGAGACAGTGATGCTTTCCACCGAAATGGGCCGCAGCGCTGCCTTGCAGGCCGCCCGTGCCGCGCACGAGCTGACCTATCATTCCGAAGATGCGCAGGAAGGCCCGCGCGCCTTTGCCGAAAAGCGCAAGCCGGAGTGGAAAGGGCGCTGATCCCTATCGGTAGCGCGATGCTGCTGGCGCCGCGCTTGTCCGTCGGCGCCGCGCATGCGAGAGTTGCTAAGCACGCTTAGTATAACCGCAGGGGACTATGGACAGCGCGACTTATCCCGATCCGTCGCGCCGGTTGCTGATCACGGGCGCCACGATCCTCGCCGTGCTGATGGTGACGCTCGACGGCACCATCGCGGTGATCGCGTTGCCCCACATCCAGAGCGCGCTGGGTGCCTCGCAGGATCAGATCGCGTGGGTTCTCACCTCCTATCTGCTGGCCGGTGCCATTGCGACGCCACTGGCGGGCTGGCTGGCGGACCGGTTCGGGCGGGTGCGCGTCATGGCGCTGTCGGTGGTTGGCTTCACGATCAGTTCGGTCGCCTGCGGGCTCGCGCCGACGCTGGAGTTTCTGGTTTTCGCGCGCATTGTGCAGGGCTTTTCGGGGGCGAGCCTCGTCCCGCTGAGCCAGGTCCTGCTGCTCGACATTAACCCGCCGGAAAAGCAAGGACCGGCGATTGCCGCCTTCGGCATGGGCACTCTGCTCGGGCCTATGATGGGGCCGGTTCTGGGAGGCTGGCTGACCGAATACGTGTCGTGGCGCTCGATCTTTCTGGTCAATGCGCCGGTCGGCGTGGTCGCCTTGCTGGGGCTGATGATCTTCGCGAAGGAAGTGCACCTCAGTCGTGCCAGCCCTTTCGATGCGCGCGGGTTCGCATTCGTCTCTGTCTCGATCGCGGCGTTCCAGCTCATGCTCGATCGCGGACAGATGCTCGACTGGTTCGATTCGACCGAGATCTGCATCGAGGCGACCGTTGCAGGACTGTTTGCCTATATCGCCGTCGTCCACATGCTCACCGCCCGCGATCCGTTCATCAAGCCGGTGATCTTCAAGGACCGCAACTTCCTGCTCGGCACGATGCTGTCCGCCGTGACCGGGGTCTTCCTGACGGGCGTGATCCCGATCATGACCAGCATGATGCAGCAACTGCTGGGCTATCCGGTTCTGCTGGCCGGTCTGATCTCCACCCCGCGCGCGATCGGCAATCTCCTGACGATCATGGTCGTGGGGCGCCTCGTCTCCGTGATCGACGCGCGCTACCTGATTTTCGCGGGAATGGCCTTGCTGGTGGGCAGCCTGTCTCTGCTGTCGTCGATGTCGCTCGAAGTGAGCCAGGCGCGCATGGGGTTCGTTACCTTCTTGCAGGGCTGCGGATCGGGCCTGCTGTTCCTGCCGCTGACGATGATCGTCTTTTCTACCCTGCCGAGAGAGCACCGCAACGAGGGCTCGACGATCTTCACGCTGGTGCGCAACCTGTCGGGCGCGGCGGGCATCTCGCTGATCCAGGCGGCGACGATCCGCGATCAGGCGCAGGTGCAGTCACACCTCGTGGAACGCGTGCGGGCGGACAATCCGGTGATAGCCTGGAGCATGCCGGATTTCGACGTGACGAATGTCCCGGGCGTGCAGGCAATCATGGGAGAGATCAGCCGGCAGGCAGCCATGGTCGCCTACGTCAATTCCTATCGTGCGATCCTGATCATGGCCGTGCTCGCGGCACCGCTGGCGCTGCTGATGCGCAAGGCGTCTCGTGCACCGGAGCCGGTACCTTCGGTTCACGCCGAGTAGCGATCAGATCCCGAAGCGCAGTTTGATTGCGCGGTAGCGTTCCATCAGCATGGCTGCGCGCTGTTTGGGCGAAACCGTGGCGGTGCCTGCAAGCAGGTGCTCCATCACCTCCGCACGCTTCACCAGCCGGGTGCGGAAGCTCGCCGGGTTCTGGCTCATCAGGTTGCGGTAGGTGAGGTTGCCGTCGCTGAAGCCTTGGGTGTCGAGCCAGTTGTGCACGCCGGGATCGTCGTGCGCGATGACGAAGCGCACGACATTGTCCGGATCGACTTTGGTGCGCGCGGGTGTGTAGCTGACCGGGCGGTGGAGGAAGTCCATCGACCCCATGAAGGCGCCGCCCATGCCGAAGATCCAGAAGCCGTCGTGCATGTCCATCTCGACGATCAGTGCCTCGTCGGGCTCCAGGCGCCAGATCATATGCGCGGCCATGCGTCCGCGCTTGGCGTCCGAGGCATCGTTGGCGGACTTGTCGGCAGGGAAGGCATTGAGCTGATCGGGATCACAGACCCCGCGCGAGGTCATCCACGAATGCTCGGGCCATTGTTCCATCAGTCCGGAGACGAAGCGTCCGGCCCAGTCCATGGCTTCGGTCATGCGCTCGGGCGAGGGCATCGGGCGCGGCTCGGCCATGCCGATGCGTTCTATCGAAAGCGTCGTGGGCGTCTCGCCCCAGGCATCGAAGGCCTCGCGGATGAAGAGCTTGCGGCTACCCGGCGTGGTGGGCAGCCAGTTGGCCGACCGCTCCTCGCCGCCGATGAACAGTTCGAAGGTCCCGTCGGCATCGGTCTCGATCTGCGCGCCGAGGATGTTGCACTCGGGGATGTCGCCGAAGGGCTCATGCAGGCTGGGCCAGTCGGTGCCGGGGATCTTCTCCGGACGCGGCCCCTGTACGGTGATGTTGAGCCAGCGCGCGGTGCCGCGCTTGCCGGTAATCCGGTAGGCGTGTTCGCCGGAGATCCATGCCTGCCGATAGGTGAAGTCGGCGACGTCCCCGCCCAGCTTCATCGTCGGCGTCGTGAAGTAGTGGATCTGCGGGAAGGCCGGATCCTTGGTTTCCAGCGCAAGGTCGAAGGCCTGCCCGAGGTTCTGCGTCAGGAACCGGAAAGCATCCGCGCGCTGCAGCGGATTGGCGGGGTTGGCATCCTTGAACGCATGGGCGCCGGCCTGCTTGAGATCGTCGCAGAACCGGTCCCACGCTGCCTTGAGGTCCTTGTCGGCAGGGGCGTCGCCATAGGGCATGTTCAGGCTCCCAGTTTTGTAAGCAGGTTGGAAAGGTAATCGGCCGCACGTTTGCTGGCAGCCTGCGCGCCTTCCTGCTCGATGCGCGGACCGACGAGTTCGAGATCGAACAGCCCGGCGTAGCCGAGGTTGAGAATATCGCCGATAATGCGTTCCAGCGGCACGGCGCCATCGCCCGGCACGGCACGGTTCGGCGCGGTGCGGTCGCCGAGAACATAGTCGCTGACCTGCACGAGTCCGGTCAGCGGCATGGCCTCGGCCATGTTCTCTTTCAGCCCGGCTTCCATCCAGCAGGGCTGGATATCGATGCACACCCCGATCCCGGCCGCTCGGGCAAGCCGGGTCGTGTCGGGCAGGGTATGCGCGATATGAATGTCGACGTTGAGGGCGGAGGCATTTTCGACCAGCAGCGCCACGCCCTTTTGCTGCGCCGCCTCGAGGCAGGGGGCGATCAACTCGGCGAACCGGTCCGCCGCCTGTTCCCATGACAGCGCGCCTCGTCCGCCGGTCACCAGATAGATCGAGGGCGCCCCCATGTCCGCGGCCATGTCGATGGCTTGCAGCAGACCCTTGGTGGCGCCGCCGCTGTCGCTTTCGAGGTCGGGACGCATGGCGAAGGGGTGGTTGATGCAGCCCGGCTTTACCCCGGTTTCAGCCAGTGCCTTGCGGGCTGTCTCCAACTCACGGGGCTGCTCGAGCTTGGGCGTGACGAGCGTGCAATGCTGCACTCCGATGCTGCAGCAAAAATCGACGAACGCCGCCGTCGATTCGGCCATGAAAGCGACCTGATGCAGGCAGACGCGAGGATGCATCAGATCCTCCCCGGCACGGGGAGGGGGGCCATGCGCAGCATGGTGGAGGGGCACTGGCGGTTTGCATGTCGCCGAAAGGGAGCGCGTTGCTGCACCTGCCCCTCCCCCATCCGCTTAGTGCATGGTCTCCCTCCCCATACTGGGGAGGATTTCACTTCCTGACCTCTATCGGCACCCCGAAGCGTTCGCGGAACGGTGCGAACTCTGTATTGAGCTCGTCGATGTCATACCCCGCGTCGGCCAGTACCTGGGTCGAGTATTTGAACTTGCCGTGCCGGTCGCCCTTGTTGTTGGCGAGGTAGTCCCGCATTGCCGCCTCCTGCCGCTCGCCGAAGGGCCGCCCGGCGAACTCGTAGTAGCCCCGGATCGTCGCGATCGGATCGGCCACGAAGTCGCGATAGAGCACGTGGTGGATGCGCGGGTCGTTCACCATCGGATTGCTCATGGTATTGCCGATCGACCAGCGCACCCGCTCGAGGTGCATCTTGGCTTCCTTCACGAGGTCGATCTTGCCGACGATGCCTTCCATGATGTCAGACATCATCATCGTCGAACTGGCTGCGACCATCACCGGATCGCGGTGCAGCCAGACCAGCGTCGCATCGGGATAGGCCGCGAAGAATTCCTTGAGGCGCGTGGTGTGGAAACCCTTGAGCACCCAGTACTTGGGCTCGCGCTTGTACTGGAAGGCCTGCAGCATGGCCTTGTGGATTGTGTACTGCGCGCTCGGATCGGTGGGCAGGCCGAACGAGAGGTTCTGCATCGGCACGCGCCACCATGCCGTCGGCGTCATCACCCGGAAATCGAAAGCCCAGGTGCGTTCGTCCTCGGGCAGGCCATTGCCGAGCATGTCGTTGTAGGGGTGGCAGTGCAGCCACTTCCACATCTTGGTGTTGATCTCTTCCCATTCCGCATCAGCCTGGGCCTTGCGCGGGTCTTCACCGGCGACAGCGCCCGGCGGCGGGGAGGGGTGCATCACTTCCCAGAAGCGCAGCGCCCGCGCATCGGGATCGACCGACATCAGCGCGTGCATCAGCGTGGTGCCCGAGCGCGGCTCGCCGGTGGCGAACAGCGGCCGGTCGATCACTTCGTGGGCAAGCGGATAGTCCTTGCGGTCCTGAAAGAACTTCAGGCGATCGGTCAGCAGCCAGTGGATGTTCTCGGCGGCGGCCTTGCGCCCGGCTTCGTCCATCGGGATCTGATTGATATGCTGCACCGCCAGCGCAAAGCGCTCGGGAAAGCGCTCGTCGGCCCAGTCGGACAGGCCGGTTTCGTCCATCGCATGCTGCAGCAGCTGCCGGGCGTCGAGATCGGTCATCGTTTCGGACATGTCAGCCCTCCACCAGCTTCTGGATCTCGTCCTCGGTCTCGCGGACCTTGGCTGCGGACGTGGCCGAGAACTTCATCCCGCCCATGGCGCCGTATTCCATCAGCTTGTAGACGCGCGCACCGGCATCGGTGAACCCTTTGATCTTGAGTGCGACTTCCTTTGGCGTGCCGACCGGCAGGATGTCGCGGATCGCCTGGGGGTTCATCTCGTCGCAGAATTTGAGCATGGCCTCGCGGCTCAGCTTTACCGGATCGAAATCCATGATGCCGCGCCAGTCCGGCCCCATCGGGTGCTCATAGCCGAACTCGGCAAGATCCTTGGCCGTGATCATCAGGATGATCGACTTGACCATCGGAGCCCGCAGCATTTCCTCGACTTCGTCGGGTTCGCCGATCAGGCAGATCTGGGTAAGCGCCGGAGTGAAGTGGCTCATGTCGCGCCCGGCGGCATCGCCGGCATCGAGGATCGTCTTGAGCTTGGCGGCATAGTCCTCGGGCGTCCAGGCCCCGGCCGGCCACCAGCCGTCGGCTTCGCGCCCGGTGATGCCGAGCATGCGCGGGCCCGCGGCACCTGTCCAGATCGGCGGGGCCTTGCCGTCGTAGAACTCGGTATCCATGCGCGCATGTTCGAGCTTGTAGAACTCGCCTTCGAAATCGACGGGCCCGTCCGAATGCCACAGAAGCTTGATGACTTTGATGGCTTCCTCGAAGCGGCCTACCGGTTTCTTGAAGTCAAAGCCGTAGGGCACCGTGTTCTCCAGTTCGCCCGAGCCGAGGCCGAGAATGAAGCGGCCTTTGGACAGGTGGCTGATGGTCAGCGCGCTCTGTGCGAGCAGCGAGGGGTGGCGGCGCACCGTATCGACCACGGTGGTGGCGAGCGGCGTGTTCTTGGTCAGAACCGCGGCTGCCGCGCTCACGGCCATGCCGTCGAGGTGGCGGTGCGGACTGGGCGAGGCCTTGGCGAGATCGGTGAATTCGGGTGTCCAGATCGAATCGGGCCAGAAGCTGACCATGTGATCGGGCAGCCAGATCGAGTGGTAGCGGCCAGAGTCATACTCTCCGACCATGTCGATCCCGAGCGGCAGGGTGGTGCGCAGGAATGCTGCGGGTTGCACTTTCATTGCGTCTTGTCCTCTCCCGGTCGCGGCCCGGAACGCTGTGGTGATGCTTCCCGGGTGCCGCGTTGTCCGTGTCCGATTTGTGGGCTAGGGGCCGGAAGAAGAAAATTCCCATTTGGGGATGCATAATGTTGTCGAGCGAGGATGCTGCGGCGCTGCTGGCGCCGCTGATCGAAGGACTGGTGGAAGACCCGCCCTGGCGCGGTTTCCTCGATGCCTTGCGTGCGCGTGTCGCGGGCGACTATGCCAGCCTTGTGTTCCGCCCCCTCCCGCTCGGCACGCCCGAAGCCCGGGTGATCCACCTCTATTCCGGCCAGCCGTCGCCGCCGCCGGTTTCGCGGCACTATCGCGAAAATCTCTATCTCCTCGACCCGATGCCCTACCACGAGATGGAAGAGGGCAAGACATTCCGGCTGGAAGATCTGCTCCAGTTTGGCGACCCGCGCCACGATGCCTATCTGTCCGAGCTCCTTGTCCCCTCAGGCATGAATCACATGCGCATGATCCGCTTTGCGGAAGGCGGCGGTGTCAATGGCTGGATCACGATCACGCGGTGTGACGGTGAGTTCGCGTCCGAGGTCGATGGCTTGCTGGAAGACCTGGCGCCGCACTTGCGGTCCGCGCTTGCAAGCTTCGTTGTTCTCGAGCGCGAGCGGATGACGGCATCGGTCGCAAAGGAAGCCGTGCGGAGGATGAATTTCGGCTGGGTCACTCTCGACAGCGAGGGGCGGGTGCTCGATGCCGATGTTCACGGGACGCAGATGCTCGAAGGGACCGGGAGGCTCTCGCGCGGCAAGGATGGGCGGCTGACGGCCCGCGATCCAGAACTTCGACGGCAATTGCTGGCAGCGATCCGTGACATGGAAGGCAATCCGCAGGCCCGTCCGCGCGCGCTCGTGCTCAGCCGCGAGCCCTGGCTGGACTTGCTGCTGGTTCCCTCCGGCCAGCGGATGGGCACGACGCAAGCGGCGCCGGCGATCGTCTGCTACCTCCATGCAGACAACTGGTCCTCGGCAGACCGCTGCGAACAACTGGCCCAGCTTTTCGATCTGGCGCCGAGCGAAGCGCGGCTGGCGCTTGCGCTCAGCCGCGGCATGTCGATCAGCGAGGCGGCGCCCGATCTCGGGCTGACGGTCGAGTCGGCCCGGACTTATTCCAAACGCATCTACGCCAAGACCGGCGCGCGCGGGCAGGCCGATCTGGTGCGCTTCATTCACCGTTCGGTCCTGGTGATCGCGTGAGGGGTATCGTTCAGGTCTTTTGACCTTTCCGTTCGCTCGACACGAACGGTCCTGAATCGGATACAAAACGGCGACGCCTTCCAGAAATTTGAACGCATGTTCAGCAAAAATTCTTGACACTCCACGCGGCTCGCGTCAGCCAATGGATACGATCGGGCGTATCGCCCCATTCAAGAACTGTCGGGAGAATGTCTGAAATGTCCAAGCCGCTCGAAGGGAAAGTCGCGCTCGTAACCGGGGCCTCCTCGGGCATCGGGGAAGGGGCTGCGCTGTGCCTTGCCGAAGCCGGGGCGACTGTTGCGATGACAGCCCGCCGTGCCGATCGCCTTGCCGGACTGGTCGAGAAGATCGAGGCGATGGGCGGCAAGGCTCTTGCCATTCCCGGCGATATGACCGTGGAAGAGCAGGCGCGCGGCGCGGTCGAGGAAGCCGTGAGCAAGCTCGGCAGTATCGACATTCTCATCAACTCGGCCGGCATCATGGAAGCCGGCGGGATCGAGAACTGCGACACCGAAATCTACCGCAAGGTGATCGACATCAACCTGATGGGCACGGTCTATACCTGTGCTGCCGCCGTGCCGCACATGCTCGAGCAGGGTGGGGGTGACATCATTACCATCTCCTCGCTTGCCGGGCGCAAGGGCGGCCCGATGACCAGCGCTTATTCGGCCAGCAAGCACGCGGTCAATTTCATGACCGACGGCATGCGGCAGGAACTGGGCGACCGGAACATCCGCGTCACCACGCTGATGCCGGGCGCAACCGAAACCGAAGTGGGCGACAACATCACCGATCCCAACTGGCGCAAGGCGATCCAGGCGCACGTGGCCAAGGAAGGCGCCGTGAAGCCGCGAGACATCGGTGAGGCCATCGTTTTCATTCTCGCCATGCCGCGGCGGACCAACATCTCGGAAATCTCGATCCGGCCGACCATCGACACTTCAGCGTAAGGCCGGGTGCGGCAAACATGATTTGATAAAGAGGGAGAGCGAACAATGGCTGGAAGGCTTCAGGACAAGGTCTGCGTGATTACCGGTGCCGGTTCGGGCATGGGCAAAGCCATGGCCGAACTGTTTCACGCCCAAGGCGCGAAGCTGGTGCTCGCCGACATCTCGGGCAAGCAGGACGAAGTGGCGGCGGCGCTCGGCGGAGATGCCGTGGGCGTACACTGCGACGTTTCGGACGAGGCCGATGTGCAGGCGATGATCGCGACGGCCGAGGACACCTTCGGCCGGCTCGACGTGCTGTGCAACAATGCCGGCTTCGGCGGCCCCATGGCGCCGCTGCACACGCAGACGACCGAAACCTGGGACAAGGTTCACGCCACGAACATCAAGGGCGCGTTCCTTGGCATGAAGTACGGCGTCATTTCGATGCTCAAGACCGGCGGCGGCGCCATCGTGAACACCACCAGCGCCTCGGGCGTGGTCGGCTGGAAGCACCACAGCGTCTACGGTGCGGCCAAGGCCGGCGTGAACCAGCTCACCAAGACCGCTGCGCTCGACTATTCTGACAAGAACATCCGCATCAACGCGATTGCGCCGGGCACGATGTGGACGGGGCTGGTCGAAGCCTCGCAGACCCATGCCGAGCCGCCGGCGGAATACCCGGTTCTGGCCGGTATCCCGATGGGCCGCTGGGGCCTTGCAAAGGACATCGCCAACGCCGCGCTCTACCTCGCCAGCGACGAAGCGGCCTACGTCACCGGCGTGATCCTGCCTGTCGATGGCGGCTATTGCATTGGCTTTTCCGGCATGGGCGCTGAGCGTCCCGGCATCGCCAGCGTCAACACCGACGGAACCTGAAGCTTGCGGGGGCGCTAGTCTGCGCCCCCCTTCGGCCGTTCAGAGCGGCGCGATATCCGCTGCGGCTAGAGACTGGCTCCCGTATTGCGGTGATAGCTGCGGGCCGCGTCAGCGTTCTGGATGTCGTAGCTGAACCATGCGTTCTCGCCATGATCGAAGATCTGGACGAGACCATCGCGCACTTGTGCGGTGTAGAATGTCGATGTGCCGCGGTCGAAGCCCCGTATCTTGAGGTCGTGCATCGTTTCGCCATCGGTTTCGAACGACACGAAAGTCCGGTCGCCGGCATCGTAGAGTTCGGGGAGAGTGCCGCCAAACTTGACGCCGCGGTCGCCGTCGAAGCCCTGCAGTCGGTCCCCCCGGCACTCGGCGGCGATCCGCCGATCCCGTCTTGCGGAGTGATCGTAGATTCCGGCAACCTTCTTGCCGGTGGCGAAGGTAAAGGCAGCTGCGGCAACAAGGGCGCGAGTATGGGATAGCATGGGCCCACCTGGCACCGGGATGATCGCGAGATCAAGCCGTCTTTTCACCGGTGCCGTGATTGTGCCCCGACGGGACCAGATCGGTCCGGACTGTCCGGGAGGTTCTGTGGCCGAAAGAAATCGGAAACAGCTGCCTGGGGGACGCCCATGAACGTCTCAGGAAGCTGTGATGGAGGCCCGAGCCGGACTCTCTCAAACGTGATATTTCAGGGAGATACAATGTCTAACCATCCCGAAATGCCAATTGAACTTCTGCGGCATCCCATGCCGGATGTCTAACCGTTGAATCAGTCAAAATATATGGGTCTCTCACGCCCTCCCGCTGGCCGAATGGCCAGAACCTGGGGCGATCTGGAAAGGCTCCAATGCTGTGCGGGACGGTTGAATTCACCTTATAGTGCAGGATAGTGCAGGCTGGCCGATCTGGTCCGATCGTCGGTAGGACCGTGCCGCCGCTTCTCCCTGACCATCAAAGCAGGCTTTCGCCAGCAAGCAGTACCGTGTAGGAAGCCGTCACGGGGTTAAGCAACCTCCCGGTCAGGCAGCGATGCCCAAGTGTTGCCTCGTCGCTCCACCGTTCGGTGGACGCATTCTTGCGAGGTAATGAATGGATCGTGCAACTGCTTCCGCCTCGAGCTTCCCTGAGCTATGGCGAGCGTTCCTTCGCATTGGCCTGCTTAGCTTCGGCGGGCCTGCCGGACAGATCGCGCTCATGCACCGTGAACTCGTCGATGAGCGCGGGTGGATCAGCGAGGATGACTATCTCCACGCGCTGAATGTCTGCCACCTTTTGCCGGGGCCCGAGGCGCAGCAGCTGGCCACATGGATCGGCTGGCGCTTGCATGGCTGGCGCGGTGGCCTGGTAGCGGGCCTGCTGTTCGTGATCCCCGGCTCGCTGGTGATACTCGCGCTCTCGATACTCTATGCCATGGCAGCCAACCTCGCGTGGTTCAGCGCAATCTTCCTCGGGGTCAAGGCTGCGGTGCTGGCGATCGTGGTCCAGGCACTGCTCAGGATAGCGGGACGCGCGCTCGACACGCGCTTCAAGCAAGGCTTGGCGGCGGCGGCATTCGTGGCGCTCTTCGTGCTCGACCTGCCGTTCCCGTTGATCGTGCTCGGAGCAGGCGCTGCGGGCATGCCCGTCGCGTCAACAAGGCCCGACTGGCTGGCGTTGAAACCTGGCGCCGCATCGGCACCCGTCGGACCGCGCCCTTGGAGCAGCACTATCCAGTCGGTCGCAATCTGGGGCGTGATCTGGGGCACCCCGATGGCGCTGGTCGCCGCCACCCTTGGCATCGACCACGTACTGTGGGACATCGGCGCCTTCTTCTCGCAACTCGCGGTAGTGACTTTCGGCGGGGCCTATGCGGTCCTGGCCTATATGGCGCAGGAAGCCGTGCAGGGCTTCGGCTGGTTGCAACCGGGCGAGATGGCCGATGGGCTCGGGCTTGCCGAAACGACGCCGGGGCCGCTCATCATGGTGACGCAGTTCGTCGGCTTTCTGGCAGCGTACCGCGCGCCGGAGCCGTTCACACCGATTATCGCGGGCCTGCTGGGGGCTGGCCTGACGACGTGGGTCACGTTCGCTCCCTGTTTCCTTTGGATTTTCGCGGTGGCACCGTGGATCGACCGGTTGGGCAATACCGTGCGGCTCAAAGGTGGCCTCGCAGCCGTGACGGCGGCAGTGGTGGGCGTGATCGCCAACCTTACCGCGTGGTTCCTGCTCCACGTCCTGTTCTCGACGGTCGGCGAATCGCGCGTGGGACCGTTGCGGCTCTACACGCCGGACTGGGCAAGTTTCGACTGGCGCGCAGCGCTGCTGGCTGTGCTAGCCTGCCTGCTGGTGTTTGGCGCAAAGTGGTCGATAATGCGCGTTCTGGCCGTGGCGGCTCTTGGCGGCCTGGTGCTGGGCATGGCGATCTGAGGACGTGAGCATGAGCAAGATCACAAGGCGTGAGGCGATCGGCACGGCGGCCATCGGTGTGGCAGGGGCGGCTCTGACCGGCAGTGCGTCCTCGCCGGCGGCAGCGCGGGACCCTGCGCGGATTAAAGCATTTTTAGGTACGCTTGCGCCCAGGCCGCTGCGCTTCGATCCGGCCAAGCTCACCGGTCTTTCCGAAAGGCTCATCACCTCGCACTGGGAGAACAACTACAGGGGCTCGGTACGCGGGTTGAATACAATCGAGGCGCGTCTTGCCGCCGCGATGGCCGATCCCGATTTTCCGCCTGTCGCCTATGCCGGGCTCAAGCGCGAGGAACTGCACCGCACCGGATCGGTGGTGCTGCATGAACTCTACTTCGATGGACTCGGCGGCAATGGCGAGGCGGGCGGATCGGTCCGCGATGCGCTCGCCTCGGCATTCGGCAGCTTTGATGCCTGGCTGGCGGAATTTCGTCGCACAGCCATGTCGCTGGCGGGTGGCTCGGGCTGGTGCGTGCTGACCTGGAACGCGCACACCCGATCGCTCCACAACTACTGGGCATGGGACCACATGCACGGGGCCGTCAGCGGCGCCCCGCTGATCGCGCTCGACATGTACGAGCACAGCTATCACATGGACTACGGCACTGCGGCAGCGCGCTATATCGATGCCTTCATGGCTAATCTCGACTGGGAGGTGGTGGACGAGCGCTATCGCGCAGCCACGGCCTGACTAGGCCCGCCCAGGCCAGTGGCCGTGGAGTTCGTCGATAACGAAAGCGTGGCTGTGCCCGTGATCGCCGTCATCGGCGAAATGGGGATGGCCTGCGGGCAGTTCGGGGTGCTCGTGCGGCACACTTGCGGGGTCTCGCGAAGGCCAGCGCCAGAGTGCCAGCAACACGCCGAGCACAGCAAGCGCAGCTAATGCGACGAAGGTGAGCGCCATTCCCTTCGCTGCCCCAACCTGCCCTGCAACGGGATAGGCGATGAGCCAGCACACGTGGCTGAGCGCGAATTGCGCCGCGAACAGGGCGGGCCTGTCGGCATCGCTGGAGGAACGGCGCAAGAGGCGCCCGCCTGGGGTCACGCATAGGGCATAGCCAGCCCCCATCACCAGCCAACCAGCCAGCAGCACCGGCCAGTTGAGCACCATCAATCCGCAGACCGCCAGCACGATGGCGAGTATCGTTGCCCCGGCAAGCATCACCGCACGGTCGCTGGCACGCTTGAGGATGCGCGGCAATGAAAGCGCCGCGAGCATCGATCCGCCGCCATAGGCCGCGAGCGCGAGGGCAACGTCCTCCCGAGAACGGCCCATGCCCTTCACGATCACCACCGTGTTGACGATCACCATCGCACTGCCCGCCGCCGCAGCCAGCGTGACAGCAAGCAGGCCGACGAGGCGTGGCGTTCTGACGTAGATGCGCGCACCGCGCGTGGTCTTGTGCCAGGCACTTTCTGCCCGCTTCAACGCCTCCGCGCGATGCGGCAGCGCCGAGGTAACTACCAGCAATGCCGACGCTATGAACCCAACGGACGTGCCCGCAAAGAGCCAGTGAAAGCTGATCACCGTGAGCAGTGCTGCTGCCAGCATCGGGCTGATCAGGCTTTCAAGGTCGTAGGCCAGCCGCGAAAGTGACAGCGCGCTCGTGTATTCTTCCTCGTTAGGAAGGATCTCGGGGATGGTTGCCTGAAAGGTCGGCGTGAAGGCTGCCGAGGCCGACTGGAGCAGGAAGATCAGCACATAGACCTGCCATACCGCATCGACGAAGGGCAACACTAGGGCGACTCCCGCACGCACGACGTCCATTGCCACCAGCAACATCTTGCGCGGCAGGCGGTCGGCATGGGCACCGACAATCGGCGCAATGGCGACGTAGGCCACCATCTTGATCGCGAGCGCCGTGCCGAGCACTGCCCCGGCGTCGGCTCCGGCTATCTCGTACGCGAGAAGGCCGAGCGCGACTGTTGCCAGGCCAGTGCCGACGAGGGCAATGATCTGTGCCATGAACAGGTGCCGGTAGGTGCGATGGGCGAGAACCGAAAACATGGCGGAATCGACTCCGTTGCGAGCAGCGGAACATGGTCACGGGTACAAGGTCGATCCCGGATTCCGGGTCAACTGCGAAGCGGGGTCAGACCGCCTTGTAGCCCGCCGAGACGAACTCGCCGCTGGCCGTGAGAACGACATAGAGCTTGCGCTGCGAGGCCTCGCGGATCGCGGCGTTCTCGAATGTTACCACCCACCGGCTTTCGCCGCCCACCGGCTTGAGAGCTGCGTCGCCAGCCTCGACCTTCGCCCAACTGGCTGGCAGCTTCGACTGGGTGACCAGCTTCACCACGGCCTCCTTGGCCGACACACGCACGGGCTTTCGCTCGGAGCGTGCATGATTTTCGTGACCTTCGGGGTGCGCGCAAGCCGGCGCTCCAAGGGCCATTGCAGACACGGCCGCGACGCCGGCGAACAGGAACTTATGCATATTCGAACTCCATAACCTGCGATTGAAATCTATGTCCTCAAACCCGACTGAACCGGGCATGGACTTCACTTTTTTGGAACGAGCGCGAACTTCGCGAAATCGCCCTGCGCGCGCGCAACGATGGTGACGGCGGCCGTACCGTCGTTACGCCAGTACCAGCCGTGCGTACCCTCGAACGGAGCGCGGAACGTGCCCTTCTCGCCGGTGGTCGTGGCGATCTCGTAGCTCGTGTAATCGTTGCCCACCGCGCCCACTTCCTCGCCGTGGAACTCCCAGTAGATCGGCACACCGTCCTTGGTGGACCATTCGTAGGCGAACTCGCCGCCTGCCTTGGTCATGGCCTTGACCTCGCGCCCTTCACCAGGTGCGAGCATGAGTTCGACGGTTTCCGCGTCAGCTCCCAGTTCCACGGGCGCACTGGCCGCATCGTCGAGGACAAGGGTTTGCGCAGTGTCCGCCATTGCCTCGGCCCTGTGACTCTTGGCCTCGCCCATGGCGGTCAGGCCCATCAGGCGTCCGGTACCAAGCGGGTCTACGCCATATTCGGCAGGCATCACGCTAGTAACCAACAGCACGCCTGCGACGGCGGCAGCGATCAGCGTCGCGCGGTTGAGCTGGCGGACGGTGGGTAGTTCCCCAGGGGTCGGGGAGTGCGGGGTCTCTTGCATCGGTCAAGCTCCTGACGAAAGGAAGTAGCCGGCCATCTGGTAGCCGAACAGAAGGAAGCCCGCGCTCATCAGCGCGGTGTTGGTGGCGAAGGCGTGACGCGCGAAGCTGGCCGAGCGCCGCCAGTATCCCATCGCGATCAGGATCGCGCCGAGGGCGAGCATCTGCCCGACCTCAACCCCGACATTGAAGGCAATGAGGTTGGTCACGAGGCCATCGGTCGAAAGGTTGAAGTCCTGCAGCTTGGTCGCCAAGCCAAAGCCGTGGAAGAAGCCGAAAACGAGCACGGCCACCTTGGTGTTGGGCTGGAACCCGAACCAGCGTCGGTAGGCGCCCATGTTGTCTAGCGCCTTGTAGACGACCGACAGGCCGATGATCGCATCGACGAGATAGGAACTGACATGCGTGCCCAGCAGCACTCCCGCGATCAGCGTGGTGCTGTGGCCGATCGCGAAAAGCGTCACGTAAGCTGCGACATGTTTCATCCGGTAGAGGAAAAAGATCACCCCGAACAGGAACAGCAGGTGATCGTAGCCCGTCACCATGTGCTTGGCGCCCAAATAGAGAAACGCGAAGACCTGCGGCCCGCTGTTCGCCTCGATGAAACCCTTGTCTCCCTCGGCCACGCCGTGAGCCAGCGCGGCACCCGCGCCGAGCAGGAGGGCCAGAGTAGCAGTCCAGCGGGCCAGCCGGAGCGGTATCGATCGCGACAATTCAGTCATCCTTTGCATTTTCATGCGTTAGCGGGGAGAACGTCAGAATCCCCCTCCTTCGCTTCATTTGTCTTGTTCCCACGCACCGCGCGGTAGAGTGCCGGCAGGACCAGCAGTGTCAGCACCGTCGAGGAGATGATGCCGCCGATGACGACGGTCGCCAGCGGCCGCTGAACCTCTGACCCCAGCCCGACGTTGAGCGCCATGGGAACGAAGCCAAGGCTCGCCACTAGCGCCGTCATCAGCACCGGGCGCAGGCGTGCCAGCGCGCCTTCCCGGATCGCCCGTTCGAGCGGCAGGCCCTCGTCGATGAGCTGCCTAATGAAGGTCAGCATGACGACGCCATTGAGCACGGCGACGCCCGACAGAGCGATGAAGCCGACACCGGCGGAGATCGAGAAGGGAATGCCGCGCAGGAGGAGCGCCATGACGCCGCCGGTGAGCGCGAGGGGCACTCCCGAGAACACCACCAGCGCGTCCCTGGCCGATCGGAACAGCGTCACCAGCAGGCCGAAGATGAGCAGTAACGCGAGCGGGACGACGATCTGAAGGCGCAGAGCCGCCGATTGCAGTTGCTCGAAGGTGCCGCCGTAGTCGATCCAGTAGCCTTGCGGCAGTTCGACCTCGCTGGCGATGCGCTGCTTGGCCTCGGTGATGAACGAGCCGAGATCGCGTCCGCGCACGTTGGTGGTCACCACCGCGCGGCGCTTGCCGTCCTCGCGGCTGATCTGGTTGGGCCCCTCGATGCGCTCGATGGTCGCGACCTCTGACAACGGAACCTCGCCCCCGCCCGCCAGCGGGATCGGCAGGCGTTCGAGCACCTGCGGGTCCTGGCGCATTTCCTCGGGCAGGCGAACGACGATGTCGAAGCGGCGGTCGCCCTCGAAGATCTGCCCAGCGTCGGCGCCGCCCATCGCCGTGGAGACCACCGTCTGCACGTCGTCGACGTTGAGGCCGAGCTGGGTAAGGCGCAGGCGATCGGGCACGACCTGGATGAACGGCAGTCCGGTCACGTGCTCGGTCTGCGCATCCTGCGAGCCCGCGATGCTCGACACCACGCCCTCGATCTCGGCAGCAGTGGCCGCCAACTGGTCGAGATCGTCGCCATAGACCTTGATCGCGACGTCCGAGCGAACGCCAGCGATGAGCTCGTTGAAGCGCATCTGAATGGGCTGGATGAACTCATAGCGCGAGCCGGGAACCTGCTGCACCGCCTTGTTCAGTTCGGCAACGAGCTGGGCCTTGGGCTTGCGGGGATCAGGCCACTCCTTGCGGGGTTTCATGATGATGAAGGTATCGGCAACCGAAGGCGGTACCGGGTCGGTCGCGACATCGGCGGTGCCGATCTTGGCGAAGACCTTGTCGACTTCGGGGAAGGTCTTAATCTTCTCCTCCAGCGCGCTCTGCATCTGCACCGCCTGCGTCAGGCTGGTGCCGGGAATGCGCAGCGCGTGGAGCGCGATGTCGCCTTCGTCGAGGTTGGGAATGAACTCCGAGCCCAGCCGCGTCGCGGCAAGCCCGCTCAAGACGACCAGTGCCGCCGCGCCCGCGATCACCGCCTTGCGGCGACGGATCGCGAAATCGAGCATCGGCACGTAGCGCGCATTGGCCGCGCGCATGACCCGATTCTCCTTTTCCTCGACGCGGCCCGTCACGAAGCTGGCAACGGCGGCGGGAACGAAGGTCAGCGAAAGCAGAAGTGCGGCGGTCAGCGCCATCACCACGGTCAGCGCCATCGGGTGGAACGTCTTCCCTTCCACGCCTTCGAGCGCGAAGATCGGCACGTAGACGATGGTGATGATGAGGATGCCGAACAGGCTCGGCTTGATCACCTCTGCCGAGGCACTTGCAGCGAGCTTGAAGCGTTCTTCCCTCTCTAGCAGGCGGCCAAGCGTGTGCTGCCGCTCGCCGAAGCGCCTCAAGCAGTTCTCGACGATGATCACCGCGCCATCGACGATAAGGCCGAAGTCGAGCGCGCCAAGGCTCATCAGGTTGCCTGAAGTATCGCTCGCCACCATCCCGGTGATGGTGAGCAGGAACGACAGCGGGATGACCGCCGCCGTGATCAACGCCGCCCGGATGTTGCCGAGCAGGACGAACAGCACGACGATGACCAGCAGAGCACCTTCGGCCAGGTTCTTCTCGACCGTGCCGACGGTCGCCTCGACCAGCTTCGAGCGATCATAGACGGTGTTCGCCACAACGCCGCCCGGCAGCGACTTGTTCACTTCCTCCAACCGCTCGGCGACTGCCACGCTCACATCGCGGGCGTTCTCGCCAACGAGCATGTAGATGGTGCCGAGCACCACTTCGCGCCCGTCCTTGGTCGCCGCGCCATTGCGGATTTCAGAACCGATGCTGACATCGGCAACATCGGCGATGCGCACGGGAACCCCGCCGCGCGAGGCGACGATGATGCCCGAAAGATCGCGCTCGTCCTCTGCCTGCCCCGGCACGCGGATCAGGAATTGCGAACCCGACCGCTCGACATAGCCCGCGCCGACGTTGCCGTTGTTGGCCTCAAGCGCCTTGATCACGTCTTCGACAGTCAGGCCGAAGCCGGCCAGCCGTGAAGGATGCGGAGCGACCACGTATTCCTTGCGGAACCCGCCCACCGAGTTGACCTCGGTGACGCCGGGCACGGTGCGTAACTGAGGGCGCACCACCCAGTCATGCAGCGTGCGCAAGTCCTGCGCAGTATAGGGCGAACCATCGGGCTTTAACGCGCCGGGCTTGGCCTCGATGGTGTACATGAAGATCTCGCCAAGCCCGGTCGCGATTGGCCCCAGTTCGGGCTCGACGCTGGCGGGAAGGCTGGAGCGTACCGACTGCAGTCGCTCGTTGACGAGCTGGCGTGCGAAATAAATGTCAGTGCCGTCCTCGAATACCACCGTCACCTGGCTCAGGCCATAGCGAGAGACCGAACGCGTGTATTCAAGCCCCGGCAGACCCGAGATCGCGGTCTCCACCGGATAGGTGATGCGCTGCTCCGCCTCGATCGGGGAGAACCCCGGCGCGGAGGTGTTGATCTGCACCTGCACGTTGGTGATGTCCGGCACGGCATCGATCTTGAGCCGCCCGAAATTGTAGATGCCGATGACGCCCAGGATGGCGACCAGGACGAGCACCGCGATGCGCTGCCGGATCGACAGCTCGATGATCTTCTCAAGCATTGTCGCAGCGCCCCTTAATGGTCATGGCTCGCGCCCGACTTCTCGATGTCGGCCTTGATGACGTAGCTGTTCTCGCTGGCGTAGACCGTGCCCGGCTTGATGCCGCTGATGACCTCGGTCCACTCCGGCCCTTCCTGGCCCAGTTCGAGCATGCGCACTTCGTAGGTCTCGCCGATCTTGGCGAAGACCACGCGGAAGTCGCGGAACTGCTGGATCGCGTCGGTACGCACGGCCAGCGGCACGTTGCGCTGGTCCACCGTGACGAGGCCGCGCACGGCCATGCCAGGGCGCCAGAAGCCATCGCGGTTCGGCAACGGCGCACGCGCCGTCACCGCCTGGCTCGTGACCTCCGCCAGCGGCAGGAAGTCACGGATCACCGAAGCTTGCATGCGGTTGCCCTCAAGTCCGCGGATCTGCACGGACTGGCCGGGGCGCACGCGCTCAATGTCGCGCGGGAAAACCGGGAAAGTCGCCACCGTGCGCGAAGGGTCGGAAATGACGAACAGCGGCTCGCTGCCCGCGATGGATCCGACATTGGCCTTGCGCTCGCTGATGACGCCCGAAATCGGCGCATAGATCGCGTAAGTCTGGAGCGAGTAGCTGCTTTCAACGCGCGCCAGCAGCGTGCCCTTGCCGACCCGCTCGCCGACATTGCGGTAGACGGCGACGACAGGCCCCGGATACTTCGCGCCCACTTCGGCGCTGCCTGCGGGATCGAGTTCGACGCGGCCGATGATCTCCACTGCCTCGCCGATCTGGCGCGGCCCGACGGTCTCGGTCTTGATGCCGGCTGCACGCGCGGCTGCGTCGGTTATGGTCGCGCGCCCTTCGTAGGAATCAAAGTTCCACTTGTGCGTCCTGCCACCTTCCTTGGCGACAACCGCAACATCGAAGCTGTGCGGCTCGACCAGCGTGGCATTGCCGCGCAGGAAGCCGTCCTGTGGCTTGAAGGCGAAGGTCGTCTTCTCTCCGTCCAGGCGGCTGATCGAGACGCGGGCATCGACCTTGGCGGGATCGAGCGGCTTGTCGCCCTGATAGGCGTAGAGGCGATATTCGGGCGGAATGCCGTCCTCGAACACGGTAACCTCGAGGGAGAAGTCACCATCACGCAGCATCCGGCCATTGTGCGGGCCGCGCTCGTAATCAGCCGGGGCGGCTTCCTCGCTTTCCACGGTTGTCTCGGTTTCAGGGGCCTCGCTACAGGCGGCGAGGGGTGCGGCGAGAAGCGCCGCGATGATGAGATAGGAACGGCGCATTGTCAGTTGCCCCCAACAAGGTCTGCAAATCGGCCCGTGAGGCGATCGAGATCGGCCTTGGCCCGGTGGTATTCGGAAAGAGCATCGACCATGCGCACACGCGCGTCGTGCAGCGCGCTCTGTGCGGTCGATACGTCGAGAAAGGTGAAGCCGCCGCGGTTGTAGCCCGCGCGCACTTCCCGCAGCGTCTGCTCGGCGCCGGGAATGACCTTTGTGCGGATGGCATCGGCCTCGTGCCGGGCTTCCTCCACGCGCTCGGCGGCAAGCCCGATCTCACGGCGGCGCTGGAAGCGTTCGACCGCAAGCTCGGCTTCGACCTGCCGCTTTTCCGCTGCGGCACGATCCCGGTTGGCCCGGTTGAGGGCACGGTTGGCCAGCGGCAGCGAGACGCCAGCGACCAGCGCGACATCGCCCGTGCCGAAGACACGCGGTCCACCAAAGACAGTGGGATCGGTGCGCGCGTTGGCATCCTGCAGGCGAATGTTGGCATCGGCCCTGAGGCTGCGCGCCTCGTACAGCGCCAGGTCGATCGAGGCGAACTCGTCGAGCGCGACCTCTGGTGGCTGCGGTTCGAGAAAGCCTGCGGTGATCACGGAGATCGCCGCGGCATCGCTGCCCGTCAGCAGCGCGAGGCGGGCCTTGGCGGCATCCAGGGCATGCTCGGCCAGTTCCAGGTCCACCATGGCTTCGGCAAGCTGCGTTCGTGCGCGCGTCCCTGCGAACAGGGGATCGCGTGCATCGTCGACCCGTCGCTTGACCTCGACCTGCAGCTTGCGGGCAATCTCCACCCGGCTTTTCGCCAGTTCGAGATCGAGCGCGGCAGACTGCACCTCGACGTAGAGTTCCTGCACCTGCTGTGCGAGGTCGAGCCGCTGGATCAGCGCCTCGGCCTGGGCGACACCAATGTCGCCCTCGGCCAGCTCGATGCGCGCCTGCCGCTTGTTGCCGCGTTCGACACGCTGGTTGTAGGTCGCATCGACCTGCACCTGGTTGAAACCGTTGGTGCCGATATTCTCGACTGTTCCGTCGATCGTCGGGTCCGGCTTGGTGTCGGCGGCGGCGCGAGCGGCCTGCAAGACCTCCACACGGGCCGCTGAGACCTGCCCCTGCGGCGAGTGCGCAACCGACTGGCGGATCGCCTCTTCCAGCGTCAGCGGCGCGGCATGGGCCGTTCCTGCCGACGCGACCGTGACTGCCAGCATGGCAGCACGCATCATCGCGTTCATTGTGATACTCCAGAGAACTCTATCTGCTTCGCGAACGACGAAAACCGGGCAGCTGCCCGATACAAACGTCAGAGCGCGCGCGGAGGTCTCAAGAGGGATTCCGGGCGTGAATGTGCGACTTGCGCAATGCTGCGGTCGAACAGAAGGTCGGAACCTTCAATCCAGGCTGCCAAAGCCGGAGCGTGGGGCAGCATGACAGCGGTTCCCATGGCCAACGACGGAGCATGATCGTGGGTCAGCCCCTTGTCTGTCCCTTCATCGTTGCCATCGTGATCGTCGGCAAAAGCTGGAGCTTGTGACTTCTCCAGCGCGCCTGGACCGTAATGGGTGTGAATCTGGTTGGCCGCCGACAGTTGCTCATGCCCCGCAAGATGTGCGCTCCACGCGGTCGCAGGCACGACAAGCGAGCAAACGAGCAATAGGAGGGCAAAGCGGACGAGCATCGCGTTTGGTTATCGCACGTAGAGCTTGATGGCAATCCTCTTTGGAAGGAGGTGCCCGCACCTTGATGATCTGACTGTACGCTCAGGCATTCCTAAGGTGGATCATGCGAGGGCTGACCGGGACGCGGGGCTGTCAAGCCGGACTGAAATCACCCCAACCCGGAATCGCACCCTCTCCCCCTCGCTCGCACTGAAACGATCAGGAATGATCGTGTCGGGACGCGAGGAAAATTTCCAAACTTTCTGGAATTTGGCTCTTTTTTATAGCACTACTTTGGCAGAACTTTACTGGGACGTCTGATGAGGCAACATCCGCAGTGAGGGCAATGCCCCGGCGGTGAGCGAGACAGGCGGTCAAGGATGGCCTGGCGCACTGCAGGCAAGGTAGGTTGGGGAGGCGGACCGAGGATTCTTTTTTTCCGCCTCGCCTGAGCGAGCCTTTGGGATTGCAGGAAGGCGTAGGCCATCATCGACATCAAGGCGTGGCGGTGAAGCCCGGTCCAGGATCGTCCTTCGAAGTGATCGAGGCCGAGTTCCTCCTTGAGTTGCTGATGCGCTTGTTCGCAAACCCAGTTCGCCTTGATCGCACCGGCGAGAGCCTTGATCGGGGTGTCGCTGGGCAGATTGGAGAGATAGTATTTGCGCTCGCCATTCGAGCTATGCTCACCAACCAGCCAGGCTTCCTCGCCCGGCATGTGCTGGGCCCCGGCAGAGCCGATCCGTTGAGGCGCACCATCGGCAATGCGCACGCGCATGGCGGCAAAGCGGGCCGTCAGCCGTCCCTTTGTTCCTTTGCGCCAACTGACCTGTCGCCACTTCGCGCCTTCGAGCATTGCGTGCGCGGCCATGGATTTGACGTCGGGCACATGTCGCACCCGTGGGCGACCGCGTCCTGCGACTGGGAAGATCAGTTGCACATCGGCCGGATAGACCTTCTGATGCCGGGGGATGCCAACCGCCCAGCAAAGGCTACGCGCACTCAGTGCCTGCCGGAACGGAGCCGACAGCCCGTAACCCGCATCGGCCAGCACGCAGCCAAAGCGCACCCCGGCAGCGATGATGCGATCGATCTCCTCAATCGCGATCTCTGGCTTGGTGCGGTATAACTGCAAGGGCGTAGGCACGCCAGCCTTGTCCATGCGGGCAGCATCGCTCGTCCAGCTTTCCGGCAGGAACAGCCGCAAGCTTAACATGAGGGGAACTTCGCCCGAGGCCAGTGTCACCGAT
This sequence comes from Novosphingobium indicum, assembly GCF_014645195.1. Lineage (GTDB taxonomy): Bacteria > Pseudomonadota > Alphaproteobacteria > Sphingomonadales > Sphingomonadaceae > Novosphingobium > Novosphingobium indicum. Next base: position 792 of record NZ_BMLK01000017.1, on the reverse strand, counting down.
ACCATCGTCTGGCAGTTGGCATTCTTGCCCAGCGCCGTGGCGTATTGGGGCGCGACGCCAGCCGAAGCCTTGCCCTTCTTGGGCAGGGCGGTGTCGTCGATGATCAACCAGGCTCCCTCACCTTCAACCAATTCATCCGCCTGGTTCCACAAGGTCGCTTCCAGAGGCGCGCTGTCCCACAGCCCCGCCCCGATGAAATGATGAAGCCGGTCATAAGGGATCGCATCCGAGCGGGCTGCCGTGGGCTGAATGCTCTTGCGATCACCGGGCCCGATCAGACCGGCGATATAGGCCGGGCACATTCTACGTCGAGTCTTGTTCCCCAAGGCTTCCAGATATGGCGCAAGCCACCGTTCAAGATCCGCCTGCCACGCCTCTTCCATCGCCAGCCTCCATCAAAGCTGGCTCCCCATGAATCATGCATTCAGCGACATGGGAATCCCGAAAATCAAAGTTCTGCCAAAGTAGTGCTAGGCGGCGTGGACAAATTCCTCGCGGATCACGGTTAGGCCCATTCTGGCCCTGGCGAGGCGCGAAGGCGCAGACAAAGTGGGCCTCTTTCTAGCCGGAGCAACGGTGTCAGGGCTAGAATGGGCCTAACCTCTGCGGGGCCGGACCAAAAGCCGCCATTTCTGCGTCGGCTCGGCTTGCCATATCGACATATGCCCGCGCCTCACCTTCTTGAACTGACGGTTTTGACCGCGAGGAATTTGTCCACGCCGCCTTAGCTCGACTTTGTACGTTTTTCGTTACGTCCAGGTCCAGAAGAGGCTGATGTTTGCGATGTGGTTA
>NZ_BMLK01000016.1 GCF_014645195.1 Novosphingobium indicum | reverse complement strand
ACCGTTATCGAGCAGCGTTAGCATTGGTGCATAGCTGTTACGTTCGTCAGAAAGCGCGCGCCTGATTTCATCGAGGCGATGGGCAAGATGTTCGGCGGCCAGCTTTTGTTTTTTGTTCGCAGGCGCACTTGCTTCCGCGGCCCCGATGATCGCATTGATGGTGGCGTCGTCGTCACTTTCATCGAATGAAAGTATTGAACCTGTGAGAAATCCGTCGACCGCAGAGGAACTGGGGCGGGTCAAAGGGGCGTCCGCGCGCCAAATTTCGATATCGTCCCATGACATATGCAAAACGTTCCATAGCAGAGGCCCTTGTGCGCCTGCCTCAATTATAGCCTTCTAGAATCGGATTGTCAGGAGTCGGAGAATCATGACGGAATCGACGGCCACATCATCGCTCCCTGTCGTGCGGATCATCAATGTCGACACCGACGGCGTGTTCTTACACGACGGTGAACGCACGTGGGTCGAACCTTGGGACGCGGTCAGCGACATCCAAGCAGCGAGGATACCTGTCGAGCAATCAACGATGCTTGTTCTTGCCCTTGGTTTCAGGGACGAGCGCATGGTGCTGGTTGCGGAAGAGGAACAGGTTTGGGGGAAGCTCGCGGAGGCAATCCAGTTTGAGCTGCCAGACGCAATTCCGATCGACATATGGCAATCCGCCCTATCCAACCTCGGGCAGTTTCCGGTCTATGAACGACCAACGCTTTCGTGACCGTCAAACGTTGTCGATCAGTTTCTGGATTGTGCTGATCGGAGTATCGTCGATCAGCGAAATTGTCTCGCCGCATCCGTGACATTCCACCGTTCGTGCAAGCCGAAGGGTCTTGTAGCTCACCGAAATGACGATGCCGCAATTGGGGCATTCGGTTTGGGCTCGAATGTCATCGAGTTCGTGTGCCATACGTCGATGTAGCATGTAGAGGCGGTGACGAGAAAGTCGGAAGTGAGCTGCGGGCCACTCGCCGCTGGTTGCACCGCGAGCGATCTTCGTCCGGATCAGATCCGGGATACGTATCGAATGACGACAATCGCGAGTCTCATTTTGAGCGACGAAATTCACCATGGAATCAGCCCACGAGTCCCAAAAAGAACGATCTGTGACGTGGGGGTGGTCCGGTGCCTATGGGTGCATTGGGAAGGGTTATTCGTTGCGAATGCCGGTGATGGTCAAGGACGGAGCAGCTCAATTGCGATTGAGCCCCATTTTCCGGCTTTGAAGCTTTCGCTTCCAGAGCTGTTCGATGGCTACTATATCGTCTTGAGTAGCGGCGGATCCGCTGACCTCGAGGATACTGACCTGATAATCGCTTGGTTCGCTGCTCCTCAAGCCGAGATTCCCACCATGACCGTCCTGCGCGTAGTTGAGCCAGCGTCCAAAAAACCCATTGGCTCCAGTCGCCGAGCCGACGTATTGCTCCTTCGTTCTTGATGACGTGAGCAAGTAGACGCCTCGAGCGGCACTGAGAGCGGTCACCCAGGTCGCCGGCAAGCCCTGAAGCTCAGAAATCCGCGCGAGAAAATGCGTGTAACCCGGGAAGGCGTCTTCGCGAAACGCGCGCGTCAACTCGCAAATGGTCTTGTTTTGGCGGTCCGCGCGCTGGACCCACGAACGGGTTCCGGATCCCCAATCGATCCAGAGCCGGCCGGCGTAGTCGGCGAGGTCCGGAATTGGTTCGGTTTCGTAGCGATCGAGAGCGTGGCTCGTGAGTGTGCTGCCCGGGACGCCGTGCAAGGGATCGATCCAGTGCTCGCCAGCGTGCCCGATACGCTTTGCCGAATAGAGTCCGGCAAACAGCGTGCCGCCCGTAGGTGGAGCGACGAAGCTTGCCCAAATGGGCGCGGCGAGGCTGGTGCGATTATGCGTCGATTGTACGCATTGGTAGTCTTCGAAGGCCGGTTTCTGATCCCGCCACAAGAGATAGGGCGTGCGGCCGTTGGGGCCTTTTGTCTGGTGACGCAGGAGCCGCACGTCGGCCGGGCTAAAGCCTGCCTTGGCCAGGAGATCTGTGAAGAGCAGCATCAAAGGAATTCGTCTCCGGCATGATCGTCGAACAGGGCGGCGTCGCGCACGTAACCCGCAACGGTATCGAGCGATTTGTGCCGCGCGTGGTCCTTCATCTTGAAAAGGCTCGCGCGTGATGCGGCGGCTGACGTCAGGAAGCCGGCACGGAGCGAATGTGCCGAATAGAGCGCGGGATCGAGGCCGGCGGCCGCCGCAGCCGCTTTGACCAGGCGCGCGACGCTCTTGTCGGTCATGGGCGCATCGGTGAGGGTGTCGGACCGGGTGAGGCGGCGGAACACAGGGCCCTCGGTATGGCCGGCTTGGTGCAACCAATGCCGCAGCAGGGTTACGGGTCGAATCGACCGGCCGTTGGGCACCGCGATCGTCGTGCCTTGCGCACCCTGGTCGCCTTTCGAGCGGGGAATGAAGATCCGGAGGCCGGAGTTCACGAAGGACATCTCCTCGTATTGCACGGCGACGAGTTCGGAGCGGCGCAGCGCGCTGGCGAAGCCGATCGCCAGGATGGCGCGGTCACGCACCGCGCGCAGGCCCATGCCCTCGATGGTAGCCAGCATGCCCGTGAGGATGTCGACCTCGGCCGGGGCCTTTTGCTGGACTTTGCTCCCGTAAGTGTTCCGGATGCCTTTCAGCATCGTCGTGATCGTGCCTGCGGCGTCGCGCGCGGAGGGCGGTGCGAGCGCGGCATCGCGGTGGTAGCGATTGATGGCGGCGAGGCGGCGGCCGACGGTGGACGTCTTCATTCCCTCGCGGGCTTGCCGCTCGAGGTAGAGCGCGACGACATCGGGGTGTGCGGGGAGCGCCTCGAAATTTCGTTCCTCGCAATATTCGCAGAAGCTGACCCAGTCGGACGCATAGGCGCGGAGCGTGGCGCCGGCGTGCGCGGCTTTCATCGTCTCCTGCGCGGTCTTGATTTCCGCGTGGAGGCGCTCTGACAACGTCGCCATCGGGGGCAGGGGCGTCAGCTCGTCGCTCACGGAAGGCTCGCGCCCCACAGGCCGTAGAGGCGATGGATGGTGCGCTCGCGCAGCGACAGATCCCAGGACGTCGGGCGGCGCGGTTTGATCCACGCCAGACGCCCAAGCCGTGGTATCTCGACACCGACGCGCAGATGCGCACGGTCGCGCAGACGCGCGGGAGAAGCCAATTGCCAGTCGTCATCGCTCATGTGCCACTCGATCGAAGTGTGGGCGCCCAGGATAGTCAAGGGCGGATCATTGTCTTCGGCATCGAACGTGAAACCGAGGAACTGGCGGCCGAGCGGCGTGCTCAGGAACCAGGCTGGACCGATGGTGCGAAAGGTCAGGGTGAGATCGGAGCGGTTGGTCACCGTGAAGCGATGCCAGGAGCCGCTGAGATCGGTTCCGCTGACATAATCGACCGCGACCCGCAGGCGCCGGCGGTGGAGCGAAGCGAGAAACGTGTAGAGGCCGGCCAGACCGCCGATCGGGCCAATCCAGGCGCCTGCTTGCCGCGCGATCTCTGAAAAATCCCCCGTCACGATCGTTGCCTCAGGTCCGGCCGAGCAGATAGTCGCGATAGGCTTCGGCATCGGCCGGGAGCGGTCCGAACCAGTGGCGGCGCAGGGCGCGGGGAAGCCAACGCAGCCGTGGCAAACCGCCATGCGCGAGCGCAAACGTCAGAAGCATTGCGACCAGCACAACCCCGACTTTCAACGATGGATTGGCGAACAGGCCGATATGATCGCGGGAGAGGATGCTCCAGACAGTGTCCGCGAGCGCGGCGCCGATTACGAGAACCAGGCAGCCCAGAAGCACACGCGACGCGTGATGATCCCAGCGCTCGATGCGGGCCATGAAGGGCCGGTAGTAGCGCGCGCTCACCGGCTTGCCGGGGCCATGCTCCCAATAATCCCATTCGGGGTCGGCACAGCGGATCTCGGGCCACTCGCTTTCCGGCGGCGGGACCTTCTTCCAGAAATCGAACCCAAGGAAGGTGCGCTCGCACGCCAGGCGCTTTGCGGTCGGCCAGTAGAGCTCATCCCAAGAGCGCAGGCCATAGTCCCGGTCATGGGCCGCCAGCCATTGCGCGGCGGCCGCCGGAAGCGGTGGATCGATCACGTCCGACCCTTGGAAGATGCGCCAAAGCAGACCGACACCGAGCGCCAAGACGACGGTCGCGGCGCCCGGCGGGGGCGTGGGAAGCGGTAAGGGCGTTGCCGGCTCGATGGCGTGAAAGAGCGCCGGCAGGCCGAGACTGGTCAGCCCGATCGCCAGGAAGAGCGGTGCGGCGAGCGTGACGATCTGCCGGCGGTTGTGTTGCGCACCGCGGAACCGCTTCACCAGGAGAATGAGTTGGTCGACCTCGCGGGCGCCGGCAGCGGGATCGTCGGGCCGCAGGTGACGGGCCAGGGCCTCGTAGGGTGTCTCCGGATCGCGTTCGCCTGCGGCTTGCGCCTCGGTCAGCGCCGCGAACAGCTCCTCGAGGCCATAGCGCGCGACAAATTCGCGATCCTCGAGCTCGACAAGATCGTCGGTGATGCGCTGCACCTGCTGGATCGAGAAGCTCTCGACCCCGATCGTGATGACGACGACCTCGATGATCTGCGGTGCGCGCTCGATGAAGCGGTCGAGACATTCGGAGAACCGCGGGCCTTCCATGGCGCGGGCATGGTGCGATCGGATTCGCTGCGTGAAGATGTCGGCGATGAAGGCGCGGACCGTGGCCTCCTCGTCTTCTTCGCTTTCGATCAGCGCCGCGACATGCGCGGACATGGCATAGCCGTGATCGTCGTCGTCTTCATCAAGGGTCATGACGCGCGCTCCTGAGGTCAGCCGGGATCAGTCGTCGAACAGCCGCTCGACCAGTTCGGTGCCGTAGGCTTCGAGCAGCACCAGGTCGGGGATGTGCTCGGGCTCCAGATTCTGCCACGCGCCGTCGCCGAAACGGAGCTCATGGCGATCGAAGGCCTTGTCGTACTGGTAGATGCCGTAGGTCGGCTTGGCGAGCTTCCAGCTCCTCGCCAGCGCCGATCCGGGCCGGATCAGCGCCACGAGTTCGATATCCTGGGCGGGACGGGTCATGTCTGGTTCCTGATGAGTTTGATCTCGGCGCCGGGCGCCTCGAGTTTCAGCCAGTCGCGATCGGCGGTCCAGATCGTCAGACCTTCGATCTGGCCCGTGGCGATGCAGGCGCAGTCCCCGAGGCCGATGTTCAATTTCCGCGCCGGCCCGATCAGCCTGCCAACGATGTCCGCTTCGGCTTCGCCAAAAGGCAGGATCTTGAAGGCGAAGTCTCGCACGGTTGCAGCGATGGTTTCGTCGGCCACGCCGTTTTTTGCCAGGACCGCGCGAAACTCGGCGAGGTTCACCGCCGACATGCAGGCGCCGGCGAGGAGCTCGTTCTCGTCCACGTCATGAGGTTCGCCAAGGACGAAGGCGGCGAGCACCGAGGTGTCGAGGATCTTGTCAGCCACGCCCGGCATTCCTTTGCGCATCTTCGATCCGCATGGCCTTGAGGTCGCCCTGCAGATCCGCGTCCGGCGCCAGGTAAGGCGCCAGCCTGGCGCGGATGCGTTCCAGGGTCTTGGAGGGGCGCCGCACCGAAAGCGTCCCATCGTGCAGTTCGAGATTAAGTGTCTCACCGGCACGCAGGTTCATTTCCCGGCGCAGTTGGGCCGGTATCTGGATGCGCCCGTCGCTGGTGATCTTGACGCTGTGCATGGTCATGGCGAATGTCCTGGCTGATTGCGGACGGACAACGTACATCACATGGCGATTATACGCCAGAACAAAACAGGATTGGTGCAAATTTAGGACGCACCATCTATGTCCGATAAGGGATGTTATCGGACATAGGTGGTGGCAAAATTTTCGTGCTTCAGATTCCCTGAAGATTGGACTGCATCGCAAATCTTTAGGAAACCCCACGCGCACACGCGCCAGCGACATCGCGGGCTTTTTCACGGACGACCATTTTGAAAGTGGCCTTCAAGGTATGACGACCCTCTTGGCACTACTCGGAAGAATTTGAGGGGGTTGCGTTTTCGGGCTGTTGAAGAGCGTCGCGCTGCTGCTGTAACTCGGCTTCCTTCGAGCAGTGATACCATTCATTGCCTGCCGTGCTGCACAAGTCTGCTTCCTTAGCTTCCTTGTTCAGCCTTCTTTCTTTCCGGCAGAAAGCGTCGCGGTTACGCGCATCCGTACTCATGCACATCATATGAGAGAGGTAGATCCGATCTATAAGGGCCAGCTCCTGCTCGCTGAATAAATTTGCGACTAGATTTTCTCTAGATCTCGCTTGCAATTTCTCGGTAGCACCTGGAGTGTCGCGGACTAAATCCTCATCCTGTTTAACTAATGCATCTTCCTGTGCGTCAAGCTTATCTTGAGCGGCGTCAAAATCCGGTTTGGCGATCGAGGTCAGGATCGAGAAAATATGTCCTTGAATCGGCCCCATGTTAACCACGATGATCGGTTTTCTTTGATCTGACTGATTGGCCTGCACCTCAAACTCAAGAGGCGCGCTAACAGTTTCACCTATATCGGCAGCTGATAAAGTAAGCGTTCCAGAGCACGAAATCTTTTGATTTCCTGTGTCGACTGATGAGCTTGTGACATTATCGGCACTGAGTTTCAGTTTGCTGATCCAACCTTGCTTGCTACTTTCGTACTCAGCGGGGGAGATATTTACATTGGTCGGAGACAGTGCATTATCTTTAACAATACTATATACTTGCTCGAGAATCTCGTCCGAGGCGCAGACCTTGGGGTCACCTTTCTTGAGCATGGCGTCTGGTGAGTTAGAGCAAGCCGTTATCAAGGCAGAACAGGCCATGATTGTAAATATTCTATTATTCATTTGCACCCCATTCTCATCTAATGGTTTAAATTCACGACGTGTGAATAATCTCTACAGAGTCTGACTCGAAACTATCGGCTGTATTTTCATAGACGTACGATGCGTCGAGTGAGGAGCTGGACGGAAGCGGTGAACAGCCAGCAGCGGGCCGATGCGAGGGTCTGTTCGAAGTCCTTTGCAAGGCGACGGTTGCGGCCGAGCCAGGCGAATGTCCGCTCGACCACCCAGCGTCGCGGCAGGATTTCGAAGCCCTTTGCCCTGTCGGACCGTTTGATGATCTCGATGGTCCACTGCCCGAGCCGGGCGAGGCTACCCCTGAGCTTCTTCCCGGCATAGCCGCCATCGGCGAAGACGTGCCGCAGCCATGGGAACGAGCGGACGATCTCGGCCAGCAGCAGCGGAGCACCGTCACGGTCCTGGATATCGGCGGTGTGGACCACGGCATGAACCAGATTACCTTCGGTATCGGTCACGATATGACGCTTGCGCCCCTTGATCTTTTTACCTGCATCATAGCCCTGCGGACCTCCGCTTTCGGTCGTCTTGACGCTTTGGCTGTCGATTACACCGGCACTGGGCGAAGCCTCACGGCCCTGGGCGGTGCGTAGGTCTTGCAGCAGATAATGGTTGATCCGTTCCCACAGGCCCGCATCGCGCCATAAGTAGAACCAGCGCTGCACGGTCGAGGCCGGCGGAAAACAGGGGGGCAGCATCCGCCAGGGCAACCCGCCGCGAAGCAGGTAAAGGATCGCCTCGACAATGCGCCGGACTGGCCATTTGCGAGGCCGCCCAGTCTGCGATGGCGGCGGGAAAAAGGGCTCCAGAACGGCCCACTCACCATCGGTCAAATCGCTTGGCAGGGCGAGGCCTTTGCGCGAATGATGCGCGCGGGTGGCGTCACCTCAAGGTTTGTGCGCCAGACAACGATTTGGCAGACATAATGCGAACATCGGCTAATTAGCGAGCTTGAGGCGCGACATGGGATCGTTGAGCTGGCGGAATTCACCGCCAGGCGGACGCTCCGCCTGCCCTCAAAGGCAGCCGCCGGGCAGGCTACGCCGCGGGGTACGATGCTACTGACATGGCCAAGCCTTCGCTAACGAGCGTTCAGCTCCGGCCACCATATGAACACTCATAAAATAGCTATTCTGCTCCGCCCAGCGTAAATATGCCGCGCGCAGCGCCGATCGGTCATAGCGTGGAGCGCGGCATTCCGCTTTTCGCGCGACGATCATCATGTCGAGCACGCCTTGGAGGTAAGCGCCGCATCGCGGCTCATTCGCTTGACAGCTTACGAACAACGCCGAGCCCGTCGCCGACGCGGGTTCGGTTTGGCCGATCGCACTATCAGGCAGGGCGGCCAAAGCGGCGCATAACAATATCCATCGCCTTGGCCGCATTTTCGTCTCCTATTCCGCAGTATCATTTCGGAAGGGGCGCACGGCCCTCGACGGCCGGCGCCCCGTGCTGATCCATCATTCGCGGCCGAGCACCTGGCCTTCGGGCGTGACGAACAGTTCGATCGTCTTTCCGTCGCTGTTCTTGCCCTTGATTTCATAGAGCGTGCTTCCGTCCGCCTTTCGGGTGACTTGCTCCGCTTTGCTTATTGACGCGAGTTGCGCGCGTGCCGCGTTCATCGCGGCCTCGGGCACCTGAGCAAGCGGGATGTCTCGTTCGCTGTGCTTGCCGATTATCCGGTTTTCGTTCGCCTCGTGGTTTTGCGCGATCGCCACGCCCGCGATCGCCAGCGCGGCCGCGCCCACGCCTGCGACAACAGTGAGAGTTCGTTTGCTAGCCATGTTCCATTCCACTTCCTGCATAAGGGCCGTGGGGTCGGGCGGGCGGCGGTTACGGCCCAATGAGCCGTCGTCCGAGTTCAACTCCTCTGATTGTTCATCCTGTCGAGCGCCGCGCGCAGCCCACGGGCGAGCTTGGCTGCGTCGTCGTTGGCCCAGAAGTGCATGAAGAACAGCCGCGGCTCGTCGTTTAGCATATGATTATGCAGCGCCGTGACCTCGATCCCGTTCGTCCGCAGCACGCGCAGGACCGGATCGACCTCGTTTGCGACAAGTACGAAATCGCCGGTGATGGCGGCTCGGCCGTCCCCGGTTGGCTGAAAGTTGATCGCGGTCGCCGTGCCCATCGTCGGCGGAGTCTCCATATCGCCGTCCATCAGCCGCTCGGCGCGCGGAAAGCTGTATTGGAGGATGCCACCGGCCGTCTTGCCCTCACCGCCCATCAACCGGTTGAGCGCGGCCACATCGAGGTCGAGCCGCGATGCGGCTGCGCTGGCCGAAGGCGATTGCGGCGCGGCGAGCGGGGTCCGACTGGCTGATAGCGCTTGCCGGAGCGCGGCCGCGAGCTTCACCGGGTCGCCGTGGCCGGCAATGTGCATGTACATGGTCGCAGGCGAAGAGCGGAGCAGGTGATTGTGGAGCGCGGTGATCGTAAAACCGCTTGCGAGCAGGCGGCTCAAAACGGGGTTCACCTCGTCGTGGGTCAGCACGAGATCGCCCATCACCATCGCCTCGTCGCCCATCGGCTGAAACGCCGCCCAAGAGCCGAGCGCGAGGGAGGGCTTGATCGTCACCCCATCCAGCGTGACGCTCAGGTCCGAACGCGGGAAGCTGTAGCGGTGAACGCCCCCCGGCTGTTCGGCCCCCGCTCGTCCTATCGCCCGGTCGACAGCCGACCAGTCCGGCGCTGCCCATGCCGGGCTTGCCAGCAGGAGGCTGGCGAATCCCAAGGCGATGGTCTTTTTCAGCATAATTGATCCTTCATCAGCGCACTCGACACGGAAAGCCTCACGTCATGCGAGCGCGCCGCCGGCGAGCCGCGACATTGCGCTCCGGTTTCTTTCTTCGGGATAAGCAGTCCTATGCTCATGAGGCTTGTGATGCAACCCTTACACTTGTAGGCTAGTGACGATACAACTATGACAAACACACAAGCTTCCCCTTGGTTGCTCCTGATCCCGCAGCTTCCGGCTAAGCCTGCCTATTTGCGGGTGAAGGTCTGGCGGCGTTTGCAGGCGATCGGGGCCGCGCCGCTCAAGAACGCCGTCCATGCGCTCCCCAATCGCGAGGACACGCGCGCGCTGTTCGAAGAACTGCATCGCGAGATCACCGAAAATGGCGGCGAGGCGCTGATCCTCGAAGCGCGCCTTGTCGGCGGCATGGGCGATGCGGAGCTGCGCGGAGTGTTCGACGCTGCGCGTGACGCCGACTATGAGGAGTTGGCACGCGAGGCGCGCGCGCTGTGTGAGGGCGAGTATGTCGCGGCGGCGGATGTGGGCCGCCTGCGCAAACGCCTGAACGAGGTCGCCGCGATCGACTTTTTCGGTGCGCATGGTCGGCAGGCGGCACAGGCCGCCATCACCGAGGCGGACCGCCGCTCTCACCAACATCCCGATGTGAGCGGCCCCGGTGCGCCCGAGCTGACCCCGGCGGAGCTAAAGCGCCGCGTTTGGGTGACGCGCCGCCATGTCCATGTCGATCGCATCGCGTCCGCCTGGCTCATTCGCCGCTTCATCGACCCCGAGGCGAGCTTCAAGTTCGTCGAGGGCAAAGGATATGTGCCGGAGCCTGACGAACTGAGGTTCGACATGGCGGACGCTGAGTTCACCCACGAAGGCGACCGCTGCTCCTTCGAGACCTTGGTGTTCCTCACCGGTCTCGAGACCGACCCCGCGCTGCGGGCGCTCGGCGAAATTGTTCACGACCTTGATATTGCCGATGCTCGGTTCGAGCGCCCGGAAACTCCGGGAGTGAGCGCGCTTATCGCCGGCATCTGTGCCGGCACCGACGACGACGAGGAGCGGATCGCGCGCGGATCGACCGCGCTCGACGGATTCTATGCTCACTTCACCCGGCGAAAAGAGGACTAAAGATGGAGGCCAGCGCACGCGCTGAAATCGCAGTCGAGACGCTGCACGAGCACGGCATCAGCTTTGGCGAGGCGGTGCGCGTCTGGATCAGGGTCGCGCTGCTCAGCTTCGGCGGACCGGCGGGCCAGATAGCGGTGATGCATCGCATCCTGGTCGAGGAGAAGCGCTGGATCGGCGAGGAGCGGTTCCTCCACGCGCTCAACTATTGCATGCTGCTGCCCGGCCCTGAAGCGCAACAGCTAGCTGTCTATATTGGCTGGTTGCTCCATAAGACCAAGGGCGGCCTGGTCGCGGGCGCGCTATTCGTGCTGCCCGGCTTCCTCGCGATTTTAGGGCTCAGCTATGTCTATGTGCTGCTCGGCGAAGTGGCGCTGGTCGAGGGATTGTTCTTCGGATTGAAGGCCGCCGTGCTGGCGGTGGTGCTACAGGCGGTGGTCCGGGTGGGTTCGCGTGCCTTGAAGAACAACGTCATGCGCGGTTTTGCCGCGCTGGCGTTCGTCGCGATCTTCGTGCTCGACGTGCCCTTCCCGCTGATCGTGCTTGCCGCCGCGCTGATCGGCTTCTTCGGTGGCCGCGCTGGTTACGCCGCATTCAAGGGCGGCGGCGGACATGGTCCCGCCGGCGCTGAGATAATCCACGACCGCGACACCGCTCTTGGCGAGGGCCTTCCCGACCATGCCCGGCCGAACCTCTCTTGGTCGCTGCGCATCTCCGGCGTCCTGCTGCTGCTCTGGCTCGGGCCGGTCGCAGCGCTGCTGTTCGCGTTCGGCCCCGACGACGTGTTCAGCCGCATCGCCACCTTCTTCAGCCAGATGGCGGTGGTGACCTTCGGCGGCGCCTATGCGGTGCTCGCCTATGTCGCGCAGGAGGCAGTCGAGACCTATGGCTGGCTCCAGCCCGGCGAGATGCTCGACGGGCTCGGCATGGCCGAGACCACGCCCGGGCCGCTGATCATGGTGACGCAGTTCGTCGGCTTCCTCGCGGCCTTCCGCGAAGCGACCGGGCTGCCGCCGCTCGTCGCCGCGACCTTCGGCGCAATCCTCACCACCTGGGTTACCTTCCTGCCATGCTTCCTGTGGATCTTCGCCGGCGCGCCATTCATCGAGCGGCTGCGCGGCAACCGCGCATTGTCGGCCGCGCTTTCGGCGATCACCGCCGCAGTGGTCGGCGTGATCCTCAATCTGGCGGTCTGGTTTGGTATCCACACTCTGTTCGAGCAAGTCCGCGAAGTGCCGTTCGCAGCCGGCACCATCGATCTCCCAGTCCTAACGTCCGTCAACTGGCCGGCGCTGGCGCTCGCGGTGGGTGCGATACTCGCCATGTTCCGGTTCAAGGCCGGCATGCTGCCGGTGCTCGGCGTCTGCTCGGTCCTCGGGGCCGCATATGTAATGATCATCTGAAGGAGTGACGCGTGACGATCGACCATCTTTCCCGACGCAGTGCAATCGCAACTCTTGGCATCGGAGCCGCCGCCATGACTATCAACGAAGCCTCTGCGCAGACGCCGGCCGCAGCGCCGGCGGCTGTCCCCGCCTTTGCCGGAAATCATCAGGTCAAGCCGCTCAGGTTCAATCCCGCCAGGCTTCACGGCCTCTCCGAAAGGCTGATCACATCGCACCACGAGAACAATTATGCGGGCTCGGTCAAGGCCCTGAATATGATCGAGACACGACTTGCCGCCGCGCTCGCTGACACGGACCTGCCGCCGGTGGTCTATGGCGGATTGAAGCGCGAGGAGCTGCACCGCACCGGCTCGGTCGTGCTCCATGAGGTCTATTTCGACGGGCTCGGCGGCAACGGCCAGGCAGCCGGTTCCATCCGCGACGCGCTGGGCGCGGCGTTCGGCTCGTTCGACCGCTGGGAAGCCGACTTCCGCCGTACCGGGATGAGCCTTGCCGGCGGATCGGGCTGGTGCGTGCTCGTCTACAATCTCCACACGCGCTCGCTGCACAACCATTGGGCGTGGGATCATATGCACGGTGCGATTGCCGGCGTGCCGCTGCTCGCGCTCGATATGTACGAGCACAGTTTCCACATGGATTACGGCACCGCCGCCGCCAAATATGTCGACGCCTTCTTCCGCAACATCGACTGGGAAGTGGTCGACCGGCGCTATGCCGCGGCTTTGCGCGGCGGCGGCTGAACCCGACCGCCGTGGCTTAACACCCACTGCTGCGCGACACCTGAGTTCGCGACCACAAAGGGGACAGGTCCGATGGGGAGATGCAACAATGACATCCGGCCCGAACATCGCTCTTCTTTGGCGTGGGAAAGCAGCCGAGTGGACGCATCGCTTTCATGAAGCCCGGCAGTGGCCGATAATGCAGGCCTTGCGGGCGCTCGGGGCGACCGCAAGGCCTGTACTGTACAGGGACGAGGCGGTTCGCGAGATTCGGGACGAGCTGCTGTCGTGCGACGCAGTGCTGGTCTGGGTGAATCCGTTGGACATTTCAGGCGACCGCTCGCAGCTCGATCCAATGCTGCGCGAAGTCGCGGGGTGCGGCGTTGTCGTCAGCGCGCATCCTGACGTGATCGCCAAAATCGGCGTCAAGGAAGTGCTCTACACAACGCGATCCATGGAATGGGGCAGCGATGTCGATCGATACGTGGACGCTGAAGGCCTTCGCGCTCGTTTCCCCGAACATCTTGCCGCAGGCCCGCGCGTGCTGAAGCCGAACTACGGCAACGGCGGCAGGAATGTATGGCGTGTCCAACTAGACGAAGCGGGAAACGCTCCGGCTTTGAAAACGTCGGTGAAAGTTCAAGAGGCCCGCCAAGGAAGCAAATCGGAGCGCATCAGCCTAGGCCCTGTTGACATAGTGGGTGAGCCACAGCTTTGCGGAAGCGAGGCATAGGAAGCCGAGGAAGGACGTTGCGGTTTTGTCGTAGCGCGTGGCGATCCGGCGGGATTGCTTGAGGCGGTTGAACAGCCGCTCGACCTGGTTGCGGTCCCGATAGCGCCGGAAGTCGCAAGCCGCCGGCTTACGGCGGTTCGCCTTGGGCGGGATGATCGGCAGGATGCCGCGCCACAGCAGCTCTTCGCGGACGGCGTCGCCATCATAGCCCTTGTCGGCGAGCAAGGCGTCAGGCTTGGGCACGGGCATGTCGAGCAGCGCTGGCACGGCACGGTAATCCGAGACCTCGCCCCCGGTCAGGACGAAGCCAAGAGGGCGTCCCTGACCGTCACAGCGGGCGTGGATCTTGCTCGTAAAGCCGCCGCGGCTTCGACCAAAGCCCTCCTTGCAGGTCCCCCTTTAGCGCCCGCTGCCTGAGAATGGCCGCGGACGGTCGTGCTGTCGATCATGTGCTGCCAGTCGTCGGTAAGCCCCAGATCGACCAACGTCGTCAGCATCGCGTCCCAGACGCCTTGCTCGGCCCAGCGCCGGAACCGGACGTAGACCGAGTTCCACTTGCCATAGCGCTCGTGCATGTCGCGCCACGGGCAGCCTACCCGCAGAACGTGCAGCATTCCGTTCAGGAACCGCCGGTTGTCATGCGACGGCCGCGCCTTGCGGCCGCGCTCCGGTGGAAGCAGCGCCCCGATGACCGCCCATTCCTCGTCCGACACGTCGCCTCGACCCAAAGCCACCTCCAAAAAGGAAGCCTTGAATCAGAGATCACACCCGCTGGGAATCCACTATGTCAACAGGGCCTAGCCGAGTGCTTGGAAAGGTGGGTGCCGTTTCTAAACGACGGCGGCGTGCTGATCGATCAGGCTTATCAGCCGCAGTCGTCCGAGGGCATGGTCCGCTGCTACGTGTGCGGGCACCGAGTGGTTGGCTTTGGGCACAACCTGATCACTGCGCTGATGACGCCAACGGCCATTGATACAACGTCGTCAACCCCACAGCCGATGGGCCGCGCCATGTTCGGACCGGAGGTGACGCGCTTCGCAGCCTTACGGAAAGCGATGGAGGATCGCTGGATTCCAGAGATGCAAAGGTTGCTGTCGATCGTCGACCACGATCTTCCGCTTCTTTGGGACGCCGACTTCCTATTTCGCCCTGGTGAAGCCATCAGCGATGGCTCCTATGCGCTTTGCGAGATCAATGCTAGTTCGGTTGCACCATTTCCGCCAAGCGCCGTCCAGCCAGTCGCCGCAGCGGCAATCGGTCGCGCTCTTGCCATTCGTTTGACGAAGGAGACCTCCAATCCTCATTGATATGATTCAAGCAATTCAAGAGACGTGACATTGGTCGTATCAATCAGACAAGCCTAAGGGTGAGCGAGGCTGGGTGAAACCGGCTCAGGTGGCAGCGCGGAGATACTGGTAGAGGGTTTCGCGACTGATCCCCAGGTCACGGGCGATGACGGCCTTGCGCTCGCCGTCATCAACACGGCGGTGCAGCTCGGCGACCATTTCGTCGGAGAGGGAACGTTTCCGCCCGCGATAAGCACCGCGTTGTCTGGCGACCGCAATGCCTTCGCGCTGCCGCTCCCGGATCAGGGCGCGCTCGAATTCGGCGAACGCACCCATGACCGAGAGCATCAGGTTGGCCATCGGGGAATCCTCGCCCGAGAAGGCCAGGCTTTCCTTCACGAACTCGATCCGGACGCCTCTTTTGGTGAGGGACTGAACCAGTTTGCGCAGATCGTCGAGATTACGCGCCAATCGATCCATGCTGTGGACCACGACGGTGTCACCCTCGCGGGCGAAGGCGAGCATGGCATCGAGTTCGGGGCGGTTGATGTCCTTGCCCGATGCCTTGTCGGTGAAAATCCGGTCGAGCGACTGCCCGTCCAACTGGCGATCGACATTCTGATCGAATGTGCTCACCCGGACGTAACCGATCCTCTGGCCTTTCATCGCCGCCTCCGGTCAAAATGTCAGGTTGAATTCTATGACACGGCGGAACATGCGTCAATAAATGCTTGCCATAACCCTATCCTGACAGAAACCGCCGCTGCATCCTGACGTCCGGTTAGGCTATACTCCAGATTGACGCTAGC
Organism: Novosphingobium indicum; assembly: GCF_014645195.1. GTDB lineage: Bacteria > Pseudomonadota > Alphaproteobacteria > Sphingomonadales > Sphingomonadaceae > Novosphingobium > Novosphingobium indicum. The sequence continues at coordinate 99,509 of NZ_BMLK01000016.1, read as the reverse complement.
CTGTCGCTCTCGACTCGGGATGGAGGCAGGATGGCGCGGCGGCGATTATTGACCGGAGAAGAAAGGCGTCGCCTGTTCGATATCCCCCATGACGAAACCGCGATCGTCGGCCACTATACCCTTGCCGCCGAGGATCTCGAACTGGTCGGTCGCCGCTATCGCCCTGCCAACCGCCTCGGTCTGGCAACGCAGATCGCGCTTATGCGGCATCCCGGCTTCGGTTTGCAGCCCGACGTCGACGTCCCCGATGCGGTCCTTCACTATCTCGCCGCCCAGCTCTTCGTCGATGTTGATGTGTTCGCCGACTATGGCCAGCGCGCGCAAACACGTAACGATCATGCCGACATTGCGGCACGGCATCTGGGGCTACACCCTTTTCGGCGAGGGGATATACCGCTCGCGCTCGATCTCGCCGCAAGAGCTGCGGAGCGGACCGATCGGGGCGAACCTATTGTCCGCGCATTGATGGAGGGGCTGAAGCAGGAACGCTTCATTCTTCCATCGGCAGACACGCTCGAACGTGCGGGCCTCGCCGGCAGGGCACGCGCCCGCAAAGCCGCGGCGGCGCTCATTGTCGAAAGCCTGGGTCATGCCGAACTGGCGCGGATCGATGATCTGATCGTCAACAACAGCGACTTCGGCATGACGCCGCTGGCCTGGCTGCGCAATTTCGAGGAAGCGCCCACCACGGCGAACATCAACGGGCTGCTGGAACGGCTACGCTATGTGCGCGGAATCGGCATCGACCCGGCGATCGGCGCGAAAATCCCCGACTTCCGGTTCGCGCAGTTCATGCGCGAAGGTGGCGTTGCGCCGGCGTTCCTGCTCTCCGATTATAGCCTTAACAGGCGCCGCGCGACGCTGATCGCGGCGGTCATCGACCTCGATGCCAGGCTCGCCGATGGTGCGATCCAGATGTTCGACAGGCTTGTCGGAAGCCTGTTCACACGGGCGCGGCGCGGGCGGGAAAGGCGCTATCAGGACAGCATCCGCTCGGTCGGCGAACTTATGCGGCTGTTCGGCGCGACGATCGCCGCGCTGGGAGAGGCGGTCGAACATGGCGGTAATCCGCTCGAACTGATCGACGAAGCGGTAGGCTGGCACAGACTGGTCGCAGCCAAATCGCAGGTCGATGCGCTGGCCGAGCTGGCGGGCGAAGATGCGCTTGTCGCGGCGACTGGTCGCTATGCGACGCTGCGGCGGTTCAGCCCGGCTTTCCTCGATACATTCACGTTCAAGGCATCGGGGAGCGGATCGCAACTGGTCAAGGCCATCGAGGTCATCCGCGATACCAATGCCCGCAAGGCCCGCAGCCTGCCCGAGGGCGTTCCGCTCCCATTCGCCAACCGGCAGTGGAAGCGCCTCATCACCGAAGGTGGCCAGGTCGATCGCCGGCGATACGAGACGGCCATCATGGCCACGCTGCGCGATCGGTTGCGCGCCGGCGACATATGGGTCGAAGGAACCCGCAATTATCGCCGCTTCGACACCTATTTGCTGAGTCGACGCGATGCCGATAAGGTGGCCGACAGCCTGCCATTCCAGACCGATGCGGCCGCCTATCTGGAGGAGCGGGCAAGGACGCTCGACTGGCGGCTGCGCCGTTTCGCCAAGCAACTCAAGGCGAACAGGCTCGCGGGCGTGGCGCTCGAACGCGACCGGCTCAAGCTGCAACCCATGCCGGCGATCACTCCACCCGAGGCGGAGGCTCTCGATCGCAGGCTCGACGCCTTGCTTCCGCGCGTGCGGATCACCGAACTCCTGGTCGAGGTGGCCGAGCGCACCGGGTTCCTGAGCGCATTTCGCGATCTTCGGTCCGGCAAGGAGCATGACAACCCGCACGCGATCCTCGCCGCCATTCTCGCTGATGGATCGAATCTGGGTCTAGAGCGCATGGCCAACGCCAGCGACGGGGTGAGCTACGCCCAGCTTGCCTGGACCCACAACTGGTATTTGTCGCCCGAAAACTATCAGGCCGCGTTGGGGATGATCGTTGCCGCGCACCATGATCTTCCTTTCACGCGCCATTGGGGAGCCGGCACTAGTTCATCCTCCGATGGGCAGTTCTTCCGCTCGGGCCGCAACCGATCGGCGGCGGCCGACATCAATGCGAAATATGGCAGCGAGCCGGGCCTGAAGATCTACTCCCACCTGTCCGATCATTTTGCCTCGTTCGGATCGCGGATCATGTCGGCCACCGCCGGCGAGGCCCCCTACGTGCTGGATGGCCTGATGCTCGGCGCCGGCGCGCTACCGCTGCATGAGCATTACACTGATACCGGCGGCGCGACGGACCATGTCTTTGCCCTTTGCCATCTTCTCGGCTTCCGGTTCGTGCCCCGTCTGCGCGACATCGCCGACCGGAAACTCGGCTCGATCGCCGCGCCTTCGACCTACAAAGGCATCGAAAGCCTCATGGGCCGCACGATCAAGACGGCGGCGATCGAAGCCGATTGGGATGACATCGTCAGGATCGTCGCCTCCATTAAGGAAGGAGCCGTTGCGCCCTCCGCGATCCTGCGCAAGCTGGCCGCCTACAAGCGCCAGAACAGGCTGGATTTTGCGCTGGCCGAACTCGGCCGCATCGAGCGGACGCTATTTGCGCTCGACTGGCTTGAACAGCCCGACTTGCGTCGCGCCTGCCAGGCCGGCCTCAATAAAGGCGAAGCACGTCATACCCTTGCCGCCGCGATCTACACCAACCGACAGGGGCGGTTCACCGATCGCTCGATCGAGAATCAGGAATATCGGGCATCGGGCCTCAATCTGCTGATCGCGGCGATTTCTTACTGGAACACCGTCTATATGGACAGGGCCGCCCAGCATCTCCAATCATCCGGCGGCACCTTCGATGATGCGCTGCTTGCCCATCTCTCGCCGATGGGCTGGGTGCATATCAGTTTGACCGGCGACTATCTGTGGCAAAGGGCAAACCGGCTCTCCCCTGGCGAGTTCCGCACCCTCAACGATCCCATGGCCCGCCTCAAACTCGTGGCATAGCCAGTGTTCTCATTATGTCCGCCAAATCGTTGTCTGGCGCACAAACCTTGAGGTGACGCCCAAGTCCGCGAACAACGGTTCGCGAGGCATCGGGCAAGAGCGGAAGCTCAGGCTCTCGGTATCGTAGCGCGATCAGCGGGCGCTACGTCACCACCAAGCATGGAAAGGCGAGTCCGAACACCACGGTTCGCGAGAAGTAAGCCAGGAAAGGATAAGACGATGGCGACGCGCTATGTGAACAAGTCGAGAAAGGACCGCGATGGCGACATCACGGCCTTGTGCAATGCCGGCGAAAGCTGGTCGCCGCGGCTCAAGGCCGATGCGATCAGCGATATCGAGGGTGGCTCGCACAGCTACCACGTGTCCTGGAGCGACGGGAAGGTTACGCAGATCAGGGTCGTCCAGGGATCGAACGGAAAATATCTCCGGACCGATCGCGATGACACGACCCGCAACAATCTCGATGACCTGCCCGATTGCTAAACACGGGCGGCCGTGCCTGGCCGGTCCCTAGGATCGCGCCAGCACGGTTGCCTGCGGGTATTTGTCGTTCTTTTCCTTGTAGAGGATCAGCACCGCCGAAAGGGCCGTGGCCTGCCAACCTGGCGGAAGCTGCGGCACCAGCTCCTCGATGACGCCGCGCGCGGTCGTTCGATCGGGCGAGATCGTGACCATGGTGTTGGCGAGGTCCGGATGCGGCTTGCGCGACCGGCCCGGTCCGGTGTCGAAGCGGAACGTGTAGGGCAGGGCGGCTTTTAGCTCGGAAACCACCTCCGCCGCGGTCTTGGTGCCAGCGAGGTCGGTTCCGATATCGTGGTCGATATTGATCGGAAAATCTTGGTCGAACGTGCCGGGCTTCGAGTTGTCGCGATTGCGGCCTGGATGAGGGCATAGCGTGGATGGTACGCTAAACAACGCTAAGGGCGAACAATCAGCGAACGCTTAGGCGGCGCGGCTATCCGGCGGCAGATTGAGGGCCTTGCGGCCAGCGGAAGCGGCTGCTCGATCCCAGAGGAAATCGCCCGAGAAAGCAATATGCTCCCAACCTACTGGGGACGTATGGGCGAGTAGATCATCAGGCACCGCGACCGATGTTGATCGTAGATGCTGGGCGGCGGCATCCATGTAGATCGTGTTCCAATAGACGATCGCGGCGACGAGCAGATTGAGGCCGGATGCCCGATATTGCTGCGCCTCGTGGCTGCGGTCGATGATGCGGCCCTGGCGGAATGTGTAGATCGCCTGCGTCAGGGCATGGCGCTGCTCGCTGTTGTTGAGACCGGCATGGCATCGCCGGCGCAGATCGGGATTTTCTAGCCAGTCCAGCATGAACAGCGTCCGCTCGATCTTGCCGATTTCCTGTAGCGCGACATCGAGCTGGTTCTGCCGTTCGTAGGCAGCGAGCTTTCGCAGCATGACCGATGGCGCGACATGGCCGGCCTTGATCGACCCTACGAGGCGCAGCACGTCTTCCCATTGCTCACCGATGATGTCGGTGCGGATACGCTTGCCCAACAGCGGGGTGATGGACGGATAGGCCGTGACCGGCGCGATCGGCGCGAGCCGCCTGTCGGGGAAGTCGCGCAGGCGCGGGCAGAAGCGAAATCCCAGCATCGCGCACAGGGCGAAGACATGATCGGTCGCCCCGCCGGTGTCGGTGTAATGCTCGACGATCCTGAGATCGGTGCCGTGGCTGGTGAGGCCGTCGAGGACATAGGGCGCCTCATGCGTCGCGGCCGAGATCACTTTGACGTGGTAGGGCGCGCGCTGATCAGAATTATGGGTGTAGAAGCTGAAGCCATGATCGACGCCATAGCGGGCGTTGATATCGCCGCCCGACGCGCCGCGCTTCGCGGCCCTGAAGAACTGGCCATCGGAACTGGACGTGGTGCCGTCGCCCCATACTCGTGAGAATGGCAGGCGGTGGTGCGCGTTGATGAGGAGGGCCAGCGCCGCGCGGTAGCTGTCGTCGCGGATATAGGCGTCATGGGTCCAGAGGAGCTGATCGCGCGTGACGCCCTGACTCGCCGCCGCCATGCGCGACAGGCCGAGATTGGTCGCATCGGCGAGGATCGTGGCGAGCAGCGCGTTTTCATTGGGACACGGCTCGCCGGTACGCAGGTTGGTGAACGCCGCAAGAAAGCCGGTTTCCTGCGCCACCTCATGCAGTAGCTCGGTGATGCGGATGCGTGGCATCATGGCATCGAGCCGGTCGGCCAGCGCTTCGGCGTCGGGCGTCGCGATCGTGCGAACGGGGGATATCTGGAGGCGGTCGTCGCGATATCGCACACCCTCCAGAGCGTCGCGCTTCAGGCGCTGGGCAAATTTCTTAAGCCGCCAGTCAAGTTCGCGGCCCCGCTGTTCGAGCCATTCGCCGGCTGTGGGTGGCAGACCGAGAGCCGACACGATCGGCTTCGCCTGGGGTTCGCTGAGCAGGTAGCTGTCGAACCGGCGGTATCCTGCCGATCGCTCCACCCAGACATCCCCGGAACGCAGCTTGTTGCGCAGATGCGCGATCGTCGCGATTTCCCAGAGACGCCGGTTGATCTTGCCGTCATCGCCCACGACGATTTTCCGCCATTCCTTGCGGAAGGGCATCGGAGCGTCGGCAGGCAGATCGCGTTTGCCCGACCTGTTGAGGTCGCGCAGCATCTCGATGGCGGCGATCGTTTTTGCACTGCCCTTTCCGGCCCTGAACTGGAGCGCCTCAAGCAGGTCGGGGGCGAACTTGCGCAACGTCGCATAGCGGTCGGCCGCCACCGTCAGCGGATCAAGGTTGGCGGTTTCCGCGATTGTCGCCACTTCTGGCCTCGCCTTCAGGAGGGTGTTCCACCCGACCGATGCGTCCAGGGCCTCCATTGGATCTTCGCCGGTATCGACCGCATCGGTCAATGCGTCGATTGTCCTGCGAAAGATCAGCATCAGCCGCGCCACATTCTTTGACGTGGTGGCATAGCTGCGCGCCTGGGCGTTCTTCGCGCGGGTGAAGATGCTGCCGATCAGCTTGTCCGCCATCTCCAAGGCGTTATCGGTCAGTCGTTCCTCGAGGTCGAGCAGGAACGCAACCAGCGTAGCGCGCCGTCGGGAGGGAATATATCGCTCGATCATATAGGCAGGCGAAGCGCGGCCTTCCCTGACATATTGCCGAAATCGGTCGGCATGGATGCGGCCAGCCACGTCCGGGGAGATGCCGATCTTCCGCACTTGCCGCAGGCGGTCGAGAATCTGGCGGATGTGATCGGGCCTGGCCGCAACGGGAATGGTCTTGAGCGAAGCGAGTTGGCTCATGCCGCCGGCGTCGTCAAAGACCTGGTCGAGGGCGTGGACCTGTTCGGCGCTAAGATCAGCGATCAGGGCGTAGGCAGCCTGCTTGCGGGCACGCGCGCGTCCCGCACTACTGGCGCGTTCGATGGTGGAGATGGACGGCAGTAGAATCCGGGCCTCGCGAAGGGCGGTGACGACGCCGATCGCTATCGTCATCCCCTTGTCGGTCGCCCATGCCGTTTTCGCGGCCGCTTCGATCATGAAGGGAATGTCGGCGCGGGTTGGTCCACGAAGGCCCGCTCGCATCGCCAGCTCGCGGGCATGGTCCGTCATCGTCTGATCCCGCGCTGCATAGTTGGCCAGGTCGGTTACGTGTAGATCAAGTTGTTCCGCGACGAAGGCGGCGAGATCATGGGGTATCGCTCCCTTGTCCTGTATCAACTGCGCCAGTGTGATGCCCGGGTGCCGCAAGAGCGCGAGTTGCAGCGCGACACCCAACTGGTTCCGTCGCTCCCGTCGTGCGCCGATGATCTCGATGTCCGAAGGCTCGAAGGTGTAGAGCCGGGCTAGATGGTCGCGCTCGCTCGGGATGGCGAGGATCTGATCGCGTTCGCTCTCGGTCAGGAGTTGATGCTTACGCTTCGTCATTCCGATTCCCGTCCACAAAAGGTCATCTGGGCCTATGGACAGCCATGAGTAAAGAGACATAGTATGTGGACGGATATGGATGGGGCGAAGCGATCGCCCTTCAGATCGTCCACAGAACGACCGTTTGGGAGACGCACGGGATGGGCGATATTCTGGGTTATGCCCGCGTCAGCACCGGCGATCAGGACGTGGCTGGACAGACCATGCGTCTGGAGGAGGCCGGCGCGATCAAGGTGTTCACCGACGTCATGTCGGGCAAGAGCATGGAGCGGCCCGGTCTGGCCGAACTGATCGCCTATGCCCGCAAGGGCGACACGCTGGCGGTGGTCCGCCTCGATCGGCTTGGGCGCTCGCTCGCCGAATTGCTCACCACGGTCGAGACGCTACGCGGCCAGGGCATCGCGCTCCTGAGTCTTGAGGAAAAGATCGACACATCGTCGGCCGCCGGCGAACTCATCTTCCATGTGTTCGGGGCCATCGCCCATTTCGAGCGGAGACTGATCTCCGAGCGAACCAGGGATGGGATCGCCGCCGCGCGCGCCAAAGGAAAGTTGCCCGGCCGTCAGCCGCTCGACATGTCCAAGGTACATGCCGCCATCAAACTGGTCGAAGCGAGCATCTCGCCGACAGAAGCAGCACGACAACTCGGCATCGGCCGATCGACCATCTATCGAGAAATGCGCCGCCTCGGCGTGGAAAGGCCCATCTGAATGTCCAGATCGAAATCGGCTTACGATCTTTCCGGCCTGATGAAATATGCGGATCGCGCGCCATGGGATGAGGCATTGGCCGAAATGCTGTCCGCGCATCTCGATCCGGCGAGCGAAGCGACCGGACTCGAGCCTGACGCCATATTCGAGATAATTGGCGATCACTGGCAAGGGCCGCTATGGGGCTGCGCCTTTGAAGATCTGCTTACGCAGGAACTGGAACCCGACGGTCGCAATCTGGTCGATGACTATCTCAAGCGCCGGGGTTGGAACGAAAAGGCGCCGAACAAGGCCTATATGCGCGCGTTACGCGATACGGTCATGTCGCTCTATGAGGTCAGCGAAGTCGTGCCTGGTCAGTCGATGACCTTGCGCGATCTGCTGCGCGACGTTGCTCCGGTGACGGTGCGCGAACACGGTGCAACCCAGACCCTGGTCAACTGGGACAAGATCGCCGCAAGGGTTGTCGACGTGAACGGGCGCCATGGCATTTCCGGAGCGCTGTTGCCGTTCAGCGCTGAGGGCGCCGTGCGAGTGGTCGATGCATTTTCCCGACTTGCCGACGAAACTCAGGACACTGCGGAATTGGACCCGTCCGATCGGGACGCGCTTCTGGGAGCATCGGGACCGATGTTCACGAACATGTGGCTGCTCGACTGTCTGGGCAAGGCCATGCCCGGCAGCGCGCCGGATATGGTCAACGCCGACGGCGATGACCTGGTGTTCCACCGTATCGTTTTTCCGCTGGCGAAAGGCGTGGTCGGCAAGAGCCTGATCCGAAGGCTGAACGCGGCACAATGGCTGGAACCTGCCAGCGACAGTTTCTGGAACTGGCTGGCACCAGCGACGAAGAACAAGAAGCTGCAAGCGACCAAAGGCAAGCGGGCCTTCGTCACGACCATGGATGACGGCACGCCGGTTTTTGCCAATGTGGAACTGGCAGGGCGCAAGCTGATCGTCGAGGTAAACAGTGCCGCCCGCGCGGAGCGAGCAATTACTCAGATGGGCGAATGGCTTGGTGATTGCGTGAGCGCGCCTATGGCCGAAATCCGGACGCTCGATCAGGTTATGGCCGACGATGCCGCCCGCACGCCACAGGACGAGGCGCTGGATATTCCACCGCATGAAATGGAGCGCATCGTTCACGATATGCTGACCCGTGAATATACGAAAACGCTCGATGAGCCGGTCCCAGCCCTCAGCCACAAGACGCCACGCGTTCTGGCCCGTACAAAGGCGGGGCGGGTAAAGGTAGCCGACTGGCTCAAATATATCGAAAATGGCGCGGCAAAATCGGGCACCGCCGATCCGATGGGCACCTATGACTTTACATGGATGTGGGAAGAACTGGGGCTTAGCGACCTCCGGCGGTAACGGCCATCATACGGTTCTTGAAATGTTCTCGCTTAGCGTTGTCTGGCGTACCTTCCACGCGATGCCCTCCATATCGCCGTGCATCTTGGCATTCGCGGCCCGGTAGGCCCGCGTAGCGGGCGGCTCGTTTCGCCGGCCTGACACGGCACCAGTTGACCCATGCCGGGTATGCTGCGCACTCGCGGCAAGCGGGGTCAGAACGGCAGTCATCGCCAGCATCAGCGCGAACGGCCTGTTGATTCCGATCATTACGATTCTTCTCCAGTGACAGTGTTTCGGTTCATGGTGCGGGCGAAGGCGGCCACCATCAGCGTCGGCCATTGGCGGAGGACTTTCGCCGCGCCGCCGCGTCGAGCTCGGCCACGGCCTGCGCCGCGGCCTCGCAATCGCTGCCGGTTTCTTGGCCTCGCTCGCAGCGTGTGACCACCAGTCTTGCTTCCTCCGCGTGGAAGCGGAAATAGCCCGCGTCGCGTGGTTTAATCAGCCCGCATCCGGACAGAGCGATTGTTGCGGCAACGGCGATGACCGCTTGCTGCTTGCCGTTCCCCATTATGTCGATCCTCTCCATATTCCGGCCCAACGCCACTTCCCTCCGTTGCGACGCCATGCGTGAAATCCGCTGCGGTGAAGCCTTCCAACCAATCTGATGAGGACGATCGCGCTGGCTGGCGAGATCAGGCTAAAGGTACGTGCGAAGCGTGTGATGCGGACAAGCATCGAAGCTGCCATGAGCCAAAGGCCGGCAGGAAACGCGGGCAGCAGGTCAGCCATCAATGGCCATCCCTTGATCGCCCGAAAGTCGCGACCCGCCAAAGATACCAGATGACGGCCAGCGCGAGCACGGCGTTGCTGACCGGCTCGATGACGCTCGCCACCTGGCTATAGCGCTCGCCCAGCTCATAGCCCGCCATGACGAGGATCACGGTCCATATGGCCGAGCCGGCGAGCGTCGAGACCAAGAATGGACCAAGGGGCATCCCGCTGACCCCAGCGGGCACCGAAATCAGGGTTCGGACTCCCGGGACCATGCGCCCGAACAGAACCGCCCAACGACCATAGCGGTCGAACCAGCGGTCGACATGATCGACCTCGCCGGGCGTTAACGTCAGCCATCGGCCGTGGCGGGAAGCAAAGCGCTTCAATCGATCGATGCCGATCCAGCGACCGACATAGTACCACAGCACCGCCCCTGCAGCCGATCCGAGAGTGCCCGCGATTGCCACCACCCACAGCGAGCCGCGCCCCTGCGCAGCGGTGTAGCCGGCAAGTGGCAGGATTACTTCCGACGGGATTGGCGGGAAGACGTTCTCCGCCAGCATCAACAGGAAGACGCCAAGGCCGCCGAGTGACGCGAGGATCGATGTTATGATGTCGAACACAAACCAGCCTCGTCAGAAGATCCAATAGGAGATCGCGCAAATCACGAGCAGGAGGGCGACGACGGACCCAACGATCCGATTTTCCAGGCGCGGACATTCGACGTTCCTGATCCGCACGGCGACCTGCCAAGCGGGTCGAACCGGACACCGCCACGAACCTGCGGCAATCCGATCCAGCTCGGCATCCGACAACCCGAAGAACGATTTTGCTTCACCGCGCGATCGTCCCGCCAACCCCATCACCCGCAGCACCACGTCGCTCCATGCGACATCGATCGCGCTCGGCCGATCGACCATCGCGCCGCGCGCGTCGCCGCCCGCCCAGGAGGGGGACAGCAGGCCGATGATCTGGTGGGGATTGCGCTCAAGCAGCGTCGCCCAGCGCAGCAAGCGATGTTGGCGGTCCCGCGCCGCGATGGTCTTCGCCGGTGCCCAGCGCCGGGTAAGGGATCGCACAGGCCGCATCCATCGGCTCGCCCAAGGGCTCGTCATGGGCTCGCCGAGCTGCCGACGTCGCCATTGGTGGCGCGCTTGAGCGGACGAGAGCAGCGCAAGGTGAGGAAGGTGGTGGCGCTCAGGATGAAGGCGATGTCGTATAGGCCGTAGCCCACGGCCGCGCCGAGCGCGCCAGTCGCCCACAGACTGGCCGCCGTCGCCGTGCCTGAAGCCTTGTCGCCCTTCTTCAGAATCGCGCCGCCCCCGATGAAGCCGACGCCCGTAATTAGACCTTCGAGCAACCTGGCTTGCGCTGGAGACGTGCGGCCGAGGATCGCGATGCCCACCAGCACGAAGCCGCAACTGGCGATGGCAACCAACGGAAATGTGCGGATGCCTGCGCTGCGAGCGTCCTTCTCGCGATCCCAGCCAACAGGAAGGGCGAGCGCATAGGCGACGGCAAGACTGATGATATGGGTGGTTATCTCCCACCACGAGCTTTGAAACATGCCGGCCTGCCTGTTCTACGCGATTGCTCCAGATCGGAGGTAAAGGGGGAAGATCGGGCCGAGAGCCCCACAGACGTTCAGGCCCAAGGCGGGGATCGCGAACATCGGCGATCCCTACCGGTGCAGACATGCGATGATGGCAGTCACGACGGCGGTGGTTTCCGCAACGTCGCGCACTCTCACCGTATCGAGGCCAATTTCAGCGGCGGGATAGTCATTCCCACCAGGGAAGATCGCATCGCCGATGAACAGCATCCCGTCGAGCGGGACGCCGCTTTCAGCACTCAGGCGCTTCAGGCCATAGCCCTTGTCCACCCCTGCCCTGGTCACGTCGATCGATGTCGTGCCACCTAGATTGATTGAGAGGTCCGGCAGCGTCGCGCGCAACATGGCCTGCAACGCGGTCCTCTTCTTTCGGTCGGGATCCCACGCTTCCTTCTCCTTTAGCGGCGCTGCCTGCCCCAGCCCCGAAAAGGTGATCTGGCTACCCCGGTCCTCGATCCGTTCGCCCCAGATACGTTCGTCGGCGAGGCCGGCATCGGTCAGGGCCTGATCGAAGGCCGCGCGGATCGTCGCCTTCTCTGCGTCGTCGAACAGCTCGACATAGACCGCGCGCCAAGCTCCATTGATGAACCGGTAGAGTTTTGTGCCTGTGGTCGGCATCAACCAGAGACGGTCAAGCGCGGCGCCGGCAGGAAGACGCGAGGCGACCTGCTTTTCGAACTGCGGCCAGTCCCCGCCCGAGATCACCGCCACATCCGTGACGGCGAGCAATCGGCCGAGGGTCTCGGCCATATCCTCTGATAGCGGCCGCTTGCTCTCGGCAAGCGTGCCGTCGAGGTCGAAGGCGATCATCCACTTCATGCCGCCTTCCCCGCCGGATCGCGGTAGGCGAGCAGCCTGAGCGCGTTGACGACAACAAGCAGCGTTGATCCCTCATGAACCGCCACCGCTGGCCCAATGCCGAGGCCAAGGATGGTGGCAGGAACGAGGAAGGCGACCACGCCCAGGCTGACGAAGACGTTCTGGCGGATGATCCCGCGTGTGTGACGGCTCAAGCCGACCGCGAACGGCAGGTGCGCCAGATCGTCGGCCATCAATGCGACGTCGGCTGTCTCCAGCGCCACGTCCGAGCCCGCCGCGCCCATTGCAATGCCGACCGTTGCACTGGCCATCGCCGGCGCGTCGTTCACGCCATCGCCGACCATCGCGACCTTGTCTTCACCGGCGAGCTTCTTGATCGCGGCGACCTTGTCTTCCGGCATGAGATCGCCCCATGCCTCGTCGATCCCGACATCGTTGGCGATCGCTTCGGCGACTTTCTGGTGGTCGCCGGAGATCATTATCATCCGCGACACGCCCATCTCGTGCAGCCGGCGCAGCGCGGTCTTTGCCGCTTCGCGGGGCGTATCCATCAGGCCGATCGCGCCCAGGTCGCGGTCCCCCTTGCGGACCACCATCGTCGTGCGACCGTTTTCACGCAATTTCGCGATCGCGTCCTGTGCCCCCTGCCCCAGCGCCGGAATGCCCTCACTCCCGAACATCTCGGCCTTGCCGATCCAGACCGTCTCGCCATCCACGCTCGCGGTGACGCCCCGACCGGTCAGGCTCTTGAGGTCGCCGGCAGTCGGCACGGCACGATCGTTCAGTCGTTCGCGGCCGTCCTTGACGATCGCTTGGGCCAGAGGATGGTCGCTCAACGCTTCGACGGCGACGGCCAGCGCCAGCAGCTCGCCTTCATCGGCGCCATCAACGGGCACGACATCGGTGATGCGCGGACGACCTTCGGTCAGCGTGCCCGTCTTGTCGAAAGCGATCGCCTTGAGCGACCCGAGGTTTTCGAGCGGTGCACCGCCCTTCACGAGCACGCCGCCCCGCGCTGCACGGGCAACGCCAGACAGGACAGCGCTCGGCGTTGCGATGGCGAGCGCGCACGGGCTTGCCGCCACCAGCACCGCCATCGCGCGATAGAAGCTGTCGCGGAACGGCTCGTCGACGACCACCCATGCGAAGAGCAGGAGCACCGACAGGATCAGGACAGCAGGCACGAAGATCCGCTCAAACCGATCGGTGAAGCGCTGCGTCGGCGACTTCTGCGTCTCCGCTTCGCTCACCATCTTCACGACCTTGGCGAGCGCGCTTTCATTGGAACGGCGTGTCACCTCGATCTCGATCGCGCCGCCACCGTTGATCGTACCGGCAAAAACCCGGCTCTCCGCGTCCACTGCATCAGGCTTTGCCCGCGCCGCGGCGGCATCGGCGACCGGCACCTTGTCGACCGGGATGCTTTCACCCGTCACCGGGGCCTGGTTGATCGCGCTGTTGCCCTTGATGACGAAGCCGTCAGCAGGCAGGCGCTCGTTCGGGCGGACAATGGCAACGTCCCCAACGACCATTTGCTCGACCGGGATTTCGCTGGTCTGGCCGTCGCGTCGCACGGTCGCGGTTTCGGGCGCGAGCTTCGCTAACGCCTCGATCGCCTTCTTGGCGCGTCCCATCGCGTAATGCTCAAGCGCATGGCCAAGGCTGAACAGGAATAGCAGCAGCGCGCCTTCGGCCCATGCGCCCAGCGCAGCGGCGCCGGCGGCAGCGACCAACATCAGCGTGTCGATCTCGAACTTCTTCATCCGAAGGTTGTCGATCGCCTCGCGCAGCGTGAAGAATCCGCCGAAGAAATAGGCTGCGACATAGCAGCCCGTGGGCAGCCACTCCGGTGCGCCGGCAACCAGCCTTTCGATCGCATAGCCGATCCCCAGCAGCGCGCCGCAGGCAAGCGCGAAGATCAGCTCGGTATTGGGGCCGAGAAATTCGGCGTGGCTATGGTCGTGACCATCACCGGGGCCGTGCTTCTCTTCGCCCGCGTCGTGGCCCCCGGGGCCGTGGTCGTGGCCGGCATGGTCATCGGCGGCGACCCGCTTGCCAACCCTCACCTTCAGCTTGCGAAGAGCAGCGCGCACTTCCTCTTCTGTGGTCTCTCGGCGATCATATTCGACCCGGACCGACCCGCTGGTGCTGGCGCTTGCCTGTACCACCCCGGGCAACGCGCATAGCGCATCGCTGACCGTGCGCGCCCGCCGTTCGTGACTGATCCCTGTCACCTGCCAGATCGCATGACCGTAGCGTTCAGTGATTTCGGCACCTGCGGCCCGCACCATTTCACGCAATCGCGGCAGCGGCAGCTTGGCGGCGTCGAAATGGATGCACAGGGCCGCCGGCGTGTCGCCGTCGAGGCAGATCACATGCGCCCGCTCGACGCCTTCGCGTTTCGTCAGGGTTGATACGAGACGGTCCAGGCAAGCGTCGGCCGCGTCAGGAAGGTCCGGCAACAATACTGGAATATCGAGTTCGAGCTTGTCGTTCATGACGACCTCCTTTCGCTTTTCTTGGTTTCGGCGCGCGCGTCGCGCAGGATTTCGACACCGCCCTTGATGGCGATGATGGCGGTAGCGAAGCCGACCAGAAGGTCCGGCCAGTTGGTGCCCAGCCACAGCACCAGCACGCCCGCGATTAGGATGCCGCCATTGGAAATGAAGTCATTGAAGCTGAAGGTGGTGGCGGCCCGCAGGTTGACGTCCGGATCCTTGAGCCGCTGGAGCAGCCGCAGGCAGAGGTAGTTTACGACGCCGGCGATCGCCGACATGACCATCATGGTCGGTCCGATCGGCTCGCTGCCCTGAAGGTAGCGCCGGCCAACGTCGATCAGGATACCGCCCGCGAAGATCAGCAGCATGACGCCCGAAGCGACCGCGGCGCGTGTCTTCCACGTCTGGCCCCGGGTGAGCGCCACAAGGCTCAGCGC
This sequence comes from Novosphingobium indicum, assembly GCF_014645195.1. Taxonomy (GTDB): domain Bacteria; phylum Pseudomonadota; class Alphaproteobacteria; order Sphingomonadales; family Sphingomonadaceae; genus Novosphingobium; species Novosphingobium indicum. The sequence goes on along the minus strand of NZ_BMLK01000016.1, from coordinate 84,391 downwards.
ATACACGGCCGTATCGGACAGGTTGTCGACACCGTTTGCGATCAGGGCACTCGAATCCGCGAAAAATCCTGAGACGAAGAAGCCCGCCGCGATTGCTGCGTTCAGCAGCAGGACGATCCAGAGGGTACGGCGCTCCTTGCCGCCATTGTTGTCGTTGCTCGGGATCATCCCATGATCTCCTCGAGCGTTAGCAGGGCAAGGAACCCTACGAAGAACATCGAGCTGATGAGCGGGGTGTCAGGCTTCTCGTGCGCCTCAACCAGCAGCTCTTCCGTGACGAGGTAGAGCAGCGCCATCAGCCCAAAGCTCAGGAAGCCAGCGACCATTACCGGCGAGAGCGTGGCGACAGGAACGGCCGCGAGCGCGCCGATTGGCAGCAACAGCGCCAAGGCCGAGACGATCACGATGATGCGCAGGCGCGAGCGATAGGTTTCCGCCAGCTCGTTGGTCAGCGTCAGACCCAGGAAGAGCACTTCGAGCGTCAGCGCGATCGTCAGCAGAAATCCCGCCTTCTCGCCCGCGACGAAGGCAAGGCCGAGCACCAGGCCATCGACTAGGATGTCGATGCCGATGGCGGCGAGCAGCGCCATCGGCCCCTTGAAGCGGGCCTCGAAAGCCTTGAGACCCAGCATCGTTACGACGCCCGCCGCCCCGCCGATCAACGTCGCGCTGGGCGAAGCCTCATGCTTGACCTGCGGCAGAATTTCAGTCGCTGCCGCCGCGAACACGACGCCGGCAGCAAGATGCTGTAGCCCCGCCACGAGACCAGGATTCAATTTGGTGCGGCTCGCGATGATCGCGCCGAGCACGACCGCCAACACAGGCGCAAGCGTGTAGAGCAATGCCTGCATATCCTATGATTCCTCCGGTGTTCGATGACAGACGCGGATCTTCCCGCGCTGCGTGAAGGCGATCGACCCGCCCGCCACGACTGCCCGCGACTGGTCGCCGCGAAATTCTTCGCCGGTCCGTTGCGCGTGCAGGATCTCGGTTCTGCCGTTGGGCAGCCAGGTGACAGCCATCTTCAGCCCGTCGTCGATGAAGTCGACATCGGCGCGCGATCCATCGTCGCAATACATGATGCGCTGCGCGATCAATCGAGGCGTCAGATGCTTTTCATGCGCCGGCTCGGCCGGTTCGCTCGGCGCGGGATTGCACGCCCCTACGACCATACCCGCGAACAGAACGGCGCCGATGCGCGCGGCTGTCAGGCCAGGCAGGTGCCGCAAGGCGCGCACCGCCCTCACCACAGCACGCCGTGATCGGGCGTCAGCGGCTCAGGGGCCGGTAGTCCCGCCGTCTGAAGAAGGTCGATCTCGATCGTGCGGCACATGGCCGTGAGCGGGACATCGTGGACGCTATTGGCGAACGGATCGGTCAGATCCTCGCCGATGCTCAGCACCGCTAGGAAGACGAGTCCGATCAGCGTCGATCCGATCGGCGTGGCAAGGCCCAGGGATTCGACCAGCGCGATCGGGAGCAGCACGCAGAACACGCGCGTGAAGAGGTTCGGGAAAAACCGAAAGCCATTGGGCAGCGGCGTGTTCTTGATCCGCTCCATGCCACCCTGCGCATTGGCGATGTCGATCAGGACGCGCTCCACAGTTGCCTGCTGGATCTCGGTGATCCGACTTTCCGCGAGCGCGTCGGCGTAAATGCCCGATATGTCCTCCAAGAGCGCGTTGGCAGGGTTCAGGCGAGCGACCGCCATATCGGCGACGTCCGTTCCGGCGATCCGGGCAATCTCTTCATAGGGCGACTGTCGGCGAAGCTGGCAGCGCATCGAGTGCGCGAAGGCGATCTGCCGCAGGATGATGTTGTGCCGCATCTCACTGCCCTCGGGTTCCCCCTTGGTCAGGCTGCGCGTGATCCTGGCTAGGCTGCGCGACGCATTGATGAGCGCGCCCCAAAGGGTTCGCGCTTCCCACCAGCGCGCATAAGCTGCGTTGGTCCGAAACCCCATGAAGAGCGCAATGGCAGTGCCGAACAGCGCCGTCGGCAAAGGCGGTTCCTTGATCGGGGTCATCATGTGGAATGCCGTCACCGCCACGTCCCACACGAACAGGATCGTGAGAGGCTTCCAAACCTCGATAATGATCTGCCTAAAACGTGGCCTCGCGCCGACTATCATATCAATTACGCCCTAAATCTCTTAGCGATCGTCATCCGATCGGCATGTTCATGATGTCCCGATAAGCGGACAGCAGCTTGTTCCGGACTTGCAGGGTCGCCTCGAAAGTAATGGATGCGCGGCTCTGGATGAGCGCGACGGTTGCAATGTCGGTGGTTTCGCCACGCTCATATGCTTCGGTGACGACATCCTCTTGCTCTTGGGTCTCGTTGACCTTCGCGACCACGGCATTGAGGGTGTCGGCGAAGTTCGACGCCGGAGCGGTCGGCGTCACGCCGGGCGGTGCCGTCGGCTGCGCCTCACGCAAAGCGCGGCTTCGCGCGATCACTTCGGCGCGAATGGCCATCACATTCGAGATCGACGTGTCAGACATCGTTTCTCTCCCGTTGCAGTGCGACGTGTCGGAAGACAGGGCGGTTCATCGGGTGCCCTCCCGTTCGCAGATTCGGGTGCGGCCCTCGCCTTCCACGACGGTGAGCTGCGACCCCTTGAAGGTCGCGGTGGCTGTCTCGCCGACATATTGGAGGCCCTGCGCCGGCGCGGTCAGCGTCATGGGCACGGCGCTGCTGGAGCGCCGCAAATCGATCTGCAGGCCGTTGTCCTTGTAATCGACGAACAGCGGTTCCCCGTCGGAACAGCGATAGGGATGACGCCCCATTTCCCCGGTCGCCACGGCGCTGTCGGACGAATGGATTTGCTGCTCCGTTGGCGGAGCTGGCGGCTTGCTTTCCGTGCAAGCCGCCAGCCCGACAACGAGGATGAGGGCGGGCAGTACCCGCTTCAACGGCATCACCGCGCCTTCCTCCTGTAGCGGGAGGGGACGCGCTGACGATTGATCCCGCGGGCAGGCTGACCCACCCGCCAGCGCAGATAGGTTGCGAGGCGATCGTCAGCCTCGATCATCAGGGACCGCAGACGACGCAACATCATCGCCGCGAACGGCAGAGACAGCGCCCCGCGCAGCGTGCAGCTATGTGTTAGCCTGGTGCCACCGTCGTCCCCTGCCAGCTCGTACCGCTCTTCGAGCGTGAACAGATAAGGGATGCCGCAGGACCAAGCGAAGGCGCGCGGCTTGTCGAATTGATCGACCCGGGCCGGCGTCCGAATTGGCCGGGTGATGCCCTGGATCGCGAAGGTACATTCCGTCTCGCCAGGCTGGCACGGGTTGTCGAGGAATACGAGCGGACTCCAAGCCCGACGATGATCTGGATCGGTGATCGCCGACCAGATCCGCAGTGGCCCGCCGTGAAGCATTGAGCTGGTTATGGTGCGAGGCATATCCCCATCTCCCAGAGATGAGCGGGGCGATCGCGGATCGCCCCGCGCACCCATCAGGCCAAGTTGTTCACGAAGGTCTGACCGTGGTCGTCCCCTTCATGCTCCTCATTGTAGTGCTCGGGCTTCTCGATCACTTTCTGCCCGAACCGGGCGTAGAGCGTCGGCAGCACGAACAGCGTCAGCAGCGTCGCCGAGATCAGGCCGCCGATGACGACGGTCGCCAATGGCTTCTGCACCTCCGCGCCCGCCCCCTCGCCAAGCGCCATCGGCACGAAGCCGAGGCTTGCGACGAGCGCGGTCATGACGACGGGCCGCAGGCGCTGCATTGCGCCGACATGGGCCGCCTCTTCGCGCGATAGCCCCGACCGGATCAGATCCTGGATCGAGCTGACCATCACGAGGCCGTTGAGGACCGCGATGCCCGACAGGGCGATGAAGCCCACCGCCGCCGAGATCGAAAAGTCCATGCCTCGCAAGAAGAGCAGCAGGACGCCGCCCACCAGCGCGAATGGCACGCCGGTGAAGACGATGGCGGCATCGCGGACCGATCCCAATGCGCCATAGAGCAGCAACAGGATCAGGATGAAGCAGGCCGGAATGACCAGCTTCAGCCGCTCGCTCGCCGATTGCAGGTTTTCGAACTGGCCGCCCCATTCGAGATAGGTGCCGGCAGGCAGCCGAACCTGGCTGGCGATCGTTGCCTGCGCATCCGCAACCACCGATCCGACGTCGCGGCCACGCACGTTGGCTTGCACCACCACGCGCCGCTTGCCGTTCTCGCGACTGATCTGGTTGGGGCCGTCGACCACCTTGATCTCGGCGACGCTGGACAGCGGCACATAGCCGCCGCCTGCCACCGGCACCTGCACCTGCTGGAGCAGGCCGATGTCGGCGCGCTGCGCCTCCGACAGGCGGATCACCACCGGGAAGCGACGATCGCCTTCGAAGATCTGGCCCGAGGTCCGCCCGCCGATCGTGGCAGTCACGGTGTCCTGCACGTCCTGCGCCGTGACGCCCAGGCGTGCCATCGCGTCACGATTGACGCGAATGTCGAGCATGGGGAGACCCGTCGTTTGCTCAACTTTCACGTCCGCTGCGCCCTGCGTTTTACGCAGCGCCGCAGCGATTTGCTCGGCTGTCCGGTTCATCTGGTTGAAGTCGTCCCCGAACACCTTCACCGCGATGTCGCCGCGCACGCCGGCGATCAGCTCGTTGAAGCGCATCTGGATGGGCTGGGTGATCTCGTAGGCATTGCCCGGAATCTTCGCGAGATTGCCTTCGATCCGGCTGACCAGCTCTTCCTTGGGAAGCTCAGGATTCGGCCAATCCTTGCGCGGCTTGAGGATGACGAACATGTCGGTCGCGTTCGGCGGCATCGGGTCGGCCGCCAGCTCGGCGGTGCCCGTCTTGGAATAGACGAACTGCACCTCCGGCTGCTTCGACATCATCCGCTCGATCGGCACCTGCATCGCTTGGCTCTGCTGGACCGACGTCGCCGGAATACGGAGCGACTGGATCAGCAAATCGCCTTCATCAAGCTGCGGCAGGAACACCGAGCCGAGCGTGGTGAAGGCGAGCGCCGCCACCACAAGGCTCGCGACACCCGCCCCGATCGTCACGGTCGGACGCTTCATGGCCCGGTCCAGACCGGGTTCGTAGCGCTTCTTCAGCCACGTGATGATGCGGCCGTCCTTCTCCTCGACCTTCTTCGACAGCCAGATCGCGATCATCGCCGGCACGAAGGTGAGAGAGAGGATGAAGGCGAAAGCGAGTGCGATGATGACGGTGAGCGCCATCGGCACGAACGTCTTGCCCTCCACGCCGGTCAGCGTCAGCAGCGGCACATAGACAAGGATGATGATCGCCTGCCCGTACACAGAGGGACGGATCATCTCACGCGCAGCGGCTGCCACGGTCGCGAGCCGTTCCTTGACGCTGAGCAATCGGCCTTCATGATGCTGTTGCTCGGCAAGCCGGCGCAGCGCGTTTTCGACAATGATGACGGCGCCATCAACGATCAGACCGAAGTCCAGGGCGCCGAGGCTCATCAGATTGGCCGAGACGCCAGCACGCAGCATCCCGAAGCCGGTCAGCATCATGGTGATCGGGATGACCAGCGCCGCGATCAGCGCCGCGCGGAAGTTTCCGAGCAGCACGAAGAGCACGACGATGACCAGCACCGCGCCTTCCGACAGGTTCTTGGCAACCGTCTTGATCGTCGAGTTGACCAGTTCGGTGCGATTGAGCACCGGCTGAATCACCACGTCCGGAGGCAGCGAAGCGTTGATCGTCTTCAGCTTCTCCGCGACCGCGGTCGACACGACGCGGCTGTTCTCGCCGATCCGCATGATCGCGGTGCCGACGACGACCTCAGTGCCATTCTCCGAGGCCGAACCCATGCGGATCGCCTGACCCGTCTTCACGGTCGCGACTTGTTCGACCGTGATCGGCACGCCGTTACGTGTCGCGATCACGGTCCTGGCCAACTCGCCGGCATTGCGCACGAGCGCATCCGAGCGGACAGCCAGACCTTCGCCATTGCGATTGACGAAGCCGCCGCCGACGCTGGTGTTGTTGCGCTCCAGCGCGTTGCCCAGGTCGGTCAGCGTGATGCCGAGTGAAGCCAGCTTCTGCACATCGGGCACGACGAGGAATTGCTTGGCGTAACCGCCAATCGAGTCGACGCCGGCGAGGCCCGGAGTGTTCTTGAGAAGCGGCGTGACGATCCAGTCCTGCGCCGTGCGCAGGTATGTCGCCTTATCCTCTTCGGTCGTCAGTCGCTCGCCCTCTGGCGTGATGTAACTGCCATCGGGCTGTTGGCCCGGTTCACCGGGCTTGTGCTTGTCGTCCTCGCGATGCTCGAGACGAACGGTGTACATATACACCTCGCCCAGGCCGGTCGCGATCGGACCCATTTCGGGGTTCACGCCATCGGGTAGGTTCTCTTGCACGCCCTGCAGACGTTCACCCACCTGCTGACGGGCGAAATAAATGTCCGTGGCGTCCGAAAAGACGGCGGTGATCTGCGCGAAGCCATTGCGGCTCAGCGAGCGCGTATATTCAAGGCCGGGAGTGCCGGCGAGCGCGGTTTCGATCGGGAACGACACCTGCTTCTCGACCAGCTCGGGCGAGAGCGCGGGTGCGCGGACGTTAATCTGGACCTGATTATTGGTGATGTCCGGCACCGCGTCGATCGGCAGCCGGTAGAGGGAAAAGGCGCCGATGGCGGCGACGATGACGGTGAGCAGCAGGACTAGCCAGCGCTTCTCGACCGCCCATGTGACGATGCGGGCGATCATGGCTTAATCCTCGTGGCTCGCTTCGCCCTTGCCGATCTCGGCCTTGAGCGTGAAGCTTCCGGTGGTGGCGATCTGTTCGTTACCGGTCAGGCCCGAACGGACGATCACCGTATCGCCCGACGCATCGCCGAGCTGAACCGGGGTCGCCTTAAAGCCGGTGGGCGTTCGGACGAATACGACCGACTTACCCTCGAAGCTCTGTACCGCCGTCGTCGGCACGCGGATCGCACCGCTGCCGCCACTGCCCGTGAGTTGGACGGCAGCCGTCACCGGCTCGCCGACCCGCCATTCGCCACCCCGATTGTCGAGCGTGGCGAGCGCCGGCACAAGCCGCGTCTGCGGATCGAGCGCCGGCGACACGAAGGTGACGCGCGCGGTCGCCTGACGGCCCGCTGCCTTGACCAGCACCGTGTTGCCGGGGCGCACCCGGCCCGCATCCTCAGCCTTCAGGTTGAGCGCGATCGATACCTGGCTCAGGTTGGCGATGCGATAGAGTTCGGCGTCCGCCGCGACCGTCTGTCCCAGCGTCACGGGGCGCGCGATGATCTGGCCCGAGATCGGCGCGGCGATGCCGAGCCGGTTGAGACCGCCGCCGCCGACACCGGCGGCCGACACCATGCTCTGCGCCTGCGTCAGCGCGATCCGCGCTTCCGTCGCCGCCGTGCGGGCAGCGATCAGATCCTGCTCAGGGGATACCTTCTGGGCGAAAAGCCGCTGCTCGCGCGCGAGGTTCGAATTGGCGAGCTGAAGCCGTGCCCGTGCTGCCTCGACCTCGCCCTTGATCTGCGCCGCCTCGCGGCTCTCGATCACCGCAATAGTCTGGCCGCGCCCGACCGACTGGCCAAGGTTGCGCGTCAGCGCGACCACCCGTCCCGCGATCGCGGCCGAGACGACTTGCGTCCCTTGGGGGTCGCCCTCGATGATCGCGGGAAGCTCAATCGTTCCGGCTCCGCCGATGATCGGCCGTCCTACTTGGACGCCCGCCGCCGCGATCTGATCGGAACCCAATGTGACGACGCCCTCATCGGCGTGACCGCCTTCAGCGCCGCCCTTTTCCGCGCCAGCAGCCGCTTCGTTGCCGGCTGCCCCATTGGCGGCCGCCTCGTTCCCGGCGTCCTTGCCACCACAGGCAGCCAACAGCAGGGCGAGCGACGCCGCGCCCGCGAGATAGAAACTCTTCATCACTGATTTCCCCCATTCGGCGCAGGAGCGGTCAGTCGCTCCACTTGCGCGCGGGCATTCTGGTAATTGGCGAGCGCATCGATCGCGGCGACCCGCGTTTCAGCGAGTGTGCGTTCCGCATCGAGCAATTCGAGCTGGCCGAACTTGCCCTCGCGATAACCGATCCGCGCGATGCGGGCCGCCTCCTGTGCAGCCGCCAGCGCCGGCCCCGACGCCGCACGAGCCGTCGTCGCGGCATTGGCCGCCTGCGCCTGCGCGTCCGTGATCGCCTGTTCGATGTCGAGCGCGGTCACGCGACGTTGTGCATCCGCCTGCGTCCGCTGCGCGGTCGCCTGCGCTATCGCCGCGCGACCATTGTTGAACACCGGGATCGGGATCGACACGGTGAACACCGCCGCCATGTCATTGGTCGCTTCCAGTCGGCGGATCGCAGGCCCGACATTGAGGTCAGGGACGCGATTGGCGCGCGCAAGCCGCACGCCCGCTTCCGCGATCGAGAAATCCGCGTTCGCCGCCGCCAGCGCGAGCGTGCCGGTCGTATCGACCGGTGCCACCGGCCCATAGATGTTCGCCCCCGGCAGACGATCGAGCAGCGTGTCATCGAGCGCACCGTCAATCGGTCGACCGATCCGGCGCGCCAGATTGGCCCGCGCCGCCTCCGCCAAGCGAAGCTGCCGCTCCACATTGGCGTCGGCATTGATGCGCGCGACATCTGCGCGCTGTTGCTCGAGCGGGGAGGCCCGCCCCGCCTGCACGCGAACGCTCGCGGCCCGCAGCGCGTCGCTGGCGATCCGGGCCTGGTCGCGGGCTGTTGTAACCCGGCGATCGGCCGCGACCGCCTCGACATAAAGCTGCGTCACCTGAAGCCGGACATCTGCCGCGATGATCGCGGCCTGAATTTCGGCCCGGGACAATTGCGCATTGGCGACCGCGACGCGGGCGCCGCGCTTGCCGCCTAGCTCGATCGGGATCGCAAAGCCGACCGTGGATTCCGCGCTGCGGACCCCACGATACGGCCCCGAGCCGATGACGTTCTCAACCTGGCCCTGGACAACCGGGTTGGGCCGCAGTCCAGCGACCGTGCGGCCCGCACGGGCCGCATCGACCGCGGCTGTCGCCGCTTCGGCAGCAGGGGCCGAACCGCCCGCTGCACTGACCGCTTGGTCAAGCGTGTAGACCGGCGCGTCCTGCGCAAAAGGCGCGGACGGTCCGACCTGCGCCTGCGCCATAGTGGCGCACGACGCTGCGGCCAGCATGGCCGCGAGGATACGATGCATGAAAATAGGACTCCTGACGATGATCGACAGGGGCGCGCCAACGCGCGCCCAAATCGGACGTCAGGCTTGGGGGGGCCTCAAATGGACCATGCCGGTGCGGCCGTCGAGCGACGCAGAGGCGGAGATAGTCGGCTTGGGCATCGTGAGGACGTGGGTATATTCCATCGTCGTGCGCGCAGGCGCACCAACGTCATGCCCGTGACAGTAATTGTGATGGTGCGGGACGTTCTTGTCCGAATCCGACGGCACCTCGTCGATGTCGCCGGCGGAATGAACGGTAAACTCAACGCCCGCGATGCTTCCCCCCGCCAAATCGGCGGCATGAGCCATGCCAGAGAAGCTGGTAAGGACCAGCATCAGGCATGTCAGGAGAGGCAGAAAGGCTCGCACGAACCCGCCCCTACCACGGAAAGGTTTCCATGTCATTGCAATAACTCGCGCATCAACGGCGCGAGCCGCGTGGAGCTGGCTGAAGTGGTGGGTTTGATCGCAACTATCGAGACGCGGCGCTGCGCAGCCGTGCGGCCGAGGTCCGCGATCATGTCGCGCTGCGCTGAAAAAACGGCGTCTGCCATCGTCAAGCTCGATTCGTGGATCAGACGCCCTATATGAACCCTCATCCTACTAGAGGGTCAAGAGGCAGGGCGATGAAAATCGGCGAGATCGCCAAACGGACCGGCTTGAAGATCGAGACCGTGCGTTTCTACGAGGCAGAGGGTCTGGTTTCTCCTCCCCTTCGCAGCGGGGGCAATTATCGGTTGTACGATCGCTCGCATCTCGATCGGCTGTCCTTCATCAAGCGGTCGCGCGATCTGGGATTTTCCCTCGATCAAGTGCGCGCTCTTCTGCGTCTTGCAGATGACCCGCAGGAATCCTGCGCGGAAGCCGATACGATAGCTGCCGTCCATATCGCGGAGATCGATCGAAAGCTGGCCGATCTGACTGCACTTCGCGCTGAAATCGCCCACTGGGGCGGCACATGCACCGTTGGAACGGTTGCCGAATGCAGGGTTATCGACGCTCTGTCTCATTGAACCTGAAGACCAGTCGGGCGCGACCCTGCCGGGCACGGCTCTATCGGCGCCCTGGCGAGCGCCGACCGAGCCACCGTGCCGGCGTCTCGGCCCAAAGGGTGACGATCCTCGCGTGAGGTGTGCCACATGGCACACCTGTCGCCGCTGCCCGATGGGCGCGACTTCACTCGCCTAGCGCCGCGGCCCTCCCCCGGAGGCCCGCCAGCGCGGGGAACACCAAGGGCTGCTGCCCTTTCGTTCCCGAAGGAAAATAGACGCCCCCGTGTTGTCCGCCAAGCGCGGCACCCGACGCCCTGATGGGCGTCGGCCGCGCTAGGGCGGCCTGCCCGCGCCAAGGCCATCGATTTTCCTCCTCCCTCCCCATCCCGCTCCTCGCCGGAGAGGCAGACCCGGTTGCTGCGGCAACCGGCTTTCAGCCGCAGGAAGAAGGAGAAAGGACAATGGCTTACACCCGATACAAGGGCGATCCCTACTGGAAACGGGCCAAGATGGACGGGACCAGCGCAGACGGCACCCCCTACGCCAAAGGCGACCGCGTGTTCTTCTATCCACGATCCGGCGCGACCTACGCAGGCGACGCCGCGACCCGCGCATCAGCCGAGTTCGACGAGCTGGCAAGCCTCGAAGGCTGACCCCGCTTCCCCAATCGACACCATCACAGATCACAGGAGTTTCATCATGGGTATCACCACCATCAAGCTGTCGCAGCTTCGCCTTTCCCCGCTCAATCAGCGGCGCGTGAAGCCTTCCGCCGTGGAAGCGATGGCCGACGACATTGCCGCGCACGGCCTGTTGCAGAACCTTGTCGCCTACGAGGACGAGGGCCTGTTCTATGTGTTCGCCGGAGGGCGGCGCTATCGGGGCCTCAAGGAACTGGCGAAGCGCAAGCGGATCAAGAACAGCGACACCTTCCCCGTCGAGGTCCGCACCAAGGAAGAGGCCATCGAACTGTCGCTCGCGGAGAACTTCCAGCGTGAGGACATGCACCCCGCCGACAGCATCCGCGCCTTTGCGGCACTGCGCGACACCGGCATGGACGCCGAGGAAATCGCAGCCCGGTTCGGTCAGGCAGTCAGTTTCGTCTACAAGATGCTTCGCCTTTCCGCGCTCGCACCCACGCTGATCGACCTGATCGCCAAGGACCAGTTGTCGCTTGAGGCGGCGCGCGCGCTCACCCTCACCGAGGATCACGACCAGCAGATCAAGGTCTGCAAGGCGGCGAATGGTCACGCCCACACCATCCGGCGGATGCTCACCACGGAGAAGGTGGACACCACCAGCGGCGCGTTCCTGTTCGTCGGGCGCGATGCCTATGAGGCGAAGGGCGGGACGATCACGGTGGACCTGTTCAGCCAAGGAGCGGAAGGCTTTGCCGACCAGCCCGAGCTTGTGCAGGAACTGGCCGAAGAAAAGCTGGACGGCATTGCGGATGAATATCGTGCGATCGGTTGGCACGAGGTCCGCGCCACGCTGGAACGGCCCTATGATCTCTACATGAAGGGCAGCATCTATCCGGCCACCCGCGAGCCCACCGAGGACGAAGCGGCGCGGCTTGCCGCCATCGATGCCGAAATCGAGGCGATTGCCGAGGCCGAGGGCGAAGATAGCGACGGCATCGAGCCGCTGTCCGACGAGCGCGACACCATCACCGAAGGAATGCGGGCGTTCAATGCGGAGCAGGTCGCAGTCGGGGGCGTGGCGCTATGGGTTTCGCATGACGGTTCGCTCGGCAAGAGCTTCTATCGCGCCAAGGCCGAGGCGAAGCCCAAAGCGAGCAGCGGCGAACCCCAACCCCTCTATAGCAACAGCCTGTTCGCGGACCTGACCCGCATCAAGACGCAGATCGTGCAGGAAGCCGTCGCGGCCGACCCGGCGCTGGCGCTCGACATCATGCTGGACAGCCTTGCAGGCCAGTTGCTCCACGGCGCGCACAGCTACCAGATGGCCCTTGAGGTTCAGGCCAAGACGGTCGCGACCGATGTGGCCGACGAGCTTATGGCAACGAGCGACGTTCGCCCCGTCGAGGAAGTGATGGCGACCCGCTTCGCATCGATCCCCGCCGAAGGCCGGTTCGACGCAATCCGCGCCATGACCAGCGACGACAAGATGGCATTGCTGGCGGGCCTTGTCGCCATGACCGTTGACGGCACGGTGTTCGCGGGTGGCTCCCCCGGCAGTCGGCATCACCATTTCGAGCAGATCGCGCGCGCGACCGGGGTGGACATCGCAGCCCGTTGGACCGCCCCCATCGCACTGTTCGACAAGATGCGCCGAGCCGCGATGATCGGCCTGTTGCGCGAGGAATGCGGTGCTTCCAGCGCCGAGAACTGCGCGACCATCAAGAAGAAGGGTGATCTTGCCGTCAATGTGTCGGGGCGGCTTCCGGGAGGGTGGCTACCTGCCCCCATGAAGATTGGCGCGTTCGATCAGCCCGAGGCCGACCCGGAGGATTTCGACACCGACATGGACGGTGACGGGATCGAGGACGAGGACATGGAGCGCGGCGAACTTGCCGACGATGAAATGGCCTGATCTGATCGGGGGGCCGGTGATAATCGGCCCCCCTCCCTCCGTCTCAGCAGCGCCCCCGCCGCCAGCGCGACAGCCATGCCCCGCATGGCTGTCGCGCCCGCTGCCCTTGCAGGTCAGCGCGCGCCGCCCGCCCACAAGGGACGGGCGGCGCGATTGCGGCTAAGTTATAGCCTCAGTCGTAGTGCGGGCCATCCACGTGCGTGCCGCTGAAATCCACGCCGCGCCGGGTCGCCACGAGGTCGAAGCGCTTGAAGAAGGCGAGGGCTTCTCCTGGCGTAACGCGCACCTCGACGGCGCGCACCGCTGCCGGAGCAGGCTCAAATTCAGCAGATCGAAGGAGGTACGCCACCAGCGACACGTCGGTCACAGGGGTGCCCCGGTTCTCTCCGGAAGCGATCCTGAACCCTACGACACGCTCGTCACTTTCGGCCTTCCCCAAGGACACCAGATAATCGGCAAGCGCCACGTTGTCGGAAATGTCCGCAGCGACAGTCCCCTTGAAGTCGTTATATTGGACGCCAGCGTTGAAGGTATCCATTCCATTTCCCCGTTCTGCTATTTCGCGCGAGCCGATCTGGCTGCGCTCCTACCTAATGCTGCGCGCCGTCATTCGTCGCTTGAAACAGCCACGAGCATATAAGTCCGCGTTTAGCGCTGCCGGGAGCCGCAAAAGCAAAGGGCGGAAGATCGCTCTCCCGCCCCCTACTGGTGACGCTGGCGCAACTGCGCCGATGGTGCGGGGCCGGCCACACCAGCAGACCAGCCAACGATCAGTGCCCAGACAGTCTCGAAAGAAACAGAACAGAGCTTCATCACGTTAGTCACTGGGTTCAGGTTGGTGTTCTTGACCTTGTGCGCCTTGCGAGCGCGAGATTTTGAACGTGTAATCATAGGCAATCCCTCCATGAAGATGACGCTCGCATAGCGAAGCGCCAGGGCCAAAAAGAGGACACCGATAATCAGCCAGCCTGCGGGAATTGAACCCCCCAGCACCCCGAAGCCACGAAGGCCAGCGCCTAAGTAGGTTCGTGGGTTCGCATGTTCAATGTTCGCATAGGTGTGCCACGTGGCACACCCTCGTTCGCCATGATCGAGCGCGCTTCGAACCACGCGAACAGGTCCGCCACAGCGCGCCGGCGATAGGCATTGAGCCATCGACGACGCCGATGCTCGTCAGCATCGTGGATCATGTGGCACCGCTGGCAGAGCGCAGCCAGGTTGCGCGGGGCGTTGTCGGTCGGATCATGGTTGAGGTGAGCGCAGGCGATATAGACCCGCGTGACACGGACGATCGCCGCGAGGTCTATCGCCCCGACCCTGATCCGCCTTCCGCGCCCGTCTCTCCATTGCCGACGATCCATGTCCCACCACCGTCCGTCGCCCAAGTGGAATACGCGCTGACCATGCGGGCGACGGCAATGCTCGCACCGCCCATTGGCGCGGCCGAAGCGAATGGCTTTCGACAGCTCGGGCCAGTCGATCGGGTAAAGCCAGCGATGTTCGGCCATGATCGGCATGACGATTCTATGAGTCAGCGAGAACGAGAACGAAAGCAGAAAATCACCTGATCGACCGCCCTGATGGGCGGGCGCTGTTTGGTAGGGCTGTCCGTCAGTCTCTTCCCATCGTGAGGGACGCGGCCCGCCGCCTCAAGGATCAGCGGTCCCCCCAATTCACTGCGTAAATCGGCTCCCCCGCTGTCCGGCAAGCCGGCCGCTTCGCGGTCCTGTGACCCGGCGTACCGCGCCCCTCCCGCTGTCGTCGCCAATCACGGCAACACGGAGATTTTCCATGTCCCATCATCGCCTGTTTGCGCAGCTCGCCTTCGAGCGTGCGCTTGGGATGGCCGCGCTCAATGCGCTGGCTCAGGCCGTTGCCGAGTGCGACCAATTTCGCGCCGTAGGCCGCGAGCGCGACCCGATCCATTTCTGGGTTCTGGCCGGTGAACTGGAAGACGTGGTGCAAGATCGCATCCGCGACGTGTTGGGGGCGTTTGCGGGAGGGGGCGGAATCCTACGCTAAGGATTTGGGCCAGCGATATTCCCCGGTTAGATTGATGTGTTCCCATCCCAACGGCGAGACGTGGGCGAGTAGATCAGGCGCGATATGGGTACCGCTGGCGGCCCGGGTATTGACGACCTCGCCGAGCTTCATGGTGTTCCAGAATATGATGATGGCGGCGAGCAGGTTCATTCCGGCGATGCGATAGTGCTGGCCTTCGCCGGATCGATCCCGGATTTCACCTCGGCGGTGGAAGCTGATGGCGCGCTTTAGGGCGTGGTGGGCCTCACCCTTGTTGAGGCCGATCTGAGCCTGGCGCTGGAGGCCGGCATCAAGAATCCAGTCGATCATGAACAGGGTTCGCTCGATGCGGCCCACCTCTCGCAATGCGAGGGCCAGCTCATTCTGGCGCGGGTAAGAGGCGAGCTTGCGAAGAATCTGGCTGGGGGCGACGATCCCCGCTGCGATCGTCGCCATGATGCGCAGGATGTCGGGCCAGTTGCGCTCGATGAGCGGTTCATTGATCTTACCTCCGACCAGCGCTCGCACATTGGCCGGCGTCGCGTTGGGCGTGAAGGCATAGAGTCTTTTCTGAGGGAGATCGCGGATACGGGGGGCGAACCTGTAGCCGAGCAAGGCGCAGGCGGCGAACACATGATCGGTGAAGCCGCCCGTGTCGGCAAAATGCTGGCGAACGCGGCGGCCCGCGTCATTCATGAGCAGCCCGTCCAGGATATAGGGAGCCTCGCTGACCGTTGCCGGGATCACCTGGGTTGCGAACGGCGCATATTGATCGGACACATGGCTGTATCCCTTGAGGCCCGGGACGTTGCCATATTTCGCGTTGATCAGATTCATCGCCTCGCCCTGCTCGGTAGCAAGGAAGAACTGCCCGTCGCTGGATGCCGATTGCCCTTGTCCCCAGAAGGCGGCCATGGGCAGGGCGGCGTGGGCCTCCACGATCATGGCGAGCGCCCGATCATAGGCGCTGCCTTCGACATGCCAGCGCGCGATCCGCAGCAATTCCCAGAAGCTGTGCGTGTTGGTCGCCGCCGCCATCTTGCGCAAACCGAGATTGACGCCTTCCGCCAGCAACACGTTCATCAGGCCGATCCGGTCGCTGCAGGGCGCGCCGGTGCGCAGATGCGTGAACGCCTCGGAAAATCCGGTTCGCTCATCGACTTCCAGCAACAGATCGGTGATCCTCGCGGGCGGGAGCTGTTGATAGAGATCGAGCACGAGATCCTCGGCCCCTTCGGGCGTGTCGGCCCTCAGCTTGTCGATGTGCAGCTTGCCGTTCTCGATGATGCCGCCTGGGATCGTGCCGGTTCGCGCCGCGCGGCCAAACTCCTTCAGCCGTGTATCCAGTCGAGCCCTGCGCTCGGCCAGCCATTCGCCGGGCCGCAGCGGCACGGCGAGCCGCGCGGTCTGCTCTATCGCCTGTGGCGGGACCAGAAGCTGCTTGAGGTCGCCATAGCGGCGCGATCCCGCCAACCATATGTCACCGGACCGGAAGGCGTCGCGGATGTGGAACAGCACCGCGATTTCCCAAAGCCGGTGGTCGCCGCTGGGCTCAGCGCGAAGATGACGATGCCATTTCGAGTTGGGACGTAGAAAATCCACCGGCGGATCGACCTTGATCCCGTTACGCAGCATCGCAACGGCCGCCAGAAGAGGCGTGGCGATCGGCGCCGCCTGCATGTCGAGCAGGCGCAGCATCCTGGGCGCGTAGAGGCGGAAACGGTGATAGCCGTCCAGCACACGGCTGAGCGGGTCGGCCGCGAGCACGTTGGTCAGCGCGGAGGCCGTGGCGACAAGGGTTCTGAACCGTTCCCAGCCAGGCCCGGTGGCGATTATCCCGTCCAGGGCCGTGCCATCGTCCTGCGCTCCAAGCAAAGCACCACCGATTTCGGCAAAGGACTTCAGCGTGTCCCGAACGGCCGCCTTTTCGTCGGCGATCCTGGTGTTGCAAAGGCGTTCGGAGGCCCGATAGAGACGGCCTACGATGCGATCGTGGGTCTCCACGATGACATCGGCCAGCGATGACCGCCATTCCAGGGTGCAGACAGCGAGGATCGCAAGCCGCCTGTCTTCGGGCAGATCACGCATGCCGTCGGCGTAATAGCGCTCGCCCTGCCGGCGAAGCCGGGTCACACGATGCGCCGGCACGCCGTCCAGCAAATCCGCCGGAAGATCGAACCTTTGAAGATATTCCAGTCGATCCATCAGCCGGTTAGCGGCTGCTGAATTTGCGCCAACCTCGAACTGTCGCAGCCATACGAAGCGCGTGACGCGACCATCCACCGTATCCTCCAACAGGTGAGCCAAATTCTCGCTCAGGGTTGGCGTGATGCGATGGGCGATAAGATCCTCGATCCGGCGCTCGGCCTCAACCAGCGCATCGGCGCAAAGGCGCTCGATCGTCGAGGAGCCGGGAAGGATCGTGCGGGTGCGGCGACACTCCGCAACGAAGCGACGGGCAAGATCCTCATTCGATGTCGCCGCCTCGGCTTCCCGAGCGATCCATTCGCGCAAATCCCGTGCGCCCCGCCCCGAAAAGGAGCGATAGCCGTAGATTCGGCGAAGGTCCGCCAGATGCTCGTGCCGGGTCTCCTCGCGCGCGGCATAGAGGAGTAGATCGTCGCTGGTCAGGCCGAGCTGGGCCGCGATGAAATCCGATACCTGCGCCGGGATCAACTCGCCAGGAGCGAGCACCCGGCCCGGGTAGCGCAGGACGCACAGTTGCAGCGCGAAGCCAAAACGATTGTGGGCGCGCCGGCGCTGGCGGATATGCCCGAGATCCTCATCGCTGAGGGTATAGTGCCGCAGCAGCTCACCTTGATCGACCGGCAAGTGAAGCAGCGCCTCGCGCTGTCGATCGGTCAGGGTCACGCGACGCGGCATACATGCTCCTTATTCTTTCCGAGCTACGGTTTGAGATAGCTTGATTGAGATGCTGGTTAAGATACACAATAGCCCAATCTTATGTGCTCATGTTCGTCACCGCCTCAAACCTTCGTTTGTGATCCATGCTGATCGGCTACGCCCGCGTGTCCAAAGCCGATGGATCGCAGTCCCTCGATTTGCAGCACGATGCGCTACGCGCCGCCGGCGTCGATCCAGACAATATCTATGATGATCGTGCATCCGGCAGCCGCGACGACCGTCCTGGTCTCGCGGCCTGTCTCAAATCGCTGCGCGACCGCGATGTCCTGATTGTCTGGAAGCTCGACCGTCTCGGCCGAACGCTCACCCATCTTGTCAGCACTGTGCAGAACCTATCAGATCGCGGCATCGGCTTGCGCGTCCTCACCGGCAAGGGCGCGCAGATCGACACTACGACGCCCTCGGGCCGCATGGTGTTCGGCATCTTCGCCACCCTGGCAGAGTTTGAGCGGGATATGATCCGCGAGCGCACCATGGCTGGTCTGGCCGCTGCCCGCGCACGGGGCCGAAAAGGCGGCAGAAAGTTCGCCCTCTCCAAGGCCCAAGTGCGTCTAGCTCAGGCGGCTATGGCCCAGCGCGACACATCAGTCTCCGATCTATGCAAGGAACTCGGGATCGAGCGCGTTACCCTCTACCGCTATGTCGGTCCCAAGGGAGAACTACGAGAATATGGCAAGCGTGTTCTCGGGCTGGCCGTAAACTGATGATTGGCAAGGAGCGATCCATTTTGATCATTACGCCAAGCCGCCCATGTATTAAGTGACCGAAGGATAGGCCCGCAGAATGTTTGCTACCTTGCTACTCGCTGCCACTTCTGCGCTCACCGCCCAAGAGGCACAGACGCTACCTGTGGCCGAACTTGCTCAGCGCACTCTCGGCGCGACAGGTGCGATCGTTGTAGATGCTGATCGGCCAAAGTGGCCCGTCTGCGTCGGCATGTGCCCGCCTGCCGAGCCACATCCTGACGGCCCACCGCCGCTTACATCTTTGACCTTCTATACCCGCGCATCCGCGAGCAGCGAGGCTGGCTGGCTTGGCCTTTGCCGCGCATCAGCGGTCGATGTTGGCTTCGATAAAGCAGGCATCGTCATCAGCGTAACCCAGCGCACGACGGTGGGCTGGCTTGGGGCGCTCACCCGAGAGAAGGCCGGCAGCGGGGCCGCCGGTGCTGAGGTGATCATCGCGCAACGTAAGGTTTTTGATGAACGTTGCCGGGCAATGCCCACCACCCGACAGTTCGTTTCTGCGTTCGGTCCGCTTGACGGCGAACGTGCGCTCATTGCAGTGGCGCTGGTCCACGATAGTATGGTGAAGGGCGGCCCCATCCACGTCACCTGTCAGGTGGACTTTTTTGTGCGTCAACCTTGCGGTACGGCTGCTGATCTGCGCGCACTTGCGGACGACGTAATGGTTTCCAAGATCACGAGTATCGAACAGATAGACCCTCGGACGGGCCAGTTTGTGACCGGGGGTGCCGCAGACAGCGGCTGCTACAGGATAAGCTTGGCCCAACCTTTTGGCTCGTCGGACCAAATCAACCTGTGCCTGCGCATCACAAATACTCTCACCGTAACCCGCGCCGCCTTCTCGCGAAATCGCGTCATCTACTGACAGCTATCCTATGCGATTTCGACGGGAATGGGCTTAGCGTAGGATTTCGCCCCCTCCCGCAAACGCCCCCGGCAAGGCGGCGATCGCTAATCGCACCGCTTCGTGGTTCGATCGTCGCGCGTCGTAGAGGACCGACACGAGGTTCGTATCAAGCAGATAGGTGTCCATCCGCTATTGGACGTAGAGCCTGAGCCGCTCGACTTCGCGCTCGGGCGCCGGCGTGAAAACATCAAGGGCCCACGCGCCGACATTTTCGCGCAGCAAAGGCCCAATGTATTCGTGCAGCGGAACGTAGGCGGTGAAGTCTTCAGGAATCCACGCGGTGAAGGCATGATCAACCCGGCGAGCGTGCTCATGTCCTCGGAAGAACTCCAGCAAGCGGCGTTCGAGACGCGGCGGCAGATCGTAAGCCTTGAGTACGGCCGCATCCGCAGCAACGAGCAGACCGTTCAGCCAGGCGTCGGCGTTGGCAGGCTTGAGCGCGGCATTGCGGATCGACTGGTGGGCCGATCGATAACGACGCAGTGCTTCGAGAATGGAGCCCAGTCGGTCCACATTCGGAATAGGCAGGCGTTTCAGCAGCTCGTTAGTGAAGTGCTGGTTGGATGCGTGCTCGGTGAGGAACGCGTTCGTCAGCGGTCCATTGAGGATAGCTTCAAATGCTTCGGTCGGCACCTTCACGTCCGTGGACCAGATACCGAAGAAACCTTGCGAGGCGACAAGACCGGTCTCGTCGAATGCAGCAGCCATTCGCCACGGACCGCGCGAGAGCCGGGCGACATTGGTCAGGACTTTGGGTCTGTCCCAAGGCCGCGACGGCGGACCTGGGAACATAGCGGCTGCCGGATCCATGTTGAGATAGACAGTGTTGCGCAGCACGAACTGACACAGGGAGTCGGCCGGCCGTGCAACACCTGGCACGAAGCCGTCACGTGGCTCGGACGACACCCCCTCATCCTGTTGCCACCATTTGATGCCGCGATACACATCTGCGACCGATCCCAGCTTCGGGTATCGGCGCAGATAATCCCAGACCTCGTCGAGTTGGCCGATCCACAGGTCGCCCTTGGTCACTGCTCTGGTGAGCCGGCGCTCGGCAGTCACCTTGCCGGTCTCAAGAAACGCCATCCGATCCCGGTCCTCGACAACAGTCGAGACAAGCGCTGTCGTGTTAGCTTCGTCGACTCCACGAAGGTCGCTTGCAACAAGGACTGCCGCTTCGAGCCCCGCGCGCTGGAACACTCGATCAGGCAACGAAGTCAGCTCGACGCGGCGATAGAGCCCGGCGATCTTCTGGCGCAATTCGGCATATTGCTTCTGCCGCAGGAACCCCTGCGGCAGTACAAATCCGATCGCGGCAGGCTTGGCGGCGAGGACCGCGTGCAACACCGCCATGGGTTTTGAAAAGGACGCTGCGGCCGCCGCTGCGGGATAGGCAAGCCGCTCACCGGCGTCGAACTCTTCCCATGGCGGATTGCACAGGACGATCCGCTTATCCTTGACGGATTGGGCAAGCGCATCATCGACGAACAGGTCGCGCGGCTCGATCTTCCAGCCATTCGCGTTTGGATAGTCGGCTAGGATCAGCGAGAGCGTTGCGACCTCACAGGCGAAACTGTCGAGTTCTGCACCGCTGATCCGCTCGACGAGAAAGGCGTGGCGCTCCTCTTGCGTCAGCGTGTCCGGCAGGAGATCGCGCAGATGGCGAAGCGCTGCGACGAGGAACATGCCCGCGCCCGCGAAAGGCTCGTAGATCGTGATATCTTCCGGCTCGAAGCGGCTGAGATCGACCTGTCCAACGACATATTCCGCAACTTGGCGCGGCGTGCTGTGCGTGCCGAAGCGCTTGCGGGTATCGGCAGTCACCAACGTGTTCTCGTACACGAAGGCCAGACTGTCCGACGAGATGTTCCGGAAATTGATTGCGCCGCGAAGCGCTGTCCAGGCAGACGCGACGGCTGCGTGCGGAAGCACGTCGACCGCAGGTCGCGGCATCTGATCGAGGTGATAGTAGCTCTCGATACCGGCAAGCACCTGGTCCACCGATGCCACGGACCAGGTCGCCGCGTCGGGATGGCGGCGATTGTCGCGCGACATTCAGGTTGAGAAAGCGCGACAAACAAGATGAGAATCCTGCGTTCCGGGATTGGCGAAGGGCGTAGCCCGTAGCCGATCCCGGAACGCAGGAGGCGCCTTTTGAAGGGTGCCTGTGATGGTCGTGGTGGTCGCTATGCATTGGGTTTTCCCAGGGAGGAGGACCTGACGTGTGGCGGGCCGACACATCAACGATCATCAGGTGAGACTTTTCATGACCCACAGACGTAACGATCCCGTCGCCCTGGCGGCGGCCAAGGCCGGTTTCAGCCCGGCAACCGGCTATCGGGTGCTGCAGGATGCGCGCCTGCCTTCCCAGCGACAGGCGCCGCGCGGCCGACGGCGGCCTGATCCGCTATCAGGCATTTTCGAAGAAGTCGTCGTGCCGATGCTGGAGGCCGCCCCCGGTCTTCGTCCTGTCGCGATCTTCGAGGAACTGCGCCGCCGGTACCCGGATACCGAGTTTGGCTCACGACGAACCCTGGAGAGGCGTATTCGCGACTGGCGCGCTCTGAACGGCCAGGATCGGGAAGTCATCTTCAGGCAGGTTCATGAACCGGGGCGGCTCGGCATGTCCGATTTTACGTGCATGAACGATCTGGACGTCGCCATCGCCGGGGCACCGCTGGATCACTTGCTCTATCACTTCCGCCTGCCTTGCGGCGGCTTTGAACATGGGCACGTCATTCTGGGCGGCGAGAGTTTCGTCGCCCTGGCCGAAGGGCTGCAGAATGCGCTCTGGTCTGCCGGCGGAGCGCCCAGGCTCCACCGCACCGACAGCCTGTCGGCCGCCTTCCGCAATCTGGACGCCGATGCGAAGGCCGACCTGACCAGGCGCTATGACGCCCTATGCGCCCATTATGGAATGGAGCCGACGCGCAACAACACAGGCATCGCCCACGAGAACGGTGCGATCGAGAGCGCCCACGGCCATATCAAGGCCGCAGTGAAGGACGCGCTGTTGCTGCGCGGAACCACGGACTTCACCGACCTTGCCGATTATCGCCGCTTCATCGACGAAGTCGTGACCGCAAGGAACCGGCGCCATGGTCCCGGCATCGATGCCGAACGCAAGGCGCTGCGATCCCTCCCAAACATGCGGACAACCGATTACGAGGAAGTCCTCGTGACGGTGACGTCCTCGGGCGGCTTCACCCTGCGCAAGGTGTTCTACACGGTCCCCTCGCGCCTGATCGGACATCGCCTGCGAGTGCGCCTTTACGACGACCGTCTCGATGTCTTCATCGGCGGCACAAGGCTCATGACCCTGCAGCGCGGCCGCGCCGGTGCGAACGGCAAGCACGGCCACGTTGTCGATTATCGTCATGTCATTCATTCCCTGCGCCGCAAGCCGATGGCCCTGCGGGGATTGGTCTATCGTGACAGCCTGTTCCCCCGCGCGCCCTACCGCCTCATGTTCGAGCACTTGCTGGACGCCGTGGGCGAGAAAGAAGCCTGCCGGATCATGGTCGAGCTTCTGGCCATGGCCCACGAGCGCGCCTGCGAGGCGGAGCTCGCTCATCTCCTGGAGGAGGACCTGGCGATTCGCAGGATCCCATGCCTGGCGGCATTACGGGCACGCTTCAGCCCCGATCCCGCCACTTTGCCCGAAGTCGTAGTCGAGATGGTATCGCTCTCGATCTACGACGGGCTGATCGAACAGGGAGAAGCGGCATGAGCACGGCTCCCATGATCGACGCGCAGCGCCTGGGCCTGATGCTGGGTGAACTGCGCCTGCCAACCATCAAGCATATCTGGGGGGATTTTGCGGCCCAGGCGGACAAG
Organism: Novosphingobium indicum; assembly: GCF_014645195.1. Lineage (GTDB taxonomy): Bacteria > Pseudomonadota > Alphaproteobacteria > Sphingomonadales > Sphingomonadaceae > Novosphingobium > Novosphingobium indicum. The sequence goes on along the minus strand of NZ_BMLK01000016.1, from coordinate 61,221 downwards.
GAAGGCTGGCCCGCGAGCCGGTTCCTTGCAGCTCTCGCCGAGCATGAACTCGCCGAACGAGATCGCCGCCGGATCGGGCGTCATCTTGCCGAAGCCCACCTGCCGGCGGGCAAGACACTGGACTGCTTCGCCTTCGAGGCCGTGCCGATGATCTCCAAGGCTCAGGTCACAGCCCTGTGCGCTGGCGATGGCTGGCTCGACCAGGGCTCCAATCTCATCCTGTTCGGCCCGCCAGGCGGCGGCAAAAGCCATCTGGCGGCGGCGATCGGCCTGGCATTGGTGGAAAATGGCTGGCGAGCGCTGTTCACCCGCACCTCCGACCTCGTTCAGCGTCTGCAGGTCGCTCGCCGCGAACTGACGCTGGAATCCGCCATCGCCAAGCTCGACAAGTACCATCTGCTCATCCTCGACGACTTCGCCTACGTCTCGCGCGATCAGGCGGAAACCTCCGTCCTCTTCGAACTGATCAGCGCCCGATACGAACGCAGATCCCTGCTCATCACCGCCAACCAACCCTTTGGTGAGTGGAACCGCGTCTTCCCGGACCCGGCAATGACGCTCGCTGCAGTCGACAGGCTCGTGCATCACGCCACGATCTTCGAGATGAACGTCGAAAGCTATCGCCGGCGCACAGCCCAGGCCCGCCGCACCGGGGCTGGACGTCCTTCCGCCTACACCACACCCAAAGTCCTCGAGACCATCCGCGACAATCAGGATGAGAACGAGGTCCTTGCCAGCGACACTTAAAATCGGCACTGAATGACGCGCCGCGACAATCACATTCTCATCCTGATTGACGCGCAATCCTCATCCTGTTTGTCGCGCTACACTGCTGCACGAGGCGAGGATCCGGGTGGTTCTGGATCAAGCGGAGGAGAGCCTCATCGGGTAGCCGCGTGGGATCGAGGCGCGGGCCTTTCGGCTTGGGCTCGCTGCGGCCCAGGCCCAGCAGAACGAGACGATTTCTCACTTCGACGAGGAGTTGACCGCGCTCCGCACGTGTGAAAGCTCGATCGAGACCATAGAGCCAACCGGAGTTGGCATGTACGAGCATGGCCTCGCAGCGAGCGAGATCGTCAGGATGCCGGCATTGACGGATGCGCTCGACGGTTAGCTCGCGCGCGGTGCGCCGAACCCGGTTGTAGTGATCGGAGCTGGGGCTTTCGATGGCAAAGAGGCGGTTCATGTTGCGAACCCACGCACCCATGCTTTCCCAGGCGAACGCCGCTGCGGATGACGTTGTGCTCCTACGGTAGAAACGCACTGGCCGGGCCGTGCGAGGTGGTTGCTTGTCTCCGAAGAACAAGTCCGGTTGACGGAGGCTCATCGAATGCCGCGTCGTCTCGTGACGTGGGCGCCGACAACTTCGTCGCGAGCATCGCCGATTTTGGTGTATATCGGCGTTGTATATGTAGTGCTTACGCTGTTCGGGCATTCGCACCAAAATTGGGGATGCCCGTTCATATCCTTGGAGATGAGTACGTACACGCAGGTCTCATCAACATGATCAGCGACATACCAACGGCAATAGCCATCTGAGAAATGACCGTCGTTTTCGACGGTGAGCCCGGCGGCGGTCAGCCTTGTTTTGATCTGTTCAAGCAGGTTGTCCATCAAACTGGCTCCTGTCAGGCGTAATGCTCGCGCCACATGCGGTCGCGGAAATGGGATTCGAGATCGTCTTCGAGCTGGGCAAGCAGTTCGACGGGCAAGTCTGCCGATCGAGGCAGGTTAGCGATTTTCGTGCCGTCAAAGCCGTGATTTGGGAAGATGATCGAGCGCCGGTAGGCACTGACCGGACTGTCGTTCTGCGTCGTTGTGTAAATCATCGACCACTCGGTTTCGATGCCTCTAGGCTCAGGACTCGTTGATCACAGCCAGAAGAGCACGGTCGCGGCCAGAGCGAGTGTCGAAAAGAAGACTGTCGGGCAGCGATCGTATCGCGTCGCCACACGGCGCCAGTCCTTAAGTCGGCCGAACATGATCTCGATGCGGTTGCGGCGTTTGTACCGGCGCTTGTCGTATTTGACGGGAAAAGAGCGGGATTTCCGGCCTGGGATGCAGGGCTTGATGCCCTTTTGCTCGAGCGCGTCCCGGAACCATTCGGCATCATAGCCCCGGTCTGCCAGCATCCACTTGGCTTTGGGTAAGTCGTCGAGCAGGGCCGCAGCGCCCGTGTAATCGCTGATTTGACCTGCGGTAATGAAGAAGCTCAAGGGACGGCCGTTGGCATCGGTGACGGCGTGTAGCTTGGTGTTCATGCCGCCCTTGGTCCGCCCGATCAGGCGCCCAAGGGCCCCTTTTTTACCCCAAGGCTGGAAGCCGTGCGGTGAGCCTTGAGATAGGTCGCATCAATCATAATAGTCTGGGGCTCAGCCCTCTGGGCGGAGAGGCCTTCCATCATTCGGGTGAACACTCCCATCTCGCCCCACCGCTTCCAGCGATTATACAAGGTCTTGTGAGGCCCATATTCCCTGGGTGCGTCGCGCCAGCGCAGGCCGTTGCGGTTGACGAAGATGATCCCGCTCAGCACCCGCCGGTCATCAACACGGGGCTTCCCATGGCTCTTGGGAAAGTAAGGCGAAAGCCGCGCCATCTGCTCATCCGTCAGCCAATACAGGTTGCTCATGCTCAGTCTCCTTGCGGAGCCTGAATCATATCGCCGCCTGGCAATCAATGGGTCCTGAGCCTAGCTTTGAGCGCGTGGATCAAGGCGTCTTCGGCACGGATGAGGAGATATAACAACGAGTTATATTTCAACGACAGGTAATCGTAGGTGGGCCGGAGCAGGTCGATTTGAAGACAGTCCAGCAGTTCTCCGCGCGGTCCAGCGAGTTGCTGAAAATGATCGACCGCAGGATCGAAATATTCGCCATCACCGGGCTCGGCGCGCATGTCGCAGAAGCGCTGATCAGGCTCGATGTCGGCTTCCGCACGCTTCTGGCATTCGTCTGGCGTAAGAAAATGCCAGCTGATCGAGATCAGCCGATTGCTGTAATCGCGCATGAGAGTCTCCATTAGTCGCCGCTCGTCCGTCGTCTCCCGCATTACTCCGTGCGGTGCGTGATCTTCACTCGGTGCGCGACGATGTTGGCCGCCACTTGACGGTAGATCTTTTCCGGCATCGCGCCGATCACACAGTTTCCATCCGTACCGGATCGGACGTCAGGCCCGACCCATGTGAACTCATTAACATCGTTCCACACGACGCTGCTGCGTATATCGAGGCGGAGATGGTCGATCAGGCGTAGCGGTAGCTTGATCGAGAAATCGGGCGAGTAGTCGCGCGTGGTCAGCGGGACGGTGATAACGCGAAGGCGCCCCTCTTTGCGATAAGTGGCCACCACCATGCAGGGCCGTACTTTCCGGCCGTCGTCCTGGCCGCGTTCGTACTCGTGCCGCCAGAGGTAGAGGTAGTTGATGATTTCGCCGGCGCGCGGTTCAGTCCAGGAATTTGTTGGCATCGTAGGACTCGGCGACCGGATCTGCATTGCGGATGGCGTTGATGGCCTCGTTGCTCAACTCTTCGGGTGCAAGGGCGACGTGATCGAGGCGTGACAGACGCTCGAATTCAGCAGCTGAGAGCATGACGACGCGTGCCGCACCGTTGCGTTCGACGGCGATCGGGTGGGTCATGGCTTCATCGTAGAAGAAGCCGAAGCGCTTCGAGACTTCGCTCGAGCGGAAGGTTTCGATGGACGAGCTCATGGCCTGATCTCCTGCTGGCGCGAAATCCGCATAGCGATATACATTCCGTATATTACGGAATACGCGGATTTGCAATTGCCGCATGACGTTCAAAGGTCGTCGCGCATCATGATCGTCATGACGCGCCGGCTGACACTGGCATCGGCCGGATCGGGCGAGCCATACTCCAGGTTTGTGTCGTAGGCGTCGATCGCGAAATAGACGGTGTGGCCCTGATACTCGATCTGGCCGCGGTCGTGTTCGCTTCGATCGTCTGCCGGATAGACGAACTTGCGGATCGCGGCGAGGATCTGGGCTTGGGCAACCAGTTCATTGACCTTGCTATCGCCGGCGAATGTCCCAAGGCAGGTCCGGGTCATGACTGTCCGCGCGTTGCGGTCGAGACCATGCCTGCAGCGGTCATTGAGGCGCGCGAGGATCTCGCGCCGGGATAGGTCCTTGGGCGCCGTTGTGTTCAACATCAGAAGTCTCCGGTGGTGTCAGGCGGCCAGTTTGGGCCGCTCGGATGGCGGGATTGCCGCGTTGAAGCGTTCGATCCAGCTGCGCATGGTTGGCCGCTCGGCAACCGGGATCGATGCCGCGACGTCCTGGAAGCGGATGAGGTCGAGTGGGGCCTCGCGGGTGATCTGGTCGATGTCGTCTGCGGGGAGCAGACGTTCATGCCGGATAAAATCCGTCATCCGGCCTGGCCGCGCGCGGGTGGACTTGCGCCAGAGCCCCTCGACAGTGTGCAGGCGCGGCGCCGCACGCGCTTCGACCAGGACAATCAGGCGCAGACACCAGACCGGCAGTGTCCGGACTTCATCCGGGGTCATTCCGATGCAGAACCAGCAGCTCGATTTGGGCGGCACCGGCAGGCCGGCAGCGGCGATGCGCTTTTCGCAGGCCTCCCGGTCCATGCCCCATTCGCGTAGCGGGTAACGGTACTCGTAGAGCGGATCGACGATTTTGGCCGCGCGCGTGTAGCGGATCGTGTCGCGCTTGCCGGCGTCGAAACCGATCAGGCGGGTGACCTTCTGGCCCCTCGCCCATGCGTCGATCGCGGGCTGCCACGTCTTCAGGAATGCGTCCTGCGGCGCCTTTTTGTATTTGAGCGAGCAGCTCGACCCGCCCAAGCTCTTGCTCGGCAGCGTGGCATTGGTGAGGCACATTTCGAGCAGCGAATAGTATGGCGGCCAATGTTTGAAGCGCCGCGGCTGATAGCGCACGATTTCGAAAGGAATGCCGCGCGCGGCCATCCATGGCCGGATGATGTCGAGGTATTCGTAAGTAAGAGGATTCTCGACTCCCGTGTCGGCGGCGAGGACCAGGTCAGGCGCCTCGCCGCGCGCTTCAAGCTCGACCAGGAGCGCGGTGGAATCGACGCCGATGCCGTAAGCGAGGACAACAGGCGGCCGCGGCAGCGCCAGATAGTCCCGCACCCGGGTTGTTGTGCGCATGGTCTGCGATGGCATCTGCAGCCGTGTCATGCGGGCACCTGGGTTTCATGATCCCATGCGAATTGCGGCAACTCGTCAATGCACGGGCCATCGCAATCCCACATGATCCATTCGCAGTTCTCGCGTTTGGCAACGTCGATGGCCGCGTGGATCTCGGCCGGCAGGTCATTCGCCCGGATGATGCCGACATCGACGGCGGCGTACATGAACCACCCGAAGTCGGCCTTCTCGAAACAGGCCCAGGGACAGAGAGGCATCCAGTTTTGGGCTGTGTCAGGGCTCATATGTTCCGTGCTCAGCACGAGCATATGGGCCACCTCGTGGAGAGTTGCCTTGCTGTGAGAACGGGCGATGGCTTCGCGTGAGGTCCTTGCGCTAGTCATGCGAAGCCTCCTCAGCCGTCACGACAAGAGGCGGCACGGCAAAATCGGCAGCGTCGAGATAGGTTTCCACGGCCTCCAGACTGCCAAGTTCGGCGATCTTCGTGCGGTCGACGTAGGGGTTGCCATCGTTGCCGATGGGAAAGGTGACGGGTTCTCCTGTGCCTGTGAAGACGACGCGTTCAGCGCCCCACTGGCTGTCATAGCCATTACAGGAGCGAACGAAGGGAACGCCGTGCCGGTGGCAGAGCTCTTCGAGCTTCGTGAATCTGCCGTAGGCGACTTCCTCGGCGCACAGCTCCAGCGCTTGGCCATCGATACGCTCCGCTTCGTCGAAGGGTTCGCCGCCCCAGTCGGTGGACAGGCCCTCGTCCGCGATCGCGGTTTTGAGGTTTGCCCAGACGGCGGGATTGATGGAGCCGCCCAGCGTGATCCAGGCGGAAACGCGATCTACCATGATGGCCTCCTCAGTGAAGTTCGTTGAGAATGTCGTCGCACAGCTGCGCGTGGTCGCGCGCGAGCCGTTCGACGCGGGGCATGTCGTCCATGTCGATGATCTCGAAATCGTCGGACATGGAAGCATAGTCGGCGGGGCAATATTCATCCTGCCAGCACCAGGTGCCGTCCGGCCAAACCATGATCTTCACGCCGCCGTGAGGCGCGGCTGCTGCGGGCTGCTTCGTATCGGGGGACATAGGACTTCTCCTTCCGGCGTGGACTTACTCCGCCTCCGCCCTTCCCTTTCCCTCTCCACTCCAAGGCCGTGCGAGAGGGGAAAATTTAGCTTGCCGCGCCGTGGTGTTCGAATTCGAAAGCCGCATAAGCGCGCCAGAGATGCCCTTCAGCCTCGATCAGGTTCTCGAAGGTTCGCGTATCGCTGCCGATGGTGACGAGGAGCTGTTCCTTTTCGTCGAGGTCGATGCTTCCCGGTTCATAGATCCGGTGTGTGCGCACCGCCTGGCTACCGGGTTCCATGTCGGCACCGGTGGCCAAGAGGTTGGGGATGTCGCGCCCGCCGCACCGCCATGCGTCGAAGCGTTCACCCTCGGATGTGGCGGTGAGGTAGTGAGCCTTGGCGATCGACCAGGCCGCGTTGACGTGATCAAGGTCATCGCCGATGTCCGTGATCTTGCCTTGGGCGATCAGCGCGGCGCCGCGGCAGGACAGCCAGACGTCATGCATGATCATGTTCGCATCGATGTAGTCGTGAGAGGCACAGGCGCCGGGCATGATCGTCCGGTTGGCGAGGCGCATGGCTTGCCACTCTCTACAGGTCAGCGCCTGGGCCACGGCCTTGGCGAAGGCGCAGGCGAGAGTTTCACGGTTGGCGTGTTCCATAGCTTCGGCCTGGTCATCGCCGGAATAGATAGGCACGAGGTCATCTTCGGTGTCGCGGCGGTAAAGCGCGAAGCGCGGCGCGCCGACGATCTCGCGCATCGCCGGGTCGAGATAATCGATCCACATTTCCACTGGCTCGCCCATCGGCCCGGTACAGGCCTTGAAGCTGGGCGCGGCGTCGTTGCGCCAGCTCTCGTCGATCCAGTTGTCGGGTATCGGCGGCATGGCCGCAGGCGGGAAATCGGGGAAATGCGCAGCCCATAGGGGCTTGGCGCCGGGAGTAGCGGAACCGGCGACGGTCGGACACTCAGCGAGGACCGATGACGTCTGGTGGGACATCGCGCCAACGGGGCGCTCGTGGGCGTTCGGACGATTGGGGCCATCGTGGTCGCTGGGCTGATCGAGCATCAGAACGAGGATCGAAGGGCGATCCTCGAGCGGCAACGAACGCGCATCGAGGATATGGCGGCCGCCGCGTCCGATGCCGAAGGCGTTGAATATCGGCGAATGTTCGCCATCGGTATTGGGGATCGCCGTGCCGGCACCGTGATACTGGATGTCGACGAATTCTGCCGGGCCATAGTCCTTTCCGGGCAGGAAGCAAAAGGTGACGCGGCGTCCGTCGCTGGTTTTGGCGGTAATCGTGAATTCGCCGTCCGGTATGTCAATCGGCTTGTGCGGCACGTCGTTGAAGCCTGCAAAACCGATCGAGACGGCATCGGCTTTGGTCATGACGGGAAGATCCCTGATATCGGCCATGGGCGTTTCCTTTCGTGGTAAGGTCAGGCGGCCCGCCGCAGAGCAAGCAGGTCGGCAAAGCGGGCGCGCACCGCGCGGGCCGTCGGGAAGTGATTGGCCAGCTGGTGGCGCGCGAGGATCGGCGCGCGGGCCTTGGCGATCAGGTCCGCCTCGGCCATGGTCGGAAGGCGCGGCGGCCAGCCTTTGACGTAGCGCAGGCCTCCGGGCATCGCGGCTTCGGCCTCTCGGCGATGCTGGGCATCGATCTTGGCTTCCGCAATGCGCGTCCGCAGGTCTGCCGGCAGCAGGCCGGGCGCCGTGTCGGCAAGCCAGCGGGAGGGCTGAAACGAGAAGGTCGATTCCGCTTCGATCCCGCACAAGTGGACGAACGCATCGCGGTTGGCCGGGGCGCTCGCGGATGCGCGGGCGTCGGCGCTCGATTGCAGGACACAGAAGCGGCACGAGAGCCGCGAGCTGGCGTAGCAGGTGTAGGCCTCGTGTAGCGGGATGCCGAGACAATCGTGCGCGGAAAAGACCTCGTCCGCTGCCCAATTGGCGATGGGATGCCAGAGCATCATGCGCGTACCATGGGCGTTGCCATTGGCCGCATAGCGCGTGTCGCGTTTCCAGTCCGGCGCATGTGCCCGGGCAGTGCTTTCGTCGCGACGGATGCCGAGCACGTTGATGATCGTCGCTCCGCGCAGCACGCGGGCAAGATGCGGGCCGATAACGTGGGCCTTGGCCTCCGACGTACAGAAGCGGAGCGAGGCGGAGGACCATGGCCCAATGAGATTGTAGGTCTCAAGGGCCTCGTAACGGCGCTTGCCGTTTGCGAAACGCTGCGCCCAGCGATCGAACAGATCGCCGGCACCGCGGCGGACCACCGTCAGAGGAAGTCCGGCCAGCGCTGCGAGCTGTTCGACCAAACCGGGTGTGCTCTCCCATTCGGCCCGGCCGAGATCGGCGTGGATGACGGCGCGCCGCTCGCGCGGGTGACCGAGCTGGTCGAGCACGATGTTGACGGTGAACATCGCGGCGGAGGAATCCTTGCCGCCCGACACGTTGAAAACGACCCATGCTCCGCTTCGGATCGCCGTGAGGATTTCCGATGGAAGCGTGAGGGGCGGCAGGCCTGCCGGCAGGGTGCCGGCAGGTTGCAGGATGGCCGGGCGCATCGGTCAGCGCTTCTGGGGTAGATGCGCCATGATTGCGGCTTCCTCGGGGACGGGAAGTCGCTTGGCGAGACTTCGTGCGATCGCTTCGCGATACGCCACCGCGATCCAGAAGGCATCCGGGTATCCTTCCCAGTCCTTGCCAATCAACGTGATCCGGTCGCCGTATTGTTCGATCCGCTGGCCGTTGTAGGATACGAGGACTTCGCCTTGCGTGACGCTGAATCGCTTGTGCTCGATTGCGACGCATGCCGGATCGAAGGGAAGAATGGCCGCGGCGGCAAGCGCGCGGCCGACCATAGCGGGCGTGCTATCAATGTTGATTCCGGCCTCGGTGATGACAGCGCAGCCCCCGCCGAATTCGTCGGGACGCAGCCGGTCGCAAGTAAACGCCCACGAGAAGGCGCAAGGCAGGGCAGACTTGCAGGCCGTGAAGATGAGCTTGGCGACCTGTTCGACGCCGAAGTTACTGCCGTTGAAGCTTACTGCACAGCACCCTTCGGCGTTGGAGGTATCGATGGAGATGTCACAGTCGAAGCTGGGGAAGTTGCGATCGTCGAAGAGGTCGAGGAAGCTTCCGAAATCGTCGCCATCCTTGGGTGGAAACAAGGCGGCAAAGCGGGGTCCGAGATCGGCGTAGCTGACCTCGTCAGCCAAGTCGCTGAGCGCTTCGCTCGCGCGCTGCGCCAGGCGGACCATCTCAGCGTCCTCGGTGGACATTTCGAGGACGAACGAACTGGTAAGGTAATGATTGGCCATGTGGGTTCTCCCTGGGTTATCTGCTGGCGGGCAGATCACCCTCCCCTTCCCTCTTCTCTCTAATGGGTCCCGATCCTCCCCGGGTGAGTGCCACTCTTGGGTCGGCAGGACACTGGCCTCGGGAGGGCCGCCGATGCGCCGGGCCGGATAGCGCGCGTGCCAGATGGCCCGCATAGACGGACACCGCTTTCCAGTAGGCGGCCATCGGGGCTTTGTGCCGGCGCCAGGATGTCTCGGCACGCTGGCGGGCATCCATCTGCAGGTCGATGAGAACTGCGCGAAGGGCGGACCGGCTGTCGGGGTCGAGTGTGCGAAGTCGCTCGGCAGCGGGTAGCGACAGGACGGGATTACGCACCTCGGCGCGGGTTGGACGGGCAGTCATGCCGATGCGTCCAGAGCGAAGGCAGCCTGGTCGTTGTTGACTGACAGCGCGAGCGCACCGGGTTTGGCCCAGATCTCGCGGCTCGAGAGGAAGAAGCTTTCGCCCATGTCGGCAAGGATGAGGCTTTCGCCGATCGTTTCGGCCATTCCGGTAGCGGCAGCGCCGGGGACCATATTGCCGATCCATTCACGCTTGGTGACGTCGCTACCCTCGATCAGGTCGAACGGAGTATGGCAGCGCCAGATATCGCCTTGCTCGGTTGTTTCCTGGAAGAAGATTTCTTCGGGATCGAACAGGGACTGCAAGGCGCCGAGATCCAGCGTGGTGAACGGGCGGTGCCAGGTGCCGTCGGTGGCGATGATCCGGCAGGTCAGGCGATCGTCGGGCTTGGGCAGCGTGATCGGATCGCTGTCGAATACTGCCTCGCGCGGGTCAGCGACGGACCAGGAACCGTTGTTGTTCTTCGCATAGGCAGGGATCGCGCGCGAGGTTTGGTGCCATGCCGTCACACCGTAATGCCCTTGCGTAGAGTAGCCTTCGCGATCAGGGCGATTAAGGCAGGCGGGCCGGGGATCCGCGACGGCAAAGGCACCATCACCGGTGGTGCTGGCACCGATCACGGCGCGGGTGCTGCGATCGTAGGGCGTCACCTTGTATTTGGTGGTGGTATATCCCTTTCCCTCTGGACGCGGGTCCGCGACAGCGACGCCGCCGGCAGGGCCGCCGGGCCCGGCGACGGCCGGTGAAGCCTGATCGAAGGGAACGATGCGAAATACGTTGTTGAAGCGCGGTTTCCCGGCGATGCGCGGATCCGCGATCGAGTGGGCCCCTCCGCCGGGAAGGGATTGGCCGGATACGGTTCCCGCATTCTTGTCCCATTCGTTGACGCCGTATTGGTGGTAGGTCTGATTGGCGCTCGCGGGCGGCCGGGGATCTGCAACGCTGTAAGCGCCGTTGGTCGAAGAGCTCCGGCCAGCGACTGTCCCGGTGTGTTTTTGCCATTCGCGCACGCCCAGGACGTCGGCATTCCAACGCGTATCGACACGGGGATCGGCAACAGAGAAGCGGCCCTGCCCCGGAGCGCGGTGGGTGGTGATGACCGGCGCGGTATCGGCCCAGGCATTCACGCCCAGCGCATTTTCCCGCAGCGGCATTTCGGGCACCACGCCGAAATCCCGCAGGTTTCCATCGACCACGGATAGCTCGTTGAGAGCCCGCCAGTCCTTGCCGGCAGGCACAAGAGCAAGGCGCAGCCATGTCTTCCACTGCAGGGCGGGCACCCGGTGCATGGCGCCGGCTATGGGATCGCCGGGAAGAGGCAGTTTGCCGATGACTTCACCGACGCCGCGCAAGCGGTGTTCGCGGGGCTGGTAAATGAACGGCGGTACTTTTTCGATGTGTCGTGCTATTAGCAGTGCGCGTTTGCGGCTTTGGGCCAGGTTGCCGATGACGCCGCAATCATGCGTGTCGAGGTTTACGGAATAGCCGTAGGCGCGGAACAGCGCGGTGATCTGGTCGAGTAGCCATTTGCCGCGCGTCAGGATCCTGGGGACGTTCTCGAAGAGGATAACCGGGATCGGGTTGTCCTTATAGGCTTCCAGCATTAGCCAGACGCCGCGCAGGGTGAGGCGATTGAGCGCCTGGTACTTGTCCGTTTTGGACTGGGCGGCGGAGAGCAGGCCCGAGAAGCCCTTGCACGGCGCCGAAAGGAAAGCGACGTCGACTACCGGGCCAAAAGCCTTACGGATGTCGGCGGGGATCGCCTCCTGCCAGTCGTTCGCCGGTTCGCGGCCGTGCCACATCATGTATTGTTCGCGATCGAACAGGTCCATGACGGTGCCCTGGCAGCCGGTGATCCGCGAAAAATTGCGGATGGCGCCGGCGTCTACATCGATACCTCCGACACAAACGAAGCGGGCCAGAGTGTTGCCGACGCGGGGCGAGGCTTTGTTGAAGCCCCTCGCGCCGCCACCGATGCCACAGAACAGGTGAGCATGGCGGATTTCGCGCACGCGGGTAATCGCCCCATGATGCATGGTTCGCAGCCTTCCTGAAATGGGGGTTGAGTTATGCCGGACGAACTTCCGGCTCCGGGTCCGTCACATCACCGAGGATGATGTTGATGCCCGCAGATTTGAGTTCGCGGCAGAGTGCCGCCTTGCGCTCGTCGGAATCACCGGTGTGGCAGATGTAGCTGCTGCGAGCTTGGTGGAAGGCAAATCCGGAGCGTTTCAGGCAGCCACGAAAGCGTTGGTGGGTTCGCTGGCTCCAGTTGTAGGTGCCGGCGTAGTTGCGAAACGCGGCCACGGCATGCACGGAACCGTAGTTCTCCTCGCGCCAGCGCAGTTCGATTTGGGGCTTTGCCTTGGTCATGAGTGAGCTTCCCCCGGATTATCAACCAGACGGCTAAGTCGCGCTTGAGCGCTCTCGGCGCATTCGGGGAATGCGGCTGCGAGGTTGTTGTGGAGCGTCTCGAAGTGGGGAATCGCGAAGCGGCCGTCCGCGGCCGGCCTTGTGGTCAGCAGCGCGCCGATGACGACTTCGTCAAGCTGGGGACGCGGAATGCGGGCGACTACTCCATCATAGTCGATCGGTGGCGCCATTCCGGCATCGTGCCAGTTGTCGAGTCCGTCCTCTACCGCTTCAGCATAGGCGGAAACAGCGGTGTCGTTCTCATTATCGATCTGCAGGACGAGCGTGCGATAGGTGCCGAAATCATGCTGGTTGGGCTTGCTGGTGAACCGGCAGCCTTCGGGGGGAAGGCCATGGATAGCGATGATAGCGATCCGGTAGGCGTCGATTTCGAAGCGGTTGACCCGTTCGAAGTCAGGGGTTTGGCCAAGCTGGGCGCACTCGGCGTTGGCCGGTGCTGCTCCGATATCGATGGTGTAGGACAAGGGAACCTCCGTCGATCCTTCATGGATCGACAAGCCCTTGCCCCCTCACCTCAAGCGCATCCGGATCTTGTATGGTAGTATTGGCGTATTCTCAGGCCGCTTCGATGTCGGTCTGGGGAAAGTCATCGCCTTTGAACAGGAGCGGCACTCCGGCGATGCGCGCGCAGGCATAAGCGAAGCAATCCCCGAAATTAAGCGCAGCCGGATGACGCGACTTGCCGTAGCGATCGTAAGCATCGATCGCCTGCTTGTGGGCTCGCGCTGGAACAGCGGTGACCTCGATGCGGGCAAGCTGGAGGAACTCCTCGACGGCCTTGTGCGCCACGGCGACCTCCAGATCGAGGATGCGCCGAACCGCAAGGGCCGACTCCCATATTGCGAGAGGCGAAGTTATGCGTATGCGTGCATCCTGGAGACGCCTGAGCAGGTCAGCGGCATCGCTTTCCCCCGCGAGGATGGCGGTGATCGCCGATGCATCGACGAACATTAAAGTTCTCCGTAAAGGTCGTCGATGAAAGCCTTGTCGGCAGCCCTGCCCGCATTTGGCCCCGCACTGGCACGCAGTGCGCGCGCGAATGCCAGGCCCTTGTCGACGAGGGTCGGCGTTTGTTCTTCGCGTTCCAGTTCGTGTTCGAGCGCTCGGCGCACCGCTTCGGTCTTGCTTACACGCTGGATCGCGGCGAGGCGCTGCGCCATGCGGTTGACCTCCTCGTCCTTGACGTAAAGAGACATCGGAATATCCTCCATTGCGTTGGGATATACTACACTGCCGGGTCTAATCCAACTGTGTCCCGACAGGGGTCATTCCGGCTCGATCGTGAAGTTCCAGCCATGGACGTGGAGCATTTCGTTCTCGCTGCGGTCGAAGGCAAGGAAGGTGGAATCGAGATCGGTGCCTGGTTCGATCAGCAGCTCAAGAGTGTGCTGGGAACAGTCCGCCACGACTGCGCGCGTATATCCGGCCTCGCGTGCTTCCGCTTCGGAGCGGATCGGCGGAGGCGTTGCCTGGATGAAGGGCTTGGCGGCCATTTGGGCCGGACCGTCGAATGTGCCGAGCGACTTGAGGCGGTCGGTTTCGAGCATAGCGCCAAGATTGTCTGGAAGGTCGGCATAGTCCGCTGCGAGGGCGATCGCTGCCGCGGCGGTGGGGAGTTCGCCGGGCGCGGTGCCGCGCCAAATGAAAATGGCCTCTTCGCCATCGATTCGTGGATGGGGCTGCATCACCTGGACGAAGAACGTCGCCAGCGGGCGATCCCATCCGATCGTAACGCTGTTGGCAACGCCTTTGCCGGGAAAGTCATATCGGCTCATGATCATGGATCTCCTGTCAATTGGTCAACATCAGGCATTCGGGTTGCCGTTGCCGCAGGTGCGCCGCCGGGCAAATTGCTCGATGCCGACCGTTCGCACTATCGGGATTGCGGGGCGGGTTTTACGGCGACAGCGCGGAAGTTTTCGGCACCGATGACTTCGCTGTCCCAAGGTCGCGCTGCGCATGGCTCGACGTGGCCGTGGTGTGTCTGGTCGTTGATCAGGGTGCGGACTTCGCGCCGGGCCTGTGCTTGAGTGAGCCATTTGGGGCAGCGGATGCGGACAACGACATCGATGGTCTTGGACGAGGGCATGGGTGACATCCCTGATAGGGTAAAATGTCTTACGCGGCGACTGTTTCAGGAATGGCAGGCCCCCGGGCAGCGGCCGCCAGCGCATGTGATTGCCCGGTGGCGCCAAGTTGCAGCTCGCGTCGGATTCGGGCGGCGAAACGCGCCGTCTTCACGAATTCACGCATGGAGGCGAAGCGCAGGCGATCGCGCGCCGCTGGTCCGCGCTTGGCGAAGTATTGAACTTCGTTGCCCTCGTGGAGCGGACCGACGCTCAGAGACACCTCGAGGTCGCACGTGCTGAGCACGACGGCGCCCGAAATCGCTGGGTCGCCGTGAAACGAGGTCACGCGATAGCAGCCTTCAGGAAGCCCGAGCTCTCTGGCAAGTCCGCGCATGGCAGTCCGGCCGTCGGCGTGAAAGCGTTCTTTGGCCGCCCGGTCGTTGTTGACGCCGTGTAGTGCGAGCGAAAGTAGCGCCGGGAAGCGCTCGAGTTCACCCATACGGTGGCGGCAAAGCGCGCGCAGGCTGTCATCATCGGCGCGGAATGCCATGATGCGGGCGAAGTGGCGGACGAGTAGAACGATGGCTGGATCGTGTTCAGGATCGACGCCGGCGTTGCGGCAATCTTCGATGCCCTTGCCGAGCGCGTGGAACGTCGCAGCGATCGTGGTGAGACTGCTGGGATCGAGCGCCTGTTGGTGGCGAAACGGGACGTCGTATGTCATCGTGGGGCTCCGGGACGGACCGGGCGCAATCATCGCGCCCGCCCTTCCCTTCCCCCCTCTTCTCCGGGGCTAATGGCCTTCAGGCGGCGTTGGGCCGTTCGCGGTAGATGTCGGCTGCCCATGCCTCGATCCAACCGCCGGTCACTTCATCGTGAGCGAGGTCGCCAGATTCGATGAGGGCTCGCATCTCGTCCCGGGCCTGCTCCACGGCCGCCTCCCATGGATCGGCAGGCATCGTTTTCGGGACAGGACTGGGCGCGATCGCAAGAGGACGATGGGGCTCGCTGAGCCGATCAAGCTGCGCCCCTGTCCAGCGCTCCATATGGTCTGCTGCGAGCTCGTCGGACTTGGACACGCGCCGGCGATGCGCGTCACGGCGTGCCGCGGTGCCCCAGGCCTGCGAGTCAAGCGAAGCGACGCGGTGGGCATAGGGTTGCAGGTATGGGATGGCAGAACCTTTGACACCGAAAAGGTGGAGCCGTGGTCCGGGATTGGGCAGGATCTTGTCGAGGTGCGCTACAACCGCGAGCAGGCCGTCTGGGCCATCGATGTCGCGGCGGCACATCGATCCGACGCCTACGACGGCGCCGGGAAGCATCGACCAGGCGAGGGCTTCCGCGCACCGTTCGTAGTCCTGCGGGTATCGTCCCTGCAGCACGGGCATGAACCGATCGATGATCCCGAGGTCGGCCGCGCGTGAGCGGCATTCGCGGTTAGTGGCGACAGTTCGCGAGATCCGGTCGAGGACTTCGGCGCGATCGTTTGCGATTTCGGCCTCGCAGCAATAGTCGGCCGCCGCGAAACGACGGAATGGATAGGACGCGGCTAGCGCCATGTAGTCGGCGATCGACCAAGGATAGCCGCCATATCTGGCCATCAGGACATATCCGGCGCTGTCCAGATCGAGGCTTTTGAGCCCATGGGCATTGGCAAGCTGGCCGGTGCGCCAGCCTTGCCATTCGCGCCAGCCACCTGAAGCGGTGCGCCATCGCGACAGGCAGTTTGCGGAAATCAGCATGGGTTGCTGCATCATGCGCGCGCGCTGCAGGATCGGCCCTTCATTGAGGTGCGGCAGGCCGATGATGACCTCGATTGTCATGGCAGGATCTCGGCGTCGAGTTCATCGAAGCTGATGACGCTGCCGCGCGCCTCGTAACGAGCTGCATCGACCAGGGCCTTGACCATGGGATCGGCGTATGTGGGGCGGGCCAGATGATCGACGCTGACGAGGGTATAGCCAAGGATACCGACTTTGCCCTCCGGCACCCAATCGGCCCAATCGCCATAGGCGGTGGTCACGACAAGCTTGCCGATGCGTGCCTCGAAGGCTTCGCGCTCACGCCTGACGTGGCTTTGGCGTGGTTCGAGCGCCTCGCTGGCATAGGCTTCCCAGCGTTCGGGTCGCCAACTCTTGACGGTACTGGTGGCAAGCGAGAGTTCGATGTCGAAGAGCGGATCTCCGGCAGCGGCAAAATCGGTCTGGAACGCCAGGATCACGAGTGACCAGTCAACGTCATGCTCGTATTCGGGTTCGTCCAGACGCAAGGCCGCCGGCATGGCGGCCTGGCGCGCTTCGGAGATGACAAAGCCGCCATGCGATGGGGTCACGACGCGCCAGATGCCGGGCAGGCGCTGGGTGGCCGTGGCGGGTTTACCCCAACGGGTCATTTCGGGTGCGGGGGAGGAAGCGAATGCGGGCATGTATGTTCTCCTCGATCGTTCGCTCTCCCCTCCCCCGCTCCCCTCATTCAGCGTCGGCGAGCGAGGCCGACATGGTCTCGACAACGGGGCGGCGTTCGCAGTGTCGCCGGGCGCCCTCGGCGCTGTTGATGGCGCTGTGGAGGCGGCTCGCCGCCTTGGGGGCGCCTGCTGCGCGCAGGAGGCCGCGCGCTCGGCGCATGAATTTCAGGGCGTCGTCGATCTGATGCTTGGATCGCGGTGATGCGGGTTTCAGGCGGGACATCTCAAGTCCTCCTGTCTCTTGAGGGCAATGCGCACGGCGACTTCGCTGGCCGATAGATCGGCGCGCTCGATCACGCGCCAGGGCTGCATGTCATCGCCGGGGGCGACCATGACGGCGATTCCGGACTGCATCATGCGCTGCGCGACACGGATGGCATTCTCGCGGCTGCAGAGCCGTGCCCGCAGCGGCGAGAGGCTGGATGCCCTTCTCATGGCGGTGGCATCGTTGAAGAAGGACGGGGCGCGAAGATCGTTCGATGGACCTTCGTTTCCGGGACGATCGACCAGTCGAGGTCACGGAAATTGCGGATGCGATAGTGGCCGTGCCTGCCAACGGGGCGGAAGGTTATGGTCGCGCCGCGTTTGATGACAGTGAACTCGTCACCGGCGAAGCCATCTGTGAAGGTGATCGCCTGCGGGAATTTGACGCGCATGCCATCGACGATCTTTCGGGAACGCTTCTGCAGGCGGGCGAGGCAGCGCCGGCGCCAGTCGAGAGAATATTCGTTAGTGGTTGGCGTGAGCAGGCGAAGGATGTTCTCCGGGGCCTCAGCCTCGCAAGGGCCCATGCTTTCGCTCATGTCCTTGTACCCGAAGTGCATGGCCTCCTTGTCCCTCGGGTTCCACTTTACGAGGCAGACCATGGCGATGACCTCGGTCGGCACGCCGTTTTCGGAGTATTGCACCGCTGCGTACCAGACCCGGTTGCCGGGGCAGGACGATGCAAGAACGCGGGCGCCGCGCGCGACTCCGGTGTCGTCCGGCGCATTGATGAAGGTGAACTGGGCGTCGAGATAGGACTTGGGGGTAGCGTGCCCGCCCATGTGGTGCCTGTTCATGAAAAGCCAGCCCATGGTGATGTCTCCTGATGTGTGAGGTCATGCCGCTGCCTTCAGGGCATCGCCGGCAGGCGTATTCGCCTCGGCAAGGCTGAAAGCGCGCAGATAGTTGAAGGCTTGTTCGGCTTTGGCCGAGGCGGTGAAGATGGCGCTGTGGTCGGCGCGAAGTACCCTGACCCAATGCGCGAGGTAGCTGGCATGGCTATCGTGCAATTCGGTCGGCAGGCCGAGTTCAGCGCAAATGTAACTTGTTGTCAGTTCAGCACAAAGTTCCTCGACGCAGTAGGCATCGTCACCGAAACGCTTGCCGAACGTCCGGTTGAGACGGTCCTTGCTCCCGCTCCAATGGGCGCTTTCATGTCCTCTGGTAGAGGCGTAAGCGTCACCCGACTTGAAGCTGCCGGGATGGGGTAGCTGGATGTAGTCGCCCAGCGGGCTGTAGTAGGCTTCGTCGCCGCCATGGCGTACCCGCGCAGGAATTGCCGCGAAGAAGGTGTCGATCGCGTCCTGGCGCTGCGAAAGCAGGCTCGGTGTCGGGGGTACGTCGCGAGCGTAGTAGTAGTCGGGCAGGCCCTCGATCTCGTCTGCGTTGTAGACGATGTAGTGGCGCAGGAAGCGGATCAGCTGGCCGGTGGCCTCGCCCATCAATCCGGGTTGCCCGGCCTTGCGGAAGCTGGAGGCATAGATCGACATGGACGGATCGGCCTTGCGGCGCACTTGCGCGCCGAGTTCTTCGGCTTGTCGGGCGGTCATCCAGTAGCGGCTGCGGTATCCACGCGCGTCGGCAATCGTCCAGAGCCAGAGGCAGTTGATGCCGTTGTACGGGGTGCCTTCGTGGCGCAGTGGACGGCCGCCCTCCCCGGTCAGCGACCAGGAGCGGGTCCAGGGCGTGGTGCCGGCCTCGAGCCGGGAGACGATGGCATTGGTGACTTCGCGCGCGATGTCACGCGAATTGCGGGGAGTCTTCACGGGGTATGTCCCTTGTCCGGTGTGGCGAGAAAGGTCGCCGGTGAGCCGCACAGCCCACCGGCGGTTCATCAATGAGGTTGGAAGGACGCGCGTTATTCCGCCGCTTCGGCCCACTCGCTGACCGCATCATCGTCGCCAAAGACAGCAGGCGAACCGTCATCGACCTGCTGATCCTCGTCGCCATCGGTCGAGTCGTCGTCATCAATGGAGACACCCTCGCCGTCATCGACCTGCTGATCCTCGTCGCCATCGGTCGAGTCGTCGTCATCAATGGAGACACCCTCGCCGTCATCGCCGTCGTCGGGTCCAGCAAGGGCTGCGTCGATCAGGCTGGCCAGATCGTCCTCGGCTCCGTTGGTATCAGTGGGCGCATCGCCATCGTCCTGATCGGTCGACGCCTCGGCGGCGGCGAAGCGCATCGCAGCGGGAACCCAGGCCAGTGCCCTTTCCTTCACGTCGGCCTCGATCACCGCGTCGCCGGCGAACAGCTTCTCGCAGGAAGTCGAGATTTCGCCCTTCTTCTGGCTCGCATGGCGGCTCGAGAGAGCGGGCCCGCCCACTTCGTCGAGGAGCGAGAGTAGCGAGCCCTTCGGTACGCGGTCGAAGAAGTTCTCGGAGGTTGGCCGCCACCACTTGGCGACATCGACCTCGAGCAGGCCGGCCAGGTGGTTCTGCAGGGCATTCTGGCGATGGCTGTAGCTTTCCTTCGACTTGAACGACGTGGCGACCGTCCATGCTAGCCAGGCCGCCTTGACCTCATCATCAAGTGCCCGGAAGGCATCGAAACGGGCGATCATGGTTCGATGCTCCTGCCAGGAAGCGTCGAGACCTTCGCGCACTTCGGCGAGGTAGTCATGGGCGACCGATTTGGGATAGGCGTCGAAGCGGACCGGATCTTCCGGGTGCGGGGCGCGGATGGTAGTGCCGCAGGTCTCGTCCGTGCCCGTGGACTTGTCGACCATGGCGAACAGCATGTAGTCGAGCGCGAGCGCAGGGTTGGCGATCATGGATGCGCCTAGAACGTCGCGGCGCTGAACCGCAAGCTGGTCGAGGAGAACCTGGCTGAGCGCCTTCCCGCCCGGTGCGGCCTCGTCGGGCGACACTTCCTTGGTTGTGCCGGTGATGGTCCCGGTCTCGCGTTCCTCGATGCGGAAAGTCGGGGCGCGCGGGGCAGCTTCGCCCTCGATGCTGTCTTCGCCCGTGTCGCTCGCGTCCTCGCCGTCTTCATCGGGTTCGACCATGGTGACGCTGAGCGGCGTTTCGCTGTAATAGGTGTCGTCGAGTTTCATGCTGCCGTCCTGCGAGAGCGTCAGGAACAGGCCGACACGCGGGGCGAGTTCGGGAGGAAGGATCTTCTCGCGGCGACCGGCATCGCGCAGTTCGTCGCTGAGAGCATCGTGTTCAGCATCGAGGGCCTGCCAGGCTTCTTCCTCGAGTTCCTCGTTTTCCATCTCGAGGCTTACGATGCTGAGGCGTGCTTCGATCTCGCTGATGCGGGTGGCTTGGGCATCGCTAAGCGGCAGGCTCGGCAGGTTGACGCGGAACAGGTCGCGCGCGACTTCCCAGGTTGAGTTCGAGGCGACAGGGCGAATCCAGGCGAGGCCACGTTCTTCACCGATCCGCCTGGCTTCGGCTTCCATCGCCGCGGCTGCCAGCGTGTGGGCGATCTCGGGGTTGGTCCAGCGATCGCCGTTGTCGCTGAACAGGTCTCGATCGACGATGCCGCCAGCAGCAACGTAGGCTTCTTCACCGACAAGGCGCGCAATCGGATCGGTGGACTTCATGGATTCGTTGGCGATGACGCGGCGGATGGTGTCGGCGCTGGCATGGTAGCTGTTGGCGCCGTAGCTCTTCCACACCATCAGCTGGCGCTCATGGCTTTCGGTGGAGGCGTATGCCTTGGCCATGTCGAGGGTCAGCTCGCCGGACGCCAGGGCGTCGAAGATCGGCTCGGCAAGGTTTGCGAGGCGCAGGCGGCCTTCGACAAAGCGGCGGGTGATGCCGAAACGCCTGGCGACCGCGTCGATGTCGCCGCCCTGACCAAGACAGTGCTGGAAGGCGCGGCATTCGTCGGCGGGCGACATATTGAGGTGATGGAAGTTTTCAGCGAGCGAGGCTTCGGAAAGCTCGTCATTGCCGCCGCTCAGGATCAGCACGGGCACGTCGTATTCGGCCTCGTTGATGTCGCCGCGCTCAGCCAGCAACTTGAGAGCACGAAAGCGGCGGCTGCCGGCGATGACGCCGTAGGAGCCGCGCGGCTTCTTCACGGAAGTCACGACCAGGTTCTGCAGGATGCCGCGCGCGAAAATGTCGGCGGCGAACTGTTCGATCAGGTCTTCGCCGCGGGTACGCACGTTGATGTCGGACAGCACCAGCTTCGCGAGCTTGACGGTCTGGATCATGGGGAAAACACCTTTTTCTCATCGTCCGGCCAATTCACGGACACCCCTTCTCTTCCCCCTCCCCTCTCCTGACCGACCTGGCAGCCACGGCACTCTTGGTCGATCAGGAAGGATAGGGCCGGTGTCAGGAAGGCTTGAGGATCTCGGCGATGATGGCCTCGGCCTGCGCGACAGGGATGAAGATGCGGGTGCGATACTGGATGATCTCGGTGAATGCGCCGAGCGACTTGAGCCATGAAAGCTGCGATGCCGGAGCGTCTACGATCTCGACACGCGGGTTGCCGTTCACATGCGAGCGCTTGAAGGCCATCGGGAACGGGCGGGTAACTTGGACGCTGCGCCCGGCGAGGACGGCATTGGTGATCGCTTCGACGGGCATGTCTTCGCTGCTCGCAAGGCCGAGCTTGGTGAAGAGTTCGACGATGCTGTGCTCGAAGACGATACGGCCAAGCCAGCTATTGCCATTCTTATCGACGATCCGATTGACCGCGAGGTGATCGGACGGCAGCGCCGACCAGATCGGCAGCAGGAGGCCGGTTGCGAGGCGCACCGTCTCGGTGTCCAGCTGCCCGGCCGCCTCGTTGACTTCGGCCTGCCATTTCGCCCGGAAGGTGTCTTCGTCGATTTCCTCCCAGGCCGTCTCGAACAGATCCGCCTCGCGCATGGATTTGCGGCTGCAGGGTCGCTGCAGCTCGATGCGAAGGATCGGCTCGCCTTCGTCGTCCATCCAGGCGTTTGCCTTGCTACGTAGTGCAACACGGCCCGACTTGGCGTTCATGACGAATGCCGGGTTCTCGCGCCAGCGGACCATATCGAGGATGCGCTCGAGCGAAATCGGGTTTTTGCGCCGTGCGATCTCGATCGTGAGAAGGTGCGTGGTGGCGCCGGTGCCGGGATCGGTCCGCAGGATCGTGTCGCTGATGACGCGGGCGCTGTCGGCCGTGATCGTCTCGACACCCACATCGAGGGTGCCGGCCTCGCGTGCCGCGGCAACGCGGGTTTCAACGAGGGTGAGATATTCCTCGAAGATCTTGTTCTGCAGCCCGATCGGCAGGGCCAGCAGGCGATTGAGCCAGCGCTGGATCGGCGGCAAGTCTTCCTTCAGGACGCCGTCGCCCTCGGTGATCTCGAGCCCGCTCAGGTCAATGAACTCGGTCATGTTCGTGCTCTTGAGCTTGCCGAGATAGAGAAGGTGGAACCACGAGACGAGGGCGTCGCGCGCGTAATCGCTTTCAAGATTGTCGGCGGGATCGAAGAGGCCCTGCCCTCCGGTCTGGCGCTGGCCGCGCGTGAGGGCGCCAAGGCTGTCGAGGCGGCGGGCGATCGTCGAGGTAAAGCGCAGCTCGCCCTTGCAGTCGGTGGTGACAGGCCGGAACAGCGGCGTCGATGCCTGATGGGTGCGGTGCGTGCGACCGAGACCCTGAATGGCCCGGTCAGCGCGCCAGCCCGGCTCGAGCAGGAAATGGGCGCGCCGGTCCTGGTTCACCGCGTCGAGGCTGGCATGGTAGGATCGGCCCGTGCCGCCTGCATCGGAGAAGACGAGAACCTTCTTCTGGTCATTCATGAAGGCGCTGGCCTCGGCCTGGCTGGTGCGCGGCGTGCGCGTCTCGACCTTCTGGCGGCCGTCCGGTCCGGTGATCAGGCGCTTGGAACGCCCGGTGACTTCAGCAATCCGATCCGGCCCGAAATGTTCGATCAGGGCATCGAGACCCGACTTGATCGGCGGGAGCGCGCAAAGATGCTCGATCAGGTTGTCGCGCGCGGCGATGGCTTCGGGATTGTGGACCGGGTTGCCGTCCTTATCGCGCATGGGCCTGGAATGCTGGGCGCCGGTATCGTCCGTGAAGACCTCCATCTGATGAGTCGGAAAGGCACGCTTGAGGTAATCGACGATCTGGTCGGTGGGAGACAGCTCGATCTGCGGCTCGGCGCGTTCCTCGGCCGTCATCTCCGAAAGGCGCCTGTCGAGGATGGCCTCCGCCGTCGTCACCAGCTGCACGACTACGGAATGATCCTGCTTTAGGTGCTCCTCGATCGCCGCGATCACGGTGGGGAGCTTCATCGAAAGCAGAACCTGACCGAAGAAGCGCTGGCGCGTGCCTTCCAGGCGCGAGCGAGCGGCGGCCTTCGCGCCCGAATTGAGCGTCTTCCCTTCAAGGGCGTCGACGACGTTCGTCGCTTCGAGTGCGGCGGCAAGATTGGTGTTGATGACCTGCCAGGCGCGGCAATAGGTGTCGTAGATCTCGATCTGGGCAGGTGTCAGTTCGTGGCGCAGCACTTCGTATTCGACGCCCGCGAAACTGAGCGCGCGCGCCGTGTAAAGGCCGAGCGCCTTGAGGTCGCGGGCCACCAGTTCCATCGCCGCGATGCCGCCCTGCCGGATATTGGAGATGAACGATTCCCGGTCGGGGAAGGAGGTTTCCGGCCCCCAGAGGCCGAGGCGCACGGCGTAGGCGAGGTTATTGACGTCAGAGGCGCCAGTGGCGGAAGCGTAGAGGACACGCGCATCAGGAAGGTGGTTCTGCAGAAGGACGCCGCAGATGCCCTGCTGGGAGCCTTCGGTCTTGCCAAGGGCGCCCTCGCCGCCTGCGACACCGCCCATCTCGTGAGCCTCATCGAAAGCGATCACGCCATCGAAGTCGGGCCCTGCCCAATCGAGGATCTGCTGAAGGCGGGTTGCGTCCGAGCGGCCAGATCGCAGCCCCGGATAAGTGACGAACAGAGTGCCTTCGTCCATCGTGATGGGCTGGCCGATCTTCCAGTTCGAGAGCGGCTGCACGTCGGCCGAGAGGCCGCCAAGCGCGGTGACGTCGCGGCGGATGTCCTCGAGCAGCGGCTCGTTCTTGGTGATGAAGATGTGGCGTCGGCGGCCCTGCAGCTTGTTGTCGAGGATGCAGGCAGCGATCTGGCGGCCCTTGCCCGCGCCAGTGCCGTCGCCAAGGAAGAAGCCCTTGCGGTACTTGCGACCTTCAGGATCGATGTCGAGGCCAACGCCCTCCTTGGCAGGCTTGAAGGTGCCGGGCAGCGTCTGGCTCCATGCGTGGCCTGCATACACGACGGTCTCGAGCTGGGAGGAGGACAGGAGGCGTTCGCTGACGGTGCGCTCGGGCAGATGCGGGATGTGCGTGGGGATCGGTGCCGGGATCGAACCCATCGCGACCGATTCAACGAGCGCGGTCGGGTGTTCGCCGGCGGCGTCAAAGACGATGCGGCTTGGCCGGTAGGGCAAGTAGACGCCGACCTGTTCGGCCAGAGGTGCGGGCTCTTTCAGCTTGCTATAGCCGACCGGCAGGACCGCATTGGCCTTGGGCGCGTGGTAGGGACGCGGAGCGGCCAGCTTGGTCTTGCGCGCGGCGCCGAACAGCGAAGTCGGTTTCGCAGGCACATGGTGAACCGGAAGGTTCGCGACGGGCTCGAGCTTGATGCGAGCCGGGATGTCGACGGTATCGAGGAAGTCGAGGACGGCCGCGCGCTCGATGACCGCAGGCATGAGGTTGCCGGCGATCTTGTCGATGACATAGAGGCGAACGGCAATGTCGGTGCCGTGTTTCCTGTAGCAGTGCTGGAGTCGGAGCGATGCGCGCACGGTGCAACCGGCGAGGATCGCCTCGTAGGCCGTGCGCAGGCGGGCGCAGGGTCCGAACCAGTCGGGCATGATGGCCACGACGCGGCCGCCCGGGCTGACCCGCTTGATCGCGGCCTGCAGATGGCGGAGCGCCGCCAGGTCATCGGCGCCGCGGCCGATGCTGCGCGAGAACGGCGGGTTCATGAGGACGACGCTCGGGCGCGGAAGATCCGCGTGAAGCGCGACCAGCGACGCGCCATCATTGGCGGTGATCGTTGCATAGGGAAAGATGTGAGCGAGCCGATCACGGCGGCGCGGGTCGATTTCGTTGAGTTGGAGCGCGCGACCGCGCGGGGCCTGGGCGATCAAGAGGCCGTTGCCAGCGCTCGGTTCGAGCACGATGTCGTCGTCGCCGATCGCGGCGAGCAGCATGGCCAGCGCCGCGATGTCTGCGGGGGTCGAGAACTGCTGAAGCTCGATTTGCTCCTCGCTTCGCACGGTCTGGGTCGGCAGGCGCTGCATCAGCGCGCTTGAGATGGCGATGTCTGCCAGTTTGTCGATACGATGCACATCGCTGGCGAGGTGAAGGGCAAGAGCGTGTTCGAGCATTTCGAAACTGTCACGCTGGGTCCAGTAGCCGTCTGCGTCGCTGCCTCCGAACGTCTCGGACATTGTCGCGTTGAGTTGGCGTCGCGTAACGGACCCGCCTACTGCAAAGTGCGCTGCGATCTTGCGTGCGGCCTGCGCGTCGTTGACGACGGTGTAATCGAGAAGATCGGACATGGAGGTCTCCTTGGGGCATCTGCGGCTTCGCAGATCACCCCACACTCCCCCCTCTCCTCTTTTGCTTTCGATGCGTGTTGAACGATTTGGGTCGGCTAGGAACCAGGGATGTTCGCCTGCCGTAGGCCGGCGAGCGATTGTTCTGTGCGGATGCCGATTTTGTGTTGTCGGATGTACGCGGCTGCGAGGATACGTGACCGCGGGCAATGATCGTTAGGGTCGTTTCGGCGCGATGATGTCGGCCCAATCGTTGAACCCATCGGGGCATGGAAGCATGTCGATGGGGACATCTTCGGTGCTGCGTTCCGCAATTGCCGTGTTGGCCAGGGAGATGGCTTGGGCCTGATTGTCCGGGAGCAGTGTGATACCCTTGATGTGGCTTGGAGGCGTGACGATACTAAAGTTGCGCTCGCCAAAACATGTGGCGCCAGGCAGCGCTTTGATCTGTTGGAAAGCGCAGGCCGTCTCGAAACCTTCCGCAAGATGGAGTTTCGTACCGGGATGATAGCTTGGCCAGATACCGCCTCGGGAATTGCCCAGCATCATTCGTGCGGTCCGCTCAGCAGTAGTGGGATCGAGAAACTGACGCTGGATTGCGCAAAGTTGGCCTAACCTGAAAACGCCTACGATGAGTGCCGGGAGGTATTGGACGTCCCTCCCCTTCCCCTTTGGGCAACGCGGATGAAAACGGACGTCTTTGGGGATGAACGTGATGCCCCGGATCTCCTTCAGGTAACGCTCGGCGAGTGTTCCACTGATCGGCCCGGCTTGCTCCCAGATCTGCCTAAATGAGGTATTGGGTAAGCGGTGTGGAGCGACCGTTGGATTCTGGTCCTCTACCGATCGCCCGAGGACGCGGCGGATCGATGACATGACTGCTTGCCCGGAACAGCCGGCAAAGCAGTGGACGAGGATGGACCGGCGGCCCTGCTTGATGCTGAGGCTGGGCTTCCGGTCATTATGCGCGGGGCATCTGCACAAGGCGTAATGGCCGTGCCATTGGCCGCCGAGACGTTTGACAATATCCAGGGTTTCCGATGTCGGGTTGTGCGTCACGGGATCTTCTCCTCAAATTACGCCCTTCCCTTTCCTCGCTTCCCTCAAAAGCTGTTGCAGCGTGGTACTGCTGCCAAACCGGCGTAGTACATCTAATTCTAGAAAATTTCTCGTGAATACTATATTTATGCATTGAGCCATATTTTATATATTTTGAGTATTTGGGGATAAGATTGGTTAATAATATTTAATTACAGGGGTGTTGCTATAGAGGTGTCTCCAAGGCTATCACCCAACATCCACATGGGGGAGCCCTGTTTCTCTCACGAGTGACGGGGCTTCATTTTAAGCATCATCTATCATCTGTTCTAGTGATGCCATGACATCGCCATTTTCGAGATCACGGACATCCAATGTCATAGTCCGGTGAAACTCCTCGAAACGTTTGCGTTCAAGGGCTTTCATTTCAAGGTATTGTGGGCTTCGCTCCCTGAGGAGCTGGATCGCAAAGTCAGCCTCGAGCCCTGTCCTGTGATCGAGAAATGCCACGATCGCGTCTGGTCTTACCATCCCGGCATGCGTGACGACGTCGAATAGCGGTTTTTTGACGGCTAGTTCGACACGTTTGCGGCGCATCTTGTATTGAAGCGTGGTGAGCGTTTCAAGGAGAACGCGATCACTATGCCGGTCGACGGGTATGAACCTGTTTCCCTTGAACACTGGCTGCGCGTAGGCCCGTAACGGCAGGTATCCCTCACGCGGATTGTGTTCGCCGATTACGACCAAAGCGATGAAGGGTGGTTCGACCTTGGCGCGAATGATGCCGGTGTGCTGTATGCGATTTCGAATATCGAGGTCGCCCAACCCCGTGTGAATGGTCGTGCCTGAAATGGCATGAGCCTCAAGGACGAGAAATGCCTGTGGTGCATGTCCTTCGGGCCAGGCGCGTTCCGCTTCGCGCAATCGTGCTTGTACCCGACGGGATTCCCATTGCTTCACGTTGAAATAGAGATGATCCGATAATTTGACGTGGGGCGCGATTTCAAAACGTTCGGCCGCGGCATGAAGACGAGCGAATTCATGGTTCAACCCGTGATTAGGTGATCCGTGCGGAGGAAGCGGGGGCAAGACATTTGTGTGTCCCGCCTCCAGAAGCATCCACATCAAGCGACCCAGACGTGGTATGGCAACTCCGCGACTGCGATCGTCAGGATCATCCTCAAGCGGCTTCTGGGCTAGTTTTTCAGGCGCCTCTTTGTGGGCTGAGAAGAGTCCTTTGGGATATTCGATCTCAAAAAGGCTGTCGTTTGGGCGTTCGCGAATCCTGTCAGGTGAAGGGGGGAGATAGAGAGGGCAGCGACGATGGTGATGCGGTCTGCCGGTGAGACGGCGGAGGTAATAGGTTTCAGCTTCCGACAGATATGCCGGGCTGATGAGCGGAGGTGGCTGCTCGTGGCTCAAACAGTCGCAGGCGATCCATTGAGCGTTTTCTCGAGCGGTGACGACGAGAGAAACAGCCGCTCGATGATCGGCGTCGGAACCGCTTCCAACGTACCAGCGCACCAGGGCGCTGCGTAAGGCCTCCGGTATAGCAGTCCGGCTTTTGAGGCCATTGGTGTCACGAGGTACGATCCACACGGTTTCCGATCCCGGGAAATGCAAGCCGTTCCAAGTATGTTCTCATATCAAGGAAAGCGGTACTGTCCAAGGCTCGAATGGTTGAGGGCTGAGGAGGTTGATGAAATGCTGGGGAGGTGATTGTTTGCAGGAGCCTCCTGCCCTGCCCTAACAATGCGTTGATGTGCTGCAGGTAGGAGAATCTCCTTTCCTGATCTCATATCGAAGATCCCGCCGCAGGCGGAATGCGCGTTAGTGGTGTTAAGGGTGAAGTTAAAGAGTTAGCGGCATTTCCCAGCGCAGAACTTGTCCAGAAAACCGGCGAGTCGCTGGTTGTGGACAGATTCTGAAAACACGTCGGATTCGATCTGAAAGTACGTTGCGGCTGATTTGAAAACACGTCGATCCGCATCTGAAAGTACGTTGGCCAAGGGCGCGGTGTGGATAACTCAGCCGGATGTCGCGAGCATGATGGCTTATGATGTTGGAATTGCGGCGGATGTATGGGGTGTCTGGCATCTGCGAAGGCTTGAGGAACGTGTTTTCGGGAACGTGTGTCAAACGTCGTATCGTGTTTTCGGGAAGGTCGATCTTCTCGATTCTCGGCGGTTCATGTCGGGTTGGCGTGGTTGTTGACATGAATCGCGGTGTGAACGCGCGAGAGGAGGCATAAGCGCCTCAATCGCGCGCATTTTGGCGATCTATTCCACGTTCGAGTGATGGCTCCGTACCTTTGAATTAGGCAGGGAAGGGGGCCTAACACACTGTCTACCTTCGACGGCGTTGCAAAGGTAGGCGCGGGCGGATCGATGAATTGTCCGATTCCTGAAAACACGTCGGCGCGATCGTGGGCCAGGCATTTGCGTGGGGAGGGGCCCGGGAGGGCAGAGGATGAGGGCAGCGGTCTCGTGTGCAGGGCGAGAGGCGCGAGACGTTTAACCTTGTCGAAGTTGATATTTGTTGCGCTCGTGATGCTTGCGCATGAACCCTAGAAAGCGCTTCGAGTAGTTGTGCGGCAATTCCTCGGGATTTGCGTTGAGAAACGCGTCGAAGGTTTTCATCATAACGTCGAGGTCCCAGCCAGGGCACTCGGTTCTTATGGCGTGGTATACGCCTGGATCGAGTATTCGCTCTGCTCGGGTGGTGGCGCTGCGTTTCCTTTGGCCCGACGGTTCGCTAGAGGCCGCTCCTGCAGGAGTTTCGAGGTCGTTTGCCTTCAGCAGGTCGGCTACGTTGGCAATCACGTTTCGAGCGGCTTCGACACTCACAAATTCATTATCGGGTGCATCTGAAGTACGTTGTTGTGCAGGACGCGAGACGGCGGTGCGCTCGGGTTCAATGGCCCGGGAAGCGGAGCGCAGGGCAGGGGGCTCTTGATCATCACATGGCGGCTCCTCCTTGAGGAACTTGCGCATTACCATCTTGAGTTTTGGCCTTGCGGTGTCGGGATCGATGACCTCAAGGCTAATGTCTGGAAGGCTGTTCGCTCTGGCGAGCTCGATAATCTTGTTTTTGAAGGAGGGCAGCGAACTTTCGCTGCCGCTCTTTTGATGGAGTGTTTCAAATCCGATCGTGAAGCCGTTTGCTCCGTTGCCGCCGGCGTGTTTTCGGCTCGCGCGATAGAGCCACTTGCCAAGACCGCTGGTGATCTCGAA
Organism: Novosphingobium indicum; assembly: GCF_014645195.1. Lineage (GTDB taxonomy): Bacteria > Pseudomonadota > Alphaproteobacteria > Sphingomonadales > Sphingomonadaceae > Novosphingobium > Novosphingobium indicum. Next base: position 31,291 of record NZ_BMLK01000016.1, on the reverse strand, counting down.
GTAGAGAGGAGAGATGGCGAGGATGTTGCGTTGGTCCATAATGCCATCAAAGAACCATTTGGACAGCGTGATTTCCATCCCGAGCGAGCGTTGCGTGCGCTCGTCAACAAGATGGGTATAGCTGTCGATCCAGGAGAATGTCGTTTCGCGGGTCTTTGAGTTCGCGCGGATGTTCGTCTTGATGGTCGTGGCTTGAAGGCGGTCCAATGCCGCAACCAGGCGTTCATAGGCACGGCCGCTCACACCCCAGCAGATACGCTTGAGGAGGTCGCCAGGTTGGATGCGGATCGAAGGGGAGAGGTCGTTTTCCCCTCGCTCGCGCAGCTCATTAAGGTGCGAGGCGAGGTAGATCATGATGTCCGCGTCCCAGATCGTTGCCATGCCGTATTGAGGATTGGCCGAGACGTTGACGCGAACGGATTTGTCGGGGCTGACGTAGTCGATAGGCTTTAGCCGCTTCCTCTTGGAGAGGCTGAAGAAGGGTCGCTGCATTGTCTCCTGATAGTCGCGAAGGGATATGTCGCTGAAATCGGGCAGCGTGAAGAACATTTCGAACTGGACGGGCCTCCCGTCTATGATCGTGGTTGTGTTCTTGTTTGACACTGCGTGAACCTATCTGAGGAGCGGCGTTTCCCACGCGTGGGAAATTCAACGTATGTATATGAAAATCAAGACGAAACCGTGCAATTTTGGCGTTCAAAATGTCGACAAGCGGTGCCGGGAATGCCGTCAATGTCGAGGCGCTACGAGGGCGGCGGTAATTGGAAAATTTTCGACTGTTCGATCAGCGGCTTGATTGCGTCGAGAATTTCATCCGCGGACAGGGTGCTTGGCTTGAGCGTAATCGTAAGGCCGGTTGAGCGATCACGGTCGACCTGGCCGATTGCGACGTCGCCCGACTGGATGACGGTTTTTGTGTTGCCTCTTGGGCGGTTGGCCGTAGCTTTAATAAGTCGATCGACGACGGCGCTGCCTGCAATGGGCTCTTCGTCACCGGACTGACGGAAACTTTGCTCTGCGGCAATGGCCTTAGCTGCTTCTTCCATCTTGTGGCGTTTGGTTGGATCGCGAAGAGCAGGAAGGATCTTGTCAGCATGACGGACTTGCAGGTCCATCGGCGAATTGAAGGCGGATACGATGATGCTGGGGATTTCGGTCAGGCTGATGTAGCGGGCCAGCATCGATTTTGAGACTTTGATACGCTCGGCCATGCGGGTCTGGACGCCGCCATAGTACGTATCGACAGCGAATTTGTAATTTCGTCCGCGCTCGAGGTCGGAGATATCTTCGCGTTCGCGGTTCTCAATGTCAGCGAGACGAAATGCAGCTTCATCGTCGAGATCATCGATGATGCCGACAAGATCGATATCGGGGTAGTGGTTGGCGTTGAGCCAGGAAACTGCCCAATGTCGCCGGGTGCCGATGATCAATTCATAGGGCAGGGGGGCTTTTGGGGTACGTCGAACGACTACGGGGATCTTGTTTCCGTTCTCGGCTTGAATGGATTCGATCAGGGTTCGTAGGCGGTCTTCGGACAGTTCTTGATAGTCGCGGGCGTTGCCCGGCCAGATCGAGCATTCCGCGGGCTTGAGCTTGATGGTGGGCCGCTTGACCATGCGCGATGCTTCGCTGAATGCGTCAAGACGCTTCGCGGTAAACGTGGTTCGTTGCTCCGGCGCTGTGGGGGCCGCTGGTTCGCTTTGATCGGTGGCCGCTTCCGGAGTGGAGGCCAAAGCCTCACCGATAATTGATCGACGGCGGGGACGGCTCATGCTGCAATACTCCCGGAATCGTCCGTCGTTCGTTGCATCGCAAGATTCTTAGAGGGCCATTGTTGGCGAATTTGTTGCAGAACCTCGCCAAAGACCGAATCAAGGTTGTCGCGGCAACGCTGATATGTCGCAGTGGCAGCCGATGGCTTGCTTTCGTAGATCGAGCGGAATGCTTGCGTAGCGTTCTTTATTTCTTCTGATGACAGAATGGGCTGGCTCAGGAGAAAATTGGCGTAGGTCGCTTGCATCATCTGCAGCATTTCGTGTTCGCCCGGCTTGCCAGGGTTGAAGGCGGAGCACACAATTCGAATGAAACCGTAGTCGACTGGCGTTCCGTGGGAATCCAGGATCTCGAGATTTTCAGCGATCGTTTCCATGAAGTGTATGGTCGAGAGGTAATCGAGTTGGCGGGCAGGCACTGGAATAAGGATGCCCGAGGCAGCTGCCATTACGTTGAGGCCCAAAAAGCCCATGGCTGGCGGAGGATCGAGTAGGATGACGTCGAAATCTTTGATGACCGTCTGCAGGCCGATCCTGAGCCGTTGAAGGCTCTCTCGAACAGCTTGGCTTCCTTCGGTAAGTGTCGAAGTGAGATCCCATTCAGCGTCCTGCAGGCCAAGACTGGAAGGGACAATTTTGGTCGTCGGCCAAGCGGTGTCGTGAATTGCCTTCGGGAATTCATCGAAGGTACTACGAGGCGATAAAAATTCGCCTAGAGTACATTCGTCGTCGAGGAGCGATTCGGGTTGGATGTCGAACATTGTGGTCGTGGATGCTTGAGGATCGCAGTCTACCACAAGAACACGATAGCCATGCAGTGCTAGATAGTCTGCAAAGTGCTTGGTGATGGTGCTCTTGCCAACGCCGCCTTTGAAATTCTGAACTGCAACGACGACAGCATCTTCATCGGACGCTTTACCGACTTCGATGCCGAACACCTTTCGGATATGTGTGAGGTCATCGATTGTATAATATCGACGAGCGTTCCCCAGCTGCTTGGGCTGCGGCAGGCGACCGTCTTTTTCGGCTTGCCGGATAGCTTCAACAGAACGCCCGACCAGTTCGGCGGCAATGCCAGGACCGAACGTAAGGTTGAGCACTTTGGTATTTTCGGGTTCGAATGCGATCTGTTTGACTCGGTCGCGCATGTCCTCGCACGAGCGAGTCAGAGCGCGAAGTGTTTTGACGGTATACGATGGCATGGATGAACCACTCCGGCCTGATTCGAGAATTTCGAACAACTTTGATATTCATGCCAGTATTCAGCGTCAAATGTCAAACTGCTGTTCAAAATAGCCCGATTTTGCAAAGCCGCGACATCAACCGCTCGTGTTCTCAAAGGCTCGCAGCGAACAAACCGGATTGATGTCAGTTCGGAGGGGGTGTAGGCCATCGCGGCGATACCCACAGCCAGGCTTTGGAAACGAGGTCTGATGTGAAGACGTTGACGATTATGACGGCCCTGGCGTGTGCTTTGGGGTGGCTAGGGTCTGCCCAGGCTCGCGAAGCCGATGTTCAGACATTCTCAGGGCAACCGGTTGGCTTTCAATTGCTGCAGCCGGGCAACACGCCGGCGGCGGAGGTTCGACGTGAAAATGATCCGTCCGCATCTGCGGGACTGAACCTTCAGTCGGAGTTTCTCGGATTTGGTGATGATGAATTGCCGAGTCGATCATCTGCGGGAGACTTGGTGTATATACCGTCATGGATGCGTGGCGGCGGAGCCGGGGTAACTGGGGATTTTCCAGCGCGGCTCTCCGAAACCCAATGTGGTCAACGCCAATATCGGGCCTACCCGGGGTTGACGGCAGAGCAGCAGGTACGGCGAGCCAGATTTTTCGAACGGATGGTCACGGCCGCCTGCAGCGCCGGCGTACCCGTAGATTTGTTTGATGCGCTCATCGTCCAGGAAAGTCGCTATAATCCGGCGGCGTTAAGTCCGAAGGGTGCAACCGGCTTAACTCAGCTTATGCCAGGCACCGCGCGGCTTCTCGGCGTTGCCGATCGGTGGAATGTCTCGGACAATCTCGAAGGTGGGGCGAGATATCTGCGGCAGCAGCTCGATGCGTTTGGAAATTGGGCACTGGCGCTGAGCGCCTATAATGCCGGCCCTGCCAACGTGCAGAAATATGGCGGTGTCCCGCCATTTCGCGAGACGAGGGCCTATGTTCGTAAGATTTTGGCGTCTATCGAGCAGCACCAGCAGGGTCGTGGTGATGAACCGGTCGGAACGCGCGTGCCAACTCGATCGGTGATGCTTGCTTCGTTTATCCCGTAGGTTCGATGTTCCAAAAGACGTCGAAGCCGACATGATAGGCAAAATACAGCGCAATGAAGGCGATTACGGGTGTACCAAGCAGATAGTTTCGTTGCCATCGCAGCCATATCTTGGGCAAGGCGAGGGCAATGTCGAGGCGGGTGGCAAAAGAGGGGCGCCATTTTCCTTGAAACAGGTCGAGAAACGTGGCTACCGCGGCAAGAGCACCGCAAATAAGCGCCATGCAGCCAACCGCGATGTAAAGGGACGTCCAGGCTATGAGCGCTGCTTGGTTCATGCTTGAAGTGTAGTCCCAACTCACGCAAATATCATTAACAAGCAACCAAGGGCTTGTGTTCCGCAGTTCTCCTGCGCGCAAATACAGTATGCCCGATGTTTAAATCGCCGTCGGCGGCTTTACGGACTATTCCGCGCATATAGGCATCGGCTGATTTGTGAATCTTACTCTCCGCCACGAGCTGGCCTGTGATGAGCAAGCACAGTGTCGTTGCGGCGATGCCTAGCGCGGCGACGGAGGCATCGGCGATGTTGTTGGACACGCCTATGAGCCGCGCCAGTTCGTGTGGTGTCGACCGGGTAGGACCATGACGCAGATTGATCAGATCGTGCGTGAAGGGAAAAAGCCAAGAAGTCTCACGCCACGAAAATCCGCTTCGAATGATGCCGTAGGGATCTTCGAAACCCGGTTTAGAGGTATCCCCTAAAGACCTTGAAGCGGGAAGGGAGCGGCCGTCGTGCGCGTACTCCTCTTCTGCCGAGCTGCTACTTTCACCTTGGTTTGTTGAATCGTTGTATTGGTAGTGGACGGTATCGTCCGGTCTAGTGGACGACTCGTCCGCAAAATCGGGGCAACGGATCGCAGATTGCAGTAGCTGTTCTACTTCGAGCAGGAAGTCTTCAGCATCGGAGCAAATGGCCTGAAGCTCGGCTATGTCAGCGTTTCGTAGCTGGTCTCTTTGCGCCCTTAACATTCCGAGTTTTTGCTCTGCCTCGTTCGCCCACGAGCAGTCGGTTACGCTGCGAAGGAGAGTTGAGGCTGACCGCAGTGCGTCTGTGGTTCGCCTAGGCAATTCGATTCTCTTCATCCTCAGATGTTCCTCGGTCTGAACGAGGTCCTCTATCGATTTCACGAGGATGCGCAGGGGGGCCAATGACCATCCAGATCCAATCGGCCCGCTTGCCGTTCGACGATAGGATCGATGCCCATTGCCCTTGGCGCAGAAGGGGATGATCATGCCCCAGCGCGCCAATTCGCGCAGCACACGCCTTGCGTTCTGGATGTTCCAGCGGTCTTCGAGTGTTTTGTTGCTTGCGCCCATTACCGGACCTGCTGGAGCTGACCAGTCCTGTTCATGGGCGCACATGAGGCAAAGCTCATAGAGTTTACCCCAGGTGTTTCGCGTGATGGGATGGGTCACGCTACCTCGTTTCGCAAGGTAATTCAGCGCACAGAGCAGTCGTGCTCGAAGTGGTTTGTTAGGGGTTTCGAGGTTGTTAGCCGCGTTCCTCAAACTTGAATACACGAGTGCCGCCCATCGAGATCTGTCCGCCGGCGTGAGCAACTCCGGGATCTCGGTAGGCAGCCGATCAGCGAGTTTAACTAAGTCCCCGATCGCACTGGAATGACCGCGATACGCACTTGTTTGGTGGGTCGTCACGATTCCGGCCGGACATATGGCAATACTCATTCGTTCGCTCCCGCGTGTTGCGAGAGACGGCACAGACGCGATCATACTCCGCGGCAGGCGCGGGTTAGATCTTGTAGAATGCGAAGGTGAGGCGTATTTTCGGACGTGAACTTTTGGCGCTGCCCGCCTTTTCAGGCGGAGGCCTCATCCTTCCAAGGGCCCGGGCCATGCCTGGGTCTTTTTTGTCTGTGCTATCTCCTCCTTCGTGGACCAGTGAAGGTCGGGCATACGCCCGGCCGGGCTTGGCGTACCGTTGGAGCGCAGCAAAACGCTGCGCAAAATCGGTTGCGCCAAAAGGGTTGGACTGGTAAGGAGAAAGTGACTGCTTTTCCCACCAGTGGGTTATGAAAAGGGCTCGGCGCCAACCGAGCCCTTTTTCATTCTGGGTTGCGTTGAATTGCTACATCGTCGTTCTGGTGCCTTTCTCGATTAAGGTAGGAATTGATGACGTTGGTAATGACAGCGTCACGGCTTACGCCGTCCCTTTTCAATTCGTCGATGCTGTTGATGAGGCTCGCGGGCAGCCAGACTTCCAGTGGCCTCAGGCCGCGGTCCCGCATGCGCTGTCTGTGCGTTGCCTTTCGGTCGATCGCCATGTGGGTACTCCTCTCGGAGAGGAACGTTACGCGGCTGTTCCTAGGGACGGGGAGGCTGAACAATGGCAGGGCCGATGCACAGTGTCAGGCGATCGGAGTTTCCTCTCGCTCTACGACCCGCGCGTGGTGAGCGCAGATTTGTTCTGTGATCTTCTGCGCGTGGGATCGGCAGAGGTTTCTGCGTATCGGTTTGAAATCACCCCGGACCGCAGAGAGCTGCTCGTTTAGAGCGATTCCCAGTTCTTCGGTGTAGGCAGCGATCGTTTCGCAGCATGGATCGAAATAGGCCTGCGGATTATTGAGGACTTGGACGGCGACCATCGCTCTTAGGGGATCAATGCCGAGGCAATCGTAGACCTGCTGCAGTTCGGTAACGCTTATTAGGCCTGCCTCGATTTTCTCGAAGAGTTGTCGTCGTAGCCGGTCGTTCACGACGCCTCGTCGTTGCAATTCGCGCAGGCTGACATTCTGGCTGGCCATCGCTTCTCTGATGATCACTGCATACCCAAAGCCTGCGCTGGATCGTGGGTTGGTTTCGGCGCTCTGCTCGTCGGCGTCCATCCGAATCAACTGGCCCATATGAATACCCCAAAGTGTGGTTTCATTGAGCCGTATGGGACTGACTCCTATACGGCCAATGCACTTGCATTGCTGTTATGGGAGGAAACAGAGGATTTTGGCAAGCCCTCAATCAGAGAGTGTCACGAGCAAGCAGCAAAAGATTACCGTTTCTCGGGCGGAAACAGGAAAATCCACAAGTTCTTGAAGCCGCTTACGAAAGTGTTCGAATTGATCTCTCTTGTTGGCATGCAGCCTGAGGAAAATCTGGATATCACCATCAAAGGGTGCTCCAAGACGTAATTCTTCAATGGCTTCGAAAGGGGGGGCGATATCAGTCGATATCGTGTAGTTTATAACGCCGGACAGGGTTTCATATCTTAGATGACGGCGGCTTAATTGCCGAATCGCGTTCAGTGTCATCGCAAATGCACTTTCGTTTACCCGCATCTTATAGACGGTAACTCTTGAATCGCTGTTCACGGATCTGGAGGCCCCTGCTTATCCCGAGCCGCTGGTAGCACTGGAACTGGCGGTAGATAAGCGCCTTGCTTCGAGCGCTGAACGATGTGGTTCGGCATGGAACGATGGGTCGGAGTATCCGTAGGTCGACCTATGTTCGCCTCGTGAGGCGCACAAAAGCGCCAGGCGAGGGCGCATATTGTTCCTTGTGGGGGCAAATAGAACCCGGAGTGGAGACTGCGTGACTCCAGGTGGTGCCGCAAGCAACCGTGCAGGGTGCCGAATCATGCCCGATTTCATCAAATAGACCGCCTTCATTTAAGAAGTGGTTACAAAAAGGACGGGGCGTTATTGATCGAGCGCCGGGTCTGTTCCGTGGTGTGTTCGCGCAGATGCGCAGGATTACACGGAAAGGTACTCTTCATGAATGCTCTCAAAGTGGAAGCTGCCAATGTTGGCAAGAATATTGCCGTCGCGGCCGGCTTGGTGGCGCTTGCGTCGGTGGTCGGTGTGGAAATGGCGTTCGCCGGCACGGACGGCACCTTCGATACGGCGCTGACGAAGTTCACGGACTTCCTCGAAGGTTCGGGCGGCAAGATCATCACGGTGCTGTCTCTCGCCGGCGGCGTTGTCGGTCTGGCTTCGGGTCGCTTCTCGCTCGGTCAGGTCGCGATTCCGGTCGGGGTCGGCGTCGGCGCCGGCACCGGCGTGCCGATCGTCACGTCGACTGTGACCGCCACCATCTGAACCAATTTCATGGGCCGCACGTCTCCGGCGGCCCATGAAATCTCCTCGGGGCGGTCTTATGGATCAGTATAGCATTCCCAAGCATCTCGACGACCCGGAGCTTATTGGCTTTTGGACGCTCGATGAATTCCTTGTGATGGTTATCCCTTTCACCTGGGGGATTCTTAGCCAGCACATCGTCATCGGGCTCGCCCTGTCAGTGGCTGCCTGGCTGGGGTATCGCAAACTTCGAGCCGGTCGCTCGATGCACTGGGTGCTGCATGTCGCTTACTGGCATCTGCCGGGCGGCTTCTTTGGTCTGAAGGTCGCCCCGCCCTCTCATCTTCGGGTCATGGCGGGCTGATATGGATCTTGCTTTCGCACACGAGCAATCGCAGCGGGCACTCAAGCAGCGAAATCTGCTGGCGATCGCTTGCCTCGTACTCTTGCTTTCTTGTTTCGCGCTTCTGACGTTCGCGAGCCGACGTGATCGCGAGGTCATTCTTCAGCCTGTCGTGCCCAAGGAAATGGCGATTTCGTCCGCGGGCGTTTCGGCGGACTACCTGGAAGCGGTGACGCGCGACGCGGCACTCCTCACTCTAAATCGATCGCCGGAGACGTTGCAGTACTGGATGGATTCCATCCTCAAGATTACCGCTCCAGAGGCTCGCGGGCCGTTGAAGGCGGAACTCGCGAAGATCGTCGAGGAGCAGCAGGGCTCCCAAGTCACCCAGTTCGTGACGATCGACTGGATACGGGTCGATCCCGAAGCGCTGACCAGCGAGGTCGGCGGCGTTCTGCATACGGTTGTCGCTGCGCGCGATGTTCGCAGCGAGAATCGCGTCTTCCGCTTCACATGGAAATACGAGGGTCTGAGCCTCAAGCTTCTCGGTTTTGGCGTTGTTCTCAAGAAGGATGAAACCGAATGACGAACGTCTTGGGCCAATGCGAATTGGTCGCGGGAGCGGCGCTGCTCTCGTCACTCGATTGCCTGGCAAAGCGCTCCTTAGGAGCAGTGATCTTGGCGCTAGGTTTGCTGTCTTCGGCACCGGCTCTCGCCGATCAGACAGTTTCCGTCGCCGACAATGGAACCGTGCAATGCGATGCCTCTAAGCAGGACCTCACGAGAATCTCGCTCAAGGACGATGAATTCGCGTCGGTCTCGAAAGTATCGAGCGGCAATCCCAATGAGGACTTTTCAGTCGTTCACGAAGCGACCCGAGGTGACATCTACTTGTCGGTTCCCGAAGGCTACGTTCGCACGTCGTTGTCGTTCTTCGGGACGACGAAGAAGGGCTTCGTTTACAAGTTTGTTTGCAGCGTATCCGGCGCCGAAGCCAAACAGGTGTTCGTCGCCAATGCGGAGATCAACAAGCCCAAACGGGAGGCGATGGCTCTGAAATCGGGCTTGCCACTCGACCAGCAGGCGGTTGGCTTGGTGCGCGCGATGTTCGAGCAGAAGCCGGCCGAAGGTTTCGAGATCCACGATCGGCCGCATGCGCCTGTCAATGTCGGTAATCTGAAAGTGCAGCTCGTCAGCGAATACGACGGCTTGTTGCTGGCGGGCAAGGTGCTGCGCATCGAGAACACGGGAAGCGAGCCCGTGCTTTTGGGCGAAGACCTGATCGCCTCACGCGGCGCTGTCGCGGTGAGCATTTCCAACCCATCGTTGGCCCCCGGCCAAGCGACAGGAGCCTACGTGGTGGTTCCTGCAGGAGAGCTATGATGGACATTTTCAAGCGCAAGGCCAAGGACGTCGAGGGGCAACGGGGCGGCGAGTATGACGCCGTCGAAGATACCGGGCTGATCTCCGAGAATGCATCGGCGGAGCGGCGTCAAAAACTCATCCTCTACGGGGGCGTTGCCGTCGTGGGCCTTTTGGCGATGTACTATATTCTGGGCGGGAGCGGCTCGAAGTCGACCAAGAATGTGATAGGCGACGCCAAGACGCAGGTGTCGACCGACGCGATCATGAACCGGCAGATGGCCGATCGTGATTGGATGACGATGTACGACCAGCAGCTCAATTCGCAGGAGAATCAGCTGAGGGGCGTCGATAAGACCGCGACGCGGGTCGATCAGGTCCAGGATGAAGTGCAGAGCCTTCGTCAGGAAAACGAGCAAATGAAGGCGGACGCGACGCGGGTCTTGGAGGCCTATCAGCGCGAGAACGATCAGCTGAAGGGGCAACTGGACAGCCTGCAGAAGTCGGCCCCTTCAGCATCGGCGCCTGGTGCTCTCGCATCGGCGCGTGCGCTGGGCGTATCCGGCGTTCAAGCGGGTACAGGTCGCAGCAATGAGGTGAAGCTGGTTTCGTTTGATGGTGGCAGTCCGGGTCCTTCGGGTGACGCAAAGAGGATCGAAGCGGGCGGAAAACAGGCGGCAACATATACAGACAGCCCAAATTTCCTGCCGCCTAATTCGATAGCGACGGCCAAAGTCGTCGTCGGCGTTGACGCGGCAACAAACGTTCACAGCCAAAGCGATCCTCTGCCCGTTCTGCTGCGGATCACCGGGCCTGCGCGGTCGGTCTTCTCGGACGGGAAACTCTACAGGACGCAAGTCCAAGGCTGCATGGTCAATGGGGCTGCCTACGGAGATCTTTCCTCGGAGAAGGTCTATGTGAAGCTGCAGCGCATGACCTGCCCGCAGCCCGGTGGGCGCTTCGCGGTTTCGGAAGTGAAGGGCTTTATCTCCTTTGGAGGGAAAGTCGGGCTGCGAGGGCGCGTTGTCAGTCGTGAAGGGGGGCTCATTGGTCAGGCGTTCCTGGCCGGGCTCGCGGGTGGCTTCGGCCGCGGCTTCTCCGCAAACGCGAACTCAATCTTCAGCGGCGCGAACGTCAGTGTCAACGGCCAGCGCCAGCAGCTTTCAACAGGCGACATCGTCAAGGGCGGTCTTGGTGAAGGGGTGTCGAAGGCCGGCGATACCGTATCCGATTATCTGATCGAGCGGGCCGAGCAGTATCAGCCGGTCATCGAGATGCCCACCGGCGCCGATGTCGAGGTGGTGTTCCTTGACGGCACCTTCATTCGAAACTGAGGTGGATCATGTACAAGCTGGCGAAATTTTTGGGCGTGGCTTTGCTCGTAGTGGCGGGAGGCTCCGCCGTTTACGCGATGAGCGGGGACGATGCGTCGCTTTTGAAGACGCTTGCAGAGCGTTTGCCCAAGACGAAGATCGCGGCGGTTGATTGCGGCAAGATTCCTGGATTGTGCGAGATTCAGGCGGGGTCGAACCTATTTTATACGGACCGGGGCGGCCGCTTCCTTATCATCGGCCGAGTCTACGACATGGAGACCCGGCAGGATCTGACCGCCGCGCGGCTACTGGAAATCAGCCCGGAAACGATCGTTGGGGGGGCAGCGAGAGCGAGCGATCCGGATGCCGACGCGGGTAGTTCTTCGCAACCTGGAGCCAAGGAGGTGGCTGCGCCCGCAGAGAAGGTGTCGCTTGCAGGCTTGCCGGCGTCGGGCGCCATTACATGGGGTTCGGGCAGCCGCACTGTGACGGTCTTCAGCGATTTTCGCTGCGGGTATTGTAACCGTCTGCACCAGACGCTTGCGGCGATGAACGTCAAAGTGGTCGAACGCCCAATTTCTGTACTGGGCACACGGTCGATTTCAGACGCGGTGATCTGTTCAACCGATCGGGCGAAGGCTCTGCAGAAGGCTTACGAGCAGGAGCCTCTGGAGGCGAGGAAGTGCGACACAAGCGGCCTTGATGCAAATGAGGCTTTTGCTCGCAAGAACGGATTCTCCGGGACGCCGGTCATCGTCCGCAGCGACGGAGCAGTGGTCCATGGCTTCAGGCCGCGCGAATTTCTCGAGACATGGTTGAAGGGAGCGAGCTGATGGCCGCGATAGCTTACGCTGCCAAAGGCGGTATGGCCGTTCTTGCGCTTGTCGCGCTCGCCGGCTGCACGTCGCTTGGGACGAACGTCAAGGGCTCGTTTCGATGCGCGGCGCCAGACGGCCAGTGCGCACCGTCGATGACGATCGACGATCAGGCGCTCGCTGAAATCGCCACGGGAAGTGCGGACGGCTTCGTCTCACCGGCAGGGCCGTACAAAGTCGATGACGGTAATTTGGATCGTTCGCACATGGCTGATGCGAAGGCGGCGGCGTCATCCGCGCCGATGCAGGACAACCAGCGATATCAACTTTCGGTGGTGTTTCCGGCCTACACTGATGGGGCCGGCGTCACGCATGATCGCGCGGTCGTGAAAACGGAGGTCGGTTTGCCGGGCCGGACGGCTAGCAGCGTCGAGCTGGCTAATCGTGGCCGCGAGGGAGGGGACTCGCGAGGCCTGTTGGCGGCGGCTGAGAGCGCGCCGCCGCTGCTGTCTTTGGTTCGCCCGGCAACCGAGCCGGAAAGCGCGCTCGTCACCGCCGGTGACGCTGCACCAAAGGCGCGACCGGAGGCCATCGATCAAATCAAGGCCGAGGTCGATGCCAAGCTTGCCAAGCGCGCGCGCCGGCAGGCCGCATCGTTCCCTGCGCAGGAGTGAATTCGATGGGCATCATCGAAAACTTGACCGAACTGATGTTGGGCGATCGGCGAAAGCCGGAACAGACGATGCGGCCGGCATCGATCCCGATGTTGTCGAATTTCCTGGGATATCGTTCTTACGACGACGAAAGGCAGCTCTTCTACCAGGTTCGGTCCAAAGGCTTCGTGCTTGAACTGGCGCCGTTGATCGGCGGCGATGAGCGGACAGCCGAGATGGTCGGTACGATATTTTCCGACGTTCTCATGCCAGGGTGTGCGTTTAGCATTGTCAATTATGCCAGTCCGCGCATTTCCGAGAAGCTTACTGAATGGGTGTTGCCTCGGATCGAGGCGGGCGGAGTATTCGGCACGCTCGCACGTCATCGAGCGGATAAGCTGCGGTCGGGGGCATGGAAGAGTCTCGCGAGTGACGGGCCATTCAATTTGCGAAACTTTCGCGTGTTGCTGTCAGTCGGTGCGCCGGATGGTTCCGGACTGAAAGTTGAGGACCTGCTGACGATGCGCGAAGGCGTCGTTTCGGCTCTCGATTCCATCAATGTGCCGGTGCGACATCTGGGCCCTGTGCACCTTATCCGCTTTTTTGACGAGATTCTGTGCGCGTCGACAGGGGCGGGAGATGATGCGCCTGGCTACAATCGTTTCGATCCGATCAACGAGCAGTGCATCCGGCGCGACCTTGTGACGCATGTCGAGAAAGATCGGTTGCTTCTCCACGCGCAATCTTTGCGGCCTACCGGGAATGTCGTTGACGGCGTGCCGGAGTATGACGATTTCGTTCCGGAGCGGTTTGACGTTCGAACGATGTCGATCCGCAATTTTCCCGATCGCTGGGCACCATGGGACACCCAGAAGACCATCGGCGATATCTTCAACCCAAAGCTCTGCCTGCCATGTCCTACGCTTCAATCGGTCTGCGGCGTGATTCCGGGCGTCGAGGCATCCGAGGCCAAGGCAGGGTTCAAGTTCGCGCGCACGCAATCGCTGTCGGAAGGGCAAGGCGTCAAGCTGGTTCCGAAGATCAAGGATCAGGCGGCCGAGTGGCGCATGGTCCAGGACCGGGTGAAATCGGGCGAGAAGTTGATCCGTACATACTATACGCTCAGTATCATTGCGCCGCGTGGGACGGCCGAAACCGCCGAGCGGCTTGTGAAGGGCATGTACAAGGCGGCCGGGTGGGATCTCATCGACGAGACCCATATTCAGCTCCCCGCGTTCATGTCGCACTTCCCGCTGATGATTGCTGACGGTTTGCAATCCGATTTGGAGCGTATGAAGCGGTTTCGCACACTCTTGTCGTCCAACGTGGCGGCGATTGCGCCGCTTCAGGGTGAATATGTCGGCGGCGAAATTCCGCATGTGCTTTTCATCGGTAGACGGGGGCAGCCTCAGTTCTGGTCTCCATTCCAGAACAAGGCGGGCAACCACAACGTGGCCATCGCGGGAAAGTCCGGCTCGGGAAAGTCCGTGCTTCTGCAGGATCTGACTGCAAGTCTTGCCGGTGTGCGAGCAAAGGTCATCGTGATCGACGACGGACGGTCGTTCGAGCACATGGCAAAGGCGTTGGGCGGCACATTCAGCGAATTCAAGCTTTCGTCGGGGATCTCCATCAATCCGTTCCGGATGATCGACCAAGAAGTTGCTGAGCAGGATGAGGATTACCTCGTGGACTGCATGGCGATGCTCAAGGCGATCATTGCCCAGATGGCGCGGAACGAGAACAGGCTGAATGATACCGAGCGGGGCTTGATCGACAGAGCCGTCAACACGGTCTGGACCGAGCACAACCGGGACGGCACGGTTGATCATATCATCACCGCGCTCGAAGGAGAGGCGCACCACTACGCGCGGGACTTGGCGACGTCGCTGCTGCCCTTTTCGCAGCAAGGGACATATGGCCGCTTCTTCGTCGGCGACAACAATCTCGATCTGACCGCTGACCTGACGGTGTTCGAGCTTTCCGATCTCGCCTCGCGCGAGGAATTAAGGGGCGTAGTACTGACGTCGATCATGTTCGTTGCATCACAGACGATGCGTCGCATGAGCCGCTCGATTCCCAAGGCGCTGATGATCGATGAAGCCTGGCAGATGCTGAAGGGCGGCGCCATGGCGGATTTCGTTGAAACCTATGCGCGCACATGCCGCAAATACGGTGCGTCATTGATCACCGCGACACAGTCTATCAATGACTATTACAAGTCCGACGGATCGCGCGCTGCCCTCGAGAACTCCGACTGGTTCGTGATCCTGCAGCAGAAATCGGAGACCATCGCCGATTTCCGCAAGTCCGATCGATTTGAGATGTCGAATTACACAGAGGCGCTTTTGCGTTCCCTGAAGCGCAACGGCGTCGAATATTCGGACGTTTTGGTTCGCGGGCCGGAAACCGAGACGGTTTGCCGCCTCGTGCTCGACGCCTTTTCCGCCTCGCTCTACTCCTCAAGTCCCGATGTCTTCGCGAAGATCGAGGACCATGTCACTGCCGGATATCCGATGGCGCAGGCGATCGAGATGGTCGCATTTCCGAACCGGTATGTCGTCGAGGATGGCCTGCGGGAGGCAGCGGAGTGATGGCGTTCGCAAGAACTGCTCCTCGCCCGAACGCGCAGGCCAGCATTAAAGCGTTCGCGCAATCGTTTCTCGCCACTGGCTTGAGGCTGCTCGGTTGGGTGTCGGTCAACGCTTTGGTGGCGGTCGGTGCAGTCACGATGGCGCTGTGTGCCGTCGCGAATTTCTCGCTCGAAGGCTTCATGCATCAGCTGGCCAATCTGTCGTCGCGCTACATCACGGCCGATGCAGCCCGGCAGCATCAGTTCGATGCAATTCTCCTGTGGGTGCTGGCAGTCGTGTTCGCACTCGCTGGCATTTTTCGCCGGCAATCACTGGCGCACATTCTCCTGAAGGAATTTGACGATGACACAGCGAGTTAAGCGAGGTCTTGCAGGGGTCCTATCATTGCAATCGGGCGATATGGAAGGAGACCTGCTAGGCGGTAGAGAGGGGGATGTTGCTGCGGATGCTGGAGCATCGTGCGCCATCGAGGATGAAGCTTCCCGGGGGGATGCCTCAGCGATGGCAGTCCAGCTCGGCGCCGGATCTGCGAGCTCTCCCGAAGACGGGCTGGTTGCGAAGCATAGAAGCGCACCTGTATCGTCGGCCAGCGCGTCTGCTCGGGGAGCGAAGCGGCCAAAAAATTCCGGGGGACTGAAGCTGAAAGATGCCGCTCTGGTTGTCGGCTTGGCCGTTTGCCTTGTCTGGGGCGCCTGGGTGACGAAGAGCCTCCTCGATGACGGCATGGGTAAAGACAGGTTCGTTAAGCTTCAACTCCAGGGTGTGATAGCCGAGTATCTTCAGGCGCAAGCCCGGTCTGGGAGCGACGATCGCACGGCCGCGCAGCAGACGGCCCAATTCATGGCGGTGCTCGACAAGGCTGTGGCTGCCGCAGGCCAGGATGGCCGCATCGTGCTGGTGAACGAAGCGATCGTCGGCGGCGATATCCCGGACATCACAGCGCAAGTGAAGAGCGAGGTCTATGCCCAGGTGCCCATGCCCAAGGTGGCCGCCATAACGCCGGTACAGCAGGGCATGGAATCCTTCATGGCCAGCAACGGAGGTCACGGTGACGATCGTCATAGACAATAAGGCGCGGCCGGTTCGGTTGTCGTTTCGGGCCAAGATGGCGGCGATCGGCGGGCTGTGTGTTCTTGCTGTAGCCGGCCAGTCGCTCTCCCATTGGAGCCGGACGCACGCCTTCATGATCAATGAAAGCGGGTCGCTTCCCAATTGGGCCTTTCTGGTTTCCGCAGGACAATTCCCGCACCGGGGGGACTATGTGATCTTCAACCCGGGCCGCGATCCAATGGTCCTCAAGTATTTCGGAAGTCCTCCGCCGGCGTTCGCCAAGATTGCGTATGGGGTTCCCGGTGACGTTGTCGAGCACGTTGGCCGCGACGTCCTGGTGAACGGTCACAAGGTCGCTCGGCTCAAGCCATTCACACTTAAGGGAGACCCGCTGGCCGCGGGGCCGACTGGCCGCATTCCTGATGGGTGCGTCTATGCAGGAAGTGGTCACAAGGACGGGTTTGATAGCCGATATGCGGAGATAGGCTTTGTGTGCCGTGACCGCATTGCTGGCGTTGGGAGCCCGGTGCTGTGAGGATTCGGTCACTCGCGGCAGTCGCTCTCTTTGGTGCGATCGGCGGTGCAGGCTTGCCGGGCCTCCACGCGGCGATGGCCGTGGATCATGGGCAAGTGGGCGAGGCATGGCCGATCATCGAGCCAGATTTTCTCGACGTGATCAAGGCGAAGCTCGAAGCGGCGAAGGCCAGCGGAAAGCTGGACGAGTTGAACGCACGTTTCGCTGAGCGGGTGAAGGCAAAAGTCATGCGGCCAACGCCTGTCGCCGGGATGGTCGCGGCTACGGAGAGCCGTACTTGGGAATATGATCCGACCATCACTCTAGAGAGCGACATTAGGGACGCCAAGGGCAACCTGATCGCGGTGGCTGGTCAGCGGATCAATCCCCTCGACAAGATTACAATGTCCGAAAAGCTATTGTTCATTGATGGTGACGACGAAGCCCAGGTGTCGTGGGCCCTTGGACAGGGCGATGAACGCGCAGCAAAGATCATCATGGTCAGCGGGTCTCCGTTTGATCTCATGAAGGCCAAGCAGCGCCGGTTCTACTTCGACCAGGCTGGCACGCTCACCGGTAAGTTCGGCATCGAACATACGCCTGCGCTCGTCGAGCAAAAGGGCAAGCTACTCATCGTGCGTGAAGTTGCACTCAAGCCGGGGCAGGGGTCATGAGGAAGTTCATCGAAAAGCATATGCCGTATCCGATGGCGGCGCCGGAAACGCGTCAACTTCGCTCTGCGCGACGCCGGCTCATAGGAGCGCTCGTCGCTGTCGCTATCCTGACCTGGCTGTGGCCGCTTGCGGTATCGGTTTCGAAATTAGGTGCGGCTGCGTTGTTTGCCGGTCTCGGCGCCTTCGTGCTCGTCCAGGGCCTCTTTTGGGCTCGAGCGAAAAATGCAGCGGACGACGCCTATTTGTTCTCCGGGGACGGCTGCGATGACGATGCCTAGGTGGATTGTCCAAGCCATTCTCGGCCTGCTCCTGATCATCCCCGGGGCGGCGCGCGCGCAAGTTCCGACAGGCAGTTGCTCAGGAAGCTTTGTCAATCCGATCACTGATGTGTGCTGGGGGTGCATGTTCCCGCTATCCGTTGGCGGTCTGCGAATTTGGCCTTCTTCGCGAGCGGACACCAGCAATCCGAGCTCGCCCATCTGCCTGTGCGGATCACCCATTCCGCGCATTGGCGTCGCAATGGGTTTTTGGGAGCCGGCACGCCTGATTGATGTGACGACGAAGCCTTTCTGTTTTCCGAACCTGGGTGGGATCAAGTTGTCACCGGGTTTGACCATGGGCAGTGGATATGCCGCCAATGTGGGCTCGAACGGCGGGACTGACACGGCGAAGTATCATGTCCACTACTACGTCTATCCACTGCTTTATTGGCTGGAGATCCTGACGGATTTCGTGTGTTTCGAACAGGCCAGCTTCGACATCGCTTACATGACCGAGATCGATCCGCTTTGGCAGGACGACACCTTGACGACGCTGATTAATCCGGAGGCGTTGATCTTTGCAAATCCATTAGCTCAGGCGGCTTGCGCGGCCGACTGCGTGGCCGCGACGGCACATCTGCCGCTCAATGAACTGTTTTGGTGTGATGGCTGCCAGGGGTCGATGTATCCGCTCAACGGGAACGTGGGTGCGAGCGTGGGTATGACCCAGTCGGGACGATTGGCGGCAGAGCGCATGGTCTACAAGATGCACCGCCAAGCGCTTGCATGGGGAACGATGGGTTCGAAGGCGCTGTGCGGTAAGTATGTCATGCCGATCCTCAAAAAGAGTCAGTACCGGCTGCAGCAAGTCAACCCGACGCCAATGGTGTCGGGGCGCGAGGCCTGTTCCCCGATCGGCGGTTCGGTTTTGCTGCCCGGTGCCGCGAGGACTTACCCAGTGACTGGTGAAGACATGGGCTTTCTACTTTGGCGCAAGCGTAACTGCTGCGTGTTGTGAGGACGAAAATGCGCAAATCGATGGTTGGTCTTGGCGGTGTATTGGCGATCGGGATCGTGAGCGCTGCACTGGCGCAGACGATCGACGGGCTTGATTTGCAGGCTGTGGAGAAGCGCGCGGAAAACGGGCGTCAGGACGCGCAGGACGTGTTCGACTTCGTCACTGGCCAAGGCGATCCACCGGCCGCTGCGGCACGAGAGGTGGTCGACAATGCCCGGGATCGGATCGCCGATCTTGATGTGAGTGCGATTGGTAAGAGCGAAGGTCCGGTAAATCTGGATGAGCTGGTGGCAGGCGCGAAGAGCACCGTCGCTGGGCCCAAATCGACACCGCTAATCATGGCGTTCGTGAGTTTGTCGATGCCAGGGGAATCGCTTCGCCGAACGATCGCCGATACGACGAAAGCTGGCGGTGTCGTGATCTTCCGGGGATTTTCGGCTGAGGGCCCTAAGCCATTTGTCGAGGCGCTGTCTCGAGTAGTAGACCAGAAATCGGCGTCGAACATTGCGATCGATCCGCGGCTCTTTCGGGCGTTCAAGGTCGACCGCGTACCCACCATCGTCGCGGCGTCGACGAATTTCGAGCCGTGCGATCAGCTTGACTGCGTAACTCCGGCGCCTCCACACGACAGGATCTCGGGCAACGTCAGCTTGGCCTATGCTCTCCAGGAATTCGTTGAGGGCAGGGGGCCTGGTGCGCCTGCGGCGCGTGTCGCTCTTGCCAACCTGACACCGCGGCAATGACTGGTTGGCGTGCCTTTGTTGTAGCAGTTTTGCTGTTGGCACCCGTTCCTGGCTGGGCGCAGGCGGACGCGCTCAAGCAGGGCGAAGATTTCGCGAAGTCAGTTCGTGACGCACAGGCGAGCGGCGCGGTAGCTGAGGGAAGCGAAAATGATGTTCCTGGCTACGGCGGCACCGCCATTGACGCGTCGAAATATCTCGATGACCCCGATGGACTGACTGACGCGGGCATTTCCGAGCGATATTCCAACCCGGACTACGGTGTTGTTATCGACAGTTCGCGGCCGGAGTTTGACCCCGCAACGATCGACCTCTCCACGGCTCAGGATATCGAATATGATCCGGAGGCATATGTTGGAACGGGCCTTTCGGCAGGCGGATCGACCGGTAATTGCGAGCCTCTGCCCAATGACGGCACGACATCATCGACGTATTTCGAGACATGTAATGAGGGCGACCAGATCATCACGAGCACGCAAACGTGCACTGAGACCCTAAATGTTGAAGTAGAGAAGATAACGACATGGGTTTATTACACAGCGGACAGAGGTCCATATGCCAAACGCTCGCTGTTCAATTCATATGTCACGTCTGGAACCTGTCAAAGCAAAGGAACGTTTTCCTATTGTGGTAATGTGAGTCTCTATGGATACAAGGCTGCAGGCGATTGCAAGGACTCTTCTTACAGCACCGAGATACTTGAATGTACGCAGGAAATTTCCGGACTTACGGCGGCTTCTTCCGCCTATTTTACGGGCATCGTTCCATCGACAGGGGCGTTCTGGATGTCGAAGGGCGAGACGGTAAAGCCCGCCGTTATCACCAGAAATACGTCTGCTTGTGCTTCTTTCGCCGGCAACGCGCAGTGCGCTGAACAGGGCAGCGAAGTTTGCAGCGACAGCGATCCGGTGACTCGCAACATCAACGGCGTCGACGTAACGCAGCCATGCTGGGCCTGGACGCGGACATTTCAGTGCACGGAGCGCAAGGCAGCCAACGACTGTTCTGAGCTGCAGGCGAACGCCCAATGTACGTTTGATCACAAGGAATGCCTGAGCGAAAACGACGACGGGTCATGCAATGTCTACGATGACGTGTATCGCTGCGTCACGCCGGCGAGCGGCACGACAAATCCGCAGGCCTATCTGTGCGCTGGCGATCTTTATTGCATCAACGGCGAATGCATGCAGGTTGAGCGGCAGGCATCTACTGAATTCAAGGATGCCATGGTCGCGGTGCAGACCATGGGCGATGTCCGAGATCAGTTCGACCCAGATAACCTGACGCTGTTCAATGGGGCCAAGGAAGGGTGTCACAAGCCGGTATTCGGTTTGGTCAATTGCTGCGCAGGCAAGACTTCGGGCCTCATAACAACAGCCGCGGGCGCCGCCGCGATCGCGGGCGGGCCCACGGCGATCGCGGCACTGGCTACGCCGTTCCTGACGATGTTCCTGTGCTCGAACGACGAAAAGTTGCTCGATGTGAAGGACCGGATGGGGCTGTGCCACTATGTCGGGACATATTGTTCCGACAAGATCCTCGGGGTCTGCACCAGCAAGCGCAAGAGCTATTGCTGCTTTGAAAGCAAGTTGAGCCGGATCCTTCAGGAACAGGGGCGCGCGCAGCTCGCAATGAGTTGGGGAACGGCAAAGAACCCCGACTGCGAAGGCTTCACGGTCGAAGAGTTTCAGCAACTCGATCTGTCGCAGATGGATTTCACCGAAGTCTATGACGAGTTCGTTGATGCGGCGAAGGTGCCCGACGAAGTCGAGACGTCGATCGAGATCCAGAACAAGATCGAGGAATATTACAAGTTGCACGGGGGGTCATGACGTTGATGCCTGACGTTTCTCATATCCATTTTGACCGAAGGGTGCCCGATCTCAGCGTGTTCGAGCTGGCGGTCGCTAATGCGATTTCTCGCCAGAAGATTTCAACTGATGAAGACCTGCAGGAGGTTCTCTCCGACTGGTTCCAGCGCAAGGTGCGTGTTCCGGACGTATCGGCCGCGCTCGACACGATGATCGCCAAAGGGATCGTGCGCCGCGGTGACGAAACGCTCTGCGAGTATCGGCTCACCCCGCACGGAATCGACGCTGTGACGTCGCTCTACGGCGGCTGCATCAGAATGATCGATCGGGGCCTGGGCCTTCTGAACGTCAGCATGATTCTCAATCTACTCACAACGACGCGGGAGTCGGACGATGCGTAAAACGCTTCATGGTGTGACGGCGGTCGCGCTTATTATCTCGCAGGCGGCCGCGGCGATACCAACCTTTGCGGAGGACACAGGGCCAGTTCGCGATGTCTTCTATTGTGAGCAGCGAAAGCTAGGGAGCTGGTTCTATTGTGATCCTGACAAGGAGAAGTATCCAACCTTGCTAGAGACGCCGAGTGCGGTGCCTGCAGTCAAGCAATTGGCAGCCATTGGCGAAGAGCTCGATGAACTCAAGGCGCGGGCCATTCTCAATCCGACGACCGAGAACCTGGCGGCATATATGCATTATCAGCGCGCGCAGTTGGATCGTGCTTCGACGTTTGCCGATGTTTGGGGAAGGACGGTTTGGCAGAATCCGGAGCTCGACTATACGTTTGAGCGCCCGATAAATTCGCTTGGTAAGCGAACCTGGATGGAGGATCGCAAGGCCGCAAAGGCCTCGACGATGGCGCAGCTGTCGCAGCGTTACGGGGTCTTCTATTTCTACTCGTCAGCGTGCTCAGCTTGCCGTGTCTTCGGTCCGATCGTCCGATCACTTTCAGATCAGTATGGGCTCGAAGTTCTTGCCGTTTCCATGGACGGCGGGCCGAACGACCAGTTTCCGCACTATGTGGTCGACACCGGCCAATATCGAAAGATGGGGCTGACGGGAGATCAGGTCCCGGCGCTTGTTCTGTTCGATACCCAGACCAAGCGGCCAATTCCGATCGGCTACGGTTTAATGGCTGCTGATGAGGTCATGGACCGGATTTTCACACTCACGCAGACCGAACCAGGGAGTGATTACTGATGGCCGGGATCGACAGGCGCGGGCGCGCCCCGTGGCGGAAGCGTGTGAGGATTGCGGTGCTGGTGCTTACAGCATCGCAGATGTGCGCCGTTCAGACATTTGCCAATGTGGGCACGGAATTGAACGATTTCTTCAACGATATGGGCGGTGCCGGCAACGCATATGGTCCGACGGCTTTTCAGGGCCAGTCGGCCGGGTACTACACGGGTGGCGGCGTCTGGACGCGCTTCAAGAACAAGGACATCAACCCGGTCAACGTCCAGCTGCCGAGCGTAAAGGCGGGCTGTGGCGGCATCGACATCTTCGGCGGGGCGTTTTCGTTCATTAATACGGACGAGATCGTGGCGATGCTCAAAGCTGTGGCGAGCAACGCGCTTGGTTTCGCTTTCCAGTTGGCGATCAAGTCGATCAGCCCACAGATCTCGCAAACCATCGAGGAGATGGCTCAGAAGATCGAGAAGCTCAATCAGATGAACATCTCGTCCTGCGAGGCGGCGCAGGGGCTGGTTGCTGGTCTATGGGGTAAGAATCAGGGGCGCGATTCCGAAGTCTGCAAGGCAATAGCGAACAGTCAGGGCTTTGCGACCGATTGGGCGAAGGCGAGGCAGGATTGCAATGCTGGCGGGGAGCGAACGGAGACGCTCAATAAGAATGGCGATGATACCATCCCGTCGAAGTCCTACAACTATACCTGGCACATGCTCAACAAGAGCTACCCGTCGTTCGATCGGGAGTTCAAGGAATATCTGATGACGCTGGTCGGGACGATCGTCTACCAGCGGGCCGATTCGGACGATGCCAACGGCACCATCAAGTACTTTGGACATGGAAACCGCGACTTGATCCAGGCTCTACTGGTCGGTTCGACGGAAACCAAGGTTCTGCGCTGCGATGAGACGGACGATTGCCTCAATCCTTCGTATTCGAATACCGTCACCATCAGTGCCAGTCAGGCTCTTCAGCCTCGTATCGCCACCTTAATCCGATCGATGGCGAACAAGGTTCGCACCAACGAAGCGCTGACGGCCGAGGAGGTCGGCATTCTCGGTGGTACGAGCGTCCCTCTCTACAAGATTATTACCGTCAACGCGGCAGCCCAGCTCGGAGGGATGACAGAAGCCGACATTCAAGGCCTCGCCGAGATCGTGGCGATGGACATGCTCGAAACGATTGTCCGGGAATATTACAGCTACGTACAGAAGGCGCAGGGATCGTTCAGCGAAGCTGACGATGCGACCTTGCAGCAGTGGCGCGACCAGCTGCAGAACGTCAGTTCGGTCATCGATAGCTACAGCTATTCGATGAACGAGCGTCTCCAGCGGACCCAAATCTTTGTCGATCGAGCCGTGTTTTTGGAGCGAACACTTCGAAACACAATCTCTCCGCAAATGTCCGCGGCACTTTCATTCAGATCTGGGGCGGCTGCCCAGGGCTTGAACTGACGGAGGCGATCCATGCTTGAGATCTTCACCATCGGGGGCGGCGAGTACATCGTCAATGTCCTCAACGCGGTTGCCGCATGGACCGGGGGAGGGGGTTTTCGGGCCATGCTCCGGGTAACGATGGTGATCGGTTTTGCCTACGTGCTGCTCGTGGTGGCGTTCAGCTTGAATTGGCGCGCCTGGTTCTCGTGGTTCCTGTCGTCGACGCTCATGTACATGGCGCTGATCGTCCCGACCACGAGCGTCAAAGTGACGGATCGGATCAACCCCGGTCTGGCGCCGGCTGTCGTGGCCAACGTTCCGATAGGTCTTGCGGCGATAGCGTCCTTTTCAAGCCAGATCGGTGATTGGCTCACCCAGCAGGCAGAGACCGTATTCGTGATGCCGGACACGCTCGAGTATCGGACGAATGGGATGATTTATGGCGCGCGGCTGTACGACAAGACTCGAGACTTCAAGTTCCGCGATCCTCGCGTCCACGCCAATCTGACCGAGTACGACAAGCAGTGCTTGTTCTATGACTTCTTGCTCGGGCAGAAGGATATTGGCGATGTCATGAATTCGGCGGACGTGCTGGCCGCAATGGGACCAGGCTCGCCGGCGCGCGCTATGACGTTCTGGAATGCCGACAACACAACCAGCATCGTGACCTGCGAGGCAGCTTACAACACACTCGCCGGGGCTGCAGGCGTTCCTGCAGCCACTGATACTGAGCTCTCGACTGCGGCGCGCAGCATCTTTCCAGATCTCACCGCTGCGGCGGCCAAGAACAAGCTGGAAGCCGATCTGCCCGAAGTGGCGGCGCAGTTTCATGGCGTTGGTCAGACGGCCGCTCAGATTTTTCAGCAGAGGGCTCTAACCGACGCGTTTCTCGAGGCGCGGGCAAACCTGTCCAGCACTGACGGGGACACCTTTGCGATGCTGCGCGCCGAGACCCAGGCGAAGAACACCTATGTGACGATCGCGCAGCAGGCGATGACGTGGGTTCCGCTGCTCAACATCGTGCTTACGGTTGTGTTCTACGCGATGTTCCCTGTCATTTTCCCGCTGTTCCTGATGCCTCAGTCGGGCGTGAGCGCGCTCCAGGGCTACCTGACGGGCTTCTTCTACCTTGCCGCATGGGGCCCGCTCTATGCGGTTCTTCACATGTTCATCATGGGGCGTGAAGAAGCTGCAATGGCCGCGGCCGCGCCCACGGGCTTCACGATGGCGACGATGGAGGGCATCGACGCTGTGAACTCGGACACGGCGACGATCGCGGGGTTCCTGATGATGTCGATTCCCTTCTTGGCGGCCGGCTTGGCGCGCGGGGCCATGGCGGTGTCGAGCCAGGCGACCTCTATGCTGGCGCCGGCGCAGTCGGCAGCCGAGGCTGCCGCGATCGAACGGACTACCGGCAATTACGCCTATGGCAACCAGAGCTATCAAAATCTGACTGGCAACGTCGTGCAGCGCGATCATTGGAACACGGCGCCTTCTTTTGAGGGCGGTTTCGCGCGTTCGTCCTTTACGAACCCCAACGGCACACAGTTTGGTCAGACATCTGATGGGACTGCGATCTTCGACAACCGGCCGGGCATCAGCAGCCTCGGCTTCAATCCGAGTGTCACGCGTTCGACGATGGCGGATATCAGCCAGGCCGCGTCAGAGCTCGAAACGCGCCGTACACAGCTGACCCATGCTCGCCAGGAGCGCGTTGCGGCACTCGAGAGCATGGGCTTTAGCGAATCGACGGGGTTCCGGTCGTCGAGTGGTTCACAAAACTCTACGACCCAAGGCTCGAGCAGTTCCAAGGGAGAAGGCTACTCGTCAAATCAGGGCGTAACTGATCAGGTCGGGTCCAGCAGAGATATCGGGCAGGGCGTTGAAGCTACTCGCTTGGCGCAGGATCAGTACCGCTCTGCTGAGAATACAACATGGGGTCTTGGAGGATCTGTCGGTCTTCCCGGCGGCGGCCCAAAGGGAGGTGGAAAGGGTAGCAAGATTGGCAAAGTTGGCGGTGCAGGTGTTGGAAACGCCGCCCTTTCTGGCAACTATTCAGTTGATGCATCAGATGGGGTATATTTCACGGATGGTGCTTCACAATCGCGTAGCGACCGCGCCAGTGTAAGTTCGGGGTCCGTTAGCCGCCAAGGTGAGGAGGCTAGCCAAGACTTTCGGCATCAGGAGGAGGCGTCTGCGCGATCGGGCACCTTCTCGCAGCGCGAAGGCTATTCGGATTCGCGATCGTTTCGCGACAGGACGGTTCAGGAGATTCGATCGATTGACCACAACCTGGCCGAGATCGAGGAAGCATCGCGAAGTCTGGGTACGACCTGGACACTCCGAGAAGGCGGTGGTGCGCAGTTCTCGCAGGACATGTCGCAAATCGTGGCAAGCCGGTATCAGGACTATGCCCATAGCGCCGAATTCAGGGCCCTTGGCGCGCCATCGCTTCAGTCCGTGGATTTGACGCCGACGCAAATGCGCGCGCGCGACATGATCGTCGACAGAATTGCACGCGACTATGTCGACAGCATTATGGCGCCTGTGCGGGATGAGTTCATTTCACCTACTGAATTGCGCGGACATGTGGACGGCCCGGGTAACTTTTCGGAGTCTGATTTACGGTCGAGCTTAGGCGGCCACGGAGGGATAGGGCACCGTCGGGACAAATCGGACCCCAGTGGATTGGCTGACGAGGTTGCGGAGGCGATCAGTTCTGGTCGTCAGTCGATTGAAGGTCGACGGGATTCAGCTGAAGCGAACAGAACGTCGGCGGTTCAAGGCGCTGTGGATCTCGGCCAACAGGTAACAGACAAACAGAACCGTAGATGGTTTGAGGAAAAGGATCGAGGCGACTAGACCTCGACCCTTAGTAAATTACACAAAGGGCTAGGAAGATGATTGCCGCTACGACGAAAACGATGAGATGAAGAAGCGAAGGCTCAACATCTGCCGTTTCAAAGGGATCAACCATAACATCTGCAATGCGATCTCGCTCGGCATCTAAGAGCAATCCGAGCGCATTGCCTTCCGGTGAGCCGTCATAAGGAGCATACATGATTTTCATCCTTTCGATTTGAGTACCACAGCTTCGCCCAAAAATCCAGTTGGAGCTGTGGTACTCAAATCGAATGGAGGTATGGCAGCCCTTGCCAGTGAGCCGGTATCGCGGTTACGGATTGCAGACCATGACTGAGGCAATGATGCCGACCGACAAGCCGCTCAATTTCTATCTCGACTTACGCCGGCGTCTCCTCGCTGGCGAGTTCGCCGCGGAGAAGCGTTTGGTCACCAAACAGTTCTCCGCTGAAAGCGGACTCTCAAACAGCGCTATACTTGGCGTTCTCAATGCGCTTGCGACCGACGGTTACCTCAGAAAGCAGCACAAATCGTTTTCGCCCGTGTTGTGGACGCCCTGCATGATCGAAGCAGGGGTCGATCGTCTGGAGATTTTCGTCGAAATTTGCTGCACGAGATTGTTACGGGAGAGCGGTCATCGATTGGCCAAGTTCGTCCAGCTCGCCGGCGAGATGAACGCTTGGGCATTCAGCGATGAGCGCTATTATCTCAAATCGATGGAGTGCTTGGCCGTGCTCTTTGGTGCAGGCGAGCGCCGGACGATCGGAGAGGTAGCTAATCGTCTCTTGCCTCAGGCCTTTTTCAGAATTCTCTGGAATCTTCTTGCTGATGCAGGCGGGTTGCTTTGGTTGCGCGAGTTGCGGTCGGCGTCGGGTTTTTGCTTGCCCGATGGGCGACTGGATCTCATCGCGATATGGCTGAGTGTCCGAGCATCGATCACTGAAGTTTTGCTTGGCGGCGAGGAGATCATCCTGGATCGATCGAGAATAGCCGATCACAATCGCGTGCGGGAAGCCGATTTGAGGGCCAGGACACTCCCACTAGTCCACCTTGCTCACCCCATAATGTTGCCGCTGGTGGAGACCGGAGACGCGGCCCAGGCCTATGTTGTGAGTGCTAGCGTTTAGGCCAAAGGGACGCCGGATTTTCCCTCGCATTGAGTGTCGAGGTGAACGCCGCGCAGGGCTGTGACCGCCCGTGCGGCCGCTAATCCGTCGTGATTGGTTACGGCTTTCACAATATCGGCTGCACGAGAGCACATAGCTTCAATTGCGTTTGCCCCTAGTGAAGCAGACCAGGCGTAAACCCAACTCGATTTGGCCAACGAGGCATATTCACGGAATAGTTCGGTCGCATTCATAGATGCGACAAGCATGAGTAGCAGCATTTGCGCTTGAACACAGGTTTCCAACGCGTGCGCTCGTCCGGTCTGACTCCTGATTAACTCAATTTGCTTTTCCAACGATGGAACAAGTGGCTCCATGTCGAGGCGTTGGCTCCGCAGTAACACGACGGCTTCGATTGCAGCAAGAATCTCAAATTCGCGAACGCGACTTTCATTGTCCAAGCGCGTCCATGTGAAATGTCCAGAATGGTGGTCGATGAAGCCGTTTGCTCGTAGTGTTGCGAACGCGGCGTTACCCCATTCCTCGCCTTCATCATTCATCTTTGCCAGTTTTGTCGGATTGACCGGCTCGATCGCCAGCTCGCAGTTTGCGATCTGGCATTTCATGCGTTCTATTTTGGGATCGCGCGACGGCAAGAGGCCTTCGGAGGCTTCACGATAGAACGATTCAAGTTCGAGATTGATGGTCATGCGCTCGGGTTAGCATACCGTCTCTCGTTGCCAAGCATCAGCTATGTGAGTCAGATCAGGAGCCTAGCGAGAGGATCTCTCTTGCATGGCCTAGAATACGGCGCATCGCTAGAGCGAGGGGTTCAAATGGGTCAGCGTCCAGGATGCGTTGGCATGTCGTCTCAAGGGCTTCGAGAGGCAAGCCCCGAGTGTCCTGGGTTCGCTCGAAGTCGTCGAATGCTGAAAGCAGAGATTTAAGGTCCGAAAAGTGCACGTCTGGAACGCCCTCGTGCCTTAAGGAAGGCGTAAAAGGAATTGGAGCATCTTCGAATTCCGGGATCGCCTGAGACATGTTGCGGTTGTCCACTTTGGTGCGGGAACGTCGAGGCACGTCGTTGCCCGCGGCGGTCCAATCCAATCCCCCGGCAGTCGGGGTTCAGTGTTATGTTCGCGATGATATAATGGGAGATCAACGCCAAAAATTAGTGCAGTGATTTGACCTATGGTGGTGGCGCATATGAAAAAACCACCACTATTACAAAATTTTCATATGTGGTTTTATGCCATAATGAAGATAGGAAATGGCGCGCGCGGGAACATGAGGACCAAGCATTGCGGCTTCGTTTGGTTAATATCTTGCGACATGGCGGGAGCGTGAACGGCGTTCGCGGGGATGACGCTGTTGGATTTCGAGCATTATGCTGACCCCCCAGAAGGCACAGGATTTGCTGGCGCAATTGACGTCAAAGCAGACGGAAGTGCTTGTTTTGCTCAGTCATCATCAAACGACGAAAGAGATCGCCCGCGAGCTTGGGCTATCGCCAAATACCGTCGATCAGCGGATTATGGCTGTTCGGGACAAATGGGGTACGTCGAACCGAAAAGAGACCGCGCGTCTCTTTGAAGAGGCGACCAGCATATGTGGAGAAAGCACACATATAACGCTCGGCGTGGACTCCTCGGTCACGGGGGCCGACACAGGAGAGATTATCGTTGATGCTCAAGCGATGTTTGTTTTGCCCAAGCCTCGGCGTTTTCGACCATATCGGGATTGGCTTGATATTTCGAACCGCGATGGGGCCGGCTTGGATTGGGTGGACGACAGATTCGGGAAGCCGGGGCGGGTGGTCCTGGTTTTCGTTATCGCCGTACTCATTTCGCTCATGTTGCTGTCGAGCTTAGCCGTTGCCGACGCGCTGCAGCGTCTATTTACGCCGGGTTAGGGGACATCGGTGCTTGAAGAATTAAGGCAAATCTATTGGGTCGCGTTCGTCGTCGCCTTGATTTTTATCCTTTGGAAGGGAGGCGTTCCTGAGCGATTGGGTGCGGCAACTGTTGTGGCGATGGCGGTTCTGCAGTTTTCGCTTTTGGTATTTATGCGGAGTAGCCGCTTCGACGCTGTCGACCTCGGGTCACTGGTGACCGACGTCGTGGGTTTCGCCGGGTTTGGCATTCTCGCGCTTAATGCGCGCCGAATTTGGCCGCTTTGGGCGACTGCACTTCAATTGCTTAGCCTCGGTGCGCATTTTGCGCGTTGGGTATCACTGGATATGGCTCAGCAGATTTATGCCATCACCCGTTCGACGCCAACGGCGATCGTTGTGGTGTTGATGGTGCTTGCGACGGCCTTTCACATTCAAGCTGTGAAGCGCGGGACGTCTGGAGCTGACTGGCAAGACTGGGATCAGTTTCGACATTAATGGGAGGCCGCCGCAGGGTTATACAAAGCCGCGGTGGGATAGTGCTCCCTGGATCGCTTTTGCAGCTTCAACCGGCACCGTTATCGAGAATGCGTTAACGAACAATGTGGCCGTCCTCATGTCGCGCTCGCTCAGATCACACTTGCCGTAGTCAGCGATCGGTTCTGAAGCCCCTTTGACGGCGGCGTAGAGCTGTGAAAACAACTTGTCCGCTTGGGCCCGTGCTGGGTGATCGATTTGGGCATATTGCAAAAGGCGTTGTTGAAACAGCGCGCGAATTGGCCGGTTCAATTTCTCTTCGACGGCGTCGACACATAGGTTGAAGCCGTCTTGGAAGATTGATGTGATCTGCTGTGGATCGATTGCCGTGGGGATGGAACTGAACTCGATGCGGGTCCGGTAAGCGCAGAATACGAGCGATTCAAAGGCGGCTACTTCGCTATCTATGTCGCCCGCCAGTATGCTGAGCTGGTGGGCTGTATTGTGCATGAAATCTGCACCGCATGCCGTTATCTGCGTTGCTACCACAAGCGGTGGGAGATCGTCTCGCATATCGTTCGCCGCGATGACGTGCTCGATCCGGGCTGCATCAAACGAAACGACGAAATCTGTGAGGGGTTTTGGCCGGTGGCGTCGGAAGCGGGGCGGCAAGGTGTGTCTCCGCATACGTGAGCGATGTAGAGGTTTGCAGCGTCATCTGGAGTTGGCCGCATTTGCAAGTCTCGTGCGATAGAGCGTTCGCAGAAGACTGGGAATGAATTCCCATTGCCTCAAGACGATATCGTTGAGCCGGTCGTGATCTTCGTGTTTGGCAATCCATTCTCGGGCGGCTTGTCCCATCGGACCTGCAGCATGCGCGCCAATGAGGCCAAACTGGCCTGCTTCGCGTTTTCCCTGCAACAGATATAGCCATAGGTCGAGATCCGGGCCCACGGCTTCCAGGAAACCGGTAGCCCATTCTGTCAGGTCGAAGTCACCGTTATCGAGCAGCGTTAGCATTGGTGCATAGCTGTTACGTTCGTCAGAAAGCGCGCGCCTGATTTCATCGAGGCGATGGGCAAGATGTTCGGCGGCCAGCTTTTGTTTTTT
>NZ_BMLK01000015.1 GCF_014645195.1 Novosphingobium indicum | reverse complement strand
CCACAGCGTCCGGCAGCATCGGCATCTCCGTCGTCAGGCTCCCAAGCCTTGCCCAACCCGGTTTTTGCGGGTCTCCAGCTGGGCATGGAAGTCTTTCACGACCTGACGCAGAACAGCGATCTTGGACTGGCTGTCACCCGGGTTCGTCTGGTTCATCGATCCGGTGGTATCGAGCACCATCATCACATCGGTGTTGGAAAAATTGAGCTTCGCCTCGCACTGCACGGCGACCGGTACATTGGTTTCGCCGAAGACCCGCATGATCGTTGTCGGGACGTTGGCAGAGGCCTTGCCCGAGATCGAGTAGTCGGATTCCAGCGTCATCGTGAAGGTGCGGTCCGTCGAGCCATAGGCCCCGGACGGGAAGTTCACGTTGAAGAAGCGATTGCCGACCACCGAGACTTCGCCGGGGACCACACCTGTCGTAACGACCTGTGAACCAAGGGCTTTTCGAGCCGCCAGAACGCCTGCGTCGCAGGCCTGCTGAAGCCGGGTTTCGG
Source organism: Novosphingobium indicum (assembly GCF_014645195.1). Taxonomy (GTDB): domain Bacteria; phylum Pseudomonadota; class Alphaproteobacteria; order Sphingomonadales; family Sphingomonadaceae; genus Novosphingobium; species Novosphingobium indicum. The sequence goes on along the minus strand of NZ_BMLK01000015.1, from coordinate 114,693 downwards.
AGATGTAGCTGCGGCCCATGTCGATCCCGCCACCCACAAGCGCAAGCAGGGGGGCAAGTGCAGCAGCAACGATCATGAAGGTGTTGCCAGCATGATCGCGCAGCAGGCGGCGTGCAAAATGCAGTGCCGCCGCAAGCCTGCTGCCTGGTATGCGATGCTTCATGCCGGGTCGAAATCCGCGTTGTTCCAGCCTCGGTCATAACCCTGGGCGCGTAAGGTTTCGGCAAACGGGCATGGTTAACAGGGATTGAACCTGGTGGACCCAGCCACGGGTCTCGGGAACGACGAAAGCGGCTAAGGTCCGGAATGCCTGTAGCCGCAACGGGCATACGCATCCCTTGGGTGGCGGGTGAAATGGTAAACGAAACCTCAGCGCCGCCTGCGTCCGCTTGCATGCCCGACACAGACTTCTAGATAGACCGGGTGTCAGATCCCGCTCAACCATCCGGTTCGTCCTCGGCTTCCGCGCAGGAGGAGATGCTGGTAGCGTCCCTCCCGACCGCTTCGCGCCTTGCTCTGGCCTACGCCCCCGCAAAGGCGCGCCTGCAAACGCTGGCGCTCTTCGCGCTCGATACGCGGCTTGCCGGGCTGCTGCGCAATTCGAGCGAGCCGATGCTGGCGCAACTGCGCTTGTCGTGGTGGCGGGAAACGCTGACCCGTGACGAAAACGAATGGCCGGAAGGGGAGCCGCTGCTGGCGGCGCTGCGCAGCTGGAACGGGCAACATCGTTCGCTGTCGGCGCTGGTAGATGGTTGGGAAGCCCTGACCGGAACCGCGCCGCTGCCGCCCGGGGCGCTGCGTGAAATGGCCGAGGGAAGGGCTGCGTCCTTCGCCGCGCTGGCGCGGTCGCTGGCGCTGGAGCAGGAGGCGGAAGCCGCGTCGCACCTCGGCCGCCAATGGGCCGCTGCCGATCTGGCCATGCGTCTGGGCCATTCGCAGGAGCGCTCGACGGCTACAGCGCTGGTTGCAGAGGGCAAGGACCGCCGACCGCGCGTATCGCGAAGCTTGCGGCCTTTGCTGGTTCTGCATGGGCTGGCGCACCGGCGCCTTGAGAAAGGCGATGAAGCTGCCGCGCTCTCTCCGGCGGCCATGCTCAAGGCCATGCGTCTCGGCTTTCTCGGTTTCTGACGCCATTCCCATGAAAGACTTGTAATTTCGCCGGACGCGCGGGCGCGGCTTATCCTCCGGGTAACAATGGGGGACCCGTATGCACCGCTTCCTGCTCGGAGGTCTGGCAGCGCTCGTGATGGTTGGTGTCGGCCTGTTCTGGTTACAGGGACGCGCGGCCGTGGAGGCGGGTGCTCCGCCCCCGGAAATCGAGGCAACAGACGTTCCCGAGGAGCTTCCGAGCGCCGACGTTGGCGATAGGGTCGGACCGGAACCGCCCGTGGCGACCGAACTGACACGCGAACAGCGCCGTTTCGGTCGGTACGACCGCGACAGTGATGGGCGCATCACCCGTCACGAGATGCTGTCCACGCGCACATCGGGTTTCCAGCGGCTCGATACCGATGGTAACAACCTGCTCACGTTCGAGGAATGGGCTGCCACCACCGTCGACAGGTTCGAATACGCGGACGTCGACGGGAATGACTGGCTCACACCGGAAGAATTTGCCCGCACGGCTCCGCCAAGGCCCAAACCGAAGGCCAAATGCCGATGCTGATCAGGCAGCCGGGGCGAAGCTGTCCAGCCAGCCCATGATGTCCTGCTTGGCGCGTACGGTATAAGCCTCCTTGCGCTGCTTCTTCCTGACGTCGTGCAGCGGTGGGAAGAGCCCGAAGTTGACGTTCATCGGCTGATAGCTGTCGGCCTCTGCGTCACCGGTGATGTGTGAGAGCAGGGCGCCCATGGCCGTCGTAGCCGGCGGAGCCTGCCACTCGCGTCCTGCCAGTTCCGATGCCGCCATAAGCCCGGACATCAGGCCCACAGCAGCGCTTTCGACATATCCTTCACATCCGGTGATCTGCCCGGCGAAGCGGACATGCGGCGCGCTCTTGAGCCGCAGCTGGCGATCGAGCAGTACGGGAGAATTGAGGAAGGTGTTGCGGTGCAGGCCGCCCAATCGCGCGAACTCGGCCTTTTCCAATCCCGGAATAGTCCGGAACAGCCGCACCTGCTCCGCGTGTTTCAGTTTGGTCTGGAAACCGACCATGTTCCACAGCGTGCCGAGCTTGTTGTCCTGACGGAGTTGCACGACGGCGTAAGGCCAGCGGCCGTTTGGGTGTTCGGGCGTCGCCCAATGGGGATTGTCCAGCCCGACCGGCTTCATCGGCCCAAAGCGGAGCGTGTCGACACCGCGTTCGGCCATGACCTCGATCGGCATGCAGCCGTCGAAGTAGGGGGTATTGGCTTCCCATTCCTTGAATGCGGTCTTCTCGCCATCGAGAAGCCCCTGGTGAAACGCGAGGTACTGGTCGCGGGTCATCGGGCAGTTGATGTAATCCTTGGTGTCGCCCTTGTCCCAGCGCGACGCCATCCAGCAGATGTCCATGTCGATGGTGTCGCGATAGACGATCGGGGCAATGGCATCGAAAAAGGCGAGGCTCTCCGCGCCCGTTGCCCGCCCGATCGAGCCGGCCAATGCTTCCGCGGTCAGCGGCCCCGTCGACACAATGGTTGCGCCGGCTGCAGGCAGCGTATCGACACGTTCGCGCACGATCTCGACGTTGGGCAGGGCGGCAAGGCGGGCTTCCACTTCTGCGGAGAACACGTCGCGATCCACGGCCAGGGCCGAGCCTGCGGGAACCTGGGCTTTCGTGGCTGCGGCCATGATAAGCGAATCGCAGCGGCGCATCTCGTGATGCAGCAGGCCGACCGCGTTTTTCTCATCGTCGTCGGAACGGAACGAATTGGAGCAGACCAGTTCGGCAAGGCCATCGGTGTGATGGGCGGGCGTGCGTTCGCCGCTGCCGCGCATTTCCGACAGACGGACCTTGAAGCCGCGGCGTCCCAGCTGCCAGGCAGCCTCGCTGCCGGCAAGGCCGCCGCCGATGATGTGAATGTCATGTGTCATGGGGCGGCGCCTTAGCGCCTCATCGCTTGTCCCGTCGAGGCCAAGTTGGCATCACAGCGTCAACGGGCAGCGATGGGAACCTTGTTTCGCAGCGTTCCCAGTCGGTTGGTAAGCATCGCGGCTTTGGTGCTTGCGCTTCCCTCAGGTGCTATGGCGCAGGTTCTCGCCGAAACCACGGCGGCTGCATCTGCCACCGACGGCCAAGGATCAGGCGCGTGGGAGCTGGACAGTTCCTGTCGCGTCGCGGTGAACCGGTCCATGGGCGATGACCGCCGAGAGGGGCAGCGCTGCGTAGATGTGAGGGAACAGCGCGTTCTCGCGCGACGCTTCCCACTTGACCACATCGCCCAGGGCGCTGAGATCGACGGCAGCTATATGCAGGTCGTCCTGACCGTCAAAATGCTTGTCCAGCGTCCCCTGCACCTGATCGGCCGTCGACATATGGATGTAGCCATCGGTCAGGTCGATCGGGGCGCCTGAGAACGTCCCGTCCGCGAACAGGCTGTCGCGCTGTTCGCGGGTCAGGATCTTGTAGGCGACACTGTCATGCTCGGGCGCCGTCATGCTCAGTCTTCGCTTTCGGGCGCTTCGGGTTCGTCCGGTGCAGGGGGCGTGTCGGTCACGGTCTCATCGGCAAGGACTTCCGCCACTTCCTCTTCGGCTTCCTCGTCGAGGCGCACAGCGCTCACGACATGTTCGCCGTTGGAAACGTTGAACAGGCGAACGCCTGCGGAGCCACGGCCGATGACACGCAGCGTCTCCAGCGGAAGACGGATCAACTTGGCCTGATCGGTCACCAGCATGAGCTGTTGCGTCTGTGCGGCCGGGAAGCTCGCCACCACCGGGCCGTTGCGCGCGATATTGTCGATATTGGTGATACCCTGACCACCGCGTCCGGTACGACGGTACTCATAGGCCGACGACATCTTCCCGTAGCCGTTGGCGCAGACCGTGAGGATGAACTGCTCAGCCTCTGCCAGTTCCGCCATACGTTCTGCGGAAAGCGCCGGTTCGCCTTCCTTCTCGCCCTTCCAAGGGGCGAACTTGAGATAGGCCTCGCGCTCTTCGGGCGTTGTGCCGACCCGATGCAGGATCGACAGCGAGATGACCTTGTCGCCATCCTTCAGCGTCATGCCGCGCACACCGGTGGAAGTGCGGCTCGTGAATTCGCGCACGTCGTCGCCGGCGAAACGGATGGCCTTGCCCTGACGGCTCGCGAGAAGGACGTCGTCGCTGGCTTCCAGCAGAGCCACGCCGATCAGGTGATCGTCGCTGCCCTCGTCGAAGCGCATCGCGATCTTGCCGTTGCTCGGGATGTTCGCGAAGGAATCCATGGCATTGCGGCGCACGCTGCCCTGCGCCGTGGCAAATACGACCGACAGCTTGCTCCATTCCGCCTCGTCCTCGGGCAGGGCGAGCACCGTCTGGATCGTTTCGTCCTTGTCGAGCGCGGGGAGCAGGTTGACGATGGGCCGTCCGCGCGTGGTCGGGCCGCCTTCGGGCAGCTTGTAGACCTTGAGGCGGTAGACCTTGCCCGCGGTCGAGAAGAAAAGCACCGGATTGTGGGTCGAGGTGACGAACATGGTCGTCACGGCATCCTCGTCCTTGGTGGCCATGCCGGCGCGGCCTTTGCCGCCGCGTGCCTGCGCGCGGAAGGTGGAGAGGGCGGTGCGCTTGATGTAGCCGTCCATGGTGACGGTCACCACCATGTCCTCTCGCTCGATCAGGTCCTCGTCCTCGATCCCGTCGAAAGCGGCGGTGATTTCGGAACGCCGCGGCGTGGCGTAGGCATCGCGCACGGCCTGCAGTTCTTCGCGCATCACTCCGTAGAGCTTCACGCGGTCCGCGAGGATCGAGAGATATTCCTCGATGGCGATGGCCAGTTGCTTGAGTTCGTCGCCGATCTCGTCGCGGCCCATCGCGGTGAGGCGATGCAGGCGCAGGTCGAGGATGGCCTTTACCTGAGCCTCGGACAGACGGTAGGTGCCACCGGATTCCTCGGCCGAAGGCTCGATCGCCTCGACCAGCCGGATGTAAGGCGCGATGTCGCCGATCGGCCATTCCTTGGCGAGAAGCTTGGCGCGGGCATCGGCCGGGTTCGACGATCCGCGGATCATCGCCACGACCTCGTCCATGTTCGAGACGGCGACCACCAGGCCGAGCAAGATATGCGCCCGGTCCCGTGCCTTGTTCAGCTCGAACTTGGTGCGGCGGGTGATGACCTCTTCGCGGAACTGGATGAAGGCCTGAATGATGTCGCGAAGCGACATGGTTTCGGGGCGTCCGCCCCGAATAGCGAGCATATTAGCGGGGAAATTCGACTGCGCCGGCGTGTTGCGCCAGAGCTGGTTGAGCACGACTTCGGGAGAGGCATCGCGCTTGAGCTCGATGACGACGCGCACGCCTTCACGGTTGGATTCGTCACGGATGTCGGAGACGCCCTCGATCCGCTTGTCCTTGGCGGCTTCGGCAATCTTCTCGACGAGGCCGGACTTGCCGACCTGATAGGGCATCGAGGTCAGCACGATCGACCGGCGGTCGCCCCGGCCTTCCTCAATCATGTGGCGGCAGCGTTGGACAATCGAACCGCGACCGGTAGTGTAGGCCGCACGGGCGCCGCTGGAACCCAGAATGAGCGGTGCGGTCGGAAAGTCCGGCCCCGGGATGATTTCGAACAGCTCCTCGGTGGAGATGCCCGGATTGTCCATCATCGCAAAGCAGCCGTCGATCACTTCGCCGAGGTTGTGCGGCGGAATGTTCGTGGCCATGCCGACCGCGATACCGCCGGCGCCATTGACCAGCAGGTTCGGAAAGCGGGCGGGAAGAACCGAAGGCTCCTGTCGAGAACCGTCATAGTTCTCGACGAAATCAACGGTATCCTTGTCGAGATCGTCCAGCAGCGAATTGGCGACGCGGGCCAGGCGCGCTTCCGTGTAACGCATCGAGGCCGGCGGATCCGGGTCCATCGAGCCGAAGTTGCCCTGGCCGTCGATGAGCGGAAGCCGCATCGACCAGTCCTGGGTCATGCGTGCGAGGGCGTCGTAGATCGCGCTGTCGCCGTGCGGGTGATAGTTACCCATGACGTCGCCGACGATCTTGGCCGACTTGCGGTAGGGCCGTCCGGCTACGAAGCCGCCTTCCTGGCTGGCGAAGAGAATGCGGCGGTGCACTGGCTTGAGGCCGTCGCGCACATCGGGAAGCGCGCGGCTCACGATCACGCTCATCGCGTAATCGAGATAGCTCGTTTTCATTTCGTCGACGATGTCGACGCGGGTGTACTCGCCTTCGGGGCCGGTGTGTTCGATGATGTCGGTGTCGTCGCTCACGCGGTTCTATCGCCAGGTTGTTGCGGAAAAGAGGTGATGGATTGCCCTAGGGCAAGCGCCAGGTGAAAGCCACAGCCGATGCGCCCTGAAGGGCGGAACCATCCGGCTTTTTCCACATTTATGACCTGTGCCGGTGCCGTACTTGCCAACAATTCTGAACGGGTGCGATGAATCGTATTCAATCAGCGTTCAGTGGCGAATGACTAATCCGAGCGAGAGGTTGCAAACGGGGCAAATCGTCGTCACTACCGGCGCCGGCCCGTTTTCAGGCGCCTACTGGCAGGCGTTTTGTAGTTAAGTCTTGAGAGGAGTGGCCTTGATGGCTCGCAAATTCGTTGTTTCCCGTGTTGCTCTTGCGCTGGCGCTTTCCACAGGCATGGCCGTTGCAGTGGCCCCGCCGGCAATGGCAAAGAAGAAGGAAAAGGCTGAAGGCCCGCAGTTTTCGGAAGAATTCCGCAAGGCTGCCGCCCCGATCGAGCAGGCAATGACCGAGGCTACCAAGAGCCTTCCTGCTGGCGCGGGTGACGCCGACTATGCCGCAGCAAAGACCCAGATCGATACGGCACTCGGTGGTGACGGTAAGGCCACTTTCGAAGCGGCCGTGTCCACTGCGACGACACCCGACGACAAGATGGCACTCGGCCAGCTTATGCGTAACTACGGCATTCTCGCGAAGGACCTCCCGTTCAAGCAGAAGGGCACCGCCATGATGCTGGACAGCGGCAAGGTTCCTGCGGACAAGGTGGGCAGCGTCTACTTCGACGCCGGCGTGACCGCGTACCAGCTCCAGGACTGGGCGAACGCGGCCCGCTACCTCAAGGCGTCGAAGGATGCCGGCTTCCAGGATCCGAACAACCAGCTCGAGATGATACTGGTCGATGCCTACAAGCGCAGCGGCAACAACGAGGCCGTCGTGCAGATGGCGGACGAAGAGATCGCTACTGCCCAGGCCAAGGGCGTGGCACCCAGCGAGACCACGCTGCGCAATGCCTTGCAGCAGACCTACGCCGCCAAGCAGGTTGCCCCGTCGGCCAAGTACGCGTCGATGCTCGGCCAGTACTACCCGGACGCCTGGGACGTGGCGATATCGGTTGTGGGCCAGATCGCAGCTCTGCCGCGCCAGCAGGATCTTGACCTGATGCGCCTGAAGCTCCTGACCAACGCGATGAAGGAAAAGCGCGACTACTTCACCTACATCGAGGACGTCGATCCCCGTGCCTATCCGGGTGAAGCGCTGAAGGTCATCAACGACGGTCTTTCCAAGGGCATTCTGACCCAGAAGGAAGTCGAGGCCGACAAGACAAACACCGAAGCCCGCGTGGGCAAGGACCGTGCATCGCTGCCCGCGATCGCTTCGGACGCCTCGAAGGCCGGTGCAGATGCCGGTACGGTCGTGGGTGCAGGGGACGTTTTCCTCAGCTATGACAAGCCTGCAGAGGCCGAGACCTTCTATAGCAAGGCGATGGGCATGCCCGGCGCCGACGCCAACAAGGTCGCGCTGCGTCTCGGCATCACCCAGACGCTTCAGGGAAAGTATGCCGAGGCTATCCAGAACTTCGCGAAGGTGACCGGGCCGACTGCGCCCGTGGCGACCATGTGGACGGGCTATGCCAAGAGCAAGGCCGGACCGACTGCGGCTGCACCGACGGCGCCGGCTGCTCCGGCAGACGCAAGCTGATCGGCCTCAGCGAGAGCTGAACCAAGAAAAAGGGCGGCGGGAATGTCCCGTCGCCCTTTTTCGTGCCTGTCGCCGCAGGACATCGCTTGTCCTGCGGTGGACATCGACTGTCCCGCGGTCAGGTCACCGGTTCGAATTCGCCGCTCTGGTCGTCCATGAGGTGCAGAATTCCATCGGAAATCGCGAAGAAGGCACCGCGCAGGCGCAGGTCACCGTCGCGCACCTTGCGACGGATGCAGGGGAAGGTCATCAGGTTGTCGAGGCTGACCTTGACCGCCGCCTGCTCCATGTGAATTTCAGCGGGACGCCCTTCGGTGCCGTACTGAGCGGCTACCGGCGCGCGAGCTTCATCCAGCAAGGCGATCCAGTCGGCGATGAAACCTCCTTCACCGGGCTCGGCGCCGTGAAGCTCCTGCGTGAGCGCTGCCTTGCAGCCACCACACATGCCGTGGCCCATGACCACGATTTCCTTCACCTTGAGAACCTGAACCGCGAACTCGAGAGCAGCGGACACACCATGATGACCGGGGGTGGTTTCGAACGGCGGAACAAGTGCGGCGACGTTGCGCACGACGAACATCTCGCCCGGGTCAGTATCGAAGATCTGCGTGGGGTCGACGCGGCTGTCCGAGCAGGCGATGATCATGACTTCGGGCTGCTGCCCTTCGCGCAGACGGGCCCAGCGTTCGCGGTGGGGGGTCCAGCCGCTGTCCCGAAACCGGCGGTACCCTTCGAAGAGATGTTCCAGCGCGCTGCTCGTTTCGGACATACGGGGGGCTCCGTGATCTAGCTTTGAGGACTATGGCATCCCTTAGCCGGGATATTCGTACTGGCAAGGGGCTGCCCAAGCGACTATCTGGGCCCCATGAACGATCTTTCGACTGCACCGAGCCCCGAGAGCAAACCTGAACGGCAGCGCAAGCCCGACTGGATCCGGGTCAAGGCCCCTACCACGAAGGGCTATGGCGAAACGCGCAAGCTGATGCGCGATCTCAAGCTCAACACCGTGTGCGAGGAGGCTGCTTGCCCCAATATCGGCGAGTGCTGGACCAAGAAGCACGCGACCGTGATGATTCTGGGCGACACCTGCACCCGTGCTTGTGCCTTCTGCAACGTGAAGACGGGCATGCCCGACCGTGTCGATACCGAAGAGCCCGCACACGTGGCGGAAGCCGCCGCGAAGATGGGTTTGGAGCACATCGTCATCACGTCTGTCGACCGTGATGATCTTCCCGACGGCGGCGCGAGCCAGTTCGTGAAGGTTATCGAGGAACTGCGTCGCACGACGCCGTCCACCACGATCGAGATCCTCACGCCAGACTTCCGGGGCAAGATGCAGGCCGCGATCGAGGCGATCGTCGCTGCCCGTCCGGACGTCTACAACCACAATCTGGAAACGGTGCCCCGGCTCTACCCGACCATTCGCCCCGGCGCGCGCTACTACGCGTCGCTACGGCTTCTGGAAGAGGTGAAGCGCCACGATCCGTCGATCTTCACCAAGTCGGGCATCATGCTCGGTCTGGGCGAGGAGCGGCTGGAAGTTCATCAGGTCATGGACGACATGCGCTGCGCCGACATCGATTTCCTGACCATGGGGCAGTACCTGCGCCCGACGCCCAAGCATGCGGACGTGAAGGAATTCGTCACGCCGCAGGCTTTCGAGGCCTATGGCGCAATTGCCCGTGCCAAGGGCTTCCTGCAGGTCGCTTCGACCCCGCTGACCCGCTCCAGCTACCACGCGGGCGAGGATTTCGCGCAAATGCGTGCCGCGCGTGAAGCCAGATTGGCGCGGGGACAGCGTTGATGTCCACCGGTGTACACGGACATAGCTTGAACACCGCGACAAGGGCCTGAACATGCCGGGAATCCACGAAGTCCACCGGTTGCCCTACAGCGCCGAGCAGATGTTCGATCTCGTCGCCGATGTCGGCCGCTATCAGGAGTTCCTTCCCTGGGTGGTGGCCACGCGGGTCAAATCCGACGATGGCAGCGAAATGATCGCGGACATGCTCGTCGGCTTCAAGGCGCTGCGTGAGAAGTTCACCTCACGGGTTGAGAAGGTCCGCCCGCGCGAAATCAACGTCCACTACGTCGACGGTCCCATGCGTGATCTCGACAACAAGTGGACTTTCCATCCCGTGAGCGACACCGCTTGCGATGTCGAGTTCGATGTTCGCTTTACGTTCCGGAATGCGCTGTTCGAAAAGCTTGCCGGGCAGTATTTCGACAAAGCTTTCCGCAAAATGGTTGCGGCGTTCGAGGCGCGTGCGGAAGACCTTTATGGCGCGCCGCAGGAGTCGGGATAATTCGAGTTATGTTTTGTAACTCGAATTAGGAACAGTTTGTTACCAACAGAGCCGGGGCGAAGATCGCTGAGTTATGTTTCGTAACTATGGGCAAAATTATAGTTACGATAGGTTACTATAAGCTCTCAAGTTCTTGAAAGTATGGAATTCAAGTCGCTGGACGGTAGCAGCATCTCCAATGCGACAAGCGCAGCGTGGTGGCGAATTTCGGCCCGATTGGCGCCTTCTATGATCTTCTGCTCGGTGTTGACGTCCTCCTCGCCGCGGATCGCGAGGGCAAACACGACAGTTCCCACCGGCTTCAGTTCGGTGCCGCCTTCGGGGCCGGCTATGCCGCTGACCGCCACGGCCACATCGGCGCCGCTGTGCCGGATGGCACCCTGCGCCATTGCCCAGGCCGTCGCAGGTGAAACTGCGCCGAACGCGTCGATGATGTCCGCCTGGACATCCAGCAATTCCTGTTTGGATTCATTGGAATAGGTCACGAAACCGCGGTCGAGCACCGACGAGGACCCGGGAATTTCCGTCAGCGCCGCGCACACGAGACCGCCGGTGCAGCTTTCGGCGAGCGCAATCTTGCGGCCGGCCGCCTTGTTCTCGGCAATGACCCGCTCGGCAAGAGAGACGAGGTCCTGGGGAAAGAATACAGTCTTGGCCATGGCTGTCCTTCGGAAATTCAGTCCCTGCACAGGGCAATATTGCCCAGCTTGGGTTCGGCCTCGCCCGCGATTTCCATCGTCAGGGCTATCAGGCCGGCTGTGTTTTCAGGGGGAAGGGGAGACAGCAGATCGATCGCAAGATCAAGCTTGCCGCAGGATTTCAGTGTAATTCGCTGCGAAACGAACCCTTCGACAAAGGTATCCGCAAGCTGTCGCGTGGTCTGGTCAGGCAGGGCGCGCAGGGTATTTGCGGCATCGGAGCCTACGGCCTTGAGGAAGGCCGGCTTTGCCTTGGGCCAGTATTTGGCTTTCTGGCCGGAATACCGGGCGATCAGGTCGCCGCTGCCGCGCCGCAGGAAGGCGTCCGCCGGCAGCACCGAGGCGCAGCGCTTGGACGTCCCCTCGATCGCCTGAGGAAGCGCGTAGGTCAGCAGCGATGTCGCTTCTTCTCGGGTCAGGCAGACGGGCTCGGCAGCCACCGCGACGCCAGGAACGACGGCGAGCAGGGCGGCAATGGCACCGGAAATTCGCATCATGCGCATGGTTTATATCCTTGTCAGGCTGACGGCCGCCTGTGCGGCAATGCCTTCACGTCTGCCGGTGAAACCCAGTTTCTCCGTAGTGGTTGCCTTCACGCTCATCGCGCTGATGTCCACATCAAGGATTTCCGCCAGTTTTGCGCGCATCGCCTCTCGATGCGGTCCGAGCTTCGGCGCTTCGCATATGATGGTCACGTCGGCATTGCCAAGCGTATATCCGGCCTCGCGCACGAGAGTCCCGGCATGGGACAGAAACTGGTGCGAAGCCGCGCCTTTCCATTGCGGATCGCTCGGCGGGAAGTGCTGGCCGATGTCTCCGGCGCCGATGGCTCCGAGAAGGGCATCGACGAGCGCGTGGATGGCCACATCGGCATCGCTATGTCCCGCAAGACCATGTGTATGTTCGACCCTGACCCCGCAGAGCCATAATTCCTCGCCTTTGGACAACCGGTGGACATCGTATCCTGTCCCGACGCGCACAGCAGGCATGCTCACGTTGAAATCGGACGCATAAGTTAGCTTGTGCAAGGCCTCATCCCCTTCGACCATTGCGATGTCCATGCCCTGGACACGGGCGACCTGAGCATCGTCTCCCGCATTTGTCTCGCCTGTCCACGCCTGATGCGCCGCCAGAATCTCCGGAAAACGGAAAGCCTGCGGTGTCTGGACGCGGCGCAGATCTTCACGGCGTGCAGGCGCGCCCATGACTTCAAGCGATTGTCCCTTCTCGGCATGAGCGAGACTGTCCACTACGGACAGGACAGGAATTGCGGCCTTGTAGTCGGTCAAGGCATCGACCAATCGGTCCATCACCGCCCGGGGCAGAATGGGCCGCGCGGCGTCGTGTATCAGCACGAGATCGGGCCCTGTCCCGGCCAGGACTTCGAGCCCCAAACGAACCGATTCCTGCCGCGATTTCCCGCCGCCGGTGAACTCCACGCCCGGAATATCGCGGAGCGCATCGCGGGCGATGGCGCCTGCTCCCTGGGGAATGACCACCACGATCGGAGAGACGCCGGCATTCGCCAGTGCTTCGACCGAGTGCCGAACCACCGGTTTCCCGCGCCATGGGGCGAACTGCTTGGGCAGCGGTTGGCCTGCGCGCAGGCCTTGGCCCGCAGCGACCACCACGGCGCCAACTTTCGGCGTATAATCTTTGCCCTCGGGCTGTGCAGATACGAGACGCGACATTGTGGCAGCCGGTAATCGCTTGCCCGATCAAGGGCAATCCACTATGCGCTGCCTGTTTTTTAGGCAGTATTACACGCATTATGACATCCATGCCCAATCCTCCGGCTCTCAAGCCCATCCAGGTCGGTCCCGTGACGATCGATTGCCCGGTCGTGCTCGCGCCGATGACGGGCGTTTCGGACCTGCCGTTCCGCAAGATGGTGCGCAGCTTCGGTTCGGGCCTCAACGTCACCGAAATGATCGCGAGCCCCGCGGCCATCCGCGAGACGCGCGTTTCGCTCCAGAAGGCGATGTGGGATCAGATCGAGGATCCGGTCTCGATGCAGCTCGTCGGCTGCGAACCCGATCAGATGGCCGAAGCCGCCAAGCTGGTGGAAGACCGCGGCGCGGCGATCATCGACATCAACATGGGCTGCCCGGTCCGCAAGGTCGTGAACGGTGATGCCGGTTCGGCGCTGATGCGCGATGTCCCGCTGGCAACCAGGCTGATCGAGGCAACGGTAAAGGCGGTAAACGTCCCGGTAACCGTCAAGATGCGCATGGGCTGGTGCCATGACAGCCTCAATGCCCCTGAACTCGCGCGCATCGCCGAGGATCTGGGCGCGAAGATGATCACCGTCCACGGCCGCACCCGCAATCAGATGTACAAGGGACAGGCCGACTGGCGCTTTGTCCGCGGCGTCAAGGATGCGGTGTCCATCCCGGTCATCGTCAATGGTGATATCTGCGGCATCGACGATGCTGCTGCCGCGCTGGAGCAATCCGGCGCCGATGGGCTGATGATCGGCCGCGGCGCCTATGGCAAGCCGTGGGTTCTGGCGCAGGTTATGCACTGGTGGCGGGGCAACGGGCTTCTGGCCGATCCCGACTTCGGTGAACAGTACGAGGTCATCCGCCAGCACTATGAGGACATGCTGTCCCATTATGGACATGAGACCGGCGTGAAGATGGCGCGCAAGCACCTGGGCTGGTACGTGAAGGGCATTCGCGGTTCGGCGGAATTCCGCAACCGGGTCAACTTCATCGACGACGCAAACGAGGTTTTGCGCGCTCTTGCGGAGTTCTATGCACCTTACCGGTCTACCGGTGGACAGCTGCAGGCCGCATGAGTGTCGTGCTCGGGACAGCGCTGCCCGAAGCCAGTCGGCTGCTGGCCAGCCTGCCGCATGCGGTTGTCCTGCTGGAGCCAGGCCTGCGCATAGCTTCGGTCAATCCGGCAGCGGAGCAGTTCTTCGGCCAATCGCAGCGGCGCCTCGTCGGAAGCCCGCTTGGCGATGTCCTGGTTTTTCCTGAGCATCGTCTGCTCGAGCGTCTCAACGACTACGAAACGCCGGTCTCTGCGCGTGAAATCGTCGTGACCCTCAGGGGGAGAGGTGCGCGCCGTATCGATGTCAACGTGGCTCCCGTGGCGGATACGACCGGTTGGCAGATCCTGACAATCCACGATCATAGTGCCACCGAGGCCTTGGGCGATGATTCCGGTGGTGTGGACAATGCCGTCGTTCGCGGGCCGGAGATCATGGCGCACGAGATCAAGAACCCGCTTGCGGGTATTCGCGGCGCGGCACAGTTGCTGGCGCGCAAGATCGAGGCACGCGACAAGCCGCTGACCGATCTCATCACTTCGGAAGTCGATCGCATCGCGGGCCTTATCGAGCAGATGCAGAAGCTGAGCGGGCGTACCGCGCCGCCAGTGGAACCCTGCAATCTCCATGAGGCCGCGCGGCGGGCTGTCGATGTCATCAAGGCAGCCAGCGGCGAGGCGCCCACGGAGGGCCCCAGCCGGTACCGGCTCGTCGAGGAGTTTGATCCCTCGCTCCCGCCTGTGCTGGGGAGCCCGGACGGGCTGGTGCAGGTGATCATCAACCTCCTGTCGAACGCGATCGAGGCATCGCAGGAAGCGGACGAGCCGCGCGTCACGATCCGCACGCGCTTTGCCAGCGGCCTGCAACTGCATACCACCGATTCCGGAACGCCGGTTCGCTTGCCCGTTGAACTGCGCGTCAGCGACAACGGCCCCGGGATCGACCCGTCGATGAGAGACCACATCTTCGAACCCTTCGTCACGACCAAGAAGTCGGGGCAGGGGCTGGGGCTCCCGCTTGTGCGCAAGCTGGTGCGCGACATGAACGGCCGCATCACACACGAGCGCGATGAGGAATCCGGTCTTACGCATTTCCGCGTCCACCTTCCGCTTGCGAAGGAAACCATGCGGAGCAGGGTGCTCAGGAGGAAGCTGACATGAGCGTCCTGCTTGTCGAGGACGACATGTCCATCGCCATCGTGATCACGGCCGCCCTTGAGGATGAAGGGTTTTCGGTGACGCATTGCGACACCATTGCCGAGCGCGACCGGTTGCTGGCCGAACGCAGCTACGAAGCGCTCGTGACCGATGTAATGCTGCCCGATGGAGACGGGATCGAGACGATCGAACGGGTACGTGCTCTGCACCCCGATATGCCGATCCTCATCCTGTCGGCTCAGAACACGCTCGATACCGCCGTTCGCGCGACCGACACCGGGGCATTCGAATACTTCCCCAAGCCGTTCGACATCGACGAACTGGCCCGTACTGTACGGCAAGCCGCCGGTAATGCGCAGGGTAGTGTCCCGCGTGGCGACGAGCCGCTGGGCGATGGGCTGCCGTTGGTTGGCAGAAGCGCGGCGATGCAATCGGTTTTCCGCATGATTACGCGCGTACTGCGTAACGATCTGACCGTGCTGATTCTGGGCGAGTCCGGTACGGGTAAGGAACTGGTTGCGGAAGCGATCCACCAGCTCGGCAATCGCCGCAACGGGCCGTTCATTGCCGTCAATACCGCCGCCATTCCCGCCGAACTTATCGAAAGCGAACTCTTCGGCCACGAGAAGGGTGCCTTTACCGGCGCGGTCGCCCGGCATGTCGGCAAGTTCGAACAGGCAGCGGGTGGGACCCTGTTTCTCGATGAAATCGGCGACATGCCGATGCAAGCACAGACAAGGCTGCTACGCGCACTTCAGTCAGGTACGGTTCGCCGTGTGGGTGGCAGTGAGGAGATCCGCCTCGATACGCGTATCATCGCGGCGACCAACAAGGATCTGGAGCCGGAAATTGCCGCCGGGCGTTTCCGCGAGGATCTCTACTATCGCCTCAATGTCGTGCCGATCCACATGCCACCACTGCGAGAACGCAGTGACGACATCGAGGTTCTGGCCCGCCACTTCCTGCAGCACGCCGCCAACGAAGGCTTGCCACGCAGGCAGCTCACCCATGAGGCCGCGGAACTGCTGAGTCGCCAGCCCTGGCGAGGAAATGTTCGCGAACTCAAGAACTTCGTCTACCGCATGGCGCTTCTGGCCCGTGAAGACACCATCGATGTCGACAGCGTTCTGCCGCTGCTCGCCCAAGAACCGGTAGGCACGCCGCTGTCGGGCAAGGAGGAGGGCGGAGACATCGCGAGCGCCATCACCCATTGGTTGTCCATCGAGCGGCCTGCCAATGGTACGATCTACGAGCGCGCCATGGCCGCAGTCGAACGCCCGCTTTTTGCCGAGGTTCTGCGGGATACCGGGGGCAACCAGTTGAGGGCAGCACAGGCCCTGGGCATCAACCGTAACACCTTGCGCAAACGGCTCAGCGAACTCGCGCTCGACCCCGAGGAATTCGCTCGTCGACCATGACGATGATTTGGTGGAATTGCTCTTGCTTCTCGGCAACAGTGCTGTTGTAACGAGGCAACTATGACGGAAGTTCAGACCAGAAAGCGCGCGTGGCCGCGCTGGTGGCGGCGCATGCAGGTTGCAGCGCGCCGTGCGAACTTCTTTGCCATTATCGAAGTGCTTTCCGTTGTTGCCTTTCTGGCAATGACCACGACGACTTGGTTCGCACTCAACTCGGGTGGCGACAAGGGCAAGCTGTTGCCCTCGAACCTCACAGCGACCCTGCTGATCGGCACGCTGGTGCCGG
This sequence comes from Novosphingobium indicum, assembly GCF_014645195.1. Taxonomy (GTDB): domain Bacteria; phylum Pseudomonadota; class Alphaproteobacteria; order Sphingomonadales; family Sphingomonadaceae; genus Novosphingobium; species Novosphingobium indicum. The sequence goes on along the minus strand of NZ_BMLK01000015.1, from coordinate 98,032 downwards.
CTATGGCGATCCTCGTTCTGCTGGGACGGCGATTGGCGCTGCGCAGAGCGTCGGAAAATATTGGCGGCACCGGGCGCATGCATGTGCGTCTCGTGTTCATTTTCTCTCTGATTTCCGCCATTCCCACGCTGCTGGTCGTGGTCTTCGCCTCGTGGCTCTTCCAGTCGGGCGTTGAATTCTGGTTTTCCGACAGTTCGCGCGGCTTGCTTGAAAACGCGAACAAGCTGGCGCGGGGCTACTATGAGCAGACCTTGCGCGACGTGGGCTACGAATCCGTCGCAATGGCGGAGGACTCGCGGACATGGCTTGGCGAGTATCCGGTCGCCAGCCAGGAATTCCAGGCCTTCCTGGCCGATCAGGTGCTGCGGCGAAACCTCAGTGTCGCAGCCATTATCCAGATCGATTCCGACGGAAATCAACGCACGCCGATCATCGTCGACCCGGACGGGCAGTCCGAAAACAACCGCATCAGTACCGATACGCTGCAAAAGCTCGACAAGGGTGCCCCTTACGATGTGACATCACGCAACGACCGTATCGTTGCAGCAGCGCCGATCGAGCGGTCTTCCGGCATCTATCTGATGGTGGCGCGAAGCAACGACCTCCTGTCACTCAGTCAGGGCCAGAGCGCGGAAAATATCGTTCAGGCATACGAAGTCCTCACAAGCCGGGCCCGCGTCCTGCAGTTGCGGTTCAACGTCGCGCTGTTCGTGGCCTCACTGGCACTGGTCGGCCTTTCGGTCTGGTTCGCGCTGCGATTTGCCGACCGACAGGTGCAACCGCTATACGAACTGGTCGACGCGGCCCGCCGGGTCGGGGCGGGCAACTACGCCCTGCGCCTCGAAGGGCGTACGGGAGCCGATGAAATCGGCCTGCTCAACCGTGCCTTCAATCGCATGACGGCGCAGATCGACAAGCAGACCCAGGCCTTGCTTGGCGCCAACCGGCAGTTGCACGAGCGCCGTCTGTTCATCGAGGCGGTTCTCGAGTCCGTGACATCGGGCATCATTTCGCTCGACGAGGACGGCAAGATCTTGCTGATGAACAGCACGGCCCACAAGATGCTGGCCGAAGACGACAGCGAAATCCCCGAGGACATGACCATAGACGAACTGGCGCCGCCGATCGCGGGCATGGTCGAGCAGGGCACTTCGGTGGGGCTGGTCCAGTACAATCGCGGCGGCGAACTGCTGACCCTCGCGGTCAAGACCAGTCGCGATGCTACTGGTCACGTGATTACGTTCGAGGACATTACGCGCCAGCTGCTCGACCAGCGCACAGCCGCATGGTCGGACGTCGCGCGCCGAATCGCGCACGAGATCAAGAATCCACTGACCCCGATCCAGCTTGCAACCGAACGCCTGAGCCGCCGCTATCGCAAGCAGATCACCGACAATCCGGAGCTGTTCGAAGACCTGACGCGGACGATCATCCGGCAGGTCGGCGATCTCAGAAAGATGGTGGACGAGTTCTCGTCTTTCGCACGCCTGCCGAAGCCCGTGTTCCGCGCCGAGGACCCTGTCGCGCTGACCCGGCAGGCACTGTTCCTGCAGGAAGTGGCGCGTCCGGAAATAGCCTTCAGCTTCTCCGCCGACACTGACATAACCAGTATCGACTGCGACCGTCACCAGTACGGTCAGGCTATGACAAACGTTCTCAAGAATGCCGTCGAGGCGATTGAAGCAAAACAAAAAGATTCGAACGACGACTACCAGGGCAAGATTGCGGTCGAGATCAGCAAGCAGGACGACTCCATCCTCGTGCGCATCGCCGACAACGGCATTGGCCTGTCGCAGGATCGCGATCGGATCGTCGAGCCTTATGTCACGACGCGCGAGAAGGGCACCGGCCTTGGGCTCGCCATCGTCAACAAAATTATCGAAGAGCATGGCGGAGAAATGACGTTCATGCCCACCCAGGGCGGCGGCACGACCGTGACCATGCGCTTCGCCAGGGATCCCCTGGCCCACGGGCGCAAGCCGGAGGCCGCCGAATGATTATTATCCTCCTACCATCCCCCCTTACCCCTCAACGAAGAAGTTAAAGTCATGGCACTCGAAATCCTGATCGTCGACGACGAACGCGATATCCGGGAACTGGTCGCCGGTGTTTTGAGCGACGAAGGCTATGAATGCCGCACCGCCGGAGGCAGCGAGGCGGCACTGGAAGCCGTCGATGCGCGTAGGCCCTCGCTCGTTTTGCTGGATGTCTGGCTCCACGGCAGCCCGATGGACGGGCTCGAGGTTCTCGACGCGATCAAGTCACGTGAACCCGAACTTCCGGTGATCATCTTTTCCGGCCACGGCAATATCGACACGGCTGTCGCCGCGATCAGCCGTGGCGCGGTGGACTTCATCGAAAAGCCCTTCGAAGCCGAGAAGCTGCTGCATCTGGTCGGCCGTGCCACCGAAACCGAGCGCCTGCGCCGCGAAAATGCGCAACTCAAGCAAGACTACTCGGTGGGCGAGGAGTTCACCGGGTCGAGTGCTGCCATCAATCATGTCCGGGCAACGCTGAAGCGCATCGCAAATACCGGCAGTCGCTTGCTGATTACGGGGCCGGCCGGCTCGGGGAAAGAAGTCGCAGCCCGTCTGCTCCATGCCTGGAGCCCGCGTGCGGAAAACGCCTTTGTCAGCGTAAATTCGGCACGCATCACGCCCGAGCGGTTCGAACAGGAACTGTTCGGCGAGGAGGCCGATGGTGCCCTGGTCCGTCCCGGCCTGCTGGAAATGGCCGACGGCGGCACACTCTACTTCGATGAAGTGGCCGACATGCCGCTGTCCACCCAGGCGCGCATTCTGCGCGTGCTGACCGATCAGGCGTTCGTGCGTGTCGGTGGTACCCGCCAGATCCGGGTCGATGTCCGCGTCGTTTCCTCGACATCGCGTGATCTCGAAAAGGAAATCGCCGAACGTCGCTTCCGTGAGGACCTGTTCTATCGCCTCAACGTAGTCCCCGTATCCATTCCGGGTCTGCGCGAGCGGCGCGAGGACATTCCAGCACTCGTCGATCACTTCTTCGCTCGCTACGCCAATGAGCAAGGGGTTCCGCCGCCGCAGGTCAGCACCGAGGCTATGACCGCGCTTCAGGCCTACGAGTGGCCCGGCAATGTGCGCCAGTTGCGCAATGTCGTCGAGCGCACGGTGATCATGGCCCCGCGCGAAAAGGTCGGGCAGATCGAAGCCGACATGTTGCCGCCAGAGATCTTCAACAGCCGCGGCGGCGGCGATGCAGGCGTTTCGGTGATGATGAGCGCGCCACTGCGTGAAGCCCGCGAGAGCTTCGAACGCGAGTATCTGCGTATCCAGATCCGGCGCTTTTCGGGCAATATCTCGAAGACGGCCGCATTTATCGGGATGGAGCGTTCCGCACTGCACCGTAAACTGAAGCTGTTGGGGATGGCTGAACGCCGCGAAGGAGAGGAAAGCACGGACCAGGGCTGATCCCTGCGGGACATTCATGAAATGCACGTTTTGCGCACATCGCGAAACAATTCCGGATATCGCACTCGCGTTGTGATTCTTGTCAGGTGCTTACCGGAAAATATCCGGTAGAATTCTCGTGTTTACTGCAATGCAGCAAATGGATAGATTTTGATTCGGAAACGGTCGCAGGGAATAGCCCTCGGCCAGATTGCGGACCGCAACTGCGGCCGCCAAGAAAAGGAGATTGAGAATGGCTGGTCGAACGCTCTCTGCGCGACCGAAACCTGCACCCGAGCCCTCCGCGGCTCCTGCATCGGCTCCCGCAAGATCGGGGACTTCTGCAGGCAAGGGGCAGAACCTTCAGGATCAGTTCCTCAACCTCCTGCGCAAGAACAAGACCCCCGTCACCATGTTCCTGGTGAAGGGCGTGAAGTTGCAGGGCATCGTTACCTGGTTCGACAACTTCTCCATCCTGCTGCGTCGTGACGGACAATCTCAGCTTGTCTACAAGCACGCGATCTCCACGATCATGCCTTCGACCCCGGTCGATGCGCAGCAGTTCGCCAATGGTGCTGAAAGTGCGAAGAAGACCCGCCTGCTTCAGGACGTGTTCCTTTCCAGCATTCGCAGCGCCGGCGTGCAGGTCACGATGTTCCTGATCAACGGCGTCATGCTGCAGGGCCGCGTTGCTGCCTACGACCTGTTCTGCATGCTGCTGGAGCGCGAAGGCTATGTGCAGTTGGCCTACAAGCATGCCGTTTCGACGATTCAGCCCGTGACTCCGGTCGATCTGCAGGCGCATGAAGAAGCCGACGACTGAGTCGAGACGGAAAACAATTGAACGACGAACTTAAGGGCGAAGTCACGCGCGGTGCGCGTGCCTTCGTCGCCTATCCTCAGATGCGCGGGAGAGGGGATCTCGATCCCGACGCACGCCTCGAAGAGGCGAAGGGGCTTGCCTTGGCAATCGGCCTCGTGGTGGCGGATGCCGTGGCCATTCCCATTCGCGAGCCGCGTCCCGGTACGCTGTTCGGCGAAGGCCAGATCCAGAACATTGCGACTGGCTGCGAACTCAACGAGGCCGAACTGGTCATTGTCGATGGTTCGCTATCGGCGATCCAGCAGCGAAACCTCGAAGAAAAGCTCAAGCGCAAGGTTATCGACCGGACCGGGCTGATCCTCGAGATCTTCGGCGAACGCGCGGCAACGGCGGAAGGCCGGCTGCAGGTCGAACTGGCACATCTCGATTATCAGGCCGGCCGCCTTGTGCGGAGTTGGACTCACCTTGAGCGCCAGCGCGGTGGCTTCGGTTTCCTCGGTGGTCCGGGTGAAACGCAGATCGAGGCCGACCGCCGGTTGATCCGCGATCGCATGGCCAAGATCCGGCGCGAACTTGAACAGGTGCGACGGACACGCGGGCTCCACCGGGAACGCCGCGAAAAGGCGCCCTGGCCGGTAGCTGCACTGGTCGGCTATACCAATGCGGGCAAGTCGACGCTGTTCAACCGCCTTACGGGCGCCGATGTCATGGCGCAGGACCTGCTGTTCGCCACGCTAGATCCGACGATGCGGGCGATCCGGCTTCCGGGTGTCGAGAAGGCAATCCTGTCGGACACGGTGGGCTTCATTTCGGATCTTCCCACGCAGCTCGTTGCTGCCTTCCGCGCGACGCTGGAAGAAGTCACCGCTGCGGACGTGATCCTGCATGTGCGCGACATCGCCAATCCCGATACCGAGGCGCAAAAGAAGCAGGTTCTCGATGTCCTGGCCGACCTTGGCATTGTGCCTGGCGAAGACGGCGAAGAGAGCGAATTCCCGATTCCGATCATCGAAGTGTGGAACAAGTGGGATCTCCTCGGCGCGGAACAGGCCGATCAGCTGCGCGAAGCCATCACCCATCGGGAGGGAGAGACGATCGTGCCGCTTTCGGCACTGACCGGAATAGGGTGCGACAATCTTCTGGAGGTCGTCGGCAAGAAGTTGACGGCGGATTCGAAGATTTACGACTTCGTTCTTCCCGCTGCCGATGGCCAGCGCATTGCGTTCCTGCATGCACGCGGGAACGTCGTGTCCGAGGAACAGGCGGGTGAGGGGGCCGATGGCCCGCAACTGCGACTGAAAGTCCGGCTGACCGAACGCGAACTAGGCCGTTTTGCCTCGCTCTGATGCTTTGACGGCCTGCCAGTAGCTCTCCTGCTGGTCGAGCGAGAGCTTGGCGAAGTCCCGGTTCTCGCTGGATGCCAGTGATTCCATAGCCCGGAATCGCCGCTCGAACTTGGCATTGGCAGCGCGCAAGGCGTCCTCGGGTGCTATGCCATTGAGACGGACGAGATTGACGGCTGCGAACAGCAGGTCGCCGGCTTCTTCGAGCTTGCTGCCGGGATCGGCCTCGGCGAGTTCGCCCATTTCCTCATGAACCTTTTCAGCTGCGCCGCTGGGATCGGGCCAGTCGAAACCGACACGCGCAGCGCGCTTTTGCAGTTTTTCCGCGCGCATCAATGCGGGTAATGACAAGGCAACGCCATCGACGGCACTTGTCTCCCCCTTTGCCGCCCGTTCCTTCGCCTTGAGCTTTTCCCAGCGTTCGGTCTGGGCATCGCCGGACGCATCGTCGCCGAAGATGTGCGGATGCCGGGCCTCCAGCTTGTCGGAAATCGACGCAGCGACATCGGCGAAGGCGAAGTGGTCCGCCTCCTCCGCCATGCGCGCATGGAACACGACCTGCAGCAGCAGGTCCCCGAGCTCATCGCGCAGGGCTGCCAGGTCGTTCCGCTCGATGGCGTCGGCAACCTCGTAGGCTTCTTCGATCGTATAGGGTGCGATCGTCGCGAAGGTCTGGGCCCGGTCCCACTCACAGCCCGTCTCCGGATCACGCAGGCGCGCCATGATCGCAAGCAGGCGGTCGATTTGCTGGTGGCGTGCTTCCGACATGGCACCAAGCCTCAGGCGTCGATGAGGTCGCGGTCGACTTCGCCCGCGCGGTTCTGGATGAACTCGAAGCGATGCTCGGGATTGCGGCCCATCAGGCGATTGACCAGATCCTTCACCGCTGCCCGGTCCTCGTATTCAGGGGGCAGGGTGATGCGGATCAACGATCGGGATGCAGGGGCCATTGTCGTTTCGCGAAGCTGCTGCGGGTTCATTTCGCCAAGGCCCTTGAAGCGCCCGACTTCGACCTTCTTGCCCTTGAACTGCGTCGCTTCCAGCTCGGCGCGGTGGGCTTCGTCGCGGGCATAGGCCGAGGTTGATCCGGCGGTGAGGCGGTAAAGCGGCGGCTGCGCGAGATAGAGATGCCCACGTCGCACGATGTCCGGCATTTCCTGGAAGAAGAACGTCATCAGCAGTGTGGCGATATGCGCACCGTCGACGTCGGCGTCGGTCATGATGATGACCCGGTCGTAGCGCAAATTGTCGGCGTTGCAGTCCTTGCGGACGCCGCAGCCCAGCGCCAGCATCAGATCGCCGATTTCCTGGTTGCCGCGGATCTTGTCCGCGCTTGCCGACGCGACATTGAGGATCTTGCCGCGGATTGGCAGGATCGCTTGGGTCTTGCGATCGCGCGCCTGCTTGGCGGAGCCGCCGGCGCTGTCGCCTTCGACGATGAACAGCTCGGTCTCGCCCTGACCTTCGCCCGAACAGTCGGTCAGCTTGCCGGGAAGGCGCAGCTTCTTGGCATTGGTCGCGGTCTTGCGCTTGACGTCGCGTTCGGCCTTGCGGCGCAGGCGGTCATCCATGCGCTCCATGATCGAACCGAGCAGCGCCTTGCCGCGTTCGAGATTGTCGGTGAGAAAATGGTCGAAGTGATCGCGGATCGCGTTTTCGACGAGACGCGCGGCCTCGGGGCTGGTGAGGCGGTCTTTCGTCTGACTCTGGAACTGCGGATCGCGGATGAAGACCGAGAGCATGACTTCGCTGCCGGTTACCACGTCGTCCGGCGTAATGTCCTTGGCCTTCTTCTGTTGCCCGACCAGTTCGGCAAAGGCACGAATGCCCTTGGTCAGCGCAGCGCGCAGGCCCTGTTCGTGGGTGCCGCCATCCGGGGTCGGAATGGTGTTGCAGTACCAGGAATAGGACCCGTCCGAGTAGAGCGGCCAGGCAATCGCCCACTCGACCCGCCCCTGTTCGGGACCGTCTTCGCCAGCCGGGAATTCCTGCGAGCCTGAAAAGAACTGGCTGGTTACGCATTCGCGGGTGCCGACCTGCTCGGCAAGATGATCGGCGAGGCCGCCCGGAAACTGGAATGTCGCTTCTTCGGGCACGTCTTCGCTGGCGAGCGCGGGCGAGCACTTCCAGCGGATTTCGACGCCCGCAAAGAGGTAGGCCTTCGACCGTACCAGCTTGAACAGCCGGGCGGGCTTGAACTTCTGCTCGCCGAAAATCTCGGTGTCGGGCGTGAAAGTGACGGCCGTACCGCGCCGATTGGGCGCCGCGCCGACTTTCTGGATAGGCCCCAGCGTCTGCCCGCGCGAAAATTCTTGCGCGTAAAGCTCCTTGTTGCGGGCGACCTCGACGCGGGTCTTCACCGACAGGGCATTGACCACCGAGATACCGACACCGTGCAAACCGCCCGAGGTCGCATAGGCCTTGCCCGAGAACTTGCCGCCGGAGTGCAGCGTCGACAGAATGACTTCCAGCGCCGACTTGCCCGGATATTTCGGATGCTCGTCGACTGGGATGCCGCGCCCGTTGTCGGTAATGGTCAGCCGGCCGGCGGTACCGGGTTCTTCCTCCAGCGTCACTTCGATGCGGTTGGCATGGCCTGCCACCGCCTCATCCATCGCGTTGTCGAGCACTTCAGCGGCGAGATGGTGCAGGGCACGCTCGTCGGTGCCGCCGATATACATGCCGGGGCGCCTGCGGACGGGCTCGAGCCCCTCCAGCACCTCGATTGCGGAACCATCGTAGGATTCCCCACCAGCGGCAGGCAGCTTGTCGAACAGGTCATCGGACATGGCCGCGACTATACGCAGCGCCTGAATCCGCGATCAAGCGCACACTTGCGCTTATCCTCCGATTGCAGGGCCTTCAGAGCCCTCCAGAGGTCAATCGCCGAACTTGCTGGGCGCCGGGCTGACGACGGAGACTGAACCGTCCTTGATCTCCCGCACTTCCAGCGCGCGCTCGATGATCCCGCCGCGTGTGAAGCGAAAGGCACCGTCGAGACCGAGGAAGCCGCCGCTTTCGAGCATGTCGGACGTCGGGAACTTCTTGCCGACCTTCCAGTCGCGCGAAATGCGCAGGGTCAGAAGAACGGCGTCGTAGCCAAGCGTCGCAATGCGGAAGGGCTGCGCGCCGAAACGTGAGCGATAGCTATTGGAAAACTGCGGGAAACGCTGATCGGAGACGGTTGCATACCATGCCCCGTTGAGCGCAGGCGTCGATGTCAGTTCGCGTTCGCCGCCCCACAGCTCCGTGCCCAGGAGACGGACATTTGCGTTTTCGCCACCAGCGCGGAAGGCCGTGGCGGCACGGGCAGAGAGCTTTCCGCCGTCAGCGACGAGAAGGGCGCCATAGCCGCTCTTGGCCTTGAGCCGGGTAGCCGCTCCGCCGATCGATGCGGCCGTACGATCATAGGGTTCCATGGCGATCACCGCACCGCCACTGCTGCGCACCGAAGATAGCAGCGCGTCGCTGGCACGGTCGCCATATTCGCCACGGGGTATGAGCGCGGCATAAGCCGAAACGCCATGCGCGTGGGCATATTCGACCGTGCGCTGGATCGACTGCCCGGGCAGGTTGCCCATGATAAAGACGTTCTTCGACGCCGCCTTTTCATCGTTCGAAAACGAGATCAGTGGAACGTCTTCCGGACGGGCCACTGCCGCAACTGCTGGAATGTTGTCCGAGAGCAGCGGACCGAGGATCAGGCGATTGCCGTCAGCCAGCGCGCGGCGGGCCGCGTCGGCGGCATTGTTACCGGTGTCGTAGGTGGTGATCCGCAGATTCTTGGCGCCGGTATCGAGCAGCGCCATGTTCGCGGCATTGGCGATAGACTGGCCCACGGCGGCATTCTTGCCGCTCACCGGCACCAGCAGCGCCACGCGATGATGGGCCGTGTCTTCGGGAATGACGCTTTCAGTGGGCGTCGGCGTCGGGACCGGCGTGGTCGGGGCCGGTGCCTTGGGCACCACGGTACAGCCGGCCAACACCGCCATTGTCGTAGCGGCAAGAAGATTTCGCCGATTCATCGGCGAATTCAAGCACTTGTCAAACATCCCTTGCCGCTCCCTGGGTACTTGGCCATGAGTCTTGTAATGGAACAATCTCTTTCACCGGGGCTGTATATAGTCGCGACCCCGATTGGCAACCTGGGCGATATAACGCTGCGAGCGGTTGAGATGTTGCGTTCGGCATCCGCGGTCGCTTGCGAGGATACTCGGGTTACCGGAAAGCTGATGCATCATCTGGGGTTGAAGAAGCGGCTCATCCGCTATGACGACCACGCCAGCGAGAATGACCGTGAGCGATTGCTGTCACTGATGGTGGAAGAGCCGGTGGCGCTCGTTAGCGATGCGGGAACACCGCTGATTTCCGATCCCGGCTATCGTCTGGTCAGACTGGCCCGCGAGCGGGGGATCGCGGTCACCAGCCTGCCGGGCCCCAGTGCCGCGGTGGTGGGTATGACGCTGTCGGGCCTGCCCAATGACCGCTTCCTCTTCGCCGGCTTTCTGCCCAACAAGGCAAAGGCCCGAGAGGAAGCCTTGGCGGAACTGGGCGCGGTGAAGGCTACGTTGATCTTCTATGAAACCGCGCCGCGTCTGGATGCGGCCCTGTCGGCGATCGATTCCGTCCTGCCCAGGCGCGAGGTTGCCGTTGCCCGCGAGTTGACCAAGCGGTTCGAAGAATGCCGTAGCGGCACGCCTTCCGAGCTTTCGGCGCACTATGCGGCCCACCCGCCCAAGGGCGAGATCGTACTGATGATCGGTCCGCCTTCGGACGAACTGCCCGAAAACGTGGATATCGATGCGCTGCTGCTGGCGGAATTGGCGGAAGCCAAACCCTCGCAGGCTGCTGCGCGGGTCGCCAAGGCTACAGGCAAAGACCGCAAGGAACTCTATGCGCGGGCGATGGAGCTGAAATGACCCGCAAGCGGAGCAAGGCCGAGAGAAACGGACGCCGTGCAGAACGATGGGCCGCGCTTTATCTTATGCTGACGGGGTGGCGCATAGTCGGCAGGCGGGTGCGTTCGCCACGAGGGGAAGTGGATATTGTCGCGCGCCGCGGCAAGACGCTGTGCTTTATCGAGGTCAAGTGGCGGGGCAGCCGGGAGGAACTCGACACGGCCATAACCGCTCCCCGCTTGCGGCGCGTCGCTGCGGCGGCGGAGACCATTGCCAGTCGCTATGCGAAGGCCGGCGACACCCAGCGTATCGACGTGATGCTGATGGCGCCGCGATCCTGGCCGCGCCGGATCGTCAATGCCTGGCAACCGGGCACTTGAAAGGCCTCGCCCCAGACCCGAATTCCCGCTAGGCCGCGCGCCGACGCTTCATTGCAGGACCACACTTCATGACCCTACGCATCGCCGTCCAGATGGACCCGCTCGAAAGCATCAACATTGCAGGGGACTCTTCCTTTGCGCTGATGCTCTCGGCGCAGGAGCGCGGGCACAGGCTGTTTCACTACGATGTGCGGACGCTCGCCTATGATGCCTCTCAGGGGGCAGTGGGCCGTCTGACCTGCTGGGGCGCCCCGGTGACAGTGCAACGTGTCGAAGGCGCGCATTTCACGCGCGGCGAATACCGACTGATCGACCTCGTCGACGACATCGATGTCGTGCTGATGCGACAGGACCCGCCGTTCGATCTGGGCTACATCACGGCAACGCACCTGCTTGAGCGCCTCGCCGGCCAGACGCTGGTTGTCAACGACCCGGTTTCGGTGCGCAACGCACCGGAGAAGGTCTTCGTACTCGACTATGCCCGCTTCATGCCGCCGACCTTCATTGCCCGCCGTATCGAGGACGTGAAGCTGTTCCAGCAGCGGATGGTTGAAGGCGGCATGCCCGGCGATCTCGTCGTCAAGCCGCTGCACGGCAACGGCGGCAAGGCGGTATTCCGGGTGCCGGCGGATGGCAGCAACCTCGGCGCACTGGTGGAAATGTTCCAGAATGCCTGGGTCGAACCTTTTATGGTGCAGCCTTTCCTCCCGGATGTGGCCGAAGGCGACAAGCGGATCGTGCTTGTGGACGGCGAGTTCGCGGGGGCCATCAATCGCAAGCCGGGCGAGGGCGAGTTCCGCTCAAACCTGGCCGTCGGCGGATCGGCGGAGGCCTGCGGCCTCACTTCAGCCGAAGAAGAGATCTGTGCGTCGCTCGCACCGGAACTGAAGGCCCGAGGCCTCGTTTTCGTCGGTATCGATGTGATTGGCGGAAAATGGCTCACAGAAATCAACGTGACTTCACCCACGGGTATCGTGGCGATCGACAAGTTCAACGGGACGGATACTTCCGCGAAAATCTGGGACGCGATCGAAGTGCGCCACGCGGCGATGTAATCGTTCAGGCACAGAGCTTCCATGAGGTCGCCTGTGTCTGAGTGGATCTATGCGATAATCTGGCAGGGCGGTTATCCCGGCATCATTTTCCTGATGATGCTGGAGAACATATTCCCGCCCATTCCTTCCGAACTGATCCTCGGCGTGGCCGGCATTGCCGTCGCGCGCGGCAAGATGGAATTCTGGCCGCTTCTGGCGACGGCCACCATCGGCACGACCCTCGGCAATTATGTGCTGTTTCTCGCCGCCGACCGTTTGGGTTATGAAAAGTTACGGCCTTTCGTCGATCGCTGGGGACGGTGGCTGACCATGGAATGGCATGACGTCGAGACGACCGGCCACTTCCTGCGCAAGCATGGCCATTGGGTTGTCTTCTTCCTTCGCTTTGCCCCTATGTTCCGAACGATCATCTCGATTCCCGCTGGCCTTGCGCACATGCGGCATGCGCAATTTCTCATCTTTACGGCCCTCGGCGCCGCGATCTGGAACGCGGCGCTGATCATGGGCGGGACATGGCTGGGCCAGACCTTCTCGACGGCGGAGCAATGGCTGGGCACGGCCACCATCGTCCTTACAGTGGCCACAGTGCTCTACTACTTCTGGCGCGTAGCCCGCTGGAAGCCGCGCGATCAGTCCTGCTCACGCGGGTGAGCGTTGCGGTAGACGTCCAGCAAGGTGGCTGCATCGACCTTGGTATATATCTGGGTCGAACCCAGCGAAGCGTGGCCTAACAGTTCCTGCAGCGAGCGCAGATCGGCACCGGCGCCCAGCAAGTGCGTCGCGAAACTGTGTCGCAAGGCATGGGGGGTGGCCGTCGCGGGCAGGCCCAGAGCGATACGCGCCCGAGCCACGGCCTTTTGGACCATGCCTTGCGAGAGCGGCCCGCCCTTGGCACCTTTGAACAGGGCCTCGTCCCGCGCTATGATCCAGGGGCACTTGGCCAGATAGTCGGCGACACCTTCGCGCACGATCGGGAGTAGCGGGACAACACGCTGCTTTCCCCCCTTGCCCGTAACCGTCAGCGTACCGCTCAAGGGAACGGCGGCGCCGGTCAGAGACAGCGCTTCGGCAATGCGTAGTCCAGCCCCATAGAGCAGCAGTAGAACGGCCCGGTCGCGGGCACCGATCCACGGTTCGACCGCATTGTCATCTACGGCAACGGCCAGGTTCACCGCCTCGTCGGGCGTGACCGGGCGCGGCAGGCCTTTCTTGACGCGCGGCCCGCGCAGGCGCGGTGGCATGGCCTCCCCCAGACCGGCCTGGTTGCGGGCGAAAGTCAGAAATCCCTTTAGGGCGGACAACTCGCGCGCCGCGGAAACATTGCCGATTCCGTCCTGTCTTCGCGCCGCCAGTTGCCGCCTCAGATCCGATGCATCGAGCTGGGCAAGAGTGGCCCAGTCCGCCTCTCCGATAGCATCCAGAAACCGCGAAGCCGTAGCCAGATAGGCGCGCACGGTATGCGGGCTGCGCCTGCGGCCTTGCGCGAGATAAGCGCCCCAGGCTTCCAGGATGTCCGCCTTGGTCATGGCTCCACAAGCGCTGAGGGAACCAGCTCGCCCAAGAGGGCATCGAGTACGGGCATGCCGGCAGCGGTGATGCCGGCACGGGAATTTTTCCGCCAGACAAGTCCCTGACTTTCGAAGAACTGCGCCCTGCGCGGATCGCATAATTCGTCCGCTTGCAGGCCAAAGCGGTTTGCCAAGGCGGCAACGTCGACGCCTTCGCGCAGCCGCAGTCCCATCAGCATCGCCTCGCTCGCCTGTTCGCGGGTGCCGAGTGGCCGTGCTTCGCGAATACCGTTGCCGGTAGCATCGATGGCCTCGAGCCAGTTTTCCGGCTTGCGATGCCGGACGGTCGCCTTGCCCGTGCGGCGTCCATGCGCACCGGGCCCGATCCCGCAATAGTCGAGATAGCGCCAGTAGGTCAGGTTGTGGCGGCTTTCTTCGCCGGGGCGGGCGTGATTGCTGACTTCATAGGCGGGCAGGCCTGCCTGAGCAGTCATGTCCCGCGTGAGTTCGAACATGTCCGCGCAGGCGTCGTCGTCCAGCGGGGTGAATTGTCCCTTGCGGACCATGGTTTCGAACCGCGTGCCGGGCTCGATGGTGAGCTGATAGAGCGAGAGGTGCCCGGTGCCGTAGGTCAGCGCCTGCGAGAGTTCGGCCTGCCACGCATCCAGCGTCTGACCCGGCCGGGCATAGATCAGGTCGAACGAAACGCGCTCGAAATGCCGCTGTGCCACGTCGAGTGCGGCCAGTCCTTCGGGGGCATCGTGCAGTCGCCCGAGAAAACGCAGCGTTTCGTTATCGAGTGCCTGGAGGCCGAGCGACACGCGATTTACGCCAACGTCCGCCAGCGCCGCGTAGTTTGCCGCCTCTACCGAGGAGGGGTTGCCCTCAAGGGTGATCTCGATGCCTGGAGCGAAGCCCCAGATCTGTTCCGCTTCCTTCAGTAGCCGCGCGACGAGGGCAGGGGGCATCAGCGAGGGCGTCCCCCCACCGAAGAACACGCTTTCGAGTGGCTCGGCACTGGAGACCTCGCGCTCGTGGCGCATGTCGGCCAGAAGCGCCTGCTCCCAGCGGGCATGATCAACCCGCTCGCGGACATGGCTATTGAAGTCGCAATAGGGGCACTTCGCAAGGCAGAACGGCCAGTGAATGTAGAGCGCGCGGGCCATGGGCCTCCATTCTAGCTGCCGAACTGCTCCGCGACCAGCTTCGCGAAAGCATCTGCGCGGTGGCTCATACTGTGCTTCTCTTCCGGATCGAGCTGGGCGAAGGTGACATCGCGGCCTTCGGGGACGAATACCGGGTCATAGCCAAAACCCATCGTCCCGCGCGGCGGCCACGAGAAGGTACCGTTCACGCGGCCTTCGTAGAGGGCCTCGTCCCCTTCCGGCCAGGCAATCGCGAGGACGCAGGAGAACCAGCACGAGCGGTCGACTGCGGGGCCCTGTTCGCACAGCAGACCCTCGACTTTGCCCATGGCCATGTACCAGTCACGGCCGGCAGGGCCTTCGAACCACTGCCGCTCGGCCCAATCGGCCGTATAAACGCCGGGGCGGCCGTCGAGCGCGGTGACCGACAACCCGCTGTCGTCGGCGAGAGCGGGAAGCTGCGCGGCCTTTGCCGCCGCGTGAGCCTTGATCAACGCGTTTTCGACGAAGGTCGTGCCCGTTTCTTCGGGCTCGGGCAGGCCCAGTTGGCCGGCGGACAGACACTCGATACCGTAAGGTGCAAGCAGGGCCGAGATCTCCTTGAGCTTGCCGGCATTGTGCGTGGCAATGACAAGGCGCTTGCTGTCGAACTTGCGGGTCATCTCAGTGTCCTCTCGGCCATACTGTTCGTCATCCCCGCGCAGGCGGGGATCCCGCTCCTTTCTGTGGCTATCCAAGAAAAGCGGGGGCCCGCCTGCGCGGGGGCGACGATAAATTTGAGCGCCTCTTAGCGCCCTGCAGCTTTGCCCTGCTCCGCGAAGATCCGCTCGCAGCCGATGCGGGCAAGACGCAGCAGGCGCAGCAGGCCTTCCTCGTCGTAGCAGGCGCCTTCGGCGGTGGCCTGGGCCTCGGCGATCTTGCCGCCTTCGATCAGCACGAAGTTGGCATCGGCATCGGCCGAGCTGTCTTCGATGTAGTCGAGGTCGAGCACCGGATTGCCTTCGTAGATGCCACAGGAAATCGCGGCAACGCGGCCTTCGATCGGGTCTTCCTTGATCTTGCCCTCGGCAATCAGTTTGTCGACCGCGAGGCGCAGGGCGACCCAGGCGCCCGAGATCGAGGCCGTGCGGGTGCCACCATCGGCCTGCAACACGTCGCAGTCGAGCACGATCTGGCGCTCACCGAGCTTCTTCATATCGACAACGGCGCGTAGCGAACGGCCGATCAGGCGCTGGATCTCCTGCGTGCGGCCGGACTGCTTGCCCTTGGCCGCTTCACGCGAGCCGCGGGTGTGCGTGGCGCGCGGAAGCATCGAGTACTCCGCCGTCACCCAGCCTTCGCCCTTGCCGCGAAGGAACGGGGGCACTTTCTCTTCCACCGAGGCGGTCACCAGTACACGGGTGTCGCCGAAGGAAATCAGCACAGAGCCTTCGGCGTGCTTGGTGAAACCGGTCTGGATATCGATGGCCCGCATTTCGTCGGGGGCACGGCCGGAAGGACGCATGGGAATTCCTTGTATTGAATTGGTGATCCGCGATATTGAGCCGCCCTTCGCGCATAAGGCTTGAGGCCGCAAGCCCATTGCCTAAATTGGAGGGCTATGCCCAACCCGCCGATCACCGAACTGACCTCACGCGCACGAGAAATATTTCGTCTCGTCGTGGAAGGCTACCTGCATACCGGGACACCGGTGGGGTCGAAGGCGCTGGCCGGTCCGGGCGGTGTCAATCTTTCATCGGCATCGATTCGCTCGGTACTGGCCGATCTCGAATCGCAGGGACTTCTGGCTGCGCCCCACACGAGTGCAGGGCGCCTGCCGACGGAAGCCGGTCTGCGGCTCTTCGTCGACGGCATCATGCAGGTGGCCGAACCCTCGGCAGAAGAGCGCGCGGCCATCGAAAGCCAGATTGCGGCGCCGGGCCCGATCGAGGCAGCGTTGGAGGCGACGAGTTCGCTACTGTCCAATCTCTCGTCGGGCGCAGGCGTGGTCATGGTGCCCAAGCGTGAGCCGCGCGTTACCAACCTGCAACTGGTGCCGCTCTCGGCAGATCGGGCGCTTGCCGTGCTGGTCGGTGCCGACGGGGCCGTCGAAAACCGGATTGTCGATCTCCCGCAAAGTCTGCCGCCGAGTGCGCTGGAAGAGGCGTCGAACTATATCTCAGCGCGCCTTGCCGGACGAACGCTTGCTGAAGCGGCCAGAGTCATGCACGCCGAGATCCATTCCGGAAAGTCCGCGCTCGACGATGCCAGTCGCGATCTCGTCGAACGCGGGCTGGCCGTCTGGAGCGAGGATGCGTTGCAGCGCTCGGTGCTCATCGTGCGGGGCCAGGCGAATCTGCTCGATGAAGCGGCGGTTTCCGATCTGGAGCGGGTGCGCTCACTATTGGATGACCTCGAAAGCAAGCAGTCGGTCGCCGATTTGCTCGACGTGGCCCGCGAAGCAAAGTCTACGCGGATATTTATCGGATCGGAGAACCGACTTTTCGCGCTGTCGGGTTCCTCGGTGATCGCTTCCCCCTATCGCGATCGTGAGGGCAGGGTTGTCGGCGTAGTGGGGGTTATCGGGCCCACGCGGTTGAATTATGCGCGGGTCGTCCCCATGGTGGATTTCACCGCCCAAAGCTTGGGCAAGCTCATCAGATAGCTGGAAACTGATTAGAATATGACCGACGACAAGACGCAGCCGCCCGAAGACGTGACGGTGGACGCAGCCGTGGCCGAAGAACTGAAGGGCGTACCCGAAGGAATGCTCGACAAGAACGACGAGAACGAGGACCTCGCGAAGATTCGCGAGGAACTGGAAACCGCCAAACAGGACGTGCTTTACGCACGCGCCGAAACGCAGAACGTGCGCCGGCGGCTTGAGAAGGACATCGCGGATACGCGCGCTTATGCGGCAACGTCATTTGCGCGCGATATCCTGTCGGTGGCCGACAATCTCGCTCGTGCGCTTTCCGCGATCCCCGATGAAATGCGGGAGGACGAGAAGCTCAAGGGCCTGGTGGCCGGGATCGAGGCGACGTCGCGCGAAATCGACAAGGTCTTCACCTCGCATGGGATTACCCGCGTGGCAGCAATGGGCATGCCGCTCGACCCCAACCAGCATCAGGCCATGATCGAAGTGCCTTCGGCAGATGCCGAGCCGGGCACTATCGTGCAGGAAATGCAGTCCGGGTACATGATCAAGGACCGCCTCTTGCGCCCAGCCATGGTCGCTGTGGCCAAGAAGCCCGACTGATAGCGAAGACACCTGCGGCCTGATGCGGGATGACCCGATGCAGGCCGTAGACGGGCCGTTTTCGCATTTGGAACCAGTACCGTGCCCCTCCGTTGTGTCTGGGAGAGCCAGATTTTCGGAGGAATTCAATGCGTAGGTTTATTTTGCCTATTCTCGCCGCCGGGGCGTTCAGTGTGGCTGGTTGTGCCAGCAATTATTCGGGCGAAGGCGCGCTGGCAGGCGGCGCTTTAGGTGCAGGTGTCGGTGCCGTGACCGGCGGTGATGTTGGCACAGGCGCAGCAATCGGTGCTGCGGCAGGTGCGGCCGTCGGTTCGCAGGTCGACAAGGACAAGGGCTGCTATCGGTATGACCGGAATGGCAACCGCTATTGGGACCGCGATTGCTGATCGCAGTTCACAACATGGATATGAAAAAGGCGCGGACAGGTTCCGCGCCTTTTTCTTTTGAATTGATCCCAAGAAAGAGCGCGGTGGAACCAACGCAAGCTAGCAGACCTTCTCCTAGGCTGATGCGAAGGGAAGGACGCCGCGATAATCCTCCAGCGGCTGGGCTCCCGCCACATCGAATCCGCGCGCCAGAAGAAATACGTGGCGCACGATTTCCGCCTGCTGTTCGATGCCGTAGCGCTCCAGCGGCCAGTCCGGCTGCAAGGCATAGTCGTAGCGGCAGAACGGATGGCGCATGAGCGGCAAGTACCAGCGGCCTTTCTGCTGGGTCTGCCAGACATGCGTCATTTCATGGATGAACAGGCCTTGCAGCCCTGGACCATGAACCGAGAAATCATCCCTGTAGCTTTCGGCGCGCGGGTGGAAATGCACGTGTCCACAGGGCGCCATGACCGTGCCGACCGGTTGAAACGGGAACCAGCGCCGGCGCCGAATACGCACCGGCCCAGGATCGATAGCCTCACCGAATACGGATCGGACGAGAACCACTTCTCCCGGCGTGAGTTCTCGCTCGCCGCCGGGCGGACAAACGTGCGCGGCGCGCCGCGCCTTCAGTGATGTCCTCCATTCATGGCATCGCCCATCGTCTCGATGTGGAGCGGCATCGAGAGCTTGTCCCCGTCCGAGAACGTCAGCGTCAATTCGGTCGAACTGCCCGACGTCAGCTCGTCGGCCAATTCGAAGGCCATGACGTGATAACCGCCCGGTGCGAATTCGATGGTGGCGCCGGGATCGATGGTCACGGCATCGACCGGGCTCATCGAGCCGCCTTCGGTCTTGTGCATTTCCGACTTTTCGGCGCCTGCCACATGAACCCCCGCGAGTGTTGCGGCGAGTTGACCATCGTTGCGAACGGAGAAGTAGATGGCTGCAGGCCGCCCGGGCACGACGGGCAGAATCATGCGTCCCTGGCTTGCGGAAATGCCGGGTTTTGCATCGGGGCCGTTGGCCTCGGCAGAAGTTGCCTCGGGCGTCGGCGCATCCGCCTGCTGACATGCAGCGAGCAATGCCAAGGCCGTCATGCCGGAGAGAAAAGCAAGCGTATGTAGCGGATTCACGACCGGAAATTCCCCGAATTGAGACTTGTGAAAATTCGCGAACGTAATGCCACCTTGCCGCTCTTGTTCCAAGCGAAACCGCTCCTATATCGCCCTCCGACGACTTGGAACGTCATCGAGCCGCGCAAGCTGCCTTGCCTTTCGGGAGGCGATCCGCGCGGTGTCAACCACTGACGTGAGGAATGGGGTAAATGGCAAAAGTAATCGGTATCGACCTTGGCACCACCAACAGCTGTGTCTCTGTTATGGACGGCGGCAAGCCCAAGGTTATCGAAAATTCGGAAGGCGCGCGCACGACGCCGTCGATCGTGGCTTTCACCAAGGATGGTGAGCGCCTGATCGGTCAGCCCGCGAAGCGCCAGGCCGTGACCAACGGCGACAATACGATCTTCGCAGTGAAGCGCCTTATCGGCCGCCGCTTCGATGACCCGGTGACCAAGAAGGACACCGAACTGGTCCCCTACACCATCGTGAAGGGCAAGAACGGCGACGCGTGGGTACAGGCCGGCGGTGAAGACTACAGCCCGTCGCAGATTTCCGCCTTCATCCTTCAGAAGATGAAGGAAACCGCTGAGAGTTATCTCGGCGAGACGGTTTCGCAGGCGGTTATCACGGTTCCCGCATACTTCAACGACGCGCAGCGCCAGGCGACCAAGGACGCCGGCCAGATCGCGGGTCTCGAAGTTCTGCGCATCATCAACGAGCCGACCGCGGCTGCGCTGGCCTATGGCCTCGAGAAGCAGGACGGCAAGACCATCGCGGTCTACGATCTTGGCGGCGGTACCTTCGACGTCTCGATCCTCGAAATCGGCGACGGCGTGTTCGAAGTGAAGTCCACCAACGGCGACACTTTCCTCGGCGGTGAAGACTTTGACACGAAGCTGGTTGAATGGCTGGCAGACAAGTTCAAGGCCAAGGAAAACATGGACCTGCGGACCGACAAGCTCGCTCTGCAGCGCCTGAAGGAAGCGGCCGAAAAGGCGAAGATCGAGCTGTCCTCGACCGCTTCGACCGAAGTGAACCTGCCCTTCATCACCGCGCGCATGGAAGGCGGCAGCACAACCCCGCTTCACCTCGTTGAAACGGTGACCCGCTCCGACCTCGAGAAGATGGTCGCGGACCTGATCAAGCGGACCATCGAGCCGTGCAAGAAAGCAATTGCCGACGCAGGGCTGTCCGCGGCTGACATCGATGACGTTGTGCTCGTGGGCGGTATGACCCGCATGCCCAAGGTTCGCGAAGTCGTGAAGGAATTCTTCGGCAAGGAACCGCACACCGGTGTGAACCCGGACGAAGTAGTCGCCATGGGCGCAGCGATCCAGGCCGGCGTTCTGCAGGGCGACGTCAAGGACGTGCTGCTACTCGACGTGACCCCGCTTTCGCTGGGCATCGAGACGCTGGGCGGCATCATGACCAAGATGATCGACCGCAACACGACGATCCCGACCAAGAAGAGCCAGGTCTACTCGACTGCCGAGGACAACCAGCAGGCGGTGACGATCCGCGTGTTCCAGGGTGAGCGCGAGATGGCGCAGGACAACAAGCTCCTCGGCCAGTTCGACCTCGTCGGCATTCCGCCGGCACGCCGCGGCGTGCCGCAGATCGAAGTCACTTTCGACATCGACGCCAACGGCATCGTGAACGTGTCCGCCAAGGACAAGGGCACGGGCAAGGAACAGCAGATCCGCATCCAGGCTTCGGGTGGTCTTTCGGACTCCGACATCGACCAGATGGTCAAGGATGCCGAGCAGTTCGCCGAAGAGGACAAGAAGCGTCGCGAGGCGGCAGAGGCGCGTAACAACGCCGATAGTCTG
Organism: Novosphingobium indicum; assembly: GCF_014645195.1. Lineage (GTDB taxonomy): Bacteria > Pseudomonadota > Alphaproteobacteria > Sphingomonadales > Sphingomonadaceae > Novosphingobium > Novosphingobium indicum. Next base: position 76,902 of record NZ_BMLK01000015.1, on the reverse strand, counting down.
ATCCACGCGACTGAACAGCAGCTCTCCGAGAATGGCGACAAGATCGACGCTACGCTCAAGGGTGAAGTCGAGGCCGCGATTGCCGCGACCAAGACGGCGCTCGAAGGCGAAAATCCAGAAGAGATCAATGCCAAGGCTCAGGAACTGACCCAGGTGGCCATGAAGATGGGCCAGGCGATCTACGAGAAGGAACAGGGCGAAGCCGGTTCCGAGGGCGCCGAGACTCAGGCTGCAGGCGGCGACGAAGACGTTGTCGACGCCGAGTTCTCGGAAGTCGACGAAAACAAGGGCTGAACGTCCTGATGAAAACCATGACCGCCACCGGTGCAGCTGCTCCGGTGGCGGTTAGGTTATCTACGGGGGATACTACGTGTCAGCGACCGAGATAGACTACTACGAACTGCTCGAAGTTTCGCGCGACGCCGACGACAAGATGATCAAGTCGGCCTACCGCAAGCTTGCCATGCGCTACCATCCGGACAAGAATCCGGGGTGCAGCGAGTCCGAAGCGCGCTTCAAGCAAATCAGTGAGGCTTACGACTGCCTCAAAGACCCGCAGAAGCGGGCCGCTTATGACCGTTACGGCCACGCTGCATTCCAGCAGGGCATGGGAGCCGCAGGCGGCGGCGGGATGGGCGCCGAATTCGGCGACATAGGCGATATTTTCGAATCGATCTTCGGTAGCGCGTTCGGAGGCGGCGGCGGGCGCCAGCAGGCCCGTCGCGGTGCCGACTTGCGCTACGACATGGAAATCAGCCTCGACGAGGCATTTCACGGCAAGCACACCGAAATCACCATCGAGGTGTCGCAGACCTGCGAGACCTGCGAGGGGGCCGGCGCGGAACCCGGCACCGGCAAGCACACCTGCAACATGTGCGCAGGCCACGGCAAGGTTCGTGCCCAGCAGGGTTTCTTCGTCGTCGAGCGCACGTGCCCGACGTGCCACGGTCGCGGCGAGGTGATCGAGCAGCACTGCCGGACGTGCCGCGGCGAAGGCCGTGTGGACACACCGCAGACGCTCGAGGTGGATATTCCGCCGGGCGTCGATTCCGGTACACGTATCCGTCTGTCGGGGAAGGGTGAGGCGGGGCCGTTCGGCGCGCCTCCGGGCGATCTGTACATCTTCCTGCACGTCAAGCGCCACAAGGTGTTCGAACGCGAAGGAACGACGCTGCTCACGCGCGTGCCGATCACGTTCACCACGGCGGCTCTGGGCGGATCGATCGAGATTCCCGGCATGGACGGCGAGATGATCACCATCGATATCCCGGCCGGCATTCAGTCCGGCAAGCAGTTGCGCAAGCGTGGCGCCGGCATGCCGGTGCTGCAGGGCCGCGGCCGCGGCGATCTCGTGATCGAGATTTCGGTGGAAACGCCGACCAAGCTCAGCTCTCGCCAGAAGGAACTGCTGCGCGAACTGCAGGAAACCGAAACCGGCGATGAATGCCCGCAGTCGAAAGGCTTCTTCGACCGCATCAAGGACGCCTGGAGCGACCTGACCGAATAGGTCTAGCGCGCGGTCACTTCCGCAATAATGCGATCGACAAGAGCGGGATCGGCACGCAGCCGGTCCCGTTCCTCTTCCAGAATGGCAAGAAAGGCCTCGCGGCGGAATTGCCGCAGATCGCGTTCGGGCACCGGGTGCTCGACGCCAACGGCGGACGCGATCAGGTCGATCATGCGTTCCGCGCCGTGCAGCCTGCCCCAGAGATAGTCGTTCTCGCGATATGCCCGGCTGAAAAATGCGCCGAAGTTGTAGAACTCCGTGCCTCGGAGGGTTTCTCCGGCGCCGCCCTTGCGGATGGCATTGCAGTCTTCGGGTGAAATGCGGTCGACGAGGACCGGATCGAATTCGGTCATCCCTTCACCGCGGAGCAAGGGCAGCGTCACCGTGTCGTAGAAGGGAAATCCGAGGTAGGCGAGCAGCATGCGCCGACGCAGCGCCGCTGGCATCGCGGCCATGGCCTCGGACAGGATTTCGTCCACCTGCGCATCGATTTCCATGAGGTTGCGGGCTTCGGCAAATGCATCCACGACCGCTTGCGGATTGTCGAACACACCGCGCGCCAATCCCGCGAAATCCTCACCAAGAGTGTCGAGCGTTTCGCGATCCACATACAGCGACAGCGCGCTGTAGATTGCCGTGCGCGCGTCATCGCGGTCCTGCTCGGTCAGACTGTCGTCGTTTTCCCAATCCTGCGTCACACGGCGCGCCAGCAAGCGCAAACGGCGAATACGAAAGGCAAGATCGTGCGTGCGGAAGAAGTCGATCATTGCGGGCGACTTCGAATCGCGCATCGCCTTCATCCGGTCGATCCCGGTCGTCTCCAGATAGGCGAAGAGCCTTTCACGAATGGGCGCGGCATTGGGCAGGCCCAGATCCGGTGCCGCCTGCAGGATCATCCGGCCCAGCATCGTGACGATGCCGCTGAACTTGACCTGGGCATAGCCATGATAAGCAAATCCCGCCTGTTCCATCGCCGCTTGCTGCGCTTTCGTGCGCCAGGCTGCCAGCCGCTTCGGCGTCGGCCGATCGAGGAACAGCGTGTGGCCGAAAAGCTTCTCCACCGCCTCCTCGATCTCGGGCCGCAGAGCGCGGACGATGGAACGTAAAGCGGTCTTTTCCCGCGAGTCCTTTTCGAGCGCCTCGAGATTGTCGCGGATCGGTTGTTCGCGCGGGATCGAAGACAGCGAGCCGAGGATGACCGAGAAGAAGCCGGGCGCGCGGGTGTCTTTGCGCGCCATGGGGCCGACCGGATCGGGCGTCGGATCGATATAGACGAAGCGGCGGTCGACCTCGCGCGTCGCCGGGCGGTCGCGCAGCGCGGACATCGCATCCGAAAACGGCGCATTGACCAGGACCGAACCGTCAATGAGCGACACCGAGTCGATGTCCCCGTGGCGCGTATGCTCGGGCATGATACGTTTCAGAAAAGCGGCGCGCTCCGGCCAGTCCGCGTCCTTTTCACGCACCAAGCGATCGATCTCGCTTATCTGCATGGGCGGAAACGCCCCAGGGAAGCTCGCGGTCGAGCGGGCCGCGAAGACCAGTTCCGGAATCGGCGCAAGCGATTGTCCTCCGGTACCCGGCGACGGGGCATGGAAATCGACAGTCAGCCGATGTTCGCTTTCCAGAACGAGATGGGGCGAATGCAGGTGCAGCGCCTCGAGATGGCCTTTGAAGTCGGTCGCGGTCACGAAGAGATCGAGCCGGTGCCGCTCTGGCAACAGGGGCTTTTGCGCCGCGCTCTTTTCCATGGCCATGAAGGCCCGGCACAAGAGGCGCGAAAAGCCGATGCCGCTGAAGGGCGGCTCGAACCAGCGCGAGCGAATTAGCCGCGATAGCTTCTCGCGAACCTCTGCGCGTGTTTCCGGCGCTACGCTGGCGCTGACGGCATTGCCGGGACGGTGAAGTAGATACGAAACAAGCGGCGTCGCCCAGAACTTGGTCGCGCGGGACCAGGGCCGCGCATCGGGATCGAGCAGCACATCGACGTCGGCGCATTCCAGCCACAGGTCCGTGAGCGGCTCCAGCGATTGTCCGGAATGGATGGCCTGCGCGAGGAAAACCGAATTGATCCCGCCCGCGCTGGCACCGGCCACGATGTCGGTCAGCAGACGCAGTCGCAGATTGCTGCCATGCTCGAGGCGCCGGAGGAGGCGCAAGTATACGCCCGCACTGCCGGGAGGATCGGGTTCGTCGGACCAATGGGCGCGACTCGCCTGCATGGCCTTCCAGATTTCCTTGGTCACGCCATGCATGTAGACGGCAAGGCTGATGCCGCCGTAGCAGACTAACGCGATCCGCAATTCCTTCTGCCGCATGGGCCCTGCTTGGCAGAGCAAGACGGCGAGCGCTACCGCAATCGCAACTGCGATCATCACCCCGGTGAAATCGTCGCTGCAATCCCGTCCGGTCTGCCCCGTGCTTTGCTGCGCGCACTGCGGCATTCTCGCGCGCAGCATTTGGGAGAAATGTCATGGCGAGAATCGAGACAGTAGAACGGCTGCGGGAAATCATTGTCGACTATGGACCGCGCGGCGCCGCAAAAATCCGCGATCACATCTGCGAGCAGGGCAGGGCGTTCATCGAGCGAAGCCCCTTCCTTGTGCTTGGGACGATCGGCGCGGGCGGAATAGAACTGAGTTCGAAAGGCGATCATCCGGGGTTTGTCGAGCAGGTCGACGATCGGACGCTGCTGATCCCGGAACGCGCGGGCAATCACTTGTGCATCGGCCTGCAGCATATTCTGCACGATCCCCGGGTTGGGCTTATGATCGTCCGGCCGGCAACCGACGAAGTGCTGCGAATCTCCGGCCTTGCCACGCTCCATGACGATGCAGATTTGTGCGAAAGGCTTTCCGCCGGCGGAAAACCCGCAGTGCTGGTCATTCGCGTCGCGGTTGAGCGAGCGGCATTTCACTGCGTTCGTTCGGCCCGGCGCGCGCATCTGTGGGAGCCGGATATGTGGGATGCGCCAACGCGGATCTCGTTCGGCAAAATCTATGCCGATGCGCTTGCCGAACCGGAACTGCGTGAAACCTTCGACAGGCTCACCGAGGAGAGCGACAGCAAACTCTACTGAGGCCTTGCGTTCGCAATATGTTCTCACTACTTCGACGCCATGGCAAAGCCCAAGCGTCGTTACATCTGTCAGGCCTGCGGCAGCGTCGCCTCGCGCTGGCAGGGCCAATGCGCCGATTGCGGCGAGTGGAATTCGCTCGTCGAGGACGCCCCGCAGACGGTGTTTTCTTCAAAGCATGATCTGTCGTCGGGTGGGCGGCCTATCCAGTTCACGCCGCTCGATCAGCCCGGGGAAGTGCCCAAGCGACGCGCGAGCGGCATTGCCGAATTCGACCGGGCGCTCGGCGGAGGGCTTGTGCCCGGATCGGCCATCCTGATGGGCGGCGATCCCGGCATAGGCAAGTCGACACTGCTGCTGCAGGTTTCCGCGCACATCGCCCAGAGCGGCGGGCGTTCGGTCTACGTGAGCGGAGAGGAAGCGGCCGGACAAGTGCGATTGCGCGCAGAACGGCTCGGCTTGTCCAAGGCTCCGATCCAGCTTGCGGCGGCGACCTCTGTGCGCGACATTCTCACCACGCTCGGGACGATGGAGTCGCCAGCGCTGCTGGTGATCGATTCGATCCAGACGATGCACTCCGACCAGATTGAAGGCGCGCCCGGCACGGTCAGTCAGGTGCGCGGCTGTGCCTTCGAACTGATCCGTTATGCCAAGGAGACGGGCGTTACGCTGGTGCTCGTCGGGCACGTGACGAAAGACGGCACCATCGCCGGGCCGCGCGTGCTGGAGCACATGGTCGACGTGGTGATGAGCTTCGAGGGTGAGCGCAGTCACCAGTATCGCATCCTGCGCTCGCTGAAGAATCGCTTCGGCCCGGTGGACGAGATCGGCGTCTTCGCGATGGAAGGCGACGGGCTCGCCGAAGTCGGCAATCCGTCGATGCTGTTTCTGTCGGGCCGCGAAGAACCGATGGCGGGCAGCGCGGTATTTCCAGCGATGGAAGGCACGCGTCCGGTGCTGGTGGAGATCCAGGCACTGATCGTCCGGCTACAGAGCGGGGCCACGCCGCGCCGCGCCGTCGTTGGATGGGACAATGGCCGGATGGCCATGCTGCTCGCCGTGCTTGAGGCGCGGTGCGGGCTCAACTTCTCAAGCGCCGAAGTCTACCTCAATGTCGCGGGCGGATACCGCCTCTCCGACCCGGCCGCGGACCTTGCAGTGGCGGCGGCCCTCATCTCCGCGCTGGGAGACAAGCCGCTCGGCAACGATGCGGTGTGGTTCGGGGAAGTATCGCTCGCGGGCGAGATCCGGCCTGTAGCGCATGCCTCCATCCGGCAACGCGAATCGGCGAAGCTCGGCTTCGGCCGTGCGGTGGGGCCGGCCGGCGGTCCCGGAGGTGAGACCAAGACCGAGAAGGGCTTTCGCTTCACGGGTCTGACAATGCTGCCTAATCTCGTTGACCGCATCCTTTCCGATGCATAATTTCGCACGCCTATGACTGGCTTCGACATCGCGGTGCTGCTCTTCGTCGGGCTGGGCGCTATCACGGGCTTCATTCGCGGATTCGTTCAGGAAATCCTGGCGCTGGGCGCATGGGTTTTCGCCATTTTCGCGATCCGGATGCTGCACACGCCGGTAACCGACTGGCTGATCCCGCATATCGGCACCGAGTCCGGCTCGGGAGTGTTGGCGTTCGCGTTGCTGCTGTTGGTGCCCTATGCGGCAGTGAAGCTCATCGCCGGATGGGCCGGTAACAAGAGCCGCGCCTCGGTGCTGGGGCCTATCGACCGCATTCTGGGGTTCGGCTTCGGCGCCGTAAAAGGCGTGGTCATCGTCGTCATGGCGTTTTCGGTGCTGGTGCTCGGCTACGATACGGTCTGGGGGATCGGCGGCAGGCCGCACTGGATCACCCAGTCGCGGACCTATCCGTTCGTGAATGCGAGCAGCGAAGCGCTGGTCCAGCTTATTGCCCAGCGCCGCCGGGAAGCCGGTGCGACTGCAAGCGACGAGCTCTGATCCGTGTCCGCTACCGTTCTCTACACGCCTGAAGTGCTGGGCCTCGCCATCGAACTGGCCCGTTTTCCGCTGATCGATGCTCTCCCTCTCAAGGGTGAAGCGCGTTCCAAGAGTTGCGGCAGCACGATCATGCTGGGGCTCGCACTGGCACCGGATGGCACAATCGGCGATATCGGCGTGCGCAGTCAGGCCTGCGCCATCGGTCAGGCTTCCGCCGCGATCTTCGTGCAGGCCGCAAAGGGCATGTCGGCCGACCATATTCACGCGGCCGGAAAGGCTGTCGCGGCGTGGCTGGCAGGCGAAGGCGACTTGCCCGACTGGCCCGGCCTTTCCGCGATTGCCGCCGCGCGCAACTATCCGGCACGCCATGGCGCCGTCATGTTGCCGTGGAACGCGGCCATGCAGGTTCTTCCCTCCGCCTGAAGCGCCGTCTAAAGGACGTCCTCGAACGGGGAGCATTCGAGAGGGGACGACATGGCAGACTCGCACCAGCATCCGGAGGGTCCGGAGCCGAGCGCATCAGACATCAAGCTGGTCATTGCGGCCTCGTCTGCCGGCACCATTTTCGAATGGTATGACTTCTTCATCTACGGCACGCTGGCGACCTTTATCGGAAAGGCCTTTTTCCCGTCCGTAGGACCGACGCTGCAGATCCTGCTCGTCTGGGCCGGATTTGCAGTGGGCTTTGGTTTTCGTCCACTTGGCGCGATCCTGTTTGGGTATTGGGGAGACAAGCTCGGTCGGAAATACACTTTCCTCGTCACCGTCACGCTGATGGGCATTTCGACCGCCGGCGTAGGGCTGATCCCGTCCGCCGAATCCATCGGCCTGTGGGCGCCGCTTATCGTGATCGCGCTGCGCATCCTGCAGGGGCTGGCACTGGGCGGCGAGTATGGCGGTGCCGCGATCTACGTGGCCGAGCATTCACCACCGCGCCGTCGTGGCTTCTTCACCGGGTTCATCCAGAGCAGTGTGGTCGGCGGTTTCGTGCTGTCGATCATCGTGGTGCTCATCAACCAGGCGGTCTTCTCGGATGCGACGCTGGCGGCCTGGGGTTGGCGCGTGCCGTTCCTGCTCTCGCTGGCGCTGCTCGCGATCTCGCTGTGGATGCGTCTCAAGCTGTCCGAGAGCCCGGTCTTCCTTGCCATGCAGGAAGAGGGGGAAGTCGCCGGTAACCCTTTCGTGGAAAGCTTCACCTATCCCGGCAACAAGAAGCGCATCTTCGTAGCACTGTTCGGCGTGACAGGTATTCTGACGACGATCTGGTACACGGCGTTCTTCTCGTCGCTATCGTTTCTCAAGGGGCCTATGCGCGTCGATCCGATGGTCGTCGAAGTGGTGATCGGCATCACCGCGCTGATCTCGATGAGCTTCTACGTCATCGTCGGCGGATGGTCGGACCGGATCGGACGCAAACGCCCGCTGGTGATCGGCGCCGCGGCCACGCTGGTTCTGATCTTTCCGCTGTTTTGGGGCATGGGATCGCTGGCCAATCCCGGACTTCAGGAGAGCGCCAAGGCTGCGCCTGTCGTGGTTTCCGGACCCGCCTGCCACACCGATCCCTTCGCCGATCTGAGCGGCAGCAAGCTCAGCCCCTGCGGCATGTTGCTGGAAACGCTCACGGCTAGCGGCGTTCCCTATTCGGTGCAGGATGCGTCTCAGGTTACGCTCACCGTGGGTAGCGACATGGTGGATCTTCCGGCCGCCTGGTTTGCAGATGATGCCGCCCACAAGAAGGAAGCGGCCAAGGCCCGCAAGGCCGGTATCGAAAGCGCCCTGACCGCGCATGGGTTCGACTTCAGCGTGCAACATCCGGCGCTGCCGGCGCTCCTGGGCATCGCTGCAATCCTGCTGGTGCTTGGCGGACTGTCGGCGCTGACATATGGCGGCGTCGCCGCACAGCTTACCGAGATGTTTCCCGCGCCGATCCGCTATAGTTCGATGTCTATTCCCTATCACATCGGAGCGGGCTATCTGGGCGGCTTCCTGCCGTTGATCGCCAGCTACATCAATGCCCGGACCGGCGATGCCTATGCCGGACTGTGGTACACTTGGGTAATCGTCGCCTTCGGTCTGGTAGTGGCAATATGGGGGCTGCGCGGCGGTCCTCCACGCGATTATGGTGAAGATGCGTCCTGACGTTCCCGCGCCGGCCCTGAGGCTCGGCTTCGATCCCGATGCCCTGAAAGCGAATTGGCAGGCGCTTGATCACCTGTCCGGCAATGCCCGCGCCGGGGCGGCGGTTAAGGCTGACGGCTATGGCGTGGGCGCGCGCCAGGTCGTGCCGGTATTGCATGCCGCGGGCTGTCACGACTTCTTCGTGGCGCACTGGTCCGAAGTGCCTGACCTGCTCGACGTGGTTGCACCCGGTTCGGTTTCGGTCCTGCATGGGCCGCTCACCGATGCCGATGCGGCGTTCGCCGTTGCCTGCGGCGTGAAGCCGGTCATCAACTCGCTCGATCAGGCACGACGCTGGCTGGCGGCCGGGGGCGGGCGATGTGACCTCATGGTCGACACCGGCATGAACCGTCTGGGTCTGCCGCTATCGCAGATCGGCGACGACCTGCTCGCCTCGCTCGATATCGACGTGCTGATGTCGCATCTCGTATCGGCCGAGGAGCCAAGTGACATCAATCCGATCCAGTGCAAGCGGTGGCGCGATGCCTGCGCCGTGATTCCGCACCAGCGCTCCAGCCTCTGCAACAGTGCCGGCATCGCGCTGGGCAGCGCTTACCACGGAGATCTTACGCGGCCGGGCGTTGCGCTCTATGGCGGCGTGCCGCGTGAGGATATGGCCGGGACGATCAGGCAAGTGGTCACGCCGCAAGCCGCCATCATGCAAGTACGCGACGTCGCTGCGGGTGAGACGATCGGCTACAACGCCACTTTCACCGCGCCCCGACCGATGCGCACTGGTACGATCGCCCTGGGCTATGCCGACGGATACTTGCGGCTATGGTCGAAAACCGGGTCCTTTCATGCCGCAGGGCAGCAACTTCCCGTTGTCGGACGGGTCAGCATGGACATGACCGTGATCGATCTCAGTGACGCCCCGAACGTGCATGAAGGCGACTGGGTGAGCGCTGATTATTCCCTGCCTGAAGCCTCGGCGGCTACCGGTTTGTCCCAATACGAGCTGCTCACGGTACTTGGTCGCAGGTTTGGCCGTTAAATAGCGTTAATAGCTTCTTTTGCTGCGCAGCAATTTGTGTTGCATCGCGATATCCCTGAATGGTAACGTGTACACATTAAGGACTGGGATGGAGCAGGATAGGCAATGGCTGATGCGGCTAAGGGTGACGACGACACCGTAATCATCAAGAAATATGCGAACCGGCGTCTCTACAACACGCGGTCTTCGAGCTACATCACGCTCGATCACCTCGCGAAGATGACCCGCGAAGGTGTCGACTACAAAGTCCTCGATGCCAAGTCTGGCACCGACATTACCCATACGATCCTGACCCAGATCATCATGGAAGAGGAATCGAACGGCGAGCAGATGCTGCCGGTCAGCTTCCTTCGCGAACTCATCAGCATGTACGGCAACTCGATGCAGTCGCTGATGCCGCATTATCTCGAAGCTTCTATGGAAAACTTCCGCGCCAATCAGGCGAAGCTCGCCAAGGCGTTCGAGGACAGTCTGGGTAACAACCCGCTTGCCAAGCTTGCAGAGCAGAACATGGCGATGTTCCGTGCCGCCTCGGCTGCCTTCATGCCAGGCGCGGAAAAGGGCGAAGGCAAGACTGCCGGGCCGGCCAGCGAAGAGACCGGCGATCTCAGCGCGCTCAAGGAGCAGATGGCCGAGATGCAGAAGAAGCTTGACGCGCTAGGCAAATAAAGGCCAGCGGGTGCGCTTCGGAGGACGGTCCTCCGCAAGCACAACACAATCACAGGAAGAGCACCCGTGTCTGCCATCCGTCACGCCCTCTCGACCAAGCGCGAGGACGATTTCGCCCTATGGTATCAGGAAGTCATCTCCGAGGCTGAAATGGCCGAGGAGTCCGGCGTCCGCGGCTGCATGGTCATCAAGCCGTGGGGCTACGGGATCTGGGAACGCATGCAGCGCCGGATGGACGACCGGATCAAGGCCGCCGGCGTCGACAACTGCTACTTCCCGCTTTTCATTCCGCTCTCGTACTTCGCGAAGGAAGCGGAGCATGTCGAAGGCTTTGCCAAGGAAATGGCGGTCGTCACGCACCACCGCCTGATCGGTGACGGCGAAGGCGGCCTCGTGCCCGATCCCGAAGCGAAACTGGAAGAGCCGCTCATCGTGCGTCCGACCTCGGAAACGGTGATTGGAGCGGCCATGTCGCGCTGGATCCAGTCCTGGCGCGACTTGCCGCTGCTGACCAACCAGTGGGCCAATGTCGTGCGCTGGGAAATGCGCACCCGCATGTTCCTGCGCACCAGCGAGTTCCTCTGGCAGGAGGGCCACACGGCGCATGCCGACCGCGAGGGCGCGATGGAAGAGACGCTGCGCGCGCTCGAAATGTACCGCGATTTCGCAGAGACCGAACTGGCCATGCCGGTGATCGCCGGCGAGAAGCCTGAGAACGAGCGCTTCCCCGGGGCGGTGGCGACCTATTCGATCGAAGCCATGATGCAGGACGGCAAGGCGCTTCAGGCGGGCACCTCGCACTATCTGGGCACCGGCTTCGCCCATGCGGCCGGCATCCAGTATCAGGACAGCGAAGGCGCCCAGCAGTACTGCCACACGACTTCATGGGGCACCTCGACCCGCATGATCGGCGGCCTGATCATGACCCATGGGGACGATGATGGCCTGCGGGTGCCGCCGATGGTGGCGCCGCACCAGATCGTCATCCTGCCAATGCTGCGCGACAAACCAGAGGACGCCGAGCTGCTCGCCTATTGCGAAGATCTGCGCAAGGCACTGGTCGGGCAGTCAGCCTTTGGCGAGCCTGTGCGCGTTCTGCTCGACAAGCGTCCCGGCAAGGCGACGCAGAAGCGCTGGAGCTGGGTGAAGAAGGGCGTTCCGCTCATCCTCGAGATCGGCGGGCGCGACGCTGCTGGTGGTCAGGTCTCGATGCTGCGCCGCGACAAGCTCTGGAACGATGCGGCCAAGGCGAACTTCGTTGGCCTGCCCAAGGACGATTTCGTCAACCGCGCGGCCGGTGAACTCGAAGAGATCCAGTCGGCGCTCTTCGAAGAGGCCAAGGCCAAGCGCGATGCCGAGATCACCCGCGTTTCCACTTTCGCCGAAGTTGAAGCCTATTTCGCGCCCGACAAGCGCTATCCGGGCTGGGTCGAAGCGAAATGGGCACGTCCGACGGGTGATGAGCTGGAGGCCGTCATTCAGAAGCTGAAAGCGCTCAAACTGACAATGCGCAACACGCCGCTCGAAGCGGAACCGGTCAGCGGTGACTGTATTTTCACAGGACGTCCTGCGGTGGAAAGGATATACATCGCAAGGGCTTACTGACCAGACAAATGGAGAGGAACGCGATGTTCGAGGCGATCCGGCACAATCTCACCAACCTGGCGAATATTTCCGGACGCGATTCGCGTTCCACTTTCTGGTTCTACCTTCTGTTTCTGGCGATCGTTTACGCGCTGTTCTCGTTCGGGCTGTCGATCGTGGCCGGTGGCGCGATTGCCGTGGATGCCTTTCAGGCGGCTCGCGACGGTGCGGACGAAGCTGCAATCCAGCAGAACGTCATGTCCGGCATGGGCAACATGATCCGTATCTCGATGTGGGGATCGGTGATCATGTCGTTTCTCATGACGATGCTGCTGGCCGCGTCCTTCACGCGCAGACTGCACGATTCGAACAAGCCCGGATGGATCGCCGGTGTCGCTGTCGGGCTCCAGCTGCTTTCGGTCGCGCTCACGATCGGGATGATCGGGGAAATGGTCTCGTTTGTCGGATCATTGAAAACTGAAGATCCGACCGCGATGCAGGTTGCCGTGCAGGCCCATCGCACCAAGTACGCCCTCAGCGGGTTGCTGAGTTGGGTGCCGATCCTTCTGGTCATTGTCTTCGGCATCTGGCCGTCGAGCGATGGTGACAACATCTACGGGCCCGAACCCGAGCACCTCTGAAACCGCAGAACTTTTTTGCGAATACCGGCCCCTTGCCATCGGTGCCGCTTCCGGCGAATGTCGCCGGCCATGATTAAGTATTTTTCCCCGCTCGCCCTTGGCCTCTGCGCTCTTCCTTTCGTCACGACCGCTGCGTTCGCAGAAGCCCCGGATGCGGTCAGCGACGCAGTCTCGCAGGACCGGCTTCGCGCCGACGTGGAGGCGCTGGTCGGTTTCGGCACACGCCATACCTTGTCTTCGCAGACCGACGCGCGTCGCGGCATCGGTGCCGCAAGGCGCTGGGCTGAAGACCAGTTTCGCGCGAGTTCGAAGGCGTGCGGCGGCTGCCTAGAAATCGCGACCCCGGAAACCATGGTGAGCGGATCGCGCATTCCCGATCCGGTGCGGCTCGTGGATGTTGTCGCGATCCAGCGGGGCACCGAGCGACCGAACGAAGTCGTCATCGTCCAGGGCCACATCGACAGCCGTGCCAGCGACGTCATGGATGCCAAGAGCGACGCCCCCGGCGCCAATGACGACGGATCGGGCACGGCTCTCGTCCTCGAAGCGGCCCGCGTCCTTTCACAGCATAAATTCCCGACGACGATCGTCTATGCCGTCCTCTCGGGCGAGGAGCAGGGCCTCTTCGGCGGCAAGCTGCTGGCCGACTATGCCACGCAGCAGGGCTGGACCGTGAAGGCGGTGCTCAACAACGACATCGTCGGCGGATCGTGCGGATCGGACGGCTACTGCGATGACACGCACGTCCGTCTGTTTTCCGAAGGACCGCGTGCGGATGCGACCGACGAGACCCGCGCGGCAGCGCGCCGTTTTGGTGGCGAGAACGACAGCCCCGGCCGCAACCTCTCCCGCTATATCACTGGACTGGCGGACGGCGTGCAGGACGATCTCGACGTGCGGCAGATTTGGCGGGCCGATCGCATGGGGCGCGGCGGGGACCAGTTGCCGTTCCTCGAACATGGCTACCCTGCGGTGCGCTTCACCGTTGCGGTGGAGGACTACGAGCATCAGCATCAGGACCTGCGCACCGAAGACGGCGTGACGTACGGAGACACGGTGGACGAGATGGATTTTCCTTATCTCGCCAAGGTTACAAGGCTTAATGTCGCCAGCCTCGCGGAGCTGGCCAAGGCGCCGACGCCACCGGCACCCGAGGCCGATGCGGCTGTGAAGACCTGGACAGACGTCACCTGGCAGCCGGTGCCCGGCGCCGTCAGCTACAATGTCTGGAAGCGGCGCACGACGGCTGCAGGCTGGGAAGCGGAGCCTGTGGTGGCTGGCACCGAAATGACCCACGCCAAACTGGATGGCTTGCGCGGGGACGACTGGATCATCGGGGTAAGCTCGGTCGCGGCGGACGGCAGCGAAAGCCCGATTGCGGCTGCGGTCCCCGGCGGCGGTTTCAGGCCTCTCGAGCAGAAGTAGTCCGCAGCTTGGGCGGGGGGCCATTGCATTCGGGCGTGCCACCCCCCATTGCAGCAACATGGCTCCCAAGAAACGGCCCGCACCAGGCCTGCCGACGCGCAAGCAGATCCTCGACTTCATCCAGAACTCGCCGGTTCCCGCCGGCAAGCGTGAAATCGCGCGCGAGTTCGGGCTGAAAGGGCAGGAGAAAATCCAGCTCAAGGCCCTGCTCAAGGATATGTCGGAGGAAGGCCTGATCGACGGCAAGCGCACCGCCTTTCACAAAATGGGCGGGTTACCGAAAGTGACAGTGCTGCGCATCGTCGATATCGACGAAGGCGAAGCTATCGCCGTGCCCGATACCTGGCAGCCCGAGGACGCTTCACCGCCCCCGAGGATCCGCTTGATCGAGAAAGGACGAGGCAGCGCGCTCAAGAAGGGCGACCGTGTTCTCTCGCGAACCGAGGAAAGCAATACAGGCTGGCGCGCCTACCCGATGAAGAAGCTGGCGCTGCGGTCGGAACAGGTGCTGGGCGTCATCGAGATCGACAAGGCAGGCAAGGCCTGGCTGGCGCCGGTCGACAAGCGCATCCGGCATTCGTCGGCCGTGTCCGACCTGGGCGGCGCCGAAGCCGGCGAACTCGTGCTTGCCGAGCCGGTCGGAAGATCCGCGCGCGCTTCGGTCAAGGTCACAGAGGTACTCGGCGAACCGCTGGCGGCCAAGTCGTTCAGCCTGATCGCCATTCACAAGCACGGCATTCCCAATGTGTTTTCCGAAGAGACGCTTGCCGAAGCGGAACGAGCCGCGAAGATGCCGCTTAGCGTCGAAAAGCGGGAAGACCTGCGCCATCTGCCGATCATCGCCATCGATCCCAGTGACGCGCGCGACCATGACGATGCGATCTGGGCGGAACCCGACGGGGAAGGGGGCTTCGATGCCCTGATCGCCATTGCCGACGTCTCGTTCTACGTCCGCCCCGGTGGCGAGATCGACCGCGAGGCGCGGCGGCGTGGCAACTCGGTGTATTTTCCCGACCGCGTCGTGTCGATGCTGCCAGAAGTGCTTTCCGCAGACGTCTGCTCGCTGCGCGCCGGCGATGACCGCGCGGCCATGGCCTGCCATCTCAAGATCGATGGCGAGGGCAAGGTCAAGGACTGGCGTTTTACTCGGGCCATCGTGCGCATCCACGAAGTGATTGCCTACGAAGAGGCGCAGGCGCGGATCGACGAGGGAAAAGCGGAGGCCAATCTCCAGAACCTCTGGGCCTGCTGGAAGGCGCTGGCCCATGCGCGCAAGAAACGCGATCCGCTTGAACTCGAACTGCCCGAACGCCGCGTCAAGCTCGACGAGCAGGGGCGGATCAGCGAAATCGCCATTCGCGAGCGTCTCGACGCGCACCGCGTGGTCGAGGACTTCATGATCGCCGCCAACGTGGCGGCAGCCAAGGCTCTGGAAGCCAAGGTCGCGCCCGTGGTCTACCGGGTTCACGAGACGCCAAGCCGCGAGAAGCTGGTCGCGCTCAAGGACTACCTCGCCACTTTCGGCAAGAGTCTGGCACTGGGGCAGGTCATCACGCCCGGCCTGTTCAACCGCATGCTCAAGGACATCGGCGACGAGGCCGAGAAGGCACTGATCATGGAAGCGGTGCTGCGCAGTCAGACGCAGGCCTATTACGGTCCGCGCAACGAAGGCCACTTCGGCCTCGCGCTAGGCTCCTATGCGCACTTCACATCGCCGATCCGCCGCTATGCCGACCTTCTGGTGCATCGTGCGCTGGTGGACGCCTATCATCTCGAACAGCCCAAGCCGCAGGGCGACATCCCCGCCACATCGGGTCTGTCCGACCGGGACCGCGACGATCTTGGCAAGGTCAGCGACGCCATCAGCCAGGCCGAACGCCGGGCCATGGAAGCCGAGCGCGAGACGATCGATCGATACGTGGCCGCGTGGTTATCGGCCCGTGTCGGCGAGGTGTTCGAAACCCGGATTACCGGCGTGCAGAAGTTCGGTTTCTTCGCGACGATCGTCGGGCTCGGCGGCGATGGGCTGGTTCCAGTCTCGACGCTGGGCGACGAGCGCTTTCACTATGACGAGAAGGCGCACGTCCTCTCGGGCGACGACACCGGCACGACATATTCGATCGGCCAGTTCCTGCGTCTGCGTCTTGCCGAAGCGAATCCGCTGACCGGCGCACTCAAGTTCGAACTGGAGCAGGGTGGCGGCCGGGTTGAACCGCGCGGCCGTCCGGTCCCGCTCAAGAAGCGCGGCAACCACATGGTGGGCCAGCGCGGTCGTCCCTCGAACATCCGCCATCAGGGGCGCAAGAAGCGTTAGCAGCCTGAGCGGCGCTGTTATTCGCTCAGGCGCTCTATCGCATCCGAATCGAGATTTCCGGGAACGACGAAGACCGGACAGATCATGTGCGCCATGCCTGCGCCGGTAAAGTGCGCGACCAGCGGGCCCGGGCCGCCTTCCTTGGCAGCTCCGAGCACGAGTGCCGACACTTCGGGGTGCTCTTTCAGGTATTCGCGCACGACCTTGATGTCCTCACCCACGCGCACGGCGATGACCGGCATCTTCGCACCCTGCGAGAGAAGGTTTCCGGCAGCGGCCGTCACCATGGTTTCCGCGCGGGCGCGGGCTTCTTCCTCGATCGTTGCCTGCACACCTGCGAAGGCATTGAATTCCTGCGGCGGGACCAGAGCCAGAAGATGCAGCACCCCGTTGGTCTTGGCAGCACGGCGCGCTGCGAACTGCAGGGCGACAAGAGCCTCTTCGCTTTCATCGACAATGACCAGATAGACGCGCATTCATGCTCCTCTCGGGCAGGGCTTATCTTCCTAATCCGGATGCCGTGCAAGCCATCGTGAATACGAAATCCCGCCGTTAGGCGCTTGTGCGCGGGCTACAACTTGTCCAAGGAGAGCACGAGCCCCATACCTCCCCAAGGAACAGAAGGGACGATAACGCTTCCATGGCTATCGAGATCAAGATGCCTGCCCTTTCCCCTACGATGGAAGAGGGGAAACTGGCGAAATGGCTGGTGAAGGAAGGTGATAGCGTCAGCTCCGGCGACATCATGGCCGAGATCGAGACCGACAAGGCGACGATGGAATTCGAAGCCGTCGACGAAGGCAAGATCGGCAAGATCACGGTTCCCGAAGGAACCGAAGGCGTGAAGGTCGGCACGGTCATCGCACTGCTCGCCGAAGAGGACGAGGACGTTTCGGACGTGGCGGAAATGTCCGCCCCCGCCGCCAAGCCCGAAGAGGCGAAGGCCGCGCCGGAACCCGCCCCTTCGAAATCCGAATCCAAACCTGCAGAACCCGCGCCGGCGCCTGCCGCACCGGCTGCTTCGAAACCCGCAATTTCAAAGGATGGCCGCGTGATTGCATCTCCGCTCGCCAAGCGCCTCGCCGCCGAAAAGGGCGTCGATCTCGATAGCCTGACCGGTTCGGGCCCCAATGGCCGCATCATCAAGGCCGATGTCGAAGCCGCACAGCCCGGCACGGCCAAGCCCAAGAGCGCTGCGCCCTCGCCCGCCAACGACGCCGCACCGGTCGGCAAGCCGGCCGCGATCGAGATGGCTGCCGAAACCCGCGCGCTGCTCGACGAACGCATCCCGCACAGCGTCGAGAAGCTGTCGGGCATGCGCAAGACGATTGCCCGCCGTCTCACGCAGTCGATGCAGGAAGCGCCGCATATCTACCTCACGGTGGACATCCGCCTCGACAAGTTGATGGCGATGCGCTCGGAACTGAATGCCGCACTCGAAAAGCAGGGCAAGAAGGTCTCGGTCAACGACATGTTGGTGAAGGCGCTGGGCAAGGCGCTGATCGACGTTCCCGAGTGCAACGTAAGTTTCGCCGGTAACGAGCTTATCAAGTATGAGCGCGCCGACGTGTCCGTTGCCGTCTCGATCCCGAACGGTCTCATCACCCCGATCGTGCAGGATGCCAACGGCAAGTCTTTCTCGCAGATTGCCGCAGCCACCAAGGACCTCGGCAAGCGGGCCAAGGAAGGCAAGCTCAAGCCCGAGGAATACCAGGGCGGCACCGCCTCGATCTCGAACATGGGAATGATGGGCATCAAGCACTTCACCGCGGTCATCAACCCCCCGCAGGCGACCATCCTCGCCATTGGGGCAGGTGAAAAGCGCCCCTGGGTCATGCCAGACGGGTCGCTGGGAGTAGCCACCGTGATGACAGCAACCGGCAGTTTCGATCACCGCGCCGTCGACGGCGCCGATGGCGCGCGCCTGATGGCCGCGTTCAAGGAGTATGTCGAAAGCCCGCTGGGCATGGTAGTCTGAGATGGAGGACGAGGGCGATCTGGTCATTCGCGTTACCGCGATGCCGACCGACCTCAATCCCTATGGCGGCGTGTTCGGGGGCTGGCTGATGTGCCAGCTCGCACTCGGCGCCAGTTCGCTCGTCACCCGGCGCACCGGCCTGAAGGCCGTGGTCGTCGGGGCGACGGACTTTGCCTTTCCCGGCGTGATGGTCGTGGGAGATGAACTCAACGTCTATGCCCGCATCGAACGGACCGGGCGCACCTCGATCACGGTATCCACACGCGGGTTCGGTCGGTCCCGGGCGAGCGAAGCTCGAACCGAAGTCGTCAGCGGGCAGTTCACGTTCGTCGTTCTCGACGAGAACGACCGGCCGAAGGCAATCGCCGAAGCGCTGAACGAGAACGTCGCATGAGCGAAGCCTATCGCGAGCCGGTCATCCGCACTACCGCCATGCCCGCCGATGCAAATGCCTACGGCGACATCTTCGGCGGGTGGCTGGTCAGCCTGATGGACATGGGCGCCGGCCTCATTGCGGCGCGCCGGGCCCATGGCCGGGCCGTCACCATCGCGATGGACGGCATGCAGTTTCACAAGCCGGTCAAGGTCGGGGACGAAGTCACCGTCTACGGCGATTTGCAGAAGGTGGGGCGCACCTCGATGACGATTGCCATCGAGGCCTGGCGCCGCCACCGCCATGAGGAAGAACGGGTGAAGGTTACCGAAGCGGTCTTCACCTTCGTGGCCATCGATGAGGCGGGCCAGCCCCGTGCGATCGATCCGGCCGCTATCGAACAGGAGAGTTAAGCAAGTGGCAGATACCTACGACGTCATCGTTCTCGGTTCCGGGCCCGGCGGATACGTTTCGGCGATCCGCTGCGCGCAGCTCGGCCTGAAGACTGCGATTGTCGAGCGTGAACGGCTCGGCGGCATCTGCCTTAACTGGGGCTGCATTCCCACCAAGGCGCTGTTGCGCTCGGGTGAGGTGATGCACCAGATGAAGCACGCCAAGGACTACGGCCTCGCTGCCGAGAACATCACCGC
Organism: Novosphingobium indicum; assembly: GCF_014645195.1. Classification (GTDB taxonomy): domain Bacteria; phylum Pseudomonadota; class Alphaproteobacteria; order Sphingomonadales; family Sphingomonadaceae; genus Novosphingobium; species Novosphingobium indicum. The sequence goes on along the minus strand of NZ_BMLK01000015.1, from coordinate 57,557 downwards.
CGATCTCGACGCGGTCGTAAAGCGCTCGCGTGGTGTGGCTGACCAGCTCAACCGCGGTGTCACCGGCCTGATGAAGAAGAACAAGATCACGGTCCACATGGGCACCGGCAAGCTGACCGCGCCGGGCAAGCTAGAAGTGACCGGCGAGAAAGGCACCGAGACGCTCGAGGCCAAGCACATCATCATCGCCACAGGCGCCCGTGCACGCGACCTGCCCAAGGCCAAGGCCGACGGCGAACGCATCTGGACGTACCGCCATGCGATGACGCCGAAGGAAATGCCCAGTAAGCTGCTGGTCATCGGTTCGGGTGCGATCGGGATCGAATTCGCCAGCTTCTACAATGACATGGGCGTGGACGTGACTGTGGTCGAGATGATGGACCGCATCGTTCCCGTCGAAGATGCCGATGTTTCCGCTTTCCTGGAAAAGCAGCTCAAGAAGCAGGGCATGACGATCAAGACCAAGGCCAACGTCGGCGCCATCGAAAAGGGCGACAAGGCGGTCAAGGTCACGATCAAGGACAAGGACGGCAAGGAAGAGACCACCGATTTCAGCCACGTCATCGTTGCCATCGGCATCGTCCCGAACGTGGAGAACATCGGCCTCGAGGATCTCAACATCGAGCCCGACAAGCGCTTCCACATCAAGGTCGACGGCTATGGGCGCACCAATGTGCCGGGCGTCTGGGCCATTGGCGACTGCGTCGAAGGCCCCTGGCTGGCGCACAAGGCGAGCCATGAAGGCGTCACCACCGCCGAGGCCATCGCGCAGGAACTGGGCAACAAGGACGTCCATCCACACCCGCTCGACCGCAACAACATCCCGGGCTGCACCTACTGCCACCCGCAGATTGCATCGGTCGGCATGACCGAGGCCAAGGCCAAGGAAGCGGGCTACGAGCTCAAGGTCGGCACTTTCCCGTTCATCGGCAATGGCAAGGCGATTGCGCTGGGCGAGCCGGAAGGCTTCGTGAAGACCGTGTTCGATGCCAAGACCGGGGAGTTGCTTGGCGCACACATGATCGGCGCGGAAGTGACCGAGATGATCCAGGGCTACGTGGTGGGCAAGACGCTCGAGACCACCGAGGCCGAGCTGATGAACACCGTGTTCCCGCACCCGACCATTTCGGAATCGATGCACGAATCGGTGCTCGCGGCCTACGGACGCGCAGTCCACATCTGAGGCCTCGCCGCAGAGATAGGGGGAAGGGCGTGCCTGACGGCGCGCCCTTTTCTTTTTGGACGTCAGTTGACGCCGGCCGCAGCGACGATGTGCTCGAAGACGGCCACGTGCAGCGGGCTTGCGAATTCGCAGCCGACTGCACCTTCACGGATCCAGCGGATATGGGCGGTCAGCAGTTCCATCCGGGGAATGCGGATGCGCAGCGGCAGTTCGGAGCGCGCATCGGGAAGCCAGGCGATCCGGAACCCGTCGGGCGAAAGATCCTCGAGCCGTGCCATCTTCCACGGCCGTGTACCCTGACGCACTTCGCACAGGAGAACCACGCCGACGCGTTCCTTGCGCTCGGTTCGTTGATCCTTCGGGGCGGAAATCCGTTCCTGGTACAAGACTGTCTCCCTGTGTGCTGAAGACGCATGTGCCTGCCCGGCGTTACCATACCGTTAGCGACAGGCTCTGCACCTTCAGGATTCAGTGGATAAGTCTTTAAAGATCAACGAAGTGCGTGGTTCGGATGCCGAGCGCACCTGATGGGCCCATCAGCGAAAGGTTTTGGAAAGCACAACCAGGGTCGGATCGCCGTCGAAGGGCTCCGGTGTGAAGCCCTTTTCGCGCTCCAGATCGATCGCGGCGTGATTGTCCCGGCTTTCGATGGAGATCACGCGGCGGCATCCACGCGCTTCAGCCTGCTTCGCCAGAAAATCGAGCATGGCCCACCCGATGCCCTTGCCGCGATGATCGCCGCCGACCGAAATGGCAACTTCGCAAGTGTCCAGCGGACCATCGCAGGCCAAGAGTCCCGAAGCCACTAGACGCCCGCTCGCCGTATTGAACGCAAGCCACGATTCGGTCCGGAAGTGGTCGGTGTGCACCAGCGGCTGCAATTGCTCATGCGTGACATGATCTCCGGCGGCCAGAAACCGGAAACGCCGGTCGTCATCCGAAACCCGATCGAAAAACGCAGCGATTTCGGGCTCGTCTGCCTCCGTGACGGGGCGGACATCGATATCGATACCGGAGCGCGTGGCGAGCGTCAGGGCGTCAACAGACATGGAAGGTGAACTCCGATGAGAGGAATGACCGGTCCCTATGCCGGTATTGTACCGCATGCCTTGATCGAGATCACGCAGGGAAGTTTGGCGCCCACGATCCAGATGACCATCGACGCGTTCGACCTGGTTCGGAAGAGTTGGCGGACAGGGTGGGATTCGAACCCACGGTGAGCGTGAACCCACGGCGGTTTTCAAGACCGCTGCCTTAAACCACTCGGCCACCTGTCCGCTCGCCCTTGCGCATAACCGAATGTGTCCGCCGTGCAAGGGGGTGTGCGTCGGTGAACGGGATTGCCTGTGCGCCGGCTGTCCACCGGAACGGTGAACGGACGGTTTGCAAGGGCGCGGGTTTGTGCGAAATTCAAAGGGATGACAGCTAACACGACACGCAAGCGCCTGCGCCTACCCCTCATTGCCGCCATTCTCGCGATGGTGCCCTTGCCGGCCATGCGCGCCGATGCGCAGCAGGAGAGCTTTTCCTCGTACATGGAGGTCGTCGCCTCGCATGCCCGCAGCGAGGGGGTCAGTGCACGGACCATCAATTCGGTCCTGGGCGTCCTGACGCCGAACCAGCGCGTGATAGAGCTCGACACTGCGCAGCCCGGTCGCCAGAGCGCGCCGCCGCCCATGGCACCCTATATCGCCCGGCACGTCGGCAGTTCGATCGTGAGCCGTGGCCGGTCGCGCTATGCCTCGTTGTCCTCGATCCTGCCGGGAATCGAACAGCGCTATGGTGTGCCAGCACCCGTGCTGTTCGCGATCTGGGGGCATGAGACGAACTACGGCAGCTATACCGGAGACTTCGATCTTGCCCGTTCGCTGGCGACGCTCGCGTGGGAAGGCCGCCGGCGCGACCTGTTCGAGGGCGAGCTGATCGCCCTGATGAAGATGGTGGACCGCGGCGTGCCCCAGTACAAGCTGAAGGGCAGCTGGGCCGGAGCCTTCGGCTATCCGCAATTCCTGCCCAGCGTCTATCTGCGCCTGGCGGTGGACGGGGATGGTGATGGCAATGCCGATATCTTCGACAATTCCGCCGATGCCCTCGCATCGATCGCGAACTACTTCCGCGATGCCGGATGGCGGCAGGGGCAGCCCTGGGGCGTGCGTGTCGCCGTGCCTTCCGGCTTCGATGTCGATACCTACACGACCAAGCTCAATGCACCGAGCTGCGACCGCGTCCACGCCCGTCATTCGCAGTGGAAGACTGTGTCGGAGTGGCGCGGACTCGGCATCTCACCGCTCAAGCCGATCGGTAACGACATGCTTGCATCGCTGTTCCAGCCCGACGGACCTGGCACGCCCGCTTATCTGTTAACCGGGAATTATCGGGTAATCCTGCAGTACAACTGCTCAAACTATTATGCCATGTCCGTGGGATTGCTTGCTGATGAGATTGCCCGTTAAACGCGTTCTGCCGCTTGCGGCGCTTCTCCTGCTGAGTACAGGCCCCGCATATGCAAAGGACCGCGATGAAAGGCCTGCCGCTCCGGTAACGGGACCGGCGGCGGATTATCCGGTGGTTGTCGGCGAGCCTTTCACCATTGGCAACACCGTCTGGACCCCAACGGACCAGCTCAACTACGACGCGGTCGGCTATGCCACCATCGGCGGCGAGGAACTGTCCGGTATTACCGGCGCGCACAAGACGCTACCGCTGCCATGCTATGTCGAAGTTACCGCTCTCGATACCGGCAAGACTATCCTCCTGCGCCTCGAAAAGCGTGGCCCCATGGTCAACGACGTGCTGATCCAGCTCTCGCCGATGGCCGCCGCGCAACTCGGCCTGGCACCTGGGCAGCATTCGCCCGTTCGCGTGCGGCGGGTCAATCCGCCAGAACCCGAACGGTCGCTGCTGCGCACCGGCAAACGCGCACCAGAGCGCATGGAAACGCCCGACGGGCTTCTGAAAGTGCTGCGCCGCAAGCTGGCCGAGCAGGAGCCACTGCGCCCATCGCCATCGACGCCGCCTGCAATGCCGAAAGAGGTCTCCCCGTCAGTGACGAAGACCCCTGCGCCGAAGCCGGATGTCAAAACGAGCAAGCCGCCAAAGACGATGCCGACGCCCGAGCCTTCGCCGGTGCCTGCAACGCCCGTTTCGGTCGATCCGGATGCCGCGATCGCGCCTTTAGCTCCCGTCCCGCCTGCTGCGCCAAAACCGGAAGCGCCGAAGCCGGCGACGACGGAAGCCGCGACAACGCCGCCGTCGGCGAAGGGAACGCTGGTCGTGCAGGTCGCCGCATTCGGCGTGGAAGCCAACGCCAAGAAGGCTGCCAAGCAGCTCGATGGCAACATCAGCCACAGCGGCAAGTACTGGCGCGTGCAACTCGGCCCCTTCGCAAACCGTGCACAAGCTGCGCCCGCGCTGGAGAAGGCGAAAAGCGCGGGCTATAGCGACGCACGAATCCAGTCTGCGGATTGATCGGAAGAACCGGCTCCGCAGAAATCAGGCGCGAGTAGTGGCGCGCGGGAGAAGTCGGGTCTTGAAGTCGATCGTGAAGTTTGCGGTGGCAATGGCGTTGCCGGTGGGCCTCGTCGCCACGGCTGCCAGTGCTGCGAACCCGGTGCCTCCGGCGGAACTGAAGCCGATACCGGTACACCTGTTGGTCGATCTCGGGTCGGGCCAGGTTCTCGACGCGCGCCACCCCGATACGCCCTTCCTACCGGCGTCGGTTACCAAGGTGATGACCGCCTATGTCGCGTTCGAGGAGATCGACGCCGGACGGCTCTCGCTGGACCGGGTGTTCGTGGAACGGCCGGAGACCGAAAAGGAATGGTTCGCCAAAGGTACCAATATGTACCTTACCGTGGAGGACAGGCCCACAACCCGCGATCTGCTTCATGGAGTTATGACCCAGTCGGCAAACGACGCATGCGTTGTGCTCGCCGAAGGCTATGCCGGTAGCGTGGACAAGTGGACCGCGAAGATGAACGCAGCGGCGCAGCGCCTCGGCATGACGCGCAGTCACTACCACACGCCCAATGGCTGGATGGACGAGGGACTTACCTACGTTACGGCCCGCGACATGGTGAAGCTCGCCGATGCGATGGTCACCCGTCATCCGAGGCTCTATCGCGAGTTCTCGGGCCACAAGCGCTGGTTCTGGAAGGGCATGGCCGGGGACGTGAACATGCGCAGCCACGATCCCATAACCGGCGTCGTGCCCGGGGCGGACGGGATCAAGACCGGTTACACGCGCGAAGCGGGCTACAACTTCGTCGGAACGGCCGAGCGTAACGGCCGCAGGCTCGTGATGGTTCTGGCGGGATCGCCGACAACGCCCATTCGCGATAAAGCCGCAAGGGCCCTCATGGAATGGGGCTTTTCCGCGTGGGCGCCGCGTCGCCTGTTCGACAAGGGGCAGCCCGTCGCGAAAGCCAAAGTCCAGAACGGCGACGCGCTCTCCGTTCCGCTGGTTGCCAACCGCGAGGTGCATGCGACCCTGCCCAAGGACAGCCAGCGCAAGATTTCCCTTTCCGTGCATTATCGCGGCCCTCTGGTAGCCCCGATCCGCAAGGGTGAAGAGGTCGGGGCACTGGAAATCAAGGTCGAAGGCCTCTCTCCGGGCCACATCCCGCTCTACGCAGCGCGCGATGTGGGCAAGGCGGGGACGCTGGACAGGCTGTGGAACGGGCTTATCATCCTCTTCTCATGACGACAGGACGATTCATCGCGCTCGAGGGTGGGGAAGGGGCCGGTAAATCGACCCAGGCCCGGCTTCTTGCCCAGGCTTTGCGCGCGCGCGGGATCGAAGTCGTGGTGACGCGTGAGCCGGGCGGCACCCCGGGCGCGGAAGCGATCCGCAAGCTTCTGCTTGAAGGCGCACCCGGCGACGAAGGCGCAGGATGGAATCCGCGCGCAGAAGCGTTGCTTTTCGCCGCCGCGCGCTCCGACCATGTCGAAAGCCTGATCAGACCGACGCTGGCCCGCGGGGGCTGGGTCGTGTGCGACCGGTTTCTGGATTCGAGCCGCGCCTATCAAGGTGGTGGCGGTGGCCTGTCCGATGACGATATCATCGCGCTCCATACCATCGGCAGTCAGGGCATGCTCCCCGATCTGACCGTGCTTATCGAAGTCGCGCCCGACGTTGCCGCACAGCGGCTTGCCCTGCGCGATACGCATGGAACCGACCGTATCGGCGGCCGCGACACCGCCTACCATGCGCGCGTCGCGCAGGCGTTCGCGACGTTTGCCGAAACCGAACCGCAGCGTTTTGCCCGTATCGATGGCAACGGTACGCCGGAAGAAACCCGGGCCGGTGTATGGGACGCGCTCATACCGCTTTTGCCTCCGGCATGAGTGGCGGCCCATCTTTCATCGGTCAGGATGCCGCCTGGCGTGAGTGGACGGGGGCGATCGAATCCGAGCGCATGCACCACGCGTGGCTGCTTTCCGGCGCCAAGGGACTGGGCAAGCGTGCCTTTGCGCGTGCAGCGGCGGCTGAACTGGTGCGCGAGCCGGGAAGCAAGACGCCTGATCCGCTCACCCATCCGGACGTGCATATTCTCGAACATTTGCCGGCAAATGACGACGAGGCCAAGAAAAAGGCCGACGGCAAACCCTTCCAGACCAAGCGCAACATTACCATCGACCAGGTGCGTAGGATGCAGCAGCGGCTTACCACGCGCCCGACTCTGGGAAGCCGCCGCGCCATCGTGATCGATCCGGCGGACGATCTCGAAAAGAACGCCGTGAACGCTTTGCTCAAGAGCCTTGAGGAGCCACCGGTCGGCACCTATTTTCTGCTGGTCACGCACCAGCCCGGAAGGCTCTTGCCCACAATTCGGTCCCGCTGCCGCATCCTGCGTTTCGCAGCGCTGGGCGCAGACGAACTAGATGCCGTCATCCGCCGCGATGTGCCCGAGGCCGACAGCGCCTCGCGCGAAGCCGCCATCTCGGCGGCGCAGGGATCGCCCGGCATGGCGCTCACGTTCGTCGAACAGGATCTGGGCAGGATCCACGAGTTGATGCTGCGCATCCTGCACGAAGGCGACGCGGACTATCACTTACGCGGGGCTCTTGCAGACGAAATGGGCGCGCGTCCGACACGGGAACGGCAGGTCGCCGCACTGGAACTGGCGCGCAGTGTGCTCGTTTCCGAACTGGCCGGTTCCTCAAGAGCTCGCCAACTCCGCATTATCGAGGCGCACGGTACGCTGAGCAAGATCAGCATGCAGGCCCCGACCTACAATTTTGATGCCGGACTGCTCATAATGGAAATTGGCGGGTTGCTGGCCTCGACCGCGATGCCTAGAGAAACCGCTCGCTAGTCACACCTGAAGAGAAAGTGCGACCGCCCATGGGCGAGCCATATTACATTACCACCGCGATCAGCTATCCCAATGGCAAGCCGCATATCGGCCATGCCTATGAGGCGATTGCCGCAGACGTCATCGCGCGCCATCACAAGGCCGAGGGTTTCGACGTGCGGTTCCAGACCGGCACCGACGAACACGGTCTGAAGATGGCCCAGAAGGCGCGCGACCTCGGCATAACGCCGGCGGAGCTGGCAGCGGAAATGTCGCAGCATTTCATTGACATGTGTGACAAACTCAATGTCAGTTACGATGTCTTCATTCGCACGACCGAACCGCGTCACCATGAGTCGGTGCAGGAACTCTGGCGCCGCATGGAAGCCAACGGCGATCTCTATCTTGATCGCTATGAAGGCTGGTATTCGGTCCGCGACGAAGCCTACTACGACGAAAGCGAGCTGATCGAAGGCGAGGGGAGGCAAAAGCTCTCTCCCCAGAATACGCCCGTCGAATGGACCGTCGAGGAATCGTGGTTCTTCCGGCTCTCCAAATATCAGGACCGACTGCTCGATCTCTACAAATCGACCGACTTCATCCGCCCGGAAAGCCGTCTTAACGAGGTGATGCGCTTCGTCGAAGGCGGACTTCGTGACCTTTCGGTATCGCGCACCAGCTTCGACTGGGGTGTGAAAGTGCCGGGCAGCGAGAACCACGTGATGTACGTGTGGGTCGATGCGCTCACGAACTACATCACCGGGCTCGGCTTTCCGGCCGAGGGCGGTGATTTCGCGAAGTACTGGCCGGGCGACCTGCACCTGATCGGCAAGGACATCGTGCGGTTCCACACCGTCTACTGGCCAGCCTTCCTGATGAGCGCCGGCCTGCCGGTGCCCAAGCAGGTCTTCGGTCATGGTTTCCTGTTGAACCGGGGGCAGAAGGAATCGAAGACGCTCGGCAATGTCACCGATCCGATCGATCTGGCAGAGGCCTACGGGGTCGATACCCTGCGCTATTTCCTGATGCGTGAAGTCGCTTTCGGGCAGGATGGGAGTTGGTCGCACGAAGCCATCGTGACGCGGTGCAATGCCGAACTGGCAAACAGTTTCGGCAATCTGGCGCAGCGCACGCTCTCCATGATTTTCAAGAACATGGATGGCACTCTTAAGCCGAGCTTGCCGCTCGACGACGCCGATGTGGCCTTGGCCGATGCCGTTGCCGTCGGCGTTGGGGGCATGCGCCGGGCGTTCATGGACCTCGATTTCTCGGCTGGGCTGGAAGCGTGGATGCGCGCTGTCTTTGCCTGCAACCAGTATGTCGACGAACAGGCGCCCTGGACGCTGCGCAAGACCGATCCGGAACGCATGGAAGCCGTGCTGATGACGCTGCTGCGCTGTGTGCGCAGTCTGGCGATTGCCGTACGTCCCGTGGTTCCGACCGCCATCGACAAGCTGCTAGACCAGATGGGCGTCGCTGCCGATGCGCGCGACTATACGGCGCTGGAACAGTCGGACTGGCTCGAAACGCTCGCTGCCAGCGGCTTCACAATTGCGAAGCCTGAGGGTGTGTTTCCGCGTCTCGAAATGCCCGAGGAAGCGTCGGCCTGATGCTGATCGATTCCCACTGCCATCTCGAGTACGAAGGCCTCGTCGAGGACCAGCAAGGCGTCCTGGACCGCGCCCGTGCGGCCGGTATCGGCGGTTTTCTCAACATCTCCACCCGCCAGCGCGAGTGGGACAAGGTTGTCGGCACCGCGGCGCGCGAAAAGGATGTCTGGGCCTCGGTGGGCATTCATCCGCACGAGGCGGACCAGCATGCCGATCTGGGCGAGGGGGCTCTGCTGGAAGCGGCAGCCCATCCCAAGGTCATCGGTATCGGTGAAACCGGGCTCGACTACTACTACGACAAGTCCGACCGCGCGGTGCAGCAGGCCTTGTTTCGCACGCATATTGCCGTGGCTCGTGAAACGGGTCTGTCGCTGATCGTGCACACGCGCGATGCGGAAGACGATACGGCACGCATTCTCGAGGAAGAGACGGAGAAGGGCGCGTTCCCCGCCCTCATCCACTGCTTCACCGCGAGTGCCGAATTCGGCCGCAAAGTACTCGATCTGGGACTTACAATCTCGCTTTCCGGCATCGTAACCTTCAAGAACGCTAAGGACTTGCAGGCCGTTGCTGCAGAGCTTCCCGAAGACCGGCTGCTGGTGGAAACCGATTCCCCGTTCCTCGCGCCGGTGCCGCATCGTGGACGCAAGTGCGAGCCGGCCTACACGGCTGATACCGCCCGTTTCGTCGCCGGCTTGCGCGGCGTTTCGCCGGAACATCTGGCCGAGGTGACGACGCGCAACTTCTTCGCGCTGTTCCGGAAGGCCTCCGCGTGAAGTTGACGATCCTCGGCAGCGGTACGTCGACCGGCGTACCGCGCCTCGGTGGCGAGCATGGCGCGGACTGGGGCAAGTGCGACCCCGCCAACCCGAAGAACCGGCGCACGCGTGTTTCGATCATGCTGGAGAGTCAGGCCGGCAGCCGCATTCTTGTCGATACGCCCACCGATCTGCGCGCGCAGCTTCTGGCCAACGATATCCATCGGCTGGATGCCGTGTTCTGGACGCACGATCATGCCGATCACTGCCACGGCATCGATGACCTGCGGCCCTTGCGTTATGGCCGCGCCGGCCCGATCCCGGGCTATGCGGGCTCCGAAACCGTTCGCCGCCTGCGCCAGCGTTTCGGCTATGTTTTCGCCGGCCAGGAAGGCTATCCGACGATCGTCACGCTCGACAATCTAGACACCGTCCGGATCTGCGAGGGTTTCAAGGTCGATCACGTCCAAATGCCGCATGGCCCGGCCAAGTCGACCGGCTATCGGTTCGAATGCGACGGTAAGAGCGTCTGCTACACGACTGATTTCAGTGAAATAACCCGCGACATGATCGACCTGTGCTTTCGCTGCGACACGCTTGTGGTCGATTGCCTGCGCCGTGAGCCGCATCCGACGCATGCCCATCTGGGTATGGCACTGGAATTCGCGGAAGCAACCCAAGCCGGGTTCGTGGTGCTGACCCATCTCGACAAGAGCATGGATTTCGCCAAGCTCAGCAGTGAAGTGCCTGACTACGCGGCGGTCGCGTACGATGGCATGGTTATGGAGCTGTGATGCAGACCGCAACGATCGTCTCGGTGATTGCCGTGATCGCGTGCCTGATCCTGGCGACGCGGAGCGCACCATTTCGCAATCTCGGTATGAGCGGCACGATGAAGTACGCTTTGATCTGGGTAGCAATCATCGTCGGCCTGGTCGTCATCATTCAGGTGAGCGGTTTTAGTATCGAGCAGTAGCGCTTGAGGGGGCCCGCACCCCCTTTTATACACTCCACCATTTAACATAATATATATTATCATTCTGTCGTTCGTGTTTTAGGAGAGGCCCTCTTTCGGGAAAAAACTCGAAAAGCTCGGGTTTTCAGCGCAGCCGCTTCACGTAGAGCCCACTCTCGCGCTTCTCGGTCGCGAAGTTCGGCAGGCTCTGCACCAGTTCGGAGAGCCGCGAGAAACCGTAGCTGCGCGCATCGAAGCTCGACCGGTTCGCCACGCGCTGGCCGACTTCGGACAAACTGGCAAAGCCATCGTCATCGCGCTTGCTGGCTTTCCAGGCATCGCCAAGCAGATTGATCAGCGTATCGTCCACGGCTGGCTTGGACGCTTTCGCGCCTTGCTGGTTATCGGCATCCTTGGCCGACATCGCGTCGAGATCGATAAAGCGGGTGCAGGCTTCGCGGAAGGCTTCGGGCGTGCGGCTCGATCCGAAACCGTAAACCGGCGTACCGTTCTGGCGGATGCGGATCGCGAGCGGCATGAAATCGCTGTCGCTCGACATGATGCCGAAACCGTCGACGTGCCCGTCATAGAGCAAGTCCATGGCATCGATCGTCATCTTCATGTCGGTCGCGTTCTTGCCCTTGGTGAGGTCGAACTGCTGCTGCGGCTCCAACGCATGGCGATGGACGAGGCCCGCCCAACCCTTGAGCGCCGGCTTGCTCCAGTTGCCGTAGATGCGCCGCACGTTCACCGTGCCGAGATCGCCCAGGATCGTCAGCGCCGCATCGAGCGTGGACGGCGAGGCATTGTCGGCATCGATGAGCAACGCGATGTTGCGGCTGCGGTGAGTACTGGCGCTGGCCATTAGGAAATCCCCTGCAATTCGTTTTCTTGCCAATGCATAGGCGCCGGATTGGTTGCCCGGCGCACGATCACGGCGAAAAGAAGCGCCAGCACGGCCGGCATGATCGGTATAGACGCATTGAGCGCCAGCGGCCGTGCGAAGGCTGGTGCTATGAAAGCCAGTGCCAACGCGAGCTTTTCCCAGTCGCGGAATCCACCCCGCAGCCCTTCCCCCAACAACCAGAGCGCAGGGAATGCAAGGAGAACAAGATCGTAGTCCAACGCAAAGGGCGTCACGAGCAAAGCGCCTGAGAGCACGCTTGCGGCGACCGCACCCGTCCAGCGGTGCTGGCGGCACAGCAACCCGATCCCCAATCCCACACCGATGGCGGCCGCGACCTGCAGGGCATAGGCAAGGCTTACCGACATACCCAGCAGACGCCCGGCGGCAAACACGCTCACCATCTTGCCGAAAGGAACGGCGCCAGCCTCCATGGCTGTCGTCGCCCGGCTGCTTGCCGCGAGCCAATCAACCCAGACCTGCGGACCGGAGAGGACGACGGCGATCATCATCAGCAAAAGCGTCGTAGCCGTAGCCGAAAACACCGTTCGCCATTCGCGGGTGAGGACCAGCGCGAGCGGTATAAGCAGGCCGAACTGCGGCTTGACCGTTGCCAGGCCGAAGAAGACACCGGCCATGTCCGGACGGCTCCGCACCAGCAAGGCGCCCAGCCCGAGGAAAGCCGCCACCAGAAACGACGTCTGTCCATGCGTCACGACAATCGGAACCGCCGGGAAAGCCAGAATAAGCAGCCAGAGCGGGGCCGTCTCCCCTGCCCGCAGCCACCACTGGCGCACGGCGGCGATGTATGCGACGCCGGTCACGATGAGCCATACGGCAAGCGCGGGAAAATAGGCGAGCAGACCGAGTGGCCAGCACATCGGCAGGAACGAGGGCGGATAGAAGAACGCCGTATATCCGGTGTCCGAAGCGTAGAATGCGCGCTGCGCGGCGATGTGCACAGAGGCATCATAGACGTCTGCGCCCCGATGCAGCATGTACCCGGTGGTCCAGAAGCTGATGAAATCGCTGCCGAGCAGGAAGCCATTGCGGTCTATCCCGCCTCGCGATGTCGCCACCAGAAAGACCAGCATCGCCACGTTCAGCAGTGCAAGCAGGCGCAGATATCCGAGCGCGCGCGCCCTCCCCAGCCAGTCCATCTGTTTCAGGAAAGCCCCCATGCCTGGGCTTGTGCAACGCTGCGGCGGGGTTGTCCATGGGCCTGCAGGAAGCGGCCCGGAACGGTCTTGCCTTGCTGCGACGCACAACATAGGGCTTGATCGAACACTTAAACGGACAGGATCAGCCGATGCAGCGTTTCGAAGGCACCAGCAACTACGTCGCCACCGATGACCTCAAGGTCGCGGTCAACGCCGCAGTGCTCCTGCGCCGTCCGCTGCTGGTCAAGGGTGAGCCCGGCACCGGCAAGACGGTACTGGCCGAGGAAATCGCCAAAGCCGTCGATGCGCCGCTGATCACCTGGAACGTCAAGTCCACCACCAAGGCGCATCAGGGCCTCTACGAGTACGACGCCGTGGCCCGCCTGCGTGACGGCCAGCTCGGCGACGAGCGCGTGCATGATATTTCCAACTACATCCGCAAGGGCAAGCTGTGGGAAGCCTTCACCGCGCCCAAGCTGCCGGTGCTGCTGATCGACGAGATCGACAAGGCGGATATCGAGTTCCCGAACGATCTTCTCGCAGAACTCGATCGCATGGCTTTCGACGTCTACGAGACCGGCGAGCATGTGGCGGCCATCGAGCGCCCGATCGTCGTCATCACCTCGAACAACGAGAAGGATCTGCCCGACGCTTTCCTGCGCCGCTGCTTTTTCCACTACATCAAGTTTCCTGACCGTGAGACGATGGAAGCCATCATCGACGTCCACTTCCCCAACATTCAGAAGACTCTGGTCAAGAAGGCGATGGAGATCTTCTACGAGCTGCGCGAAGTGCCGGGCCTCAAGAAGAAGCCCTCCACCAGCGAACTGCTCGACTGGCTCAAGCTGCTGATGAATGAGGATATGCCGCTCGAGGTCCTGCAGAACCAGGACGCCAGCAAGGCGATCCCGCCGCTCCACGGCGCGCTGCTGAAGAATGAGCAGGACGTTATGCTCTTCGAACGGCTCGCTTTCATGGCGCGCCGCGGAAGCTGAGATGGGCGCGCCCTACTCCGGAAGCTGCAACTGCGGCGCGGTGACGGCGACCATCGATGCAGAGCCCGCCTGGGTGCGCCAGTGCTGGTGCCGGCAATGCCAGAAGGCAGCATCGGGCAGCGCAACCACCAATGCCCTGTTCCCTAGCGATGCCATCAAGCTGACCGGCGAGGTTCGCTGGAACGGCTATATCGCCGAAAGCGGCAACACCATCGAGCAGGGTTTCTGCTCCAATTGCGGCACGCAAATCTTCGGCCGCAATTCCGCGCGTCTGGGCGCGCTGGTCGTCCGCCTCGGCTTTATCGATCCGCCGCACGATCTGCGGCCGTCCTCAACCATCTGGCTGGACGAAGCCCCCGACTGGGCGAAGGACGGCGGCACAGTGGAGTTGTTCCCGCGCCAACCTCCCCCACCGCCAGCGAGCTGAGCCCTGGTGTTTGAATCCGGCAGCTACCCGGTCGAACATACCCGTTTTGCGCGGCTCCGCGCGCGTCTGGAAGCCTTTGAACCGTGTCCCGGTTGGCGGGCATGGTATCTGCTAATGTACATCTCGTTCGTCATCGTCGCGGCGGTGCACCGCCCCCGAGAGCGCGCCCTGCCCCGTCAGCCCACGTTGAAACAGGCCTGACCATCCGCCTTGAGCGACGCGCAGATTGCGTGCGCATCGGGGGCCGTTATCCGCAAACGGTAGTAGCGCCGCGCACCAACAACTGCTGGCGTAACGGTCTTTCGGACATTGGATAACTCGGGATGCCTGCTGACCAACAAGGCCCAATGCGCATCGGCTTCATCCGGGCTCAATGACGCAGCGAGTTGCACTGTTTCCAGATCCGATTGTGCTGGTGCAGGTGAATCCAACAAAGGCAGATAGGCGATCCTGGGAGACGCCGTTTCCTTGGATTCCGAAGCGACCGCCAGTTGCGGTGCGCGCGAATCCGCCTTTTCCGGCCTCGCCGTATTAAGCGCCAGCACCCCGGCAGACGAGTGGGAAGCGAGCGACTCACTCGTCACGACGACTGCCGTCGAACTGGCACGAGTCTGGGCAAAAAGGGCGCGCGCGAAGGAATACGGTACGCGGATGCAGCCATGCGATGCCGGATAGCCAGGCAAATGTCCTGCGTGAATGGCGATCCCGTCCCAGGTCAGCCGCTGCATGTAGGGCATCGGGGCGTTGGCATAGAGGTTGGAACGGTGCTTCACGGCCTTTTGCAGGATCGGAAAAACACCCGACGGCGTCGCATGGCCACGTTTCCCGGTGGAGACCGGAGATTCCTTCCAGGGCTCACCATCCTTGAAAACGTACATTCGTTGCGATGCCTTGCTCACAACGATCAACGTGCCGGACTGCATTACGTCCTCGACGGTGGGATGCAATTTCTTCGGCGCCGGTGCAGCGGCTTTTTCGACGGCTGCAGATTGCATAGCCGGTAACGGTGCCGCTCGCGGCACAGCACCGGGTCCCGTTGCCCCCAGATTTGCGGGCAAAACCATCAATATCGCCGCGCCGACGCTGGAGGCCAAACGAATCATCTGCACTGCCCTGTTAACTAATCGCGTTAACGATTAGTCATGCAGCCCTGCGGCTCAACCCGATTCTTGTTTTGTAACCGGCCCGGATCGTGGTCTCCCACACGATCGAAGGCCTTGCTCCGGCCCCTGCTTCTCCCGTATCAGCTAGGCAAGGCAAAGGAGCGCATTAAGGTGTTCTTGAATTTCATCGATGAATTGCGCGTCGCAGGTATTCCTGCCTCGCTCAAGGAACACTTGGTGCTGCTCGAAGCGCTCGACAAGGACGTGATCGAGCAGTCGCCCGAGGCGTTCTACTACCTCTCGCGCGCCACCTTCGTGAAGGACGAAGGCTTGCTCGACCGCTTCGATCAGGTGTTCCAGAAGGTCTTCAAGGGAATTCTCACCGACTACGGCCAGCAGCCGGTGGATATCCCCGAGGACTGGCTGAAGAAGCTCGCCGAGCGCTATTTCTCCGAAGAGGAGATGGAGAACATCAAGTCCCTCGGTTCGTGGGACGAGATTATGGACACGCTCAAGAAGCGGCTCGAGGAACAGCAAAAGCGCCACCAGGGCGGCAACAAGTGGATCGGTACCAACGGTACCTCGCCTTTCGGTCACTCGGGCTACAACCCCGAAGGCATTCGCATCGGCGGCGAGGGCAAGCATGGCCGCGCGATCAAGGTCTGGGAAAAGCGCGAGTTCGCCAATCTCGATAACACCAAGGAACTAGGCACCCGCACCATCAAGGTGGCATTGCGCCGTCTGCGCCGCTTCGCCCGCGAAGGTGCTGCCGAAGAACTGGATCTCGACGAGACGATCCGCGGCACCGCCAAGCAGGGATGGCTCGATCTGCATATGCGGCCAGAGCGGCACAATGCCGTAAAAGTGCTGCTTTTCCTCGATGTCGGCGGATCGATGGACCCGTTCATCTCGCTGGTGGAGGACCTGTTCAGCGCCGCCACCAGCGAATTCAAGAACCTGGAGTTCTTCTACTTCCACAACTGCCTTTACGAAGGCGTGTGGAAGGATAACCGCCGCCGCTGGTCGCAGCGCACGCCGACCTGGGACATCCTTCACAAGTACGGGCACGACTACAAGGTGATCTTCGTCGGCGATGCCTCGATGAGCCCTTACGAAGTCAGCCATCCCGGCGGCTCGGTCGAGCACATGAACGAAGAGGCCGGCGCCGTGTGGCTGCAGCGCGTGATGCAGACCTATCCGGCCACCGTATGGCTTAACCCGACGCCCGAGCGGCAGTGGGAATATTCGAGTTCGACCCGCATGATCCGCGACCTGATGGGCGGCGCCATGTATCCCGTCACGCTCGACGGGCTGGATGCGGCGATGAAGGAACTGACCCGCAAGAAGAGCTGACCGAGCCGTTCGCTGCCGAAACGGCCCGGCGGCACGAGGTCAGGTTTCCGACGGATAGGCGACGTTCTCGTGAATGGACTGCCACGAACCGTCTGCCTGCTTCTGGAAGACCTCCGTATAACGAATGTCGGCCTCCTTCACCTTGCCGGCGCTGCTGGTAAGGCGGGCAAGACCAGACGCGATAAACAGGTTCGGCCCTAGGATCTGGATTTTCGGATCCGGCATTTCGGCCTTGTCGAACTTCATGTCAACGAACTGCGCGTTGCTCACATGCATCGTCACCTGGCCACTGACACGCCCGGCTTTCCCTGGCTCATAGGCCACTATGTCATTGGCGTACCATTTATCGATGGCAGTGAGATCCATCGACCCCATAGCCTTGGCAAAGTCGGATAGAATGGCTCCGGCTTGCGCCTCGGTCAATGGTGGTGCGGCTTCCACCGCCGGTTGCGAGTTGCAGGCCGAAAGACCGGCACCTCCCAATGTCAGGGCCGCAAGCCCCAACGCGAAAGATCCATTTCGCATGACATCCCCTCTGTTTTGCGCGGCGCCTTTGCAACGCTCGCAACCACAGAGCCTAAGCCCGCCCTGCCCGATGGCAAGGCGCTTAACTTTTGTAGAGAAGCAGTCCTTCGATGGATTGGCGCCACGCCGCCTCGTCACGCGATGCTATGGCGTCGAGATCGCCCGGCAAGGCAGCCGCGTCGTCGACCCATTCGCGCAAGGCCGGACCGCCGTTGATCACGTCGATGGCAAGACGATCGAGCTCGTATTCGTAGGGGAAATCCCGCCAGATCGGGTAATCCGGCCAGAGGTTGCGGATCGCCTTGAATGCCAGCGCCTGAAGCCGCCACGGCCGAAACGCCGCATGGTCGTAGAACGGCCCCTCGGCGTGGATCATCAGTCCGTTGCAGAGCGTGTGCCGGTGCTTGTGGAACGTAGGCTCGAACCAGCATTCTCGCAGCGCGCAACCGGCCAGCCAGTCGGGTGCCAGTCGCTCCATCTCGGCTTTCACCGCCTTCGCATCGACATCGGGTGCGCCGAACAGCACTTCGAGCGGACGCGTGGTGCCCCGGCCTTCCGAGAGCGTGGCCCCCTCGATCATGACGGTACCGGCATAGGACCGCGCCATGTTCAGGCTGGCGGCATTGGGGCTGGGATTGATCCAGATGCGGTCTTCCGGCCAACCGAAACCGGGAGCGGCATCGGGCCTCCAGCCCTCCATGGCAATCACCCTGTAATCAACGTCGATATTGTAGTGCCGGACGAACCAGTGGCCCATTTCGCCAAGCGTCAGGCCGTGCCGCATCGGCATCGGTCCCGCGCCGACAAAACTTTCCTGCCCCGGGATCAGCATCGTTCCCTCTACGGGACGGGCTGCCGGGTTGGGCCGATCGAGGACCCAGACGCTCTTGCCCTGCGCGGCTGCGGCTTCCAGCAAATAGAGGAGCGTGGTCACGAAGGTGTAGATGCGGCAGCCAAGATCCTGCAGATCGAACAGGTACACATCGGCCGTGGACATCATCTGGTCCGTCGGCCTGCGCACCTCACCATAAAGGCTGAACACCGGGATGCCGTAGACCGGATCGGTATCGTCCTGCGTCTCGACCATGTTGTCCTGCTTGTCCCCCTTGAGCCCGTGCTGCGGGCCGAAAGCGGAGGTCACGTTGACCCCTGCTGCGATCAGCGCATCGAGTGAATGCGCAAGATCCTCCGTCACCGACGCCGGATGGGCGACGAGAGCTACGCGCTTGCCTTCGAGGGGCTTGCGCAGTGCGGAGTCCGCCAGCAGGCGGTCGATACCGAACTTCATGCAGCGCTGGGTGCCGCAACCTCCTCGAGGAAGCAAGCCGGATCGTGGAAATCGGGCGCGTCTGCGTTGTGCATGACAGCCCAGTAACTTTTCACGCCGCCCTGCTCTTCGATCACGGCAGTGAAACCGGCCTTCAACGGTGCTGGCGGCAGGCCCGTCGCGGGAATGGCCGCATCGAAGATGGCCATGTCGGTCCCGAGCCGTATCGTGCAGTCCGGCTCGCGCGGCATCGGCCGTTCGATCATGCCCTCGCGGCGACCGGAGAAGTCATATACGTTCCAGCGCTCGGACGGCGAGAGATTGATCTCGATGTATCCGGCATCGTTGGGCGCCTGCAGAAACAGTTCGAAGCAAGTCGTTTTCCAGAGCTCGTCAGCCCTTCCCTTTCCGGCAAATGCCGGCACGACCAGTTTTCCACATCCCATGATCTTCCAGCGCACGCGAAGCCAGCTCGCATCGAAGCTGACAAGCCGGGCCTCGATGCTGCGGACGGCGGAGGGCGGATGAGCGGGATGAGATATAAGCTGGACCATATTCCGGAGCCCTAGAGCGCCGTTTGCAACGCTGGCAATCGTGAATCGTCCGACGTCGGACATGGCACGACCGATCGTTTCCCCGTGGCGCGGACCGCGGTGCAGGTGACCGCTTTGTTTCCCGCCCCGCGCGTGCTAGGCGCGCCGCTCCCGAACAAGCCGAAGTCACGGACATGACCTACTCATCTTCTTTGCTCCGCCTGCTCGATGAGCGTGGCTACATCCATCAGGTAACCGATGCCGAGGCCCTCGATGCCCTGGCCGCAAAGCAGATCGTACCGGGCTATGTGGGCTTCGATGCCACCGCGCCTTCGCTGCATGTCGGCAATCTCGTGTCGATCATGCTGCTGCGCCGCCTGCAGCAGGCCGGGCACAAGCCTGTCGTCCTGATGGGCGGCGGAACGACGCGCATTGGCGATCCGACCGGCAAGGACGAAGTCCGCAAGATGCTGACGGACGAAGCGATCGAGGGTAATATCGCCTCGATCCGCACGGCTTTCGAGCGCTTCCTGACGTTCGGCGACGGTCCGACAGACGCAGTCATGGTCAACAACCACGACTGGCTGGGCCAGATCGGCTACATCGAGATGCTCCAGAAGGTTGGCACACACTTCACCGTCAATCGCATGCTGAGCTTCGATTCGGTAAAACTGCGCCTTGAGCGCGAACAGCCGATGACCTTCCTCGAATTCAACTACATGATCCTGCAGGGCTACGATTTCCGGCACTTGTGCCAGACGCAGGATGTTCGCCTGCAAATGGGTGGCTCCGACCAATGGGGCAATATCGTCAACGGTGTTGAACTGACCCGCCGCATGGATTCTACCGAGGTATTCGGCCTGACCACGCCGCTGATTACCAAGGCGGACGGCACCAAGATGGGCAAGTCGGTTTCCGGCGCGGTCTGGCTCAACGAAGCCTCTCTGCCCTCTTACGACTACTGGCAGTTCTGGCGGAATTGCGACGACCGCGATGTCGGCCGCTTCCTGCGCCTGTTCACCGACCTTCCGCTGGATGAAATCGCACGGCTCGAAGCCCTCGAAGGCGGCGAGATCAACGATGCCAAGATCGTGCTCGCCAACGAGGCAACGAAGCTCTGCCGCGGCGAGGAAGCAGCAAAGGCAGCCGAGGCCACAGCCAGGGAGACCTTTGCAGGCGGGGGCGCCGGCGAGGATCTTCCCACGGTCGAAGTCGATGCAGAGGGTGTCCGTCTGGGTGCCGCCTGCACCGCTCTCGGCTTCACGGCATCGAACGGCGAGGCAAAGCGCAAGATCGCGGAAGGCGCAGTCAAGCTCGACGACGAAGTGATGAGCGACCCCGGCTTTCTGATATCGATTGCACCGGGCGAATCGCGCAAACTCAGCCTGGGCAAGAAGAAGCACGGCATCCTCAGAGGCGCCTGACCGGCAAAAATACACCGCTCGTCCGGCACATTACTGCCGGCTTTACCGATTGTTTGCCAATTCGGCGCATTATCTGTCCTCAAGGTCACGAACTGAGGCAATGATAATGAGTGCGGGTGCGCAGCTTTCTGTAACCGATAAGCGCCGGGCGGCACGCCATCCGGTCGACTATTCCGTGATTGCAGAACATCGCCAGCTGGGCGACCTGCCGCTGCATATCGTCAACGTCTCGGCCCAGGGTTTCATGGTCGATGGCGACCTCGGTCTGGAGCGCGGCGAACGCGTTGTCATGCGCCTGCCGGTAGTCGGACGCATCGAGGCGCACCTCATCTGGTCGCACGAAGGTCGCGCCGGTTTCCAGTTCGAGCGCATCATCCGCGTCGATGACTTCCTGAAACTGGTCGACACGCTGCAGCCCAATCCTCGCCTGCGTCCTCGCCGCTAACCGCCACATACGATCAGAGCCGCCGACCAATTCGCAGCGGTTGCCACAGCCGGGTAAAGCGCCTTTGCGGCGCTGCAGCGCATTTGTGTTCAACGCGCGCTTTTGAGTCTTGATATAATATATCATCACAATTAGCAGGACGGGCATGAACAGCCCCTCCCCCCGAATCACCGCGCTGGCTTGCGCCAGTGTCCTTGCAATCACCACGGGCCTCCTCGTCCCGGGTACGGCCTTCGCCCAGGACGCTGCGAGTGCGAACACGGATCAGAGTTCTTCCGACCCGCACAAGGATGCACATGCCGCCGGGAACGAGATCGTCGTCGTCGGCCACCCGCCCACGGACTACGGGCTGCTCGCAGCGACCACCAGCATCACCGGGGATACGCTCGTCTCGAACGTTCGGTCGCAGATCGGCGAGGTCCTCAACAAGCTGCCCGGCGTTTCCTCAACCAGCTTTTCTCCCGGCGCCTCGCGTCCGGTTTTGCGCGGCTTCAGCGGTGACCGTGTCAGCGTCCTGACCGACGGTATCGGCTCGCTGGATGCTTCCAACGTTTCGGTCGACCATGCAGTCGTGTTCGATGCGCTGACCGTCGATCACATCGACGTCTTCCACGGCCCTTCCGTGCTGCTGTTCGGCGGCAACGCCATCGGCGGCGCAGTCAACGCCATCGACAAG
Source organism: Novosphingobium indicum (assembly GCF_014645195.1). GTDB lineage: Bacteria > Pseudomonadota > Alphaproteobacteria > Sphingomonadales > Sphingomonadaceae > Novosphingobium > Novosphingobium indicum. The sequence continues at coordinate 35,943 of NZ_BMLK01000015.1, read as the reverse complement.
CGCATTCCGCGTGAAGTCCCCGACCGCATCGAGGCGACCGGGATTGCCGGTTATGGCTCCGCTGCCAGCGAACGCTCGGCCAGCGGCGCTGCGGAAGTCCCTCTGGGTGACCGCTTCGTTGCGCATGTCGATGCATCCTGGCGCAAGAGCGATAACCTGCGCACCGGCGGCCACGTCTATTCGCCCGAACTGAGGGCCGAAATGCTGCACTCGGCGGAAGAAATGGCCGCCGATGGCGAGACGGACGAAGCCGCCGAACTCACGTCCGAGGCAAATCGCACCGGCAAGATTCCCAATTCGGCGGCACGCACCACTACTATCGGCGCCGGTCTGGCTTTCATCGATGCCGGCGGCAGCCTGGGCATTTCCTATCAGCATTACGACACCGTTTATGGTGTGCCCGACCGTCCCGCGACCTTCCACGACGAGGAAGGCGAAACCCACGAAGAAGGTGCGCACGATCATGACGAGGCGCCCGTCCACATCGATCTGGTGCAGGATCGCTTCGATCTGCGCGGCGAACTGAAGCTCGGCGGATTCCTCGACCGGGTGCAGGTCCGCGGCGCTTATGCAGACTACCGCCACATCGAATACGAAGGTGATGAAAAGGGTACGATCTTCGATGGCCAGGGCATCGAAATGCGCACCGACCTCGTCCAGTCGGACCGCGGCGGTTGGCGCGGGCGCAGCGGCGTTCAATACCTGTGGCGCACGCTGACCGTTACCGGGCCAGAAGCCGTCGTGCCCGACTACGATATCGAACGCATCGGCATGTTCACACTGCAGTCGTTCGATATCGGCAGCGGCTTCACGATTGACGGTTCGGGGCGTTACGATTCTTCGCGGGTCAAGTCGCGGGGCGCATCGTTCTCACGCAGCTTCGATCTTTGGTCGGGGGCAGCCGGTGTCTCATGGAAGTCCGGCGACGGGCTCGGCATCGGTGCCAACTTCGTCCATGGCGAACGCGCGCCCTCGCCTGAGGAACTGCTCAGTGATGGCATCCACGTGGCCACGCAGGCCTACGAGGTGGGTGACGAAACGCTTGGTGTGGAACGGAGCAATGGTTTCGAGGCCTATGTCCGTTATCAGACGCCTATCATCAACCTGTCCGTGACCGGCTATCTGACCAAGTTCAGCAACTATATCGCGCCGCTTGCAACCGGCGCCGAACAGGACGGCCAACCGGTCTACCGCTACACGCCGGTCGATGCGACCTTCAAGGGTTTCGAGGCATCGGGCAGCGTGAAGGCCATGGACTGGGGGGACGGTGATCTGCGCTTCGACGCCTCGGCCGACTACACACACGCCCAGATAAAGAACCTGGGACCGGTTCCCCGCATTCCGGCCCTGCGTCTTCGCGGCGGCAGTGACGTTACGCTGGGCGACCTGCACCTGCGCGGCGAAGTGGAATGGAATGCCAAGCAGGATCGCGTGGGCGCCTATGAGTATCCGACCGGCAGCTTCACCGTCGTCAACCTGAGTGCGGACTGGCATCCCATGGGCGAGCAAGGCCCGGTCACGCTACTGCTTTCTGCAAACAACCTGTTCGACGTGGTCGGTCGGCGCTCCGCATCGTTCACGCGGGACTTCGTGCCCATCGCCGGACGTGACCTGCGGATAACCGCGAAGTTCACCTACTGAGCAGAAAACACGGCTTAATCTTGGCAAGGGCGGGAGGTGGTGCCATGCACCGCGCGTGAGCACCCCCACCTCCCCCCTTCAGATTGCCAACTACCGCAAGTTCTGGCTTGCCCGTTTCAGCGCCATGCTCGCATCGACGGGCATGGTCGTGATCATCGGCTATCAGCTCTACGACGTCGCCCGCAGTGTATACGGCATGTCGATGGCGCAGGCCTCGTTCCAGCTCGGCCTGCTGGGCTTCGCACAGTTTCTACCCGTATTCCTGCTGACCCCTGTCGCGGGCGTGATCGCTGACCGGTTCGACAGGCGCAAGGTAGCCGCCTTCGCGGCCTTGCTCGATGTCTGCGTGGCCCTGGGTCTGGGCGTTACGACCGAGCTGGAAGTGCGCAGCCTTCCGGTCCTGTTCGGTTTCGCCGTCCTTCACGGCGTTGTGCGCGTTTTCATCGGGCCCGCCATGGGGGCAATCGCGCCCAATGTCGTACCGACAAGTCTCATCCCCCGCGCCATCGCCTTCAATTCCATTGCAATGCAGGCTGGCATGATCATCGGCCCTGCCGCCTACGGCTTCCTCTTCGCCGCCGACCGCGCGCTTCCCTACTGGACGACAGCGGTCATGCAGGTGGTCGCCGCCATATCCATTCTGGCCATCAACAACCTGCCCGAAATGCACCGGGATGCGCGCAAGGCGCACCCGGTGCGCCAGATCATCGACGGATTCCACTTCGTTTGGCGGGAACGCTTTCTGCTCGGCTGCATCACGCTCGACCTCTTCGCGGTTCTGCTGGGGGGCGCGACCGCCCTCATGCCGGTCTTCGCGCGCGACATCCTGCATGTCGGGCCTGAGGGGCTGGGGCAGATGCGCGCGGCCGCTGCTGCAGGGGCAGCCGTCGTCGCCCTATGGCTCTCTTTCCGCCCGCTTGCCAGCAATGTCGGCGTGAAGATGCTGGTCGCGGTCGGCGTCTATGGAGCCATGACGGTGGCTTTCGGGGTGTCGCGCGAATTCCTGCTATCGCTGGGATTTCTGGCGCTGCTGGGCGCGGCGGACATGATCTCGGTCTTCATCCGCAGCTCGCTCGTCCAGCTGCGGACCCCGGACGATGTGCGGGGCCGGGTCTCTGCGATCTCTGGACTTGCGATCTCCGCCTCCAACGAACTCGGTGAAATGCAGTCCGGCGTCGCTGCGGCGTTGCTCGGCCCGACCGGGGCGGTTGTTTTCGGCGGCGCCGGTGCCATAGTCATTACTGTGATGTGGGCGTGGTTATTTCCGGAAATCCGGCGCGCTCGTAAATTCGAAGCATCCTGGGAGCAAAAGCCATGAAGGCCGACAGTATTCTTGCCACTATCGGCAATACCCCGCACATCCGCCTCTCGCGCCTGTTTCCCGATCACGATGTCTGGGTAAAGGCGGAGCGCGCCAATCCGGGTGGCTCGATCAAGGACCGCATCGGGCTGGCCATGATCGAGGCGGCGGAAGCCGACGGCAGCCTGAAACCGGGCGGCACGATCATCGAGCCGACTTCGGGCAATACCGGTATCGGCCTCGCTATGGCCGCAGCGGTGAAGGGCTACAAGCTGATCCTCGTCATGCCCGAGTCGATGTCCATCGAACGCCGCCGCCTGATGCTGGCCTATGGAGCGGAGTTCGATCTGACGCCGCGCGAAAAGGGCATGAAGGGCGCGATCGACCGGGCCAAGGAACTGGTCGAGGCCACTCCGGGTTCATGGATGCCGCAGCAGTTCGACAATCCCGCAAACGTCGACATCCACGTGAAGACGACGTCGCAGGAAATCATCGCCGACTTCGCGGACAGCCCCATCGATGTGCTCATCACGGGTGTCGGCACCGGCGGCCATCTCACCGGCTGCGCGGAAACGCTCAAGAAGACCTGGCCGGGCATGAAAGCCTATGCCGTCGAGCCGACGCTTTCGCCGGTGATCTCGGGCGGCCAGCCCGGCCCGCACCCGATCCAGGGCATTGGCGCCGGGTTCATCCCGTCGAACCTGCACACCCAGTCCATCGACGGCGCCATTCAGGTCGATCCCGCAGACGCCAAGGAAATGGCGCGCCAGTGCGCGACCAAGGAAGGTATGCTGGTGGGTATCAGCTCGGGGGCCACGCTCGCTGCGATCGCCCAGAAGCTGAAGGACCTGCAGGCGGGCAGCCGCGTGCTCGGTTTCAACTACGACACCGGCGAACGCTACCTCTCGGTGCCCGACTTCCTGCCTGAATAATGGCGCTCGAACCGGTCCGCTACAGCCACGCGGGGCAGGATCTGGCGGGATGGCTTGCCCGTCCTGCCGGCTCTCCCCGTGCGGCGGTGGTGGTGTTCCCGACCATCGCGAACATCAACGCCGCAGTGGAACGGCGCGCCGTCATGCTTGCCGGGCTGGGCTATCTGGCCATGGTGGCCGATTTCTATGGCAAGGCGACCAGTGATCCGGAAATGGTCCGCACGCTTGCCGACCAACTTCGCAGCAACGTCTCGCTTTATCGGGGAAGGATTGCCGCCGCCCTAGGCGCTCTTCGCGGCCTGCCTGAAGCCGCCGGCCTGCCGATGCTGGCGACCGGATACTGCATGGGCGGCCAGGCCGCGCTGGAGGCTGCCCGCGACGGGCACGATCTTCTCGCTGCGGTCAGCTTTCACGGCATCCTGTCGACCGACAGGCCCGCGCAGCCGGATGCGATGAAGGCGCGCCTTCTGATCTGCCATGGCGATGCCGATCCACTCGTGCCGCGCGAACAGGTTCTGGCTTTCTGGGAAGAAATGGATGCTGCGGGCGCCGACTGGCACTTTCACACCTACAGCCAGGTGCGGCATGGCTTTACCGATCCAGGCAGCGACGCCCGCGGCTTCGATGCGGTCAAGTACAACGCCAGCGCGGACCGGCAATCATGGGCTGCGATGGTAAGCCTCTTCGCCGAAGTCCTGGCCTGACGTTGCACCGAAAAATGGCCGCGCCTCTTGTTGAAGGTGCGGCCATTTCCTTTTCAGATCGTGAACGGTTTAGCAGCCGCCGGAGCCATTGCCCCGATTGCCCCAGCCATAATGGTTTCCTTTACCCCAGCCCTTGTGATTGCCGTTGTCGGACTTGCCCGTGCCATGGCCTTTTCCCTGGCCGTGCTCCGTGCGGCCCGGCGGTTCATCGAAGCTGCCGAACGCGGCCTTCTTGAACGCGGACGGCGAAAAGTGCGGCATGGACTGGCTTGCCTTGGTCCCGGCGAATGCGCTTGCCGGAACAAGAGCCATTGCCGCCGCCGTGCCGACGCAAAGTGCGATACGCTTCATAATAGACGTCTCCTAAATGGACGAGCTTCATCGTCGCCCTTCCGGACATGGCTCTCCGTCCCGGCACCCGCAGCGGATGCTTCGCTAGCTTTCGGGCATTGAAAGACAGCCACCACTTCAGGCAGCCGGAACCGCTACTCCGCCCAGCTCAACAGAGACTTCTTGTATGGCGTTGCGACCAACGCGGAGTAGCTATTCCGCGATTCATGGCCCCGCCTCGATTACTCGGGGATGATCGCGGCTATTATCTTCACTCAGCCAAGGGCGGCGGGTCTTTCCCAGAATTTGGACACAGACCGGACAGGAACCGCATCAATCGAACGTCATGAAAACCCCTGGAAACGAAATGCCTCGATAAGCGCTTCGTCGTACACAGAAGTCCACTCGCGGGATTAATTTCGTTTTATTAACAAAGGTTAAGATGGCTTAAGGGATAATTTTCCGAAGAGTGTCCCCATCAAGCTGCCGGTAGAAGCAGCTCTTCGCCCCCGTGTGGCAGGCCGGTCCCTCGGGCTTCACGATGAGCTGCAACGCATCCTGATCGCAATCGACGCGAATCTCCTGAACGCGCAGGAAGTGCCCGGAAGTTTCGCCCTTGAGCCATAGCTTGCCACGTGAGCGCGAATGGAAATGCGCCAGACCGGTTTCGCGCGTCTTCTCCAGAGCCTCCGCATCCATATACGCGACCATGAGGATGTCCTTGCTCTCGGCATCGACGGCGATCGCAATGAGCAAGCCCTTCGCATCGAAGCGCGGCAGGAAGGCTGTGCCAAGTTCTCGTTCGGCAGTGGAGACTTCGGTCATTTCAGGACATTTCCTCGATCAGTCTTTCAGTATTGTAATGTTGCACGATAACAACAGCTGGTGAGCAAAATCCACGTATCAGCATGAAAGCCCTTTTCAAAAGGCCGGATTCGTCGGATTTTGCAGCTGCAGCTGCAGCTGGGGGGCTGCTTCTGACCCACAGGTCGCTGACACACAAGCGCCACGGTTCAGGGACGAATGATCGAAGTGTGACACGTTCCGCTTCGGTCGAATTGATGAGGGATCGGACCAGACGGCAATCAGGGGTGTCGTCGAACTGCATGGCAGGGCCCAAGAGTTTCGTCACGAGGGCGCCCGGGACTTTTCGGTTCCGGGCGTTTTCCTTTTAGGACGAACGGAAACTTCATCGAGAACGCGCGCGAAACAGGCGATCACCACAGTTTCGGCACCGGCGCGCCTGAGAGCCGAGACGCAAGCATCGCTGGTTGCGCCGCTGGTCAACACGTCGTCGACAAGAATCAGGTTTGCGCCCTTCAGCAAGGAAGCGCGCTTCGGATTGACCGCGATGGCACCCGTAAGGGCGCGCTTGCGCGCCTTCTTCCCAAGTCCGCCCAGTGACGGCGTGTACTTGCGCCGAACCAGCGCATCGACGGCGAGATTGGCGCCGGTCCGTCTCGCAAGCTGCCGCCCCAGCTCGGCAGCCTGATTGTAGCCGCGCTTCCACAACCGCCAACGGTGAAGCGGCACCGGCACGATCAGCCAGTCCGGACCTACACCCGACAACTTCGGCGCGATCAGCCCGGCCATGAGCGGGGCAAGCGCAATCCGGTTGCCATGCTTGAGGGCCAGAACCAGCTTGCGCGAGGTCTCGTTGTAGATCGTTGCCGCCGCGATGCCATCATGGCGGGGCGGCTGGCCAAGACAGGGCGCGCAAATCGCGCCTTCCGGAGTTCCGTCAGCGAACGGGCGGCCGCACTGGATGCACGCCGGCTCGCCGGGAATGATGAGGTCGCTCCAGCAATCCGGGCACAATCCTGTTTGCGCACCAATGGCATCACCGCAGAGCGGGCAGCGCGGCGGGAAGACCAGATCGACGAGGGGAGCCAGGGCCCGGTTGAGTACCATGGCCGGATCGTATCCCCGGCATCGCTGGTCACAAGCGGTTGCAAGGTTTTCATCGAGGTTGCAGGGGGAAGGCATGGCCAGCAAAGCACCCCCGCGCATTTTCTCCCCCACGCGCCGCATCGCCGCACGCCGCCGAATGCTCGGCCTGCAGACCCTGCCCGATGCGCCCCGTTACATGATCGACGACATGGTTGAAGACGTGCTGGAACGCCTTGCATTTCTGCGCTTCGAGCCAGCCAGTGCGTTGATCGTCGGCGACTACAGCGGGAAACTTGGACGGACGCTCGAGGCTCAAGGTGTGCAAGTGACGCAAGCGGAACCGGCGGATGGGTTCGCCGAGGAGCAGCCCTATCCCTTCGAAGGGTTCGATCTGATCGCCAGTCTCGGAACGCTTGATACCGTGAACGATGTTCCGGGCGCTCTCGTGCACATCCGCAAGGCTCTGGCGCAAGGCGGGATGATGATCGCCAGTTTTGCTTCGGCGGGCTGCCTTCCGGTGCTGCGCGACATCATGTTCGCCGCGGACGGGGACCGCCCTTCCCCGCGCCTGCATCCCTCCATCGACGTTCGCGCCGGTGGGCAACTGCTGCAGCGCACCCTGTTCGCCGATCCGGTTATCGATCAGCGCCCGCTCAAGGTCGCCTTTCGCAGCCTCGACAGGCTTGTCAGCGATCTGCGCGCGCAAGGCCTCTCGAACGTTCTGGCCGATCCCGGCCCGCCGCTGAGCAAGAAAGCCCTGGACCGGGCACGCGCAGCCTTTGCCGATGCCGGCGAAGACGGTCGCACAGTCGAAGTATTCGAAATCCTGACGCTGTCGGGCTGGAAGCGCTGACTTCCAGCCCGCAGGTTCCTCAGGGCAGCGCGGCCTGCGCGGCAGCCAAACGCGCGATCGGCACGCGATAGGGTGAGGCGCTGACGTAATCGAGGCCGGTCTTCTCGCAGAACGCGATCGAGGCCGGATCACCGCCATGTTCGCCGCAGATGCCGAGCTTGATGTCCGGACGCGTCTTGCGCCCACGCTCGGCAGCCAGTTCGACAAGCTGCCCGACGCCCTCGATGTCGAGGCTGACGAACGGATCGCGCGCAAAGATGCCCTTCTGGACGTAAGTGGGCAGGAACTTGCCCGCATCGTCCCGCGAGAGGCCCAGCGTGGTCTGCGTGAGATCGTTGGTGCCGAACGAGAAGAACTCGCCCGCTTCGGCGATGTCGCCCGCCATCAGGGCTGCGCGCGGCAGCTCGATCATGGTGCCGACCATGTATTCGAGCGTGGCGCCCTTCTCCTCGAACACCTGCGTCGCGACCTTGGCCACCAGTGCCTTGAGGATTTCGAGCTCCTTGGCGGTGGCCACCAGCGGGATCATGATTTCCGGTACGATCGCTTCGCCATGCTCGGCAGCCACATCGCAGGCGGCCTCGAAGATCGCGCGGGCCTGCATCTCGTAGATCTCGGGAAAGGTCACGCCAAGGCGGCAGCCACGGTGGCCGAGCATCGGGTTGAACTCGTGGAGCTCGCCTGCCCGGCGCTTCAGCGTCTCGACACCGATGCCGATCTCGTCCGAGAGTTCTGCAAACTCGGCATCCTCGTGCGGCAAGAATTCGTGCAGCGGCGGGTCGAGCAGGCGGATCGTTACCGGCAGGCCGCGCATGATGTCGAAGATCTCGTGGAAGTCCGCGCGCTGTTCGGGCAGCAGCTTTTCAAGCGCGCCCCGGCGGCCGGCTTCGTCTTCGGCCAGGATCATCTGACGTACGGCGGAAATACGGCTGGCATCGAAGAACATGTGCTCGGTGCGGCACAGGCCGATGCCTTCGGCGCCGAACTGGCGGGCCATCCTGCAGTCCGCCGGCGTCTCGGCGTTGGTGCGCACTTTCATGCGGCGGTGCTTGTCGGCCCACACCATCAGCGTGGCGAAGTCGCCGGCCAGCTCGGGTTCGATGGTCGGCACCTCGCCAGCCATGATATCGCCCGAAGCGCCGTCGAGCGTGAGGATGTCGCCTTCCTTGAGTTCGCGCCCGCCCATCTTGAGCGTGCGCGTCTTCATGTCGATCGACAGACCCGACGCGCCCGAGACGCAGGGACGGCCCATGCCGCGTGCCACCACGGCCGCGTGACTGGTCATGCCACCGCGCGCGGTCAGGATGCCCTTGGCCGCGTGCATGCCGTGAATGTCCTCCGGCGAGGTCTCGACGCGCACGAGAATGACCGCTTCGCCCATTTCCGCGCGCTTTTCCGCTGTATCGGCATCGAGCACGATCTGGCCCGAAGCCGCGCCCGGCGACGCAGGCAGGCCCCGGCCGAGAATGTCGCGCGGGGCCTTCGGATCGAGCGTGGGATGCAGAAGCTGATCGAGCGCCATGGGATCGACGCGCTTGATCGCGGTGGCCTCGTCGATCAGCCCTTCATCGACCATGTCGACCGCCATCTTGAGCGCGGCCTTGGCGGTGCGCTTGCCCGAGCGGGTCTGCAGCATCCACAGCTTGCCCTGCTGCACCGTGAACTCGATGTCCTGCATGTCGCAGTAATGCTTTTCGAGAAGTTCAAAGACTTCAGCCAGTTCGCCATAGGCCTTGGGCATCGCCTCTTCCATCGAAAGCGGCTTGGCCCCGGCCTTCTCGCGCGCGGCCTTGGTGAGGTACTGCGGCGTGCGGATGCCGGCGACGACGTCCTCGCCCTGCGCATTGACGAGATATTCGCCGTAGTAGGCCTTTTCGCCGGTCGCCGGGTCGCGGGTAAAGGCGACGCCGGTGGCGGACGTATCGCCCATGTTGCCGAAGACCATGGCCTGCACGTTGACCGCGGTGCCCCAGCCCCCGGGGATGTCGTTAAGCCGGCGATAGACCTTGGCGCGTTCCGAATCCCACGAATCGAACACGGCTCGAATCGCGCCCCAGAGCTGCTCGTTCACGTCCTGCGGGAACGGACGATCCAGTTCGCTGGCGACGATGTCCTTGTACTGCTTGACGATCTTGCGCCAGTCGTCGGCGGTCATCTCGACGTCGTTGAGATAGCCGCTGTCTTCCTTGGCGATCTCCAGCGCTTCCTCGAACAGGTGGTGCTCCACGCCGAGAACAACGTCGGAATACATCTGGATGAAGCGGCGGTAGCTGTCCCACGCGAAGCGGTCGTCGCCGGACGTCTTGGCGAGGCCTTCGACGGTTTCGTCATTCAGGCCGAGGTTGAGCACGGTGTCCATCATGCCCGGCATCGAGACGCGCGCGCCCGAGCGGACCGAGACCAGCAGCGGATCAGCGGCATCGCCGAAGGACTTGCCGACAGTCTTTTCGATGTGCGTCAACGCCTCGGCAACATCGGCGCGCAGTTCGTCCGAGAAGTCGCCGCCTTCGGCCAGATACTGCACGCACTGTTCGGTGGTGATCGTAAAGCCCGGAGGCACCGGCAGACCGATCCCGGCCATCTCCGCAAGATTCGCGCCCTTGCCGCCGGTGATGATCTTGTCCTTGGCGCGCGGATCGTCATGCTTCGCTCCGCCACCGAACGTATAGACCTGCCTGCTCATCTATCCCCTGTCTTTCTGTATTTAGTCACTTTGGTTGACACAGTTGACACGGTCCAGAGGCAGAACAGTTCTACCCCTCGATCCGCGAGAAGTCCGCGACGTTGTGCACTGCAGCACGGAAACGATCAAGCAATACAAGACGTGCAGTTCTCTTATTGGGATCGGAATCGTTCACCGTCACCTCTTCAAAAAACGCATCGATAGGTTTTCTGAGCGAAGCCAATGCTGCCATGGCCGCTGCGAAGTCTTCCTTTTCGACAGCATCCGCGGCCTGCGGCTCGGCCTGATCGAGAGCCTCGATCAAAGCCTTTTCCGCCGGTTCGGGCGTGTAGGACAGCGAATTGTGCGCAGCAAATTCCGCAGCGATGATTGGAGCGAGGTCTGGATCGTCGACCAGCGCCAGCGGATCTTCCTCGCCGGTGCGCTCGATGCCTTCGGACTTGCCCGAGCCCTTCCAGTCCTCCTTCTTGAGGATATTGGCCGCGCGCTTGTAGCCGGCGAGCAGGTTGGTGCCGTCCTCGCTGGCGACGAAGGCCTGCAGCGCATGGACGCGGGCGAGCAGGCGGACGAGATCGTCTTCCCCGCCGAGTGCGAAAACCGCGTCGATCAGGTCGTGGCGGACGCCGGCTTCCTTCTGCTGGACCTTGAGGCGGTCGGCGAAGAAGTTTTGCATCTCCTCAACAACAAACCAAACCGACTGATATGTTACTTGCGCTTCTTTCGCTGCGTAAGCCTCGGCCAAGTTTCGAGCCTGAGCCTCCGTCAATGGGAGCCGGTGACTCGCTTTTTCCATTTCTCGCCAGAGACCGACAATATGATTGAAGCTCTGATCTTGGGCAGCTTCAAGCTCACCCACCTTCATTACCGCGTAGTCGTGCTCTTGCAGAAACCGAGCAGTGAGAACGTCAATCTGTCGGTCGCGCTCACATTCAATCGCAATGTGGCGCGCTGCGACCAAGACATCCTTCAATGAATATCGAAGCCCACAATCCAGAGTTGCACGCACAAACCCCAGAGCGGAACGCCGAAGTGCAAATGGGTCTTTTGATCCTGTTGGCTTTTCTCCGATCGAGAAGAATCCAGCAATGGTATCCAGCTTATCCGCCAGAGACACCGCTACCGTCACCGGCGCGGTAGGCACCTCGTCGCCTTGCCCCACCGGCTTGTAGTGATCGCGAATGGCGTCGGCCGCGGCGTCGGACAGACCCTCGGCGCGGGCGTAGTAGCCGCCCATGAGGCCCTGCAGTTCGGGGAACTCGCCCACCATTTCGGTGACGAGGTCGGCCTTGCACAGCCGCGCGGCGAGTTCGGCCTGATCGGCGAGTTCCTCTTTCGTCGCCCCCGCGGAGGCGGGGGCCCCGCTTGCTGCTGGGCTCGAAGATGAAGCGGGTTCCCCGCCTTCGCGGGGATGACGGGCAGTGGTGTCGCCGACGATGCCTTCCTCAACCAGCCAGCGAGCCAGCTTGGCCACGCGCTCGACCTTGTCGGCGACGGTGCCCAGCTTCTCGTGGAAGGTGATGCGGCCCAGCTTTTCGGCGTGCTCGGACAGCCTGGTCTTCTTGTCCTGCTCCCAAAAGAAGCGCGCATCGGACAGGCGGGCCGCGAGAACCTTGCGGTTGCCCGCGACAATCGCCTCACCGCCGTCGCTGGCGTCGATGTTGGCGGTGCACACGAAGGCATTGGCGAGCTTGCCGTCCTTCTCGCACACGAAGTACTTCTGGTTCACGCGCGCGGTGAGCTGGATCACTTCGGGCGGCACTTCCAGAAACGCCTCGTCGAAGCGGCCCAGCAGCGGCACGGGCCATTCGGTAAGACCGGCGTTCTCGATCACCAGCCCCTCGTCCTCGACCAGCGTCAGCCCGGCGGCCTCTGCGGCATTGCGGGCCTCGTCGCGGATGAGGTTCTGGCGCTCCTCATGATCGACGATCACATGGCAGGCCGACAGCTTGCTGGCGTAGTCATGCTCACCGCCGATGGTGATCTCGCCCGGCGCATGGAAGCGGTGACCGCGCGTCGTGTAGCCGGACCTGATCCCGCCGACTTCGCATTCGACCAGCTCCTCGCCGAAGATGGCGACGATGCCGGACAGCGGGCGAACCCAGCGCAGGCTCTCCGTGCTGATCGAGGCGGAGCCCCAGCGCTGCGACTTGGGCCAGGGGAAAGCGCGGACAATGGCGGGGATAGCCTCTGCCAACACGTCCTTCACGGCGCGGCCGGGCTTTTCGACGACCGCGAAATACGTCTGCTTGCCCTTGATGTCGCGAACTTCGAGCTGATCCCTGGTCAGTCCGGTCTTGCGCAGAAAGCCTTCGAGCGCCTGTTCGGGCGCGCTGGTGGCCGGGCCCTTGGTTTCCTCGCGAACGGCCTCGGTGGTTTCGGGCAGATCCTTGGCGATGAGCGCCAGACGGCGCGGGGTCGACCACACGATGATGTGGCCGAGCGCGACACCGGCAGCATCCATTTCCTTGCGGAAAAGCTTTTCCAGATCGGCGCGGGCACCGGCCTGCATGCGGGCGGGGATTTCCTCGGAGCGCAGTTCGAGAAGGAAGTCGGTCATACGGTCCACCCCGGGAATTTCGCTTCCCACTCGTCCTTGTTCTTTTCGATCCAGGCCTCGCACGACCCCTTGGCGAGATCGCGGACGCGGCCGATGTAGCTGGCGCGTTCCTGCACCGATATGACGCCGCGCGCCTGCAGCAGGTTGAAAAGGTGGCTGGCCTCGATGGCCTGATCGTAGGCCGCGAGCGGGATCTTGGCATCGATGCAGCGCATGCACTCGGCCTCGGCAGCCTTGAAGCCGGCAAAGAGCGAGTCCGTGTCGGCAATCTCGAAGTTGTACTTCGACTGCTGCTGCTCGTTGGCGAGGAAGACGTCGCCGTAGCTGACGCCTTCGTTGTTGAAGCGCAGGTCATAGACCCAGTCGACGCCCTGGATGTACATCGCGAGGCGTTCGAGGCCGTAGGTCAGCTCGCCGGCGACCGGCTTGCAGTCGAAACCGCCGACTTGCTGGAAATAGGTGAACTGCGTCACTTCCATGCCGTCGCACCAGACTTCCCAGCCCAGGCCCCAGGCGCCCAGCGTCGGGCTTTCCCAGTCGTCCTCCACGAAGCGGATATCGTGCGCCAGCGGATCGATGCCGATTGCCGCGAGGCTCTGAAGATAGAGTTCCTGAAGGTTTTCCGGGTTCGGCTTCAGGATTACCTGATACTGGTAGTAGTGCTGCAGCCGGTTCGGGTTCTCGCCATAGCGGCCGTCGGTGGGGCGGCGCGAAGGCTGGACGTAGGCCGCTTTCCACGGTTCGGGGCCCAGCGCCCGCAGCGTCGTAGCCGGGTGGAACGTACCGGCGCCCATGCGCATGTCGTAGGGCTGAAGGATCAGGCACCCCTGCGCGCTCCAGAAATTGTGGAGCGTCAGGATCATGTCCTGGAAGCTGAGCGGCTGGGAGTCAGCCTGTGAAGCGGCGGTGGACATCGCGGTTCCGTCAAAAATCGTGGTGTCATTCGTGACTGCGCGGCCTTTGGCGGATCGCACGGGTCAAATCAACCGCTATGGGCGGAGGATATCCTTGCATTAAGCCCACGTTTGGCCTTTGTCGCGCATGGCTATGACCATGGTACCGCTCAAGACCCTGCTTCGTTCCGCCACCTGTGCCGTGGCGCTGTTCTCCACCCTTCCCGCTTTTGCCGAGGATGTGGCGCCGCCGGCGGCCGAAACCGCCGCTCCCGCGCCTGCGCAGCCCGCGCTCTGGAAAGTCGCCGACGAGGATACGACGATCTGGCTCTTCGGCACGATCCACATCCTGCCCGAAGACATCGCGTGGTATGCCGGCCCCGTGTCCAAGGCCTTCGACGAGTCCAGCGAACTCGTGACCGAAATCCCGCTCGATGCCGCGCAGCAGTCGCAGAGCATAATTGCCGAAAAGAGCCTGCGCGCAGACGGCAAGACCCTGCGCGAGACGCTGACCGACGAGGAACGCGCGGACTATGAAGCCGGCATGGCCTCCATCGGCCTGCCCCCGCAGCTCTTCGACAAGAACGATGCCTGGTACGCAGCGCTGATGCTCACACTAATCCCGCTCAAGGTTTCGGGCTACAATCTGGAAAGCGGCGTCGACACCCAGATCAGCGCCAAGGCCAAGGCCCGGCACATGGAAAATGCGGCGCTGGAGAGCCCCGAATACCAGATCGCGCTGTTCGACGACCTGCCGCGAAAGGTACAGCACGCCTATCTCGATCAGGTCGTGGAAGCGCTGCCGACGGTGAAGTCCGACATCGATGCCATGGTCGACGCGTGGAAGGCCGGCAAGGCCAAGGACCTCGCCAGGCTTCTCAATGAAGAGGAAGACGATCCCAAGCTGCGCAAGGTCCTGCTGACCGACCGCAACAAGGCCTGGGCCAAGTGGCTGAAGGCCCGCCTCGACAAGCCGGGCACGGTCTTCGTGGCCGTGGGGGCCGGACACCTCGCCGGAAAGGGCAGTGTGCAGGACCAGCTGGCACGGTACGGCATCACCTCCACGCGGGTGCAGTAACCGAACGATGCGGCACTGGGTGATCCTTCTGCTTGCGGCTCTGGCGCTGGCCGGATGTTCGTCGATCCCGCAGCATGCGGATCCGGCGCTGTGGAAGGTCGAAAGTCCCGAGGGTCAGGTGGGCTGGCTGTTCGGGACGATCCACAGCTCGCCGCGCCCGCTGGACTGGGAGACTCCTCCGGTACGCGCAGCGCTCGAAGATGCCGGTGCGGTAGTCGTGGAAGTCGGCAACCTTGCCGATGAAGCCGAAGTCTCGGCGACATTCGCCCTTCTGGCGAAGAATTCAGGCCAACCACCGATTTCCCAGCGCGTGATCGCGGCGGACCGCCCTGCCCTCATCGCCCTGCTGAAGAGCACCGGCTACAAGGACGGCGACTTTACCGCGATGGACACCTGGGCTGCGGCATTGACGCTGGCGCGCAACAATGCCGGCAGGGATGATGCGCGAAACGGCGTGGACCGCGCCGTCGTGGCGCAGGCCGGGCCGAGACCCATCATCGAACTGGAAGGCGCCACCAAACAGCTGAGCCTCTTCGACTCGTTGCCCGAGAGCGAACAGCGCGACTTGCTGGGCGCCGTGGCACGAGAGGCAGCTGATCCCGAACGCGACTTGTCCGCCGCCTGGCGCAGCGGCGACATGGCCGCGATCGAGGCGGAAACCCGCAAGGGATTGCTGGCCGATCCGGAACTGCGCGAGGTGCTGTTCACGGCTCGCAACCGCCGCTGGACGGCCCGGATTGCCGAAGCTGTCAGGGCGGGGCGAAAGCCCTTCGTCGCGGTCGGCGCAGCGCACATGGCAGGCCCCGATGGCCTGCCCGCAATGCTCGCGCGGCAAGGCTTTTCCGTCACGCGCGTGGATTAGCCGCCCGCAAGCACGCAGAAGCTTGTCTTTGTGCGGCTTTGCGCGTAAGGGGCCGCCCTTCCCATCGTGGTCATCCCTGGAGGCGTGATGGGCGGCACCGGGCGAATGAACGGCCGGTTGCCGAGATTTATCCAGTTTTCGAAAGGCAAGTTCTCATGAGCGATTCGCTTGTAATGCCGGCCGAGACGCGCGAACGGGCAGGCAAGGGAGCCTCCCGTGCTCTGCGTCGTGAAGGTCGCGTCCCCGCCGTTGTCTATGGTGCCAAGGAAGGCCCCGTAGCGATCCACGTCGAGGAAAAGGAGCTGGTCCGTCAGCTCGGCACCGGTCACTTCTTCAACTCGATCGTCGAAGTTGAAGTGGGCGGCAAGAAGGTGCGCACGCTCCCCAAGGACGTTGCCTTCCACCCGGTCTCCGACCGTCCGCTCCACGTCGACTTCATGCGTCTGGCGAAGAACGCCACCGTACACGTCAACGTGCCGGTTTCGTTCATCAACGAAGAGCTGTCCCCGGGCCTCAAGCGCGGCGGCGTTCTCAACATTGTTCGTCACGAGCTCGAACTGGTCTGCAACGCGGACAAGATCCCCGACGAGATCGTTATCGACGTGACCGGCTTCGACGTGGGCGAATCGATCCACTTCAGCCACGTTTCGCTGCCGGAAGGCTCCGAATCGGCGATCACCGATCGCGACTTCACCATCGCGACGATCGCGGCGCCTTCCGCTCTCAAGAGCCAGGAAGGCGACACGACCAAGGAAGAGGGTGAAGAGGCCGAAGGCGAAGCCGGAGCCGAATAAGTCTTTCAGACTTGAAACGGCCCTTTCCGCCCCGGCATACCGGTGCGCGGAAAGGGCCTTTCTCTTTTCTACAGACACGGAATTGCCATGCAGCTTTGGGTCGGCCTCGGAAATCCCGGACCGCAATATGCGATGCACCGCCACAACGTGGGGTTCATGGCCGTCGACACCATTGCCGAAGTTCATAGCTTCGGTCCGGTCCAGAAGAAGTTCCAGGGCTGGTTGCAGAAAGGCCGCATAGGCCTTGAGAAAATCCTGCTGCTAAAGCCCGCCACGTTCATGAACGAGAGCGGCCGTGCCGTGGGCGAGGCCATGCGCTTCTACAAGCTTGACCTGTCCGCCCTCACCGTCTTCCACGACGAACTCGATCTCGCCCCGTTCAAGGTCAAGGTGAAGCAGGGCGGCGGCCACGCCGGGCATAACGGCCTGCGCTCCATCACGCAGCATCTCGGCCCCGACTTTCGCCGCGTGCGCCTCGGCATCGGTCATCCCGGCCACAAGGACCGGGTAACGGGTTATGTGCTGGGCAATTTTGCCAAGACGGAAATGGATCCGCTTGCCGACATGCTCGGTGCAATTGCCGGCGAAGCCGATTACCTCGCAGCCGGCGATGACACTCGTTTCATGAACGATGTTGCCCTGCGACAGCAGGATTGAATTCCCGCAAACTATTGCAATCGAATTCGTTAACACATGTTAGGCGCTGTAAAGCTGAATTAGTGTCGAGTTAGCTTACAACCAGCAGGGCTGCTCAGACCCGTTAACCAGCGAAAACCCCGGAAATCTCCAATTGGCACGCCGTTTGCGAAGAAGGGCGTCAAGCAATTCTGAGAAAAGGGGTAGTTCAAATGATCCGCAAGACGCTTCTCGCACTTTCCTTTACTGCCGGTTCGGTCATGGCGTTCAGCGCACCTGCGCAGGCGACGTGGTGGGGCGGCTCGTGGGGCCACACCCACTACTGCAACTGCGGCGACTCCACCGGCTCGGCGCAGTGCGGCACGACCTCGGGCGGCACCACCACTTCGGGTGGCACGACGACTTCGGGTGGCACGACGACTTCGGGTGGCACGACGACCTCGGGCGGCACCACGACCTCGGGTGGCTCTACTTCGGGTGGCTCCACCTCGGGCGGCACCGACGTTCCCGAGCCCGGCATGCTCGGCATGATGGGCATGGGCCTGCTCGGCCTGGCTTACGCCCGTCGCCGCAAGACCCGCGCCTGATTTCAGAAATTCCCGGCCGTTTCCACGCGCCCATCGCGGAAACGGCCAAGAGGGAAGAAAATCCAGCCCGTCGCTCCCGTCGGGGCCGGAATTCGAAGCCGTCGTCGGTCTCAGCCGACGGCGGCTTCCGCTTTCTTGAGATCGCGGGCGATCACGGTGTTGCGGGGATCGGCGCTTGCCGCGGATTGCAGCAGGTTGCGCGCGCGGACCAGATCCAGCCCTGCGTTGAGACGCACGAGGCCGGCCAGATAGAGATAGTCGGGATTGGTGGGAGACTTCGCCAGAGCGCGGTCGGCATAGCCGATGGCCTCTTGCGGGCGTCCGAGATTGCTCGTGGCCAGGGCCAGACGCTTCAGGACTTCAGGGTCCTCACCCTTCTCAAGCAACTTGCTGAACACCCTCAGCACCTGCGGCCAGTCCTGATGCATGACGGCCAGATTGCCCTTTTCCACCAGCGCCATGGTCGGCTTGAGGCGCGACGGTTCCATTCGAGCTTCAAGGCTGGCCGCCTCAGGCGCGCCGACCGCTTTGGCAGCCTTGGCGCCGCTTTCGATAATCGGCGGCGGCGCGAGCGTGCTCATCGCCAGCGGCTTGAGTGTCGCCCATGCGCTTTCGGCATCACCGCTCGCCAGCTGCGCCTCGCCCAGCATCATCTTTGCGTAGGGATTGCCCGGCAAGGCCAGAACCGCGCGGTTGAACATCACGCGCGCCTGCTCGGCATGGCCCAGACGCAGCATCGCTTCGGCGTAGCGCATCTGCAGCCCTGAACCGGGATCGAGCTGCGATTCCTTGCCCTGCAGGCCGAGGCGCACCTTGTCCCACTCGCCCTTCTCGGCGAGGAGCTGATACGTCAGCGCTTCCACCTGTTCATTGTCAGGATCGAGCTTTCCGGCTTCCTTCACGAGGTCGCTGGCCTCGTCCACCTTGCCCTTGGCGTCGTACTGGTTGGCCAGTGCGAGCAAGGGCCCTGTCCGACCGGGAAAGTCCGCGACGAGTTTCTTGTAGATTGCGATGGCCTTGTCGGTTTGCCCGCGCGCCGCGGCGAGATCCCCGGCAAGAGCCTTCGTCTCGTACGCATCGGGCGCCATCTTTTCCATGCGCTGCAGGATCGATCCGGCACCATCCGGATCTCCCGAAACGAGCCGGTAGCGCGCATAGGATTCGGCAAGTTGAATGTCATCGCCTGCGGCCATGCCGTTCTTGTAGGCGTCGACCGCCTTGGTATCGTGGCCAAGGGCAAGGTGAGCCTCGGCGCGGACACGCCAGCCATTGGTGGAGGTATCGTTGCCGACGAGCTGCAGCGCTTGTTCGGGGTTCTCTCGCAGAAGAGCGACCTGTGCCTTCATCCAGGAAAGATCGGCGCTCTTGTATCCGATGCGCTCGAGGCGTGTCAGAATGCCTTCGGCGCCGTCCGGTTCGCCAAGGCGTAGCTGCGTACGCGCCATCAACGCCAGAACCTTCTGGTTCTCCGGTTCTTCGCGAAGCGCCGAGGCCAGCTGCAGGCGCGCAGCCTGATAGTTCTCCGCAGCATAGCTTTCTTGCGCTTTTGCAAGGAGTGTTTCGGGACTGTCGCCGCATCCGGCAAGGACGGCGAGGGCAGCGAGGGGGACGGCCAGTCGGGTAATCCTTTTCATGCGCGCCTTCCTACGCAGAAGGCCTGAAATTTCCGTCAACTCGTGCAGGTTTTTCTCGGCAAACTGGTCAAGTCCGATCACTGCCGCTATGGGCGGCCAAATTTCATTTCCGGAGTATCACATGGGTTTCCGTTGCGGGATCGTGGGCCTGCCCAATGTTGGCAAGTCGACCTTGTTCAATGCACTGACCGAGACACAGGCGGCGCAGGCGGCGAACTATCCGTTCTGCACGATCGAGCCCAACGTCGGGCAGGTCGGCGTTCCCGATCCGCGCCTCGACAAGCTGGCCGAAATCGCCGGCAGTCAGAAGATCATTCCGACCCAGCTGTCCTTCGTCGACATTGCCGGTCTGGTTCGCGGCGCTTCCAAGGGTGAAGGCCTGGGCAACCAGTTCCTCGGCAACATCCGCGAAGTCGATGCGATCATCCACGTGCTGCGCTGTTTCGAGAACGACGACATCCAGCACGTCGACAACAAGGTCGATCCCATCGCCGACGCCGAGACGGTCGAGACCGAGCTGCTGCTCTCGGACCTCGAGAGCCTGGAAAAGCGCGTGCCCGCCGCTCAGAAGCGGGCCACCGGCGGCGACAAGGAATCGAAGATCGCCGCCTCCGTGCTGGGACAGGCGCTCGAACTGCTGCGAGAGGGCAAGCCAGCCCGCCTGACCGAGCCCAGGGACGAGGAAGAAGCCCGCGTCTTCCGTCAGGCCCAGCTCCTCACCGCGAAGCCGGTGCTCTACGTGTGCAACGTGGAAGAGGAAGCCGCCGCAGAAGGCAACGAATTCTCCAAGCGCGTCTTCGAGAAGGCCGCGGCCGAGAATGCCACCGCCGTCATTGTATCTGCCGCCATCGAGGCCGAACTGGGAGGCATGGAAGCGGACGAACGCCTGATGTTCCTCGAGGAAATGGGCCTGCACGAGGCGGGCCTCGCCCAGATCATTCGCGCCGGTTACGAATTGCTCGACCTGCTGACCTTCTTCACCGTCGGTCCCAAGGAAGCGCGCGCCTGGACCGTTCACAAGGGCGCCAAGGCTCCGGACGCAGCCGGCGAAATCCACACCGACATGCAGCGCGGCTTCATCCGCGCCGAAACCATTGCCTACGAGGACTTCGTGGCGCTGGGCGGTGAAAGCGGTGCCAAGGAAGGCGGCAAGCTACGTCAGGAAGGCAAGGACTACGTGGTGCGCGACGGTGACGTCATGCACTTCAAGTTCAACGTCTAAGTCCGAGGCACCGCCGCGTTCGGGCACATTGCCCATTGTTATGCGTTAGCTGTCCCGTGAGGGAACAGAGGAAACGCACAGCCAATGGTCGACAAGTCTGAGAAGGTCGTTTGGATGGCGAGGCTTGGCTTCGTCGCCCGCGGCATCGTTTATGCCCTGCTCGGGTATCTGGCTCTTTCGTCCGCTGAAAGCCAGACCGTCAAGCAAGGGCAGTCGGGCGCGCTGGAATATCTGAACAGTATCCCCGGCGGAACGGCAATCATGTTCCTCGCCGCGGTCGGGCTGCTCGGCTACGGGCTGTTCCGCCTGTCCAGCGCTCTGCTGGATACTGAAAATCACGGGACCGAAGCGAAGGGGCTGGCCGCACGGCTGGGTCATTTCTGCAGCGCCCTGCTCCATTTCGGCCTGGCATGGTCCGCCCTGCAATTCGCCATCGGCAGCAAGCAGGATGCGGGAGACCGGACCCATGCAATGGTATCGACCGCGCTCTCTTACGAATTCGGATCGCTCGCGCTCGGCATCGTGGGAATCGGACTTCTCGGTGCCGGCATTTACCAGGCAAAACAGGCCCTCACTCTGCAGTTCATGAAGCGGGTATCGTCGCGTGCTCCGTCGTGGACGTGCTGGCTGGGCCGGTTCGGCTATGCAGCGCGCGGCCTCGTCTTCCTGCTCATCGGCTGGTCCCTGCTGCGATCGGCATGGTTCGAGGAAACCGAAGAGGCGCTCTCGCTGGGCAACGCCATTGCCGACATGCGCGACATGGGCGCCGTCCATACACTGGTGGCTCTCGGCCTGCTGCTGTTCGGCATCTTCAGCATTATCGTCGCCCGGTACCGGGTCATTCCGGACCTCGACCCCAGCAGCCACATGGGGCGTGCAAAACGCACCTTTTCGTAGCCTCTTGAGGCGCCAGATTTATTTCTTCGCTCCGTTCGTCGCGTTTCGGGCACCAATGCAGCTGGGCTGCGTTGGCTAAACATCAAGGATTTTTAATACGAACCAATAGCGTGGCCCAATGTCAGACCCCAACAAGCGAGCCGTCGTCTACCGCATGGTGATGGACAAGCACGTCTGCCCCTTCGGCCTGAAGTCCAAGCACCTTCTGAAAACCAAGGGATACCGGATCGAAGATCACTGGCTGACGTCTCGTGAGAAAACAGACGCGTTCAAACGGGAACACGGTGTCGACACAACGCCTCAGACCTTCATCGCGGGGCAGCGCATCGGCGGCTACGAAGACCTCAGAAACTTCTTCGGTCTTGAAGCGAGCCACAACGCAATTGGGCGCTATGTTCCGGTGCTTTGCGTCTTCATCACCGCTGCCGTCGCCGCCTTGGCAGCCAGCACCGCATCATTCGGCACCCCCTTGACCGTATTTTCGGCAGAATGGTTCGTGTCGATCGCCATGATGTTGCTCGCCATGCTCAAGCTTCAGGACATCGCGAAGTTCTCGAGCATGTTCCTGGGCTACGACTTGCTGGCGCGCAGATGGGTCCCCTATGCCTACGCCTATCCGTTTCTCGAGTGGTCGGCGGGCGCGCTGATGACAGCGCATATCCTGCCCTGGCTTGCAATACCCATAGCCCTGTCCATCGGCAGCATCGGCGCCGTGTCGGTCTATTACGCGGTCTATGTTCAGAAGCGCGAATTGAAATGCGCCTGCGTAGGCGGCGCGGGCGATGTGCCGCTCGGGTTCGTTTCGCTGACCGAGAACCTCTTCATGATGGGCATGGCGCTCTGGATGTTGATCAGGCCGATCTAGCCGCCGCGCTCAGCCCTTGCAGGTCACCCAACCATCAGCAGTAAAGGCCACGCGCTCACGCGCGTCGTGAAGGATCAGGCGGGCGGGCCAATGGTTTTGCCCTGCTCCGGTACCCTCGTCGGGAAGCCTCACGAGATCGACCCACCCGGCCAGACCGACATAGCTCGTGCGCGCATCGCCGGGCAAATCCGCTGTTGCGCGTTTAGCCGCATAGCGCTGAATCTCGTTATCAATGCGAGTGAAACCCTCCCGGCTCCCGGCAAGGAACAACGGCTGCTCGACACCTTCCTTGCGAAATGCGCAGGAAGCCCGGTCCAGCCCGTAACGCTGCATGTCCTCATCCGAAATCGGGCTGGGAACGACAGGCTGCAACGGCGGCTCGCTCATGCGTTCCACCATCGCGACGTCACGCGCAGTATCGCTGGCCTGCTGCTCGACCTCCTTGGTGTCGCAGCCACCGATCATCGCTCCCATCACCGCGACGGGAACGACCAGACTTCGCAATTTCCAATGCATCACTTTCGCCCAAACAACTTTTCTATATCCTGATGGGCTAGTTTAACCAAGGTGGAGTCACAAAAGACAATCTGAAAACATCGGCTTCGCCTGCCCATGGCCATCAAAACCAATGTGTGTCCGCTAGGTTCCGTTCACGGCCACGCCGGGTGGGCAACGCGCGCATAATTGCGGTCGACCAAATCTTTTGCACCCAGCGCCTCGATGAGGATTTCTGCCGCTTTGTTCGCCCGCCTCTCCCCGGCAGAAGCCGCCGGGCTGTTACAGCCTATGTCGGCAAATGACGAAACACCGCCAAAATTTTGATCGGCGTCGTTCCAGTGAAGGATGCTCCAGCCTCGCCCTGAATCGAAAATCCGTTCGGCGCAAACCGCGACCCGAGTGCGACCATCGTCGAGGCGGAAGTAATCCCCAAGCTGAGTCTTCGCCTCACCTGTCAGACCGGGGAACAGGAATTCCTGCAGATTCTCTCCACTGAACGTCCAGCCAGCAAAATCACGCATTGGCGAAATCAAGTCAGTGACTTGAGCGGTCGTCTCGGGTGAGACGATCCCTGAAACGACGACGTAATCCTCGCGCCGAAGCGCCTCTTCAGATTTCACCCTCAGCATCCCAGATCCACTTCCGAAAATGCCGAAATCATCGTTCCGGACCTTCTTCAGAATGATGGAGGCGCGCCCATCGGGATGCAACCGGACCCTGCTGCTGCGATAATCTATCTCAAACGAATGGATCGGCTTCTTTGGCTCAATGCCCTCCCAGACATCACAATCCGCGTGCGAATACCATTCGAGCGGCCTTGTCCAACGAAAACTACCGTCAGGACGGGTGGCACACGTGTCATGGGTCAAGTTCACCATTTCCGCCAAACCTGCAGTCACTAAGACTGCCAAGACTAGCGCCAGCCCCACTTTTCCCTTAGAAGACACCGTCAGCTTACCCTACTTGCGCCCGAACAGTTTCTCGATATCACCGTGGGCCAGTTTTACCCACGTAGGGCGGCCATGGTTGCATTGCCCCGAACGCGGGGTGCGCTCCATTTCACGCAGGAGGGCATTCATCTCGGCAACGTTCAAAGAACGCCCTGCCCGCACGGAGCCGTGACAGGCCATTGTGGCCAGCACGAGATCGAGCTTTTCGCCCAGCAGCAGGGCATCGCCGTTCTTCGCCAGATCGTCGGCGACATCGCGCACAAGAGCTTGAACGTCGCTCTTGCCGAGCGCCGAGGGAACGGCGCGCACCAGCATCGCCCCCGGTCCGAAACGCTCGATGGCAAGACCGAAGCGAACAAGATCGGCGATCTTGTCTTCCAGCGCGTCGCAGGCGGTTTCCTCCAATTCCACGACTTCCGGCAACAGCAGCGCCTGCGAGCGGGACATGGCGTCTTCGGCGCCTGCCGCTCTCAGCCGTTCGAGCACGAGACGTTCGTGCGCGGCGTGCTGATCGACGATGACAAGCCCGTCCTGCGCTTCGGCAACTATATAGGTTCCCGCCACCTGTCCGCGGGCGACCCCCAGCGGATATTGCAGCGCCTCCTCGGCCTCTTCCGCCACCGCCTCTGCGCGGGCGGACGGCTCGGCCATGATTTCGGCCTCATACGAGCGCCAGGCCGTGCCGGCCTCCGATACCCGCGCGCCCCCCACATGCGTGCGGGGCGCGGAATATTCGCGCGCAAAGAGTGAGCCCAGCGCGGGTGCAGCGGGCGATGGAGTAGCGACAGGTTCCACCTGCCAATTGCCCATGGCACTGGCGGACGGTGGCTGCGCACTCTTCTGTCCTGCGCCTTCGAGCGCATGCCGCAGAGCGCCCACCAGAAACCCGCGGATGAAGGCCGGATCGCGAAAACGCACCTCGGTCTTGGCCGGATGGACATTCACGTCGACTTCCTCGGGCGGAATTTCGAGGAACAGCGCCAGCACCGCATGGCGGTCCCGCGCGAGCATGTCAGCGTATGCGCCGCGCACCGCACCAACGAGCAGCCGGTCCTTCACCGGACGACCGTTGACGAACAGGTACTGGTGATCGGCGACACCGCGGTTGAACGTCGGCAGACCTGCTACGCCGGTAAGCCGCGACGTGCCCCGCTCGGCCTCGATCACCACGCCGTCCTCCGCCAGTTCACGCGCGACAAGGCGGGCTACACGGGCCGCGAGTTCCTCACGCGGCTGCACGGCAATGACGCGGCGACCGTCATGCTCCAGCACGAACCCGACGTCCGGACGGGCCATCGCGAGACGGCGCACGACATCCTGGCAGGCGGCATATTCGGAGCGCGGCGTGCGCAAGAACTTGCGCCGGGCGGGAACCTTGCCAAAGAGCTGCTCTACCCGAATTCGCGTCCCCGGTGGCAGCGCAGCGGGGCCATCCGCCACGGTCTCGCCATGATCGACGGCGCGCTTCCAGCCCTCGCCGGCGTCGTGCGGCCGGCTCTCGATCGTCAGCCGCGCCACCGACCCGATCGATGGCAAAGCCTCGCCGCGGAAACCCAGCGTGGCGACCTGCTCGATATGCTCGTCGGGCAGCTTCGATGTCGCGTGACGTTCGAGCGCTAGCGCGATCTCGTCTGGCGACATCCCGCACCCATCGTCGGTGACCTCGATCATGTCGAGCCCGCCCGACGCGATCCGAATCGTGATCTGATTCGCACCGGCATCGATGGCGTTTTCAACGAGTTCCTTGAGCGCGGAAGCCGGACGCTCGACCACTTCACCGGCAGCAATGCGGTTGACGAGATGTTCAGGGAGGCGGCGAATTGTGGGCATGACCAAGACCTAGCGATGAAACGGCTTCAATTCGAGACGGATGCCGAGAGAAACCCACCAGAAATCGACACAAAATTTTGGCGTTTCCCGAATCGATGGGCTAAGGGGGCCCCTTCCATGCCAACCTGCCTTTCGACTGTTCCGAATTATTTCGGGCAAGAGACTGGTTAAAAAACGGATTTTAGATGGCCGGCCCCTTCTCGCGATTCTTCAAACTCGGCTCCCAGAACATGGCGATCGACCTTGGGACCGCCAATACGCTCGTCTACGTCCAGGACCGGGGAATCGTGCTCAACGAACCGTCGGTTGTTGCCATCGAAACGCTCAACGGCATCAAGAAGGTCAAGGCCGTTGGTGATGATGCCAAGATGATGATGGGCAAGACGCCCGACAATATCGAGGCCATTCGCCCGCTGCGCGATGGCGTGATCGCCGACATCGAAATCGCGGAAGAAATGATCAAGCACTTCATCCGCAAGGTGCACGGCAAAAAGAACCTCTTCCGCTATCCGGAAATCGTGATCTGCGTGCCTTCGGGCTCCACCTCGGTCGAACGCCGAGCCATTCGCGACGCCGCCAGCAACGCCGGTGCAAGCCAAGTTTACCTGATTCTGGAACCGATGGCTGCCGCGATCGGTGCCGACATGCCGGTGACCGAACCCGTCGGCTCCATGGTCGTCGACATCGGCGGCGGCACTACCGAGGTTGCTGTGCTTTCGCTGCGCGGCCTGGCCTACACCACCTCGGTGCGCGTGGGCGGTGACAAGATGGACGAAGCAATCGTCTCCTACGTCCGCCGCCACCACAACCTCCTCATTGGAGATGCGACGGCCGAGCGGATCAAGAAGGACTACGGCATTGCCGTGGTCCCCGAAGACGGCATCGGCGAGACGATCCACATCAAGGGCCGCGACCTCGTCAACGGCGTGCCCAAGGAAATCACCATCAATCAGGCGAACGTCGCCGAAGCCCTTGCCGAGCCGATCGGTGCGATCATCGAGGGCGTGCGCATCGCGCTTGAGAACACCGCGCCGGAACTGGCCGCCGACATTGTCGATCAGGGTATAGTGCTGACCGGCGGCGGCGCTCTGATCCAGGGCCTCGACGAGTATCTGCGCGAGGAAACCGGCCTCCCCGTAAGCGTTGCGGAAGATCCGCTGTCCTGCGTCGCGCTGGGTACCGGCCGCGCGATGGAGGACCCGATCTACCGCGGCGTCCTGATGTCCGCCTGACTTAGGTCGCCAAAGAGGCGGCGCCAGCCTCTCAAGGGGACCGCCGCCAGGAATACAGGAGTGCATGGCGCATGGCCCCGCCTGCCAATAGGCGCTTCGGATTTTCGCGCCGGGCGCAAAATGCGACGTTCCTGAGTTACACTGCTGGCGTGGTGGGTCTTGTCGTGGGCATCGGCCTGGTTACGGTGTCCATCGTCAAACCCGAAGCCTTTGCCGGTGTGCGCACCGCTGCAACGGACGCGACCGAGCCCATGGGGCAAGCGACAGCAGCGGGCCGTAGCTACAGCAAGAACTTCTTTGCGAGCATTGCCGGGTATCTCACTTCGGGGCGCGAACATGCGCGGCTGGAACGCGAGCTGGCAGAAGCCAAGGTACGCCTTGTCGAGGCCCAGGCGACCGAAGCCGAGAACCGTCGCCTGAAGCGCTTGCTCGCGCTCAAGGACGTCGAACCAGACGTTGTTGCCTCCGCGCGTCTCACCCGCTCCACAAGTGCGAGCGTTCGTCGCTTCGCCATCATCGATGTTGGCCGCAAGGACGGTGTCACCAAGGGCATGCCGGTACGGTCGGCAACCGGACTGGTTGGCCGCGTGCTCGAAGTGGGCGCGACGAGTGCGCGCGTGTTGCTGATCACCGACACCGAAAGCCTTGTTCCTGTTCGTCGCGCCAGCGACGGTGTGCCCGCGTTCGCGCAGGGTCATGGAGACGGGACGATCCGGGTGCGCCTGATCAACCTTGGCATCAATCCGCTCAAGAAGGGCGATGTCATGGTCTCCTCCGGCTCGGGCGGTCTCTACCGTCCCGGCACGCCAATGGCGATCGTGACCGAGATCCTGCGCGACGGCGCCATTGCCCGTGTGCTGAGCAACCCTTCGGATACCGACTTCGTTATGGTTGAAGAGGTTTGGGGCCCGAACGAGCCGCCCCCGCCCCTCAATCCGGATGCGGAGAGCGACTGAGCATGCCACGGCTTACCTCCGGCGGGCCTCCTCCATCCAGACGGCGGATTAACCGCGCTCCCTCCCCGGTTCTTGCCCATACCCTGCCCTGGCTGACGATCCTGCTGGGCTCGATGATCCCCGGCTGGCTGCTCATCGCGTCAGCCCCGGTCATGCCGCCGCTGGGCTTTCTGCTTTTCATTGCATGGCGGCAATTGCGGCCCGGCCTCCTGCCTATCTGGTCGGCGCTGCCGCTGGGCCTGTTCGACGATCTTTTCTCGGGTCAACCGTTCGGTGCTGCCGTGTTGTTGTGGTCGCTAGCGGCGATTGCACTTGAATTCGTCGAAGCACGCGTGCCGTGGCGAAATTTTCTCACCGAGTGGCTTCTGGCGATTGGCCTGATCGTATCCTATATCGTTTTGTGTCTGGGTCTTAACAACCTGGCCGGCGCCGGTGCCCCTGTAAGAATCATATTGCCGCAGATCGTGATTTCCGTTCTCTCCTATCCGCTTGTCGGGCGCTTCGTTGCAGTCATGGATCGCTTGCGGCTTACGCCGATCACGGTCTTGCGATGAAGATCAATTTCCGGCGGTTCTTTCCCGAACGCCACACGACTTCAGGAACGCTGCGCAATAGTTTCGACAGGCGCAGTATGGTTATCGGCACGGTTCAGGGCGGGATCGGCGTCCTGCTGGCATCGCGCATGGGCTATCTCGCTGTCTTCGAGAACGAGAAGTACAAGCTCGAGGCCGAGAGCAATCGCGTCAATCTCTCGCTGATCCCGCCGCGCCGCGGCTGGATCCTCGACCGTTACGGCACCCCGCTGGCGTCGAACCGCGCGGACTTTCGCGTAGACATCATTCCGGACCGGATGAGCGATCCCGAGCGAACCATCAACCGGCTTGGCCGGCTGCTGTCGCTGACGCCGATCCAGATGCAGGACCTGCACGACAAACTGGACAAGGCCCGCGGGTTCGCCCCGGTGGAAGTTTCCTCGGGCCTCGACTGGGAGCGCTTCGCCGCAGTCAGCGTTCGCCTTCCAGACCTGCCCGGCGTGGTCACACAGCGCGGCTTCTCGCGCCATTACCCGGCGGGCCCCTGCGTAGGACATCTGCTCGGCTATGTCGGCACCGCCTCGGCAGAGGACTACGAAAAGGACCGCGATCCCCTGCTCATCACACCCGGCTACAAGGTCGGCAAAGACGGGATCGAAAAGGTCTTCGAGCAGCAGTTGCGCGGGAAGCCCGGCGCGCGCCGCGTGGAAGTGACCGCCTCGGGCCGCATCGTGCGCGATCTCGAAACGCGTGAGGACGTGCAGGGCCAGACCATCAAGCTCACCATCGATGCCGGCTTGCAGGAATATGCAGCGCGGCGGATCGGTCCGGAATCCGGCGCGGTCGTGGTCATGGACTGCCATACCGGCGACGTCCTGACGATGGCCTCGATGCCCAGCTTCGATCCCAACAGCTTTTCCGACGGCATCGGCCGTCTCGAATGGAAGATGCTGTCGGACGACGACCATGTGCCCTTGCGCAACAAGGTCCTGCGCGGGCTCTATCCGCCGGGGTCGACCGTCAAACCGATGGTGGCGCTATCCTTCCTGAAGGCCGGGCTCGATCCCGAGGAATCGGTCGTCTGCAACGGCGGCCTGCGCGTGGGCAATCGCGTGTTCCACTGCTGGAACCGGCGCGGACACGGCCGGGTCAACATGGCGAAGGGCATCTACCAGAGCTGCGACGTCTACTTCTACTACTTCGCCCAGAAGATCGGCATGGACCCGATTGCAGCGATGGCCCGGCGCCTGGGACTGGGGCAGGAATTCGACCTGCCGGTTGTCGGGCAGTCCTACGGAACCGTCCCCGATCCCGCGTGGAAGCTGAAGAAGTACGGCCGCGAATGGCAAACCTACGACACCGTGAACGCAACCATCGGCCAGGGCTACTTCCTGGTTAATCCGCTGCAGCAGGCGGTGATGGCCTCGCGCATTGCCAGCGGGCAGGAACTGATGCCCAGTCTGCTCTATTCGGACAAGCGCGGAGGAGCACCCTCGTTGGGAGTCACGCAGGAACACCTGGACTACGTGCATCAGGCCATGTCGGACGTGGTGAACGGTCCGGGTACCGCGCACCGCGCTGCGCTGCCCATCGAGGGCGTCAATCTAGCTGGCAAGACCGGTACGGCACAGGTTGTCAGCCTGAGTGTCAGCAGCGGCAAGGGTGGGCTCTGGAAGTACAGGGATCACGGCCACTTCATCTGCTTCGCCCCGTTCGACAAGCCGCGCTATGCCTGCGCGGTCGTGATCGAGCACGGGGGCGGTTCGGGCGCGGCCTATCCGGTTGCCCGTGATGTCATGACCTATCTCTGGGACAAAGAGAAAGCCATGGACAAGCTGCTGGAGTTCGAAAAGCAGTGGGGCGGCACTCCCAGTGAGCGGCTCGATGCCCGCTATCGTGCCTATGCCGCGCAATATGGCGTGAACGTGCCTGCCGTCTCTGCAGAGGACGTGCGACAGGCGGAGAACACTCAGCAGAGCGTCCAACCCATCGTCAACGAGGCGCAGACGCCCGCACCCGAACCGGTCGCTACGGGCACCGAAGCCCCCGCCGGAGAGGCTACGCCGCCTCCCGCGACCGAGAGTGATGGTTCCGGGGCCAATCCACAATGAGCCGTTCGATTGTCCCCGAGCCCGTCGCCCGCCAACCGTGGCAGATGCTGATTCCGCTGTTCGGGCTCGTCGCGCTGGGCGGCGCCGTCCTCTATTCCGCAGCGGGCGGTCATCTTCAGCCCTATGCGCTGAGCCATGTGATCCGCTTTCTCGTCTTCCTGGTCATGGCGATCGTCATTTCGCTGATGAGCCGCAATCTGTTTCGGATGGCGGCTTATCCGATCTATGGCGGCATCGTGGTGCTGCTGGTGCTTGTGGAAGCTATCGGCGCCGTCGGCGGCGGCAGTCAGCGATGGCTCAACCTCGGCTTCATGACGCTGCAGCCATCGGAGCTGATGAAGCCGGCCATCGTGCTGGTCCTGGCCAAGTTCTACGAGACGCTGCCCCCGCCGATGACGGCAAGCATGCGCGGGCTCGTGCCGGCTGCGGTCCTCATCGGGATTCCCGCAGCGCTGGTCATCCTGCAACCCGATCTCGGCACGGCACTGGCGATCTGTTTCGGCGGCGCCGTCACCATGTTTCTCGCCGGCCTGCCGCTTTCCTGGTTCCTGGGGGCAGGCGGTGTCGCGGTGGTCGGCACGCCGGTTGCCTTCTTCACACTGCTGCACGACTACCAGCGCAAGCGCGTGCTGACTTTTCTCGATCCCGAAAGCGACCCGCTCGGCACCGGATATCACATCACCCAGTCCAAGATCGCGATCGGGTCGGGGGGTATCTTCGGCAAGGGCTTCGGCAACGGCACACAGAGCCACCTGCAATACCTGCCCGAAGCCCACACCGACTTCGTGTTTGCCACGATGGCAGAGGAATGGGGATTCATCGGCGGTCTCTTCGTCATCTTCGTGTTCGGTGTGCTGATGGCCTGGGGCCTGCGGGTCGCCCGCAACGCCCCTGACCGCTTCTCGAGCCTGCTGGCAGCCGGCATGACCGCGACCATTTTCTTCTACGTTGCCATCAACCTGATGATGGTCATGGGCCTTGCGCCGGTGGTGGGCATCCCCCTGCCCTTCATGAGCCACGGCGGCACCTCGATGCTGACAAACATGATCTGCCTGGGCACGATCATGGCCGTAAACCGCTGGAATCAGAGGCCCAGCACATTCTCCTGACTTTCCTGAAAGTTTCCCCCTTTTCATGGGCGAAACATACGTTATAGGAGCCCCTCCGCCGCCGAATCGGCGCGGGGCTGCAAGGCCCTCCGGCAAGGCAGCGTGGACGCATAGCTCAGTTGGTAGAGCAGCTGACTCTTAATCAGCGGGTCCTAGGTTCGAGCCCTAGTGCGTCCACCAAGCCTTTCCTCCTGCGGTATCCGTGGGGACGCATAGCTCAGTTGGTAGAGCAGCTGACTCTTAATCAGCGGGTCCTAGGTTCGAGCCCTAGTGCGTCCACCATTTTTTCACTATATATCAAGCTTTTAAGTTACTTCCAGAAGTGGGCTTTTCGTTCGCTTCCAGGGCTAGGTAGCTTTCTAGGTAGCAGGCAAGATTTCCGCATATCCTAAAGCGGCGCTCGTTTGGCCGATGTCTATCGAACGCGGTGGTATGTGGACTTTTGTGGAAGCGTGCGGATGGTAGCGGAGGAGGAGTATTTTTTAGACATTTATCATACTGATATATAATGCTTTCCGTGAGGGTCGCGCCCCAAATACCCCCACTGATACCCCCAGAATTTCGATGCGGCGAAGCGCATATTTTATGCGGCGATTTGCCGAGTCTTCAGCGCCAGTCACCGCACCTTCCGCCTCGACAATCACCCACCAGCGCATTCGGCTTCCAGGTAGCGCCGGACACGTATGATGTCCGCCAGCTCGCCGTTCAGCATGAGATGAAGTGCGCTCACGCCATCAAAAGCGGCATTGTCCATTCGTATCCACGAATAGGCTCGCTCCGGCTTCCGGAAGATTGTCATGAGCGCCTCCTGGATGCCCATCAAATTCGACAATCGAGCATGGCACTCTGAAGAGCACTTCGCTAAGCTCTTCTCCTTCCATTGCCGATAGGTCCGCAACGGCAAATCCAGCAGCATGGCCGCCTGCTCCTCCGTCACGCCCCATTTCTCGAAAAGGTTCAGGCTCGTACGAAAGAACGCGGCAGCTTCCTGCTGGGCATCGATGGCATAAACTTCGCCGAGCATTTGCTCCAAATCCTCGCAAAATCGAAATCTGCTCGGAGACTTCATAACATGAGGGCATGGTGTGATCCACACGGCGGCGGCCACCCGCCATTCCCATAAACTGTAGCCATTGACTACATATAAGCCATGAGCTACACTGCAGGAAATGAAACCAGTCACCTACACGCGGGCTGCGTTGAAGGCCCTTCGCAAGATGCCCGTGGACATAGCCGAACGGATCATAAGGAAGATCGAGCAATATGCCGCCGACCCAACCTCGCAGGCCAACAATGTCACGGCTCTTAAGGGGCGGGAAGGTATCCGTTTAAGAGTGGGTGATCGGCGCGTGATCATGAATGATGAAGGCGTTGTTCTGACGGTTCTCGATATAGGACCACGTGGCAGCATCTACGGTTGATGGAGGCAGATATGGGTGAAATGATTTCGATCCCGCTTGAGGAATACCGTAGCTTGCAGGCCGCCGCCGAACAGCTGGCCGATCTGCAAGCCTATGACCGTGCTCTGGCGCAGTTGGCAAACGGCGATGAGGAAATGCTCCCTACCGAGTTCGTGAAGCGCATGCTCTCCGGCGAAAGTCCTCTGCGCGCCTGGCGCGAGTTTCGTGGCCTCACCCAGACCGCCCTCGCCGAAGCTTCGAGCGTCAACCGCGTGCAGATCGCGGATATCGAATCCGGACGGAAGAGCGGTTCAATCGAGACCGTCAAGAAGCTGGCCGAAGCCTTGGGCATTACTCTCGATGAACTGATTTAAAGGCACCGCAGGAAACGCTAACTTTGCGGACGTTCCACCGTTCAAGATGGCTCCCTGAAACCTGCCCTTCATTCATCAAGCTGACGTGCGGTAGCGAGCGACCTGACTTGGGACAAGTACGAACCCGCTGGCGCGGGAGTGGCGTTTGTTTTGAGGCCTGGTCAGTGATCGGCGGTCTGGGTCTAAGTTGAGGTCTGGGCCAGGTAGGCAGACGATTGCGGCTCCTTTCAACCAAGGAGTCGTATCATGACCAATGTTCTATCTGATGCCCCCGTCACTTCGCTGCGTCAGCGCATGATCGAAGACATGAATATGCGCCGGTTTACGCGGAAGACCCAGTTCGACTACGTGCGGCATGTCGCGAGGTTCGCTACATATCTTGGGCGCCCTCCCGATACTGCGACTGTTGAAGAGCTCCGGCAATTCCAGGTCGAACAGCGCGAAGCGGGTATAGGGATCCCGACCATGAACAGCATCGTTTCTGCGCTGCGTTTCTTTTTCACTCACACCATTGATCGCCCGGATCTGTCCCGCAAGCTCTACACGGTCAAGAATCCGCGCTCCTTGCCCATTGTCCTCAGCCGCGAAGAGGTCGTGCTTCTCCTCGGCGCGACCAACTGCCTGAAGCACAAGGCTGCACTGTCCGTTGCGTATGGCGCTGGTTTGCGCGCCGCCGAAGTGACGATGCTGAAGGTCCGCGATGTAGACAGCAAGCGCATGCTCCTGCGAGTGGAGCGCGGTAAAGGCGGGCGCTATCGCAATGCGCTCCTGCCCGCTGACCTTCTTGCTCTTTTGCGTGAGTGGTGGACGGTGGGCCGCAAGCAAGGCGTCATGCACGCCGATGGCTGGCTGTTCCCGGGAATGCACTATCTCAAGCCGCTGAGTACCCGACAGCTCCATCGCATTGTTGTCGATGCTGCAGAGGCCGCAGGTATCAAGAAGCGGGTCGGCCCTCACACCCTGCGGCACAGCTTCGCCACGCATCTGTTGGAAGACGGCGTCGATATTCGGATCATCCAGGCGCTGCTGGGGCATGCGAACCTTGAGACCACCGCCTTCTACACTACGGTCGCAACTCGAACCGTGCGTGCGGTCATCAGTCCGCTGGACAAGTTGACGACGCTGCTCGAGGCGCAGGTAGCGCCGCCCGGCTGAGCCGTTGCGCGCCTCGCTCGAGGTCGCCGATATCTTTCGTAGCGCCGGGCCCGCCTATCGCGCGGCCCATGCCGGGCATCTCAACCTCGGCCAGCTCAAGGTCATGACGGCCATCGAGAATTGCCGCACCGCCGCGCTGGGCGGTCACGTCGAGGCCTGCGACGACTGCGGGCACTGGCGGATCGCTTACACGGCATTGCCCTAAATGCCAGGGCGCTGCGGCGCGCACGTGGCTGGCCGCGCGCGAGGCCGACCTGCTGCCGGTGGGCTACTTCCACGTCGTGTTCACCGTGCCTGCCGAGATCGCGGATATTGCATGGCAGAACAAGGCGGTGGTCTATGACCTGCTGTTCCGCGCCGCCGCAGACACGATGCTGACCATCGCTGCCGATCCCAAGCACCTTGGCGCGCGCGTCGGCATCACCGCCGTGCTGCACACATGGGGATCAGCGCTGACCCACCATCCGCATGTGCACATGATCGTGCCTGGTGGTGGCATCGCGCTCGACGGCACGCGATGGATCTCATCGCGCCCCGCGTTCCTGCTGCCGGTGCGTGTGCTGGGCGCCTTGTTCCGCCGACTGTTCCTCATCCGCCTGCTGGCGCTGTTCGACGCCGGCAAGCTGGGCTTCTTCGGCACCATGGCTGACCTCACGACACGCAAGGCCTTCCTGCGGTATCTGTCGCCAATCCGGAGGAAGCGCTGGATGGTCTATGCCAAGCCGCCCTTTGCCGGACCACAGGCCGTACTGGCCTAACTCTCGCGCTACACGCACCGCGTTGCCATCTCGAACCGGCGCCTCATTGCCTTCGACGAGTGAGGTGGTCCCGCCTTCTTGGACAGTTTGGCGGCTGAGTTACGCTAGTCCCGGTTGTCGTTATGCCGCCTGTTTGATCATCAGATCATGGTGGGCATGCCCCCCATGATCTGATTGCCCGATCTGCCGATAGGCCTCGAGCGGGGTTCGCCCGGCTAGCCCCGAGTGCGGGCGTTGGGTGTTGTAATAGGTGATCCACCGGGCAAGGCCAGCCCGCAACTCTGAACCGGTCTCGAAGCCGTGGAGATAGACGCATTCGTACTTCAGGCTGCGCCAGAGCCGCTCGATGAAGACATTGTCCATCCACCGGCCCCGGCCGTCCATGCTGATGCGGACCTCGGCCTCGCGCAGCACCGTGGTGAAGGCCTGCGACGTGAACTGACTGCCTTGGTCGGTGTTGAAGATCTCGGGCTTGCCATAGCGGGCCAGCGCCTCCTCCAGTGCCGCAACGCAGAAGCCGGCGTCCATGGTGTTTGACAGGCGCCAGGCCAACACCTTGCGGGTGGCCCAGTCCATGATAGCCACCAGATACAGGAAACCCCGGCACATCGGAAGTGGAGTAGGAAGCGCATGAGCGCTTCCCCTCCCCGAACCGTACGTGCACCTTTCAGCGCATACG
>NZ_BMLK01000014.1 GCF_014645195.1 Novosphingobium indicum | reverse complement strand
CCCACGAATGCGCCAACTACTTCAAATCATGCGGGTACGAACCAGAATGATCGAAAACCGCTCTAATGATCAATTGGCGAGAGCCGCCGCTCTCCGGCGATTTGCCGAGTTGATCAAAAAGCGTCAACCGCTTTACAGCCTGACCGCTACCGATTCGAAAAATTGCCGAAGCAAACTCAAGTGGTTCTTCAAAGGTAGAAGCTGGAAAAGACCGTTGCGAACGCCTTTTCTTCAATGCCGTTTCGGTCTTGGAAGTGCCCTTCCCATCACCTACTTCAGACTTAATTTCGGCTGCGTTACTCGGTTTTCGTGCCATGTGCCGCCCCATTATTGCCAGAGCAACATATACAGTCACTTGCGGCAATCAACTTTTGCGGTCACAGCGCCCTTGCGATGGCAATTATTTAATGCCCGTATCAATTGAGACTAACGTGGCGGTTCACGCCTTATTCCTGGGATCGCTCAATCCAGCCGCGGCAGGTAGTGATCGCCGCGCGCGATGGCCTTGAACAGCTCGCCCTCGCGCCGCACGATCAGCACTTTCTCGCTCTGCACGAAACGCTGGTCCGCGTTGTCGGGCTCGAGCATCACGTAGTGCGTCTGGCCGAAATGGTCGGTCACCTTCGCCCGCGCCGGATTGCCCGCAGAGGCCGTGCCGATGACCACTTCCGCCTCGCGACCGACTAGCGCCGAGACGTTGATGGCGGTGGTCTCGTCCTTGGGCAGCATACGTCCCAGCGGGCGGGAAATGGCGCCGGTGGCGGGGAGCGACACGAACGCGGAGCCCGCGCTCACCAACCATGGCGACCACGCCGCGCCAGTGAGCGCTTCCAGAAAGTGTTGCCCGGCCAGCCCGATCACGCCGAAAAGCGAGAGCAGGATCATCAGCCACATCATGAACGGCACGCGGCCGATGCCCAGCAGCGAGAGCAGTCCGGCATCGACGCCCATGTCGCCATCGACGTCCACATCCACGTCGACGTCGGTATCCGCTCCCAGCATGTCGCCGAGGCCGATTACCTGCAGCAGCGCCAGCAGCGCAACGACGGCCAGTGCGACCGAGAACGGCAGCCCTTCCGGCTGCAGCGCCAGGTCGAACATCAGCCACGCTCCCGCGCGTCGACGTACTTCGTTTCAAGGAAGCGGTTACGCGTCGCGAGACCGTCGATATCGTTGCGCGAGAGGTCGACGCTCATAGCCTCGATCTCTTCGGAAATGACGCAAAGGCCATCGACCAGTTGCTCGGACGGCGTGGTGCCACCCGTACCCGGCTTGCTGCGCAGCGCGGGCGGAATGCGGGTGTAGCTGTCCACCAGTCCGGGCAGATGCTCGGACAGCAGCTTGCGCACCTCGCGCGCGGCGGGGCCGGTTTCTTCCAGCATGGCAAGCTGCGGCGCGATCTGTTCGAGGCGCACACCGATCATGTCGATGGCATCGATCGCGGCATTGGGCAGCGCGCGGCGCTTTCCTTCCAGCCACAGTTCAGCCGAACCGGCCAGTTCGGTCAGACTTGCACTTTCAAGGTCACCGGCATTGGTACGCGGCGTGGCGGGATAGACGGCCAACAGCGTGAAGACGGCAATGCCCAGCAGGATCGACAGAACCGTCGCCATGAACGGCAGGCCGCCCAGCGCCAGCGCGGTCACCAGCGTCGCGATCCAGATTCCGGTAAGTGCCAGGAAAGCGCGGCGCAGGCGGCGCAGGCGGAAACGCCAGCGCTCCTTGCGCGCCTCGTACAGACGCGCGGCGCGCTGCCGGCGGGCGGCACGGACGATTTCCTGGGATATGCGGGCGGGCGGGTGTGCCATTGCTATACAGCCTCCACCGGGAAATCCTCCCTGTCGCGCAGCGATGGGGAGGGGGACCGCCCGTGTAGCGGGTGGTGGAGGGGTAAGCCTCCCTCCGTCAGCGACTGCGTCGCTGCCACCTCCCCATTCCGCAAGCGGAACAGGGAGGATTTGAGGATCGTGCGGGTCGTTGCCATCGGTTACTGGTCCAGCGACTCCAACAGGTTCCGGGCGGCGGTGTCATCACCGGCAGCGATGCCTTCCGACTGGCCCTGCGCGCGGGCGATATAGGCCTTGGACTTGCCGATCTCGCCTTCGAGCGAGGTGACGGTCTGCTTCATGGAATCGAGCGCCTTGAGCTTGAAGGTGTCGATCGAATCCATCGTGTCATAGATGTTCTGGAACGCGCGGCTCAGCGTCTCCAGCGGGATCGTCGCGCTGGCGGCCTGCTCGTGGATGCGCGCGGTGTTGTCCTTCAGCATCTGGCCTGTGCTGTCGATGATGTTCGCGGTCGTGGTGTTGAGCGCGGTGATCTGGTCGAGCACCAGCCGCTGGTTGGCCATCGCCTGTGCCACCGTGACCGCCGTGCGCAGCGCGCCGACAGTGGTTGTGGAAGCGCGGTCCACGCCCTTGATCAGTTCGACATTGTTCTTCTTGACGAGATCGAGCGCGAGGTAGCCCTGCACCGAGACGGCCATCTGCGTCAGCAGGTCCTGCGTGCGCTGACGCACGTAGAACAAAGCGGATTCGCGCACGGCCTTTGCCTTCGCCGGATCGGTGTGGTCGAGATCCTCGGCCTTCTTCTCCAGCGCCTCGTCGAGCGCCTTGGACATGAAGACCATCTGTTCCAGCTTGCCCATGGCCGCCCAGAGGTTCTGCCGTTCGACATCGATGGCGGCGTTGTCCATCAGCAGTTCGTCCTTGCCGCCCTGCAGGCGGGTGAGGATCGCGCTGATGTGGCCCTGCGCGCTCTGGTAGCCCTCGAAATAATTGCGCAGCTTCGATCCGAACGGAATGATCCCGAAAATCTTGCGCTTCGAAAGCAAGTCGCCCTTGGTCGAGGGATCGAGGTCCTCGACGGTGCGGCGCAGCTCGGCAAGGTCGGCGCCGACGCCGGTGTCCTTGTCCATCGCCCGGATCGGCCGGTCGAGGAAGCGGTTGGAATGGCCCGCGGCCTCGGCGATCTCGCGCCGACCCATGTTGGTGATCTGATCGACGCGGCGGCCGAACTCGGGCGAATTGGAATCCTGCGTCACCAGATCGTCGACGAATTCGTCAACCCGAACCTGCAGCCTGGTCTTCTGATCCTCGTCCACCGGCACGAGCCCTGCGGCGCGCTCGGGCTGAACGGCCGGCACGGGATCGGGCGGAGTCAGCTTGAGCTCACTCGCGGTATCCTGGTCGGTCATCACGGCCATGCTGGGAAATCCTTGTCTTTCAAAACCCCGGAACGGGAAGAAATCTAAGGTTGACCGCCAAGGACTACAAGCAAAACCGGGGCCATGCCCGGCGACTGCTCGACGAAGGCCCGACGGGGATCGACAATCGGGCAGAAAACGCCCCTTCCTGGGATAGGATCACACCAAAAGCATGGAATCGTCACGCGCCACGACCGCGAGCGAGAGCCCGACCGCCTTGGCCCGCCGTACGGCGAGATCGGTGGGCGCGGAGATCGTGACCAGCAGAGGACAGCCCGCGCGCACCGTCTTTTCGACCAGTTCGTAGGAGCAGCGCGAAGTCATGATGATGAACCCGGCGGCGGGATCGCCTCCCTCGCGCGCCAGATGGCCGACCAGCTTGTCGAGCGCGTTGTGCCGGCCGACGTCCTCGCGCACGGCCAGCACCGCGCCGTCTTCGCTGCAGAAGGCAGCGGCGTGGGTGGCCCGGGTCTGGCGGCCGAGCGGCTGACGGTCGCGCAAGGCCCCGAGTGCGCGGCCGATGGCTTCGGGGCTGGCCTCGCTGCGGCGCTGCAAGGGCGGGAGCGGCCGAAGCGCGGCCTCCACACCCTCGATCCCGCAGATGCCGCACGAACTGTCGCCCACCCGGCGCCGTGCGCGTTCGAGAATGGGACCGAGCCGGTCGGCAGGCAGATTGACGCGGGCGACATGGCCGCTGCCCCATTCTCCGCTCTCGACTTCATGCAGCACCACCTCGCCAACCTCGTCTGCCGCGGCCAAACCCTCGGCCATCAGGAAGCCGGTAACGAAGTCTTCCAGATCGATCGGCGTGGCCATCATCACGGCATAGGCGATGCCGTTGGTCTCGATCGCGACCGGCGCCTCGATGGGAATGGAAAGCGTTTCGTCAGCATCGGACGGCGCGCCATAGGCACTGCGACGCACCTCTATTTCAAATGTTCCGTCCATGATTTCCGGCTGTTCCAGCGCGCTGCTCCTGCTCGACCCCGGTCCGCTTTTGCGGCGGTGCGCCCGGTTCCATAACGCGCGAAACGCAAAAGGTCATGCGGGCGGTCGGCAGGCCCCTTGCCGGAGGGCCGGTGAGAGATTTTTTACAACGATGCGAGGCAAGCCCGGATTTTTCCGTTTGTATCCGAAACCTCAACAATCGGCGCATTTTGTTCCATATGGACCCCAAATCCACATACATTTTGACAAGCCTCATCGCTACAGCGCTACGCCCCAGCGATGGGCTCGCGCCTCAGTTGCCCACAGATGAAGCCAATTTGGCTTGCGGCAGCGAACCCGTTTCCCCTAAACGCGCCCCTCATTCCGGCCGTGCGCACCAGAACAAAGGGGCATGCAGGTCGCCATCCGGAATAGTTCGGGACCGCGCTTTTCGGGACGGTCTCACGGCCCGTCATGCAGACCGGTCCGTTCAACGAGATAGGTACGCATCACATGAGTTGGCTCAGCAAGGTCCGCAATTCGCTTTCCAGTCTGGCGAAGCGTGACACGCCCGACAATCTCTGGATGAAATGCCCGAGCTGCAGCCAGATGCTGTTCGCGAAGGACTTCGAAGCCAACCTCTCCGTCTGCCCGCATTGCCAACACCACGGCCGCATCGGCGCCGAGGCGCGCTTCGACCTGTTGCTGGATGCAGGCTACACCGTGCTTTCCACGCCGAAAGTCCCGGAAAACCCGTTGGGCTTTCGCGATACCAAGAAATATTCCGACCGCCTTCGCGCCGCCCGCGCTAGCAATCCTTATCCCGACGCGTTGACCAACGCCCTCGGCACTATCGAGGGCATGAAGGCCGTGCTTGGCGTGCAGGACTTCAAGTTCATGGGCGGCTCGATGGGCATGGCCGTAGGCGAGGCTTTCGTGGCCGGCGTCGAACGCGCCATTGCCGAGAAGTGCGGCTATGTGATCTGCACCGCGGCGGGCGGCGCCCGCATGCAGGAGGGCATCCTCTCGCTGATGCAGATGCCCAAGACCACCGTGGCCACGCGGCGCCTTGCCGCCGCCGGCCTGCCCTACATCGTCATCCTGACCGATCCCACCACCGGCGGCGTCACCGCGAGCTATGCCATGCTCGGCGACGTGCAGATCGCCGAACCGGGCGCGCTCATCGGCTTTGCCGGCCAGCGCGTGATCCAGGATACCATCCGTGAAAAGCTCCCCGACGGCTTCCAGCGCGCCGAATACCTGTACGACCACGGGATGGTCGACATGGTGGTCCACCGCAAGGACCTGAAAACGACGCTGGCAACGCTGCTGGGCTATCTCAACCGAAAGGAAGTTGCGTGAATATCGATAGCGCTCTGGTTCGCGAGCTGGCCGAACTGCTTGCCGAAACCGGCCTCTCGGAAATCGAGGTGGAGGACGGCGACCGCAAGATCCGCGTCAGCCGCCAGATGGTGCAGCAGATGGCGGCGCAATATGCCGTCGGCGCGCCCGCCATGCCGATGGCTGCCCCGGCAGCGGCACCGGTCGCCGCCGCTCCGGCAACCGAAGCCGCAACTGCCGCCGCTCCGGTCGATGCCGTGAAGTCGCCGATGGTCGGCACCGTCTATCTTGCCCCCGAACCCGGCGCCGCCGATTTCATCTCGGTCGGCAAGGCAGTGAAGGAAGGCGACGTGCTGTTGATCATCGAAGCCATGAAGGTGATGAACCAGATCACCGCGCCCAAGTCCGGCACGGTTACCGCCATTCTCGTCGACAACCAGCAGCCGGTCGAATTCGACCAGCCGCTCGTGGTGATCGGCTGAGGGCGGAGCGCTTCATGGCCATCAAACGCCTCCTGATTGCCAACCGCGGCGAAATCGCCCTGCGCATCCACCGCGCCGCGCACGAGATGGGCATCGAAACGGTCGCGGTGCATTCCACCGCCGATGCCGATGCCATGCATGTACGGCTGGCTGACCATGCCGTGTGCATAGGCCCCGCCTCGGCCTCGGACAGCTATCTCAATGTCGCAGCGATCATCTCGGCGGCCGAGATCACCGACGCCGACGCGATCCATCCCGGCTATGGCTTCCTCTCCGAGAACGCGCGCTTCGCCGAGATCGTCGAGAGCCACGACATCGCCTGGGTCGGCCCCAAGCCCGAGCACATCCGCACCATGGGCGACAAGGTGGAAGCCAAGCGCACCGCCGGAGCGCTGGGCCTGCCGCTGGTGCCCGGTTCGGACGGCGCAATCGAGGACTTCGCCGAAGCGCGCGCGCTGGCTGAAAAGATCGGCTATCCGGTGATCATCAAGGCTGCCTCCGGCGGCGGCGGTCGCGGCATGAAGGTCGTGAACTCGGCCGAGGAACTCGAAAGCCAGATGGGCCAGGCCCGCTCGGAAGCGAAAGCGGCTTTCGGCGATGCCACCGTCTACATGGAAAAGTACCTCGGCAATCCGCGGCACATCGAATTCCAGGTCTTCGGCGACGGCAAGGGCCATGCCGTGCATTTGGGCGAGCGCGACTGCTCGCTGCAGCGCCGCCACCAGAAGGTGCTGGAAGAAGCCCCCTCGCCTGTCATCACGCCGGAAGAACGCGAGCGCATGGGCGGCATCGTCGCCAAGGCGATGGCCGACATGGCCTATCGCGGCGCGGGCACGATCGAGTTCCTCTGGGAAAACGGCGAGTTCTACTTCATCGAGATGAACACCCGCCTACAGGTGGAACATCCCGTCACCGAAGCGATCACCGGCGTCGATCTGGTGCGCGAACAGATCCGCATTGCCGCAGGCAAGCCGCTCTCGTTCACGCAGGACGAACTCGAGTTCAAGGGCCACGCGATCGAATGCCGCATCAATGCGGAAGACCCGTGGACCTTCGCCCCCTCACCCGGTCTCGTGAGCAGCTACCACGCGGCGGGCGGCATGAACGTGCGCGTCGATAGCGGGCTCTACGCCGGATACCGCATCCCGCCCTACTACGATTCCATGATCGGCAAGCTGATCGTCTCCGGCCGCACCCGCGAAGGCGCGATCCTGCGCCTCAAGCGCGCGCTGGAGGAAATGGTGATCGAAGGCGTGAAGACCTCGATCCCGCTGCATCAGGCCCTGCTGGAAGATCCCGAATTCAACAGCGGCGATTACACCATCAAGTGGCTCGAGGAGTGGCTC
This sequence comes from Novosphingobium indicum, assembly GCF_014645195.1. GTDB lineage: Bacteria > Pseudomonadota > Alphaproteobacteria > Sphingomonadales > Sphingomonadaceae > Novosphingobium > Novosphingobium indicum. Next base: position 140,379 of record NZ_BMLK01000014.1, on the reverse strand, counting down.
GCCAAACGCGCGGGCTGATCGGAATGACACTAACCTCTCCGTTCGTGTCGAGCAAAGTAGAGACACCTGGGCGCCAGCGGTTCTCGACTTCGCTCGAACCGAACGGAGGTTGGATCTGGCCCGATAGCTCGGCCAAGACACGACGGACTAGATACGCATGACTTCGTTCCTGGACTTCGAAAAGCCGATTGCCGAACTGGAAGCGCGCATTGCAGAACTGCGCGCCACGGCCGACGGCAGCGACCTCGACATCGGGGCGGAGATCGCCAAGCTCGAAAAGAAGAGCGCGGCGATGCTGACCGGTACCTATGCCAAGCTTTCGCCCTGGCAGAAGACGCAGGTCGCCCGCCATCCGCAGCGCCCGCATTTCGTCGACTACATCCGGCTGGCCTTCAACGATTTCGTGCCGCTCGGCGGCGACCGCCTTTATGGCGAGGATGCCGCGATCATCGGTGGTCTCGCCAAGCTGGACGGGCGCAAGATCATGGTGATCGGCCATGAAAAAGGCCAGGACACCGCCAGCCGCATCAAGCACAATTTCGGCATGGCCAAGCCCGAAGGCTACCGCAAGGCGATCCGCCTGATGGAAATGGCGAGCAAGTTCGGTCTGCCGGTGGTGACGCTGGTGGATACCGCCGGTGCCTTCCCCGGTGTCGAGGCCGAGGAACGCGGACAGGCCGAAGCCATTGCCCGCTCGACCGAGGCCTGCCTTGGCCTTCAGGTGCCGATGGTCGCCGCAATCGTGGGCGAAGGCGGCTCGGGCGGCGCCGTTGCCATCGCCAGCGCCAACCGCGTTCTTATGCTTGAGCATTCGGTCTATTCGGTGATCTCACCAGAGGGCGCCTCCTCGATCCTGTGGCGCACGCCGGACAAGGCCGCCGACGCTGCCACGGCCATGAAAGTGACCGCGCAGGACCTTCTCGACCTTGCGGTGATCGACGGGATCGTGCCCGAACCCGTCGGCGGCGCCCATCGCGATCCCGCCGGAACCGCCCGTGCCCTCGCAGATGCGCTGGGCCGCGAACTGGCCGCGCTCGACGGCAAGGATACCGCCGAGATCGTGCGCCAGCGCGAAGAGCGCTTCCTCGCCATCGGGGCTCTCTGAGACTACGCCTTCGGCTCGCTTTCAGCGGCTTCAGAGAACCGACGTAGGCGCTGCGCCGCGCCGAACCCGTCGCAATTCCGAAGGGCGTGCGAATTATCCGCACACGTAACGCGGATATTGGCAATGGACGCAACACCACCCAACCGATAGTCAAAAGGCCCGACAGTCCCTTGCGCCTTGCAAGGGCATGGCAGTTCGCCCGCGAAGTGGTGGCGAACCGGCGAACGGGGTCGAACTATTCCATGAGCCTGAAACGGCGTCTTCCCATCGGCAGTGGCGTGCTGGCAGCCAGCGCGCTGATCACGGCTGCCACGGTCTATGCTTCGCAGGACAGCGGTGCGGACCCGGCTCGTCCGGCACCTGCGCATTCCGCCACGGCACTGGCGCAGGCCGAAATGATCGAGCCGATGCTCGATAAGTACTGCTCGCGCTGCCACAACGACTTCGACATGGTCGCGAACCTGTCCGTCTACGATCTCAAGGCGGAAGACCTGCGGACCGGTGCCCATGCCGAGGAATGGGAAAAGATCCTGCGCCGCGTCGCGGCCGGAGAAATGCCGCCGCATTCCAAACCGCAACCCGATCCCGCCATGCGCGCCGCCTTCGTGCAGTGGCTGGACAGCTCGCGCGCGAGCTATGCCGCCGCCAATCCCGATCCGGGCCACGCGACGATCCGCCGCTTCAACCGTTACGAATACGCCAATGCGATCCGCGACCTGCTCTCGCTCGACGTCGATTTCAGCCGCGAGCTGCCGCAGGACAATTCTGGCTACGGCTTCGACAACATCGCCGATGTGCTCACCGTCTCGCCGACGCTCATGGAGCGCTACGTCGCGGTAGCGGGCAAAGTCGGGCTACTGGCGACCGGACTGACCTCGCGCCGCGAGTTCGTGACGACCTACCAGGTGCCCAAGGACGGCTCGATCAAGAACTCGGGCGTGCCGGCCTACAACCTGCGCGCCAGCGCGGAGCTGCCGCTGGGATCGCGCGGCGGCGGCGCGTTCAAATATTTCGCCCGCTACGACGGCGAATACGAAATCGCGGCCTGGCTCAACTCAAATACCAACAACGAAACCGACCGGCTGACGGAAGACCGCTACAGCGTGCGGGTGCCGATGAAGGCCGGATCGCACCTCGTGGGCCTCTCGTTCCGCCGCCAGCTCTGGCCCGACGAGAGCGTGCAGACGCTGCGCAATTCCACCGACTATGTGCCGCTCCCGCTCGACAAGCCGACAATGCTGCCGCTTGACGTGTGGATCGATGGCGAGCGGGTGAAGACGGTCGAAGTCCCCTCCTACCGGATGCACGAGCGTTATTCGCAGCGGAACTTCCCGCGTGACGTGCTGCAGATCGACGTCGCGGGTCCATACGAAGCAACCGGCATTCCCGATACGCCGAGCCGCCGCACGATATTCCTGTGCCAGCCGAAACGCACCTCGCAGGAAGAGGCCTGCGCCCGCAAGATCGTCTCCACCCTCGCCCGCCGCGCCTGGCGCCGTCCGGTCGGTGCGTTCGACATTGCCCCGATCATGGGCATCTATGCACAGGAACGCGCCGTCTCGGACTTCGAACACGGTATCGAGGCAGCGCTGGAAGCAATCCTCGTATCGCCCGAATTCCTGTTCGTGGTCGAAAGCGATCCGGCCGGCAGCCTGCCCGGCAGCGTCCATACGATTACCGATCTCGAACTCGCCACCCGGCTCTCGCTGTTCCTGTGGAGCAGTATTCCCGACGAGCGGCTGCTGGCGCTGGCAGAGAAGGACAAGCTGAGCGAGCCCGCGGTGCTCGATGCCGAAATCGCGCGGATGCTGGCCGATCCCAGGGCCGCAGCGCTGACCGACAATTTCGCGGGCCAGTGGCTCTACCTGCGCAATCTCGACCAGCAGCGGCCGGACATCGATGTCTTTCCCGATTTCGACACCCGGCTGAAACAGGCGATGGATACCGAAACCCGGCTATTCTTCGCCAATGTGCTGCGCGCCAACCGGCCGCTTACGGACTTTCTCGAAGCGGACTATACCTACCTGAACCAACGGCTTGCCGAACACTACGGCATTCCCGGCGTGGTCGGCACCGCGTTCCGCAAGGTCGATCTCGATCCGTCCTGGCACCGTGGCGGCCTGCTGGGCCAGGCGAGCATCCTCACCGTCACCTCGTATAACAACCACACCTCGGTAGTGCGGCGCGGCAAATGGATACTCGACAACATTCTCGCCTCGCCGCCGCCGCCACCGCCCGCCGACGTCCCGGCGCTCAAGACCGAGCAGGATGGTCGGGTGCTGAACGCACGCGAGCAGCTCGAACTGCACCGTGCCAATCCGACCTGCGCGGCCTGTCATGTGAAGATGGACCCGCTCGGCTTCGCGCTGGAGAACTTCAACGCCGTGGGCGGTTGGCGCACTATGGATGCGGGCCAGCCGATCGATGCCGGGGCCGTCCTGCCCGATGGCACCAAGTTCTCGGGCATCTCCGGCCTCCAGGCGATCCTGATGGACCGCAAGGACGAATTCGCCCGCGCCTTCACCGAGCGGCTGATGACATACGCGCTCGCGCGCGGCATCGGTCCGCAGGACATGCCCTCGGTCCGCGCGATCGCGGGCGATGCTGCTGCCGACAACTACCGCGTTCGCACGGTGATCAAGGGCATTGTCACCAGTCCGGCCTTCACCAAGCGCAAGACGCCTGAACCCTTCAAAGCCGCTTATGCCGCGCCCGCAAAGTTTCCGCTTCCCAACAAAACCCGTCACCCCCGCGAAAGCGGGGGCCCCGCTTTCTCTTCTTCTACCGCCACAGAAACAAGCGGGGTCCCCGCCTTCGCGGGGACGACGAGTAGGGTAGATGCGGTCAAGCGCGTTGAGCCCGCAACTGCAGGAAGGCCCGTAAATTGAGGATCACCCGCCCAGCCTTCTCCAATCGGCCCCTATCCCGCCGCACCATTCTGCGCGGTGTCGGCACGGCCATGGCGCTGCCGTACCTTGAAGCGATGATGCCGAGCGCGCATGCCGCCGACGTGGCGCAGCGGCCCAAGCGGTTGCAGGTGTTCTACACACCCAACGGCATGACCATGCCCGAGTACCGGCCGACCGGCGACGGCGCGGACTTCACGCTTCCCGCGACGCTCGAACCGCTCGCGCCGCATCGCGAGGCGATCACCGTGATTACAGGCCTCGGCCATCCGCAGGCCGCCGCCATGGGTGACGCACCTGCCGGTCATGGCCGCTCCTGCCCCGCCTTCCTCACCGGAGCCCATGCCCGGCAGACCGAGGGCACCGACATCCGCTGCGGCATCTCGATGGATCAGGTTTTCGCCGCGCATCTGGGCGATGCCACGCAGATCCCCTCGCTCGAACTGAGCATGGATCAGGCGAGCATGGCGGGCAGCTGCGACATCAACTACTCGTGCGCCTATACCAACGGTATCTCGTGGCTGACGCCCACCGTGCCGCTGCCCGTCACTGCCAACCCGCGCGCGGTATTCGAGCGGCTGTTCGGCGACGGCGAAGTGCTCGACGAGAAGAGCCGCCTTGCCCGGCTTCGCAAGCAGGCCTCGATCCTCGACTACGTGATGGAGGATACCGCCCGGCTTTCCGGCAAGCTGGGCATGGCGGACCGCCACAAGCTGGCCGAATATCTCGATGCCACCCGCGCCATCGAGAAACGCGTCCAGCGCGCGGAGGCCTCCCCGCCCAGCCCGCAGGCCAAGGCGATGAAGCAACCCGCCGGCATTCCCGACGACTTCGCCGAGCACATGAAGCTGATGATCGATCTGCAGATTCTCGCGATGCAGGCGGACATTACCCGCGTCGGCACCTTCATGGTCGGACGCGAGATTTCGAACCGGACCTATCCCGAGATCGGCGTGCCGGATTCGCACCACATGCTCAGCCACCACGGCAAGAACCCGGACAAGATGGCCAAGCTGGCGCTTATCAACCGCTATCACATGACCTTCTTCGCCTACATGCTCCAGCGCATGAAGGACACGAAGGACGGCGAGGGATCGCTGTTCGACCGCACGCTGGTCCTGCGCGGATCGGCCTTCGGCGATTCCAATGACCACGACTACATGGACCTTCCCGTCATCGTCTCCGGCGGACTGGTGAAGGGCGGACGCCACATCAAGGTGGAGCACGGCACTTCGATGTCGAACCTGCTGCTGGCGGGGCTCAATCTGCTCGACGTGCCCGCAACCTCGTTCGGCGACAGCACCGGCCCGCTACGGGAACTGACCGATGCTTAGGGCTGCTGCGTACTTGCTGGCAGCCACGGCGATGGCTTCGGCCGCGTCGGCCAAGCCTGCAGGCCCGGCGCCCGATCTTGCCCGCGCCATCGCTGCCGATGATCTCGCCGGCGCCAGGGCCGCGCTTACCACGGGTGCGAACCCGAATGCGGTTTTCGGTTATGGCGAAACCGCGCTTGCCCGCGCCGTCGAGACACAGGACGCGGCCATGGTGTCGCTGTTGCTCGGGCATGGCGCAAAACCCGATACGGCGGATGCCAGGGGCTTCACGCCCCTGATCCTCGCCTGCGAGCGCGGCAATGCGGAGATCGTCTCCGCCCTGCTCGATGCCAAAGCCAGCGTGAATACAGCCGCCCCCGATGGCACCACGCCATTGGCGGTCTGCGCCCGGTTCTCGAAGCCTGCCACTGTCTCGCGGATGCTGGCGCTGGGCGCGAAAACCGGCGCTGCGGATGGGCGCGGCCAGACGCCGCTGATGTGGGCGGCCTCCTCGGGCAATGTCGAGGCCATGGCGGCACTGCTGAAAGCAGGTGCCCAGATCGACAGGACGACCGGGGCCGGGTTCACGCCGCTGTTCTTCGCCATCAAGAGCGGCGTTCCCGCCGCGACGCAGCTGCTCCTCGACGCCGGCGCGGACGTTGCCCATCGTGGCCCGGAAAACACCGGCGCATTGCAACTGGCACTCTACCAGAAGAACTGGCCGGCGGCCGCCATGCTGATTGAGCGCGGCGCGGCCGATCTCACCGAACGCGACCGCAACGGCAACCAGCCGCTCCACGCCGCCGCAGCCGGGGGCGACGGCGAACTGGTCGCTCTGCTGCTGGAAAAAGGCGCCGACCCCAACGGGCTCACGGGTCCTTCGCGCATCACCTGGGTGACCGAGGCCAACTTCGGAATGCCGCCCCCACCCGTTCCCCCCACGCCGCCGCTACTGACGGCGGCCGAGCATGGACAGGCGGATGCAATGAAGATTCTGGCAGACGCGGGGGCGGACAAGGCCTTCGTCGCCGAGAACGGCAACAATGTGGTCGTCGCCGCCGCGCACAGTCACAGTCCGATCGCGCTCGAACAGGCGCTGGCTATGGCGCCCGATGCCAATGTCGCCGATGCGCAAGGCAACACGCCGCTGCATGTCTTGCTCATGGGCGGCTTCCATTCCGACCTGCGGGCCATGTTCAGCGTCCTCGCCCGTCACGGAGCACGCACGGATATTCCGAACGAAAAGGGCCTGACGGCTGCACAGTTCGCCGAAAAGGGGCTGACAGTCGTACGCGAAGCCTATCAACAAGCCTTTGCGGATACCGCATCTCCCATGGTAGCCGTTTCACACGATTGAATTTCCCATCGCAGGACAGGATCGACCCATGACACGAACCAGGACCCTCGCCCTCGCCGCTGCCGGCGTCCTTGGCCTCGCCGCCGTAGCCGGAACCGGCACGCTAGCCAGTGCCGCGCCTTCCGCCAGCACCGTCGTCGCCACGCGGCAGGCGAACTACAAGAAGATGGGCGCTGCGATGAAAACACTGAAGGACGAACTGCAGGGCAGCGCCGACAAAGACAAAATGGTCGCTGCAGCCCGCACGCTCGCCGCCACCGTGCGGGTTCAGAACAAGCTGTTTCCCGACGGAAGCGGCCCCTCGTCTGGCGTAAAAACCGATGCGCTTCCAGCCATCTGGACCAACCGCGACGCTTTCAACGCCGACATGCAGAAGGCCATCGCAGAGGCCGACAAGCTGGTCGCCATTGCCGGCTCAGGTGACAAATCCGCGATAATCGCGCAGTTCAAGGCCACCGGCGCGACCTGCGGCGGCTGCCACCGCCAGTTCCGCGCCGACGACTGACAGGAGCCATCGCAGCGATGAGCGAGAGCGTGACCACCACGGGTTCCACCCGGATCTGGGACCTGCCCCTGCGGCTGTTTCACTGGCTGCTGGTCGCGCTCATCGCGTTTTCCTGGTGGAGCGGCGAGGAGCATTACATGGAGTGGCACCGCCTCTCCGGATACGGCATCCTCGCCCTGCTCGTGTTCCGCCTCTGGTGGGGCTTCACCGGATCGCGTACGGCGCGCTTCAGCCAGTTCGTGCGCGGCCCCGGCGCCGTGCTCGCTTATGCGAAGACACTCTTTTCACCCTCGCGCCACACCGCCGACGGCCATAACCCGCTGGGCGGCTGGAGCGTGATTGCGATGCTCCTTGCCATCGCGGCGATGGTGGTCGCAGGCCTGTTCGCTGTGGACGTGGATGGCTGGGAATCGGGCCCGCTCGCCTATTGGGTGAGCTTCGAGCAGGGCCGCAGCGCTGCCGAGTTCCACGAAACCGTGTTCAACGTGATCATGGCGCTGATCATCCTGCACGTCGCCGCGATCGTCTTCTACCTCGCGGTAAAGCGCATGAACCTCGTGCGCCCGATGATCACCGGACGGCGCGCCAAGTCGGCGGAAGAAGCGGTCGAGGACGCCCGTTGGTCGCCGGCTATGGCACTGATCGGCATCGTCATCGCAGCTGCTGTCGCCTGGTTCGTATCGACCGGCTTTCGCTTCTAACACGAACCGAGTTTCCGTCGGGTTCAGGTAGCAGCTTCCACCTCCCCGTCGCGCCCCGGCACCAGCAGGTTCAGCACCACGGCGCTAACGGCCGCAGGCAGGACCCCTGAGCCGAGCAGGACCCGCAAGGTCTCCGGCAAGTGCTGCAGCGCAGCCGGTTCCAGTTGCAGACCCAGCGCCAGCGACAGCGAAACCCCGAAGATCAGCATGTTACGCTGCGTCCACTCGACATTAGACAGCATCGAGAGCGCGGCCGAAGCGACCATGCCGAACATCACGATCACGCCTCCGCCCAGCACCTCGATGGGAATGGTCGTCACCAGTGCACCGATCTTGGGGACCAGCCCGCACAGGATCAGGAACACCGCTCCGACCGTCACGATATGGCGGCTCATCACGCCGGTAATCGCAATCAGGCCGACGTTCTGACTGAAGCTCGTGTTGGGCAAGGCGCCGAACACTGCCGCGACTGCCGTGCCGACACCGTCGGCGAACGTCGCACCGGACAGTTCCTTGTCAGTCGCCGGTCGTCCGGCTCCACCCTCGCAGATGCCCGAGACGTCACCGACGGTCTCTATGGCGGAGACAACACCCATCAGGCAAAATCCAAGGATCGCCGAAGCGGAGATAGCAAAGCCGAAGTGGAAGGGCCGGGGCACCATGAACCAGCCGACGGTTTGGACCGGCTCCAGCGAGACCTTGCCCATCATCGCCGCCGCGGCATAGCCAACGCACAGCCCGATCAGCACCGAGGCCGTCGACCAGATGCCGCGCGCAAAGAAGCTCAGCGCCAGCGTGGTTCCGGCGACGACGGCCGCCAGCAGCCAGCTTTCGCCTGAGCCGTAACTGGGCGTCCCCGCTGCCGGGACGCCGCCAGCCGCGTACTGTACGCCCACGCGCATGAGCGACAGACCGATCATCAGCACGACGAGACCCGTCACCATCGGCGGCAGTGCAAAACGGATGCGGCCGACGAAGAAGCTCAGCACCATGTGAAACAGGCCACCGAAGATTGCCGCGGTCGTGAGCGCCGCCATCGCTGCAACACCCTGCCCGGCGACGATCGGGATCATCACCGGCAGGAACGCGAAACTCGTTCCCTGCACGATCGGCAGCCGCGCGCCCATGGGACCGGCGCCGATCGTCTGGAAGAGAGTGGCAATACCGGCGAACAGCATCGACATCTGGATCATGTAGATCAGCGCGCTGGTATCGGGGGAACCGTATCCGAACCCGGCAGCCCCCGCGACGATGATCGCGGGCGCCAGATTGCTGACGAACATGGCCAGCACATGCTGGATACCCAGCGGGATGGCCATGGCCATGCCCGGAAAGTAGTCCGGATCGCGCGCCTGCTCGGGAGACATCACCCCGCGGTAGGACTTGGCCGAAGGGATCGGTCCGCCCTCTTCGAGAAGCTGCGGTATCGCGGTCATCGACATTCCTTCGCCAGAGGGGGTGTGCGTTTCGCTCATGCCAGTTCCATCAGACGCGAAAGCGAACGGTTCGCGGCTTCGATCACCCGCCCGCGCTGGAGCGTGACGAGATCGCCGTCTCGCACCACAGCGCGCCCGTTGACAAACACATCGCGCGCGCCGGAGGGCGGAGAGAGCAGCAGCCCGGCCACCTTGTCCCACGCGCCCAAGGACGGAATGTCACCAACATCCCACAAAACGAAATCGGCACGCTTGCCGGGCTCCAGCGATCCGCAATCGCTGCGCCCGAGCACTTGCGCCCCGCCGCGCGTCGCCAGCCACAGGGCTTCGCGCGGATCGAAGGTGTCGGCACCGTTCTGCACACGCTGAAGCAGCATCGCCTGCCGGGCTTCCTGCAACAGGTGCCCGCTGTCGTTAGAAGCCGAGCCATCGACACCGAGCCCCACCGGCACCCCGGCATCGGTCATGGCGCGGATAGGCGCGATTCCCGAGCCGAGCCGGCAGTTCGAGCAGGGACAATGCGCAACGCCGGTGCGGGTCCGGGCGAACAGACCTATCTCCTGCGGATCAAGCTGCACGCAGTGGGCGTGCCAGACGTCAGGCCCGGTCCAGCCCAGATCCTCGGCATACTGACCGGGCCGGCAGCCGAAGCGCTCCAGCGAGAAGGTAACGTCGTCGGCGTCCTCGGCCAGGTGGGTGTGCATCATCACCCCCTTGTCGCGGGCCAGCAGCGCCGCCTCGCGCATCAGGTCGGTGCTGACCGAAAAGGGCGAGCACGGCGCCACCGCAACGCGCAGCATCGCGCCATCGCCGGAATCGTGGAAAGCATCGATCACGCGGATCGTATCGGCAAGGATGGCCTCCTCGTCCTCGACCACGCTGTCGGGCGGCAGGCCTCCCTTGCTCTCGCCGACGCTCATCGAGCCGCGCGTGGCGTGGAACCGCAGGCCCACTTCGCGTGCGGCATGGATGGAATCGTCGAGCCGCACGCCCTCGGGAAAGAGGTAGTGGTGATCCGAGCTCATCGTGCAGCCCGAAAGCGCAAGTTCGGCCAGGCCGAGTTGCGTCGCCGCGAATACGTCTTCGGGCCGGTACTGCGCCCAGATCGGATAGAGCCGCTTGAGCCATCCGAACAGCGAGACGTTAATCGCCCCGGGCAAGGCGCGCGTCAGTGTCTGGTACAAATGATGGTGCGTGTTGACGAGACCCGGCGTTACCACGCAGCCACGCGCATCGATCACTTCGGTCGCTTCATCGGCCAGCGGGGCCAGTTCGGCACTCGTGCCTACCGCTTCCACCACGCCGTCGCGAAACGCCATGGCACCACCGGCAATCTCGCGCCGCGTATCGTCCATGAGGACGAGGCAATCGGCATTGCGGACGAGTGTCAGCCCCACGACAGCGCCTGCCTCGTCCCCCGCGCCATCAGGGTGTCGCGTTTTCGTAAGTGGACCAGTTGTCGAGTATCTCATCCACGACCTTGGAACCCACGGTATAGAGGTTCTCGACCGCGGCCTCGAGCCCGGCATAGCCCTCGTTCTCGCGCAGCAGATAGGTGGCCGGATCGATGCCCGGCGGAGGCATCGTGTAGTTGCTGCCTGCGCGCATCACCAGCACGCGGTCGCGGTCCACCCGGCCGATGTTGTCGAGGTAGGTCACCGCCTGAAGCACGCCGGTATCTTCCATCGCAGAAGTCACGAACTCGCCCCTGCCGCTCGTCCAGTAACGGACCCAGGCATTGGCCCAGTCGGTCATCAGCTTGCCGTGCCAGAAGGTCATCGCCGAGAGCTGCTCGCCTTCCAGCACGAACGGCGGTTCCTGCGCCGGCGGATAGTCGGAGAACTGCGCCCGCTCGGCGGCAATGGCCTCGGAATCGGGAAGCTCGATATTCTTGGTGAGGTTGTAGGCCCACGCTTCCAGCGAGGGGTTGATCTTGAACATCTCGCCGCCCGAAGGATCGGGCTTGCCCTTCATGTCGTTCGGGCCGTTGGTATGGCGCGGGAAATAGCCGAACTTCCAGTCCGCCGGGATTTCGCGCGGATCGATCTCGTGCGCGAGATCTCCGTCGATCACGTAGCGCGCCCAGGCGACCGAACCGATCGAAGCATCTTCCGGATCGATCCCGGCAATGCCGGCAACCAGCCAATAAGCCTTGGTCAGATCGAAGCGCGGGTCGAGCCCCAGCGCCATCGTCGCAGCGGTCGAGCGTGCGGTGCCGATGCCGGTCACCATACCCAGAACCTGCGTTTCGGGATTGTAGTAGAGATCGTGAAACGATTGCGGGAACGGGATGCGCATGGTCAGCCCGCGGCGCTCTTTCCAGAGCTGGAATTCGCCCGCTACGTCACCCTCGTCCTTGCCGATCTCGAACAGCGAGACGACCACGACCTTTACCGGAAGTGGTGTTTCGCAAGGTTCGCCGGGCTCGCACTCGGAAATATCCGGCACCGCCACCGGATCGGCATGAGCCGCTCCGCCGGACAGACACAGGGCCAGACAGGCCCCGACGATGACGGCAGCGCGGTTCAGAAAGTGCATGGAATACCTCTTGGGGAAACGAAGGGCGCCAGCATATACCAGCGCCCTTCTCTCGGTGTGAGGACTTAGAACTTGTAGCTTACAGTCGCCTGGAAGCTACGCGGCTTTTCGGGAAGTGCGATCGTCGAACCGAACAGCTCGGTGAAGTTCGCGCGGAAGTACTTTTCGTTCGTTGCGTTCTTCACGACGAGACGGAACAGCCAGTTGTCCGTCTCGTAGGAAGCGCCCAGATCGACGAGCGTATAGGCCGGCAAGCTCACGACCTGCGACTGCCCGGAGAACACTTCCTCCACGTGAACGATACTGCCGCTGAGCGCGATACCATTGTCGAACGCATAAGTGGCGGTAGCCGAGTAGAGATTCTCCGGAATACCGGCACGCTTGGCGCCGTCCTTGCTGGTGATCAGGTGCAAGGCACCCGGCTGGCCACCGAAGATCAGCGACGGATCGTTCAGGCTGGTGAGGTCTTCTGCGCCAAGGAAGCTGAAGGCCGTACCCGCTTCGAAGAACGTCAGGTTGACGACCTCGGTATGGGTATAGGCAGCGGTGATCAGCAGGTGCTCGTCGACCGACCAGCGCATTTCCGCTTCCCACCCCGTGGTCTTCACCGACTGGTTCACCGTCGAAGACTGGATGTTACGGTCGGTACGCTCCTGTTCGTAGTAGGAAACCGCCGCGTACAACGCTTCGTTGAGGAAGCTGCCCTTGATGCCGCCTTCGTACATTCGCGAAGCAGTCATGAACTGCCCGGCCGCGATATCACCTGCAGCGATTTCCGAGCCCTGCCCCGCGATCACCGTCGACTGACGAGATGCCGTGACATAGGGGATGACGCCGAATGGCAGCTTGTACGAGAGGCTGGCAGTCCACGACCAGTCACCCTGACTGCCCGACGCGGAAACGACGTCCGGCGTGTTGTTCATCTTCGCGGGGTCGTAAGTCGACTTCGCTTCGATGTGATCGTAGCGCAGACCCAGAACCACGTTGAGGCCGAAGTTGAAATCGAGGTCGGTAAGGCCGGCGATACCGTAGTCGGTATAGTTGCCCCACAGATAGTTCGAGTAGTCGCAATCGCACTCGGTCGAGAGCAGGCGATCCGACAGGGCATCGTAGCCCTTCGTCAAGTCGACGCGGTGGAAGTATTCGTAGTTGAAGTCGTCCCCGTGGAAGAAGTCCGTGTAGCGGATCGACGGAGAGAACTGGAACGAGAACTTGCCGGCGTTGTTCTCGAACGTCTTTGAAACGACGATCTTGTCCTCGATCACGTAGGAATCGTGGAACTGCGAGAAACCGTAGGAATTCTCGTTGAGGTTCACGATGCCGTCGTAGAAGAGCTGGTTCTTGATCATCAGGCCACTGTCGGCTTCATAGACGATGTCGAAGTAGGCGGTCTTGGCGGTGTTGTTCAGCAGGTCGTTCTTGCCGGTCAGGACCTTCCTGCGGCTGAGCTTGGTCGTGCCGACATTTGTAAGACCAAGCCACGGATAGTTGGTCGCAAAACAGGCATCGTTGAGACTTGGACCGGGGAACACGCTGCCCCCGCCGCAACCGAACGAACCGAACGGGTTGAAATCGCCGATCGCGGCGAATTCCTGCTGCGAAAGCTGACCGTCTTTGACGCCATCGAAGGTCAGATTGCCCGCGGCATCGCGCATGGCACCATCAACCTGCTGGGCGTCACCGGTAATGTACGTGCCGTTGTCGACAAGGTCCTGGGTCAGACGGTTCCAGCCGCCGTTCTGCTGGCCGCGGAAGCGGTGGTACATGCCGCCGAATTCGATCCGCAGGTTATCGGTAACATTGGTGTCGAACGCAGCCTGCAGGATCGTCTGGTTGGTCGACATGTTGTCGTAGTAGCTGCCGGAGTCCTCGACCTCGGCATAGAGGCTGTAACCGAGCTCGGCCTTCCCCATCCGGATCGGGCCGCGCAGTTCGCCCCTGAGGACACTCTTGTTCCAGCTGCCGGTGGTGTAGCTCAGCTCACCTTCAGGGCTGGACAGCAGCGTACCATCCTGCACGCGTGCCGACTTCGGCACGAAGTTCATGTAGCCGCCGGTCTTGGACGGACCGTAGATCGGCGATGCCGGGCCACGAACGATGTCGACGCGCTCGGATGCCGCGATCGGCGTCGGATAGTTGCCCGGATTGTCGAGACGGCGAACGCCGCGGAAGTAGACTTCACCCGGCGTACCGCGAATGTCGAGCGCGCCGCCGACACCGAAGAAGGAGTTGGTGAAGGTACCCGGCGCCTGCGCAACCAGATCGTAGATGTCGGTAATGCCGAAGCGCTCGATCTGCTCCGAGCTGATCGTCGAGGCCGAGCGCGGCGTTTCAACGATGGTCTTGTCGAACCCGAATACCGAGCCGACGTTCTCGATCGGCAACGCCCCCAGCGAGCCGGTGACAACGATCTCGTCAGGATTGGGTTCTTCGTCTGCAGCAAAGGCCGGCGACGTCAGCGCCGTACAGCAAAAGAGACTGGTCGCGGCCGCCAGCAGCGGCTTGCGAAATCGGTTGCGCTGCATTCCCGCGAACGCGTGCGCGTCTTCGAACTTGTTATTGACCATCGTGAATCACCCCGTTTTTTAGCGCGAACGGAACATTCTCCGTTCTTTCGCCCCTCATTCGAATTGTGATCACCTCTCCCGCATGAGCGCCGTTCTGTGTGCAGCGCGATTGTCCATGCGTGTCATTCAGACCAAGACTTGAGCTTGCGACCTCCTAGGACCCTTGGGATTGTCTGAAGCGGTCGAGGCTGTGCTCGAACCGGTCGAAACGGCTTTCCAGATCGGCCTGCAGGCGGGCCTTTTCACTGGATGCGAGGAAGGACTGGCAGCGCCTGTCAGCCAGCGCAGCGGTACAGGCAGATACCGGCATTTCCGCCCGAGCATCGCGCCAGAAGCTGGCGCCGGGAATGAAGGCATATTCAAGGCTGGCGCGGGCCAGATCCTTGAGCTCGGCGTAGCCCAGCCCCTGTTCCATGGCAGCCCGGCGATATTCGTTGGTCATGTCCGAGCGCAGCACGCCCTCGTCGTCGGTCGAGAGCACCACCGGCACGCCCATGCTCCGGTAGAGGGTGATGGGATGCTCACTGCCCTCGGCGCCGAGAATGACGGCATTGCTGGTGAGATTGACTTCGACCGCAATGCCCTCACGCGCCATGCGGGCCAGCGTTTCGGGCGCCGCGTCCTCATAGGCGATGTCGGTGCCATGGCCGATGCGCCGCGCTCCCGAATCCACGGCGCGGGCGATGTGATCGCTAAGGTCCTTGGGACGCACCAGCCCGAGCGTGAGTTCGCCGGCGTGCATGCTCACGCTAACGGCAGGGTATTTCGCTTCCAGAAAGCGAAACATCGCCATGTGCAGGCCATAGTCGCGCAGCGCCACGGGATCGTCTTCGGGCATGACGATGTTGACGCCCACGAAACGCGGGTCTCGATCCGCAAGCGCGAAACCGGCGATCAGTGAGCGGAAAGCGACTGCCGGCGCCATGCTGCGCCATGCAAAGGTGAGATAGTGCACGGCGACGTCGCAGCCTGCTGCCGCATCTTTCGTGCCGCATGACAGGTCCTGCCGGGCATCGGCCTCGACCCGATCGACCTCAGCCATGGCCTTGCCCAGCAACCCGCGAACCGTGCCGATCTCTCGCGCATAGACCGCACCCAGATCGCCCTCGTCCAGAGGCTCGTCACCGCCGGCCATGGCATATTTCACCAAAGCCGGCGGATTGTTCATGAGCTCCAGGTAGCTGACGTTGTTGCGCGCGGCGCTCTGGCGCGTGGCGGAAAGCCAGCGGCCGGGATCGAGAGGGAAGGCAGCGCCGAGTTTGTCGAAGCTGGAGAAGAACTGGGTATGGCCGGAAACGTCGTCCGCCCCCACGCCCCGCTGATGGCCGCGCGTGGAGAGGGAATCGATCAGCGCGGCGTAAGCGAAGGTTCGATCTTTCGCCATGGTTGCCAGCTTCCGCTCGGCCGGGCACGGCGCAGCCACGATGCGTTCGATCTTCTCGTCCGCACACATGCCTTCCGCCGCAGCGGCTTCGAGAAAGTCCTCGGCATAGATGCTGCCGCCGAGGTGGTTGTGCAGGTCCCCGCCCTTGGGCATTGCCTGGAGGAACATGCGCAGCTGCGCTGCATTGCCGGACATCTCATCGAACAGGGCGGAAGCAGCCGCTTCGCTTTCGGCGTCGGCGCTGGCGATGGAAGGAGAAACCAGAAGAGCCACACAGCCCAGCGCCCATGCGCGCAGGCATGCCTTTGGAAGGCGCTGTGTAAGGCTCGTCAACATTCCCCATACCCCGCAATCGGAAATCCGCGCCCTTCCCGTGCTTTCCCTGCACGACAGAACACGCCCTTCCGAACCGAACGTTCGGCAAGCGGCCGGCATCCGTCACGGGGAGAGATCGTGACATTGGATGCCGGGCCTGCCGCACCTTTCGGTGTCATCAAAAGTGGTAGGCACTTGACTTGGTGCGAGCAAACGCAATGAATCCCACGGTGCGTTGCAAAAATTAGAGCGGGTCAGAAAGACAGCATCATGCCGGCGTTTTCGCGTTTCCTTCGTTACTTCATGGCCGTCGGTCGGCTGGGCTCGATCCGCAAGGCGGCCGACGAACTCAATGTCTCCGCGTCCGCCATCGCCCGGCAGATCCTCAACGTGGAAGCCGAAATCGGCACGCCGCTGTTCGAGCGACTACCCAGCGGCCTGCGATTGACCGCCGCCGGCGAAATCATGATGGCGGCCGGCAATCGCTGGGAAAAGAACATGGTCGATGTTCGCGCCCAGATAGAGGACTTGCGCGGGCTGAAGCGCGGCCACGTGGAAATGGCCATCATCGATGCGCTGGCAAAAGGCCACATCCCGGCCGCGATCCGTTCCATCCAGAGCCGCTATCCCGGCATCAGCGTGGGCGTGAAAGTTCTCGAGAACGACGAAGTCCGAAAGGCCGTCGCCAGTGGGGAAGTCGACTTCGGCATCCTGTTCGAACCGCAATCCTACCGCGACCTGTCGGTGCGCGCCTTCGTGGAAGTCGTGCTCGGCTTCGTTACCCTGCCCGACCATCCGCTCGGCCAGCAGCGCGAGGCGCGCTTCTCCGCCTCCACGGGCATGCCTGTGATCGTGCCGGCCGAACCGCTCGCGGTCTGCCAGCAAGTCGCGGTGCTCGAAGGCGCGACGGGCATGGAACTGGAACGCAAGGTAAGCTCGGACAACATCCAGATGATCACGTCGCTGGTGCTCGAGGGCGTCGGCATCGGCGTACTGACATCGCTCGACGTCATCACCGAAGTGAAAGCCGGCCTGCTTTCCTTCACACGCATTTCCGACGCGCTGCTGAGGCCGATGACGCTGGCGCTTTGTACCAACTCGGCGCGCAACCCGTCTTATGCGGCCAGCATCGTGCTCGGCGAAATCGAGAACGGCTTTGCGCAGCTCAGCTATCCCGTCTCGATGCAGATGCCCGAGGAAAACGGCAGCTGAAGCGCACCGCTGCAATTGCGCATCGCGCATGGCGGCATATAACCGAGGGTTCTTCCCAACATCTGCCGCACAGGATTCGCGACCGATGAGCCAGACCGCCGAACCCGAACTTCACTACCTCGAATACTACGAGGACTTCCTCGCCAAGGTCCGCATCCTCTCGCGCAAGGTGCGCGAGAGCGGATGGATGCCGGACTTCGTGATCGGCGTGGGACGGGGCGGCCTGGTGCCGGCAGTCTATATCTCGCACCAGCTCGAACTGCCGATGCTTTCGATCGACCACTCCTCGAAAGTACCCGGCTTCGCCGACGAGCTGCTGGCCAAAGTCGCTGGGATGACGGCCGAGGGCAAGCGCATGCTCTTCGTCGACGACATCAACGACAGCGGCGGCACCATCGACTATATCCGCGGCCAGCTCGCCGAAAGCGGATGCGACAGCACCAATCTGCGCTTCGCCGTGGTGATCAACAACCAGAGCTCGAAAGTCGAAGTCGACCTGTGGGCCGACATGATCGATCGCACCAAGGACAAGCGCTGGTTCGTCTTCCCCTGGGAATCGGTCGGCACCAAGGACAGCATCGTCGAGGAAGCGCTGTCTGTGCCTGAACGGCTTTCCTGACCCCCCTCTCTTACGAAAGAAACACCCCCCATGCGCATCTGCGTCTACCTCGGCTCCTCTCCGGGCCGGAACCCTCTCTATCGCGAAGCCGCCGAGCAGTTCGGCACCCTGCTCGCCCGGCGCGGCATCGGCCTTGTCTATGGCGGCGGCGAAGTCGGCCTGATGGGCGTGATTGCCGATGCCGTATGCGCGGCGGGCGGCGAAGTGATCGGCGTCATCCCCGAGGCGCTGCGCGCGCGAGAGAAGGATCATCACGGCATCACCGAACTGCACGTCGTGAAGACCATGCACGAACGCAAGGCGATGATGGCCAAACTGGCGGACGGCTTCGTCACTCTGCCCGGCGGCATCGGCACGTTCGAGGAAATGTTCGAAGCCTGGTGCTGGGCGCAGCTGGGCTATCACCAGAAGCCGGTCGGCCTGCTCAACGTGGGTGATTTCTATGACGGCCTCACCCAATTCATCGACAAGATCGTGGAGGAAGGCTTCCTGCAGGAACGCCACCGCGCGATGCTGATGATCGAACGCGAACCCGAGGCCCTGCTCGACCGGATGACGCACTACATGGCACCGGAAACCGAGCACTGGTTGGGCGAAAAGGACCTGTGACCATCACGACGCGGCACATCGCCGAAACCTGCGTGGAGCGGGAATTCGCCGACGCCGGCGAGGCCATGCGCCTGGCCGGTGCCCTCTAGCGCATCCGCTGCAGGTCTTCGATAAGGCCGGTCCAGTCGAGAGCCTCTCGCCATTCCGCGGCGTTTACTCGTCGCTCTGCGCGCCCTGCTGCATCGCCTCGACCATCACCGCTTCGAGCCGCACCGGATCGATGGCGCGCACGACATAGGCCTTCTGCTCACCGAGGTCGGGCTGATAGTGCTCGCGCCAGCTCAGCATATCGCCATAGTTGGCACCGAACTGCGTGTTGTAATCGACGTAGAGATCTTCCGCATTCGTCACCATGGCGGGATCGAGCACATACCCGGCCGCGATCTCATCCCACAGCGGAAAGCCGGGTTCGAGGTCGGAGACAAAAGCGGCCACGTCAGGCTTTGCGGCCTTGGCCACCCGTTCCAGCAGGGTGCGCGTGCGCTGGGTGGCGGTCGAGGGGTCGACGGGAATGATCGTCAACTTGCGCCAGGGACTGCGTGAAACGATGCTCGCAGACTCGGGATCGAAGCGGGCGTTGAATTCACGGCGTGGAGAATTGGCGAATTCGCGCGCGAACTCCTGCGCCTGCTGATCGTCCAGTACCTGATGCGGGTTGAGACTGCCGCCCATGTAGACCAGCTCTCCCACCAGTGAGGCGAATTGAGGATCCAGCCGCTGCGCCAGGGCCAGATTGGTCAGCGGTCCGCAGGCCACGATGGTAATCTCGCCCGGGTACTGGCGTACCATGCGAATGAGGAAGTTGGCCGCGATCTCCGGCGAGGGCTTCAGGGTGGGATTGCCGCCGGGCAGGTTCACCGGATCGTCGGGTCCGTAATAGGCCGGGGTCGTCTGTGCCGTGGGTTCGACCCACTGCTTCATCCACGCGCCTTTCCACGTGAGCTTGCCGTAGATCGCTTCCCAGCGCTTGGTCAGCGCCTCGGAGTTCAGCAGCGGATAAGTGGCACCCTGCGCCACCGGAACATCGGGCCGGCCTGCAATCTCCAGACCGCGCAGCACCATCGCCGTCGCCCGGTTCGCCCATGTGTTGCCCGAGACCGTCGTAATCCCGACGACCTCGACCTCACTGCTTTCCAGCAGCATGAGGTGCATGAGTTGAAAGCCCTCGTCATCGATGATGACCTTGCGGGGGCCGTCCGCGGCATGGGCGGTGCCCAGTGAAAGGACCATGGCAACCCACAGAGCCAGCAGTGTCCGCATGATCCGCAGCATCAACCCTGCGCCTCCACGTAGGCATCGAGCTTTTCCAGATGTTCGGCAATCGCCTTTGGCGGCAGGAACGATCCGGTAAAGCTGTTGCGTGCCAGCGTCACGATGGCTTCGCGATCCAGGCCCCGCGCCTTGGCCACGGCGCGGAAGTTGTCGCCGATATAGCCGCCGAAATAGGCCGGGTCGTCGGAATTGACCGTGGCCTTCAGGCCCAGCGCCAGCATCCGGTCGACAGGATGGTCGGCAAGGTCGTCGACGACGCAGAGCTTGAGGTTGGACAGCGGACAGACCGTCAGCGTCATACCCATCGCTGCCAGCCGCGCGACCAGGTCCGGGTCTTCCAACGAGCGGTTGCCGTGATCGATCCGGTCGACGTGCAGCAGGTCTAGCGCCTGATAGACATATTCGGGTGGCCCTTCCTCTCCGGCATGGGCGGTGATCTTCAGCCCCTTGGCGTGCGCCGCCTCGAAGACCTGCGCGAACTTCACCGGCGGGTGGCCGACTTCGGAACTGTCCAGCCCGACGGCTTCGATTTGGTCGAGCCAGGGTTCTGCCATCGCCAGCGTATCGAATGCCGCCTCTTCGGAGAGGTGCCGCAGGAACGAGAGGATGAGCTTGCTGGTAATACCGTGCTTCGCCTCCGCCTCGGCCATGCCCGAAAGCAGGCCCTCGATCACGTCGGCAAAGGGAATGCCCCGATCCGTGTGCGTCTGCGGGTCGAACATGATCTCGGCATGGACGACGCCGTCTGCCGCAATGCGGTCGAAATAGGCGGCGGCGAGATCGTGAAAATCCTGCCGCGTGCGCAGCACATTGGCCCCGGCGTAGTAGATATCGAGAAAGTCCTGCAGGTTCGAAAAGGCATAGGCTGCCCGCACATCCTCCACCGAGGCATAGGGGATGTCGATGCCGTTGCGTTTCGCCAACTCGAACATCAGTTCGGGCTCAAGGCTGCCTTCGATGTGCAAGTGCAGTTCGGCTTTGGGCAGGCCGGTGATGAAGCTGTCGAGATCGGTCATGAACTGGTCCTTTGCCAAGCGCATTGGCCCAGCACATACGTTCGCGCAACCACGCGATCATCGCCGAGGATCTGCATGGCGAAAAGACGCTCGGCGAGGTCTGCCTCAAGGGTTCGCCGCGCCAGCAGCGGCGTGGCGGCGCAATCGAGCACGACAAAGTCTGCCTCCTGCCCCGGCTCAAGCGCACCGACCTTGTCCGCGATATGAAGAAGTGCGGCGCTGCCCGCCGTCGCCAGGTAGAGCGCCCGGAACGGATCGAGCTTGTCCTCGCGCGCCAGCGCGGCCTGATAGGCGAGCCCGGCCGTATAGAGCATCGAAAACGATGTCCCGGCACCAATGTCGGTGCCAAGCCCCAACCGCACCTTGTGCGCGTCCGCCTTGCCGAAATTGAAAAACCCCGAGCCGAGAAACAGGTTCGAACTCGGACAGATCGCAATGCCCGCGCCGCTTTCGTGCAGCCGACCGCACGCGCGGTCCGACAGGTGGATGCCGTGCGCAAAGACCGAACGCGGCGTAACGAGCCCGAAGCGGTCGTATGCGTCGAGATAATCCACGGCATCGCTGAACCGCTCTTCGACCGCGGCGCATTCACGGACGTTCTCGGCCAGATGCGTGTGCATCAGCACTTCGGGATGCTCGGCCAGCAAGGCCCCGGCATCGGCGAGTTGGGCATCGCTCGACGCGAGTACGAAACGCGGAGTAATGGCATAGCCAAGCCGGCCATGCCCATGCCAGCGCCGGATCAGCGCTTCGGTCTCGGCGCGGCCCGAGGCAACGGTATCCTTCAGCCCTTCCGGCCCCAAGTCCATCAGTACCTTGCCCGAAACGATGCGCATGCGGCGTTCCAACGCGGCTTCGAACAGCGCATCCACCGACTGCTCGTGCACCGTGGGATAGACTAGCGCGCTGGTCGTCCCATTGCGCAGCAATTCATCGAGAAAGAAGGCCGCCACGCCATCGGCATACGCCTTGTCTACGAACGCTTTTTCCGCAGGGAAGATGTGCCGGTCGAGCCAGTCGAGCAATTGCTCCCCATGCGAGGCGATACGGTCGGTTTGCGGATAGTGGACATGGGCGTCCACAAAACCGGGCACGACGAGTCCCGGCAGGGTTTCAACCTCTATTCCCGCGTACTGGTCCGCCAGATCGGCATAGGGGCCACGGGCTATGACGATGCCGTCCTCGATAACAAGCAGTCCATCCGGCTCATGCCGCACGGCATCGGGCGCGTCGCGCGGGTCCTGCCCGACCGAGAGCAATTCGGCGCGGTAGGCACGAATCATTGCACCACCTCCTCAAGAAGGTGGTTCACGCGGCGGCGCGGAGACGCGGAGGGAAAGAGGATTTTGTGCACGCAGAGACGCAGAGGCGCAAAGATGTCGCTCTGCGCCGAAGGCGTCATCCAATATTCCGAGATTGCGTCAAACGCACCGCATGAGGGAGATAGCGGCTTCGCCGCAAACACGCCCCCTCTGCGCCTCCGCGTCTCTGCGTGACTTACTATCCTCCGCGTCGCCGCGCCTCCGCGTGAAACGAAAAAGCCGGCCATCACTGCCCCCGCAACTGCAGGAGCTGCGCCAGTACGGCGATAGCGATCACGTCGGGTTCCTTGCCCACTACGCCGGGCACACCGATGGGTGTGGTCAGGCGCGCCAGCGCTTCTTCCTCGATCCCGTCTGCCTTGAGACGCGAGCGGAAGCGGGCAATCTTGGTAGAAGAGCCGATCAGGCCCACGAAAGCAACGGGATCACGGCTGAGCGCGGCGAGCGTGAGGTGATAGTCCAGCGGGTGATCGTGCGTGAGGATCGCGATCGCCGCATCGGCAGGGGCTTCCTCGATGCAATGCGCGATCTCTTCTTCCGGCATCACCGTCACGCCATCGATCTCGGCCATTTCGGGCCGCGTATCGAACCATGCAAGCTGGAGCGGCAGACCGGTCATGTGGCGGGCTATGGCCTGCCCGACATGCCCGGCCCCGAACAGGTAGACCGGACGCAGGCGCTCCCCCACCGGCTCGACAAAACGCGCGCCGACATCCGGCCGATCACCGCGCGCGGACTGCCGCGTTGCCGTTTCACGCTCGAATACGGTGCGAGAAATCGTGCCGTCGTGCAGCACGGTTTCCAGCATTCGCCCCGGCTCGGCATCGTGCAGCCAGTCCAGCGCGGCAGGATCGACATGTTCGATCAGCAGCCGCACCCGTCCGCCGCAGCATTGGCCCAGCAGCGGACCGAGCGGATAGTCCTGAATGCGCCAGGCACCTTGGGGAAGGCCAAGGATCGCGCGCGCCTGTTCGACCGCGCGGAACTCGAGCTGTCCGCCGCCGATCGTGCCCTGCTGTCCCTCCGCCGTGACCAGCATTCGTGTCCCGGCCCCGCGCGGCGCGGAGCCCTCGGTCGCGAGCACCGAAACCAATGCGCACGGCTCAGGACCCAACCTGCGGAGCCATCCAACCCACTGCGTCATGGTGCCCGGTGCCCGGTAATGGCCTTGAGGATACGCTCGGGCGTCGCAGGCGCATCGAGCTGCGGCAGGTCGGCCTTCCCCGGCGCAGTCGCGGCAATCGCCCGATTGAGCGCGGAGAATACCGAGATCGCCAGCATGAACGGCGGCTCACCCACCGCCTTGGAGCGGTTGATCGTCGGTTCGACATTCTCGCCATCCCACAAGGTGACGGTGAAATGTTTCGCCCGGTCGGAAGCCGTGGGGATCTTGTAGGTCGCGGGCGAGTGTGTGAGCAGGCGGCCCTTGTCGTCCCACACCAGTTCCTCGGTGGTGAGCCAGCCCTGCCCCTGCACGAAGCCGCCCTCGATCTGGCCCATGTCGATCACCGGGTTCAGCGACCGGCCGACATCGTGGAGGATGTCGACCGCCAGCACCTTGTGCTCGCCGGTCAGCGTGTCGATGGCCACTTCGCTCACGGCCGCGCCGTAGGCGAAGTAGTAGAACGGCCGTCCGCGATGCGTCGCCCGGTCATAGGCAATATCAGGCGTTGCGTAAAAGCCGGTGGAGGACAGCGAGATGCGGCCGACATGCGCCTTGCACGCGGCCAGTTCGAAGGAAATCGTCTCGGTGCCCACCAGAATGCCGGCGGGGGTAAACTGCACCTCCGCCTCGTCGCAATTGTGCGTGCGGGCGAGGAAGGCGATCAGGCGCTGACGGATGGTCATCGCCGCGTTGTAGGCAGCCATGCCATTGAGATCGGCCCCGGAGCTGGCCGCCGTGGCCGAGGTGTTGGGCACCTTATCGGTCCGCGTCGCCGTGATCCGCACTTGCGAGAACGGCACGCCGAAAACGTCCGCCACGACCTGCGCGACTTTGACATAGACGCCCTGCCCCATCTCCGTGCCGCCGTGATTCACCTGGATCGAGCCATCGGCATAGACATGCACCAGCGCCCCCGCCTGATTGAGGTGGGTAGTGGTGAAGCTGATCCCGAATTTCACCGGTGTGAGCGCAATGCCCTTCTTGATGACAGGATTGACCGCGTTGAACGCCTCGACCGCCGCAGCCCGCTCGTCGTAGCGCGCGGTTTCGCGCAGGCGGGCGATCATCTGCGGCGCGATGTTGTCCGCCACCTTCATCCCGTACTGGGTGACGTCGCGGCCCGGCCCGTAGAGGTTGGCAAGGCGCACGTCGAGCGGGTCCTTGCCGAGCCTCGCTGCAATGTGATCGATGATCCGCTCTATCGCCAGCATGCCCTGCGGCCCGCCGAAGCCCCGAAAAGCCGTGGCGGAAACGCTGTTGGTCCGCAGCCGCTCGGAGACTATCTCCACATCGGCAAGGTAATAGCAGTTGTCCGCATGGAACATCGCGCGGTCATTGATCGCGGGCGAAAGGTCCTCGGTCGCGCCGCAGTCCGACGCCAGATGCAGCGACAGGGCCAGCAGGTGCCCTTCGTCGTCATAACCGACCTTGTAGGAGACCTCGAAAGGGTGGCGCTTGCCGGTCAGTACCATGTCGTCATCGCGGTCGCAGCGGAACTTCGCCGGCAGCCCGGTCTTGTGCGCGACCAGCGCCGCGGCGGCGGCGAACAGCGAGGCCTGTGTTTCCTTGCCACCGAAGGCGCCGCCCATGCGCCGCACCTCCACCGTCACGTCGGCCGAGCTCAGGCCAAGCAGATCGGCGACGAGGTGCTGAATCTCGCTCGGGTGCTGGGTCGAACTGAGGATATGCACCTGCCCGTCCTCGCCGGGCGTTGCTACGGCCACTTGGCCTTCAAGGTAGAAGTGATCCTGCCCGCCCATTGTGAAACCACCCGAAAGGCGGTGGGGGCAGGACTCCAGCGCCTTGGCCGCATCGCCTCGGGCCATGTGCTGGGTTGTCTCGATCAGCGAATCCGCCGCGCGCGCTTGTTCGACGGAAAGCAGCGCAGGCAGCGGCTCATATTCGATCTTGCCGAGCCGGGCCGCCGTGCGCGCCGCGCGCTGGCTGGTCGCGGCGACGAGGAAAATGGCCTGTCCATGAAACACCACTTCCCCGTCGGCCAGCAGCCGGTCGTCGTGCGCGACCGGACTGACATCATTGGGGCCGGGAATATCGGCAGCCGTGTAGACCGCCACGACACCATCGGCGGCCAGAACCTCCGACAGGTCCATCGAGACGATCCGGGCGCGTGCCATGCTGCTCTGTCCGAAAGCGAGGTGCAGCATGCCCTGCGGCTCGGAAACGTCGTCCGTATAGCGCGCCTCGCCGGTGACGTGCATGTGCGCGCTGTCGTGCGGGTGCGAGGGCTTCTCGAGCACCTTCCAGGCGGGATCGCGCTCAGCCATCGAGAGCCTCCAGATCGAGCACGGAAATTGCGGTGCCCTGCTCGCACAGCCACAAGCGGCGCAGCAGGTTGGCTGCGGCTTCCAGCCGATAAGCCGACGATCCGCGCACGTCGCTGAGCGGCGAAAAATCGCTTTCAAGAGCCTGCGCCGCCGCTTCCATCGTCTCCTGCGTGAAGTACTGGCCAACCAGTGCAGCCTCGCAAGCCGCAGCCCGCTTCGGCGTTGCCGCCATGCCGCCGAAGGCCACACGCGCAGACGTGATCGTGCCCGCATCGACGGTGAGCGCAATGGCGCCGCAGACCGCGGAGATATCGCTGTCGAACCGGCGCGAGAGCTTGGCGATATGGATCACGACGTCAGGGCCGGGCTTCGGAACCCGAACGGATTCGACGAATTCGCCCGGCTGGCGGTCCTGCTTTCCATACTCAAGGAAGTAGTCCTCAAGCGGCATCGTTCGCCGCCCCTTGGCGCTACGCAGGGTCAGTTCGGCGCCCATAGCAATCAGCGCCGGAGGGCCGTCCCCGATAGGCGAGCCATTGGCGATATTGCCGCCGACCGTGCCGGCATTGCGCACCTGCAGGCCGCCGATCCGGCGCACCAGTTCGCCAAGGTCGGGATGCAGCCGCGCGAAGGGCGTGTGGGCATCGGCATAGCGAACGGCCGCGCCTACCATCAGCCCATCATCGGCTTCCTCGATAGCTGCAAGGTCTGTCACATCGCCGAGGAAGATCACGGTCTCGAGCGTCTTCAGCCCCTTGGTCACCCACAGGCCGACATCGGTGGCGCCGGCGACCATGCGCGCATCGGGATGCTCTGCAAGCAGGTCCGCCAGTTCCCCGCAAGTCTTCGGCGCGAACCAGCGCCGGCCTTGCCATTTCCCCGACGCGCTCTCGGCACCCAGTTCGGTAAGCTGCGCGGCAAGCGCGGCATCGTCGCGCGGGAGGCTACTCACCGTCTCGCCCGCCTCCAGAATCGGACCATAACCGGTGCAGCGACACAGGTTGCCCGCAATCACGTCCGCAACGGGCAGATCGGACCCCTTGGCGCCGATGGCACGGCCATAGAGCGACATGACGAACCCCGGCGTGCAAAAGCCGCATTGCGAGGAACCATTCGCGGCCATGCACACCTGCAACGGATTGGGCGCGTCCTGTTCCTTGAGGCTCTCGACCGTCAACAGCGCCTTGCCATGGAGCATCGGCAGGAACTGAATGCAGGCGTTCACCGAACGCCAGACCACGCTGTCTCCCGACGCTTCGCCGACCAGCACGGTGCAGGCCCCGCAGTCGCCCTCGGCGCAGCCTTCCTTGGTGCCGGTGCGGCGCATCTTGTAGCGCAAGTGATCCAGCACGGTTGCGGTCGGATCGACTTCGGCGAGTTCGACCATTTCGCCGTCGAGAATGAAACGAACACTCATTGCGGCGCTCCCTGTGCGATCCATTCACCCAGCTTGCGGCGTTCCTCGTCGGTCATTCCGGTCGCATTCCCCAGCGGCATCGTCTGCGAGTCCACCGCCACACGCCTGATCCTGTCAGTCACTGCATGGACATGGTCGTAGCTATTCAACTCGACGCCCAGCGGCGGGGCGGAGAAGGCTTCGTTCGGGGGGTGTTCGGCATGGCAGCCCACGCAGTGCTTAGCCAGTATGGGCTCTACGTCGCCATAAGTCAGCTTCGTATCCGAAACCGGCTTTGCCGCCCCAGCCTTCTCAACCGAGACATAGGTCACGCTCACCAGCGCCAGAGCCACTGCCAGGGCAATGGCGCCCCCCGTCCGTCGGCCAAGGTGGCGCAAGTTGAAGACGTGCCGCACTGCGACGCCGGTCATGCCCAGCAGCGCGAGCACCAGCCAGGGACGTTCCGCACCGTAAGTCATCGGGTAGTGGTGGCTGATCATGATGAACAGCACCGGCAGCGTCATGTAGTTGTTGTGGAGCGAGCGCTGCTTGGCCTCCAGCCCCAGCCTGGGATCAGGCTCCTCGCCAGCCTTGAGCGCGGCGACGACCTTGCGCTGGTTGGGAATGATCACGAAGAAGACATTGCCCACCATCGCCGAGCCGACGATCGCACCGATATGCAGATAAGCCCCGCGCGAATTGAAGATCGCATCGAGGAATATCGCAATGCCGAGCAGGAACGCAAACCACACCGCGCCCAGCACGCGGTTGTCGCGCCCCAGCGCGGACTTGCAGGCGAGGTGATAGAAGAACCAGCCCACGATGAGCGCGCTCATGCCGATGATCGTGGCATCTTCGCCCGAAAGGTTGGCCTTGGCCGGATCGACAAGGAAATTCCTCGCACCGACGTAATAGACCAGCACCAGAAGCGAAAACCCGCTCAGCCAGGTGAAATAGGATTCCCATTTCGTCCAGTGCAGCTCTTCCGGCAGCGCCTCGGGCGCGGTCTGGTACTTCTGCGAATGGTAGAAGCCGCCGCCATGGACGGCCCAGTCCTCGCCGGTCACACCTTCGGGCGCGGTGCCGGGCTTGGGCTTCTTCAGCCGCAAGTCGAGCCCTACGAAATGGAACGACCCGCCGATCCACGCGATGCCGGCCGTCAGGTGCAGCCAGCGGAACGCGAGGTTGAGCCATTCTGTCAGATCGAAGTGCAAATCAGCTGCCCCGGTAGGTCGAATAGGAGAAGGGCGAGACGAGCAACGGCACGTGATAGTGTCCGCCGCCCTCGGCCATGCCGAAGCCGATCGTCACTTCGTCGATGAACGGCGGCTCGGGCAGCTCGACACCGGCGGCGCGGAAATAGGCCGCGACGCTGAAATGCAGCGCGTACAGACCCGCCGGCAAGGGACCGGGGACGAGATCGGGACAGCGGCCATCGGCATTGGTCATACCGCAGGCGATCTGCCCGTCAGGCCCGACCAGCGCAACGGAAAGCCCCGCCGCGGGGCAGCCGTGCATGGTGTCAAGGACGTGCGTGGAAAGCGTGTTCATGCCGCCTGGTCCTCCAGCCGCAGCCGCACGATCTCGCCGATCTGGCCGAGCGCGGTTTCGATCTCGGCTTCGCGGTCGTTGCCGAGCCGGGCTTCCATCGCCGCGAGAATCCCGGCCTTGTCCGTCAGGCGCACGCAGATGATGAAGGGGAAGCCGAATTTCCCGCGGTAAGCGGCATTGAGCGCGTGGAACTGCTCGTATTCCTCGGGCGTGAGGCGGTCGAGGCCGGCGCTCGCCTGCTCGGAAGCGCTGGCATCGGTGAGCGTCCTGTCGATCGCCGCCTTGCCCGCGAGTTCCGGGTGGGCGCGGATCAGCGCGAGCTGTTCCTCGCTCGTCGCGTCATACATCACCGCCATGAGATCGGCGTGGCGGTTGCCGCTCGAAGCGCGCGCATCGGCGCGTTGCTCGACCCAGGGGCTGTGTTCGAAGAGCGCGGTCACGAAGTCGTCCCCTCGAGGCTTACGTGAGCGGAGACGACTTTCCAGCCATCCACAAACTTGACCCAGCTCTGCGTCTGGCGGCCGCGCCGCTCGGAGCCTTCGCGGAAGAACTCAGCGTCCGCCGTGGCGAAGCTGTCGCCATAAACGGTAATCGCCACCTTGCCGAGCTTGCGCTGCGGCGAGCCGCCGCGGCCCTTGCGAAATTCGCGGATGGCCTCGATCCCGTAAAGCACTTCGCCCACGCCGTAGCGGTTGGTGGTGGGGGCATCGTGGAACAGCGCGTCCATCGCCGGGATGTCGTCCTCCATCAGCGCGCGCTCGTATTCGTGGAACGCTTCGGTGACTTCTGCGTGAAGGACGGGATCGTCGATCTTCATGCCATCACTCCTTGGCTCGCACGTTCAAAAGAAAGCTGGATCCCCGCCGTCGCGGGGATGACGAAGTCAGGGTTGGACAGGCTACGCACCGGCATAGGGATGCACCTCCATCCAGTGGCGGGCGATGTCGATCCGGCGGCAGACCCAGGCGTCGCCGCTGGCCGTGACATGGTCGAGGAAGCGCGCCAGCCAGCGCGCGCGGCCGGGCTTGCCGGCGATGCGGCCGTGGAGGCCCACCGACATCATCCGCCCGCCTTCCTCGCGGAGCTGGTCGAAGGTATCGCGCATGTGGCGGAAGAACTGCTCGCCTTCGGTGAAGCCATTGAGCGCGACGATCTTCATGTCGTTCACGTCGAGCGTATAGGGCACGATCAACTGCGGCCTGTTACCGCGAAGATGGCCGTGCTTGTTGTCCCAATAGGGCAGATCGTCGGCATAGCTGTCCGCATCATAGACAAAGCCGCCCTCTTCGGCGACCAGCCGTGCGGTGTTCGGCGAGGTGCGCCCCTGATACCAACCGAGCGGGCGTGAGCCGGTGAGCTTCTCGTGGAGCGCGACGGCCTCGGCGATGTGGGCGCGTTCGACGTCCTCGGGCACGTACTGGTAGTCGATCCAGCGCAGGCCGTGGCTGGCGATCTCCCAGTCGGCGGCCTGCATCGCCGCGACCGCCTTTGGGTTCATCTCCATGGCCTTCGCGACCCCGAACACGGTGACGGGCAGGCCGCGCTCGGTGAAGATCCGGTGGAGGCGCCAGAACCCGGCGCGGCTGCCGTATTCGTAGAGGCTCTCCATCGCCATCGCCCGGTCCGGGTGGCTACCCGCACCGACCATCTCGGACAGGAACGCCTCGGAGCCCTTGTCGCCATTTAGCACCGAATTCTCGGCGCCTTCCTCATAGTTGATGACGAACTGCACCGCCACGCGCGCGCCGTCCGGCCACTGCGGGTCGGGCGGGGTCTGGCCGTAGCCGACGAGGTCGCGGGGAATCATGCTCATGCGCCTTCCCCCTCGATGGAAGGATAGCGGAGCTTGCGCCCGCAGGGTGCTAGCGCAGCTTGGTTGGGGGTGAAAGCGCCTGGACGAGAGTTCACCCCCAACCAACTCCGGCTAGGGGTCTGCGACCCCAAGCCTGCGTATCCTTCCCCCATCGAGGGGGAAGGGAAAGGTGCCTGTTGCCTCATCCTTCCCACGCCTTGATCGCCGCCGGCACCGCCTCGCCCATGGGGAGCGCGAAGCCCTCCATGCGCAGGCAGGCTTCGAGCGCGGCCAATGTCAGCAGCACCTTGTGCTTCATCGCGTTGTAGCCCATCGCGCCGAGGCGCCAGATTTTGCCCTGCAGCGGACCGAAGGCGGTGCCGATCTCGATCTCGAACAGTTCGCGCATGGCCTTGCGCACCGCCTCGCCGTCGACGCTGTCGGGAATGTAGACGCCGGTGACGTTGGTCATGCGATGGGCATCGTCGCCGAACACGGTGAGGCCCATCGCGCGCAGGCCCGCTGCCATTGCGGCGCCGGCACTGGCATGGCGGGCAAAGCGCGCCTCCAGCCCCTCACCGAGCGCGACGCGGGCACATTCGCGGGCCGCATAGAGCATCGATGTCGCTTCGGTATGATGGTTGAGGCGTTTTTCGGACCAGTAATCCATGATCATGGCAAGGTCGAAATAGTTGGAGCCGATGCGCGGCCCCTTGCCGTCGGCGAGGCCATCCATGCGGATGCCCGCCTCGGTATGGCGGCGCGAGAAGATATGCTCGGCCGCGCGGTCCGAAATCGTGATCGGCGCCGAACCCGAAGGCCCACCGAGGCACTTCTGCAGGCCCCCGGAGACGACATCGATACCCCAGCGATCCGCCGCGACTTCCATGCCGCCGAGGGTCGCCGTGGCATCGACATAGCTGAGCGCGCCTGCCGCCTTGCACAATTCGCCCAGCCCTTCGAGCGGTTGTGCCATGGTGGTCGAGGTATCGCCGTGAATGGTCGCAACGAGGCGGGGCGAGGTGCGTTCGATAGCCGCTGCGATCGCCTCCATCGGCACGACTTCGCCCCAGGGTACGTCCACCGTCTCTATCCTGGCCCCGATCCGGGTGAGGATTTCCGTCAACAGCAGCCCGAAACGCCCGAAGTTGACGACCAGCACGGTGTCGCCCGGCGCCACCATCGAGACCAGCGCTGCCTCGATCCCGGCGCGCGCGGTGCCGTCGATCAGCATTGTCCACTGGTTCTGCGTGCCGAAGATCGGGCGGTACAGCGCCATGATCTGGTTCATGAACCCGGTCATTTCCGGGTCGAACTGGCCCAGCAAGTCGGCGCTCATCGCGCGCAGAACACGCGGGTGCGCGTTGATCGGGCCCGGGCCCATCAGCAGGCGCTGCGGCGGGTCGATCTCGCCGAAGAGAAGAGGATCGAGTTCAGGCGGCATTGCGGTCTCCGGCGCGCGTTCCCAGGCGCTCGATGAAGCCGAGCATGACCTGAAGCGCGATTTCCACGTCCTCAGGCTCGACATGCTCGGCGGGATTGTGGCTCACGCCGCCCTTGCAGCGGATGAACAGCATGGCGGTGGGGCACAGCACGGCCATGTTCATGGCATCGTGTCCCGCCCCCGAAACAAGGCGCCGTACCGGCTGGCCGGCGCCGATCAGCGCCTCGTCCATCAGGTCCATCAGGTCTGCGTCGCAGGGGCTGGCGGGAAGGTCGTGGACGCGCTCGACGGAGATCTCCAGATCGCGGGCTTCGGCGATTTCGCTCAGGCGGGCGAGGATGGCCTCGGCCACGCAGTCGCGCCGTTCCTCCTTGCCCGAACGCACATCGATGGTGAAATGCACAGCACCGGGGATGACGTTGGGCGCGCCGGGCATGGCCTCGATCACACCGACCGTGGCGACGACATCGGAATTGTCCCCCCGCGCGATCTGCTCGACAGCCAGAACCATGGCCGCCGCCCCGGCGAGCGGATCACGGCGCAGGCGCATCGCGGTGGTTCCGGCGTGCCCGGCCATGCCCTTCACTGTAACAGCATAGCGCAGCTGCGCGGCAATGCCGGTGACGGTACCCACGGCCAGACCATCGGCCTCCAGCACCGGCCCTTGCTCGATGTGGGCTTCGAGGTACGCCTCGATCGAGCCCGGTTCGCGGGCGGCAGTTAAGTATTCAGCAATGCCGCCCCCACAAACGGAGGAAAGAGCTTGCTCCAGAGTGACACCCTCCGCATCGGCCATGTCCAGCGCAGACACTTCCAGCGTCCCTGCCACAGCCCGGCTGGTGAGCATGGCGGCCGGAAAGCGCGAGCCTTCCTCATCCCCGAAAGCGTAAATCTCGATGGCAAACGGCATGCGCCGCCCCTGCGCGTGGAGCGCGGCGACGCACTCGATGCCGAGCATGATGCCGAGCGGCCCGTCATATCGCCCGCCGTCGCGCACGCTGTCCAAGTGGCTGCCGATAACCAGCGCAGGCGCGCCAGGGTCGCTGCCCTCGTAGCGACCGACGAGGTTGGCGGCAGCATCGCGGTACGCAGCCATCCCTGCCGCCTCCATCCAGCCGGCAATCTTCTCCTGCGCTGCCGTGTAAGCAGGAGTGAGGTAAGCCCGGTAGAGCCCGTCGGCCATGTCACTGTAGGGCGACACACCCAGCGCATCGCAGCGCGCAACTGCACGGGCTCCGCCTAGCCCCGTCATGCCGTTGTCCTTTCGTGGAAAAGCTCACGCGGAGGCGCAGAGACGCGGAGAAGAGATAAGGTTCGCGCAAAGGCGCAAAGGCGCGAAGAAGATGGTTTGGCGGCGAAGCCGCTTTCCATCCAATCGCTCGCGTTTGACGAAATGGTTAGACGATCAATTGCGCCTGCGGCGCTGCACGACGCCTTCGCGCCTTTGCGCCTTTGCGCGAACCCAGAATCCTCCGCGCTTCCGCGCCTCCGCGCGAACCAAATCACCATGTCGCCACGCCTCCATCGCTGCGCGGATCGGTGGCGCCTTCGAACGCACCGTCCGCCAGCCGCACGACCGCGCCGGCATGGCCCATCGTCGCGGTCAGCGGGCCGACGCGTTCCACATCGTGCCCGGCCTCAGTCAGTTCGGCGTAGAGCGCCTCGTCGAAACCATCTTCCAGCTTGAGCGTGGTCGACTGTTCGCCCCAGGTGCGGCCGAGCAGCCAGCGCGGGGCGCTGATCGCGTCCTGCAGGTCGACACCAAAACGGGCATAGCGGCTGAAGAGCGCGGCCTGCGTCTGCGGCTGGCCCTCGCCGCCCATCGTGCCGTAGGCCATGACCCGGCCATCATCGAACACCGCGAGCGCGGGGTTGAGCGTGTGGAATGGCTTGCGGCCGGGCTTGAGCGCATTCCAACCATCCTCGGCGAGGCGGAAGGAACTGCCGCGGTTCTGCCAGGTAAGCCCGGTCTGCGGCAGGACGAGGCCCGAGCCGAACTCGAAGTAAGTGGACTGGATACAGCTCACCACCCGCCCCTCGCTGTCCGCAGCACCGAACCAGCAGGTATCGCCCCATTTCGGCGGCTGCGGCCATGGCAGTGCCTTTGCCGGATCGATGCGCGCTGCCAGGGCATCGAGCGCACGGGCATCGTCGAGCAGGAACTGGAAGTCGTAATCGGTGTAGGCCGGATCACCGACGTGCGCGTCGCGCAGCAGGAAGGCCTGCTTGGTCGCCTCGACGAGGCCATGGACATGGTCGAACCCGTCTGCCGACGCCGCTTCCAGCCGGTCGAACAGGGCAAGGATCAGCAGCGATGCGAAGCCCTGCGTGGGCGGCGCGCTGTTGTAGAGCCGCGCGCCGGTGATCGGGACATGCAGCGGAGCAGGACGCGTTGCATAATGCGCTGTCAGATCGGCCAGCGTCACCGGACTACCCAGCGCTTCCAAGTCCTCGGCGATCAGCGCGGCAAGGTCCCCGCCGTAGAAGTCATCAAGGCCATTCGCCGCGAGCATCCTCAGAGTGGCGGCGAGTTGCGGCTGGCGCAGCACATCGCCTTCGGCAAGGGGGCGCCCCTCGGGTTGGAAGATCGCGGCATAGGCGCCGGGTTGCGGGCGCAGCTCTGGCCCTTTGGCTTCGGCAATCGCCGCACCGCCGCTGGTGACCGCCACACCCTCCTCGGCATGGCGGATAGCATCGCGCAGCAGGCGATCGAGAGGAATCGTGCAGGATTCGTCCTCCAGCACGGCTTCCCAGCCGGAGATCGTTCCGGCCACGGTGTTTGCCGCCAAGGGCCCGCGATTGGGCACTGCATCGAGCCCTTCGTAGAGCGCAAGGTCCGCTCTGGCCGCTGCGCCGCCGCAGCCGTGGACCGAATGCACCCGGCCCTCGGGCTCGCGGATAACCCAGAAGCCGTCGCCGCCGATCCCGGTCATGTGCGGATAGACCACGGCCAGCGTCGCAGCCACGGCGACACAGGCCTCCACGGCGGTGCCGCCGTCCTTCAGGACGTCGCACCCCGCCCGCGCCGCCAGATGGTGCGGTGCGGTGACCATTCCATGGGTTCCGGTGACGGTCTTCATCCCCGCTTCCTCAATCCGGCAGCGCCGCCAGGAAGGCGCGCACGACATGTGCCGAATTCACCGAGGCGAGATGCTCGAAGGTATCTTCCATGTTCTTCTCCCGATCACCGCCGGCAAGGTCCGACAGGCTGCGAAAGATAATCGTGGGCACCTGATTGGCATAGGCGACTTGCGCTACCGCCGCACTTTCCATGTCGAGCACGCGCGCCTTCCACGCGTGGTGCAGGTACTCGCGGAACTGCGCATTGTCGGCGAAGACGCCTGCGCTCACGCCCGTACCGCCGACGACCACCTTGGGCGCCTTATGCAGGCAAAGCTCGGTATCGGGCAACTGATGCGGCGACGGCGGGACGCAGCGCTCCATGGTGATGGTCGGCGCGATCTGGCGCGCGATGTCGAGAAGCTGCGGGTCCATCCGGAAGGTGTAGTGCCGTTTCGGCGCCTCGTCCGCATTGCCGACGCGCGTGCCGCGCGGGTACATGAAATTCCAGTTCACCGGCGCTTCGGGATCGACGGGCTCGGGCGACTTCCAGCCCTCATCGGCTTTCCGGGCGAAGTTCACTTCCAGATACTGCCCCCAGTTCTCGGCCACGATGACGTCGCCGATGGTCAGGCCGGGATCGACGCCGCCGGCAATGCCCGAAAAGACGATACGCTTGACCGTGAAATGGTCGAGCACGAGCTGCGTGTTCATCGCCGCGTTGACCATCGACACGCCGCTCTGCATCAGCAGCACGGGTTTCCCCTCCAGCGTGCCGGTAAGGTAGGTCCCGCCGTTGAGTTGGTACTCCTGCGGCTCCTCGACGGCGTGAACGAGCGCGTTCCATTCGGGGTAATAGGCCGTCATCACCAGCGTACGCGGGGTCGCGTCGAGTTCCTCCGCCAGCGCCGGAGCCGAGACGAGCGCGAAGAGCGCGAAGAGCGCGGCATGGCAAAGCGCGACAAGGCGCATCAGGCAGCTCCCATCCAGACGAAGCGGACCACGAAGAGCAGTGCGAGCACGAGCAGGAACCAGTCGGTCTTGGTGATCGTCCCGCGCACGATCTTGAGCGCGGCATGCGCGGTGATGCCGAAGGCGAGGCCATTGGCGATCGAGAATGTCAGCGGGATCATCGCCACGGTCAGGAAGGCGGGGATGGCCGAGAGCGGGTCTTCCCATTCGACTTCGGTCAGCGGCAACAGCATGAGACCACCGACGATGATGAGTGCCGGCGCGGTCGCCGCGAGCGGGATCACCTGCGCATAGGGCGCCACGAACATCATCGCGAGGAAGAGCACGCCGGTGACGACGGCAGTCAGGCCCGTGCGCCCGCCTGCCTGCACACCGGCCGCACTCTCGACGTAGCTGGTGACCGTGCTGGTGCCGGCCATCGAGCCGACAATGGTCGCCGTCGCGTCGGTGATCAGAATGCGGTTGAGGCGCGGGATACGGCCATTCTTGTCCATGAGCCCGGCCCGCTTGGTCACCGCGACCAGCGTGCCGATATTGTCGAACAGGTCGACGAAGAGGAACACGAAGAGGATTTCGAGCAGGCCCAGACCATGGCTTCCGGTCAGACCGAACACGCCGCTCAGATCGAGCTGGAAGGCGGTGCCGGTAAGCGCTTCGAGCGAATAGGGCTCGGGGCTGACCGAAACCATGCCCATGGCCCAGCCGGCCAGCGTGGTCACGACAATGCCGATCAGCATCGCCCCGCGCACGTTCCACACGCTCAGCGCGCCGATCACCACAAGCCCGAAAATTGCCAGCGCCGCGCTCGGGTCCTTGAGGTTGCCGAGCGCCACGAAAGTCGCCGGATTGGAGACGACGATGCCGGCATCCTTGAAGCCGATGAAGCCGATGAACAGGCCTATGCCGCCGGCGACCGCTGCGAACAGGTAGTGCGGGATCGAATTGACGATCAGCTGGCGTACGCCGGTCAGCGTCAGGATCAGGAAAGCCACGCCCGAAATGAACACGCAGCCCAGCGCAACCTGCCAGGGCACGCCCATCTGCTGCACGACGGTATAGCTGAAATAGGCATTGAGCCCCATGCCCGGTGCAAGCGCCAGCGGGGTGTTGGAAGCCAGCCCCATCAGGATCGAGGCAAAGGCTGCGGCGAAGCACGTCGCTGCCGCCACGGCGGCTACCGGCAGGCCCGCGCTGCCCAGGATCGCCGGATTGACCAGCACGATGTAGGCCATGGTCAGGAAGGTCGTCACGCCCGCCAGCACTTCGGTACGCACATTCGTGCCGCGTTCGCTCAGCGAAAAATAGCGCTCAAGCCTGCCCGAAGGGGGCGGCGCTTCGGGCATCTGATCCATCGTTTCTGTCTGCGTCACGCGTCTGTCCCCCTAGACCGCCACTGGCGGCGTCCCTGCCACGATAGTTTCCGCCCCCGCAGGCGGTGTCGATCCGATAATGCCCCGTTGTTCCAGTTGCATGGCAAAGCGGAACAGGTCCGCCTCGCCATTCGGCCGGCCGATCAGCTGCAGTCCCAGCGGCAAGCGCCCGGGACGGTAGAGCGGAACCGCGAGAGACGGCAATCCGGTGAACGTGATCGGCTGGGTATGAATGCCCAGATCGGCCCGCGCCGGGACCAGCTTGCCATCGATCTCGATACGCGGATCGTCGACCGGCGGCGCGACGCAGGGCGTTGCCGGCGCCAGCAGCACGTCGAAATCGGCAGTCAGCGCCAGAACCTGCGCGCGATATCCGGCACGAAAGGCTTGCGCTTCCTCGTAGAGGTCCGGCGGCAGCAAGGCGCCCGCGATCAGCCGGTCGCGCGTCGCCGGATCGAATGCCAGTGCATCCTTCGCCAGCGCCTCGCGGTGAAGCGCGCCGCCCTCGCAGGCGGTGATGAGGAAAGCCGCCGAGCGGGCGCGAGCGATGTCCGGCAGCTCAATCAGCGGCGCGTCGGGCGCAATGGCGTCGATGGCGGCGAGTTGCTCAGGATCGGCATTTTCGCGGAAGCGGCCGCCGAGCCGCGCGATCCGTTGCCGCGGCCCCTCTTGAGCGGCCGCGTGGCCGGATAGCACTTCCCAGATGCACGCCATGTCCGCCATGGTCGTGGTGAAGGGCCCGATATCGTCGAAGCTCTTGGCGAAGGGAAAGACGCCTTCGAGCGGCAGGTCCGCATGCGTGGGCTTGAGCCCGTAGGTTCCGGTCAGGCTGGCAGGGACGCGAACCGATCCGTTGGTATCGGAGCCCAGCGAAAAAGGGAGCAGCCCGGCGGCGACAACCGCCGCCGAGCCGCCCGAGGAGCCGCCAGCCAGGCGGGAGGGATCGTGTGGATTTCGAGTGGTGCCATGGGCCGCGTTGATCGTCGCGAAGCCATAGGCGAACTCGTCCATGTTCAGGGTCGCGACCAGAACCGCACCGGCATCGCGCAGGCGCGCGACGGCTTGGGCATCTTCGGTCGCGGGAGGTGCGTCGGCGTAGATCGTCGAGCCTGCCGTGGTGGGCAGACCGGCGACATCGAACAGGTCTTTCACGCCATAGGGCACGCCGGCAAGCGTACCGGGATCGGTACCCTCGGCGACCAGCGCATCGATCCTGGCAGCTTCCTCGCGGGCCCGCTCTTCCAGTACGCGGGTGACGGCCAGCAGCGGGGCAGCACGCGCGGCGATATCGGCAAGGCAGTCTTCGAGCACCTGCGTGGCGCTCACTTTGCCGCTGCGCACAGCGGCGGCGATTTCCAGCGCAGCTTTCACGAGCCCTTCCCCCGCATACGGTCGGCATGGCTGGACAGCAGCGCGAGATTGGCGGCGATACCCGGCGCACAAGGCTCGGGAATGGGCAGACCGACGGCTTCCGCAGCGGCGGCGATCTCATCGGAGGTTTGCGGGATGCGTGCGGGCGCAGCGCTATTCGGCGCCTCGGCCTCGCCCGCGAACCGTGCCGCGAGCCAGGCACAGACGAAAAGCTGGAGCTGGTGGAAGATCATCAGGGGCAGCACGATCATGCCCACCTGCGCCGGGGCGAAAAGGGCGCCGGCCATCGGCACGCCGGAAACGAGGCTCTTCTTGGAACCGCAGAACAGCAGGACGACGGCATCCTCGCGCGGCAGACCGGTCGCGCGCGCCAGCAGCGCGTTGACCCCCATGATGAAGGCCAGGATCACGGCGCTGATCAACAGAAGTTCGAGCAGGTCCGAAAACTCCAGAACCTGCCAGATGCCGTTCACCACGGCCGCACTGAACGCGGAATAGACCACGAGCAGGATCGATCCGCGATCGACCGGCATCAGGATTGCCTTGTGCCTGTCGATCCACTTGCCGATGATCGGCCGCAGGAAGTGCCCGGCGAGAAACGGCACCAGCAGTTGCATGACGATGCTGCGCACCGCGCTCCAGTCCCCGCCCTGCCCGGTCCGCGCAGACTGGATGAACACGCCGACCAGCAGCGGCGTCAGCAGAATGCCGAGCAGATTGGAGAGCGAGGCACTGCACACGGCGGCAGCGACATTGCCGCGCGCCATGGCAGTAAAGGCAATCGAGGACTGCACGGTCGAAGGCAGCAGCGTGAGGAACAGCACGCCCGACAGCAGCAGCGGATTGATCCAGCCTTGCGCCAGCCGCTCGGTCACCAGCCCCGCGACCGGAAACAGCAGGTATGTCGAGGCCAGCACCATCAGGTGCAGCCGCCAGTTGCCGATACCCTTTACGATCGCTTCGCGCGACAGCTTGGCGCCGTGGAGGAAGAACAGCAGCGCAATCGCCGCATCGGCCAGAATGTCGAACCAGCCCGCCGCCGCGCCGCGTACCGGCAACAGCGATGCCGTCGCGACGACGGCGATCAGCCACAGTAGAAACGGGTCTACGGAAGGAACAAACGGCGCACGACGCATGGATACCCTACCTGCCGCCTAGCCCCCTATCGATCAAACGCAATGATCCGCACGGATCGTTGCAAAAATCAGGTCGCCACTCGCCTCCTGACGGAATTCATCGCAGCCCTGACGATCCAATCCCCGTCGCCCCCGCGAAGGCGGGGGTCCCGCTTCCTTGTCGACGCGGTATGCGCGGTGAGAATAGAAGAAAAGCGGGTTCCCCGCCTTCGCGGGGATGACGAATTTGGGTGGAGGTGGCCTAAATCGGCAGCGCCGTCGTCGCCTTGATTTCGGACAGCGCCACGGTCGAGGTGATTTCCTGCACGCCGGGAAGCTGCGAGAGCTTTTCGAAGAAGAACTGCTCGTAGGCATTGATGTCCTCGGCCACGACGCGGATCATGAAGTCCACCGATCCCATCAGCACGTAGCAGTCAAGCACCTCGGGATATTCGCGGATCTTGGCGGCGAATTCGTCGAGGTTGGCACGGCCATGGGCGTTCAGCTTGACCTGCGCGAAAACGTGCGCGTTCATCCCCACCTTGTGGCGGTCGACAATGGCGACGCGGCGCTTGATGAAGCCTTCGCGCTCCAGCCGATCGATACGCCGCCAGCATGGCGAGGCAGACAGCCCTACCCTCTCGGCGATCTGCGCGGTCGTCTGGCTGGCATCGCGCTGCAGCTCGCGAAGAATTTTTCTCTCATATTCATCAAGTCCGGTCATTTCATTCTCATAACATGCACAATAAGAATGGTCTTTGCGAAAATTGGGCCGCAGGCTCGGAAATGAGGTGAGAAATCTCTCTGCCATGCTGCGATTATAGTGGGACCGAGAAGGAGTTCTGAAATGGTCACCGCCGCCCACCGCATGATGCCGCCGATGGAATATGTCCGCCTGCACGACGAAGCCGCCGGGCTCGACGGGGTGATTGCCATCCATTCCACGGCACGCGGGCCGGCTGCCGGCGGCTGCCGTCTCTGGACCTATCCCGATGCCAATGCCGCCATGGTCGATGCCTTCCGCCTTGCCGAAGGCATGAGCTACAAGAACGCCATGGCCGAACTGCCCTTCGGCGGCGGCAAGGCCGTGCTGCGCAGGCCTGCCGGCGATTTCGACCGCAGGGCCCTGTTCGAAGCCTTCGGTGCCGCCGTTGCAAGGCTCGATGGCCGCTACGTGACCGCCGAAGACGTCGGTACCAGCGTTGCCGACATGGAATTCGTGGCCAACAAGACGCGCCATGTCGCCGGCCGTACCTCGCGTCCGGGCTTTGCCGGCGGCGATCCCTCGCCCTGGACCGCGCTCGGCGTGTTCGAGGCGATGAAGGCCGCCGTGCAGTTCCGCTTCGGCAGCGGCCTTTCGGGCGTGACCGTGGCGGTGCAGGGCGTGGGCAATGTCGGCGGCGACCTCTGCCGCAGGCTGCATGAAGCCGGCGCACACCTGATCCTGGCCGACATCAACGCCGAACGGTGCGCGGCCCTCGCCAGGGAATTCGGTGCCGAGGTCGCTTCCATCGACGAGATTGCGCAGGCAGAAGCCGACGTATTCGCCCCTTGCGCCCTCGGCGGCGCGCTGAACGAAAAGAGCGTGGCCGGTCTGAAGGCCGGGCTGGTCTGCGGCGCGGCCAACAACCAACTGGCCGAACCGGGCATTGCCAAGGCGCTGCTCGAACGCGGCATTGCCTATGCGCCGGACTATGTCGCCAACGCCGGCGGCATCATCAACGTATCCGCCGAATACCTCGGCGAAAGCGTCGAGGACGTGCGGAGCCGCGTGCTCAAGATCGGGCCACGCACGGCCGGCATCCTTCAGGCAGCGGCGCGCGACAACCTCCCGCCCTCGGTCGTCGCGGACCGCATGGCCGAACAGCTGATGTCGCGGCCTGTCGCCAAGGTTGCCTGACACCCGGAGCTTTCGCCTCCCCCCCTGCCCCTGCGCGGAACAATGGCGTTCCCGGCTTCCTTCCGGTAACCCGAAGTTCCCCAGCCACAAGAGAGGCGAAAGCGATGGACATGCGCCGCGAATCCGACAGTATTGGCGAGATCGACGTACCCGCAGACGCCTACTGGGGCGCGCAGACCCAGCGCAGTATCGAAAACTTTCCCTTCGGCGATACCGAACGGATGCCGATGGCGATCGTTCACGCCATGGCGCTGGTCAAACAGGCTGCCTCGCGGGTCAACCGCCGCCACGGGCTCGACGCGCCGCTGGCCGACGCCATCGAGCAGGCCGCCGGGGAAGTCGCGCAAGGCCGGCTGGACGACCAGTTCCCGCTGGTGATCTGGCAGACCGGCAGCGGCACCCAGACGAACATGAACGTCAACGAGGTAATCGCCGGGCGCGCCAACGAGATCCTGACCGGGCAGCGCGGCGGCAAGGCGCCGGTCCACCCCAACGATCACGTCAACAAGAGCCAGTCCTCCAACGACAGCTTCCCCACCGCGATGCACGTGGCGGCCGCGCTTGCGGCCACGCACGATCTGGTCCCCGCCATGGAACGGCTGGAAGGCGCGCTGCTGTCCAAGGCCAAGGCGTGGGAAGAGATCGTCAAGATCGGCCGCACCCACCTGCAGGACGCGACACCGGTCACGCTGGGCCAGGAGTTCTCCGGGTACTACGCGCAGATGCGGCTCTCGCGCACGCGCACCACGCCGCTGATCGAGCATGGCCTGTGCCGACTGGCGCAGGGCGGAACGGCAGTCGGCACCGGCCTCAATGCACCGGAAGGCTTCGGCGAGGCCTTCGCGGAAGAAATCGCCAAGCTCACCGGTCTGCCCTTCGTCACTGCGCCCAACAAGTTCGAGGCCTTGGCGACGCACGATACGCTGGTGGAGTT
Source organism: Novosphingobium indicum (assembly GCF_014645195.1). GTDB lineage: Bacteria > Pseudomonadota > Alphaproteobacteria > Sphingomonadales > Sphingomonadaceae > Novosphingobium > Novosphingobium indicum. The sequence goes on along the minus strand of NZ_BMLK01000014.1, from coordinate 97,847 downwards.
TTCCGGTCGCCTGAACACGCTGGCGGTCGCGCTCAACAAGATCGCCAACGACATCCGCTGGCTCGCGTCCGGCCCGCGCTCCGGCCTCGGCGAACTGGACCTGCCCGCGAACGAGCCGGGCAGCTCGATCATGCCGGGGAAGGTCAATCCCACCCAGTGCGAGATGCTGACGATGGTCGCCGCGCAAGTGATCGGCAACCATCAGGCGGTGACCGTGGGCGGCATGCAGGGCGCGTTCGAACTCAACGTGTTCAAGCCGCTGATCGGCGCCGCGGTGATCCGCTCGATCCACCTGCTCTCCGTCGGCATGACCAGCTTTACCGAGCGCTGCGTCGAAGGGATCGAACCCAACCGCGAGCGGATCGCCGAGCTTGTCGAGCGTTCGCTGATGCTGGTCACGGCGCTGGCGCCCGAAATCGGCTATGACAATGCCGCGAAGATCGCCAAGCACGCGCACGACACCGGCCAGACCCTGCGCGAGGCGGCGCTGGAGCTGGGGCTGGTCGATGCCGCGACATTCGACCGCGTGGTGCGCCCCGAAACAATGGTGTGATCGCCCCTCCCTTGATCGTCATTGCGAGGAGGCGAAGCCGACGCGGCAATCCAGAGCCTGCGAAATCCGCCCTGGATTGCTTCGCCCTGCGGGCTCGCAATGACGAAATAGGTGGAACAGTCATCGTCACCATGGTTCCCCTGAGCTTTCCCACTTCGCCCGTTCCGCCTATGACGCCCTGATTGCCGCCAATCCAATGAGGCCGATGTTGGAAGACCTGAACCCCGCCACGACCGCTGCCGTCACCGAGGGCATGGTCTTCGTGCCCGGCGGCACCTTCACCATGGGCTCCGAGCAGTTCTACCCCGAGGAAGCGCCCCTGCGCCGCGTGGCGGTGGACGGCTTCTGGATCGACGAGACGCCCGTCACCAACCGGCAGTTCGCCCGCTTCGTCGAAGAGACCGGCTATACAACCGTGGCCGAGATCGTCCCCGATCCGAAGGACTATCCCGGCATGCTGCCCGAGATGGCCAAGGCGGGATCGCTCGTATTTCACAAGACCGCGACGCCGGTTGATACGTCAGACCCGAGCAACTGGTGGCGCTTCGAGTTCGGTGCGGACTGGCGCCATCCGCTCGGCCCGGATGCCGACATCGATGCGCTGGACTTGGGGGACCATCCCGTCGTTCAGGTCGCCTATGCCGACGCCGAAGCCTACGCGAAGTGGGCGGGCAAGGACCTGCCGACCGAAGCCGAGTTCGAATATGCCGCACGCGGCGGCCTCGAGGGCAAGGAATACGCCTGGGGCGACGAACTGGCGCCCGATGGCGCAATGCTGGCAAACTACTGGCAGGGCCTGTTCCCCTTCGCCAACCAGTGCCTCGACGGGTGGGAGCGCACCTCCCCGGTCAGGAGCTTCCCGGCCAACGGCTTCGGCCTCTACGACATGATCGCCAACACCTGGGAATGGACCCGCGACTGGTGGAGCGACAAACCGGAAGTCGCGAAGAAGAAGACCAGCGGCTCATGCTGCACCCTCAGCAACCCCCGCGGCGGCAAGCTGAAAGGCAGCTTCGATCCGTCCCAGCCCGGCGTGCGCATCGGCCGCAAGGTCCTCAAAGGCGGCTCGCACTTATGCGCAGCCAACTACTGCCAGCGCTACCGCCCGGCCGCGCGCCATCCGGAGATGGTGGACACAGCGACCAGCCATATCGGCTTTCGCTGTGTGGTGCGCAGTCGCGGGTAATCCAACATCGCCCCCGTTCGTGTCGAGCGAAGCGTCGATCCCCATAGCCGTTTTCACGATTTTAATCCGGAAGCTTCCTTTCCGAAGGGGCCGACATTGCCGACGTTAGGATTTGAGCTACTGAACGCTGATGGAACACGCTCTACTTGTCTCATTTCTCGAAGGGGAGACGACACCGCAGGACTTCACATTTGCTATTCAAGAGGAGGTTGATGCTTGCGAAAAAGGCTTCCGGTCCCCCGCTAACACCGGCTACATCATCATAACGGATGGGCCGCTAACAACTGTCACACGCAAGCACATGAAACGCCTGCTTCAGTGTATGTTTGATGAGAGCATCCTTTGGATGTCCGCGAACTACACCGGCGACTGCCTCATGATGAGCGATGATTTCGAACCTGAAGATGATGAGGTTGCAGAGGCAATCACCTTCGTTGCGGACGACAGTCGACCACCAACCCCCGAAGAGACACGAGCGGCAATAGAAACCTTGGCTTGATCTCCGTACCCCCGACATTCCGGCCGTTCGACGGCCTGTTCGGCCATACCGAAATCCGACCATCATTCAGGATTAAATGGCTCCACGCCGCCTAAGCCTGTTCCGGACTATCCGGCTGGTTATCCGGATGCGCCGCCACGAAAGCGGGGTGCTTCAGACACGCGGCCTCGATCCGCGTCATGTGCGGCATGGCGGAGAGGTCGAAATCGAACCGGCGCGCGTTGTAGAGTTGCGGGATCAGGACGCATTCGAACAGGCCCGGCGCATCGAACAGGTAGTCGTGGCTGCCCAGCGCGGAGAGGCGCGCTTCCAGCGGAACGAGGGTCTTCAGCAACCAGTGGCGATACCAGGTGTCGATCTCGTCCTGCGAATGGCCGAGGTCGGTCTTGAGATACTTCAGCACCGGCAGGTTCAACGGCGCATGCAGTTCGGTCGCGATCGCCAGGCTCAGTTCGCGCATGGTGAAGCGGTCTTCCACGTCCGCCGGCAGTAGCGCGCGATCGGGATAGCGCTCGTCCAGCCATTCGAGGATCGCCATCGACTGGGCATAGACGCGTCCGTCCGCTTCCAGCGCCGGGACGCCCGCGAAGGGATTGAGCTTGCGATAGGCCTCGCTGCGCTGCTCGGCTTCGAGCAGGTTCACCGGCACGATCTCGTAATCCAGTCCCTTGAGGTTCAGCGCGATGCGCAGGCGGTAGCTGGTGGAGCTGCGGTAGTAGGCATAGAGGCGCATGGGGCTGGCTTCCCGGTCAGGTTTCGGCGGCAATCTTCTCGTGCAGCCACGCCGCATGGCGCGGAGCCTTCTTGGTGCGCGACCATTCCTCGAGCATGTCCTCGGCCACGTCCTTGAGGCTGCGCATCTGGTCAGGCGTACCGAACTGCCACGCCAGTTCAAGGCGGTGGCCGTTGGGATCGAAGAAATAGATCGACTTGAACACGCCGTGATGCGTCGGCCCGACCACATCGAGGCCGCGCGCCTCGGCGCGGGCCTTGGCGGCCAGCAGGCTCTCCTCGCTGTCAACCTTGAAGGCGATGTGCTGCACCCAAGCCGGCGTCGCCTCGTCGCGGCCCATGTCGGGCGCGTTGGGCAGTTCGAAAAAGGCCAGCACATTGCCGCCGCCGGCATCCATGAAGATGTGGATGTACGGGTCCGGCTCGCCGGTCGACGGAACCTCGTCCTCCGCGATCGCCAGCATGAAGTCCATGCCGAGCACGTCGCGGTAGAACTCCACGGTCTCTTTCGCGTCTCGGCACCGGTATGCGACGTGGTGGATGCCGCCCAGCACGGGCGCGCGGTCCGCTGCAATGCCTTGTGTCATACTTGCCTCTCCATAATCGTTGGAGCCCGCCAGACCGCGACCCGGAAAAAAAGCACGGCCGGGCGGGCTCCGGGGCTGGCTGCACCTGGGCGCAGCCCCGCCCCCCAGTCGGTGATCTTATTCCGCGGGCTCTTCCACTCCCTCGACCTCGCTCGGGACAGGCTGCAGCACGCCGCGGCGAACCTGATCGCGCTCCATGGATTCGAACAGCGCCTTGAAGTTACCCTCGCCGAACCCTTCGTCGCCCTGACGCTCGATGAACTCGAAGAAGACCGGGCCCACCTGCGCTTCCGCGAAGATCTGCAGCAGCAGGCGCGGTTTGCCGCCGTCTGTGGTGCCGTCGAGCAGGATGCCGCAGGCCTTCAACTCGCTGACCGGCTGACCATGGCCCGGCAGGCGCTCGTCGAGCATGTCGTAGTAGGCTTCGGGCGGCGCGGTCATGAACGGCACGCCCAGCTTCTTCAGGCGGTCCCAGGCCTCAAGCAGGTTGTCGGTGATCAGGGCGATGTGCTGGATGCCCTCGCCGTTGAATTCGCGCAGGAACTCCTCGATCTGGCCTTTTCCGCCCTCGCCCTCTTCGTTGAGCGGGATGCGGATCTTGCCGTCGGGCGCGGTCAGCGCCTTTGAGGTCAGGCCGGTATATTCGCCCTTGATGTCGAAGTAACGGATCTCGCGGAAGTTGAAGAGCTTCTCATAGTAGTCAGCCCAATAGGCCATGCGGCCGCCGTAGACGTTGTGGGTGAGGTGATCGATCCGGTCGAAGCCCGCGCCCTTGGGGTGACGGTCCACGCCCGGCAGGTATTCGAAATCGATGTCATAGATCGAGAGGGCCCCCTCGCTCTTTCCGTTCCCGCCGTCGCGCTCGTAACGGTCGATCAGGTAGATGATCGAGTTGCCGATGCCGCGAATGCCGGGCAGGCGCAGTTCCATCGGGCCGGTCTCGACCTGCACCGGCTCAGCCGAGCGTGCGAGCAGTTCGTCATAGGCCTTGCGCGCGTCGCGCACGCGAAAGCCCATGCCGCAGGCCGAGGGGCCGTGCTCGCGGCTGAAGAACCAGGCCGGGCTGTGCGGCTCGTAATTGGTGATGAAGTTGATCTCGCCCTGGCGCCAGAGCTCGACGTCCTTCGAGCGGTGGCGTGCGATCTTCGTGAAGCCCATGGCTTCGAAGATCGGCTCCAGAACGCCCTTTTCAGGCGCGGAGAATTCCACGAATTCAAAACCGTCGAGGCCAATGGGGTTTTCGAAAAGATCGGTCATGCAGGTGCTCCGGAAAGGGTGATGGGGTGTTCGCCGGGCAGGCTTTCACCCGCCGACAGTGCAGGCGCATCGCGCCATTTTTCGTAGACCGGCCCGAAATCGAGGCCGACCAGATCGTCGATGAGCTGGGGCAGGCTTTCGAGCACGAAATAGGTCTTCTGGAAGTCGTCGATCATGTACCCGGTGCGCATCACGCGGACAGGGTCAAACGGCAGGCGCAGAACGTCCGGATCTTCGATCGAATAGACGGTTTCGGACGCCGAGGAGATGATCCCGGCGCCAAAGACCTTCAGCGCATCGCCTTCGCGCGTGTCTTCTCGCACCAGGCCGAATTCGATGGTGTACCAGTAGATCCGCGCCAGCATCGCCAGTGCGTCCATCTCCATCGCCCGCGCTCCGGCCTTGCCGTAAAGCTCCAGAAAATCGGCAATCGCCGGATCGAGCAGCATCGGCACGTGGCCGAAGAAGTCGTGGAACACGTCCGGCTCGACGAGATAGTCGAGTTCGTGCTCGTCGCGGATCCAGCGCGTTACCGGAAACCGGCGGTGCGCCAGATGATCGAAGAACACGTCGTCGGGAATGAACCCGGGAACCGCCACGAGCTGCCACCCGGTCGCCGGACCGAGAATGGCATTGGCGTCCTCGAAGCGCGGGATGACATCGGCGCAATCGAGCCGGGCAAGGCCCTCGCGGAATGAGGCGCAAGCGTAACGGGCGACAAGGCCCACCTGACGCGCATGGAGGCGGCGCCAGCGATCGTGCATCTCCGAGGTATAGGCATCCCAGTCCTGGCCGACGGTATAGTCGGCAGCAGCACCTTCGTATTCTCCCCGAAGGCCGCTTGTGCTTGTTTGCGTACACGGCTTCTTCATGATGCAGACAATACCACAAGCCGTGCTCGATTATCGTGCGTTTACGGCATATCAATCGAGTGATATTGGTGGATTTCACTATCCAAGATCAACATTTTAGGTGATCCGTGCCACTGGACGAATTCGACCGCAAGATCATCCATTCCCTGCAGGAAGACGCAAGGATGCCGGTGGCACAGGTCGCCGAACGCACCGCGCTCTCGGCCACGCCGGTCAGCCGTCGCATCAAGCGGCTGGAGGACGACGGCGTGATCCTTGGCTATCAGCCGGTCCTCAATGCCCGCCGACTGGGCTTCGAACTCGATGCCTACGTGCTCATCAATCTCGACGGGCACAGCGACGCGAACATCTCGCGCTTCGAGCAGGCCATTCAGGACAATGCCTATGTCATCGCCTGCCACGCGGTGACGGGCGACATGGACTATCTCGTTCACGTCATCGCCCGCGACGTCGAGCACCTCTCGCAGATCACGCTCAAGTCGCTCGTGCGCATACCGGGCGTGCGCGACGTGAAGTCGATCATCGTCCTTGAAACGATCAAGGACGCGCGGGCCCTGCCTCTCGAATAGAAGCCGGGCCCGCCGCCGTTATCGTCCCAGCAGGTTGCGGGCCTGACTGGCGATCTGCGCCAGCATGGCCGGGCTGATCGTCACCGCATTCTCGGCACGGTGAACCATCGAACGGAACGCGGCGATCGAGGTCATGTGGGTGCGCCCCCATTCCTCGGCCGCGGCCAGCGGGTTCTTCTTGCCGAGCCGGGTACCGGCCAGCCGCTTGAGGAAGTCGAGCCGCATCTGCTGGAAATCGCGCGCGAGCCCCGCCACCAGCAGCCGCTCCCACGGATCCGAGGGACTCATGATCGACGCGCTCGCCTGCGCCCAGTCGAGCCCAAGCCCGGCACCGATGCGGGTGAAAGCAGCCACCAGATCGCGCGGCGCGATCCCGGTTTGGGCGGAAAGATCGGCAATGCCCACAGCCCCGTCGAGATCGAAGAGGTTGCCGACGCTCTCGACCACGTCCTCGGGCACACCCATCTCGCGGAAGCCATCCCGCAGCGAAAGCGAGTGCGCCAGTGTGCGTTCGCCGAGCAGATCCACCGTATCGATGGACAGCGCAGCGATACCGTCCTTCAGGCGGTTCTGCAGATCGCACGGTGCAAGCTGACCGGCGCCTGCGCGCAGCAGGTCCGCCATGTGCCCGCGCACGGCAATCGCCACGCGCCCGAACAGCTTGATGCGTGCGGCTTCGGGCATCTCGGCGGTTTCGAGGCGTTCCCACAGGGCATCGAGGCCGAACAGCCGCTCGGCCAGCGAGAATGCTGCCGCGACTTGTGCCAGATCGGCGCCTTCCTCTTCCGCCAGTTCGAAGGGATGGACGATGCCCAGCCGGTTGACGATGCGATTGGCAAGCTGGGTAGCGACGATTTCGCCGGCCAACCGGTGGCCCTTGATGAACTTGGAAAACTTGCTCTGCATCGGCTGCGGGAACGCTTCCAGCAGCATGTCGACCAGACTGTCGTCGCCCGGCAGATCGCTGTGCTCGATGGCATCCTGCAGCAGCAGCTTGCCGCTCGACAGCAGCACGGCGAGTTCGGGCCGGGTCAGCCCCCGCCCGTCCTGCGCGCGGCGCGCCAGCGCTTCGTTGTCACCAAGGCCTTCGGTACGGCGATCGAGATGACCGCCTTCCTCCATCATCTCGATCAGGCGGATGTGCGAGGGCATGGCCTCGGCGCCGCCCCGCTCGGCGATCGACAGCGCCAGCGCCTGCAACCGGTTGTCCTCAAGCACCAGCGCAGCGACCTCATCGGTCATCTCGCGCAGCAGCTCGACGCGCTTCTTCTCCGACAGCTTGCCGGCGCGGCGCGCGGCGGCGAGGGCGATCTTGATATTGACCTCGTTGTCCGAGCAATCGACGCCCGCCGAGTTGTCGATGAAATCGGCGTTGATCCGGCCGCCCTGCCCCTGCCGGCCCTTGAGCGCGAATTCGATGCGCCCGGCCTGGGTCACGCCAAGGTTCGCACCTTCACCGATGACCTTGACCCGCAGTTCATCGGCACTGACGCGCAGGGAGTCGTTGGTCGGATCGCCGACAGTCGCGTTGTTCTCGGTGGAAGCCTTGATGTAGGTGCCGATGCCGCCGAACCAGAGCAGATCGACCGGCGCGCGCAGGATCGCCGAGATCAGCGAATCCGGATCCATGTGCTCGGCATCGATGCCCAGCGCTTCACGGATTTCGGGCGTCAGCGGTATGGACTTCATCGTGCGCGGAAACACGCCGCCGCCCTTCGAGATCAGCGACTTGTCGTAGTCTTCCCAACTCGAATGGGGCAGGTCGAACAGGCGCTTGCGCTCGGCCCAGCTCTGCTCGGGCACAGGATGCGGATCGAGGAAGATGTGGCGGTGGTCGAAAGCGGCAACCAACTTGATTGCCTGCGACAGCAACATGCCGTTGCCGAAGACATCGCCCGACATGTCGCCGCAGCCTGCCACGCGCACCGGATCGGTCTGTACGTCCATGCCCAGTTCGAGGAAGTGCCGCTGCACCGAAACCCAGCCGCCGCGGGCGGTGATGCCCATGGCCTTGTGGTCGTATCCGTTCGATCCGCCACTCGCGAAAGCATCGTCGAGCCAGAAGTCGCGTTCGGCAGCGATACCATTGGCAACGTCGGAGAAGCGCGCGGTGCCCTTGTCCGCGGCCACCACGAAATAGGGATCGTCGCCATCGAGCACCTGAACGCAGGTGGGATGGATCACCTTGCCATCGACGATGTTGTCGGTGATCGAAAGCAGCGTGGAGATGAATATCTCGTAGGCAGCCTGTCCTTCTGCAGCCCAGCCGGCGCGGTCCTGCGCGGGATCGGGAAGCTGCTTGGGATAGAAGCCGCCTTTCGCGCCGGTCGGCACGATGACTGCATTCTTGACGCGCTGCGCCTTCATCAGGCCGAGGATCTCCGTGCGGTAGTCGTCGCGGCGGTCGGACCAGCGCAGGCCGCCGCGCGCGACCGGACCGGCACGCAAGTGGATGCCTTCGACCCGGCGCGAATAGACGAAGATCTCACGCCACGGCACGGGCTTGGGCAGACCGGGAACGAGCGCGGAATCGAACTTGAAGGCCAGTGCCACCTGCCCGGCAGGTGCAAAGGCGTTGGTGCGCTGCATCGCCAGAACGAGATCGCGGTAAGCGCGCAGCAACCGGTCGTCGTTGATCGCGCCGACACCGGCGAGGCCATCGCGAATGGCGTCTTCCGCAGCCTGTTTGGCTTCGACGCGATCGCCGGTGAAGGTCGGATCGTGGATCGCCCGGAACAGGTCGATGAGCGCGACAGTGACCGAAGGCGCACCCTGAAGCGCATCGACCACGGTCGGAATGCCGAAGTGCATGCCCGCCTGCCGCAGGTAGCGATACCAGGCGCGTAGCCAGTTCGCCTCACGCTTGGAGAGCCCCAGCGCGGGGACGAGCCGGTTGAACGCGTCGTTTTCGTTGACGCCATTGAGCACGCCGCACAGAGCGTCCTGAATCATCGGTGCCAGGTTCAGCACGGCTTTGGCATTGGTGCCCACCGGAAGCGCCAGCGTGAAATCGTGGATGGTGCCGATGCGGCCTTGATCCAGAACCGTCGGCACTTCCTCGAGAACGCGGAACCCGAAGTTTTCCAGCGCCGGAACCGCATCCGAAAGCGGCAAGTGGCCATGCGCTTCGTAAATCTTGAGGCGCAGGCGCCCCGCTTCATCGTCCTCGCGGGAATAGAGGCGCGCGTCGCGGTGACCGATCTGGTGCTCGCTGTCGGCGGCATCACCGACCACGATCTTGCGCATATGGCCGATATCGATCGCGGCTTCGGCAGGACCATAGTCGGAATGGTAGGCCAGCGGGAACGCGTCGGCATAGCGCCCTGCCGCAGCGGCGGCGCGCGCCGGTTCGAGCGTCTGCGCCAGCGCCGCCTCGACAGCCTCTGACCAGCCACGCAGCATGACCTGAAGCTGATGGTCGAGTTCGTCCTCGTCGGGCTCGTGAACGCCCTCGCGAATGTCGACGGTAAAGCGCAGCATGGCAAGATTGCCGGATTCGACCTGCAGGCTCCAGTCGAGTGTCGGCGCGTCCGCGGCCTCCTCGATCATCGCCTGAATGCGCTTGCGCATCACGGTGGAGACATTGTCGCGCGGCATCCACACGAACACGAACAGGTGTCGCATCAGCGGCGCGCGCGCGATAATGAGGCGCGGGCGCGGACGATCGACCAGGCTGATCATCGTCGTCGCCAGACGCTCGACATCGCTGCCCCCCAGACCGAGCACGAGGTCATGCGGCAGACTCGTCAGGGCATGGGCCAGAGCCTTGCCGGAATGGCTGACCGGATCGAGGCCCAACTTGCCGGTAAGATTGGCAAGCTGGCGACGCAGACGGGGAACACGATCAGGCGGTGCGACCAGCGAGGCGCTGGTCCAGACACCGGCGTGGACCGATAGCGCGGTTACCTGACCATTCTCGATGACGGGAATCAGGAACAGGTCAAGCGGCACCCGGCGATGGACCGTGCCCATCTGGTTAGCCTTGATCACCATCGGCGCACGCACTTCGCCGGCTGCGACTTCGGCATCGAAAGCCTCGAAAGCGCGTTGGTAGCTGATATCCGAAAGCAGTTCGCTCGATCCGCGCCGGCATATGCCGAGCCGCTGCGAACGGCTGCCGTCGCGCTTGCGCGTGACGTGGCCTAGCTGCGTGAGCATGCCGCCGGCGAACCAGTGCAGCAGCTCCGCCCCCTCTTCATCGGTGACGGCTTCGGCATCGATCTGCATCGCCTCGACCATGCGCGGCCAGTCGGTGACGGCAAAGCGCACATCGGTGAGCGTGGATTCGATGGACTGCAGCAAGGCGCGGCGCTGGCGGGCGTCGATGCGCGGCGTCTCGATGTAGATCATCGATTCCCGATGCGTGCCCTCGGCGCCGATTTCGGGAATGGCAACCAGCGCGCCCTTCGCGTCGCGCTCGACCGACAGCACCGGGTGGGCGAGCGAGTCGATCACCAGCCCGGCCTCGGCAATCGCCGCGGCCACGGAGTCGACCAGAAACGGCATGTCATCGTTGATCAGGGCAATGCGGAGCAGACGGCGCTCTTCACTGGTCGACGCCATCTCGATCACGGGCTCGCCGGGCTTGCGGACCTTTCCGGCGGCCAGCAGAAAACGGGCGGCTTCCTCGACCCATTGCGGATCTGCGGGACCATCCCCGGGAAGCATCGTGTCCTGGATGCGCTGCTCTATGGCCGCCTGAAGCGCGGAGGCGGAGCGCCCACCTTTCTTCGTGAGGTTGGAGGTCAGTCCGTCAGCACTCATTGTTCTCTCCGCGATCCTCTCCACCCGCCACATCCGTGGCATGGTGCGGTAACCTGCCCCCTACTACCAGACGGGGGCGAATAAACGACCCGGCATCCACGGACTTACTTCGCCTTGCCGTGAAGATGCATAAGAACTGACAACGATGCGGCGGTCCAACGGTTGCCTCGCGGCGGTCTCGCACTCGCACTGAAATTTTCACCATGATGTAACATGCTTTTCAGCGCGCGCAATATTAGTTCAACGATCCGTAACACCTTCGAGCGTCGCAGCGCGCTCGGCCAGGATCAGCGAGCCCATCGGCCCTGCGTCATCGCCCAGCTGTGGCGGCACGATCATCCTCGCCAGTGCGTCGGGCGAGCAGTCGCGCAGGTACCCCTGAAGAATGTCGGGCAGCCGGAAAACGGCATCGACGAGCAGATGCGGCTGCTTGTTCGCGGCACCACCACCCACGACAATGCGATGCGGCGACAGCGTCAGCACCAGCATGGCGAGCAACTCGGCCAGATCCTGTGCTACCGGCGCCCACGCGGGATCGTCTGCCATGACTGACGAGGGGTGCCGCTCGAAGCGCGCCTCCAGCGCCGGGCCGCTCAACAGTCCTTCGGCGCAATCCCCATGAAAGCGGCACACGCCTGAAAAGCTGTCTCCGGCCATCCGGCGCAGCCGGACATGGCCGATTTCCGGGTGCAACATCCCGTGGACCGGCTCACCGTTCACCAGCACACCGCCGCCCAGTCCGGTCCCGATCGTCAGGTAGATCATTACCTGGCAGCCGCGGGCTGCGCCGAGACTCCATTCAGCGAGGCCCGCGCCATGCACATCGGTGTCGAGAGCAATCGGCAAGCCCAGAGCCTGCACGATGGGCCCTATCACCGACGCCCCCGTCCAGCCCGGCTTGGGCGTGTCGAGCATCATTCCAAAATCCGGCGCCTCACGCGAAACGCGGATCGGCCCGAAACTGGCTACGCCAATCGCCTTGAGCGGTTCCAGCTGATGCCACTGGGCTATCGTCTCCACCGCCTGCGCGAGCGTGTGCTCAGGCACGGTCGTCGGAAATTCCACACGATCCCGAATGACACCGGGACGGCCACGCACGACTATCGTCTTCGTTCCGCCCAGTTCGATACCGACATAGGTTGCGTTCATGCATACCCGTCTGCCAGCGTCGCAACATCGCCATCAAGCTGCAATTGCAGGAAAGGTGCGAACGTCCCGCCGAAATGCCTGCGCCCCTCCGGCTTTTCGCGAGCCAAGGCATCCTTGATGCCCCAGTAATCGACGAAGCCGCCCACGCTGAGATCAGGCAAGACCCACCAGCTATAGCACTGGAACGGCTCCGTCTCAGGATTGGCAAGGACCAGGCCGTGACCGTTCAGCAGCCGCCAGGGACCAAACAGATCATCTGCCACAGCTCCATAGAGCCCGGTCGGTGCATCGATACCGGGCGCAAAGGCAAAAGCCTGGGTCGACCAGAACAAGTAACAACGCCCCGCATGCTCGATCAGATGCGGCCGCTCCAGCTCGTTGTTGGTGCCCACTGCCTCCACAAGGGGCGCCTGGATTCGAAACATACCCTCGCCGTCGCGCACAGCGCAGCCGATCACCCCGTTGTGGCTATCCCTGCCTTCCGCGGAAGACGCGGTGAAGAGCAGACAATCCACTCCGGTCGATGTGCGGCAGAAGCCGGGATCGCGGAAGGCCTTTATCTCACCGATGCGGCCAGTCGCCTCGTGCTCGTCCATGTAGACAACGCCGTCGGGCCGGACGACCTCGACAGGTTCGGACCAGTCCGAGAAGGCCTCCACGCTGTCCTGCAATTGCGCCGTGGCGGCGAATATCCGCTGCAGGAAAGAGGGAGCGACTTCGCCGCGCGCGCCTGTCGCCGTGAAATAGAGCGTGACGTCCTGCCCATCGGTCACCGCACAGCCGGACCATTCCCTGCTGCCGGGCGTGAAGTCCATCGGGAAAGTAGCCCCAAGGTGCTCGAAGCGCCCTCCGATACGGTGGAAGTGGTGAATGCGGGCCACCCCGTGGCGCACTTCGGGATCGTCATGGACCGGCGCCGCAAGCGCAAACCACAGTTCGCCGCCGCGCCAGGGGAAAGGACTCCCCTCCGCAGTGGCCATCGGCCATGCGTCCCACACATCGACATCGGCAGACGCACGCAGGACGTGATCCTGACCTATCACCGGAGCCCGCTGGCATGCAGTCATATCCAGCAAGGCAAGATCGCACGGGCGCCAGCGCAAGGGCGCGGCAGAGGACTCAGGGAACCGGGGGGAGGTCATGAAAACCTAGTACAAACGATTGTTTGCACTTTGAAGTGAAAGCTCTGCAACTTTTTGTCACACAGTTTTCGATACCTACGCGTTGGGCCGACCTTGAGCGAAAGCCATGGAGAGAATAGAACGGCCAACAACAATAAATGGGAGAGCGCCGGATGCCCGTGCCTTACAAGCCGCGCCTCTCGCTTCTGCGCATCATAGAAATGAACGTGGGCTTTTTCGGCCTGCAATTCAGTTTCGGACTGCAGCAAGCCAACATGGGGCCCATCTACGGGTTCTTGGGCGCCGATGAAGCGACCATGCCATTACTGTGGCTGGCCGGCCCGGTTACCGGGTTGCTTGTGCAACCGGTGGTCGGCGCGATGAGCGACCGTACCCTTTCCCGGCTTGGGCGCCGCACCCCCTACTTCCTGATCGGCGCCGTAATCTGTTCGCTGTGCCTGTTCGCTATGCCCTATTCGTCGACGATCTGGATGGCGGCAGGGCTGCTCTGGCTGCTCGATGCCGGCAACAACGTGACCATGGAGCCGTATCGCGCCTATGTCGCGGACAGGCTCTCGCCCGAGCAACATGCGACCGGGTTCCTGACCCAAAGCGCCTTTACCGGATTCGCGCAGACGCTGTCCTATCTCGCGCCGTCTCTTCTGACGGTCGTGATCGACCGGGAACTACTGCATACGAATGGCATTCCCGTAATCGTTCGCATTGCATTCGTAATCGGCGCGATCCTTTCGATTTCAACCATCCTCTATTCGGTGCTGCGCGTGCCCGAACTGCCGCTGAGCGAAAAGCAGCGCACCCGCATAGCTGCCAGCCCGCTGACCCCGAGGGAAACCCTGCGCGAAATCGGCAGCGCCTTCATGGAAATGCCAAGGCCCATGCGGCAACTGGCGGTCGCCATGCTCTGCCAATGGTACGCGATGTTCGTGTACTGGCAGTACATCGCCTTTGCCCTATCCCGCTCGCTCCACGGCACCGCGGACACGTCCTCTCCCCAGTTCCGCGAGGCCGCGCTATCAGCCCAGCAACTGGGCGCCGTGTACAACGCAATTGCGTTCGTGGCCGCACTCGGTCTCATCCCCATAGTCAGGCGGCTTGGCGCGCGGCGCGTTCATGCGGTGTGTCTGGCTGCCTCTGGTGCAGCCATGCTCACGATCCCGGCGACCGGGTCCTTCACCCTGCTTATGTTCGTCATGGTCGGCATCGGCCTCGGCTGGGCCGGCATGATGGGCAACACCTACGTCATGCTCGCCGATTCGATCCCGCCCGCCAGGACGGGGGTCTACATGGGGGTTTTCAATATTTTCATCGTGGTTCCGATGCTCGTCGAGACCGTAACCATGCCTCTGATCTATCGGCCGCTGCTCGGCGGAGACCCGCGCAACGCCTTGATACTGGCCGGTGTCCTCATGCTTCTAGGTGCCGTCGCAACCCTTCTGGTAGCGGCCGGAGACCCACCCGAACGGTCTGGTAGCTAACTGCACAAGAAACTTCCGCCCGCCGATTCAAGCTGTTAAGAACAAAACGATGACATCGGGGATAGAAAACGGGAACGGAAACAACGGCGATCCGGATAGTACGGGTGCGCCTGTGAAAGTGCGCACGCTTGCCGACCTCGCCCGACTGGCCGGTGTCTCTGCAGGAACCGTGTCGCGCGCACTGGCCGGGAAGTCTCTCGTCAACGCCGAAACGCGCGAACGCATTCAAGCTCTCGCCCGTGAGCACGGCTTCCGCCCCAACCAGATGGCGAGCAAGCTGCGGTCTCGTCGTACGGGTGTGATCGGGGTGGTCATTCCGCTCGGTCACGAAAAGCGCCAGCAGATTTCCGATCCGTTCTTCCTCACCCTCCTTGGCCATCTGGCAGACGAACTGACCGAGCACGGGTACGACCTGATGCTCAGCCGCGTGATCCCGGACGGGACCAGCGACTGGCTGGAGCGGATGACCGGCTCGGGCATGGTCGATGGCGTTCTGCTGATCGGCCAGTCGGATCAGTTCGACATCATCGAAAGCGTGGCAGAAAGCTATCGCCCTCTGGTGGCCTGGGGAAGCTGGCGCGACAACCAGGTTCACTGCGCCGTGGGAACCGACAACATCGCTGGTGGCCGGATTGCGGCAGAACACCTGATTGCCGGGGGCGCGCGCAATCTGGCCTTCATGGGTGAAACCCAGGGGATAGAGATCGACGAGCGTTACCAGGGCGTCGCCGCCGCTGCGACCGAGGCCGGGGCTTCGCTGGTGCATATTCCCATCAGCCTCGCCAGCGCTGAAATGGGCGAGCAGATCAAGGCCGCGACTGCGAACAGCGATCGCGCCATCGACGGCGTCGTGGCTGCGTCCGACCTTATCGCGATGAACGTGCTTCACTGCCTTCGCGATAAGGGCCGCAGCGTACCCGATGAAGTTCAGGTCGTCGGGTTCGATGACCTGCCGCTCGCCTCGCTCACCATGCCGCCGCTTACCACGATCCGGCAGGAAATCGCGGAGGGGGCCAAGGCCATGGTGCAAAAGCTCAAGGCCAAGATCGAAGGCGAAGACACAGACAGTCTGCAGATGCCGCCGCGCCTCATCGTGCGCGGATCGACCCGCTCAAACTGAGTGCAGGCTACCCGCAGGCATTGCCCCAATTGCAACCTTGCCGCTCCCTCGTGAACGGAGCGTAACCTGGCACTATCCCCGAACGAACACCACATGGTAGTGAAACGGGAGAAGCAGCTATGAAATTCCGCCCACTTCCGATCGTGGCCCTGAGCTTTGCCGGCGCCCTTGCCATCGCCGCCGGAAGCGGCACGCTATCGGCGGCGAAACCGCGCGATGTCGCAAACTTTCCTTCGCCCCCCGCCACCAAGACCACGCCCGAGGGCAATCAGGTCGCGGTCCTGGCAGGCGGGTGCTTCTGGGGCATCGAAGGCGTGTTCGAGCATGTGAAGGGCGTGAAGTCGGTGGTGTCCGGCTACGCGGGCGGCACCAAGGCCAACGCCAGCTATTCCAAGGTGTCCTCGGAAAAAACCAGGCACGCCGAGGCGGTGCGCATCGTCTACGACCCAGGCAAGGTGAGCTACGGCACCCTGCTCAAGATCTATTTCTCAGTCGCACACGACCCGACCCAGGTGAACCGGCAGTATCCCGACACCGGTCCAAGCTATCGTTCGGCCATCTTCCCGCAAAACGCGGAGCAGCGGCGGATCGCCGCAGCCTACATCGGCAAGCTGAACAAGGCCAAGGCCTACAGCAAGCCGATCGCGACCAAGCTGGAGAGCGGCAAATTCTACCCCGCCGAAAGCTATCATCAGGACTTCATGCGCAAGAACCCGAACAACGGGTACATCGTGCGCTACGACAAGCCCAAGATCACCGCGCTCAAGACAACCTGGCCGTCGCTCTATCGCCGCTAGAGAGCCAGCCCCGCGGCCCTTGCGCTCGCCCAGGCCCACTGGAAGTTGTAACCGCCCAGCCATCCGGTGACATCCACCGCCTCGCCGATCGCGTAGAGCCCCGGCACCGCGCGCGCTTCCATCGTCTTGGACGATAGCCCGCCAGTTTCGATTCCGCCCGCAGTGACTTCCGCCTTGGCGAAGCCTTCGGACCCGTCCGGCACGAACGGCCAGCGGGCCAGCTTCGTCTCGGCTGCGGCCAGCGCCTTGTCGGAGAGATTGCCGAGATCGCCCGAGATGCCCAGTCGCTCGCACAGCACTTCGGCCAAACGGTCGGGCAGAGCCTCGGACAGGACCTTGCGCAGCGTCGTACGGGGGCGGTCGCGTTTGGCTTCTTTCAGCCAGCCTTCCGCGCAATCCGGCAGCAACTGCGTCGTCACCGTATCGCCGCGCTGCCAGTAACTGGAAATCTGCAGTATCGCCGGCCCCGATAGTCCCCGATGCGTGAAGAGTGCGGCCTCGCGGAACGCCGCCTTGCCCTTCTCCTTGCCACCGATGCGCGCGATGACCTCGGTCGAGACGCCCGAGAGATCGCGGAACAGCGCTTCCTCTCCCGGTAGCGTCAGCGGCACTAGCGCCGGGCGCGGTTGCACCACCTTGAGCCCGAACTGGCGCGCGAGATCGTAAGCGAAGCCCGTCGCGCCCATTTTCGGGATCGAAGGCCCGCCCGTGGCGATGACCAGCGCGGGCGCGGTCGCCTCGGTTCCTCCATAGGTGACGCGGAACTGCCCGTCGCTGTGCACCACATCGCGGATCGCCTCGCCGCATTGCAGATCGACGCCGCC
Source organism: Novosphingobium indicum (assembly GCF_014645195.1). Lineage (GTDB taxonomy): Bacteria > Pseudomonadota > Alphaproteobacteria > Sphingomonadales > Sphingomonadaceae > Novosphingobium > Novosphingobium indicum. Next base: position 80,321 of record NZ_BMLK01000014.1, on the reverse strand, counting down.
CTTGCCGCATTCGTCGAGCAGCATGGTCACGATCTGCTTCGCGCTATCGTCGCAGAATAGCTGGCCCAGCGTCTTCTCGTGCCAGGCAATGCCGTGGCTTTCGACCAGCGCGAGAAAGTCTGCCGCCGTGTACCGGCTGAGCGCGGACTTCGCAAAGTGCGCATTCTTCGAAAGGTAGCGATCCGGCGCAGTGTGCAGGTTGGTGAAATTGCAGCGCCCGCCGCCGGAAATCAGGATCTTCTTGCCCGGCCTGTCGGCATGGTCGAGCAGCAGTACACGCTTGCCGCGTTGACCGGCCGTGGCGGCGCAGAACAGCCCGGCGGCTCCGGCGCCGAGTACAATAGCGTCGTATTCCATCATGCCCAGCGCCATTCGCCCTTCGACAAGCTCAGGACGAGCGGAAGAAGAAGGGTTGTTTTCATTCTCCGCTCAGGCTGAGCTTGTCGAAGCCCGGCACCAGTTCCAGCGCCAAGGCCTCCGCCACGCGAATGCCATCTACGGCAGCCGACAGAATGCCGCCCGCATAGCCTGCGCCCTCGCCCGCCGGATAAAGCCCCCGCGTATTGAGGCTCTGGAAATCGCGGCCACGGGTGATGCGCACCGGAGAGGACGTACGCGTCTCCACACCAGTCATCACCACGTCGGGATGATCGTAGCCCGGCACCTGCCGCCCGAAAACCGGCAGCGCCTCGCGGATGGACTCGATCACGAAGTCGGGCAGGCACTGCTTGAGATCGGTCAGGTGCACGCCGGGCTGATAGCTGGGCGTCACTTCACCGAACTCGGCGGAAGGCTTGTCCTCAAGGAAGTCGCCCAGCTTCTGACCGGGCGCCTTGTAGTTGGAGCCACCCGCCTTGAAGGCCAGTTCCTCGAACTTGCGCTGAAAGGCGATGCCCGCCAGCGGATCGCCGGGGTAATCGCGTTCAGGATCGATATCGACCACGAGGCCCGAATTGGCGTTGAACTCGGCGCGCGAATACTGGCTCATGCCGTTGGTGACGACGCGGCCTTCCTCGCTGGTGGCGGCGACCACGCGCCCGCCCGGGCACATGCAGAACGAATAGACCGTGCGGCCATTGCTGCACTTGTGCGAGAGCGAATAGGCCGCCGCGCCGAGGATGTCGTTGCCTGCGTTGGGGCCATAGCGGGCCTTGTCGATCCAGCTTTGCGGATGTTCGATGCGCACGCCGATGGCGAAGGGTTTGGCCTCGATGTGCACGCCGCGATCGCGGAGCACATGGAATGTGTCACGCGCCGAATGGCCCACGGCCATGATCACGTGGCTGGCGGGCAGGTATTCGCCGGTCGAGAGATGCAGCCCGGCCAGACGGCGGGTGCCATCCTCGCCCTCTTCCACTTCGAAGTCCTCGACGCGGGTCTGGAAGCGGTATTCGCCGCCAAGCTTCTCGATCGTCTCGCGCATCGACATGACCATGGTGACGAGGCGGAATGTGCCGATGTGCGGATGCGCTTCGGTGAGAATGTCGTCGGGTGCACCGGCCTTCACGAATTCGGTCAGCACCTTGCGACCGAGATGGCGCTGGTCCTTGATACGGCTGTAGAGCTTGCCGTCGGAGAACGTGCCCGCCCCGCCTTCGCCGAACTGCACGTTACTTTCCGGATCGAGCACCGAGCGGCGCCAGAGGCCCCAGGTATCCTTGGTCCGCTCGCGCACGGCCTTGCCGCGTTCGATGATGATCGGCTTGAAGCCCATCTGCGCCAGCACGAGTGCGGCCAGCAGGCCGCAGGGTCCGGCGCCGATCACCACCGGGCGCGGGCCCTCGTAGCCATCAGGCGCGCGCGTGACGAACTTGTAGGAGGTATCGGGCGTGGGCCGGACGTGCGGATCGTCGGCGAAGCGCGCGAGCACTTCGGCCTCGTCGCGCACGATCACGTCGAACGAATAGACCAGCTTGATCGCCGCCTTGCGCCGCGCATCGTTGCCGCGCCTCGCCACGGTCAGGCGTTCGAGATCGCCGGGCGCAATGCCCAGCCGCTCGCAGACCGCCTGTTCGAGGTCGGCAGGCGTATGGTCGAGCGGAAGCGCAAGATCGGTCAGGCGAAGCATGGCGCGCCTTTAGCGGTGATTTGGCCGGGGCGCTATCGTTCCTTCATCCTCCCTGTCGCGCAGCGATGGGGAAGGGGAACGCCGCGCAGCGGTGGTGGAGGGGCACGAAACCCCTCCGTCGTTCGCTGCGCGAATGCCACCTCCCCATTCCCCCTGGGAACAGGGAGGACTGGATGGTTCAGAACGCGTCGGCTTCCAGCTCCATCATCGAGGCCTTGCCCGACTTGATCGCCAGGAACGCAGCGGTCGCCTGCGGCAGGATGCGGTCGAAGTAGAAGCGCGCCGTGGTGATCTTGGCCTTGTAGAAGGCGGTTTCCTCGCTGCCTTCGGCCAGCTTGGCCTGTGCCAGCAGGGCCGCCTTGGCGAAGCAGTAGCCCATGGCGACGAGACCCAGCAGGCGGGTGTACTCGGTCGCGGCGGCAGCGGCTTCTTCCGGGTCCTTCATGCCCTTTTCGGCAATCGTCGCGGTCGAAAGCTGAAGCGCGCCAAAGGCCTTTTCCAGTCCTTCGATCATCTTGCCGAACGTCTCGTGCTCCTTGTTCGCCTCGATGAACTGCGAGACGGGGTGGAAGAACGAGCGCAGGTAGCGGCCCATATGCGCGGGCAGCTTGCGGCCGACGAGGTCGAGCGCCTGAATGCCGTTGGTGCCTTCGTAGATCATGGCGATACGCGCATCGCGCACGTATTGCTCCACGCCGCTCTCGGCGATGTAGCCGTGACCGCCGTAGCACTGCACGCCGAGGTTCGCCGTCTCGAAGCCGAGATCGGTGAAGACGGCCTTCACCACCGGCGTCATCAGCGCGATGAAGTCTTCAGCCCGCTGCTTCACTTCGGGATCGGTCGAGAACTTCTCGGCATCGAGCGCGCGGCTCACCCAGCCCGACAGCGCGCGGCAGCCTTCGTTGTAGGCGCGCATGGTCATGAGCATGCGGCGCACGTCGGGGTGAACGATGATCGGGTCGGCCGGGCCGTCCGGGTTCTTCACGCCCGACAGCGAGCGGCCCTGGACGCGCTCCTTGGCGTACCAGACGGCGGACTGATAGGCTGCCTCGCCCACGCCAAGTCCCTGGATGCCCACCGAGACGCGCTCGGTATTCATCATCTTGAACATGGCCTCCAGACCCTTGTTGGGCTTGCCGACCAGCCAGCCGACGGAATCGTCGAAATTGAGCTGGCAGGTGGCCGAAGCCTTGAGGCCCATCTTGTGCTCGATGGCGGCGACCGAAACGCCGTTGGCTTCACCGGGCGTACCGTCGTCCTTGGGCAGGTACTTGGGCACGAGGAACAGGCTGATGCCCTTCACCCCGGCAGGCGCATCGGGCATGCGCGCGAGAACGAGATGGATGATGTTCTCGGTCAGGTCGTGCTCGCCGGCCGAGATGAAGATCTTGCCGCCGGTCAGCTTGTACGAGCCGTCATCCTGCGGCACCGCTTTGGTGCGCAGCATGCCGAGGTCGGTACCGCAATGCGCCTCGGTAAGGCACATGGTGCCCGACCATTCGCCGGAGACCATCTTGGGCAGGTAGGCCTGCTTGAGCTCGTCGCTGGCATAGGCTTCCATCGCGGTGGTGCCGCCATGGGTGAGGCCTGGATAGAGGCTGAACGAGAGGTTGGCCGAGCAGATCATCTCCTCGGTCATCTTGTTCACCTGCTCGGGCAGGCCCTGCCCACCCCATTCGGGGTCGGACGCCAGGGCGCACCAGCCGCCCTCGCGGAACAGATCGTAGGCTTCCTTGAAACCCTTGGGGGTGCGCACGCCGCCGTTTTCAACGGTGCACCCCTCAATGTCGCCCGAGCGGTTGAGCGGCAGGAGCACTTCCTGCGCGACCTTGGCCGCTTCTTCCAGCACGGCATCGACGAGATCGGGCGTGAATTCCTCCAGCGCCTCGAGATTGCCGAAACCGTCATCGTTGTGAAGCTCGTGCAGCACGAACTTCATGTCGCGCAAAGGTGCTTCGTAGACCTGCATTGTCACTCTCCTCGCGGGCGTCGCATCTCGAATTCCAATCCGTTCGTCATTGCGAGCCCGAAGGGCAAAGCAATCCAGGGCGGTATACGCCCAATCTGGATTGCCGCGCGGCTACGCCGCTCGCAATGACGAAGGTTGGGTGATCAATAGCTGTCGTGCCCGTTTTCCTTTTAAATCAATTCCGCAGCGGCTTGCCGGTTTCCATCATGTGCTCGACCCGGGCGACGGAGCGCGGCTCGCGGACCAGCCGCATGAACGTTTCGCGTTCCAGCTTGAGCAATTCCTGCTCCCTCACGGTATCGAGCGGATCGGCATCGCCGCCCGTCAGCACCGCTGCCAGAGCGTCGGAAACGACCATGTCGTATTCGGTCGCCTTGCCCTGCTTGCGGAAGCCCTGCGCTGCCATGCTCAGCGCCTCGCGGCCGCTGGGCCCCGGCAGACGGAATTCCGGCGCTTCGGGCGGCGTGTAATCATCCACCAGCGAAAGCGCCTTCTGCTTGGCATCGTAGAGCAGACGGTCGCGGTTCATGGTGATCCCGTCGTCGGGGCGCAGGAACAGCATTTCCTTGGCCTGCGCGGCAGACTTGGAGACCGTGGCGGTCGAGACCGTCTCGAACACCTTGGCGACCAGCGGCATCGGCCCACGCGGCATCATCTTGGCATTGCGCGCGCGATCCAGCATCTCGCCATTGCCGCCCCAACCCGGCACGAGACCGACGCCGCATTCGACGAGGCCGGTGTAGAGCTCGGCATGGGCCTGGATCGCGTCACAGTGGAGCAGGATCTCGCACCCGCCGCCGACCGCGAGGCCGGCCGGGGCGCCCACGACCGGGAACGGCGCGTACTTAAGCCCCTTGTAGGCCATCTGCCCGCCCGCGACGAGCTTCTCGATCTCGCTGTAGGCAGCGATATTGAGCGCAAAGAGCGCAAGACCGAGGTTGGCACCCGCCGAGAAGCTGTCGGCGTCGGTATAGACGACCAGCGCCTTGTACTGCGACTGCACCAGCGGAATGGCCTTGACGATGAGCTTCATCACCTCGCCGTCGAGCGCATTCATCTTGCCGGTGAATTCAAGGCAGGCCACACCGTCGCCTACATCCCACAGCGCCGCGGAGCCGTTCTTGAGGAGCGGCTTGGAAGAGAGCTTCACATCGGCAAGGCGCAGCACACCTTCGGGGCGAACCACATCGTGGTATTCGCCGTCGAGCCCGAGGAACTGGCGCTTGCCATCCTCGATCCGGTAGAACGTACGCTCACCGGCAAGCTTGAGGATCTCCGGCACCGGCTGGCCTTCGGCTTCGAGCCGCTCGGTCAGATACCTGGCGCCGAGCGTGTCGATCATCTCGAAGGGACCGGCCTTCCAGTTGTAGCCGAGCTTCATCGCGTCATCGATGGCGACCACATCGGCGGCGGCCGACGGCACGAGGCTGGCGGCATAGGCCAGCGTCCCGCCAAGGACGGCCCAGGCGTAGGCGCCGATATCGCCCTTGCTCTCTACCAGCGCCTGCAGATCACCCTTCGCGGCGCGACCCGAAGGACCGCGGGGGCTGATCTTTTCGCGATATTCGCCGGTCTGCAAGTCGATGGCTTCCTTGCGGCGGCCCATCTCCTTGTTCAGGCGGTAGAATCCGCCCTTGCCCTTGCGACCGGTATAGCCGTCGGCGATCATTTTCTCGATCAGCGGCATGGTGCGCGCGATCGCGTGATAGGGATCGTCCTTGGGCAGCGTCGAGGTGAGGCTCGCCTGCAGGTGCGGCATCAGGTCGATGCCGACCAGATCGACAAGGCCGAAGATGCCGGTCTTGGGTACGCCCATCGGCTTGCCTACGATGGCATCGGCGAGTTCCACGGTCAGCCCCATGTCGAACGCGGCATTGATGCCGAGCTGGATCCAGTAGGTGCCGATGCGGTTGGCGATGAAGCCGGGGGTGTCGTTGGCCTGAACCACCGTCTTGCCCATCGCGACGTCGGCGAACTGCTCGACCTTCGCGGCGACAGCGGCGTCCGTATCGCGACCGGTGACGATCTCCAGCAGGCGCATGTAACGCGGCGGATTGAAGAAGTGCGTGATCAGGAAGTCGCGCTTGAACGCGTCCGAGCGTCCCTCCACGAGGTTGGCGAGCGGGATTGTCGATGTGTTCGACGAAACCGCCGTACCGTCGCGCTTCACCGCTTCGAGCTTGGCGTAGAGGCCCTGCTTGATGTCGAGCCGCTCGATCACCGCCTCGATCACCCAGTCGCACTCGGCGACCTTGTCGAGATGGTCTTCGATATTGCCGGTCTCGACCAGCCTGGCCGCGCTCTTGCTCATGAAGGGCGCAGGCTCGGTCTTGAGCATCTTCGCCACGGCGCCTTCGGCGATGGCGTTGCGATTGCTGCCTTCCTTGGGGACGATATCGAGCAGAACCACCGGCACGCCGGCATTGGCGACCTGCGCGGCGATGCCGGCACCCATGGTGCCCGCACCGATCACGCAGACCTTGCGGATCGTATCAGCCATCACACCGCCTCCAGCACGGTGGCAATGCCCTGTCCGCCGCCAATGCACTGGCTGGCGAGCGCATATTTGCCGCCTTCACGCTTGAGCAGTTCCGCCGCCTTGCCGACGATGCGCCCGCCGGTCGCGCCGAGCGGGTGACCGATGGCGATGGCGCCGCCGTCGATATTGGTCTTGACCGGATCGAGACCGAGATCCTTGATGCAGGCAATCGCCTGCGACGCGAAGGCCTCGTTCAGTTCGACAACGTCGAGATCGGCGGCGGTGATGCCGGCACGCTCCATCGCCTTCTGGCTGGAAATGATCGGGCCAAGGCCCATCGTCTCGGGCGCGCAGCCGCTGATGCTGACCGACTTGATCCGCGCCAGTATCGGCAGGTCGTGCTTGCGGGCATAGTCCTCGGTGGTCACGAGCACGGCGCTCGCGCCGTCCGTGAGCGGCGAAGAGGTGCCGGCAGTCACCGTGCCGTTGGCATCGAAGGCAGGCTTGAGGCCTGCCAAGTCCTCGGCCGTCGTGCCCGGACGGATCGCACCGTCTTCGCTGACGGTTCCGCCCTTGGTTTCGATCGGGACGATCTCGTCCGTGAACTTGCCGGCTTCGCGGGCCGCGGCGGCGCGCTTCTGGCTTTCGACGGCAAGCGCTTCCTGTTCGCTGCGGCTGATCTCATACTTGGCCGCGACATTCTCGGCGGTCTCGCCCATGCTCATGTAGACGGCGCTCTTCTTGGCCAGTGCCGGGTTGGGCATGGGGTTGAAGCCCATCATCGGCACCCGGCTCATCGATTCGACGCCAGCGCAGATGAACGCCTCGCCCGCGCCTAAGGCGATCTGGCCCATGGCGTAGTGAATGGCACTCATCGAAGAGCCGCAGAAACGGTTCACCGTCATGCCGCCCACCGAAATAGGCAGGTCCGCCAGCAAACCGATCAGGCGTGCGACATTGAGGCCCTGCTCGCCTTCGGGAAACGCACAACCCACGACGAGATCCTCGAGGTCAGCGGGATCGACACCGGTCTTTCCGATCAGCCCGCGAATCACCTGCGCGGTCAGGTCGTCGGGACGAACCCGCGCCAGAGCGCCCTTGTTTGCCAAATGAAACGGGGAACGGGCGTAGCCCGCGATCACGATGCTTTGCATGCATTCTCTCCATCCGCGGAAACGGCGCAGACATTCATGCGCCGGATCGTCGCTGTGCTCAAATTCTTCCCTATAGGTGCAATTCTTTCCCTATACGTCAAGCAAATTTTGGTCTAGGAACGCGACATCAGCCCCCGGCCGAGCATCCTCTTGCGATCGCTCCGGACCGGAAAAACAGGGGTCAAGGAGAGAGAAGATTGAAAGGTCGCTCATGACATTACGCAAACCCGCAGGCGCGGCTTTGGTTGCCGCTGCCGCGCTCGCAAACCCGGCTTTCGCGGCCAGCCCGGACTCCGTGCTGGGCAAGTGGCAGACGCCCACACGTCATAGCGTGGTGGAGATCTCCCGCTGCGGCGAATCGATCTGTGGAACACTGATCAATTCGGATGGCATTCGCGAAAATCCCGACCTGCGCGATGTGAACAACAAGGATGAAAGCAAGCGTTCGCGCCGCGTGAAGAGCTTGAAGATGCTCGGCGGTTTCGAGCGCGACGACGACAAGTGGACCAGCGGCTGGGTCTACAATGCGGAAGACGGAGGCACCTACAAGGCAACGATAACCCCCACAGGCACCAACACCCTCAAACTCAAGGGCTGCATCGTCTGGCCCCTGTGCAAGACGCAGACATGGACCCGGATGCCATGATCGTGCGTTGCACCCGATACGAATGACTTTGGGAGATACCAAAAAATGAAAAAGATTTACGGTCGCATACTTCTCTCCGGCACGGCCTCTGCCCTCGCCCTCGGCATGGCCGGAGCCGCCCATGCCCAGGCTTTCTACCTTCAGGAACAATCGGTCCGCGCACAGGGCCGCGCCTTTTCCGGTGAGGCCGCGGACACCGGTGTCGATTCCATCTGGTGGAACCCCGCTGCCATCGCCGGCATGGAAGGCGGCGAGGCTGCCGTGCATGCCAGCGCCATCCTGCCGAGCGGCAAGGTTTCTGACCAGGGTACGGTCATCGTCCGCCCGGGCCAGGCGCCCGCTTCGGTCGGCGGCGATCCGGTTGAGAAAAACCCGATCAACAACGGCCTTCTGCCCTCCGGCGCGGTCGCCTATGGCTTCGGCAAGGTCGCGGTCGGCCTCGCGGTCACTTCGCCCTATTCGTTCACCACGAACTACTCGGCTGACAGCTGGGCCCGCTACACGGCGGACAAGACCAAGCTGCGCACCATCGACATCCAGCCGACGGTCGCCGTGGAACTGTCCCCGGGCCTGAAGCTCGGCGCTGGCCTCAACATCGAATATGCCGACGCGACGCTCAGCAACGCGCTGCCCAACCTCTCGCCGCTGCTGGCAGACGGTCACCAGAAGCTCTCGGGCAACGGCTGGGATTTAGGCTGGTCGGTCGGTGCGCAGTACCACACCGGTCCGCTGTCGCTCGGCCTCTCTTACAAGTCGAGCGTCGAGCACACGCTGAAAGGTGAAGTGGAAACAACCGGCCTGCTCGGACCGCTCGCGGGCCAGAACGGCACTATCGCCACCAAGGCCAGGTTCTCCACCCCCTGGCAGGCCGTGGGCAGCATCCGCTACCGTGCCACCGACAAGCTGACTCTCAACGGCCAGGTCGTGCGCTACGGCTGGAGCGAGTTCGACAGCATCGATCTGGGCGACCCGCTCAATGTGTCGATTCCGGAGAACTACAAGAACAGCTGGAGCTACGCCGTCGGCGCCGATTACATGGTGAGCCCGCAGTGGACGGTCCGCGCCGGTGTGCAATACGCCGGAACGCCGACCCGCGACGGCGAGCGTGACGCGCGCGTGCCGGACTCGGATCGCTGGAACTTCTCGGCCGGCACCAGCTATGCCGTCAGCGACGCCTTCACCGTCGATGCGGCGGCCTCGTACATCTCGTTCAAGGACGCCTCGATCGACCGCACAACGGCTGCCTACGCCGGCACGCCGGTACAAACGCCGATCCTGGTGGACGGCACGCTCACAGACGCATCCGCGCTGGTCTTTTCGCTCGGCGCCCGGGTGAAGTTCTGATGAGCGGCGCGGCGACGATCGGCGGTAGCGACCGTCCGGCATCCTCCTCCTCCCATCAGCCGGAAGAGATGCCGCCGATCGCGCCGCGATTACTTACCGATCTGCTCGACCACGCGGTCGAGCGGCACGGGAAGTGGCCGGCCGTGGATTTCATGGGCCGGCAATGGACTTATGCCGAGATCGGCGAGCTGGCGCGCAAGGCGGCGCGGGGCCTGCAGGATCTCGGCGTAACCAAGGGTACCCGGGTCGGCCTGTGCCTGCCCAATACGCCCTACTACGTCGTATGCTACTTCGCGATCCTGCGGGTCGGCGGCGTCGTGGTGAATTTCAACCCGCTCTACACCGAGCGCGAAATGGCCCACCTCGTCGAGGATTCGGGCGCCGAGGTGATGATCACCTCCGACCTTGCGCTTTCGCTGCCCAAGGTAACGCCGCTGGTCGGCACGGCGAACCTGAAGCGCGTGGTGGTGTGCCCGTTCGCGGATGCCCTGCCCGGCATGAAGCGCCGCGCCTTCCTGCTGTTCAAGCGCAAGGACATCGTCGAGGAGCCGCATGATCTGCGCTTCGTGCGCTTCCTCGACCTGATCGAGCGGGAGGACGATCCCGATCCGGTCGAGCGCGATCCCGACGATCTGGCGGTGCTGCAATATACCGGCGGCACCACCGGCGTGCCCAAGGGCGCCATGCTCACCCACGCCAACCTCGCGGCCAATTCGGCGCAGATGATTTCCCATGTCGGCCACATGCCCGACGAGCAGGAGCGCACGCTGGGCGTGCTGCCGCTGTTCCACGTCTTCGCGCTGACGACGGTGCTCAACTACTCGGTCGATACCGCTGCGGAGATGATCCTGCTGCCGCGCTTCGAGATGAAGTCGTTCCTCGCGACCGCGCGGCGTACCAAGCCGACGCAGTTCTTCGGCGTGCCCACGCTCTACACGGCGCTCAACCACCAGGACCTCAACGGCGAGTTCGACAGCGTGCGCGTCTGCATTTCCGGCGGCGCCCCGCTGCCGCTGGAAGTGCGCAAGGCTTTCGAAGAACGCACCGGCGTGCGTGTGGTCGAGGGCTATGGCCTCTCCGAGGCGAGCCCGATCATCGCCTGCAATCCGCTCGAAGGCACCGTCAAGGACAACTCCTGCGGCCCGCCCTTCCCCGGCACGGCGCTGGAAATCCGCGACCCCGACGAGCCCACCCGCCTGTGCCAGCAGGGCGAAAAGGGCGAGGTATGCGCGCGCGGCCCGCAAGTGATGAAAGGCTACTGGAACCGACCCGAGGAATCGGCCCGCACTTTCATCTACGGCGCGCTGCGCACGGGAGACATTGGCTATCTCGACGAAGACGGATATCTCTTCCTCGTCGACAGGATCAAGGACATGATCCTGTGCGGGGGCTACAACGTCTATCCGAGGATCATCGAGGAAGCCATCTACGAGCATCCGATGGTCGCCGAGGCCGCCGTGATCGGTGTGCCCGACGAATATCGCGGCCAGTCCCCCAAGGCATTCGTGACTCTGCACGAGGGGGACATCTTGAGCGAAGAACATCTGCTGGACTTCCTGCGCGAGCGGCTGAGCAAGATCGAAATGCCGAGCGCCATCGAATTTCGCGACAGCCTGCCCAAGACCATGGTCGGCAAGCTTTCCAAGAAGGAACTGGCCGCAGAGGAAGCCGCGCGCAGGGAAGCGGGACAGGGCGCGTGAGCGAAGGCGCCGCCGCTTCACCTTCGGCCACCCCTGCCCCGGACAACCCGCAAATGCTGGGCATCCAGGATGCGGCGAAGATGCTGGGCGTCACCATGCGCACCTTGCGCTTCTATGAGGACAAGGGCCTGATCGCGCCGCAGCGGGTCGGCACGACGCGCATCTATTCGCGGCGCGAAATCGGCCGGATGCAGCTGATCCTGCGGGGCAAGCGGCTTGGCTTCTCGATTCGCGAGATCAAGGAATTCCTCGACCTCTACGAGGTCGATCCCGAGCATGTGGAACAGGTGCGCACGCTGCGCGTCAAAGTGAACAAGCGGATCGGGGAACTGCGCCAGCAAAAGCGTGCGATCGAGCAGACGCTGGAAGAATTGCTCGTCATCGACCAGCAGGCCCAGGACTGGCTGAACGACGCTCCCGCCACCGAGGCCAACGGCAAGGACATGACCCGTGACTGATCCCCGACAGGCCGCCGTGGAGGAGCTGCACGAACTTCTCGCCATCGAGGAAATCGACACCGATTTCTACCGCGGCCCGGCCGCTGCGGAAGGGCCCGGGCGCGTGTTCGGGGGACAAGTTGTCGCCCAAGCCCTCTCCGCCGCAGCCCAGTCCATGCCCGAAGGTAAACAGGCCCATTCGCTCCACGCCTATTTCCTGCGCGCCGGGGATACGACCCGCCCCATCATCTACCGCGTGTTGCGCGACTTCGATGGCGGCAGCTTCGCCAACCGCCGCGTGGTGGCGATGCAGGGTGGTCTGCCCATCCTCAATCTCGCCGCCTCATTCCACCGCCCTGAGGAGGGCTTTACCCACGCGGCGAACATGCCCGACGTGCCGGGTCCGGAAGCCTGTCCCGACTTCGTCAGCGCGCTTGGGGCCTCTGGGCAATCCATACCCGCCGCAATGCTGGACAGGCTGGCAGCGTTCGATGTGCGCCCCGGGCCGCCCTCGCCCGACGGGCACGGCACGGGGATGCCCAGCCAGTTCCTCTGGTTCCGCCTCGCCCGGCCGATGGATTCCGAAGACCCCGCCATGCAGCGCATCGTCCTCGCTTACGCCAGCGACTTCGCACTGGTGACGACGGCGGTCGTTCCGCATCCGGTCAGCTTCTTCTCGCCCAAGCTTCAGGTCGCCAGCCTCGACCATGCCGTGTGGTTCCATGCGACGCCGCAAGTGGGCGACTGGCTGCTCTATGCCATGGACAGCCCCTGGGCCGGCCATGCACGCGGTTTCGCCAGAGGCTCTATCTTCGACCGTGCGGGTAACCTTGTCGCCAGCATCGCGCAGGAAGGCCTGTGCCGCGTGGTCGACGCCAAAAAGAACTGACCCCGGCAGCCGAAACCCACCCCAAAATCCGCGTTTCCTTCAAGTCATTCTTGATAATGCAACTTACTCGCATTACACGGTCGCCGCAGCAAGGGGATCGGTTATGCAACTCAGCCACTTCATCAAAAGCGCCCGCGTGGCGCCTAGCAGGCGCGACCGGAAGCTGTGACGGACACCCTGCTCCTGACGGCCGCCTGCATCGGTTCCATCGGCGGCGTGGCAACGCTGCGCTACGCCTGGGCTCAGCCCCGACGCTCGAACGTGTTGAATGCGGCAAGCTGGCTGCTTCTCCTCACCGCGACCATTCTCGCGTGGGACACGGCAGGCGCCTGGGGGGTATCGATTGCGTCCCTCGCCGCTATGACGGCAGCGTTCGTTGCGCTGGGCTGGGCCGCCGCGACATCGGCTCCGGCAAAGCAGAAGGCCTCCAACCGGCGCGTGCGGATGCTGCCCGAACAGGGTGAGCCGCTCCGCATCGGCGCCCGGATCACCACGTTCCTGCTGGTCGCCATCGTAGCCGCTCTGCTGTCGGTGGCCTTGGCCATCGCCATCGGTCACGCCGCGCGGCTGGGCGGATGGAGCGAGGCGAACAGCACGGTCGTGGCCTTGGCGAGCATGCCGCTGATCTGGGCGGTGCTCGCTTTCTTCATGACCATGCAGACGCGCCGCAGCGCCCAGATCCAGGTGCTCGCGCTGGCCGGGCTGCCTGTCGTGCCGATATTGGCTCTCGGAGTTCTGTCATGAGCGCAAGCCCGGAACCTTCGACCGTCAAACGCGCGCTCGCGAGCCACGCGGCTGTCGGGCTGATTGCAGGCGCCCTGCTCTACCTTATCTGCCTGACCGGCACGGCAGCCGTCTTCTACGCCGAACTGCAGCGCATCGAACAGCCCGACGCGCCCGAGATGGCCCATGTCGCGCCGCAATCGGTGCAGCGCGCGGTGGAAGCCGTCCTTGCCAGCGAGAAGCCGACGACCGAACACCTCTACGTTCACCTTCCCGCCCACGATCTGCCGCGCACCACGATCACGACCGACAATCAGGCCGTGCACGTAAATGCAGACGGCACGCTTGCAGGACCGGAAGAGATCGCCTGGTCGGACTTTCTGGTCGCGCTCCACTATGCCCTCAACGTGCCGGGGATCGTCGGCGTCGCCGTAGTCGGCGCGCTGGGTGCCATGATCCTGACGCTGGCGATTTCGGGCGTCGTTGCGCATCCGCGCATCTTTCGGGATGCCTTTCGCCTGCGGGCCCGCGATCCCGGCGGGATCGGCCTCGCCGACTGGCACAACCGCCTCAGCGTCTGGACGCTACCCTTCTCCATTGCGATTGCCCTGACCGGCGCGATCATCGGCCTTGGCTCGCTCACCGCCTATGGACTGGCCAATGTCTATCACGATGGCGACGTGGAAGCCGTCTATGCGCCGATCTTCGGACAGGAAGGCGAGGAGGACATGTCTCCCGGCCCGGTTCCCAATGTCGCCCGCGCGCTGGACTACATGCAGGCGCACTACCCCGCCGTCACGCCAACCTACGTCTTCGTCCACGAACCGATGACGCAGGGACAGGCGGTCCAGATCTGGGCCAAGCATCCGCGTCGCCTGATCTTCGCCGAATATTACCACTTCGATGCCAGGGGGGCCTTTCAGGGCACCTCCGGCCTGTCCGACGGCGAGACCGGCAAGCAATTCGCCGCCTCGCTCTACGACCTGCATTTCGGCACCTTCGGAGGCCTGACGGTCAAGCTCGCCTACGTGCTATTCGGTGCCGCGCTCACCGCGATCTGCGCGACCGGGATCTACATCTGGCTCGGCAAGCGCCGGCGCCGCGGCCACGACGAACCGCGCCTGTACAAAGCCTGGGATGCCGTCGTGTGGGGATCGCCGCTTGTGCTGGTCCTGACGCTCGTCATGCGGCTTGCGCTGGGTAACGCCGTTCCCTTCGTTCCCGTGTTCTGGATCGGGTTCGCGCTGATCGTTGCCATGGCCCTGCTGCCTTTCGCACCCGAACGCTTTCGGCGGTGGCTGCTGGGCCTTCTGGGCATGGCCTGCGGCGCCGCGGTGCTCCTCGCGATCTGACCGCCAGAGCGCCTCCGCAGCCGGGGTAGCGCGAAGAGATCGACATTGGCCGCACCATCGATATCTTCGCGCCCTCCCCTCGCGAACGCCCGGTTCGCAATTTCTGCGGAGTAGAGACCCGATGCGAACAGCGGCTCTTCGATTGATGGCAGGCGCGGCGCTCCTGTTTCCCTTACAGGTCGCCCATGCCGCCGAGGACATGCCCTCGGCCGAGGTCATGGCCTTCCAGCGCGAGATGATCACGCTCGACACGCATCTGGACACGCCCGAATCCGTCGATCGCCCCGGCTGGTCGATCATGGAGCGGCACGACATGCGCGAGGACTACACGCAGGTCGATCTGCCCCGCATGAAGGACGGCGAACTGGATGGCGGTTTCTGGGCCATCTACACGCCGCAAGGCCCGCTGGGCGCAGAGCACTACGCGAAGGTACGCGACTTCGCGGTGCTGCGGGGCCTGTCGATCCGGCTGATGATTGCCGCGAACCCCGAGCAGTTCGCACTGGCTCTGACAGCGGACGATGCCGCGCGCATCAATGCCGAAGGCAAGCGCATCGTCTACATGAGCATCGAGAACGCCTACCCGCTGGGCGAGGATGTCTCGATGCTCGACCTGTTCTACAAGATGGGCGTGCGCGAGACGGGCTTCGCCCACTTCGGCAACAACCAGTTCGCCGACAGCTCGACCGATCCGGACGGAGCCAAGTGGCACGGGCTCAGCCCGCTCGGAGAGAAACTGCTCGCCGCAGCCAACCGGCTGGGCATGATCATCGACGGCTCGCATTCGAGCGACGAGGTGCTCGACCAGCTGATTGCAAAGTCGACCACCCCGGTCGTGCTCTCGCACTCGGGCTGCAAGGCAATCTTCGATCATCCGCGCAACGTCGATGATGACCGCCTGCGTGCGCTCGCGGCCAAGGGTGGGGTCATCCAGATCAACAGCTACGGGGGCTATCTCCGCGCCCGCAGTCCCAATCCCGAACGCGCCGCAGCCTACAGGGCGCTTTCCACCGAGATGGGCGAGGAGGCGACCATGACCGCCGAGCAATGGGAAGTGCTTCTCGCCAGGCGGCGCGAAATCGACGCTCGCTATCCCGACACCGACCGCGCCACGTTCGATGACTTCATGAAGCACCTGCTTCATGCACTCGATGTCGTCGGCCCGGACCATGTCGGCATCGGCATGGACTGGGATGGCGGCGGCGGTGTGGTCGGGCTGGAAGACGTCAGCGATCTTCCCCGGATTACCGCAGCCCTGCTCGACGCCGGCTACAGCAAGGAAGACATCGCCAAGATCTGGGGCGGCAATGTGCTGCGCGTCATGCGTACGGTCGAGGCCTCAGCGGAGCGCTGACGCCGGTCAGGGCGCCAGATCGCCAAGCGCATCGCGCAGCGGCTGCAGCCAGGCCTCGTAGGGCTTCCACGCATCGACCCCGGCGCGCGAGATCGGCTGGCGGACCTGTTCCGAACTGGCCGTGCGCACCGCGCGATCGGTCTTGTGGAAGTCCATACAGGCCTGATCGAACGGCACGCCGATATAGTCGAGCATGCGCCGCACCTGCCCTTCGAGATCGTCGATCACGTCCTCGTGCTGAACCCGCAGCACCTTGCCAGGAAGCACCGCATCCCAGTGGTCCATCAGCTTCACGTAGTCGGCATAGTAGCGGCCGACTTGCTCCAGACCGTAGGTAAACTCCTGCCCTTCGGCGAAGAGCTGCTTGAAGCCCGAGAAGCAGCAGTCCATCGGCGTGCGGCGGGCATCGATGATCCTGGCATTGGGCAGGATCAGGTGGATCAGGCCGATGTGCCGGAAGTTGTTGGGCATCTTGTCGATGAACAGCGGCGCGCCCTGACGGTGGATGCTGGTGCTCTCGATGTAGCCCTTGCCCATGCCCGCGAGCTGTTCGCCAGTCAGGTCGTGCAGGATCTGCGGATAGCGTGACTCCCCCGCCCGGCGCCCGCGCAGCCGGTGGGCCAGCGCCAGAATGTCGGGCAGTTCCAGCGTGCCATCGATCATCGGATGCGAGGCGAGGATCTGCTCGAGCAGCGTTGATCCCGCGCGCGGCAGGCCGACGATGAAGATCGGATCGGGCGCGGGATGGCCGTTTCCGGCGTTCTTCTCGAAAAGTTCGTCGGTGCAATGCTGCGCCTGCGCCGCCAGTTCCTCGCTCATGCGGTCGGCGTCGTAGCGGGTCTGCCGGCGCTTGAGGGCATTGCCTTCATCGTAATAACGGAAGGCCTGCGCATAGTCACCCGCATCCTCGCTGGCCTTGGCCATCGCGAAAGTCAGGTGGACGCGGTCCATGAACGCCAGATCGCTGCAGCCAAGCTGGGTGCGCATAGCTTCGAGGTCGGCGGGATCGAAGCGCCATGTCTTGAGATTGGCGAGCGCATACCAGGCATCGCCGTGATCGGCCTTCGCGGCAATCGCAGCGCGATAGGCGGCAACGGCCTCGTCCCCGCCCCGCGCGGTCTTGAGCGCATGGCCCTTGCTGGTCAGCGTGGCCGGATCGCCCGGTACCTTGTGCAGCACCTTGTCGAACAGGGCAAAGGCCCGCTCGTAGTCGCCCGTCTGCATCGCCTCGATGGCAAGGTGCGAGGCGAACAGCGGGTTTTCCGGATCGCGCGCATAGAGCGCCTCGGCCTGTTTGAGCGCGCGAGCGAACTTCTGCCGCTTGCGCAATGTCTGGATGTAGTCGAGCCGCAACTGCATATTATCGGGCGCGAAAGCCACCGCGCTTTCGAGCAGGAATTCGGCATCGTCGAGCACGCCCAGCCGGCTGCCGATTTCCGCCAGCAGGCGCATGCCCTCTACATCGCGAGGATGCTGACGCAGGTAGTGGCGACAGATTTCCTCGGCGCGCAGCAGGCGGCCTTCGTGCAGATGATTGGACACGGCGAGCAGTTCGCGCGGCAATGCGGAAACCCGTTCGGCCTGCGCCCGTGCCGTGGCGGCTTCGGCTGGGCGACCGGTCTGCGCATAGAGATCAACCTGCGCGCGCCAGCTGGCCTCGAGCACCGGATTGTAGCGCACGGCCCGGGCATAGGCGGCTAGTGCGCGTTCGACCTGGCCCTGCGCCCGCGCCAGATGGCCGCGTTCCTGCCAGCACCGCCCGTACTCGGGCATTACCGCGCCCAGCCGATCGAGACACTCGGAGGCTTCCTTGAACCGCTCCAGATAGCGGCAGGCGACGGCGGCCAGATAGAGCGCCTCGGCATTCTCCGGCTCCTGCGCGAGGATCGCCTGCGCACCGGCATGGGCATCTTCGAACCTGCCTCCCCGCAGGGCATCCTGTGCAGCGGCGAGCGTCTCACCCTCGGGGCGCGTCTGATCTGGATCGGCCATCGTTCTTCCTTGCCGCAAACGGGAAGCGGCAGGCAAGGCCCCCCGACCCTGCCTGCCGCCCGATTTTCGTCAGCGTGACGAATGTACCGGCTTAGTAATGCCAGCCCACACGCATACCGACCGTGAGCGGACGGTTGGTGGTGATGCGGGCACGGTCGTAGTAGAAGTTGCCCGAGACCTGCGCGCGCTTGTCGGTCAGGTTCTCACCGTAGACCTCGAAGCTCCACTGGTCCTTCTTGATGCCGGCCGACAGCGAGAACGTCGTGTAGCTGTCGAGCTTCAGACGGTTGATGTCGATGATGTCGGTGTACTTCGAACCCGAGTACACAGCCTGCGGCATCACGTGCGCGACCATGCCGGAATCGCCCAGATCCCATTCGTAACGCACGCGCAGGTTGCCCTGGAACTTCGGCGCATAGGCAAGGCTGGAGCCCTTGGTCACGTCGTTCGTCGGCGTCAGCACCTTGGTGATCTTGGTGTTGAGGAACGAGAACGCGCCTGCAACCGTCAGACCCGGCACGGCGTAGGGTGCGAAAGTAAAGTCACCCTCGACACCGAAGATGCGCGCATCGGCCGCGTTGTCCGAGAAGAACAGGTTGACGATGCTCGTGTCGAAGATCGTCGTCTGCAGGTTCGAGATGTCGACGTAGTAGGCGCTACCATTGAAGCGCACCTGACGGTCGAAACCTTCGGTCTTCCAGCCGAACTCGTAGTTCTTCACTTCGTCGGTATCGAGCGCGAAGGGCACCGTGAAGTTGCCCGACGGCGCGACGGCACCACCCGGACGGTTGAGCAGACCCGGCCGGAAACCTTCCGAATAGGTCATGTACAGCATCACGTCTTCGACCGGCTTGAAGGTAACCGTGCCCTTGAAGATCGTGCCGCTGGTCTTCGCCTTGTCCGGAGCGGACAGGGCGTTGAACACCTGGGTCGCCTGGGCCTGGCTCAGGCCGGCAGCCATGATGTCGTCGATGCTGTCGCCCTGATTGAAGGTCTGACGCAGGTCGGGGTTGCACGAACCGATGAAGGTGTACTGGCCATCGCCGTCGTAGAGATCGGAGATGTTGGTGCCGAACGCGTCCTGGTCGCTGCCGTAGGAGTTACAGAACGAGGAGTTCGCGCTACCGGCCAGATCGACCTTCACGTCGTAGTAACGCGCGCCGAGAGTCAGCGTCAGCACGTCGGGAACGACGTCGAAGGACGCTTCACCGAACAGACCGAACTGCTCGTCGGTGCGCTTCACGTCGTTGCGGAAGATGCCGCCCGGCGGGAACGGCCCCGCATCGCTCTGCCACGCGCCCGGGAACGGATAGTTGTCCGGGAAGCCGTTGAGGCCGAACAGGTCGATGTACTGGCTGCCGGGATAGATGAAGTCGTTACGCTCTTCGAGCGTCAGCTTCGAGTAGAAGCCGCCAGCAGTGACGCGCCAGCGGTTTTCCTGCGGCGTGCTGAAACGCAGTTCCTGCGTGAACTGCTGCGTCTCGCTGTGCGAGGTCACGTAGAGGTTCGGAGCCTGGCAGGTACCCGAAGGATCGGCCGAGCCCGGGTACGACACCGAACCGTCGCATATGTAGTACGGCAGGTACTGACCCACGAAGAGATAGTCGGTGTAGTCGACCTTCTGGTCGGTGCGGCGGTCGGTGTAGGCGCCGGTGTAGACCACATCGAGCATCGCCAGACGGCCCTCGACGGTCCATGCGGTGTTCGAGAAATCGTCCTCGAGACGGTCATCCTCGAAACGCTGGACCGACAGATCGTCGAGCCCCAGTTCCGGATCGGCGAAGAAGACACCGTCCGATTCCACGCTCTGCCGGCTGTGGGCGACCGTGACCTTCCAGTCCGGGTTGATTTCCCACAGCGCGCTGACGCGGAAGCCGGCATACTGGGTGTCGTTGAAGTCCTTCTGGACCAGACCGGTGTTGTCCGCGGCAATGAAGTTGACGTTGGACAGGTCGGCACCAGCCTGGAAACCGGCGCGCTGCGAGCTGACGGGAACGCCATTGTCGCGGATGGTGCCAGCCGGACGGAAGCGCGCGCTTTCAGCAGCGGTGCGGGTGCCATGGACATTGTCGATGTAACCGCCCCGGTCGTCGAGATAGACGACGCCGCGCACGGCCAGCGTATCGCTGACGGGCACGTTGAGCATGACTTCGCCCTTGTAGCTCGGCTCGCCCTTCCTGGTGAAGGACACGCCCGCCTTGGCCGACGCGTCGAAGCCGGCAAGGTCGGGCTTGTTGGTGATCAGGCGAACCACGCCGGCCTGCGAGCTGGCGCCGAACAGCGTGCCCTGCGGACCGGCGAGAACCTCGATGCGCTCAAGGTCGGCGGCATAGACGTCGAGGTTGCGGCCCGGCTGCGAAAGCGGCTGCTCGTCGAGGTACATGGCGACGTTGGGCGCGAGACCGGCGACACCGGCCGTCGTCAGGTTCGGCGTCGTCGAGGCGAGGCCGCGAATGTAAATGGTGCTCTGGCCCGGGCCCGAACCGCCGGCCGTCAGGCTCGGCAGCTGCTCGAGATAATCGTCGAAGGTATCGACGCCCAGGTTGTCGAGTTCCTCACCGCCGAGCGCGTTGACCGACAGCGGAACGTCCTGCAAGTTTTCGGTGCGCTTGGTCGCGGTCACGACGATTTCGACGACACCGCCCTTGCGTTCTGCCGGTGCGGCATCCTGCGCGTGGGCGGTGCCGGTCGCGGCGATAGCGATTGCCAGCGCGCCGATCGACGCGCCGCTGCAATGCTTGAACATGTTCTCTTCCCCTGTGTTGACTACGGGATGCGCCTGACGCGCACGCGCCAGACGGCGCTTCGACGTTGCCGAAACGCTCTAGATACAGAGCCTGGAAACGAGTCCAACCCCGGCTCGACGCGCCCGTTAAACAATCAATTTCAAAAGCGCCAGCCCGTCATTGGTGTGATGCGACATGAAATTTGAGACGTTGCATAATCACAACACCCAACATATTCACCTATAGAAATCCGCACCATCCACATAATGTCATTTCTGATTAGGATTTACTCATTCACAACTCATTTTCTGTATTTGATTATTATTTCAAATAACAAATAAAGCCGCAGTAACAAAAGCGTCATTTTCTTGGGGTCTCATCGGGATGGCAAGTCAATCCAACAATGCAGCAAGTCCCGTTGCGGACTTCAAACCGACCGTATTCTTCGGAGCCATCGCTGCGATAGGGGCGCTGATGGCGTTTGCGCTGCTCAACGCCGATGTCGCGGCCGAGCGATTTGACCAGATACAATCGTTTGCCACACACAACTTCGGCTGGCTGCTGGTCGGAACGGCCAACATCATCCTGATTTTGTGTGCCTATCTCGCGTTCACCCGGCTGGGCGACATCAGGCTGGGCGGTCCGACTGCACGGCCCGCCTATGCCGCAACCAGTTGGTTCGCAATGCTGTTCAGCGCCGGAATGGGTATCGGCCTGCTGTTCTACGGTGTGGCCGAACCGGTCCTGCACTTTTCGAACCCGCCGATTTCCGCCTTCTCCGACCCCGGCGCCACCCTGCCGCAAGGCCTCGCGCGCAATGCACAGCACGCCATGGGGCTGACATATCTGCACTGGGGCCTGCACGCCTGGGCCATCTATGCCGTGATCGGCCTCGGCCTCGCGTTCGTGGCCTACAACAAGGGGCTGACCCTCAGCATCAGCTCTTTCCTTCGTGCTGCTTTCCCCCGCGTACCGATCTGGCTCGTGGACGCGATCGACGTGCTCGCCATAACCGCCACCGTCTGCGGCGTTGCCGCCTCGCTCGGCTTCGGCGCCTCTCAGATCAATGCCGGGCTGGAATTGCTGTTCGGCGTGCCCGAGACCGGCCTCGTCAAGGCGATCATCATTGTCGTCGTCACCGGGCTTGCCACGCTGTCGGTGGCGCTCGGGCTGGACGTCGGTATCAAACGGCTGTCCGAAGCGAACATGGCACTCGCCGTGGGCCTTGCCCTGTTCGTGCTTATCGCGGGCCCGACCGTCTACCTGCTCGACAGCTTCATCCAGAACCTGGGCTACTACGCGCAGCGCTTCATCTATCTTTCGACCTGGACGGAAAGCTATACCAGCGAGGACTGGCAGAGTTCGTGGACGCTGTTCTATTATGCCTGGTGGATCAGCTGGTCGCCGTTTGTCGGCATCTTCATCGCCCGCATTTCCTATGGCCGCACGATCCGCGAGTTCATCGCCGGCGTGCTGCTGGTGCCGAGCCTCTTCACCTTCGCGTGGATGACCATCTTCGGCGACAGCGCCCTGCACATCGAGCTGTTCGGCGCGGGCGGGCTGTCCGAGGCGGTGAACGTCTCGATGCCGGACGCGCTTTTCGCCTTCCTCCATCACTTCCCGCTCAGCCAGATCATGTCCGGGCTGGCGGTCGTGATCGTCGCGACCTTCTTCGTGACCTCGGCGGATTCCGGCGCGCTGGTGACGGCAATGATCGCTTCGGGCGGCCACCACGAAGCCCGCTTCGTGCCGCGCGTGACCTGGGCCATATCGATCGGTGCCCTGTCCGGAGCGCTGCTCTATGCCGGCGGCCTACAGGCGTTGCAGACGGCGGCAATCGTTACCGGGCTACCCTTCGCGCTCGTGCTGCTCGCCATGTGCTACGGATTGATCAAGATGCTCCGCGCCCATGCAGCGCATCCGCCTGCGCCAGCCGAGCCGAAGGGGCAGCCTGACGAAAGCCCTGCCTAACGGCTAACGAGGATGAAAGGCGCCCAGATCGCGGGATGGACGCTCCCCGGCACGTCCTTGTCGTCGATCAGGTCGAGAATGGCCGACCGCAAGGCTTCGGCACGGCTCTTTCCACGCGCATTGCCGCGCACGGTAGCGACCGAGAGGCGCGCCGCCGCATCGTCGCGCACCTGCCAGTGCGAGAGCAGCAGCGACTTGGCTCCGGCATAGAGGAAGGCATGGGCAAGCCCCGTATAGGCGGGCGCTGCCTGCGTCGTTCCCGCCGCCGTGTTGCAGGCCGAAAGCACCACGAAATTGGCCGAGATATCCAGATCGGCGATCTCCCCCGCCGTCAGCAAGCCGTCGTCGTTGTCCTCAGCCTGTTCGGGAGGCGTCAGGACCAGTGCCGGTTCCTTCAAGCCGTGCAGTTCGCCGGCGATGAGGCCGTGCGTGGCAAAGGCCAGCACGGAATAGCGGGTAAGGTCCATCCGCTTCACAGCCCCCTCGCGTGCCGCGTTTCCGGTGAGCAGCCGGGACCGGGCATCCGGGAAAGCGGCGTACATGCGCCGCAGTTCCTCGAGCGTTCCCGGCAAGGCGGGCAGGTCGCGCACCGCGGCCAGATCGACCTCGCCATTGCGGAACAGTCCCGCCAGTTCGAGCGCAGGCGCGGCATTTCCGGAAAGAGAAGGCGCACCGATCCCGGCAAACGCGGGATACCTGTCGACGGCTTCTTCCGGGCTACCCACCGCGCCCAGCGATACCGGAACCTCCACGCTCATGTCACGGATCAGCCAGTGCGCCTTGCGCATGCTGCCGTCTGCATCGGGCTCACGCGTGACCAGTAGCGAGAACGGCACCTGCGCAAGGGCATCGGCGGCATCGACATAGAGGTGCTTCACCCGCTTTGCCTTTGCCCGGAAGGCCTCGGGAAACAGATCGCGATACAGCGCGTACGAGGCTGCCAGATCGAAAGGCGGAAGGTCCTTCTGGTTCGAGAGCAGCGCATCGTCGATCGATGCGCGGATCGCGGCCACGCGCGAACGGATGTCGGGCCGAGCGCTGGTGCTGGTGGCCGCCTGCACACCATCCGGCGTGACCAGCATCAGGGTCGTGCGCAGCCGCGACGGGAGCGCCAGCAGCACCGCATCGCCGCGCGACAACCGCGCCTGCACATCTTCCAGAGGCAGCGGACGGCTCGTGTTGAGGCGCTCGAAGCCCGGCACGGCCGCAGCCAACTGCGCGCGTCCCTGTTCGATTGCCGCGCTCGTCTCGTCCATGTCGCGCCGGACCGCTTCAGCTGCTTCGGTCTTGCCCTTGGCGAGCAGTTGCGTGAGCTGGACGTTGAGGGTGCGCATATGGCGCTGGCGGTCCTGCAAATCGCGGACGAGTTCCGCCGCATCGCTGCCCTGCCCGGCAGCCTTGCGCAGCGCGACCTGCCCGCTCGCCTGCGCGACGCTGTTGTAGGAAGCCAGCTGGAAATAGCGGAAGGCATCGGCGGGGTGCCCGGCATCCACTGCCGCTTCGGCCGCGCGCGCGAAAGTATCGTAATAACTGTTCACCGAAGCGCCGAGGTCAGGCGCTTCGGCTGCTTCGTACATCCGGGGCACCAGCGCATCGGCCGCTCTGGCGACACGCGCGTAGCCTTCATCGCGGTCGCCTGCACGGATCTCGGAACCGCCGAGAAAAATTTCCGTGCGCAGTATCAGCGTCTGATCCGCGCCATCATGCCCGGTGAGGATCTGCAGGGCCTCGCGGTAGAGCGGCAGAGCCCCGGCATCATCCCCGTGCCGCTCGGTAGCCATCGCCGTCGCCATCGCCATTTGCGACAGGACCTGATGGCCGGGTGGCAGAACCTCGCGCGCGATGGCGAGACCTTCGCGCGCGATCTTCAGCGATTCCGCGTCCTGACCGGCTTCGGCGGCGTAATTGGCGGCATTGAGGTAGTCGCGGACCTGTTCAGGCGGCGCGCTGCCGTCGTGCTTGCCCATCGAGGCGAGCGTCAGCGCCTTGGCTTCCTCGAAACGGCCCAGGATCGCCTGCGCCTTCGCCAGCACCGAGCGTGCCTCGGCGGTCAGACGGTTGGACTTGCCCATCGTCGCGGCAAGTTCGTCGATAGCCGGCCGGATCACCTCGATGGCCTCCGAAGCCCGTCCGCCGTTGACCAGTGCCTTGCCGAGCACGCCGCGCACGAACCCGGTGTAGGGGTGTCCGGGATGGTAGCGGTTGACCAGATCCACCCCTTGCTGCGCGAACCGGATCGCCTCTTCCGGCCGTCCGGCGGCAGACACGATCCCGGCAGCGGAAGCGAGGGTAATGAACAGTTCGGGATCGTTCGGCGCGGTACTGGCGAGCCGCATCCGGGCGCCGCGCTCGATGTTGTCCGCCGCTTCTTCCAGCAAGCCGCGTTCGTAAAGCGCATTGCCGAGGTTGAAATAGTTGGGCGCCAGCCGGTTGTCGTCCGCCCCGTAGAGCTTCTTGCGGATTGCCAGAGACCGCCGCTGCATCGCCACATCGCGTTCGGCATGCCCCTGCGCGCTGAGCATGACGCCGAGGTTGGTGAGCGTTTCGGACATCATGTCCGTCGCCCCCAGCCCGGCCTCTTCCAGCACAGCGACAGCGTGCTCCATCTCCGCCTGCCCCTGGTCGGGTCGGCCGCGGTAGTAGAAAGTGTCGGCAATCCGGTTGTAGGCGCGGGCACGCAGCAGGGCATCGGGCTTGGCAGCGCCTTCTTCCAGCGCGAGCACCTTGCGCCAGGCCGCCTCGGTCTCTGCGGGCTGGCCGCTGGGATCGGACGCTTCGGCCTTCGCGATGGCCGACGCCATGGCTTCGCCGGGGCCGGTTGCAGCCATTGCCTGCCAACTTGCAGCGGCGAGCACCGGCGCTGTCGCCAGCAGCATCGCACGCCGTATCGCCCTGAATCGCATTGCCTTTG
The DNA here is from genome assembly GCF_014645195.1 of Novosphingobium indicum. Classification (GTDB taxonomy): domain Bacteria; phylum Pseudomonadota; class Alphaproteobacteria; order Sphingomonadales; family Sphingomonadaceae; genus Novosphingobium; species Novosphingobium indicum. Next base: position 54,606 of record NZ_BMLK01000014.1, on the reverse strand, counting down.
CCCCTTCCCCCGAATGGCAAACTCATAAACCATGCATCGACACGGGCAACAGCAAGCCGAAGTGATCGCCATCTTGATCCCGTCACAATTAGCAAACACACTGCTCGCGTACGATGACAGAGCCCTCTTCCAATCCAGCCCGCCATGGTCTGACGCAGAGCGATGCCGAAGCGCGCCTTGCGGCGGACGGTCCCAACGAACTTTCCAGCGCCAAGAAGCGCTCGATCCTAGCGGTTGCGGCAGGTGTCCTGCGCGAGCCCATGCTGCTGTTCCTGCTGGGAGCGGGCGCGATCTATCTGGTGCTGGGCGAGCTGCACGATGCCCTGATCCTGATGGCCTTTGCCGGGCTGACCATCGTCATTGCCGTGGTTCAGGAAGCCCGCACCGAAAAAGCCATCGATGCCTTGCGCGATCTCTCGATGCCGCAAGCCCTAGTCATCCGCGATGGCCGACGCCAGTCGATCCGCTCGCGCGATGTCGTTCGCGGCGACCTGCTGGTCCTGAGCGAAGGCGGACGCGTGGCGGCAGACGGCTGGGTCATCGAAGCCGACACGCTGCAGGCGGACGAAGCGATCCTGACCGGCGAATCCGTCGCCGTGACCAAAGCCGCGCTCAAAGGGGAAGAACCGAACGAAGCGCCGGTGCCCGGCGGCGACGGCATTCCCTATGCCTATTCGGGCACGCTGGTCGTGCGCGGTGCCGGGCTGCTGCGGGTCGCGGGCACAGGGCCACGCACCCGCATTGGGGCTATCGGCCAGTCGCTTTCGACGCTGGGCAATGAAACGCCGCGCCTGACCCTGCAGACCCGCAAGCTGGTGCGCTGGTTCGCCGCCGGTGGGATCGGCGTCAGCGTGCTCGCGATCCTGCTCTACGGCTTCCTGAGAGGCAGCTGGGTCGATGCGCTGCTTTCCGGCATCGCGCTCGCCATGTCGCTGCTGCCCGAGGAACTGCCGGTAGTCCTCACGCTGTTCATGACCATGGGCGCGCTGCGCATGTCCCGTTCGCGCGTGCTGGCAAGGCGCGGGACGGCCATCGAGACGCTGGGCGCAGCAACAGTGCTGTGCACCGACAAGACCGGCACGCTCACGCAGAACCGCATGCAGGTGGAGGAAATGCGGCTACCCGGCGGGGAAGCCTTCCGCCCCGGCGAGGACGGCGTTACCTTTCCCGAACCTTTTCGCGATCTGGCCCGCGCGGGCATTCTCGCCTGCCCCGAAGAGCCCTTCGATCCGATGGAGAAGGCCTTTCATCAGCTCGACAGCGCCTTTCCGAACGTCGAGCTGAAAGACCGCCAGGACGAAGGCTGGACCCTCCACCACCACTACCCGCTGGCTCCCGAACTGCTGGCCATGACCCACGTCTGGACCAGCAACGAACAGGACGGGAAGCTGGTCGCCGCCAAGGGCGCGCCTGAAGCGATTGCCGAACTGTGCGGTCTGGACGGCGCAGAGCGGCACGCGATGGAAGCCTCCGTCGCCGAAATGGCCGAACGCGGCCTGCGCATCCTTGGCGTCGCCCAGGGCCGCTGGGAGGACGGTGAATTGCCCGAAAGCCAGCGCCAGTTCGACTTCGCCTTCGCCGGGCTCGTCGGTCTGGCCGATCCGTTACGCGAAAGCGTGCCCGAGGCCGTGCGCACATTGCAGGGCGCGGGCATCCGGGTGGTGATGATCACCGGCGACTATCCCGCGACCGCGCGGGCCATCGCAGCGAAAGCCGGTATCGCCGAAGGCGGTACTCTGACCGGTGACGAAATCGAGGCGCTCGGCGACGAAGACCTCGCCGCACAGATCGGCACGATAGCTGTGTTCGCCCGCGTCATGCCCGAACAGAAGCTGCGCATCGTGCGCGCGCTCAAGGCGGCGGGCGAAGTGGTCGCGATGACCGGCGACGGTGTGAACGATGCCCCCTCGCTCAAGGCCGCGCACATCGGCGTCGCCATGGGCCAGCGCGGCACCGATGTCGCGCGCGAAGCCTCTTCGCTTGTCCTGCTGGACGACGACTTCAAGTCGATCCCCGTCGCCGTGCAGCTCGGGCGCCGGATCTACGACAACATCCGCAAGGCGACCGAGTTCATCTTCGCCGTGCACCTGCCCATCGGCGGTCTTGCCATTGCCCCCTTGCTGACCGGATGGCCGATCATCCTCGGCCCGGTGCACATCGCGCTGCTGGAAATGATCATCGACCCGATCTGCTCGCTCTCGTTCGAGGCCGAGCCCGAAGAGGCGGACATCATGCGCCGCGAGCCGCGCGATCCGGAAAGCCCGCTGGTCACGCGCGCGCTGCTCAAGTGGTCGGTACTACAAGGCGGCCTCGCGCTTGTCTTCCTCGTGGCGCTGGCGGCCTGGACGCATTTCTCCGGCATGGAGGACGAGCTGTTCCGCGCGACCTGCTTTGCCGGACTGATCTGCACGGTTCTGGTGCTGGTCTTCATCAACCGCTCCTTCCGCATCGGCAAGGGGCCGCATCGCACAGGCCATAACCTGACGTTCTTCGTGATCCTGGGCGTCACCGGCGCGATCTACGCCTCACTCTTCCTGATCCAGCCGGTGGCAGACCTGTTTCACTTCGCCGTGCTGGATATGCGCGGCATCGCTGCCGTCAGCGTCATGGTCGTCGCCCTCGCTTCTGTTCTGGCCTTGGCGAAGCGCCACTATGGCAGAGGGATCGCGCGCTAGGGCGGATCGACATTCAGAAGATGGCGAACCGAAAATAGTGTTTTTCCGGGCCCCGGAGCGCAGCGTACTTTTGGCACGTGAGCACCGGAAGCACGAAAAAGCACCATTTGCAGGCCGTCAGGGCTGAATGTCGATCCGACTTAAAAGCTCAGTGCCCGTGCAGATAAATCGTGTAGGCACTCAGCAGATAGACCGCCAGCAGCGCCAAGCCGATCCAGCTGATCACGCCGAAGAAGCGGTTTCCCGGTCGGTACAGCAGCGCGACGATCAGGATGCCTGCCATGATCGAGCCCGCGAAAGCCGTCACCGCATGCGCCGGGGATACCGCCGCGAACAGCGAACCGTGGCCATAGGCAAGATCGTCGATAGCGATCACGAGAATGGCGAACAGGTTGCTGCCCAACAGGTTACCGATCGCCATGTCGGCCGAGCCCAGCCGCAGCGCCATGATCGTCACGACCAGTTCGGGAATGGATGTCGCCGCCGCCACGAACAGGGTTCCGACGAACGATGTCTGCCACCCCATGGCAGCCGCCACGTCCAGACCGGCGAAAGGCAGCCATGCCCCGGCCCCGGCAACGACCAGCGCCGCCAGAACGTATTGCTGGATGGAGCGCCCCAGCGTCTCGCCTTCGACAATGGCGGCCGGCTCCTTGGCAACCGCCCGGGGGCGGTTTTCGTAGTGGAACGCCGCGCGCATCGCGATCAGGTACAGCAGCAGAAGCAGCGGCGAATAGAGGCTGACATGACCGATCTTGAAGTCGAAGCCCTCGCGCACGACGAGAACCAATGCGCCGACGAAACCGATCAGGATCACGCCGAAACCCGCTGTGAGAATGTGCCCCTGATCGACCCGGCGCCACACCGGCTCACCGCGCGATAGCGCATCGAGAATGACCAGCATGACAAGGTTGAACAGGCAACTGCCCAGCGCGTCACCCATCGCGATGTTCGGGGCGTTGGCCAGAGCAACCGAACTGATCCCGGTATAGAGCTCAGGCAGCGAGGTCGCCGTGGCCAGCAGGATCAGGCCGGCCCAGCCCTGCGACATGCCGGAAAGCCGGGCGATCGCGTGAGCGCTGCGAGTGAGAGAGGGGCCGGCAATGGCGATCACCGCCATGCATGCGAGAAACTGAAGCCAGGCGACCACCATTCACACAGCATACCCGATCGGAGGTTTCAGGATAGCGTCAGCGGGCACAAATCAGTTTCCCCGCCCAAACGAAAAGACGCCCGGCTTCGCGGGGCCGGGCGTCCAAAGTGCGGCTAGGGCGCCGCGTTTTTCTGACTGTGGGTAGGTCAGAAACCAGCAGAGAGCGAGAACACGACGGTCGATCCGGCGATCGACGAACCGTTCTTGCTCGAAGAGAAGTTCGGCTGCAGGTAGGCCGTTTCCGACTTCGTCAGATCGGTGTCGATATAGGCCACGCCGAACGTGAGCGGACCAAGCGCGTATTCGGCGCCCAGGCTCCAGTCCATGTACTTGCCGGTCGGCGCCGGGCTGGTGCCCCAGGGGCCAAGGCCCGGGTTACCGTCGGAAAAGCCGATGTGACCGCTGATGGTCAGCGGCGTTTCGGGGACGGCAATGCTGGCGTCGGTCCAGATGTAGAGGTTGTCGCCCTTGTCACCCGGGTTGTCGTAAGTGGCCGAAGCGGCGCTGTTGTACCAGGTGCCCAGAGCTTCCTGCTTCGGGGCATAGGCAACGCCGACGAGAACGTTGGCCGGGCCGATGTCGCTCGACAGCTTCACGTAGGGCTCGGCGAAATCGGTCGTGTCGAGGCCGCCCGGGAACATGTACCAGGTCACACCGACGTCGAGGTTGATGCCGCTGCCGATGTCGGTCGCGAAACCACCGTAGATGTCGAGTTCCATGTTGGAACCGCCGAAGGTACCCCAGCCCGAGAGGTTCGAAGCCCAGGTGCCGATGTAGAAGCCGCTTTCGTGCGCGACGTCGATACCACCCTGGATCGCCATTTCCTTGTCGGTCATGGAGACGCCACGGAAGCGGTAGTCGGTGACCAGCGTGGCACTACCGGAAATCGTAATGGATTCGGGGATGTCCTGCGCCGAAGCGGGAGCAGCAAACGCGAGGCAGGCCGCGGCGAGACCTGCGGCACCTGCAAGCAGACGAGTTTTCATATGTGGAACGCCCTCATGTTGATGTGATTATTCACGTTCCTTCCTGCGACCGGCGTGCCGAATCCTGCTTCGTGGCGGATCCGTTTCACTCCGGCTTTCTTCGCATACGCAATATAATTGTCGCGTTTTTTTCCCTTGTGTAACGAAGTGTTTCCATTGCACGCCGCTGCGATCTGTCATGAAAAGAAAGCCGGGCGGGCCGCATTGCGAGCCCGCCCGGAAGGTTGGGGGACCGGACGTGAGGGTGACCGGCCTCCAGGTGAACGTTGTCAGCCTCCGACCGGCAGCGGCCGCAGGATGGCTTCGTCGCCGGTGATGCGGTCCTTATGGCCGCTCTGGCGACGGCGCTGGATCCACTCGCTCAGCGTTTCCGCCGTAGTGTGGTCCATGGCCTTGACCTTGCCGAGATCGAGGTGAATGGGACGCCCCGCCGGCTGGCGTTCCAGCACGGAGTTGAGCTTGGTCAGGCCTACGAACGTGGCCGCACCATCGAGTTCCAGACGGGTTTCCTCTTCGCCGTCATGCTCATGCACCTTGAGACGCAGATCCTTGATGTGCGGCAGCAGTTCGACCACCGTCAGCGCCAGGCCGACGAGGACGCCGGTGAGCAGGTCGGTCGTGACGACGAGAATGAAGGTCACGGCCCAGACGGCAGCCGGCAGGAAACCATGCGCCTTGAACAGGTGACGGACATGCTTGAGGCTCACCAGCTTCCAGCCTGTAACCACCAGCACACCGCCCAGCGCCGCCATCGGCACTTCGGCCAGCAGCCAGGGAAGCACGGCAACGAAGCCGAGGATCCAGATGCCGTGAAGCATCGTCGAAAGACGGGTCTTGGCGCCGGCCTGAACGTTGGCCGAGCTACGCACGATAACGCCGGTCATCGGAAGCGCGCCCACAAGGCCGCACAGGAAATTGCCCACGCCCTGCGCGCTCAATTCCTTGTCGTACTTGGTGCGAACGCCGTCGTGCATGCGATCGACCGCCGCTGCCGAAAGAAGCGTCTCGGCACTGGCGATAAAGGCGATGGCGAGCGCGGCAACGATCAGCGAGGGGCTGGCGAGCGGCGCGAACCATTCCATCGACGTCGGCAGCGCAAAGGCGGCACCGATCGATTCCGGAACCTGAATGCGGGCAACGTTGAGGTCCATGCCCCAGGCAATGGCCGTGGCAGCCATGACGCCCAGCAAGGCACCGGGAACGAGCGACATCGCCTTGGGACGGAGTTTTTCCCACCCCATCATCACGACAATCGTCAGCACGCCGAGCGCGAGGGCAAGTTCGGTCGCGGCAACGTCGTTGAAGTCCAGGCCCAGCACGCGAGACGGCATCATCGCCATATTCTCGAGCCCGCTCGAAAGCGGCTTCTCGTCGAAGAGAATGTGGAACTGGCCGATAACGATCAGCGCACCGATACCCGCGAGCATGCCGTGAACGACAGCCGGGCTGATGGCACGAAACAGGCCGCCGAGCTTGAGCGCGCCGGCGACAAGCTGGAGAACGCCGGCCAGCAGCAGCACCGGACCGAGCGCTTCGAGCCCGTTTTCACGGACAAACTCGAAGACGATGACGGCGAGGCCGGCAGCCGGACCACTGACCTGCAGCGGAGAACCGGAAACGAGTCCGACGACGATCCCGCCGATAATGCCGGTCACCAGACCCTTTTCGGGCGGCACACCGGACGCGATCGCGATGCCCATGCAAAGAGGCATCGCGACGAGGAAAACGACGATGGACGCGGTGAAATCGCGCCCGAAATGGGCGAAGAGGCCTGTGCGCTCCTCGCCCGCTGTGGCGAGGCTCGCGCTCATTCGGCAGCCTCGGCGTACTCGGAAGCAATACGCTGACGGGCAGCAAGCGCGACAGGCAGATCACGATTTTCGCGCAGCGCCACGAATTCACCCGTATCGCCGTCGAGACCCAGCACCTGACCGGCGTGGATATCTACGAACCAGCCATGCAGTGTCATCTCGCCGCGCGCGATGGCTGCTGCCACCGAGGGGTGCGTGCGCAGGTGCGCGATCTGGGAGATGATGTTCTCGAGGCTGACCGCGCGAACACGCTCCTTGCCGCTCAGTTCGCCATGGCAAGTGCTGACGATGTGCTCGGCGGCGGCGCCGTGGCGCAACCAGGCAGCAACGTTGGGCATCGATTCAAGGCCCGTCGGATCGCTCAGCGCCTTCATCGCGCCGCAGTCCGAGTGACCGCACACGATGATGTCGCGCACGCCGAGTGCCGCAACTGCAAACTCAACGGTGGAAGTCACGCCGCCGTTCATGGTCGCATAAGGCGGGACCATGTTGCCGGCGTTGCGGCAGACAAACAGATCACCGGGCTGCGCCTGCATGATCTGCTCGGGAACGATGCGCGAATCTGCGCAGGAAATCATCAGCGCCTTCGGCTCCTGCCCATGGGTTGCCAGCTTGCTGAACAATTCGCCGTTGTCAGGAAAAATCGACTTCTCGAAGTGGAATACGCGGCCGATCAGCTCGTTCATGTCGGTCACCCTTTTCTTGTTATCTCGACACGGCAGCACGTTGCCACCGGGATAGGACAAGAGTTAGGTGGCGCGATTTTCCTCCATCGTGCGGAAACGTAACGAAGTTTTGCTGCAGCGCGTCAAACGCTCAATTCGGCGTCAACGGCAATCGGATCGTCGCGCGCAATCCGCCCTCCGGCCGGTTGCGCAAGTCCAGCGTGCCGTTTTCCATGCGAACGGCCTTGCGCACGATCGGCAGACCCAGCCCCATGCCGGCCGTGTCGCGGGCTCGCGATGTGTCGAGCCGGACGAAAGGTTGCAAGGCATCGGAAATGCGGTCTTCGGGAATGCCGGGACCATCGTCCTCGACCACGATTTCCGCCGCTCCGCCATCCTGACGGACATGAACGCGCGCATTCCCGCCGTAGTGAATGGCGTTCTCTATGAGGTTGGACAGTGCCCTGCGGATCGCCACCGGGCGCACGCGCACCACCAGACTTGATGCACCGGAATAGGTGGCATCCGCGCCTTGATCGGCGGCGGTATCCACCAGCGTTTCCGCCATCACCGCAATGTCCATGCGCTCGGGCGGAATGTTGCGACCGTCGCTGTCGACATAGGCCTGGAGCGATTCCAGCAACATGCGCATCTCGACGATGTCATGATTCAAGCCTTCGCGCACATCGGAATCGAGCGCACTGTCGTCGAGCCGCAGTTGCATGCGCGAAAGCGGCGTCTTGAGATCGTGACCGATAGCCAGCATCGTCTGGGTCCGATCGACCAGCGACTGGTGAATGCGCTCCTGCATTTCATTGAGCGCGCGAATAAGGCTGCGCAACTCGTCGGGGCCGCGCTCGGGCACTGGATTGGGCGGCCCCGAGCCCAGATTTCGAGCCGCGCCGATCAGATTGCGAAGCGGGCGCAATGTTGCCCGCAGCAATATCCAGGCAAGTACGATCAGCAGAAGCGTGGGCAGCAGCATGCTGATGATGCGCCCGACCGTAAGCGTCCAGGCGGCATGGGCGTGGGTGTGGAAGCGCAGCACGCTGCGATCGGTAAGTTGCAGCGATCCGCCGATGTTGCCCTTGCCCGGCATTTCCTCGAGGTGCAGCTCAAGGTCCGCATAGGCCAGCTCGGGTTCGATCTCGACCACCTGCGCGCGCAGGTTGGCAAGACCCAGCGAACCGCGCTGCCGCTCGCCGGGGGCCATCCAGTCGAGCGCAAAGCGCTCTGTGCTCAGTTCCGTCGCGAGGGCATCCCGCTTTTCGGTCGGGGCGCGCTCGAGCATGCGGGTGGACAGAACGAGGTTTTCGGCAATGCGTTCGGCATCGTCGCGGCGCAATTCGAAGGAGTTGGCACGGTCGAACAGGACCGAATTCGCCACAAAGTCGACGACGATCACCAACAGGAGAATACCCAGCAACCGCTCGGGCAGCCCCAGCCGCCGAAACATCGCAACCATGCGACCTGCCATCAGCCTCGCGTCACTTCCGCCTTGAACATGTACCCAACGCCGCGAACCGTCACGATGGGGGCTCGCAGCCCTCTGCCTGTAGCTTGCGGCGCAGACGGCTGACAAGCACGTCTATACTGCGGTCGGAACTGTCGCCGATGCGCGAACGCGAAAGCTCCATGAGCCGCTCGCGCCCAAGCACCCGCTGGGGATAGCCGAGAAAAGTGGAAAGCAGATCGAATTCCGCGCCGGTCAGATCGACGATGGCCCCGCTCGGAGAGCGAAGCTCGCGGCGCGCCAGGAACACCTGCCAGCCATCGAAACGGATGATGTCCGGCGTGCGGCTATTGTCGCCCCCGCGATCGGCCGTCGTTTCCATCCCGCCGCCACGCCGCAGCACGGCGCTGACACGCGCAGCAAGCTCACGCGTGCTGAACGGCTTGGCCAGATAGTCGTCCGCTCCGAGTTCGAGGCCGAGCACACGGTCTTCCTCGCTGCCCCGCGCGCTGACGAAGATAATCGGCACGTCGCTTTCACGCCGTAGCCGGCGGAACAGGTCGAACCCGCTCGTACCCGGCAGCATGATGTCGAGGACCACGAGATTCACGGCGGATTCCCGAAGGGTGACCCACATCTCGGCGCCGGTCGCGGCGGTAAGCACATTGAAGCCGCTCTGCCGCAGCGCACGAGCCGTCAACGTCCTCAAGGCCCCGTCGTCTTCGACCAGCAATATGGTCGGCGGAGCCATCATGGTTTCGTGGGGGAATTTGGGTGTGGATGCGAGCGTCATCGTCTCATTACTATTTTGAGTGCATATAGGTACGAGGGCGCGGTCAGGCAAACCGCACCCTCCATGAGCGAACTGATTTTATGTGCTGGAATGGTGCTCAATCGCCGCGCATCCGATCCACTGCCTTTACCAATCCTGCCGCCTCTGCAGGCGCCAGCCCTCCGGTGATCGAGCCGCCGTTCACGTCCTTGAAACGCAGCCGCCAGGGGGCGCGGCTTTCCGGGCGATAGGCCGCGGCTATTTCGGCCACGACATCGTCCGGAATTTCAAAGACGAAACGTGCATACTTGTTGCACGAAACGGGCGGATCGTCGGTGCCCGGACAGTCGTCCTGCCAGTGCTCCGCGAACAGGAGCTCGGCCTGTTCCAGGCGGCCGCCAGCCCGGTAGTTCACACCCACCATTTCCGGGCGATGTCCGGGATAGACCAGCTCGTGCCAGACCTGCCAACGCACCGCTCCGCTCTGACGGTCGACCAGAGCACGCAAGTGCACGTCGGTGGCATGCGCCCCCTCGATGCCCCGACCACGCTTCCAGGCCTTTTCCGTCGAGATCACGATATGCGGTTCGAGCATCTCGTCATCGATGTGGATGCGGTCCACGACTTCTGCCGGCGTAAGCTTTGCCAGTCCGCGCGGCAGTTCGTCATAGGCGGCTGCAACCCCGGCCCAACCCAGCGTGAAGCAGGTGGCCAGGGCAGCGAGGAGCGTCCTCACTCGGCCATCTCAGCACGGCTGTTGGCAGCCGCGAGAGCACGGGCTTCACGACGGTCCTGTTCGGCCTGCACGATGTGGTGGCGGCAAATCCGGCGCTTGGTGGGATCGGGATGGCATGCGGCCGGCAGGTTGGCCGTCTTGCTCTCCGCGCTGCGGGCAGGAAGCGCCGGGTGGCCCTTGAGGCTGCGTACGGTGTCTGCGCCGAAGGAAGCTGCGGGAGCTGCTGCGGGCGCCGAAAGCCCAGCGACAGCGAGAAGAATTGCCGAAATCATAACGGTCTCCATTTGCGATCTTGTTGTCGCTAATTAAGGGGACCTGCATTTCGCGCCTTGTTCGAAACCGTAACGAAATGTTTCCGGACAATTGCTTAGCAGCTATCGGGGTACGAGCGAGACACGCAACACCCCGGAACCTCGGGCAATTCCCACGTTACGCCCCCCAAGCGGAAGCGCGAAAACTGTTTCCAGGAAATTGCCGGGCAAGCAAATCCAGCTTGCCCGGCAGCCTTTCAGCAACAAATCAGGCGATGGCTTCCTCACCATCGAGCGTTACGCGATGCATCACGCGTCCGCTGTCCATCGGATAGGGCTCGACCCGGTGCAGGACACCGCAATTGTCCCAGACAATCATGTCGCCCACGTTCCATTCGTGACGATAGACGAAACGGGGCTGCGAAGCCCAGGCCTTGAGTTCGGCTAGCAGGGCATCGCTTTCGGCCCGGTCCATTCCTTCCACCCAGTCCGCGCTCGATCCCAGCAGCAGCGACTTGCGCCCCGACCGGTGGGTCCAGACGAGCGGGTGGCGGTGGATGTGGAAGTTGGCCCAGTCCGCTTCCATCTCGGGCGTAACCTCTTCGTGGACGCCGCGCTGCGTGCCTTCCATCGTATGGGCAACCTTGAGGTCGGCGATCTGCGCCTTCTTGTCCTCAGGCAGCTCTTCGTACGCTGCATAGGTATTGGAGAACTCGGTCTGCCCGCCGACTTTCGAGAGAACACGGCCGGTCAGTACCGTCCCGCGGGCGGGAATGCGGTCGTTCCAGCCGTCGAAGTGCCATAGCACCGTTCCCTTGAGGTACTTTGCGGTGGCCGTAACCTTTTCGTCCAGGCTGATCTTGTGCAGGCCGCGCTCGCCCTGATCGGTCGGGGTGCCGATGGTATGCGCAAAGGTGCGCTGCTCTTCATCGGTCATGTTGACCTGCGGGAATACGAGAACGCCGCGCGCCTCGAGCAGTTCGCGAAGCTCCGCCGCGCGGCTTCCGTCGAGCAGGATGGCCTTGTCGGCTTCCACGCGGGTACCGATAAGCGGCGTCAGGTCGGTTGTCTGAAAAGTCACCTTGGCTTTCTCCCATGAACGTCAAAGGCCCGCTCCGGCCGGGAGGCGAGAAGCGGTAGGATCGCGTTTGATCCTGTCATCCAACAATCCGCGTCCGGCGACTTGCCCATTTCGGACAGGCGCCGCCGTTCAGTCGGATCGACCTGCCCTGCGCTGGGTCGGAGATACTGCCAGCTGCTGCCGGCAGAAGCGCGTCATGGCGGATTGCTCGGCGAAGCCCAGCCTTTCGGATATCTCGGCAATCGGCAAGGCGGTCTGGTCCAGATAGTGGATCAGAAGATCGCGCCGGACCTCGTTCTTGATCTGCCGGAAAGACGTTCCCTCACCCCGCAGCTTACGATGCAGGGTACGGGGATGCAGCCCCAGTTCTTTCGCCACGTCCGGGTCAGTGCAACGCTCACTGGAGAGAAGATGCATCACCAGCCCGCGCACGCGAGCGTGGAGCGGTGGTTCGTGCTCTGCAAATGCCCCGTTGATCCGCGCGATCACGCGACGGCATTCCGACGGGTCGGAGGCGACGATAGGGCTGGCGAGAACCTGTTCACCATAGACGATCGCATCCGCCGCCTGCCCGAAGCGCACCTCGCTCCCGAAATTCGCGCGGTAGACCGACGGCGCGGACATAGGCAGGTGGCGAAAGTCCACCCGTCGCGCCCGCGCCAGACCCGCCGTGGCATCGAGGCGGGTGAGGTATTCGATCAACAGGATCTGCTCGATCGCCTGACGCCTGTCCGGCACGCCTTCGATGAGGATGTCATGCCCCACCGTCACCGTCTCCTCGGCCGGGCACCGTTGCAGCCATATTCCGGCGGCAAGGCTGTGCGCATAGCTGTGATCCAGCACATGCTGCAGCGCCTCGCCCAGCGTAGCCGAATTGCGGAAGAGCTGGAGCAAAGGAGACTGGATGCCCCCTGCCTGCAGCTTGGCCAGGCGCATCCCCAGATCGGGGCAGTCGAGATCCTTCGCCGCGACGGCCAGCAGCGATACCATCTGCCGATAGCTGACGGTCCAGTCGCCGCGCCCGGCCGCGCCCGGATAGATTCCGACCTGGCCCAGCATCGCGTCCGGCTCTCCGCCGAGACCACTCACAAGATCGGGAAAGAACCAGAGTATGCGCGGGTCGACCCGGTCGAACCGTATCGTTCCAGCCTGTTCGATTGCGCTCAGGTCATCCACCGGGGTCATCTCGCCATCCGCGGTAGAGCTGCGCCGTCGGGATGGGAAGGTCTGCTCAGGGCCGGACGGGTCAGATTGCGGAGCGTTCCTGCGCAATGATCGCGCTGGCGACATTGTCCGGCAGACCCGCCGACAGGAGCAGCGCTTCGGACAGCTTGAGTCCGGCCTCCGTCGCTTCGGGAACGGCAAGCTCGGCCCCGGCCATGGTCAGCGCGCGGGCATGCGCCGGGTCCTTGGCCCGGGCGTAGATCGGCAGGTTCGGGTGGGACCTGTGGAGCGCGGAAACGACGGCCTCTGCCCCGCCACGCTCGTCGATGGTCGAAACGAAAGCGATAGCATTGCTGACGCCGACCTGATCGAGCAGCCGATCGTTGCTGGCATTGCCGAAATGTATCGGCACGCCTGCTCTGCGTTCGCGCGCGACCAGTTCGGCGTCGGAATCGATGACCAGATAGGGGATACGCTGATCCTCCAGAACCTTGCCAATGGCCCTGCCGACCCGCCCGAAACCGCCAATCACCACGCGGCGTTCGGCGGAATCGCCGTCCTTCGGCAGGGTATGCTCCGCGTTCGCATGGGTGAGCCAGTTCCCGATGCGCCGGCCCACTGCCGCGAGGCCTGGCGCCGCGAACATGGAGATGACCACTACGGGGATGATGAACTGCGCCGTCGGCGGGGTGAGCACGCCCAGACCGGCCCCGGCCCCCACCGCGATCAGCGCGAATTCCCCGCCCTCCCCGAGCAGAACCGCCACTTCGGCAGAGACGGCGAGCGAATGGCCGAACAGGCGCGCCAGAACGAACAGCACCGCCGCCTTGAGCACGATCAGCCCGGCCGCAGCCGCGAAGATCAACCCGATCTGGTCCCACACGGCCGCGACATCCAGCCGCATGCCCACGGAAAGGAAGAAAAGCGCCAGCAACAGTCCCTTGAAGGGCTCCATGTCGTTGTGGATCTGATGGCGATATTCAGTTCCGGCGAACAGCAAACCGGCGAGAAAGGCGCCCAGTGCCATCGACAACCCGGCCATGGCCGTGAGCGCAGACGTGCCGATGATCAGCAGCAGAACGCAGGCCATGAAAAGTTCCTGGCTCGCGCTGCCGCCCGCATAGCGCAGTACCGGCTTCACCAGGAAACGCCCCGCCAGGAAGATCGCGAGGATCACGGCGAAGGCTTCCCCGAATGCCGTCAGCGCCGCGCCGCCGGTCGAACTGCCGTGCCCGGCCAGAACGCCGACAAGAAACAGAATGGGCACCACCGCGAGATCCTGCATGAGCAGGACCCCGAAAGCCGCGCGGCCGGGCGAGGAACTCAGCCGCATCTGCTCCGAGAGCAGCTGGACGACGATGGCGGTGGAAGACAGGGCAAGGCTCAAGCCAAGCAGCACGGCGGTGGAAACGTCGCTGCGATAGAAATAAACAATCGTGCCTATAGCGGCGGCACTGACGAGGATCTGGGCCGAACCGAGCCCGAACACGTCCTTGCGCATCGCCCATATCTGCCGGAACGACATCTCCAGCCCGATACTGAAGAGCAGGAAGACGACGCCCAGCTCTCCTATCGCCTCCACGCCTTCGGTGCGGGTGATGACGATGAGGTCTAGCTTGGGCACGAACGCGGTAAGGCGGCCCAGACCGTAGGGCCCGATCAGCAGGCCGATACACAGAAAGCCCAGCACCGGGCTGATCCGCAGCCGGCGTACCAGCGGCATGATCAGTCCTGCCGCGGCCAAAAAGATCAACATCTCGCGCAGATAGGGTATTTCGGCGTGCACCCGTTCGTCCTTGTCCGTTTCCCTTGGGGCAGCGCTGCGATCGTTCACGCCCCGAACCGCCGCCCTAGACTATCGCGCGCCTGCAAACACGCCCAGCCGCGCAGGCAGCAAAGATTTGTCACTTGTCATCCCATTGCGGGCACGCGAGTCTCGACGCGCAATCCGGTCTGCGCAATGGCAGGTCAATGCATGGGCCAGCCAGCCGGGTCTGGCCGAACTGGCCCGCCCGTCTCATTGACCGTCCGCAATGATCGGCATGCCTCCTTGCGGCAGGCATGGGTTTCGAAAACACACGGATCACGGCGAGAGAACAGGTCATGCCCAAAAATCACCATCCCATCCTCGTCGCTACCGATCTGAGCGCCCGCTCTGACCGGGCGGTCGACCGCGCCGTTTTCATGGCCGCGAAGTGGGATACCCGGCTTATCGTCCTGCATGCGATAGAGCCCGGCTCGCGCCTCGATAAGCACCCGGAATTGTCCGACAAGGCGATCCGCGACGTCCTGCCCGATCCCACCGCTGACGTGGAGATCCTGCCCTCGGTCGGTCCCGCGCCCACGCTGGTGACCGAGGCGGCGAAGTCGGCGGAGTGCGGTTTGATCGTGACCGGCGTTGCGCGCTACAACACGATGGGCGACTTTTTCACCGGCACGGCGGTCGATCACATCGTGCGTCATGCCGATGCGCCGGTGCTGGTCGTCAAGCAGCGGTGCCATGCCCCCTACCGCTCGATCCTCGTCGCAACAGACTACTCCACATGCTCGCGCGAGGCCTTGCTGAAGGCGGCGGAGATGTTTCCCGAGGCGACCATCCAGCTCGTCCATGCCTATCACGTTCCCTACGAGGGATGGCTGCGGGCGGACGACAACAAGCAGGCCGCGACGCAGGACGCGGAAAAGGACCTGAATGCCTTTCTGCGGGATTCCGCCATTCCCGATGCCGTGCGCGAACGGACCCGCATCCGTATCGGCTATGGCGAAACCACCCGCGTCGTTTCCGACATGGCGCTGGAAGACGGCGTCGATCTCGTCGTGATCGGCACGCATGGCCGCACCGGCCTGATCCAAGCGACAATCGGCAGCATGGCCGAATCCCTGCTCGAATGCGTCCAGGCCGACACGCTCATGGTGCGTGAAAAGAAGAAGTAGCCTTATGCCCGCCCTGACGGCCTAGGCGCGCGGCGTTCCGCGCCCGAGGCCGATGCGGGCCGGATAGCGGAACGTCAGACGCATCTGCTTTTCGACTTCCATCATCCCGAAGAACACCACACCTAGCCCGACGATCAGCAGGCCGTCGCCGAACGGCACTGCCTGGGTTCCGAAGACGGTCTGCAAGGCCGGTACATAGGTGATCGCGAACTGTGCCACCGTTACCACCAGCACGGCGGCCCAGACGTATGGCGTGCCTCGTACGGCGGACAGCGTCAGCGACGGGCCGTGAATGTTGCGGATGAAGAACAGGTTGAAGATCTCCAGCACCACCAGCGTGTTGACGGCCATCGTCTGGGCCAGCGGTTCGGGGTATCCCTTGTCCAGCGCGTAGAAGAAAATGCCCAGAACGCCGACGACGAACAGCATCGAGACGAGCAGGATATGCCAGATCAGCTCGCCGGTGAGCAGCGGCGCGTCGCGCGGACGCGGCGGGCGGCGCATGGTCCCCGGCTCGGTCGGTTCGAATGCGAGAGCAATCCCCAGCGTGACGGCGGTGATGAGATTGACCCACAGGATCTGCACCGCGGTGACGGGCAGCACGATCCCCGCGAACAGTGCAACCACGACGGTCATCGCCTCGCCCGCATTGGTGGGCAGGGTCCAGCTGATGACCTTCTTGATGTTGTCGTAGACCGTGCGCCCTTCGCGCACGGCAGCGGCGATCGATGCGAAGTTGTCATCGGCCAGCACCAGCTCGGCGGCTTCCTTCGCCGCCTCGCTGCCCTTGAGCCCCATGGCCGTCCCGGCATCGGCGCGCTTGAGCGCGGGCGCATCGTTCACGCCGTCCCCGGTCATGGCGACCGTGAGGCCGCGCGCCTGCAAGGCGGACACCAGCCGCAGCTTGTGCTCGGGCGAGGTGCGGGCGAAGACGTCGGTCTCCACCACGGCATCGGCCAATTCGCCGTCGGACATGCCCTCGATATCGGCGCCGGTAAGCACGCTGCCGGTATTGTGCAGCCCGATCTGCGCGGCGATGGCCAACGCGGTGGCGCCGTGGTCTCCGGTGATCATCTTCACGCGAATGCCCGCTTCATGGCATTCGGCGACCGCGGCGATAGCCTCCGGACGCGGCGGATCGATCAGACCGACCAGCCCGATGAACACCAGCTGCCGCTCGAGATCGGCGCTATTGAGCACCGTGTCGTCCTGCTGCATCGGACGCGATGCCAGCGCAATCACGCGCATGCCCTGCGCGGCGAGGGCCTCGATGCTCTCCTGCCAGTATTCGGCATCGACAGGTTCGATCCCCCCTCCTCCGTTCCGCTGGCCCGAACACATCGGCAGCACGGCTTCGGGCGCCCCTTTGACATCGACGAAGGCATGGCCCTCGTGATCGTGATGCAGCACGGCCATGTAACGGTGGGCGGCATCGAAGGGGATTGCGTCGGTCCGCGCAAAACCGGCCCACGACGCGCCGGACCCGGCCGAGACCTTTTCCGCCAGGGCAATCAGCGCGCCCTCCATGGGATCGCCTTCGACCTGCCAGTCGCCATCGGCGCAGACCAGTTCGGCATCGTTGCAGAGACGGGCCGCGCGGGCGAATTCGTGCAGGATCGGAGCGCCGGCCGCATCTACCGGACGGCCATCCCCGGCATGCACGGCACCCGCGGGGGCATAGCCGTCGCCTTCGACCGAGAATTCACTGTCGGCAGAGACCAGCGCGGTCACCTGCATCTCGTTGCGCGTCAGCGTGCCGGTCTTGTCGGTGCAGATCACCGAGACCGAACCCAGCGTCTCGATGGCCGGCAGCCGCCTGACGATGGCGTTGCGCCGCGCCATGCCCTGCACGCCCACGGCAAGGGTGATGGTCAGGACCGCCGGCAGCCCCTCTGGGATGGCCGCGACGGAAAGGCCGACAACGACCATGAAGACTTCTCCGAACGGCATATGCCGGACGAAGACGCCGAACGTCAGCAGGCATGCCCCCACCATCAGGATGAACAGCGTCAGCCAGCGCGCGAAGATGTCCATCTGCCGCACGAGCGGCGTGGTCAGCGTTTCCACTTTCGCCAGCATCGAACTGATGCGCCCGATCTCGGTGGCATCGCCGGTGGCCACGGCCAGCCCGCGCGCGGTTCCGGAGACTACCAGCGTGCCGCTGAACAGCATCGGCGTGCGATCGCCGAGCGCAGCGTCGGGATGAACCGGGGCCGTCCCCTTGTCCGCCGGCACGGACTCGCCGGTCAGGATCGCCTCTTCCGCCTTCAAGCCCCGCGCCTCGATCAGACGCAAGTCGGCCGGAACACGGTCTCCGGCCTCCAGCAGCACCACGTCGCCCGGCACGAGCGCATCCGCCTGGATGGTGCGCCGCGCGTTTTCGCGCAGGACGGAAGTGTGCGGTGCCAGCATTCCGCGGATCGCGGCCATGGCATTTTCCGCGCGCCCCTCCTGAATGAAGCCGATCACCGCATTGGCCAGAACGACCGCGAGGATCACCGCCGTGTCGACAAGGTGCCCGAGCACGGCCGTGACCGCCGAAGACGCCAGCAGGACGTAGATGAGAATGTTGTGAAAGTGCGTGAGGAAACGCAGGATCGGGTTGCGTCCGGGCGCTTCGCGCAGCCGGTTCGGGCCATGCCGGGCCAGCCGTTCCTCCGCCTCCGATTCCGTGAGCCCCTGCGGCCGTGATCCGAGCGCACCGAGCACACTGTCGATCGGCTCCGCGTGATGGTTCTGGCGATTCTCGTCGGGCATCGCTTGGCGTGCTCCTCGATGGCGGCAGACGTTTCGTACCGTGTGCCGGCAAAGCATAAGTGCTTCGGGCAACAGGTACAGCGTCGCACGTCGGCATCCGATCCCGCAACCGCGAAGATGCGCTTTCGCTTTATGATTCGAGGGAGAAACAATCGGCCACACAGCACCGCGCGTTGCCGAGAAAACCGCCGCTGCCGGGGTGCCCGAAGGCAAAAATCAGTGCTGTTTCTGAAACTGCCTGGTGCGGTCGAGAAGACTCGAACTTCCACGGGCTTTCGCCCACAACGACCTCAACGTTGCGCGTCTACCAATTCCGCCACGACCGCTAAATCAACGGGGCCGGATCGCATCCGCCCCGTGGCAGGAGCGCGCCATTAGCAAAGGGATTCGGGGGCCGCAAGCGAGTCGCGAACAATATTTTCCAGAATCTTTCGTTATCTGCCGAAAAGCCGCAATTGCAGGGCACGCTGCACGGCTATCACCGAAGCCTCAGTCGGGCTTCCAGCCGATCTCTGCCGAAGAGGCTGCCTTGGGAATATCGGTCAGCGCCTCGTTGATCGTGATCGTCTCGCCGGGCGCGAGCTTGCGCTTGGGCGGAACCACTTCCTTCTCATAAACGATGCGGTCGCGCTCGTCGCGCAGCACCACGAGCAGCGAGGGCACATAGCGCGCTTCGCTGCCGATGTTGCTGACCGTTCCGCTGACGCTGAAGAACTCGGTGCCATCGGGCAGCGGCTTGCGATCCTGCCGGTTGCGCGGGAAATCGAGCTGCAGGTCGGGCTCGCCCTGCTGGAAGGTCGAATGCGGAACCGGAACCCAGTCGGGCAGACCGCCCCAGGCGATAGCCCCCGCGAGACCCAGCGTGACGACGGCGAAGATACCGGCGGCATAAGTCCCGATCTTCGTCCAGTTGCGCCGACGGCGGAACGGAGGCGCAAAATCGAAATTGGAATGCGCCTCGTCGGCATAGGGCTTGATCTGGGTGTCGTCGTAATAGACCGGTGCCTTGCGCTCCGCCTTCCTCGGCGGCGGCGGGGGAGCCGGAAGCGGCCCGAAGTCGGGCTCGTCCTCGCGACCGGGAGCGACCGGCGCCGGGGCTTTTTCCGGCGCAGTCTTCACCTCGGCTTCGGGCTCGCGCCAGGGCGCGGGCTGCTCGCGCGGAGGCGCCGGAGGGGGCGCAGCCTCGGCGGGTGCTGGAGCCGGTTCGAACGGGACCTCGGGCCCTTCCTGAAACCAGCTATGACGGCACTTCGCGCACCGCACGGTGCGGCCTTCCACGCCGATGGCGCTATCCGGCACGGCATAGCGCGTAGAACAGGCAGGGCAGGCGATAATCATGACGACATCCATAAGCACGGATGTTTCACGCGCGACAAGCTATCGCGCTGTGGGTTCGCGGCCTAATGCCCTTTTTTCCACATACATTGATCGTTATAGGCCGTGCGACGCCCGTTCGGACCAACACGGACACAGTAGAATTACGAACATGACCGCGGACGGGGAAATCATCCACTTCGACAATGTCGGCCTGCGCTACGGCACCGATCGTGAGGTGCTGAGCGACCTGACGTTCACCTTGTTTCCCAGCCGCTTCTACTTCCTCACCGGAGCCAGCGGCGCGGGCAAGACGTCGCTGTTGCGCCTGCTCTATCTGGCCCAGCGCCCCTCGCGCGGCGCGATCCGCATGTTCGGCACCGATGCGATAACGATGCCCCGCAGCCGGCTGCCGCAGCTTCGCCGCCGGATCGGCGTGGTCTTTCAGGACTTCCGGCTGATCCAGCACTTATCCGCATTCGACAACGTGGCGCTGCCGCTGCGCGTCGCCGGCCACCGTGAAGAAGACCTTGCCGCACCGGTGCGCGATATTCTCGACTGGGTAGGCCTGGCCGACCGCCTCGACGCCAAGCCTGCGACGCTTTCCGGCGGTGAACAGCAGCGCGTGGCCATTGCCCGCGCGGTGATAGCACGCCCCGCCATGCTGGTGGCGGACGAACCGACCGGCAACGTCGACCCCGACATGGCACTCAAGCTGATGCGCCTGTTCGAGATGCTCAACCGGCAGGGGACGACCGTTGTGGTCGCCACCCACGACCTCGACCTGCTGCGCAAGGTGCCCGACAGCCTGATCATGCGGCTCGACCGTGGCCGGCTTTCCGATCCCACCGGAGCGCTACGCTATCCGCCGAGAAAGCCGGCCTGATGGTGCGCCGCCTGTTCACCGGAAGGGACACGGAGCTGATCCCGCAAGGCCGCATGTCCGGCCCGATGCCCTGGGTCATTGCCATCATGGTCGCGATGACGGCGATTGCGCTCGCGGCGGGACTGGCGCTGGGTAATGCAGTCTCGTCCGCCAAGGCCGAGATCGAAGGCGGCGTGACCGTCCAGATCATCGAGCCCCGCGCCGATATCCGCCAGAAAGAAGCCGAAAGCGCTGTCGCCGCGATCAAGACCATGCCCGGTGTCGCAGGGCTAAGGCTGGTCCCGCAGGCGGAGCTGGATGCCCTTATCGAACCCTGGCTCGGCACCGGCATTGCCAATGCCACCGGATCCGCAATCCCGGTCCCGTCGCTGATCGACGTGCGATTGAAAGGCCCCGCCACGCCAGCAGCGCTCTCCGCCATTGAACAAAGGCTGAAACCCGTCGCGCCCTCGGCCCGCGTCGATGCGCAGTCGAACTGGCTGAAGCCGGTCTTCAACGCCATGGTCTCGCTGCAGGTGCTGGCCATTGCCATCGTCGCGCTGCTTGCTCTGGCGCTGACTGCCGCAGTGCTGCTGGCGGCCCGCACGGCGCTGGGTACCAACCGCGATACGATCGAGATCGTCCATCTGCTGGGCGGCACCGATGCGCAGGTCGCCCGCGTCTTCCAGCGCTCAATCGGTTACGACGCGGCGGGCGGCGGTGCAGTAGGGCTGGCACTGGCGCTGGTGGTCATCCTGGTGCTGGCACGGCGGTTTGCGGGCCTTGGCGCCGGGCTTGTAAACAATGGCGCGCTGACGTGGGGCGACTGGCTGCTGCTGGCGCTGGTCCCGGTTCTCTCCACGCTGCTTGCCATGGTTACTGCACGGCTTACGGTTCTCCACGCCCTGCGTAAGATGCTATAATACACACAAGCCCTATATAGCTCCTGCAATGTTTCGTCGCTTCGCCGCCTTTATCGTGCTGATCTGGCTCTTCGGGTTCCTGTGGTTCGCCATCGCGCTGCCGGGGCCCTTGCCGACCAGTGTCCGCACCGACGCCATCATCGTCCTGACCGGCAGCCAGGGACGGATCGAACATGCGCTTGACGTGTTGAGAGCGAACAGCGCGCCGCGCCTGCTGGTTTCCGGGGTCGACCGCGAAGTGAAGCCCCGCGAGTTTGCAGCCGAATTCGACGTTGCGCCGCGCCTGATGAAGTGCTGCGTCACGCTGGGGTACCAAGCCTACGACACGCGTTCCAATGCCGTCGAGACGGCGCAGTGGGTAAAGCGGCATCGCGCCCGTTCGATACGGCTGGTGACGGCGGACTGGCACATGCGCCGCGCCACACTCGAACTGCGCCGCGAACTACCGCAAGGCGTCAGGGTGGAGCATGATGCCGTGCCTTCGCAGCCCAGCCTTGGCGCGCTGCTGCTCGAATATCACAAGCTGATCGCGCGCGTGGCGCTTAACCTGGCCGGACAGTAATGCGCACCACTCCCGCCGACGTTCTGCGCAGCCTCGCGTTCTACGCTGCATTCTATCCCGGCACGGTCGTGTTCGTGCTGCTCACCCTGTTCTTCACGCCGATCAGCGAAAAGGCCATGCGCTGGAGCGTCCACGGCTGGTCCTGGTATCACCGCCTGTGCGCGCGGTGGCTGCTGGGGATCAAGGTCGTTATCGAGGGTGAGATGCCCAACGAGGGACTGCTCGTCGCCGTGAAGCATGAAAGCTTCTTCGAGGCGATCGACCTGCCAAATCTCATGGACTGGCCCGTGCCCTTCCCCAAGATCGAACTGGCCGAAATCCCGGGATGGGGACGCGCGGCAAGGCAATACGGCATCGTCGCGGTCGAACGCGAGCAAGGCGCAAAGGCGTTACGCAAGATGGTGGCAGACGCGCGTACCTTCGCCGCGCAGAACCGCCCGCTCGTCATCTTTCCCGAGGGCACACGGGTTCCGTCAGGCGAGCACGGGCAACTGCAATCCGGCTTTACCGGGCTCTACAAGCTGCTCCGCCTGCCGGTCGTCCCGGTGGCCGTGAACAGCGGGCGGCTTTACCATCGACGCTGGAAGAAGCCGGGTATCATCACGGTGCGAGTTGGCCAGCGCATCGAACCGGGTCTTCCGCGCGCCGAGATCGAGGCGCGGGTGGAAGCAGCAATCAACGCCCTGAACGACTGACCCAGAGCGCTCGCCGTGCCCACTCGCAGGCCTCCTAGACTTCGCTGACCTCGACTGACTGTTCCTGCAGTTCCACAGCCCCGAAGCTGGTCAGGAACGATACGTCGGCAGCATCGCGCCCCACGCCGATCTTGGCGATGCTCTCGGATCGGGCCATGCGCGTGGGATCGACCATGTGCCACGCACCATCCAGAAACACTTCGGCAACGGCGTGGAAGTCCTGTGGCTCGACGCCGATTCCGTAGACACTTGCAAACCGGGCGGGAATGGCGCTGGCGCGGGTCAGCGCGATCATCAGGTGGGCATAGTCGCGGCAAACGCCCTTGTGGCTGTGAAAAGTGTCTATCGCCGTCGTCATGGCATCGCTCGATCCCGGCTCATAGCTCAGCGTTTGGGCAATCCAGTCCCGCAAGGCTGCCACACGCGCACCGCCTTCGGTTCCTGCAAACTCGCTGTTCACGAAGTCCTGAAACAGGTCGGCGGGACAATAGCGTGATGCCAGCAGGTAATCGACGGTCTCGCCCGGCAGCATGTGCGGCGGGGTTCGCTGCAGTGTATCGACATCTGCAATCAGGCGATTGATCTCGACCACGCCGCGATAGCGCACCTTCAGTGGCTGCGAGAGCCTGAGCCAGATACGGTCACCGATATCGGCCTGCCCCGGAACACGGGCAAAATGCTCGAACTCGGGCAAGTCGATATGCGCGCTTAGCACCGTCTGCTCGGGGATCATGGCCGCTTCGATTTGAAGCAGGACGTCGACCGGCCCCGGCACCGCATATTCCAGTCGGGTTTCAATCGCAATTTTCATGGGCAGCCTCGCTGGAAATCCGGAATGTACCGGCTCAATTCCCGAAACCGTCGCAGGCTCCCGCCTGGACCGGGAATTTCAGCCTGTATGGCCTTGAACGCCTTCGTGATCGCCGCGACCGAAGTCGGGGCGCGAATCGTCCTGCCCCTCTTCGATGATCGAGCGGCGGATCGCTCGGGTACGCGCGAAGTGTTCGAACAGGGTATCGCCGTCGCCGATGCGGATGGCGCGCTGCAGAGCGGTAAGGTCCTCGGTGAAGCGCTGCAGCATGGTGAGCACCGCTTCCTTGTTGGAGAGGAACACGTCGCGCCACATCGTCGGATCCGAAGCGGCAATGCGAGTAAAGTCGCGGAAGCCGCCCGCCGAATACTTGATGACTTCGCTCTGCGTCACGTCCTCCAGATCGGAGGCGGTGCCAACGATGGTGTAGGCGATCAGGTGCGGCAGGTGGCTGGTCACCGCAAGCACCAGATCGTGGTGCTCGGCGGTCATGATCTCGACGTTGGCGCCCAGCGTTTCCCAGAACTCGACAAGCGCGCTCAGCTTGACAAGGTCGGTATGCTCGGGCGGGGTGACGATGCACCAGCGATTGCGGAAAAGGTGCGCAAAGCCCGCGTCAGGTCCGGAATTCTCGGTACCGGCAACCGGGTGGGCGGGAATCACCAGATGATCGGGCAAGGCCTCGCCCAGCGCCTTGGCGACGGCCTGCTTGCTCGAGCCGACATCGCTGACGAGGGCATTCGGCGCTATTCCATCGCGCACGGCGGCCGCGGCATCGCCCATCACGCCGGGCGGCACGCAGAAGATCACCAGATCGGCATCGCGCACGGCCTCGCCCGCGGTATCGCACACCTTGTGGACCAGCCCCCGCTCCGCCGCACGGGCGCGGGACTCGGGGGAAATGTCGTATCCGGTAGTGGCGATCTTCGGCAGGAACTCCTGCACGGCAAGCCCGATGGAGCCGCCCTGCAGGCCCAGGCCGATAATCGCGAGCCGCTGAAAACTCACCGCGCCGCCTCCGCCATCTCGCGCAGGGCCGTGGCTATCGCGTCCATGTCCTGCGGGTGCCCGATGGTGATCCGCAGGCCGTGCGGAAGCCCCTGATTGGGCAGCCAGCGCACGATGTAGCCGCGGTCGGCCAGCCCTTCGAAGGCCGTCTCGGCACGGAGCGCGCCTTCGAACAGGATGAGCACGAAGTTCGCCTGGCTTGGCAAGGCGCGCAGGCCGTGGTTGCCCATCGCCTCGATCTGCTCGACGAAGCGCGCCCGCTCGTCGCGATTGTGCACGCGTGCCCGTTCGACAAAGGCCATGTCGTCGAGAGCCGCGGCGGCCATCGCCTGCCCCGTGCTGGAGACGTTGAAAGGCCCGCGGATGCGATTGAGCGTGGCGACGATACCCGGCGCGCCCGTGCCCCAGCCGATCCTTTCGCCGGCAAGTCCGAAGATCTTCGAGAACGTGCGCGTCACCAGCACGTTTTCATGCGCTTCCGCGAGAGCCATGGCCCCGTCATCATCCTCGGGCGCAACATATTCGCCATAGGCCTGATCGACGACGAGCAGCACATCGGCAGGCAGAGCGGCATGGAGACGGGCGATATCGCCCTTCGGCAGGAAAGAGCCGGTCGGGTTGTTCGGGTTGGCGATGAACACGACGCGGGTCTTGTCCGTGACCAGCGCCAGCAGCGCGTCGACATCGGTGCCATAATCGGCGTCGGGCGCGACCACCGGCGTGGCGCCGCAGCGGCGTGCGGCGATGTCGTAGACCGAAAAACCGTAGCGAACGTAGATCACTTCGTCGCCCGGACCGGCATAGCCCTGTGCCGCCAGATTGAGCAGTTCGTCCGACCCGGTGCCCATGACGATGCGTGCGGGATCGATCCCGTGCAGTTCGCCGAGCCGCGACCGCAGGGCCTTGCTGTCGGGGTCCGGATAGAGCGCAGGTGCGTTCGCCCGCGCCGCGAGCGCCAGTTCGCTGGTGCCGAGCGGGTTCTCGTTTGCCGAAAGCTTGATCAGCGGGCGCCCATCCTTGCCGGCCGACTTGCCCGGCACATAGGCATGGATCGCCTCGATCCAGGGCTTGGGCTGGGGCGAACGGTTGCGGGTCTGGATTTCGGTCATGACGGGCGCGCCTTTAACGCAGCGCGTGGCCGAATGACAGGGAGAATGCGGCCCTCAATCGACATGCAGCGATTGACTTGGGCCCGGCTGTCCCCCACTTGGCAACACCAAGATGGCAACCGCCCAGATTCACGACGAGAGCGAAGTGCTCGAACTGGACGAACCGCTGCCGCTTGATGGCGGACAGAGCCTGTCCGGCGTGCGCATCGCCTATGAAGCCCACGGCAAGCTGAATGCAGCGAAGGACAACGCGATCCTGATCTGCCACGCGCTGACCGGCGATCAGTATGTCGTTTCCAACCATCCCAAAACCGGCAAGCCCGGATGGTGGGCCCGCATGGTCGGTCCCGGCAAGCCGATCGACACCAACAAGTTCCATGTGATCTGCGCCAATGTGATCGGTTCGTGCATGGGCTCGACCGGCCCGGCCAGCCTTGCGCCCGACGGCGAGCCCTGGGCCATGCGCTTTCCCGTAATCACCATCCGCGACATGGTCCGCGGCCATGTCGCCCTGCTCGATTCCCTCGGGATCGAGCAGTTGCACGCCGTGGTGGGCGGTTCGATGGGCGGAATGCAGGCGCTTTCGCTGGCGGCGAATTTTCCGGAACGCTCGAGGGCCTTTCTGGTGCTCGCCTCGACCGCGCGCCACTCGGCACAGAACATCGCTTTCCACGAAGTCGGCCGGCAGGCGATCATGGCCGATCCAGAGTGGCAGGAAGGCAACTACTACCACGCCGACGAGGGCCGCGGTCCCGAAAAGGGCCTTTCGGTGGCGCGCATGGCCGCGCACATCACCTATCTTTCCGAAGAAGGCCTGACTGCCAAGTTCGGCCGGCGCCTGCAGGACCGCGAGCAGAAGACCTTCGGTTTCGACGCCGATTTCCAGATCGAGTCCTATCTGCGGTATCAGGGCCTCTCGTTCACCGGCCGCTTCGACGCCAATTCCTATCTCTACATCACGCGCGCCATGGACTACTTCGATTTGGCCGAGGAACATGGCGGCCGGCTCGCAAACGCTTTCTGTCAGTCGAAGGCCCGGTTCTGCCTCGTCAGTTTCGACAGCGACTGGCTCTATCCCACGTCGGATTCGCGCAATGTCGTCAAGGCGCTCAATGCCGCCGGCCTGCCTGTGAGCTTCGTCGAGCTTTCGGCTCCCTTCGGGCACGATTCCTTCCTGCTGGAAGTGCCTGCGCTCGATCACGTGGTGGAAGGGTTCCTCAACCAGTGAACGCCGACATCAGCGCCCTGCGTCCCGACCTTGCCGTCATCGCCGACAACGTCGCCCCGGGGTCGCGCGTTCTGGACGTGGGCTGCGGCGATGGCACGCTGATGGCAGCCCTGCGCGACACGAAGCACTGCGATGCTCGCGGCATGGAACTGGTACCGGCAAACGTCGGCGCATGCGTCGCCAAGGGCCTTTCGGTCATTCAGGGCGACGCCGACACCGATCTGGCTTTCTATCCCGACAAGTCGGTCGACTACGCGATCCTCTCGCAGACGCTGCAGACCACGATGTACCCGGGCATGGTGCTCGATGAACTGCTGCGCATCGGCCACCAGGCCTTCGTGAGCTTTCCGAACTTCGCCCACTGGCGCGGGCGGCTCTCGCTGCTGTGGAACGGCCGCATGCCGGTGACGCGTCTGCTGCCGGAAGCCTGGCACGAAACGCCCAACATCCACCACCTGAGCGTAAATGACTTCAGGGCGCTTCTGAAAGAGCGCAACATCAACGTCGAGGGCTGCTGGTTCCTCTCGGGCGACACCCGTTGCAGCCCGGCCGCCGCGAACTTCCGCGCCGAGCACGCCATCTTCCTGCTTTCTCGCCCTATTTGACAGGTTCCGCCTGCGGTGGACGGTTGTTCTGCCGGTTGGCGGCAAAACTCGCGCCGATAAAGCCGAATGTCGCGGCCGCGGCGATGGTCGCTCCGGCTCCCGGGTAGGCATTGCGAAACGGCGATCCGCTTCCGTTGCCCGCCGCATAGAGCCCGGTGATCGGCTGATGGTCGCGATCGAGCACACGCGCGTTGGCATCGGTCATGAGCCCGCCGTTCGTGCCGAGGTCTCCCGGACGCAGCACCGCCGCCCAGAACGGCGCATGGCGGATCTCTCCCAGGCTCGGATTGGGGCCATGGTTGGGATCGGCCCAATAGCGGTCGTAGTCGGTCTCGCCTCGCTGGAAATCGAGGTCCCTGCCCGCGCGGGCGAACCCGTTGAAACGCTCGATCGTCTCTTCCAGCGCCTGCGGATCGAGGCTGCATTCACGTGCCAGGTCCGCGATCGTATCGGCCCGCTTCAGGAAGCCGTTGGCCATCATCTTTTCGCGGATCGCCTTCTGCGACAGTTCGGCGAAGATGTAGCGCTTGAGAAAGCGCCCATCCATGATCAGCCAGTGGCGCTCTTTGGCGGCGCCGTTTTCATACATCGCCTTGCCCGTCGCCATGTAGGAGCGCGCCTCGTTGAGATAGCGCCGTCCCTGCGCATTCACGATCAGGCTGCCCGGCAGCGCGCGCAGGCCAAGCGCCAGGCCGTTCTGCCCTTCGCTGACCTGGATCGAGGGCATCCACCAGCAATCATCGGTCAGTTCGCTGTCCGCGCCGATGCTGCTCGCCGCAACGAAGGCATCGCCCTCGTCTTCGGGAATGGCATTGGTCCATGTCTCGTCCCGCCCCTGCAGGGACTTGCGCAGCGCGGCATTGCGCGCGAAGCCGCCAGCCGCGAACAGCACACCCGCCGGCGCCTCGATCCGCTCGCGCACGCCGCCGCTTTCCACGATCACGCCCGTGACCGAGCCCTGCTCTACTACAAGCTCGACCAGCCGCGTGGACAGCCGCACCGGAATGCCGCGCCTGACGGCAATCCGCATCAACGAAGCCGCCAGTGCCCGCCCGTTGCCGAGCGGCTTCTGGCCGACAAGCGTGCGCAGCTTGTGACCGATCGCCGTGCGCGCCCCTTCCAGAAACAGCCCGAAACTCGTCCAGGTGCGCGTGAGCGTGCCAAACTGGCCGCTGTGGATCGCCGGCATGTCGAGCTCGGAAAGCCGCATGGTCTCGAACTGCGGACCGAGCTTGCGCCCAT
This sequence comes from Novosphingobium indicum, assembly GCF_014645195.1. Classification (GTDB taxonomy): domain Bacteria; phylum Pseudomonadota; class Alphaproteobacteria; order Sphingomonadales; family Sphingomonadaceae; genus Novosphingobium; species Novosphingobium indicum. The sequence continues at coordinate 25,806 of NZ_BMLK01000014.1, read as the reverse complement.
CGAGCGGTGCCGATTCCAGCGTGCGGCCTTTCCCGTGCCCCGGGGTGCCGGGATAGTAGTCGGGGTGATCGGAACTGCGGATCCAGCTCACCCCCTCCTCGCCCAGCATGCGCGCCATTTGCGGCGCATTCTCCAGGAAGGCATCGGCCTTGGAGACTTGCCGCTCGTCGGCATCCTCACCGATCAGCGCATGAACATAGGCCCGGGCGTCGGCGGCGGAGTCGGGCTCACCCTGCGCCGCCATCAGGTCGTTGCCGGGAACCCAGAGCACACCGCCCGAGGTGGCGGTGGTCCCGCCCCAGTGATCGGCCTTCTCGATGATCAGCGGGCGCAGCCCCCTGCGGCTGGCGGTAATCGCGCCGACGAGTCCGGCGGCACCGCTGCCGATCACGATGAAATCGAAAGTGTCCTCGCCCAAGGCCTGTCCCATCCTTCCCTCTCCATGAGAAGGAAGGAATAGGGATCAAGGCGAAGGGCCTGCGACCCTTACTTATGACAGGTAGCGCAGCTTTTGCCGCATCATCCCATCTGCAGACCGAAGTAGGCCCCCAGCTTGTTGCCGTCCGGATCGCGCAAGTAGGCCCCGAAGGCACCGCGCGCCTGCGGCTTCGCTTCCGCGTCGCCCTCGCTGGTGCCGCCATTGGCAAGCCCTGCGGCATGCCAGGCCTTCACGGCATCCTCGCTCGGCGCCTCGAAGATGATCGTCCCGCCATTGGCGAAGGTGCACGGCTGGCCGTCGCGCGCAGGACCGAGCAGGAACTTCACGCCACCCAGATCCCACATGACGATGGGATATTGCTCGGGCGTGGAGCACTCGTCCACGCCCAGCGCAGCGAAGGTCGCATCATAGAACGCGCGGGTCTTGGCGAGGTCGTTCGATCCCAGCCGGATGGATTTCAGCAGCATGTCTTTTCCTCTCCCTTGTGGCTTTTCGTCAGCCCATCGCGTGCATGGCACAAAGCTTGTTGCCGTCCGGATCGCGCAGATAAGCGAGGTAGAGCTTGCCGAACGGAAACTCGCGCACGCCCGGCGGGTCTTCGCAGCTTGCACCGCCCGCTTCGCAGCCGGCCTTGTGCCAGGCATCGACGACTTCCGCGCTGTCGCACGAAAAGCCGATCGTGCCGCCATTGGCATAGCTCGCCGATTCCCCGTTGATGGGCCTGCAGATCATGAAATTCGCGCCCTTGTTCGAATAGGCGACGCGGCCGCCCTCGATATCGGCCATGATCGGCGTCGCCCCCAGAGGCTCGAAGACGGCGTCGTAGAAGGTCTTTGCCTTGGCAAGATCGTCGCTGCCGACACAGATGTGGCTGTACATAGGCTCTCCGCTTTCAGAAATTTCACTCACGACGAAGAGTGTCGTCCACGCAGTCCACGGTCAACCGCCCTGCCGCGCGTCGCTGCGATATATGCTGGCCCATAGCCGCAGCGCCTCCCGGTCGTCTCGCCGACTTATCCACGCGTTTCGTCCCGATACGAAAAGGCCCGCGGGTGGACGCCCCGCCCCGCCTTTGGCATCGAACACCCATGTGGCACATCTATCAATTCCCCCTCTGCCCCTTCAGCCGCAAGGTGCGGCTGCTGATGGCGGAAAAGGGCATTGCCTACGAACTGCAGAGCACGCGCCCGTGGGAAGGTGAGGACCGCCTTTTCGCAATGAACCCGGCCGGGCAGACGCCGGTGGTCAAGGACACGCAGAAGGGCACGGTCATTTCCGACAGCCGGGCCATCTGCGAATATTTCGAGGAAACCGTCGACCGCAATCCGCTGATCAGCGGAACCGCGCAGCAGCGCGCCGAGATCCGCAGGCTCATCGCGATGTTCGACGAGAACTTCTTCAATGGCGTTTCCGGCCCGATGCTGCTTGAACGCATGAAGAAGCGGCTGGTCCTGCGCCAGTCCCCGGATGCCAAGGCGCTGCGCAATGCCATGAAGCTGGCACACGACTACCTCGACTATGTCGACTACCTCATCGACACGCGTCCCTGGCTCGCCGGGCCGACAATGACCCTCGCGGACCTGGCCGCGGCCGCGCAGATTTCGGTGGCCGACTATCTTGGCGGTATCGACTGGGCGGGCCACGAACAGGCGCGCGGCTGGTATCTGGTGATGAAGTCTCGCCCGTCGTTCCGCCCGCTCCTGTCGGAACGCATGGAAGTGATCCAGCCGCCCAGCCACTACGCCGAAGTCGACGCCTGACAGGTATCAGCGGGCCGGCGTCAGCCAGCCCTGCCCCACTCGTACACGCAGAGCGAAATCAGGCCGCGCTGGGATCCTTGGCGCCGAAGCGGCCGTGCTTGCGGAACTGCGTCATCCAGCGATCGAGGAACAGGCCCAGCGGACGCGGCGATACGCCGAGGTCCGCGATGCCCGGTGCCGTGCCGCCGGCAACGCTGCCCGCCTTGAGCAGCTTGAACTGATCGGTGGTGATCGGCGCACCCGGCAGCCAGCCGGTCGTGGCGGCAATCAGGCTCGATACGCCATCGGGCAGAGCGGCGAAGTGCCGCGAGCGCCCTTCCGCCTCGGCAATGCGCTCGTTGAGTTCGAGCATGGTGATCACTTCGGGACCGGCCAGCTCGAAGGTCTTGCCGCCGTGCACCGCCGGATCGGCCAGAGCGTTGCCGATGGCCTCGGCCACATCGTCCACGAAAACCGGCTGCAGCTTCGCGTCGGGCGCGAAGACCGGCATCACCGGCATGCGGGAAATGAGATCGCCGAACATCATCACGAACTTGTCGTCCGGACCGAACATCAGCGACGGACGAACAATAGTCGCTCCGGGGAATGCCGCGCGCACGGCTTCCTCGCCCTCGGCCTTGGTGCGCGAATAGGCAACGTCCGATTCGGCATCGACGCCCAGCGCGGAAACATGAACGAATGCGCCTGCCCCCGCAGCCTTGGCCGCCGCCGCGATCCGGCCGACGCCCTTGCCCTGCAGCGCATCGAGATCGCCTGCGAAAGCCCCGACCAGATTGACCACCGCATCGGAGCCCGCGAGCACCGCGGCCAGCGAATCGGCCTTGGTCACATCGACGCGGGCGAACTGCACCTGCCCGAGATTGCCGAGCGGCTTGATCGCATAGGCCTTGCGCGGATTGCGGCTGGCGATGCGCAGACGCGCACCGCGCGCGAGCAGTTCCTGCGCCAGATGCTTGCCAACGAAGCCGCTGCCACCCAGCACAGTGACGATCTTGCCGGCGAGGGAATCGGTGGGGCGTTTGCTCATGGTCAGATACGATCCTTCAGTCGGCGGCGCAGACGCACGCGCATCCCGCACCGCAGCACATGATTTTCGCCCCTGCCACAAGGCCGCACGAGGGGCAACCGGACAGTTGGCGAGCTCCCGCGTTCCGACCGCACGCAGGACGCTGGCGAACATGCAAAATCTTCCCTCCGACTCAGTTGACAACCCCGCCCCGCCTGCGTAGAGGCGCGCTCCTACCCTGCAGGGACGCACCTTGGCGCCCTGCCCGTGCCCAGATGGCGGAATTGGTAGACGCACCGTCTTCAGGTGGCGGCGCTCGAAAGGGCGTGGAGGTTCGAGTCCTCTTCTGGGCACCAGTAGCCTTTCCAAGGGCGTCCATGGACGTCCGGGAAATGGCTGATTTCTCCCGTTTTTTGTGCTATAGCCGTCCGGTCAAATCCGGGCGGATACGGCACCAATCGGGAACAAAATGGGTATCCTGATGGGTATCGTGCCCCCGCCTTGCACAAGGCGATACCCATATGAGCACGCTGTTTGCCACGACCGTCGCGAGCGCGAAACCCAAAGATCGATCCTACAAGATGTTCGACGGTGGAGGGCTGCACCTTTTCGTCAAGCCAAATGGCTCCAAGCTCTGGCGACTCACCTATAGCTGGCTCGGCAAGCAGAAGACCTTGTCGTTCGGACAATGGCCCGAGGTCACTCTTGCCGACGCGCGGGAAAAGAGGACCGAGGCGCGCCGCCTGATTGCTCTCGGTACAGATCCTGCCCAACAGCAGAGGATCGATGCTGCACGCGCCAGGATTGAAGACAATGACACCTTCAAGGCTGTCGCTCTCGAATGGGTCGCAAAGAACGAGCGCGAGGGTATCCGAGTGCGATCGCTTACTGAACGTAATACGCGCAATCTGCCCTTTATTGAACGCTACGCAAGCCGACCCACCCGGGCTCCAGCGACACAGAGCATGCCCTGCGCAGCCGTGACACATTTGCCCGATTCCGATCAGAGACTGCGAAATTTGCTGGGCGGCGAATTTGCCCTCTCGCCGAATAACGCAAGGCACTGCCTACCGGCAGATATTTCAAGCGGCCGACGAAGTCGCTATCGTCAAGCCATGACTAAGGGCGTCTTCATTCATCGGGCAGATTCCATCTACGATGATAGTCCAGCCGAAAGGTACCAATTTCCCAAGTCCTACCTGAGCCGCGTCAGCGCCTGTATCGGTGACTGGATCATCTACTATGAGCCGAGCAAGGTTCCTGAGGCCAAAGGCTACTTCGCAGTAGCCAAGGTGGCAGATGTTGTCGCCGACCCGACGACCAAGGACATGTATCTCGCCCTGATTGAACCGGGCACTTATCTCGACTTCGTAAATCCCGTGCCATTTAATGGACCGCTAGGTGTTGTCGAAAAGGGCGTGCTCAATGCGGCAGGCAAGAACTCTGGCCGTGCCCAGGCGGCCGTGCGCAGCCTTGCCATCGAGGACTTCAATCGCATCATTGATCTTGGTCTCTCCGAGGAAGGAGACTTCTTGCCCCGGATCGATCCGATCGAAGGAGAACACAATGTTCTCCGTGAAGAGCGCCTGCCCTTTGTCCTTGAAATTGAACGCGATCGTGTGGAATATTTGGGCTCACGCTTGGTGCGCGACCGCCTTTTCCGCCGCCGGATCGTGACTGCCTATGATGCGCGCTGTGCGATTACCGGTCTGAAGCTGATCAATGGTGGTGGAAGGGCCGAGGTGGAGGCCGCTCACATCCGTCCGGTCGAAAGGGGGGGGCCTGACATCGTCAACAACGGCCTTGCCTTGTCGGGCACCGTTCACTGGATGTTTGATCGCGGCCTAATCAGCTTGCAGGATGATTTGGAAATCCTTGTCAGCCGTCAGGCCAATGATCCGGACAGCATCCGCTCTTTGATCAACCGGACCGGGTTCGCCATTGCGCCCGCCAGAGCCGGCGATCGCCCTCATCCAAGCTTCCTGTCTTGGCATCGCGACAACTGCTTCAAGCAGTAACCGCATCGCGCGACAGTTATTCCTGATCCAGCGTTGGTGCCCGCAAGTGCTGTAGGATCTGACCTGATAGGACGGGATCAAGCTTGTCAGCCTCAGCGCGGGCCCATGCCTCCCATTCACCTAGGGATTGGCTATCAACATCGGCATGCGAGGATAAGGCTTCACGCACTTGCGGGATCAGTGCCCGCAGCTCGGCGGCTTGTCGCATCAACTTGCCGCTCTCGAGCAGCGCATCGATCCGCATTTGGTTTAGCTCTGCGATCCTTGCCAATCGTTGGCGTTCACGCTCAGCTCGTTCCTCCGCTTCTCTTGCTTCGCGTTCGATACGCTCCTTTTCTAAGCGTTCTTCGTCTTTACGCAGATTTTCACGGAACTCCCGTTCCCCCGCGACAATCACGGCCGCTACGATCTCCGAAAGCTTGGACTCCAGCTTTCCGCCATCATCATCCTGCCACGTCATGATGATCTCGCGGCCATATGATCTGTGTAGCTGTAGCATGAGAGGCGTGGTGGCAGGCAGATCCCTTGCCGGGCGCATGTAGCCGCTCACGCGTTCCATGCGGTGCTTGCCGGCGACTTTAAGCGTGGTCCTCAAGGTCGTCTGGCCAATCGTCACATCACCTGCAAAATCCTCGTTACTCTCGCGGACGCTGCCGGAGTGCCCACGGCTGTCGGGCCTGCCCGGTGTCGGTAAGACCACGCTTGCCGACCTGATCCTCTACGAGCATTTGGCCCGGGGGTTCGAGCCGGTGGTGATGCGGGAGAATTTCGCGGAGGGGAAGAAGCTCTTCCGGAAGGACCGGCCGCAGATTTTCTATTTCGACGATTTCATGGGCGTGACCTTCCTCGGCGACCAGGGGGCGGCCGGGCAGCAACGCGAATATCGCGCGATCGTCGAGTTCATCGAGATGATCGGCACAACAAAGGACAAGAGGCTGGTGCTCACGACGCGCGATCATATGCTCCAGCAGGCCTGGGGCGCGTCCGAGCAGCTGCGTGATTCGGGCCTCATCGACCACAAGCTCGTCATTCGCATGGGCGACTACAGCCTCCACCAGCGTGCCGAGATTCTCTACAATCACCTGTTCTTCAGCGATCTGCCATCGACCTATCGTGACGAGCTTCTCAAGGATGAATTCTACTTCAAGATCGTCAAGCATGATAAGTTCAATCCGCGCCTGATCGAGTGGCTTTCGACGCTGCGTCGGCTGCAGGGCGTCGCGGTTAAGGACTATCGGGCGTTCGTGACCACGCTGCTCGCTAATCCCGCGGAGATCTGGCGCCATGCCTATGAGCAGCAGATCAGCGATGCTGGGCGCAGCTTGTTGCTCACGCTCTCGAGCTTCGGGGGGCGGACAGGGGAGGCGCTGCTGCGCGAGGGGTTCGACACCCTGCACGCGCACCGCGCGCAGAAATACGGCCTGCAGCGCCGGCCCGATGATTACACCAGCGCGCGCAAGGAGCTGAACGGCGCTTTCGTCAGGCCAATGCTGGGCGATGTGATCGAGTTCATCAACCCCTCAGTTCAGGACTGGCTCAACAGCGTGGTACGCGAGGCACCCGAAAATGCGGTCGATCTCATCCTGTGTGCCTGTCGCTTCACCCAGCTCTCGCAGGTCTGGGGCTTTGCCCGGTCCGATCAGGGCGGCGCGAGCCGTGACATGCTGGCCCGACAGATTGGGGTGCTCGCGCCCAGGATCGCTGAACTCGCTGCCGCACCGCGCGCGGTGCAGCAACGTGACGGCAGCACCGCCTATCTCGCACCCACCTACGAGCAGCGCCTTGCCAAGCTGATCGAGATCGCCGACGAGATCAGGATCCCAGACGCGCTGGTGCCGATCCAGCGGCTAATCGAGCGAATTCTGGTCGAGCGCCAGCAGGAACTCTGCCCAATCGACGACATGATCACGGCGGTGCGCGAGTTCCAAGAATCGAAGTGGCCGGCATTGCAGCGGTTTAAACCCTTCTTCGACGAGAGCGCAGGCGAGCTTATGGCGAGCGCCCGCGAACATTGCCGCTCGGACGAGTTGCGCAACCTGCTGCTCTTCTACGAGGCGAGCGGCGCTGAGCATCATCCGCTGAGATCCGAGCTCCAGGACGCTTACGCCACCTTCCTGCGGCAGAGCTTGTCGGACGAACTCAGCGAATGCTGCTCCGAGGGTGACTACGAGGGCCTGCTGTCGGATCTCGAATATTTTCATGGCGCGCTCGGCGTCGATGTTAGCGCGCATGCCGCGCGGGTCGCCGAGGCCCTCGATGAACATCGAGAATATGAAGAACAGCGCGCCGACCAGGAGATGGATAGCTACAAGGAGAAAACCCGGATGAGCCGCGACTACGATGACAGCATCCGTGCGATGTTCGGATCGCTGGGTGGGTCGGTCTAGAGGGCATAGTCCCAAGATTCCCAACCACTGCGTTCAATGCAGTATCGGGGATCTATCTTTCGCTCGCAAGCTCCGGTCCAACGCCTGCTTCCGACCGAACCAGACGTTCACCGTGGGTGTCGTCTATGACAAGGTTGTCGGCGGATCCCGCCGGACGGCCTGACGTAGCCCGAATGACCGCTCTTTTCAGATTGCGACGTTCACGCCGCCAGAAGCGAACGTCGCAATCTGGTCGACTGCTGCCGGAAGCGAACGCCGGATCGTGAGACTTTGCCGTCATTCGCAATACTTATGCTGAACGGCAGAATTTGCTGGAACCGGTCGGTGATTAGCCATACCTGATTTGTTTGGACCGGCAAGTTTGCGGGCGGACGAAGGCTGGCATCGCTGACTTAGGATCAGCGGCTGCAGGCATGATGCTTTAACGGCGCTGCCAATGCACTCCCGGTCGGTCATATCGCTGGAATAGCGCAATCCTTTTCGGCTATGCTCCTGTCGGGCAATACCAGCCCATGCCATCGTTCACTCGATCTCTCTGCAGGTCGGCGTGAATCACAATATGCTGGTATTGCTCAACAACTTTCGGGGCCGGATCTGACAGTCCCGCGTAGCTCATTCTCCCGGAGAGTACGCGCGAACGAGCACATCTGAGGGGGTAAAGCTATGGCTAGACTTGTCATTCCAACATCTAGTACGAACGGTCATCTCGCTACTGCAACCGCCAGTGATAGACCCGCTGACAATTATAGCGATCGCCTCGTCAAGTACCTTCCTGCCGAGTCGGTGGCATTCTATGCCGGCATTGATAAGCTAGTTGCCTCGCATTTCGGTATCGACAGCACGGTTGCCTCTACGACGCCGGCACCGGCGGGCGCCTTGCTGTGGGCCGCCCTCTTCTTCGTAATCGGCCTCGTGGGTACACCCATCTACCTCTATCGACGCAAACTCCCAAACCAGCCGTGGGCGATGAACGTGATCATTGCGACGGTCGCCTTCCCGCTTTGGGCCTACACGCTTGGTGGCAGCCTGTTCGTGATCACCGGCTGGTATTCGGTGTTCGTGGCCGGCCTGCTCGCGCCGCTCTTCACTTTCATCGCCGGGTGGTTCGAACCCGCAGCGCAATAAGGTGAGACCATGCCAACCTACGAGGATCTGCGCACGTACTTCAACGAATCTGAGGCACTTCAAGGCGTGGTGCGGCAGGCCGCCGACATTCCGATTGTCAGTGGCTTTACCCTTGACATCCATCCGCTGTGGACCCTCCTTTATGATCTTGAAGAGGGTGCGATTGGCGATGATGGATTGAGAAAATTCCTGCTCGACCGTTACTTTTACCGGATGATCGAAACGCCAATCTGGCCCTATACCGATTGGCCAGTCCCGACATTCCAAGGCTATCGCCGGCGCGACCTTAATCGCAAGGTTGCAATATGGTCTGACCTTAGGCGATTCGGCCGGAAGCTCGGCAAATCACCGGTAGTTATGACCATCGTGCATAGACCAGTGCGAACCCCCGTTGGCGACGTGCTTGAGACAGACGAAACTGATCGCGCTCGCCTGATCGCGCTCGCCAATAGCGCTGCGGCGCTCGTACTGGTCGACGAGCGCCCGGTCGCCACTCTCGCCTTCGCGCCCGGCGACGGGATAGCCACCAATCAGGGGCATACCGGGACGTATGGCGGCACTCTCACAAACCCTGCCGGCAAGGCCTACGGCATGAGTTGCGCCCATGTCGCCGAAAAGGGCGACACCATCGACGATGGTGCCGGGTTGCATCTCGGGACCTGCAAGGATCATACGACGCTTTTCCCTTTGGGCGCCGGTGTCGTCTGCGATCCATCGATCCTGCCGATGCCCAATCCCTATCCGGGGAACGGGCCATCGGTGAACATGCTCGACGTCAGCCTCATTGAGCTTGCCACCACACCCACCTCGGCGCGCACACTAAGCGGGGTCGCGACATCGCTGACGATCGGCCAGGATGTCGATGTCGATGGCGCGCTGACCAAGGCGAAATGCCGGTTGGGTTCATTGGCGATTAGCTACGCCTTCGTGACAGGCGGCAAGACTTACTGCTTCCGCGATTCCATCGAATTGAAGCCGCGACCGCGGTTCGGACTCGGCGGCGGACTCGGCACGCTCTTCTCCCCGCTGCCGGTGCAGGGCGATTCCGGCGCCTGGGTTTTAACCATGGATGCTACCCCGGCCTGGGCTGGCATCTTCTTTGCCGAGGATGGCCAACGAGGTTTTTGCATCAGGGCTAAGTGGGCGCACGACTGGGCTGAAGGTCTCGTTGGCAGCCTTTCCGTCTGATCGCGATCCTCAGGAGACAGCGGCACGGGGCGGCGAACGGCAGGTTAGAATGGGCACTATGTTCGAAACTGCGGTGCTATGCTTGCGGTCCGCTTCACGACGCCTATCAACCGCATCTGTCTGGAGCCGTCGTTCGAGTTGGCTTATCTGAGCGACCGGGTCTGGGTCGAGATCCGCGACCTCCGGCAGGCAGCTACGCCGTGTCCACAGCCGCCGACTAAGCGGACATTGAGGGCGCCTAGGGTCAGGACCTATTACTTGCGCCATCGAGGTTTGAGACAAAATGGCTCAGCGCAAGGAGAGAAGGCCCAGGAATATGTCGATATTTCACGATTTCTCGACGCGGCGATGGGCGATTTGGTCAAATCCCTGCGGGACGCTCGAATGGCGCAAGTAATAGGTCCTGACCCTGGCTTGCTCCGACCGCCAGAAGGCCTCATCCCGCAGCGAGGGCGCGGACCGCGCCGAATTGAGGGGAGCATGAATTGAGTCAGATTCTGGATCCGCTGGTGTCGCTCGCTTTTTCCTTGCGCTCGAGCCCTGGCGTATATGCACTGTTGCTAGGTTCGGGTGTTTCGCGCTCGGCCGGAATTCCGACGGGTTGGGAAGTCGTCCTTGACCTCATCCGGAAAACAGCAGCCGCACAATCAGAAGAACCAGGCGATGCCGTCGATCGCTGGTACGCCGAGAAATTTGGCAAGGAAGCGGGCTATTCAGATCTACTCGACGGCCTTTGCCGTACCCAGACCGAACGCCAGCAATTGTTGAAGAGCTATTTCGAACCAAGCGCGGAGGAGCGCGAACAAGGCCTGAAAGTGCCGACGCCCGCGCACCATGCCGTCGCCGAACTCATGGACGCCGGACTGATCCGGGTCGTCGTTACTACCAATTTCGACCGCCTGCTCGAACAAGCGCTCGAGCAGCGGGGCATCGTGCCGGTGGTAATCGGGAATGCAGACCAAGCGACCGGCATGATCCCGCTGACCCACCAGAGGCATTGCATCATCAAAATCCATGGTGACTATCTCGACACCCGGATCCTCAACACCGAAGACGAGCTGGCCGCCTATGATCCGGCGATGGCGACGCTACTCGACCGCGTATTCGATGAGTTCGGGTTGGTGGTCTGCGGCTGGTCCGCGACCTGGGATCATGCGCTGCGCACGTCGATGGAACGGGCGACCAATCGCCGTTACGCCTGCTTCTGGTCGACGATGGGTGAGCTGTCCGGAGAAGCCAGTGCCCTGGTTACCAGCCGACGGGCAGATGTGGTCCGCATCAAGTCAGCAGACAGCTTTTTTGCCAGCCTCATCGACCATGTGCACGGTCTCGAGGAGTTCGACCGACCGCATCCGCTGAGCGTGCAGGCCGCGGTCGGCGCCGCCAAGCGCTATCTGGCCAATCCCGAGCAGCGCATTCGGCTGCACGACCTGTACCGTGACGCCGTTGCAGAGGCGAAGGCGGTATGGACCGGCCCGGCATTTCCGCCTCATGGCGATAGCCCAACGTCTGAAACGATTTCAGCGCGGATAAAAGCCTATGACGCAGCCGGCGCGACGGTCATCGCGCTCAACGCCACAATCGGCGTCTGGTCACGTGGCGAACAGGACGACCTGCTTGTCGATGCGATCAGCGAGATAGGCCGCGAGCAGTTTATTAATGGCTCGCAATATACAGTCTGGGGCAACCTCAGGCCATATCCCGGTACATTGATGCTCTACACCGGAGGTATGGCGAGCCTGATCGCAAAGCGGCCGGAGTTGCTCTCCCGACTGCTGTCTGTGCGGACCTCGACCATCGGCAACAAAGACAAGACGGCGGTTTCGCACCTCATCGCCTTGCGATTGGCCGAGCGTGATCACGTCGCTCCCTTATTTGGCGGGTCACGGCGCCGTGTAGCCATGAGCGATTGGCTACACGATACGCTGCGCGAGACGTTCCGCCCGTTCGTCGCCGAGAATGAGGACTACGATCTGCTGTTCGACACGTTCGAGTATTTCTTTGCGCTCGCCTATGTCGGGTTGGCCGTTTCGAATAGCGGTTGGGTACCGGTCGGGGCTTGGGCAGCCTATCGGCACGAAAACCATGCGATAATTCTGGATGGCCTAAAGGGGACAGAGGTTCGCTACGGCGGCAAGGCGTTCGCGGAGAATTGCAGCGCGCTCACCCGCAATGGCCAGTCGCTCGACGAGAACGTCGCAATCGTGGAGACCTATGGCGGCAGGGTAAGCTTCTAATGATGCGCCGCTCTTGCCGGCATCGTATAGCGGGACAAACTGGGCCTGACGGCTTTCGGCCCTAATCCGACACTTCCCGGAACGTCGTAGTCTGGTCGGAACCGGACGGTCTGAACAACCTATGGGCCTAATCTGATCGCTAAACGTTTCATGAAGGCCGATTTCGACGCCCTGCCTCTCTAGGCTACGCCGCGAATCGCACCACCGGGCCGTGCCTCGTCGCCCTTACGAGAACTCGAACCTGTCGCGAAAAATCACTCTGGGCATCGACATGGGTACTGGAACCGAAATGAAAGTAATTTATTAATATTTTACAATGAATTAGACTTTTATTTCGAGTCCTCTTCTAGCACCACTTTCTGGCGCTAAGTGCGTCCAGCAACGTCCAGCAAGCGTCTGGTTTCACAGCATAAATCGACCGATGATCGCCGGCTAAATTTCCGGTGACGTCCGGCCAGGACCACCAACAGCACCCCCACGATTGGGGTGCCTTTGATGGCCCCGGATCGACCCGGCTTGCTGGGATGAATCCAATGCTGACTCACATCAAGATCACGACCGCGAAGCCCTCAGAAAAGCTCTATAAGCTCCACGATACCCGTCTTCTGCCCTGCGCTGCTGATAGAGGTTTGAGAGGTCTGCTTCCCACGACATCTGTTCGGCGAGCGGCCGCTACCGAAAGTGTCGTTACCTCTTCAGGGAGGGAACCTTTTCCCGGAAGCCAGTGAGTTCATCTCGAAGACCGAAAATCGGCAACTAAGCGCCCCTAATCCGCCATTCCGCGGGTTGTCCGGCGAACCCAGAAGCGGTCGTACATTCAGCTCGACAGCAAGGCTGCGCGAAAGTCAGACCCTTGGGGTAGCTGCCGTCAGTCGTCAGCAGGCATCCAGCTCCGCAGGGGGGATTAACGCGCTTTCGTAGAGCATTCATGAGTGCCTGCGGATGGCGGCTGGCGCCCGGTCATGCTGGCGATCGTCGCCCTTGGGCGGCGTCCCCGGCAGTCGCTGTCCGATGCCCAGGCCGAGAAGAGAGCCGCGGATCCCGTTCTTGCCCGTTGACGCGGGGCGACGATCGCACGGCCGCCGGAGGGCGAGCCGGAGATGTACTACGCCGGCGGTAGACTGCCACATGATTACACCCCACATCATCGCCATGAGCGAGACGATACGAGAACCCCGCCGGGCCATGAACCTGCAGATGGGAACGGTGCAGACGGCCACCGAGCTTCACCTTACCGGCGGTCTTCGTGCCCCGATGCAAGGCGACAAATTGTGGAGCCTTGGCCCTGTCCTGGATGGCCGCACCGTCAGGCAACTGTCGCCCAGGCCGATCCAGCATGTTGCCGGCATCGCCGCCGGCATTGGCGGTACGCTGTTCGGCGGCGATGAGATGACCGGCATGGAGACACCGCTTCTCTCGCGGGTCTGGACACCGCTCGACGGACCCGGTTCCGGTAAGCCGCAGCCCGCCGATAAATGGGGGGCGATCGCCGGAAACGCGGCGGACGCAGGTGCCGCCGACTATGCAGAGCTTGCGGGGCACATTGCCTTCAGCCTCAAGGCCGCCGGTATCCGCCTGCGCGACGCGTCAGATCATCACCATGATCAGCTGATGGCGGCTCTTGCGGAGGGCAAGGTTTCCGGCAACCGCTTCACGAACATTCCGGTCAGTGATATGCAGCTCGCCTTCCATTCCGTGCTCTCCGAGCTCGCAAGCGCGAGGGACTATCTCGCGAAAACTCTCGCGATGGGACTCGGCGCGCCGCCGCGCATCGATGCGCTTGCTCGTCTGAAGGATTGGCTCGACGCTGCGAGCCGTGCCCACCTGCGCGCTTCCCCGATCGTGTCGGACATGCTGACCGCTTATGATCCGGCCAGCCTCGATCCCTGGATGCATGAGCTGACCGAATACCGCAATCTCTTCCTGCACCGCCAGCCGCTGGGCCGGCGTGGCGCTGGCTGGCTGCGGTACGAGGAGCGGAGCCATGATGGCCTGACCATTCCCGTCGTGACAATGCCGCTCGCGGATGACGACCTGTTCGCGCCTGGCGCGGATGCGCTGCTGAGATTTGTCGGACTGTATCGCAAGATGACCGACTTGCTCGACCGGGGAGCCGACGCCGCCCCGCACCCGAGCACCTTTCCGCATATCGTCGCCGACTAGCGGCGGGCGGGTGTCGGCAGGCTTTGGGCTTGCGCCACGGAGAGCGCCTGAAGATGATTGATCTGTTTGAACCGAGACTGCCGGCTGCGCGGCTTCACAAGAGCTTCCGCCTGATCCTGGACGATCCAGCCTGTGCAGCGGTGATGCCGGTTATTCAAAGCTGGTCGGCCGGCTTGGTTGAACGCAGCAGGGAAGGCGATAAGTTCGTCAAGGAGTTCCAGTCGACGTTCAACTCCGCGATGTGGGAATTATACCTTAACAAGGCGCTTACGGAGCTGGGATTCACTGCCGATTTCTCGCTGGCCGTGCCGGATTTTTGCGTGACCGCGCCGGACGGATACCGGTTCAATATCGAGGCTGTGATATCCGATCGGGGCGCGGGTGCCGCGCCGGCCAGTCCCGCATCCCTGGATGCTTTCAAAAATCGCTGCGCGCTCAAGCTCATCGGCAAGCTCAAGGACAAGGCCGAGCTGTTCAGGGGAAGCCAGGGAAAGAAGAGGGCCTATGGCTCGCTGAGCCATGTCCGAGATGTACCCTTCGTCGTGGCCATCGCGCCCTTCGACAGCGACTATTCGCTACTGCAGAATAACGAGCTGATAAATCTGGTTCTCTTCGGCATCGGCGAACCGTCGCATGATCCCGGCAGCTTCGGCGAACAGGCCAGGGTTGCGGAGATCCACACGCGCTCCGGCGCGCCGGTGGAGATGGGCATTTTTACCAATGATTCTTTTAGGGAGATCAGCGCAGTGATCTTCTCGACGGTGGGAACCTTCGGAAAAGCCGTTGTCGAGAGCGGTGTCAACAAGATCATCCGGTCGAATCGGTACCGGTGTATTGAAAAGAGCGCCGTCGGGTATGACGCCGCCGCCTGGGCGCTGGGAGACCGCTATTCCATTTCCCAAAAAAAGCTGGATTACCTGAAGACGCGCCGATGGAATTTCGGACGTGAGATCGCGGGGTCGGATATACGCATCTGCGCGACGGCGCTCCACGCCGAGACGCACCTTGACGGTCTGCATATCTACTACAATCCCTACGCGCAGTGCCCGCTGCGCCCCGATGTCTTCCAGTCAGGAGAGATCACGCACAATTTCTACGACACAGTTAAGAACGAGCCTGCGCAGTTCCATCCCGATGGCGCCTTGGTATCGCGGCTCTTGTTCGAGCCGGATTTGCAGAGCCTCGAGCGTCTTCTCCGTACGGATGGCTTTCTAGGGCAACGATAGCCGCGGCTGTCCGCCGGCGGCGTGGCGGATGGCGCGCACTACATCGCGGCGGTGTTGAAGACCGAGGACCCGATCCGCGTCACAGGCGCGAACGCATGTCACGCACTGCTATGTAGAAGCTGCTCATCACTCCGCAGGCAAGGTGATATGTTCACATAGGCCTGCGGGCGACTGCGCTGGTAAAACGGTCGGGCTGCCACGTTTGAGGAACAGTTTAATTAGCCAGGGATGAACGGGCGTCCGAAGGCGGATGGCAGCTTATAAGGAAGAACCCAAGAGCTTTAGCCGACTGCCATTGGCACGGTGCCAACCAGCGGGTCTGGAAAGTACGAATGGCGGGTTTGAACGGGGACGGTCGGTCTTGCCCTGATCGTTGAAGGTCGTGAATTGGTCGGCGGCTTCCGTGCTGGGCAACCAAGCGGCGACTGCAGCTTTCCTAAGTCGATCGCCTCGGATCGTTTATCGCAACCGACCCATCTCTAGTCGTGGGTATTCCGGCAGAAGACCACCCCCTCGATACCGCCGTAACGACGTCGGGACTCGAACTTAACGTCCAAGTACATCCAGCCTTTTCCACGAATAAAGAATGTGCTATAGGGGACTCCGGCGATCAAAAGGATCAATGATTCTGCTTGTCAGATCAGTTGCTTGACTGAACACCAGTCAAGCTCTTCTGGAACTCGAAACTTCAACACTACCAGCCGTTGAAATCATGGGGGAAATCTCACCGCCTTCCCATCATGGCCGGGATGACCCTCGGCTCAATCCTCTTCTGGGCACCATTCACCTGTTCGCAGGCGTTCGTAAGTAGCCAAAAAGCCTGGATTTCCCCGGGCTTTTTCCTTTTTGGCGTTCACCAATGTTCGCCCGTAAAGGCCCCCAGCCGCGACCATGTGGGGGCCTCGAACGAGGCCTGCGATCAGGCCCCGCCTGCCCTGAGTTCATCAAGCCACTCGATCCACCCGTTCTTCAAAGACCGGCGCCAGAAGGTGTGCCGGGCAGCGGCGGCAGTCGGTACTGCCGAAGCCCTGCAGGGCGGGTTGGAATGCGCCCGAGCCGACCAGCCTTTCCACGATCTCGCATTCCGATCCGCCGGGCATGACGATGGCGGCCAGCCTGTTTGCCGCGACGGTCAGTTCGTCGACGTGCCAGTGGATGCGCTTGTTCGTTTTGAAGTGGCGTTCCAGCCGCGCGCCGATCCTGCCGCCGCCCCGCGTGCTGCCTGCGTAGATCAGCCAGCCCGACAGGCTCGCTTCGGAGATCTTGGCGCGCGCAAAGCGCAGCGGTGCGTCGAGGTGCATCACGAGCACGTAGGCGCCGGGCACCCGACGCAGGGTCTGGACGGTTCCCGCGTCGATGGGTGTGCCTTCGCCCAGCACGGCGTAGATGCGGGCCAGCATGTCCGGTTCAGGCATTGCGGAAAGCTGCAGGTCTTGGGGGCCGGAATGCATGGCGAAGAGCGTACGCCCGCTCCCTGCACCGGCCAAGCGCGTTTACCGGCTGGAAGAATTCGCCGGCGCAGGAACGAGATGGCCGCGAGCCCGTTCCCGTTACAAAACATTTCTCTGCCAGAAAGGACGCCCCGCCATGTCGGACCAGGACGAAACCGTACACTATGACGGACCATCCGGCGGCTGGGGATCGCTGCGGGGCATCACGCGGATCTTCGGCAAGGAGTGGGACAGTCCGGCCGTGCTCGACACGCTGCGCCGGCAAAACAAGCCGGGCGGCTTCATGTGCACCTCCTGCGCCTGGACCAAGCCGGCCAATCCCCATACCTTCGAGTTCTGCGAGAACGGCGCGAAGGCCACGCTCTGGGAACTGACATCGCGGCGCTGCACGCCGGAGTTCTTTGCCGGCCATACCGTCAGCGAACTGCGCGAGTGGAACGATCACGATCTGGAGCAGACCGGTCGGCTGACTCATCCGATGCGCTACGATCCCGCCACCGACCGCTACGTGGAGACGAGCTGGGCGGATGCCTTCGCCGAGATCGGCAAGGAACTGCAACGGCTCGATCCCAAGTCCGCCGTCTTCTATGCCTCCGGGCGCGCGAGCCTGGAAACCTCGTATCTCTATGCGCTCTACGCACGGCTCTACGGGCACAACAATCTGCCCGACAGCTCGAACATGTGCCACGAGACGACGTCCGTGGGGCTGAAGAAAGTGACGGGATCGCCCGTCGGCACCTGCGTGCTGAGCGACTTCGAAAAGTGCGATGCGATCTTCTTCTTCGGCCAGAACACCGGAACCAACAGCCCGCGCTTTCTCCATCCGCTGCAGGAAGCGGTGAAGCGCGGCTGCAAGATCGTTACCTTCAATCCCGTGCGCGAAAAGGGCCTGGTCGAATTCGTCAATCCGCAGAGCCCGACGGAAATGCTGACCGGCAAAGGGACCGAGATTTCGTGCCAGTACCATCAGGTGCGGCCGGGCGGAGACATCGCTGCGGTCATGGGCATGTGCAAGCATGTGCTGGCTCGGTCTGAAAGCGAGGACCTGCTCGATAGCGCCTTCCTGGAACAGCACACCAACGGTTTCGATGCCTTCAAGGCGTCGGTGGAGGCGGCCTCTTGGGACGAAATCGAAGACGAGTCCGGGCTGTCGCGCGCCGATCTGGAGGCGGCCGCGGACGTCTATTGCAATGCCAAGAGGGTGATCGGCATCTACGGCATGGGCGTGACCCAGCATGTACACGGCTCCCAGACCATCGGCATGATCGTGAACATGCTGCTGCTGCGCGGCAACATCGGGCGCGAGGGCGCGGGCATTTCCCCGGTACGCGGCCACTCTAACGTACAGGGCCAGCGCACGGTGGGCATTTCAGAGAAGCCGGAACTGGTACCACTCGATTTTCTGGCGGAGCGTTTCGACTTTTCGCCGCCGCGCGAAAAGGGCCGGACCACGGTCGAGGTCTGCGAGGACATCATCGGCGGGTCGGTGCGCGCCTTCGTCGGACTGGGCGGCAACTTCGTGCGCGCCATTCCCGAGCGCGAGAGGATGGAAGCGGCCTGGCAGAAGATGCGCCTGACCGTGCAGATCGCCACCAAGCTCAACCGCAGCCACCTTATCAACGGCGAAGTGGCCTATCTCCTCCCCTGCCTCGGCCGATCCGAGGAAGACATGCAGGCGCGCGGCCCGCAGACGGTGACGATGGAAGATTCGCTATCTTGCATCCACGGCTCGGTCGGCAAGCGCAAGCCGGCGAGCGAGCACCTCCTTTCGGAATCGGCTATCATCGCCGGCATGGCCAAAGCGACCGTGCCGCCGAACCCCAAGGTCAAATGGGACGAATGGGTGGACGACTATTCCAGGGTCCGCGACCTGATCGAGGAAACCTACCCGGACAAGTTCGAGAAGTTCAACGAGCGCATGTTCACGCCGGGCGGCTTCTACAAGGGTAACAAGGCGCGCGAGCGGATCTGGAAGACCGAAAGCGGCAGGGCCGAATTCACCGTGCCGGACAAGCTCAATGCCGTCGGGCTGGCCGACAAGCAGGGGCGCTATCGCCTCATCACCATGCGTTCCAACGATCAGTTCAACACGACGATCTACGGCTATTCGGACCGGCTGCGCGGGATCGAGGGCACGCGCGATGTCCTTCTGATGAGCCCGGAGGAAATCCGCGCGGCGGGGCTGTCTGAAGGGCAGGTCGTCTCGCTGGTATCGGACGCGGACGACGGCGTGCATCGCGAGGTTGGCGGGCTGGTGGTTACCCCGTTCAGCCTGCCCCGCGGCTGCGTGGGTGCCTACTATCCCGAGACCAATCCGCTGGTGCCGCTGTGGTACCATGACCAGCTTTCCAAGACCCCGGCATCGAAGGCCGTGCCGGTGCGGATCGTCGCCTGAGGCTCAGCCCTCGCTGTCCTGCTGGTCGGCGAAGACGTGGGGATAGCGGGCTGCGAACCGGGCGGCCCAGTCAGCCTTGCCCTTGTCGCGGGCCTTGCGGATGTAGAGCCATCCGCCAACGCTTGCGAGAATGGCGCCCGTGGCATCGATGATGAGGTCCCACATGGTATCGGTGAGACCGGAAGGATCGCCGAGCATGGGCTTTTGCATCTGCATGCCGAAGACCTCGTCCATGGTGAATTCGAAGATCTCCCAGATTCCGCCGATGCTGAAGCTGAAGAAGAAGGCGAAGATCGCCAGAAATGCAGGACGCATGTGGAGATTCACCACTTCGGCCTCGTTCAGCAGGTAAAGTACGAGAAAACCCATGAGGCCGAGCAGCAGGCCGGATGATCCGTGCAGGGCCAGATCCCACCACCAGATTCGCCCGTAAAAGTCGCGCACCTCGCCGAGGAACAGCGTCGCAAAGACGAACAGCGTCACGAAGATCTGCATCTCGACCGGAATGATCGCGCTGCCCTGCTCGTGCGGGATCAGCATGGACAAGGCGATGATCAGCATCAGCCCGAGGACGATGAAGACCTGCATCCATCGCTGATTGGCGATCAGCACGATCAGTTCGGCCGCCATCGTCATTTCGACGACGATTACGATCAGACGGTAGAGGCTGGTCAGCGACTTGATGTGCAAGGCCTGCGCCCCTCTGCCTCTTTCTCGTGAACGTGCGATCGGTGGTGGCGAAAAACATAGCAGTGATCGCGGTTTAGAAAACCGGCGATTGCGCTTTCTCCGGCGCGGCCGCGTTGGAGGCCAATCACTTGTCTGTTAATCTTCGAAAAACGCTGCCAAGGAGAATGCCTTTGCGAGTGGCCGTATTCAGCGCGCGCGCCTACGACCGGGACTTCCTCGAAAAAGCGAACGCTGCCGCGGACGGTAAGCATGAGCTTCTGTTTTTCGACATCCGTCTCGGCACCGAATCCGCACGCCTTGCAGCGGAGTGCGAGGCCGTCTGCGCTTTCGTGAACGACCAGCTTGGCCGCGACGTACTGGAACTGCTGGCCGGCCACGGCGTGCGTCTGGTGGCGCTGCGCTGCGCGGGCTTCAACAATGTCGATCTGCAGGCCGCGCGCGATCTGGACATCACCGTGGCGCGGGTGCCCGCCTATTCGCCCGATGCCGTGGCCGAGCATACCGTGGCGATGATCCTCGCGCTCGCTCGGAACATCCACAAGGCCTATGTGCGCGTGCGCGAAGGCAACTTCGCGCTCGAAGGGCTGCTGGGTTTCAACCTGCGCGGCCGCACGGTGGGGATCGTCGGGACCGGTGCCATCGGCCTTTGCGTCGGGCGCATCATGCGCGGTTTCGGCTGCGAAGTCATCGCTGCCGACCCCATGCCCAACGATGAGCTGGTAGCCTTAGGCGGCCGCTACGTTTCCATGCCGGACCTGCTGGCCGCATCGGACATCGTCTCGCTCCACTGCCCCCTGACACCGCAAACGCACCACCTGATCGACCGTGATGCCATCGCCCAGATGAAACCCCGCGCCATGCTCATCAACACCAGCCGCGGCGGTGTCGTCGATACCCCCGCACTGATCGCCGGACTCAAGAGCGGGCGCATCGGCAACCTCGGCCTCGACGTCTACGAGGAAGAAGCCGACCTGTTCTTCGAGAACCTCTCGGACCGGATGATCCAGGACGACGTCTTCGCCCGACTGCTGACCTTTCCCAACGTGCTGGTGACCGGCCATCAGGGTTTCTTCACCCGTGAAGCCATGAGCGCGATTGCCGAGACGACGTTACACAACATCTCCGCCTTCGCCGAAACGGGGGCCGCGCTCCATCCGGTCTCGGTCGAGCGGCTGGCCTGACCGGTAGCACCCCATTCCGGGTGTTATGCACCGACGCAAGGAAAGAACGCCTTGCGGACCAATTCGAATAGGCCAATACCCTTGCCGCATTGTGAGCGGATCTGATGGGGCGAGACGACCATTGCATAAGCGACATCTGGCAAGGCTGGCCGCAATCGCGGCGGCACTCATGGGGCTGGCGGTGAGCACGGCGGCATCGGCCAAGGACGACTGGACTCTCGTCATCCACGGCGGCGCCGGTGTCATCGAACGCGACAGAATCACGCCCGAGCGCGAAGCCGCCGTTCGGGCAGCGCTGCGCAAGGCTATCGATGCCGGCAGCGCGGTTCTCGACAACGGCGGCAAGGCGATCGACGCGGTCGAGGCGACCATCCGCTTGCTGGAGGACGATCCCAACTTCAATGCCGGACGCGGCGCGGTCTTCACGTCGGCGGGCACCAACGAACTCGACTCCTCGATCATGGACGGCGCCACGCGCGAGGCCGGGGCCGTTGCTGGCGTGACCATGACCCGCCACCCGATCAGTCTCGCCCGCGCGGTGATGGAAAAGAGTCCGCACGTCATGCTGAGCGGCGACGGCGCCGACGCCTTTTCCAGCGAACACGCGCTGGAGCAGGTCGATCCCTCGTGGTTCCGCACCGAGGAACGCTGGGAACAGCTGCAGAAGTTCAAGGCCGATCACAAGGCGCTGGGCGATTTCGAACGCGAAGTGAAATACGGCACTGTCGGCGCGGTCGCCCGCGACACGGACGGCAACCTTGCGGCGGGCACATCGACCGGCGGAATGACCGGCAAGCTCTATGGCCGCGTCGGCGACAGCCCGATCATCGGCGCGGGCACTTATGCCGACAACCGCGCCTGCGCCGTCTCCGCCACCGGGGCGGGCGAGTTCTACATCCGCGAAGGCGTGGCGAATGAAATCTGCGCGCGCATCCGCTTCCTGGGCGAAGGCCCGCAGGAGGCCGCCGATACTGTGCAGGCCGAAACACAAGCGCTGGGCGGCGACGGCGGGGTGATCGTGGTCTCGCACGACGGCACGCCGGCCTGGTCGTTCAACACGCCGGGCATGTATCGCGGCATGGCCCGCAAGGGCAGCGAGCCGCGCATTGCCATCTACGGCGATGAATGACCCGATCGGACTTCTCATGGTGAGACCCTCCGCCTGATGCTCGTGCTGGCCGGCATTGCCGTGATCGCGGCGGGGTTCATGCTGCGGTTCAACCCGCTGCTGGTCGTGATCGCCTCGGCTCTCGTCACCGGCATTGCGGCGGGGCTCGATCCCGTCACGGTGATCGAGGCCTTCGGCAAGGCCTTTAACGACAACCGCTACATCACGATCATCTACATCGTGCTGCCGGTGATCGGGATCCTCGAAGGCCATGGCCTGCAGACCCGCGCCCGCGACCTGATCGGCCGGGTGCGCGGAGCGACGATGGGACGGCTCTTGCTGGTCTATCTCGTCTTCCGCCAGGTGACCGCGGCACTCGGCCTCACCTCGATTGCCGGCCCCGCGCAGACGGTGCGCCCGCTCATTGCGCCGATGGCCGAAGCGGCAGCGGATGCGCAGTCTTCCGGCGAGAGCGATCCCGACGAAGCCAAGGCGCTGGCTGCCGCCACCGACAATGTCGGCCTGTTCTTCGGCGAGGATATCTTCATCGCCATCGGCTCGATCCTGCTGATGAAGGGCATTCTCGAAGCCGACGGCATCGACCTTGCCCCGCTCGACCTGTCGGTCTGGGCAATCCCCACTGCCATCGCCGCGCTGGTCATCCACGGCACGCGGTTGCTGCTGGCAGACCGCCGGCTCAAACGCTGGACAAACAAGCCGTGATCGGGCTTGGTTTCCTCTATCTGGTGGCGGGCGTGACGTTCGCCTCGTTCGCGCTGCTCAGCGTGACGCAAGTGCCGCGCCGGCCCGGCAATGCGCTGTTTTATGCGCTGATCGCGGTCAGCTTCCTGCTGGGCGACCGGCTCGGCGATCTCGGCAATGGTGTGCTGGTGCTGGCGATCGTCGCGGTGACGACGCTCGGCAAGATGGGCTTTCGCGACCGGACGCAGGAGCCGATCGAACCGCGCGGCCCAATGCTTTTCGTCCCGGCACTGGTCATCCCCGTTACCGCGCTGGCCGGCACTTTCGTGTTCTCCGAAATTCCCGGCATCGTCGATCCCCGGCAAGTGACGCTCGTTTCGCTGACGCTGGGCGTGATCCTGTCTCTGACGATCTGCTACGCATGGCTCCGGCCCGCGCCTGCCGAGCCCTTCCGACAGGGCACCCGGCTGATGGATCACATCGGCTGGGCCGCGATCCTGCCGCAGATGCTGGCAAGTCTCGGCGCGGTGTTCGCGCTGGCGGGCATGGGCGATGTCGTCGGGTCGCTGATCGGACAGATCATCCCCTCTGGCAGCGTACTGGGCGCCGTGGTAGTCTATTGCCTGGGCATGGCGCTGTTCACCGTGATCATGGGCAATGCCTTCGCCGCCTTCCCCGTGATGATCACCGCCATCGGCCTGCCACTGCTGATCCACACCTACGGCGGCGCCCCTGCGCGCGTAGCCGCCATCGGCATGCTGGCCGGGTTCTGCGGCACGCTGGTCACGCCGATGGCCGCGAACTTCAACCTCGTGCCTGCCGCGCTGCTGGAACTGCGCGACCGCTACGGCGTGATCCGCGCGCAGGTGCCGACCGCGATCCCGCTGCTGATCTTCAATATCGCGCTACTCTATCTGGTGATGTGATGACCCGTCTCGATGCCGAAACTGCGGCACGCTTCGCCCGGCTGACGCTCAGCCATCTGGGGCTGGAATACCCGCACAAGCTCGACCATGTGCTGACGGGCGACGAGGACGCCCTGCCCCCGCGCGTGCTCCATCCGATCTTCCACGGCAGCTTCGACTGGCACAGCTGCGTTCATGGCTGGTGGCAGGTGCTGACGCTGGCGCGGCTCTATCCCGAGATGCCCGAAGCCGCCGACGTTCGTGCCTGCGCCCATGCCATGCTGACGCCGGAACTGGTGGCGCAGGAATGCGCCTATCTCGACCGCCCGAGCTCGGCCGGGTTCGAGCGCCCCTATGGCTGGGCCTGGCTGCTCGCGCTGCACGGCGAAGCGATGCGCCACGATGCGCCATGGGGCCCTGCCCTCACCCCTCTCGCCCAAGCCTTCGCCGAGCGCTTTCGCACCTTCCTGCCAAAGCAGACCTATCCCATCCGCACCGGAACCCACTTCAACAGCGCCTTCGCCATCACGCTCGCGCATGACTGGGCGCAGACATACGACGCGGCGCTGGCCGACCGGATCGCGCAAACCGCGCAAGGCTGGTTCGCCCAAGACCGGGGCTGTCAGGCCTGGGAACCCGGCGGCGACGAATTCCTCTCCTCGGCCCTGTGCGAAGCGCTGCTGATGAGCCGCCTCCTCGACCGCGAGGACTTCACCCGCTGGTTCGATGCCTTCCTGCCCGAAGCCGCATCGGGAGTTCCCGCCACCCTCTTCACGCCCGCGACGGTATCCGACCGCAGCGACGGCAAGATCGCTCACCTCGACGGGCTCAACCTCAGCCGCGCATGGTGCTGGCGCGAAATTGCCTCGAAGCTGGACGAGCCCCATCCCGTCGCCGCTCCGGCCCGCGAAACCGCGGAACGCCACATCGCCGCCAGCCTGCCGCACATCGCCGACGACTACATGGGCACCCACTGGCTCGCGAGCTTCGCGCTACTGGCGCTTTTGGCCTGAACGCGGTCCGACCGGCGGCATCATCCCCGGACCGTTTTCCATTGTCGCTTGCAATGCCGCTCCAATCCGAAGCCTATGACGGCAAGCTGGTTCTTCCTTGGTTAATGAATCTTCTGCCGGAAGGGGAGCCGCTGCGGGCCATGACGTCTCCGCTACTGCAAGCCGTACAGGCCCGAACAAAACCTCTCGTGATGGTGGCAAATCTTCCAGTGGCTCCTTGAGTGGCGGGGCGTCAGGAAACCTTAGAGTCAGATGACATTACATTGACGCATAGCCGGAGTTTCTGAGGTAGTTCGCGCACTCATCTGGCGGGAAGGCATTAAGCAGCGCACCGATACGCTGCCATGTTGCTTGAACGGAACGCTCTGCGGCCTTGCGGAGCAAGTGCTTGAGCTTGGCGAAGACCTGTTCGATCGGATTGAGATCGGGGCTGTAGGGCGGAAGGAACAGGAGGTGCGCTCCCCTGGCCCGGATCGCAGCCCTGACAGCGGGCCGTTTGTGGCTTGAGAGGTTGTCCATCACGACGATGTCGCCCGGTCCCAGTGTCGGGCAGAGTTGCTCTTCGACCCATGCGGTGAAGGTGACGGCGCTGATCGGTTGATCGAACACGAACGGGGCATCGATCCGGCCGCAGCGCAGCGCGGCGATGAAGGTCATCGTCTTCCAATGGCCGTAGGGCACTTTGGCGTGGAGCCGCTGGCTGACCGGCGCCCAGCCCCGCAAAGGGGCCATGTTGGTCTTGGCCCGGGCCTGTCAGTAATTTTGTGCGCGAGGTCATATAGATGGAATGGAAAGGACCATCGATATGGCGA
>NZ_BMLK01000013.1 GCF_014645195.1 Novosphingobium indicum | reverse complement strand
GATGGTGAATCACGTCAGCCCCAAACCCGATACCCTCAGTGAGTCAGATTCCACAGGTTTTGGTATCAATCTCATCATATGACCTTGATCAACCAACCATTACCCGGGGAAGATTTGAGGCGTTGTTGAACGCCGTGGGTGATCGCTTCAGGTTGATATCTGTACCTTTTGGCCCAAAATTGTTCGCTTGGCTGACTATGAGCACCATAGTTTTCCAAGATCGTGCGGAGATAGGAGTTTGGGCGTTCAGCTCTGGCGATAAGGCAAGACCTGTTGAACGCGCACCAGAAGGACCGATAGTTTGGCATCGAATGCATGTGTCAACTCACCCGAGCTGAGCTATCAAGATTCCGACGTGGCCGGCATTCTCAGCCGCATGTTCTCTCAGTATTAACTGCCTTCGAAAATCGTAGTATCTCGCGGCAGCTAGCCGCCACGCACATAGAGGAGCGTCTCGGGAGACACGAGGTAGCCGGCCCGGGCCGTCAGATCGATGGTATACCTGGGATCAACCGTCATTGCGGACTCAGGGCCGTCAACCCGGAACGCGTCAGAGGCTGCCACATTGAACTCGGCCTGCGCACCGACAACAATGCGCGGAGCAACCTGGTAGTCGTATGCCAGGAAAGCGCCGGCTACGAAGGCGTCGGTCGACTGATCCACGTTCAGACTCCCATTGCTGCCTTCAGGCAGACGCACATCTGTGTTGTTCCAACCCGCCTGAACGCCAACCGATGGTCCGGTGAAATCCTGCGCGGACGCCTGAACCGACCATCCAATGAGGACAGTAGCTAAAAAAAGTCCGGCCTTCATCGCAATCTCCTAATACGAAAAGTCACGGCAACTGCTGCTCGTGCCAGAGAGATTGTCGGGCATTGGAAATCCATTCAGGATAGTTCGATAGGCGTGACCAGCCTGATCAGCTCGCAGGCCCGGCGTAGACTTCTGCGCAGCCTCCCTGGTCCCTATGGAGATAGATGGCGACGCGACACTTTTTCAGGCGATACCACCCCCTATTCTGATCTTGGCCGCCACATACATTCGTACAAGCCAGACAAAACCATCGCAGAATAGCTTGGAGCCACCCGCGCGCGCAGCTTGCCATCAGATTGCAAGGCTGTTCTTATGAAACCCCGACACAGCATCTTCACCCGCCGCGCCTCGAAGCCCGCAAAAATGCACTGGCTCGGAGCAGCCTCCTCTCAGCTATCCGTCCTCGTGCCCCCAGCCATCGTCGCGGCAATCGTCGTGTGGTACACGTTTGCTGCACTAGCCGACTTGCCGCTGTCTGTGGTGCTCGGCTGCGTGGCCTTCGTCACAATCACGCCAATGCTGGCATCCATGAGTGACCGGAACCTTGCGCGAAGGCGGCGGAGCAAGTGAACGCGCGGCGCCTGGCATTCGATAGCGCAATCGTGATTGCCACGATCGCCATGCGCCTCTCACCGCTTGAGCGCGATTTGCTCGCTGCGAGCCTGATCGCGCTTCACCAGAAAATCTGGCCCCGCAATACATCCGGCGATTGATCCGCAGGCTTCGGCAAGGTGACGGTGCCCGCCACTGTCGCAAAGAGCCCCCAATCGTCGCCCTCCATCAGAGGCTGTTCTGCTGCCTGCCCTATAACACGAACAGTAGCGACCCGATTCCGACGACCCGCGCCGCACCAACTCGACCTCGAAGGCTGCGCCGGGCAGAAAGTGTCATGGCCAAATTGCCTTCGCGTTGGGAAGAAGCCCCGGCATCTGTCCTAAAGGATAGAGTCGCATAGCCATAGGTGTGCGCAAGCTAGCTATCCTGCACGATATCGGTCCCTCACATCGTTCGCGATCCTCAAGCCCGTCGTCCACGTCCTGAATGTTCGGTCACGCGGAGGCACAGCACTCACCAACGGTGCTACCGAGGAGATAATCGCATGACACAGCACATTGTTATTATTGGCGCCGGATTTGCCGGCCTCATGGCCGCGCTTTCGGCTGCGCGACTGCGTGACGAAAAGGGTGTGTCCCCCAAGGATCTGAAAATTACGGTCGTCGCACCCGAGCCAGCGCTAGTTGTCCGTCCGCGCCTCTATGAGCGCAATCCCGCATCCATGGTTGCACGACTGGACGAGTTGTTCGCGGCCACGGACATCGACTTTCACGCTGGCCATGTCGATACGATCGACAGCGAGAACGGTACAATTGGCATTGGCGGATCGGAAGGCCAAGTCAGCAGTCTCCGCTATGACCGCCTGGTCGTCGCTACGGGCAGTCACGGCTTTCAACCGCCAATTCCAGGCCTTTCCGATTTTGGTCACAACGTGACGGATTTCGAGGGTGCTGTTGCACTTGACAGGCATCTGCATGCCCTCGCCGAAAGGCCCTCATCGGTCGCCCGAAATACAGTGGTCGTTGGTGGCGGCGGCTTCACCGGAATCGAAGTCGCGACCGAGATGCCGCAACGTCTTCGTGAAATTCTGGGGCAAGATACCCCCATACGGGTGATCATGGTCGAGCGTGGACCGGTTATCGCTCCGGACATGGGCAACGAACCTCGCCCCTACATTGAAGCACGGCTAAGGGAACTGGATGTTCAAACGGTGCTGGGCTCGGGCATCGTCCGGCTCGACGGAAGCGGCGTGACGCTCGAGAACGGAGAACAAATCGAAACGGAAACGGTAGTCTGGTCTGCGGGAATGCGCGCATCGCCGCTAACCGCACAATTGCCCGCCGAACGCGATAATCTCGGGCGCATACTGGTGGCACCGGACCTGCGTGTACCGGGTTCCCCGCGCATTTTTGCAACAGGGGATACTGCCAAGGCGGCAACGGACAACGACGGCAACTTCTCGCTGATGTCCTGCCAACATGCCCGCCGGCTGGGCGCATTCGCTGGCCATAATGCTGCGGCTGACCTGCTCGGCGAGCCGACGCTTGCCTATGACCAGCCGTCTTACGTGGTCTGCCTGGATCTCGGCGCGGATGATGCCATTTTTACCCGAGGCTGGAGCCCCCGGACGGTCGAAATCACGGGCGCCGAAGCGAAAAAGGTGAAGATGGATATCAACGCGGTGTGGATCTATCCGCCCGCAGCCGAGCGGGAGGCCGCATTCCGGAATGCTTTCGAGGCACGCACGGTCGATTTCTGACCGGCGCTTCGGTTGCCCAGGCTTGCGATGCTGCGGGCCCGACAGCCATCAACAGATACTTGCGGCGGGCTGGACTGCGGCCCGCCGCTTTGAATTGAACTGGAAACTGAAATGACCATTTTCCAAAAACCGCTTGGTACGGCTTTTGGTGCATTTACCACTGCCCAAGATGTTGCAGTCGATGCGGACTTGTCGGGAAAAACGGCAATCGTGACGGGCGGGGCATCAAATCTGGGACTTGAGACTGTCAAGGTTCTGGCCTCGAAGGGCGCAACTGTGATCGTCCCTGTCCGCGATACTGACGCAGCGAGCCAGTCACTTTCACACCTCCCAAATGTCAGGGCGGTCAAAATGGACTTGCTCGATCCGTCATCGATCAAACGCTTCACAAGCGACTTTATTGCAAACGGACGATCGCTCGACCTTCTGATCCTGAACGCGGGGGTAATGGCAACGCCGCTTTTCCGCGATAGGAACGGTAACGAAGGCCAATTTGCCACCAACCATCTTGGGCATTTTCTTCTGACTGCCGCGCTTTGGCCACGGCTTCGCGACACAACGGGCGGTACACGCGTGATCGCGCTTTCCTCGCGCGCCCATCAACTTGGAGGACTTGACCTGTCTGACCTCGACTTCAGACGCCGAACCTATGATAAATGGCTGGCCTATGGTCAGGCGAAAACTGCCAATGCCCTGTTTGCCGTCGCTCTCGATTCCCGTGGTGCCGAGCACGGCATCCGAGCCTATTGCGTCCATCCCGGCTCAATCTTGGGTCCACTGGCCCGTCACCTTAGCGACGAGGAAATCAGGCAATTTGGCGCCGTGAACACAGATGGTTCGGCCGTTGTGGATCCCAGCCGCGACTTCAAAAGCCCGCATCAAGGTGCTGCGACCTCGATATGGTGCGCCACGTCACCAGACCTGCTCGGCATCGGAGGCGTGTACTGCGAGGATTGTGACATCGCAGCGATCGTGGCTGACGGGCAACTTGGCGGACCAGGCGTTCGTCCATTTGCTGTAGACCCAGGGGTAGCGGAGGACCTGTGGCTGGCAAGTGCACGGTTGCTCGATATTCACCAGCCTGGATACTGCTCATGACGCCCGAGACATCGCCTACCCGGCGTCAACGAATTTGCGTCTTTTCCGGATCAAGCTCCGGCGTTTCCGAAGCATATCGGCATGCCGCCCGCGCGCTGGGAAAGCAGCTGGCGCACAGTGGAACCGATCTTGTTTACGGCGGCGCCGCGGTTGGCTTGATGGGAGCCCTAGCCGATGCCGTGCTGGCAGAGGGCGGCCATGTCACGGGCGTCATCCCTCAGGCATTGGTGGAGAAGGAGATCGCTCACCGCGGCTTGACCGAACTGCACGTTGTTACCTCGATGCACGAACGCAAGGCACTCATGGCCGACCTTTCCGACGGCTTTGTCGCGCTTCCTGGAGGCATCGGCACATTCGAGGAACTGTTCGAAGTCTGGACCTGGGCCCAGCTCGGCAATCATTCCAAGCCCTGCGGTCTGCTGAATATCCTCGGGTTCTATGACCGGCTCCTGGATTTTCTGGATCATGTAGCTCACCAAGGTTTTCTCAAGACGGTGCACCGTGACATGTTGCTCGTGGAAGATGAGCCGGAGCACCTGATCCGCGCGATGGTCCGATACAGGGCTCCAGCGGACACCAAATGGATCAAAAGTGCTGCGAGATGATCCGCCTGTCATGATCCCGGCCCGATTGAGGGCTTGCGTTCACCTCTTGGTTTGCCGGGACGAACAATTGTGTTCGTCCCGGCAACTTCATATCAGCTCCGAATAAAGGCCAGGATGTCGTTGTTGATCACGTCAGCATGCGTCGCCGCCATTCCGTGCGGATAACCCTCATACGCCTTCAACGTGCCGTTCTTCAGCAGATTTGCCGACAACGGCGCGGAGTCGGCGAAAGGAACGACCTGGTCATCCGTTCCATGCATCACCAACGTGGGCGCCTGGATAGCCTTCAAATCGTCCGTGAAGTCCGTTTCCGAAAAGGCCTTGATGCAATCGTAGTGCGCCTTGGCACTGCCCACCATGCCCTGTCGCCACCAGTTCTGAATCAGCCCCTGACTGACTTTCGCCCCGTCGCGGTTGAATCCGTAAAATGGCCCCGAAGCGATATCGAGATAAAATTGCGAACGGTCCTCGGCCAATGCCTTGCGAAATCCATCGAAGACTTCGATCGGCAGGCCGCCCGGATTACTAGCCTTCCTGATCATGACCGGGGGGACCGCTCCGACAAGGACCAGCTTCGCAAGAGCGCCGGATTTCGCCCGCGCTGCGTAATGTGCCGCTTCGCCACCGCCGGTCGAGTGACCTACATGCACTGCATTCCTCAGTCCAAGAGTCGAGACCAGCGTCGTTACGTCGGCGGCGTAGGTATCCATTTCGTTGCCGGTGTCGGTCTGGGCCGACCTGCCGTGTCCGCGACGATCATGAGCTATGACCCGGTATCCCTGCGACAAAAAGTAGAGCAGCTGGTTGTCCCATTCATCGGCAGTAAGCGGCCAGCCGTGATGGAATACGATCGGCTGCGCGTCGCGCGGGCCCCAGTCCTTGTAGAAGATTTGCGTCCCGTCATTTGCGGTAATGAAGTTCATCTGATGAGCTCCCAGGTTTGAGGTGAATGGAACTGCGCCGAGGCTCATGGCTGGCCAGCCGATCCCGCCAACGACCGCCGCAGCTCCGCTGAAGGCTACGAGCGAGCGGCGATCAATCACGAAATTCTTGAGTAGTGGCATGCTGTGGTCCTCTGCACTGCGCCAGCTCCAGCTCGGTTCCAGACCGAACGGAGTGGCCTGCTCCGGGATAAGGAATCTCAGCGACTTCTCGACCATACGGGAGGTTCGGACATGCTATGCGAAAGTTGAGTGTGTCCCGGCATTGCGGCTATCAGAACGTTCTGGAAGGCCTTGCGGAGCATCCACTATTGGTCGGGCGCTCGGCCGAATATCTCGGCCCGCGGTTTTGCCGGGACAAACGATGCAGGTGCTGACTGTCGAGTAAGTCGAGCGCAAAGCCGGTCGTTCGCCCACTTGGCGCAACCTTCGGCAGTCGTCCCCCGCCCACGCACATCGCCTTTCTGCAGCAGGGACCTGCAAGCTATTCTCGCAGGCCCGGACTGGCAGGTAGCGTAAAGACGAAGCGCGCCCCGACAGGAATGTTTTTTTCGACCCAGAGCCTTCCGCCGTGCGCTTCGACGATCGATCTACTGATCGCAAGCCCCATGCCCATCCCCTCAGCCTTGGTCGTAAAGAAGGGTTCAAAGGCGTTTTCGGACGAAGAAAGACCGGGTCCGGTATCGGCAACCTCGATCTGCACACCACCCGGTACTGTCGTAAGCTCTACACGCAGCTCGCGCCGATCGACATCGACGGTCAGCATGGCCTGCATCGCATTGCGAAGGATATTGACCAAGACCTGTTGAATCTGGACTCGGTCAATCTCCACGTGCGGGATTCCTCTCACCATCTCGATCTCGAGTGCGACACCGCATCGTGCAAGTTCATCTGCAAGAAGGTCCCGTACTTCGCCGATCAGCTCGCCAAGCGCCGAGGGCAACCTGGGACCGGTGTTCCGGCTGAAAAGCGCACGTATGTGGCTGACGATATCTGCTGCAGACTGCGCGCTACCCGCAATCCGTTCAACGATCGATTGCGCCCTTTCGACATTGGGAGGCTCGGCGGCGAGCCATCGGCGGCAGGCTTGGGCATTGGCCATGATCGCTGCAAGCGGTTGGTTTACCTCGTGCGCCACCGATGCAGAGAGTTCAGCGAGACTTGCTGCTTCACGCGCACGCGCAAGGTTCTCCTGGGTCAGCCTGAGCTCCTCCTGAGCACGAACCTGATCGTCTATGTCGAGACAAACGCCATTCCACTGGGCTATGGCGCCATCCTCGCCGCGCATCGCGGCTATGCGTGTTTCCACCCAGCGATACACCCCATCAAACCGCCGCTGGCGATGTGTGAGCGCATAGGATTTACCGGTCCGCAGCGAGTTGGCGAAGCGATCCCGCACCTTGGCAAGATCATCGGGGTGGATCACCGATTGAAGGATGCACTCCAGGCGCGCAATGCCGGGCAGATCTTTCGCAGCGACGTCAAATCCAAAGAAGTCCCGCAGCCGGCGGCTGAAATATACTGGTTCGCCGTCAGGCGCCATGCACCAGATAAGGGCCGGTGCTGTCTCTATCAGCTCGCGAAGCGATCGCTCACTTTCGCGCAGCGCATCATCTGTCTTGCGAAATACGTCGATGTCAAAGCCAATTCCGTACCAGCCCGTGACCTGCCCATTGACATCACGCGCGGGGCGGATTGCAAACCGGTGCCCGACATAGTTACCGCCAGCCCTCAGTACGCGGTATTCATAGTTGAAAGGTTCGCCTGCACGCATACATCGGCGCAGCTCGGTCGCGGCTCCTTCATAGTCGTCGGGATGCACTCCGGTTTTCCAGCCGAGGTCCCCACCTTCGATGAAGCGGCCCCCGCCAAGTGGCGCATTTAGGTCGTCCAGCGTCATCGCTATCGACGTCTGTGCCATAGGAGTCGCGTAGGTAAACTCGCCATCTGTATCGAAGGCAAAGGCGGCGCCGCAGAGATTTTCGATCACCTTTGCCGCGTTCACGGCGCTAGCAGTTTCGCCCAGCGACGAGGCAATGGTCCAGGCGTCGCCAGGTCCGTGCACGATCGGAGCGACATCTACGCTCACGGGATAGGACGGGTCAGCCTGATATTGATGCCAACGCCAGGAACCGTCGCGTTCGCGTCGCCGAATGCCGATTATCTGCGAAACGCCGCTCAGAAAGGCACGGGCCTTCGCCTGCGCAATGGCATCGCGATCGTCAGGATGAACTTGTTCGCCGCCTTTGATACGCCCCGACAAGCTGATTCCGGCGAAAAGGCCAACACCCATACCGGCGACGAACAGCACAGCAGGCTGACCGGGCCATGCTGCAATTGCGCAGACAACTGCGGCCACGATCGCTGCGGCCAGCCAGACGCGCGAAGGAAATATCATCGTTGGACGGGCTGCATCACGCCGCCGAGAATAAGACGATGATATCAGGATCGCACCTATGCCAGGGTATAGCGCCAAGGTGTCGGTACCGAGCCGAAACGCTCTGCACCTGCCGCTCGCCCGCCAGCTTGCGGATCCGGACACGCTGGCGACCCGGCAATCAATGCCGCCAAGTCTGGCCGCATTGAACAAACGCCAACGGTCGCGATAGATCGGGATTTACCGTGTTCCCGCCTGCTACGCATAAACCGGTCCGGCCGCCGCAAGGCCTCTGGTGCGGGGCAGTACGACACGGAACTCGGCGCCACCGCCGGGGCGATTGAAGGCCGATATTTGGCCGCCGTGAGCAACGACAATCGAATGACATATTGCGAGCCCGATCCCCATGCCCTGATCCTTCGTCGTGAAGAATCCGTCGAATATGCGCGCCAGATGCTCGGGCGCGATACCGGGCCCGCGATCGCGCAGAGTGAACAACAGGTTGCCTGATTTCTCGCTTGCAGTCGCAATGGTGATTTCACGGGCGGCATGGTCGCAGCGCTCGACCGCCTGCGCCGCATTGATGAGCATGTTCACGATCACCTGCTGGAGCTGAATACGGTCGCCAAATACCGATGGCAATCCTCGGGCAAAGGAAGTCGAGACACGAACAGATCGTGTTTCGAGCTCGTGGCGTATGAAAAGCAGACTTTCCTGAACGATGTCATTGAAGCTGAGTTCCACGGGATCGGGCGCTTGTTTCGCCGCCATGCCGCGCACGCGCTGCACGATCCCGTCGGCACGCCGCGCGCTTGCTGCGATCCGCGCAGTGAGTTGTCCAACCTTGGCGATGTCGGGTTCATCCCGCGCCAGCCAGCGCAAGCTCGTTTCGGCATTCGTCACGATCGCCGCGAGTGGCTGATTGACCTCATGTGCGATCGAAGTTGCTAGTTCGCCGAGTGTCGATACCCGTGCCGCATGGCTGAAGTCTGCCTGGAGCTGGCGCAACTGAGCCTCCATTTGCAACCGCTCTGTCACGTCCTCCATGCTGAAGATTGTAGTATCGAGTTCAACAAGCGGTTCCGGATATGTGACCGAAAAGCGCACATCACGCACGCGGCCGTCGAGCGTGCGCACCTTCATGAATTCACTGTAATTCCTTCTCCCGGTAAATCGCCCGACCATCACGCGTCGCAATGAAGCTGGACTTTCAACGAACAAGTAGCCGACGGGCTGGATCAGGTCGTGCGGGCCCGCACCGCCGATAAGTTCGATGGCACTGCGATTGACGTCGGTAACCGGAACGGATGCGGCCGCATGTTCCACCAACTGGGGATGCTGTTCGAGATATCGCGAAAAGTCGACGACACCTTCCGCCCTCAACTTTGCGTATATCTTGCCCATGTGGCTGGCATCGACCTGCCAGAGGGCGACGGGCATATAGTCGATGAGCTTACGGTAGCGCGCCTCGCTTGCGCGCAGGTACAGATAGGAACGGTCATCGTCCGCGGCACCGTTCACGGCGATAAAGAGGTGCCCTGGCCGTCCCGCATCCGCCCGCCATAGGCTGACGATCGGGTCCCGCAATATGCCATCGGTCGGAATCCGGCGGTGAAAGGTCTTTCCTGTCTCGTCGCCCATTGCTTCAAGGATAAGCTCTGCAAGTATTCGACGGCTCCCGAACGGCCAGAACACCGCGACGGATTGGCCGACCATGAGGGCACGCCCTCGGTTCCCGCCAACAAGCCGGGCGGTGCGCTCGTTCACCTCAACGATCCGGGCAGCCTCGACGAGATTCAGGAAGAGGTCCTCAAGCTCGCCTTTGGCGGCAAGCCCGGCCCGCGCAACAATGCGACTGACTATCTCCGACGCAGGCGAGATATCGATCTCCCAGCACGCAGCCATGATCCGGTCGGATACGAGTCCGGCTTCGCCTTGGCCACTTGCCGGCAACGCAAATTCAAGTGTATCGCAATGTTCGCCTGCCGCGTCATACCGCAGGTGACGGCGCACGTCGGCATAGACGATATCTCCATCACGCGCATAGCGACCGATCCGCCCTTGCCACGAGCCTTCCTGCATGAGCTGCGACCAGGCTCGCTCCTCGTCGACGGGTGTCGGGGACAGCGCTGCAAGTTTGCAGCCTCGCACTGCCAGTTCGGGCCATCCGAATAGACGTTCGGCGGCCGGATTCCAGTATCGCACCTGACCATCCCGATCGACGATGACCACACTTTCGGAAGCGAATGCGGCGATCCCCGAGTCGCGGTGCTCATATGGATCAAGCAGTGCGGCCGTCATTGCCCTGTGTCCGCGCCCGATCCGTTCGCAATGGCCGCCGCGATCGCACCCAACAAACGTTCGTCAGAGACGGGCTTGGTGAACCAAGCATGGACCCCAAGCGAAAGTGCGGAGGAGCGCACATGTTGATCGAGGACCGATGAAATCACGATCACCGGAAGGTCGGTACATCTCTTTTGAAGATGCTCAATCAACTCGATTCCGCTCATGTCAGGCATGCGGATATCGGTAATCAGACAGTCGAAATGGCGCTTGGTCGTAGCGTCGAGAAAAGAAGCGGCACCCTCAAATGTCTGACAGGTGAGCCCGGAAACCATCAGCAGGTCTCCAAGAGCCTCACGCACAGCCTCGTCATCGTCCACGATCGCGACGGTCGGCAATTCAGGCAAGGTGCGACATCCTCTTCCACGCGCCTATCGGAGCAGAAGTCATATATGTCGCGCAGGTTGTAAGGCATTGTTACCATACCAAAGACTAGGCCAGGACGGGCTCGCGTATATCGAGCGGCAACCTCTCCCAGGCGCGGATCAGTTCTCCTATCGATGAGGCTTGCATCTTGCGCATCACATTGCTGCGATGAAGCTTCACGGTGATTTCCGTGATCCCAAGGTCAAAGGCAATTTGCTTGTTAAGCCTACCCATCGCCACCTCCCGCATGACCTCGCATTCGCGCGGGGTCAGCGTCTGATAGTGCTCGACGTGTTGCCGGACCGCTTGCGCGATCGCGCGATCCGCGACATCGCGCTCAATGCCAGCCGTGACAGCATCGAGCAGGGTCTGATCGCGCACCGGCTTGGTCAAGAAGTCGATCGCGCCAGCCTTCATCGCCTGGACCGACATTGGAATGTCCCCGTGTCCCGTCAAGAACACGATCGGCTTGACGATTCCGGCGGCTGCAAGATGTTGCTGGAGATCAAGACCACTGGCCCCGGGCATACGCACGTCAAGCACGATACAGCCCGGCCTCTCGAGGAACGGTGAATCCGTCAGTTCGCGCGTCGAGGCGCAACACGCCGCCTCGATACCGACCGAAAGCAAGAGTTCACGGATCGCTTCCCGCACCTCCTCGTCATCGTCGACTACGAAGACAAGTGGCGCGT
This sequence comes from Novosphingobium indicum, assembly GCF_014645195.1. Lineage (GTDB taxonomy): Bacteria > Pseudomonadota > Alphaproteobacteria > Sphingomonadales > Sphingomonadaceae > Novosphingobium > Novosphingobium indicum. Next base: position 149,494 of record NZ_BMLK01000013.1, on the reverse strand, counting down.
CCACAACTGTCGAAGGCCTGATCATGACATCAAATCCTTTGCCTGTGCCAACCGAACTGATCCTCGCTCTGCGATCCTGCGGTCGAACCATGCCTTGGTGTCCTCGCCGAACTCGGCCGGAGCCTTGCGATCGAGCCGTCCACCTATGTCGGCTAGCGTCTCGCTTGCTAGCACCTCTCGCATCGCCTTTTCGGCCTTGAGCATCACGGCGTGTATCGAGCAGACGCCGCGTGTCGCCCACGTCGGCGCCCCCTCTTCGAACAAGGCGCAACGACTGCGGATTTCCTGGCAATCGAAAAGCGGCTTTCTCCCTTCAATCGCGTCGACAAGCTCGAGCACGGTTATCCTCTCGGGCGCACGCGCGAGCCGGTAGCCACCGCGCACGCCCTCTGCCGCCTCGACGACGCCGGCCTTTTCCAGCTTCGCGAAAATCTTCGCGACAAAGGACGGGGAAATGCCTTGAAACAGGGCGAGATCGCGCGCGCTGCGCGGCTGCTCGCCATCAACCAGCGACAATAGGCAGTGCAGCCCATACTCCACGCTTGCGGTAAGGTGCGCCATAACACGGACTATATTTATCCACGTTTAGCGATGCAAGGAATTCCTTCCTTGCATCGCCAGTGCTGCTATGACGTTTCTCAGCTCCTCCTGCCCGAAGATGCGCCAACCATCATGCCTCATCAGTGGAGAGGGCCGCTTTCTGCCGTGGCGGCAGAAAATTGCCCTCGACGCCGCCGGGCCAGGGCGTCACCGTTTCCCCCGCCACCATCCAGATGCCGGATTCCCTGCGCAGACGAAGCTCATACATTGCGGCCGGCGCCTCGGGGCTCATGCGTCGATAGAGTATTGCGGTCGCATCATCGCCTTGCTGCTCGATATGAAGTACGCGATGTTCCGTCGAAAGGGGGGGCTCGCCAGCCTCACGGCGAGCGCGGAACTCCGCGATTGATTCATCGCGCAGCACACGCGTGACAATGCCGTCACTGCCGAGCACCAGAAAGATCTGGTCGGCCGTGTAGAGCCTCTCCATTCCATCGATGTCGTAGGCACTGCCAACGTGCACGACATCATGGATCAGCTTTCGTATTTCGGGATCGATTTCGGGTTGGATCATTGGTTGTTCCTTCATGAGATGTGGACAGGATCAGAGCAGCGCCATGCCGCCGTCGACACGCAGATTGATGCCCGTGACGAAGCTGCTGGCATCTGATGCGAGGAAAAGCGCAGCGCGTGCGAGTTCCTCCGGTTGACCAAGCTTCCCCAGAGGGATCCTATCCGCCATCATGTCGGCAAAGGCGCCCCGTTCCTCGAAAGGCACGCCAAGCTTTTCGAGAATCTCGGTCTCAGTGGGGCCCGGGCTGAGGACGTTTACGCGAATGCCGCGCTCCTTGAATTCCAGCGCCCAGCTTCGGGCAAAGGCTCCGATCGCTGCCTTCGTGCCGGCATAGACCGCATGGCCGTCAAGCACCTTGTCGCTCGCGAGCGAGCCAAGGAGTATGATTGAACTCCCGTCACCCAGCACGGGCGCCATTGCTTGCACACCGAAGAAAGTGCCGCGTGCGTTGATACCAAACTGGGCATCGTACTCCGCCTCAGAGACTTGAGACGATAGTGTGATCGTGTTGACGCCGGCGTTCGCCATATAGATGTCGGCGCCACCGAAGTGCTTTCGTACGAATTCTGCGATCTCACAATGGTGTGCTGGATCGGCGACATCACCGCGGACAGAAACGGCGGCCGGGCCAATTGCCTGCACCGCCTCCTCGAGCGCCTGCTGCCGCCGCCCGGTGATCACTACTCGTGCGCCGTGCCGGGCAAACATTTTTGCGGTTGCCAGCCCGATTCCGCTGTTGCCACCCGTAATGACGGCTACCTTTCCATTGAGATTTGTCATGTTCTGCCTCTGAAGTTGAAGTCAGACATGCATTGAACTTTTCCTATCAAGAAAATTAGCCTGGCCTCAGGCACATCATTTTTGCCATAAGCTATCGAATGATTTCAGGACTCGAACCGACCACCGGACTTCATGCCTTTGTGCGAACTGCGGAAACGGGCTCGTTCAGTGCGGCCGCACGCCTCGCAGGCACGACGCCCTCCGCTGTTTCGAAAAGTGTGGAGCGACTGGAAATGCGCCTTGGCGTGAAGCTCTTCCTACGCTCGACAAGATCACTGACGATGACCGTCGACGGAACCGCCTACTACGAGCGCGTCGCCCCCCTTTTGCGTTCTCTTGACGAAGCTGGCGACGTTCTCAGCGACACCGGAAAAGCCAGCGGCTCGCTACGCGTCAGCCTTCCCGGCGTACTCTGCCCCGCACTTGTCGAGCACCTGACGAGCGGCTTCTTCAAACGCCATCCAGACATCAGGCTCGATATCAGCGTCACCGATCGTCACGTAGATCTCGTCCGCGAGGGATTCGACGCGGCAGTACGCGCGGGCGCGGTCGATGCGGTTGACTGGAAGATCAGGCGCATCGCGACACTACCCCTCGTACTGGTCGCCTCGCCAGATTGGCTGGAGCGAGGAGGCTCCCCCAAGACGCGCCGTGAACTTTCGCAGGCTGATCATATTCGATATCGCCTTGGCGCAAACACCTATCCAATCCGCTTTGCCGATGGGTCTGATCTCGCAACCGATGGCGTGATGGACACCGACTCCGGACAGGCGATGAGAATCGCCGCCCTTTCGGGGATGGGTGTAACGCAATTGCTCAGGCTGGCAGTGGCAGATGATCTGGCGGCCGGACGTCTGGTCGAAGTGCTCCCCCAGGACTCTCTGACTACTGTTCCGATCCATGCGCTACATGCCTTCGGGCGCCTTGCGCCGCTGCGGGTGCGCCTTTTCACAGACTTTCTTGCCGAAGTGCTGAAACAGCATTCGGTCTGACCGGTCAAAGTGCCATATCGGCCATCGCCTAAGGTCGAAATTCCATGTGGTAGGGATCAGGGCGCGTACCGGTGCAAGATTGCGCGTACGCGCCCCTTTTCGAGCCTTACTGGCCTGGCTTTAATAATCCCAGAAGGACGCGACCCAACGGAAGGCATCGCCGTCTACAGAAACATGGCCGACAGACGGAAACGGTAAGTGCGTCGCCACCAGCAGTTCACCGTTCTCCGCCGCCTCCCGCAACAGCCGGACCCGAACGCGTACCGACTCTTCAGGGTCATGTTCGAACCCGTTGTGCCAGTCAGGGTGATCGAAGCCGACCGGAAACAGCGCGTCTCCAGCAAACGTCAGCCGCTCGCCGCCGGAATTGAGGTGGACGACGCAATGGCCGGGCGTGTGGCCGCCCGTGAGCCGAGCGACAACTCCAGGCGCCACTTCGCACTCTTCGTCGAACATCAGCAGATTGCCGCGATATTCCTTGATGAACTCAGCGGCAGTGGACCGAAGCACATCCGGTACCGGCGTTGGCATCGCAGTGAAGGAAAAATCCGGCGCATCCCAGAACGCGACTTCAGTAGCCGAAACATGGATCCGTATGTCGGACCGCAACCGGCTTTTCACGTCATCGACCAGTAGTCCGCCGACATGGTCCATGTGCATATGGGTAATCACCACGTCCGTGACTGACCCAAGATCGATGCCAGCTGCCTCCAGCCGGCTGGGAAACTGTCCGGCCCTTGGGAAGCCTGGAAATTGTCCTCCCAGGCCTGCGTCGACAAGGATGGTCTGGTTACCGCTGCGCACGACAAGGACATTCAGTGCCCAGTCAAACATGTCGGGGCCCACGAACATGTCCTTGAACCACGCGGCGCGAACCGCCGGATCAACGTTGGTCGCCATCGTTTCGGTCGGCAAAGGCAAGACTCCGTCGCTGATGACCAACACTTCGAGATCGCCGACACGGAGGGCATATCGCGAGGGGACGAGATCATCGACTTCAATGGAGCCCGGTCTGGCAATGGTTTCGAGCGTCATACTTAGTTCCTTTCGATTGCCGTCAATGCCACGGCAATAGTCACGCTAAGTGGGAGCATCTGGCCAATCGACTGGTTCGAAGCATCGCTCGGGATATGCGATCGTATAGACCGGCAAACGCGATGGGCGGATAGGATCTAGGCTTCACGTATGATTATGCCAGAAGAGTTGACCAACACCCGCATGTTGTTCGATTGAAAATGCAGCGAAACGGACACGCCATTTGAATTAATTGCACTGGCGGTACATTCAAAATCCGGCTGCTTGCAATGCGCACAACCCATTGATACTTTAGAATATTTAGGGTGCGATTGGGAAATCGTTACCCAATAACATCAGACTGCTGGCAATTCGTTTTCAGGTAGCTCCAACAGAAAACGAGTGTGGCCGACAAAAGCAGGATCGCGCCTATACATCGGGATAAGGCTTCTAGGCCGTAGGCCTTATCGCGGGGGTCGGGTCTTGATGGTATTCCGCAGTTGTAGCCCACAGGAAAACGCCCCCTCTCCCCGCCTGGGGCTGCCCGCCAATTGGCGGTGTCTCGAGCGGGCCGGTTTTTTTCAAGACCGGCCCGCTTTTCCAGGTACTTCCTGCCACGAATTGCGGATGCAAAGTTATTGATGGCGTGAGCTTGGGCCTACAGCCCAGCCGACAAGCCAGACGAAGATCCTTCGCTAAGCTTCACGTTGGCCAACCGGCGGCCAGAGTTCTGGCTGACATGTTCTCGTATCGCGCGAATGGCGAACCTCGCTTCGGATCGATTCACTCGATCTGCCTCGCACAGGACTGGAGGTTTTACGGAGCCGATTGCTGGGCAACTTCTGCGAGCCATTTCGCAATGCATCGAGAAAGTCGGACCACCACTGCGCCATCTCGACCCGTTCGTTCCAATGTGTACCACGATGATAGGCTGCGCGTACTTTGTTCGCATCGCCGTGGGCGAGAGCCCGCTCGATGGCATCCGCAGACCACTGCCCTGATTCATTGAGCAGAGTACTGGCCATCGCACGAAAGCCATGGGCGGTCATTTCATCGCCGGAGAAGCCAAGACGCCTCAGGCCAGCATTCACGGTGTTCTCACTCATCGGCCGTCTAGTCGAGCGGATCGAAGGAAAGACATAGCCAGAAGGCCCGGAAATCTCCTCCACTTGGCACAGGAGTTCGATCGACTGGCGCGACAAGGGCACATGGTGCGCACGGCGCATCTTCATCTTCTCGGTCGGGATTGTCCAGATGGCGACGTCGAAGTCGATCTCATGCCATTCGGCGTGCCGTAATTCGCCGGGGCGAACGAAAACGTGAGGCAAGAGCTGCATGGCAAGCTTGGTCAGTTGCTGACCATCGTAACCGTCGATCGCTCGGAGCAACTGACCAACGCGGTCCACTTCGACAATCGCCCCATAGTGCTTTGGCCGGGGCGCGATGAGCGCACCGCGTAGGTCGCGCGTAGGATCCGACACGATCCGGGCGGTCGCAACACCATAGCGGAAAACCCTCCCCGTCAGCTGCAGTACACGCCGCGCGGTCTCGTAGTTGCCCTTGGCTTCAATCCTGCGCAGCGCAACGAGAATTTCGATCGTGGTGATCGCGCCGATAGGGAGGCGCGAAATCGCAGAGCCAAGCCGTGTGATGTAGTACTCGCTCTTTGTGGCGGTAGATTCCGACATGCCTTCGCGACGCCGCTTGTCGATGAATTCCTGCGCGACCTTCCCGAAAGGATCATCGCCACTGGCGATGGCCTGATAGTTGGCCAGCATCTTTTCGCGTGAAGGGTCCTTGCCATCGACAAGTTGGAGGCGTGCCTGGTCGCGCTTGGTTCTTGCGTCGGCAAGTGAGACAAGTGGATAAGGGCCGATGGCGAGCTTCTTTTCGCGCCCTTCCCATCGGTACTTCATGCGCCACAGCTTGGTCCCGGACGGATTGACCTGAAGATAAAGCCCGCCTCCGTCGCCCAGCTTGTATGCCTTGGCTTTCGGCTTTGAATTCTTGATCGTGAAGTCGGTGAGAGACATGATTGGGGGCCTTTTTCCGAATTGGACTCGGCGAGGCCCCCAAATAGGCCCCCAACAGGTGGGCAACCATGAGATCTGGTCGGACGCGCTGAGCAGGAAGACCCCAAAAATACCGCAGATTTCTGCGGGTTACAACGCTCAGTGGGATGTGATGAGGCATGATCCGTGGTGGGCGGTGACGGGCTCGAACCGCCGACCCTCTCGGTGTAAACGAGATGCTCTACCAACTGAGCTAACCGCCCGGCATACCGGAACCCGCGCATTTAGGGCAATTCACGCGCGCGTCAAGATATCATGGCCGTGCTCAACTGCAGACAAGGCAAGAGGCCGGCAGTTGACAGTGACATACCGGCATGGGCCTGCCGGCAAGGACTCTCAGCTATGAAAGTGGCGCAGGATCGCCGGGTCGAGCGGGGCCTGGAAGCGGAGCGAGAGGTGGTTGGCGTCCCTGCACGTCGCGGTGGCAGAAAACGGACCGATGGCGCCTATCCATAGCGACACCTCGCCTTCGTTCAGCGCTGCGCCGTGATCGGTTTCGAGTTCGCAGCCCTGACAGGCCAGACTCGAAATTCTCACGCTTGTTGAGTCGCGCAGACCGATGCATTCGCCATAAACTATTGTCGTCATGATTGCCGCACATCCCCCGGTTTCCCGGGTCCTCTGCTCTGTCCAAGTGCCGTCGATGCCACAGCGGCAAGACGGTCGAAGCATTGCCTCGCATCCACATCCATAAATGTGCCAAAAGAAAGTATCGTTTCAGTTGATAGCCCCGATGCGACAAGCTGAAGCAGGCAGCAGACGAATGGTCACCGCATGGACCGAAGCGCTTTCACCTCCATGCGGGCCCGCCGATCAGCCCGGTTCCAGTTCATCCAGCAAAGTGGAAAGCGACGCCGAAACAGCATCGTGACCGGTCGCAACGCCCAGTTGCCGTTCCCTCGACAGCAGCAGCGCGAGACTGGTGATGGTGACCGCCAGGGCGGATGCATCCATTTCGACGCTGCGCGGGGCTCGCGCCAAGGCGGCTTCGAGCACCTCGATCTCGAGCGCGCGCGACTCCTCTATGAAGTGAAGCACCTCGCGCCGGAGTCCCTCAATGCGGTTGGCCAGCGCCATGAATTCGGAGATCAGCCGCGCGTCCGTCGAATGCAGGCTGATGTCCCAGATCGCGCGCAAGGGACGCTCGCCGGATGCCGCGGCCTTGAGTCTGGCCATTTCGCGTTCCGCCATCCGGTGAAACAGGGCGATAACGAGATCGTCCATGGTCCGGAAGTAGTAATAGACGAGGCGCTGCTTCACGCCGATGCGGTCAGCTATGCTGCGCGACGTGAGCTGCGCGTGCCCCTCTTCGCGCAGGATCGCTTCGGCGCCGTCCAGCATGGCGTGCCAGTTTTCCGACCCTTCCGGCCCCATCCTGCGACCGGCTTCCTCGCGGCCCGTACTGCTGACCATGTCCCCGACTGTCCCTGTCCGCCTCTCGCTCGCCTTGCCTAATGGCGCAGCACCCCGGCGTAAAGCGCGGCGCCTCACGGCAGTTCGGCGCGCGATTGACAGCCATTCCGACCGCGCTAACACTATGACGAACAAATAGGACGGGAGAGATGGGGTGGAGGAATGCAGCGGCCGGCTTGCCGGCAAAGTCGCTATCGTCACGGGTGCAGGTCAGGGCATCGGCGAAGCCATTGCAGCCGGCTACGCACAGGAGGGCGCCAAGGTCATCCTGACCGGGCGCACGCTCGGCAAGCTGGAGGATGTGGCAGCGAAGATCGCGTCCGCCGGGGGTACGGCTCTCGCCCTGCAGGCGACCGCAGGGGACAAGGCCGACAGCGAGAAAACGGTGGCTCGCGCCCTGTCGGAATGGGGGCGCGTGGACGTGCTGGTGAACAACGCGCATACGTTCACCGACTATCTGCCGATCGACGATCCGAAGATGGAGGAGCACTGCAAGGTGGACTTCCAGTCCGCCTTCTACGGATCGCTGCAGCTCATGCAGGCATGCCACCCGCACATGGTCGCGCAGGGCGGCGGGTCGATCATCAACATGGGGTCCAGTTACGGCGTCCGCTGCGAGCCGGGGTTCCTCGCCTATGCCGCCAGCAAGGAAGCGATCCGGGCGCTGACCAAGACCGCCGCGCGCGAATGGGGACCGCAGAACATCCGGGTCAACACGATCCTGCCATCGGCGCTTTCCCCCAAGGCGATCTGGTATCTGGAGGAAAGCCAGACCTACGACCTCGAACTCTCCAAGGTCGCCATGGGACGCTTCGGCACGCCGGAGGACATCGCTCCCAGTGCCATCTTCCTCGCCAGCGACGAATCTGCATTCGTCACCGGGCAGACGCTTGGCGTCGAGGGCGGCGCAACGATGCTCTGAGCGGGACCCTTGCCAGTCAGGCGGGCAGGTCGTCCGGGATCCAGTCCGGGTCGCGCTTTTCCATGAAGGCCCGCATGCCTTCGCGCGGTTCGCGGCCGAAGGCGAGATTGGCGAACATCGTCTCGTAATCGATCGGCGGGTATTGCTGGTTCAACATGCGCTTGGTGTGGGCGCGGGCTTCGGGCGCGGTGCGCAGGATTTCGGTGGCAGCGCGCAGAGCCGCCGCTTCCAGTTCCTCGTGCGCGACGAGGCGCGAGAACAGGCCCATATCATGGGCTTCGGCCGCCTCGATCGGGCGCGCGGAGAGGATCACGTCCCGGGCGCGGGCCATGCCGATGTGCGCGGGCAGCATCGCGGCATAGCTGGCATCGATGATCCCGCGCAGCAGCTCGGGCACACGAAAGGTGGCGCGCTGCGAAACGACGGCGATATCGGCCATCATCGCGATGAGCAGACCGCCGCCCTGGCAGATACCGTTTACCGCCGCGATCACCGGCTGCATCGACTCGCGAATGGCGAGGAACGGCAGGCTGTCGTATGTGAGACCTTCCGGAACACGCTCGTCCCCGTCCTCGTACCGGCCACCGAGATCGCCGCCCGCCGAAAAGCTGTCTCCCGTGCCGGTGATGATCAGCGCACAGGGTTCCTCGAACGAATTGACCAGCCGCACCGCGCGTTTGAGCCCGAAGTACATCGCCGGGGTCAGCGCATTGCGCGCGTGCGGGCGATCGATGCGGCACCACAGGACCGGCCCTTCGCGTTCCAGTTTCAGCGATTGCGTTCCGATGTCGTATTCGCTCATGGTCGTCTCCCGCATGCTTTGCGGCAGGACGCTAACGGGCTGGGAAGAGGCAGGCCATGACCAATGTACGACCGCTGCCGGTGGAGATCGGCGATATCACTCCGGCGTGGCTTTCAGCGGCGCTGGGTAGCCCGGTCTCCGCAGCGAAAGTCGTCGACGTCAACAACGGCACCTGCACCAAGATCCGCATCGCGCTGGAAACCGACGATCCGGATACCCCGGAGACCGTGATCCTCAAGGGCGGGTTCGAACCGCACAGCCGGATGATGGACTACATGCACGCCAATGAAGTCCACGCTTACGCCGATGTCGCCCCGCATTCTCCGCTGCGCCAGCCGCGCACGTGGTTTGCCGGGTTCGATGCGGACGCGAAGCAGGGCATCGTGATCATGGAGGACCTCGTCGCGCGCGGCGTCACCTTCCTGCATCCCCAGCAGCCGCGCCCGCCCGAGGAAGTGGCACGCCGCCTGGAGATGCTGGCAAAGCACCATGCGATGACGCTGGGGCGCCCGGAGGACATGGCGCCGGACGGCCGCTTCGCCTGGGCGGGAGACCTGATCGACGGCTTCTACCGTTACGGTGAAACGATCCTGACCCCGCCGGTCTGGGAGGGCTTCGTGAACAGCGCGCGTGGCGCTGCGGCCTCCACGCGCTTTCACGGGCTCGACTGGTTTCTCGATACGCTCGGCAAGCTCTCGCGCTTCGGCAAGGCGGTGCCGCGCGCGCTGCTGCACGGCGATACCCACCTTGGCAACCTCTACATCGATACCGACGGCGAGCCGGGCTTCTTCGACAGCCAGCCGCATCTGGGCCCGGTCATGGCCGAAGTCGCCTATCACGTGACCGGCGCGCTCGACATGGCCGACCGGCGCACCCATGAACGCGATCTCGTTGCGCACTATCGCACCGCCCTGGCGGGCGAGGGGCACACGCTGCCGCCGCTCGAAGACCTGATGCGCCAGTACGCCGCCTTCCTGGCCTTCGGCTATGCGATCTTCCTGGTGAACGCGTCCGACTTTCAACCGGAGGCGATCAACACCGCCTATACCGCGCGCTTTTCCAGCGCGATGCTCGATAACGACACGCTGGGCGTTCTGGCAGGTCTCTAGGCACGAGAAAGCCCGGCGAGCCGGAGAGGCCGCCGGGCTTTCGGGAACCGCGCCCGCCCGTTTTACGCGGGGGGACAGCGCCGGATCAGCTGCCGAAGTGAACCTTCAGCCGCATGCCGTACATGCGCGGTTCGCCGACCGAGGCGGTTTCGAAACCGACTTCGGGCGAACCCAGGCCGGCGGCATAGCTGTAGTACTTTTCCTTGGTCACGTTCGTGGCGAACAGCGACAGGTCGACCGGCGAACCACCGATCGAATCCCACCCGACGTTGAGGTTCAGCAGGCCGAGCGAAGGCAGAGTGCTGAACGCGGCAATCGCCGGGTTCGGGTTCTCGCGATCGATGTAGTTGACCAGCATCTTCGAGCGATACGTATAGCTGGCGCCCAGCGTGATATCGCCGATGCTGCGGTCGAGTGGCAGCAGGTAGTTGGCCGAGACCGTGAACTTGTGCTTGGGCGAAAGCACTTCCGGATCACCGACTTCGAACGGAGCCGCCAAAGTGAAGTTGGGGTCGTTGTAGGTCGAGAAGTCCGGGATCTTCTTAATCTCGGTGTGCAGGTAGGTGTAGCTGCCCGAGAGCGTGAAGCCCGCGAACGGCGTGATCGAACCTTCGGCTTCGAGGCCGTAGATTTCCGACTTGTCGGCATTGACCGGAGCGGCCGTCGACGCCTGACCGCTGCCTTCGACGGCATTGAAGCCGACCTGGAGCTGCTGATTCGAGAAGTCGTTGTAGAAAGCCGCCAGATTGAAGGTGCCGCGCAAGGCGCCATGGAAGCTGCTCTTGAAACCGATCTCGTAACTGTCGACCTTTTCGGGCCCGACGAGGTTGAGCGGCGCCGCTACGTTGGGGGCGATAGTCGCTGCACGATAGCCGCGCGCATACTTGGCATAGCCCATCATGTCGGGCGTGAAATTGTAGTCGACGTCGATCAGCCAGGTCGGCTTGTTCGATTTCTGCCGCAGCGTCACGACGCAGCCGTTCGCGACCGAGGCCGGATCGGTACAACGCGGATTGGGTGCACCCGGCAGGCTCGGGAACGGGCCATATTCGGGCGGGTACATCAGCGTATAGGTTTGGCGCAGGCTTTCGTTGCGCTGCTTGTCCCAGGTGTAGCGCAGACCCCCGGTGACCTTCAGCTGATCGGTCAGCGAATAGGTTGCCTGCGCGTAGAGACCGAAGTCCTGGAAGTAGGTCTTGCCCACCGTGTAGTTCACCGAACCCACATGGATCGGCGGCAACGTCGAGGGATCGCCGCCGGCCTCGGCAACCTGCTGCGCGGCGCCCAGATAGGTCAGCAATCCGATCGGGTCGTTGCACTGGAAGTTGGCCCCGCCATCGGTGCACGAAGCGAGGAACGGCGACTGACTGCCCGCATAGCCAAGCGGACGGCTGATCTCGACATAGCCGCCCGCCTGCCAGTCGAGGCGGTTGTCCATGGCCTTGCCCTGGAGCTGCAGTTCCTCGGTGAAGGTATACTGATCGGCGGTCTTGAGACCCGGCGGAGGCGAGATCTGGGTAAAGCTGACGTCGTAGGCACCGATCGGCAGTGCCTCGCCGGTCAGCACGTTGAAGTCGATCGTCGCATTGGTGCCGAACTGACCGGCATGGATCGTCTGCTTGTACTCGGCATAGCTGGCGATGTTCTTGACCGTCAGATTGTCGGACGCGATCCAGGTGGTGGTGTTGATGACCTGCCACTGGTCGATCTTGGAATACGACTTCTCCAGCGGGTTGATGACGTTGTAGAAGCCGGTGCCCTGCTGCGCCAGCTGGCCAGCGAAAATGCCGCCGAGGCCTTCGTGCGGATCGACCGCGACAAGCTTGGTCAACGGACCGTTGGTATCCGAGTGGATGTACGACGCGATCAGGTAGTTCTCGATATCGGGCGTCAGGTCCGCAACCACGCTCAGGCGGAGCGCGGTATAGTCTACGTCGTTGAAGTCCTTGGGGCCGATACCGGACTGGTTCTGGAGGTAGCCGTCACGGACCATGCGGTCGGCGGCAAGGCGCACCTTGAAGGTATCCGCCAGCGGGATGTTGATCGCACCCTGCGCACGGCGCATGCCGTAGTTGCCGATGGAGCCTTCGACATAGCCTTCGAGCAGATCGGTTGGCTTCTGCGGGACGAGCAGCACCGCGCCGCCAGTGGTGTTGCGGCCAAACAGCGTGCCCTGCGGGCCCTTGAGGATCTGGACGTTCTGCAGATCGAAGAAGTTGCCCGGCAGCACACCGTCACCGGTGGGCAGACCGTTCGAGGCGCCGCGCGGCGTCACGACTTCGGCGAAGTACGTACCGACCGACGGCAGCGTGCCGATGTCCTGCGCAAAGCCGCGGATAGCGAAGGTCGTGTTTTCCGAACCGAAGTTCGTGTTCGAGGAGAGCGACGGCGTATAGTTCGCCAGGTCGCTGGCGTTGACGACGTTCCTGTCGGAGAGCTGGTCCTGATCGTAGACCGTGATCGAAATCGGCACGTCCTGCAGACGCTCTTCGCTGCGGCGCGCGGTCACGACGATGTCGTTGCTGCCGATGTCGGCTTCGACCGCACCCTGCGGCGCATCCTGCGCAAAGGCGGGTGCCGCGAACACGAGCGAACTCGCTGCGCACAGCAGAAAACGGTAACGTGAGGAACGCATGATTTCTCTCTCCCTGGCATTAAGGCGTTTCCATCTAGAGGGGGGCGTGGAAACGTCGTTCTCAATCGGCGGCTTGATATGCCTCTGCCGTGCTGCGCCGCAAGAGAATGCCCCGCCACTTCGCGATCTGTTCCCTCTGCGAACACCCCGAATGCCGTGTGAGACAAATCCCCTTTACCAAAAATTATCATGCAATTTCATGCATTTCATTGAATTCGATTGTTTTAAGAACGCCTCGCAAGAGGGGCCTCGGCTTGAGGCCTTCAGGCTTGTCGCATTGCAATGCAGAGAGAGCTGAACGCGACTCACGTATCTCGCGTGTGCCAGCCCCTGTGTGGCACGCATGGCTGCACAATCCGCGACGCGGCGGCCAAGTGTACGCACTGCAGGCGATGTCTCAGGTATTGGAGTTGGAGATGGCCGAGCGGAACAGGCTTGCGTCCGCTTCCCAGTCCATGCGCACCCGGCGATGGGCGATCAGCCAGTCATCGCCGACCTTGCGGAACGTGTCGAGATAATAGCCGGCGTGGTCCGGGCCGATATCGGTCCAGGCCACCCAGTAGGTCCGCGCCTTGGCGGTATCCGGGCCAGTGAGATCGATCTTCGACGTCGAGAGGTGGTGGCGCACGAAAGTGGCCCCGTGCGTGCCGCCCTCGCCCCTGAGCCAACGCTCCTGCCAGGCGCGGATCTCCGCACGGCCTTCATAGCGGAACATGCGGTCCGCCGGTACGTGCTCGCTTTCCATCACCGCGTCCTGCGTGAAGCACGAGACGAAATCGTCGATCCGCAAGCGGTCGCCCGACGTCGTGTACTTCGCCATGACATCGCGGATCGCCTCGCGGGCCAGCAGGTCTTCCAGCGTCACGACATGACCAGCCCGGCATCGACGTTGATCGACTGCCCGGTCACCGTGCGTGCGTCATCCGAGGCAAGGAACAGTGCCATGCGTGCCACGTCTTCGGGCGTGGAGAAAGTCTTGAGCGGCAGCGGCGCGACGATGCCGGCCTCGATCTCCTCGACGGTCTTGCCCTGCTCGTCGGCGACGCGCTTCATGTAGTTGAGCATGAGATCGGTGCCGATCGCACCGGGAACGACGCAATTGCAGCGGATACCGTATTCGCCCACCTCGCGCGCGATCGTCTTGGTGAGAATGCGCAGGGCGCCCTTGGCGGCGCTGTAGTGGCTCTTGCGAACCATGCCGTCCCAGCCGGCGCTGGAGGAGAAGTTGACAATGCTGCCAGTGCGCCGCTCCAGCATCGAGCGGTTCAAGACTTCGCGCGAGCACAGCATCGCCGCCATGCAGTCAACCTTGTAGGTATCGAGGAAGTTGTCGACGGTCTGTTCCCAGATGAATTTGTCGGTCCCCGGGACGGCCGCATTGTTCATCATCACGTCGACCTGGCCCCAGCGACTCATCGCCGCATCGACCATGGCCGTCACGTCGTCCTCGTCGGTCACATCGGCCCGCACTGCGACGGCATTCTCGCCGATGCGCGCCGCCACGTCCTCGACCAGTTCCAGCCGCCTTGCGGCCAGCACCAGCTTTGCGCCTTCGTCGGCCATCATCTGCGCCATGACCGGGCCGAGGCCGGTGCTCGCCCCGGTGATGATCGCAACCTTTTCCTTGAACCGTTTCATGCCGCCACGACCTTGCGCATCACGTCGTGGCTTTCCGGAGACCCATCGAGCGCACGGTTGAAGCGTTCGACAATACGCCAGCCGTCTCCGGTACGGCGCAGCGTCCAGTGATTGACCGCCGCCCGCCATAGGAACCAGCGGTCGCCTTCCTTGAGTACGACGAAGGAATAGCCGACGGCATCGGCATCATCGCCATCGACAGTGATTTTCGGCGTCGCCGTGAGGTGCGCGCAGCCGGTGTTCACGAGATCGATGTGCCCCGGCCACATGTACATGCCGGCAACTTCATCCGGCGCAGACAGGCGCTTGGAGCCACCGTCGGGCAGGGTGAAGTTGTAACCGCCACCATCGACCCACAGCTTGCCCGCCGGCTCCGCCGTGGCGCTGTCGACCAGCGGGCCGTAGGTCATCAGCAGGTTCTGGATTTCAAGATGATCCTCGGCAGCCCTCAGGCGGGCCTCCAGCGCGGCAACACGCGCCTCCAGTGCATCGGTCGACATGAACTCTCCCACAAACGGCTATTGTTGCCGGGAAAGTCCCGCGCCGCACGCGGCAGGTCAAGTTCCCTCCTGGGGAGTTGCGCCTACCAGTCGAACCAGCGGCGACGGCGGCGCGTGTCGAGAATGCCATCCCCATCGGTGTCGGTCGCGACGGTGTGCGTCGTCACGGGCTCTGCAGCAGGTTCCCGTCCGTGCGAAAGCGCTTCGGCCCGGGCCTCCGCACGCGCGGCGCGAAGCTCGGCTTCATGAACGCGCTCTTCGGCACTGCGGGCCATTTTCTCGCTGCGCCGCTCGCGCGAGATCGCATAGTAGTGGCTCCACATCTGGCTATGCGCGAATGCAAGAGCGAGACCACCGAGAATCGCCAGATCCTTGAGCGCCATCAGCAGTTCCATGGGATCTGCCAGCTGGTTATGGAAGAACAGGATCGCCAGCGCAGTGAAACCTGCCAGCAGGATCGCGACCAGGCGCACCATGAAGCCCGCTGCCAGGCACAAACCGGCCACCAATTCGAAAATGCCGGTAGGAATGGCAAGGCCGCTGGGCAGCCCAACGCCCGTAATCATCGCCTCGGTCCCGGCGACATCCATGAGTTTTCCAGCGCCTGCGTAGATGAATATCAGCGCAATCAGAAAACGTCCGATAATGGCAGCAATCTTCGACACAGTTCTTCTCCCGCCGACTGGCACGGAAGAAAGAAGCCGTGTGAAAGACTATTGTTCCCCTGGCGGGATCAACCCCTGCCGGTCAGGAGTGGGTGATGGCGGGCATGCCGTCCTTGCTGCCGGTGGTCTGCGCATCGTCGCGCGAGCGCGGGCTCGCCACGGCATCGGCGATCAGCCGGTCCTGATCCTCGCGGCTGATCCTTTCCCAGCCGGCACGGCCGAGCTTTTCCATCGGCCGGTAGCGCACCTTGTACTGCATGCGCGGCGAGCCTTCGACCCAGTAGCCGAGATAGACGTAGCTCAGCCCCATTTCGCGGGCCCGGTTGATGTGGTCGAGGATGATGTAGTTGCCCAGCCCCTGCCGCTCTTCGTGGTGCGGATCGTAGAAGCTGTAAATCATCGACAGCCCGTCGCACTGCTTGTCGGTCAGGCAGGCACCGACCAGACGCCCCGGCGTGACGCCGTCGGCCGATGGTTCGCGGTATTCGATGATGTAGCTGGTGACAGGGGTATGCTCGACCATGTCGGCGAAGTCGGTCTCATCCATCGTCGTCATCCCGCCTTCGGGATGGCGTTCGGAAAGATAGCGCTGCAGCAGCTCGAATTGCTCGTTCGTCGACCAGGGACGGCAGACGGTCGCGATCAGATCGCCATTGGCCTTGAGCGCGCGCTTCTGCGAGCCCGATGCCTTGAACTCGTCGGCCACCACACGCACCGAGATGCAGGCGCTGCAATCGAGGCAAGAGGGGCGATAGGCAACGGTCTGGCTGCGGCGAAAGCCGATGCGGCCGAGGGCATCGTTGAGCGAGTCCGCGTGCGGCCCCTTGAGCTCGGTGAAGACCTTTCGCTCGTTACGACCGGGAAGATACGGGCACGGCGCAGGGCTGGTCACAAAAAACCGGGGAAATCGAACCTGTGCCGTCACGGGATTGAAACTTCCTTTTGCTTTCTAAGCTATCTGCCTTCGTGTGTTGCCCCAAATATGCACGGCGTGCCGAAACCTTCAAAGTCTTTTAACTACGAAATGCGGCCAACTCGCGGCAAATTTGCCATGAGCGGTGTGCGAACCGGTACGGGCGTGCCAATTCGGTGCACCCCCGGCCGACAACCTTTCCAGCGCCGCAAAGCCCCTCACTGTCGCCGGCCATCGTCCCCGCTAAGACGCGGCGCGCGCAGCACAATTGCGATCAGTCGGTTTCGACCTGCTTCACTTCATAGCCCTCGCGGCGCAGGGCGGCGACCAGCGCGGCAAGCTGTTCCGCATCGCGCGCCTCGCACTCGATTTCCGTGACGAGGCCCTTGGCCGGAAGGTGGGTGAAGATCCGCTGATGGAACACCTCGATGATGTTCACATTGTGCTCGTGAAACACTTTGGCCACCTTGAACAAGGCGCCGGCGCGGTCCTGCAGACCGATGCGCAGGCGAGCAAGACGGCCCGAGCGGGCGAGGTCGCGCAGCAGCACGTTGGCCAGCAGGCGAGTATCGATATTGCCGCCAGACAGCACGATGCCCACCTTGCGGCCCACGAACATGTCGCGGTTGTCCATCAGTGCGGCAAGACCGGTCGCACCGGCGCCCTCGACCAGCGTCTTCTCGATCTGGAGCAGCAGCGCCAGCGCGCTTTCGATCTTCGGTTCGCTGACCAGCAGGAACTCGTCGAGATACTTGCGCAGGACTCGCGAGGTCAGCTTGCCCGGCGAAAAGACCGCAATGCCTTCAGCCAGCGTGTCGCCGCCGATCGGCAGGTTCGTACCCTTGAGCAGGTTGTACATCGAGGGATAGAGCAGCGCCTCCACGCCAACCAGCCGGATATCCGGGTTGATGTCACGCGCGACCGTACTCATGCCCGAGCCGAGACCGCCGCCGCCCACGGGCAGGATCAGGGTGTCGAGTTCCGGCACGTCCTCGAGCATCTCGATGGCAACCGTGCCCTGCCCGGCAGCGACAAAACGGTCATCGAAGGGATGGACGAATGTAAGGCCCAGTTCCTCTTCGAGCTTGCGCGCGTGAGCGTAAGCATCGTCGAAGCTTTCGCCCTCCAGCACGACCTTGCCGCCCACGCTCTCGGTCTGCATGACCTTCACCGTCGGCGTGGTCTTGGGCATGACGATCGTCACCGGTACACCCAGGCGCGTGCCGTGATAGCTCAGTCCCTGCGCGTGGTTGCCGGCCGACGCTGCGATCACGCCGCGCTTCTTGCGCTCCTCGTCGAGCTGGAGCAGCGCATTGAGCGCGCCGCGTTCCTTGTAGGCGGCGGTGAACTGCAGATTCTCGAACTTGAGCCAGACCTCGGCGCCGGTGATCGCGCTCAGCGTCGAGCTGTACTGGGTGGGCGTGCGAACCACCGAGCCCTTAATCCGCTCGGCCGCGGCGCGTACGTCGGCGGCGGTCAGCGGGGCGTCTTCGGCCCCGGGAGCGATCTTGAGCACTGGCTGTTCCATAGGCAGGCGCGCCTACCGGAAACCGCGAGGAATTGAAAGCGAACTCGGGCCGGACGGCTGAGCACTGTCCGCTTCTGGCTGTTTGCTTTCCCATAAAACAGGGTAGAAGGCCTCACATGAGCCAGAGCACCAGCGAACCTCGCAAGGTATCCCTGATCGGCCTCGGGGTGATGGGCGGCGCGATCGCGCGGCACATCGCCGAAGCCGGGCACGAACTGACGATCCACAACCGCTCGCCCGAAAGAGCGCGCAAGTGGACCGAGGAAAATCCAGACCTTGCCCATCGCATCGCCGCCAATCCCGCCCATGCGGCGCAGGATGCGGATGTCGTCATCACCTGCGTGGGCAACGACGACGATCTCGCCGATGTCGTGCTTGGCCCCAATGGCGTGTTCCGGATGCTCAAGAAGGGCGGCGTGTTCATCGATCACACGACGGTCTCGGCGCGGATCGCCCGCCAGATCTCGGTGGAAGCCCGCGACCTGCAGATCCACTGTGTCGATGCCCCGATGACAGGATCGCAGATCGGCGCCGAGAAAGGCACGCTCACGCTGATGTGCGGCGGGCGCAAGGATGCCATCGAGGCGGCCCGCCCGGTGATGGAGGCCTACTCGCAGCGCATCGTCCACGTCGGCAAGGCAGGATCCGGGCAGATTGCCAAGATGGCGAACCAGATCTGCATCGCCGGCAATGTCGCCGCTCTCGCCGAGGCGGTCCGCTTCGCGCAGGCCTCGCACCTCGACATGGACAAGGTCTACGAGGCGATCTCCGGCGGCGCGGCGCAGTCCTGGCAGATGGACAACCGCTGGAAGACGATGGACGACGACGCCTTCGACTTCGGCTTTGCCATAGACTGGATGCGCAAGGACCTCGGCCTCAGTCTCGAGGAAGGCCGCGGGCTCGGCGTGTCGCTGCCGGTGGCGGCGCTGATCGACCAGTTCTTCGCGGAAATTCAGGCCATGGGCGGCGGACGCCTCGACACCAGCGCCATCATCAAGCGGCTGCCGAAGAAGGGCAAGAAGTGAGTTTCACGAAACGGGCGGCTATCGCTGCCGCACTGATCTGTGCGCTGATCGCTTCACCGGCGGCGGCAAGGAAGAAAAAGAACGCCGAACCCGAACCGCCGGTCGCCGGAACCCTGATCGACAACGTCGAGGGCCTGACCCCCGACGGCAACGGCGGAATCGACCGCTTCGATGGCTTCCTGATCGGCCCCGACGGCCGGGTGAAGCAGATCTATCATTCCGGCGACGAGCGCCCCGAACGGGTCCAGTACAGGCTCGACGGCAAGGGCCGCATCGTCATGCCGGGCATGATCGACGCGCACGGCCACGTCATGGCGACGGGGTTCGCGCGGATGACGCTCGACCTGTCGATGGCGAAGTCGCTCGATGAGGCGCTGTCGCGTATCGCCGCGTGGACCGCAGCGCACCCCGACTTGCCGTGGATCCTCGGCACCGGCTGGAATCAAGTGGTCTGGGGCCTCGACCGTATGCCCACTGCAGCTGAACTCGACGCGGTGACCGGCGGCAAGCCCGCATGGCTTACACGCGTCGACGGGCATGCCGGCTGGGCCAACAGCGCGGCCATGGCCGCAGCCAACATCACCGCCAAGACCCCCGACCCGGCAGGCGGCGAAATCCGGCGCGTTGCTGGCGGTAAAGCACCGGCAGGCGTCTTCATCGATGCCGCGACCGCGCTCATCGACGCGAAAGTGCCGAAACCCCGTCCCGAGGACCGCGACACGGCGCTGGCCGAGGCGCAACTGGCGATGCTTTCGCAGGGCGTTACCGCGATTGCCGACATGGGCACGACCATCGAGGACTGGCAGGCCTTTCGCCGCGCGGCCGATCTTGGCCATCTGCGTGTGCGCATCATCTCCTATGCCGCCGGTATAGACGCCATGAGCCTGATCGGCGGCCCCGGCCCGACGCCGTGGCTCTATGACGACCGGCTCAAGATGAACGGGCTGAAGCTCTACCTCGACGGCGCCCTCGGATCGCGCGGGGCCTGGCTCAAGGCCCCCTACGCCGACGATCCCGAGACGAGCGGCCTGCCGCAGATGAGCCAGACGCAGCTCGGCAACCTGATGAGCCGGGCGGCGATCGACAATTTCCAGGTCGCGGTCCACGCCATCGGCGACGAGGCCAATAAGACCGTGCTCGATGCCATCGACGAGCTGACCGCGACCTACAAGGGCGACCGCCGCTGGCGCATCGAACATGCCCAGATCGTCGATCCCGCCGATATCCCGCGCTTCGGCGAACACGGTGTGATCGCCTCGATGCAGCCGCAGCACGAGGCCTCCGACCGCGTGATGGCCGAAGCCCGGCTGGGGCCGGACAGGCTTGCTGGTGCTTACGCATGGAAATCGATGGAAGCGGCCGGTGCGACGCTGGCTTTCGGGTCTGACACGCCGGTAGAGCCCGCCCATCCCTTCCAGGGCCTTGCCGTTGCCATTACCCGGCAGGGCGCCGACGGCGAGCCTTTCGGCGGATGGCAGCCGCAGGAAGCGCTCAGCCGCGAAGCCGCGCTGGAGGCCTATACGACCGGCGCAGCCTACGCGATGTTCGCCGAAGACAAGCTGGGCCGTATAGCCGAGGGCTACGATGCCGATTTCCTCTTCGTCGACACCGATCCGACGCTGGCCACGCCGCAGCAGATCCGCAAGACCAAGGTTCTGGAAACGTGGATCGGCGGCCGGCTCGCGTGGTCGGCAGCGAAGGATCAGGTTGCTGAAGAGGTTGCAGCGGAGGGGCGGTAGCATCGCACGGCGAGGCCCGCCCAGCTGTGACTATGTTCGCCTGACGGCTAACCAAGTCGCGCGGCCCTCCCGCTCGCGGGAGGGCAAAACAGCCCTATCCGATCACTCAGCCGTAGCGCTCGCGGCCTGTTCATCGGGCGCCTTCTCTCGGGCATCGCGGCGTTCGGTGAAGCGCATCACCAGCAGCGTGCCTTCGAACAACGCCATCAGCGGCAACGCCAGCATGAGCTGCGAAATAACGTCGGGCGGGGTCGCGATAGCCGCGACCACGAAGATGCCGACGATGGCGTAGCGCCGCGCACCGGCAACTTGCGCGCGTGTCACAATACCCGCGCGGTTCAGGAGCATCAGCAGCACCGGCAAAAGGAAGCTGATGCCGAAAGCCAGAATGAACTGCATGACCAGCGAAAGGTAATCGCCCGTACCCGGCAGAGCCTCGAGCTTGAGACCGCCCTTGTCGCCCTGAAAGCCAAGGAAAAAGTGAAAGGCCGTGGGCATGACCACGTAGTAGGCCAGCGCCGCACCCATGGTGAACAGCACCGGGGTGGCGACCAGGAAGGGCAGGAATGCCTTCTTTTCCTTCGCGTAGAGCCCCGGCGCCACGAACGCCCAGATCTGGTTGGCGATCACCGGAAAACTTACGAAGAAGGCCGCGAAAAGCGCGACTTTCACTTCGACGAAGAACGCTTCGTAGAGCTTGGTGTAGATCAGCTTGCCCTGTCCTTCGGGAAAGGCATGGGTCAGCGGGCGAACCAGAAAACTGAAGATGTCGCTGGCGAAATAGAAGCAAATGCCAAAAGCCACCGCGAAGGCCAGGAATGCGCGCATGAGGCGCGTGCGCAGCTCGATCAGATGGTCGAGCAGCGGCGCCTGAGATTCGTCGATATCGGGGATGCGAAATGCCATGGCGGGACCGATCAGGGCGGCGGAGGCGGAAGATGGAATTCCGCCTGCTCCGGATCACTGGCGGATTTGTCCTTCCGGTTCGACGGCTCCATTTCGGGAGCCGGCTCCGGCGAAGGCTCTTCGTCCTTGGGCGGCGCGGCCTGCACTACCGGCTTCGCGGGCGTGGACGGCGCCTGCATGTCCTCGGCCGTGGGGAGCTGCGGGGTCGATTTCATGATCGCCTCGTTCTGCTCACGCCACTTCTGTTCCATTTCCTCCAGCTCGGCCTCGCGCACCATGGCGTCGATACCGGATCGGAAGTGACCGGAAATCTTGCGCATCTTGCCGATCCAGCGGCCAGCCGTGCGCATCGCCAGCGGCATGTCCTTGGGGCCGATGACGACGACCGCCACAATGACGACCATTAGGAGTTCGGATGCGCCGATGTCAAACATCGCCGGTGTGCGACCTTGCCGTGTCCAGCGTTAGGCTCAGGCCTGACCGTTCTTGGTCTCGCTGGGCGTCGGGCTGGGATCGCCCTGCTGCTGCGAGGTGATCTGCGCGGGCGGGGTGGCGTCCTTGTCCGAGGCCTTCTTCTCGTCCTCGTTCATGCCATCCTTGAAGCTCTTGATGCCCTTGCCGAAGTCACCCATGATTTCCGACACGCGGCCGCGTCCGAACAGCACGAGGACGATCACCAGAACGATCAGCCAGTGCCATATCGAGAAGCTACCCATAGCTAAAATACTCCAATGCGGTGCGCCGATTCCAGACGCTACCCGGCCCATCTAGGAGCTTTCCCGCTAAGTTGAAAGCCCGTCATGGTTCTGACCCTGTCCGGTCGCACCGTCGTCATCTTCGTTCTCTTCCGGCGTATTTCCGGGGCTGAGCGCGGACTCGATCATCTCGTCGTCGACCGGATCGAGCAGACCGGCAGCACGCAGTTCGTCGATTCCCGGAAGCTCGCGCAGCGAATTGAGACCGAAATGCGCCAGGAACTCGGGCGTGGTCGCATAGATGACTGGGCGGCCGGGCACTTCGCGGCGGCCGGCAACGCGCACCCAGCCCGCTTCCATCAGCACATCCAGTGTGCCCTTCGCGGTCTGCACGCCGCGAATCGCCTCGATCTCGGCGCGGCTGACGGGTTCGTGATAGGCGACGATGGCCAAGACCTCGGTCGCGGCACGGCTGAGACGGCGCAGTTCTTCCTTCTCGCGGCGCAGCAGGTGGGCAAGATCGGGAGCAGTCTCGAAATGCCAGCGCTTGCCGCGCTCGACGAGACGGATGCCGCGCTGCGCATAGTGCAGCTGCAACTCTGCCAGCGCCGGGCGCACATTGGCCTGCCCGAGATGCGTCGAAATCTGATCCACTGTCATCGGCTGCTCGGCAGCGAAGAGCGTGGCCTCGACCGCGCGGACCAGATCGTCCGGGACTTCGACAGGCTCAGCCTGAGCGGTGTCTCGACCAACGCTTTCGTCCGCTCGTCCCGAGCTTGTCGAAGGGCGGATATCGGACGTCACGGCTTGGCCGCCTTCAGGCGCAGCGGTCCGAAGGTCTCTTCCTGCGCGATCTCGGCCTTTCCGGTCCGGGCCAGCTCAAGCACCGCGACGAAGCTGGACGCCAGCGCGGAGCGGCGCAGCTTCGGATTTGCCCAGTTGTCATGGGCCGGCGGCAGGAAGTCGCGCAGGTCCATCCAGTCGATGGCCACGCCGAGCATCGACGACACGCGCTGGATCGCGCTGTCGAGCGTCATCACCATGCGCTCGCGCACCATGTGGACGACCGGCTCGTTGCGGATCTTCACATCGCCATAGGCGCGGATGAGATCGAACCATTCACATTGCCAGCGGTTCTTGCGATCGACGCGCAGCCCTTCCGGCGCGCCGCGCAGGAAGACATCGCGGCCCAGCCGGTCGCGGCCCATCAGCCGCGCCGCCGCCTCGCGCATGGCGCCCAACCGCTGAAGGCGCAGTTGCAGACGCAGCGCCAGCTCTTCGGGACTGGGATCTTCCTGCTCGTCCTTGGGCAGCAGCAGCGCCGATTTGAGATAGGCGAGCCAGGCGGCCATCACGAGGTAGTCCGCCGCCAGTTCCAGCCGCAGCGCCTCGGCCTCCTCGATATAGGTCAGGTACTGGTCGACCAGTTCGAGGATCGAGATCGTGCGCAAGTCCACTTTCTGCCGCCGCGCCAGATCGAGCAGCAGGTCGAGCGGTCCTTCCCAGCCGTCGATCTCGAGATAGAGCGCTTCCTGGCGTTCCTCGGCAGCCGCGGGGCCGTCCCAGTCGCCTTCGGCCGCATCGAGCGGATTAGCGGCGCCTTCGGGAAGATCGCCGTGGTCCATCGCTCAGGCCACCGTCTGCGCCAGCAAGGCATCGCGCCGGGCGACGAGATCGGCATGCAGTTCCTTCGAACCACTTTCGACCGAAGCCAGTGCTCGTTCCAGCCGCTGCGCCGTCTCATCCGACATCGCGGGAAGGCGCTGGGCGATGCCGACCATGTCGTCCATCTTCGCCCAGCAGTTGAGCGCGATGTCGCAACCGGCGGCAATCGCCCGCTCGGCCCGCTCGGGCACGGTGCCATCAAGGGCTTCCATGTCCAGATCGTCGGTCAGCAGCAGGCCGCCGAAACCGATGCGCTTGCGGATGATCTCGCTCACCACGAAGGGCGAGAGGGTGCCCGGCAAATCCGCATCCCACGCGGTATAGCGCACATGTGCGGTCATGCCGACGGGGGCATCGGACAGGGCGCGGAAGGGGGCAAGGTCGGTTTCCAGGTCCTCCGCGCTCGCGTCGACGGTCGGCAGTTCCTTGTGGCTGTCGGCCATGGCGCGGCCGTGTCCCGGGATGTGCTTGATGCAACCGACCACACCGGCCTTCGCCAGTCCCGCCAGCGCCGCGCGGCCCAGCGCGGCGACGCGCATCGGCTCGGCACCGAAGGCCCGGTCGCCGATGACGTCGTGAGCGCCCGGCTGGCGCACGTCGAGCGAGGGATAACAGTCCGCGGTAATCCCCGCTTCGGCCAGGTCCAGTCCCAGCGCCTCGGCATTGGCGCGCACGGCCTCGATCGCGGAAGCCGGGGCGCGGTCGTAGAGCCGGTCGAACGCTTCGCCCGCCGGATAGGCCGGCCAGACCGGCGGCTTCATCCGGGCGACGCGGCCGCCTTCCTGATCGATGCAGATATAGAGCCGGTCGCGCCCGTGGATCGCCTTGAGTTCGTCGGTCAGAGCGCGAAGCTGCTCGCGGCTTTCAACGTTGCGGCCGAACAGGATGTAGCCCGCCGGATCGGCATCACGGAAGAAAGCGCGCTCATCGTCCGTCAGGGTCAGGCCGGCAAGGCCGAATATCGCGGGTACCATCGCGATTTCGTCGCAGAAAAGCGCGGGTTCTGCAAGAAAACGCACCGCGCGGAATGTGCAAAACTGCCGGCGGCGGAAAGCTCCCGCGCGCCGGTGGGGATCAGTCCTTTACCTGGCAGGCGAGACCGGCGGACTTCATGCCCTTGCACAGCGAGCGAGCGGCCGAGAGGCTGCCCGGAACCGCCTGCAGGCGATAGACGGTGCCAATATCCGCCTGCCCCTGGAGCACGCGGTGCGACATGTCGGCCAGCGCGGGGTACTGCGACTTGAGCGCGGCCCAGCCAGCCTCTGCGGACGCCTGCGAGGTATAGGCACCGACCTGCACGCCCACGCCTTCGGGCTCGGACGCCTGCGACGGTTCGGGGTCGGGCGTGCCGACCGAGTCGAAACCGGGCTTGGCGCCTTCGCCGTTGTCCTCGATCTGCGGCGGACGCGACTGGCCCTCGGCGACGGCAAAGCTGGTATCGCCGGTTCCTTCGACGACTTCGCCGCCGGGATTTTCCGGCCTGGTCTTGTAGGGTTCCTTGGGCGCGGAGATCACCCCGCCATCGGCGACGCGGTCCTTGGGCTTGTCGCCCATCATCCAGAACAGGCCGCCGACGATCACGCCGATAGCGACAAGGCCGAGCAGTACGAGCAGCAGGCCCTGCCCGATGCCCGGACCGCCTTCGTCCTCGTACTCGTCATCGTCGCCCTCAAGCCATGGGAGGCGGACGTCATCGTCCCCGAGTTCAAGCTGCTCCGAGGACTGGAACTGTTCCGCAGAGTCGCCGGAAAGGTCCTGCGTGTCGCCCTCGGGGCGCTCCTGACCCGCGAAATCGGGTTCCTCGTGGTCCCCGTCGCGGCCCGTGTTCGAGCCCGTGTCCGCGATCCCCATAACCTACATTTCCTCCACAGCCTCGACGCCGAGAAGCGCCAGCCCGTTGCGTACCAGTTGACCCATTTGCACGGCCAGAAAAAGCCGCGCGCCCGTCAGGTTAGCGTCGTCATGGTTAATAAACCGCTTTTCCACCCGGTCATTGCCCAAATTCCAGTAGCCGTGGAAGGCAGCGGCAAGATCGTGGAGGAAGAAGGCCATGCGATGCGGCTCGCGCGCCGCGGCGGCAGCTTCGATCACGCGCGGGAACTGCGCGGCCAGTTTGATCAGGTCCAGCTCCTCCTCGCCCAGCAGATCGAGGTGCGCATCGGAAGGCCCAAAGCCATCCGCCGCCGCCTTGCGCAGCGTCGAATGGACCCGGGCGTGGCAGTACTGGACGTAGAAGACTGGATTGTCCTTGCTCGCCTCGACCACCTTGTCGAAGTCGAAGTCCATCTGCGCGTCGGGCTTGCGGGTGAGCATGGTGAAACGCACCACGTCCTTGCCGACCATCTCGACGACGTCGGCCAGCGTCACGAAGTTGCCCGCGCGCTTGGACATCTTGAACGGCTGACCGCCCTTGAGGAGCTGGACCATCTGGACCAGCTTCACTTCGAACGGCGTGGGCTCGCCATCAACGCCGGTCATCGCGGCCACAGCGGCCTTGATGCGCTTGACGGTACCGGCGTGGTCCGCGCCCCAGATGTCCACCAGCGCGTCGGCTTCCTGCGCCTTCTGGTAGTGATAGGCGAGGTCGGCGCCGAAGTAGGTCCAGCTACCGTCGCTCTTCTTGATCGGGCGATCCTGATCGTCGCCGAACTGGGTCGACTTGAACAGCGGCAGTTCGACCGGCTCCCAGTCCTCGGGCGTCTTGCCCTTGGGCGCTTCGAGCACACCGTCGTAGACGAGACCCTTCGAGCGCAGCCACGCCTCGGCCTCGTCCGGCTTGCCGGAGGCCTGCAGTTCGGCTTCGGACGAGAACACCTCGTGCTCGATGCCCAGCAGCGCGAGGTCGGCGCGGATCATGTCCATCATCGCCGCGACCGCCTTGTCGCGGAACAGCACCAGCCATTCCGATTCGGGCGCCTTGGCGTACGTGTCGCCGAACTCATCGGCGAGCGCCTTGCCGACCGGCACGAGGTAATCGCCGGGATAGAACCCCTCGGGGATGGCGCCGATGTCCTCACCCAGCGCCTCGCGGTAGCGCAGGTGAACCGAGCGGGCGAGCACCTGCACCTGCGCGCCGGCATCGTTGACGTAGTATTCGCGGGTGACCTTGTGCCCGGCATATTCGAGCAGCGTCGCCAGCGCATCGCCGACGACCGCGCCGCGGCAGTGGCCCATGTGCATCGGCCCGGTGGGATTGGCGGAGACGTATTCGACGTTCACCGTCTTGCCGCCGCCCATGTCGGAGCGGCCGTAGTCGGCACCGAGCGCGGCAATCGCGCGCAGTTCGGCCAGCCAGGCCGAAGGCGCAAGCCGCATGTTGATGAAGCCCGGTCCGGCGATCTCGGCGGAGGTAACGTCCTCGATCCTGGTCAGTTCGGCAACCAGCGCCTCGGCCAGATCGCGCGGCTTCATGCCGGCGGGCTTGGCCAGCACCATCGCCGCATTGGTCGCCAGATCACCATGGCTGGGATCGCGCGGCGGCTCGACCGTGACCGCGCTTCGCTTCAGGCCGCCCGGCAGCGTGCCCGCTACTTCCAGCGCATCGAGCGCGGCGGAAAGGTGGCCTGCAAAGGCGGCGTAAAGCGTCTGGTTCTCACTCATAATGGCGCGCGGATAGCCGATGTGCAGGAAAAGGGGAACAGGGCGGGTGCAACGCCCGGATCAGTGCAAGGTGACAGGTCCGGTTGACACGCGTGACACGGTCCAGGGGAAATGGTGTCACCTTGCGTTTCCGGTGTCACCTTGTGACGAAAGTGTAACCTTGTGGAGTGGAAAACACGGATTGTGCAACTCTCAGGCATGCTGAACAATAATTCATCCGATGATATGTAGGAAATCATTTCTTACATGGACTACACTATCGGAAATAGTGCAGAACAAGATCAAATTATGTCACTCAACCAACCATTTTTTATGGGGTTAATCATGAAATTTTTAGATCGGCAAAACCAATGAACGGAGCGAATATATCATTATTCCTCCGCATCATATTTATTGTCTTCGCTGCTTTTATTACGGTTCAATGCAGCGGGGGCGTTCCAAACCCTGACGCTACGGCAAGTGATGAAATGGAGCTATTGGAACCGCAAGGAGCCGCTCTGAAGTACGATGACCATGATAGCGTTTATGTAACGGCATCAAATCTACGTGCGCGCAGCATGCCATCGATGGATGGACGTGTCGTGGGAAGTTTCGCCAATGGCGACAGCGTGGAAATTCTGAAGCGATCAGGTGAATGGCTGCAGGTTGTCAAGAACGCTGAGCACGTCTGGATCTCGGCAAAGTATGTTTCCAAGGCAGCGCGGGCTTCTCGGCGACCACCTGTTAATAAAGCAACCACATCAAGCAGTTCTATGTTCTCCGGAGGTCACGTGTGGTTCGGAAAGAAATGCAAGAAGGGCAAGCCTTGCGGGAACGCGTGTATATCCGTCAAGCGGACCTGTCACAAATGAGCGGCGAAAGCCCGTAGGTCGAGAGATGATGATGACGAACGGATCGCAGAAATACGCATCGCGGCGCACAGACGAACTGAATAAGAGACACCTCTGGGCCGGGGCCTGAACCATCCGGCCCTTCGCCCTCCGTTGCAATTTGTCGCTCGGGACCTAAGTTGAACGGAACAGGAGACGCCGGTGCCGGGTGCGGCGCCGAACGAGCGGCGTGTTTGCACGTCGGAACGAAAAATACCCAAAGGATTGTTTATGCAGACCGCAAAGACCGGTGACACCGTGCTGATCGACTTCGTCGTGCGCACGAACGACGGCCGCGTTGTCGGCAATACCGAGCAGGACGGCCCACAGACGGTGACGCTAGGCGGCGCGCAGATCTTCCCGCAGATCGAAGCCGCTCTCGATGGCATGGAAGTGGGCGCCGAACAGACGGTAACCGTGGCTTCCGCCGATGCCTTCGGTCCGCGCCGCGAGGAAATGGTCATCCAGATTCCGCGCGCCAACCTGCCGCAGGAATCCGAGCCGCAGCCCGGCATGGGCCTTTCCGCGCGTCAGCAGGACGGATCTACGGTCGATCTGGTCATCACCGAGGTCGGCGAGGAATCGGTTACTGCGGATGGCAATCATCCGCTCGCGGGCGAAGACCTGCACTTCGGCGTGACGCTGGTCGAGATCAAACCCGCCGCTGCATAAGCATCCGGCGTCGGCGGTCTTCCCTCGCGAAGGCCGCCGGCGGCCAGAATGTCGCGGATGCGGCACGCCTCAAATGGCGTGCAGACGCTCCACGATAGCGCTCGCCGGCTTGACGCCCGCTGCCGGAGCAGTGGGATTGTCGTGTTCGGCAAAGATCCGCTCGATCTCGATGCGTTTTTCGAGAATCAGCTTGGCGACCCCTGCGGTCATGCCTCCCTCTTCTCCGACACGTCCGAGTACGCCGGCAAGATCTTCCAGTGTGGCTTTTTCGAGACTCGCGTGCAGTCCGCCCTTGGAATCGCGAAAAGCAATGCATTGGCTGGCCATGTGTCGCCTCCTCCATCACATATTGTGAACTAGAGTAACGCACAGCCGGCCCATCCGGTTGCATCCGGGAAATTCCGCGTGTGCCCGGGGATTTCCCCGCGCGGCGCCCTGGTGCGCGGCCTGCTCCCGCGTCCACCTCTTCAAAAGCCCCGCAAACGCGTGTACGGGCGCGCGATGCGTCCTACCCAGAATCCCAAGACCTACCGGGTCAAGAGCTTCGGCTGCCAGATGAACGTCTATGACGGCGATCGCATGGCCGAACTGCTGGCCGAACAGGGCATCACCCCTGCCCCCGAAGGCGAGCAGGCCGACCTTGTCGTGCTCAACACCTGCCACATCCGCGAGAAGGCCGCCGAGAAGGTCTATTCCGACATCGGCCGGATCGTGAAGGACTGGGATGGCGAAGACGGCTCCAGCCCGCTGATCGCCGTCGCCGGCTGCGTCGCGCAGGCCGAGGGCGAGGAGATCATGGCGCGCGCGCCGGCGGTGACCATGGTGGTCGGCCCGCAGGCCTACCACCGCCTGCCCGACATGCTGCGCGAAGCCACTTCCGGCAAGCGCGTGACCGACACCGACATGCCCGCCGAAACCAAGTTCGACGCGCTGCCCAAGCGCCGCCGCTCGGGCCCGACCGCCTTCCTCACCGTGCAGGAAGGCTGCGACAAGTTCTGCACTTATTGCGTGGTGCCCTATACCCGCGGCGCCGAAGTCTCGCGCCCGCACGCCGATCTGGTCGAGGAGGCCAAGCGTCTCGTCGATGGCGGCGCCCGCGAGATCACGCTGCTCGGCCAGAACGTCAACGCCTGGACCGGCGAGAATGCCAGGGGCCAGCCGGTCGGCCTGGACGGGCTGATCCGCGAACTGGCGGAAATCCCCGACCTGGCCCGCATACGCTACACCACCAGCCATCCCAACGACATGACCGAGGGGCTGATCGCGGCGCATGGCGAGATTGCCAAGCTGATGCCCTTCCTCCACTTGCCCGTTCAGGCAGGCAATGACCGCGTGCTCAAGGCGATGAACCGCAGTCACACGGTCGAAAGCTATCTGCGCATCCTCGAACAGGTTCGCGCCGTGCGGCCCGACATCGCGCTTTCGGGCGATTTCATCGTCGGCTTCCCCGGCGAAACCGATGCCGAATTCGAGGATACGCTGGGGCTGGTCGAGGCGGTGGGCTATGCCCAGTGCTTCAGCTTCAAGTACTCGCCGCGCCCCGGCACGCCCGCCGCGACGATGGACGACCAGATTGCCGCCGCAGTGATGGACGAGCGCCTGCAGCGACTCCAGGCCGCGCTCAACCGCGACCAGCTGGCATTCAACAAGGCATCTGTCGGCAAGACCTGCGAGGTTCTCGTCGAACGCAAGGGCAAACATCCGGGCCAATGGCTCGGCAAGTCGCCCTGGTTGCAGTCGGTGCACTTCACCGGCGAAGCGCAGATCGGCGATCTCGTGCGCGTCGAACTGGCCGAGGCAGGCCCCAATTCGATTTCCGCACGGCTGCTGGAAACCGCTGCGGCCTGATCGCGGCTATTCGACGGGCTTGAGCGGCTCGGCCGGGATCAGCACGGTCCCGATCGTGTCGGTCTCCTGCGCCGGAGCGACCGTCGGGTTGCGGGGATAGCCCTTGCCGTCGAACTGCAGGCGCACCGTGTGCTCCGCCACGCCGCCGCCGGCAATGGTCACGGCAAGATCGCGCCAGCCGTTGCTCTTGCTGTCGAGCACGCCCACCGGCAACTGCACCACGCTGAGTTCGCTGATCTTGCGCAGGTCCCCGCCCTCGCGCTTGAGCACCACGAGATTGCAGCCTCCCGTCCCGCACATCATCGGACCGCCGACATAGGCCAGCACCTCGGGCGTGCCGTCGCCGTCGAGGTCGCTCTCGGCGCTGGCGTAGAGCAGCTTGCCCATGTCTGCGTAGTTTGCCGTGATCCAGCCCGATACGCTCTGCTGCAAGACAGCCTCGTCGGACTGGGCGGAGGACAGGCCGGACGGTTCGCCGGAAGGCTCTGTTTCGGGTTCGTCCTTCTTGCAGCCGGCCAACGCCCCGGCCAGCAGGAGGCCCATGGCCAAGGGCAGCGCAATGGAAAGCCTTGTCTTCATGGCCACAGGCTACGCCCGCTGCCGCCCGAACGGCAAGGAAAATGGCGCCGGGAAAAAGAACAGTTATCCACTGCGCCGCGCTGCAACATGGCTTGCGCAGGCCAATTCGCGTCCTATCTTTCGAATCAAGAACAACTGCTTCGATTTGAAAGGAGCGCATGGCCCGTAAAGCAACTCGTGCCGTTGATCCGGCGCAGTTCCGCCCCGAGACCCATCGCCGGGCGCGTGTCGAAATCGAGTTCGACGAACCGACGTTGCTGGGGGCCTTGTTCGGCCAGTTCGACGCCAATCTCGTACAAGTGGAAAACCGGCTGGGCGTCTACATCGCCGCCCGCGGCAACCGCATCCAGATCGAAGGCCCCGAAGACGCCGTCGCCCGCGCGCGAGACACGCTCAAGGGCATGCACCACCGGCTCGAACAGGGACAGGATCTCGACTCGGGCGCTATCGAATCGCTGATCGCCATGTCATCCGAACCCACCCTAGAAGGCATCATCTCCGGCGACGAAGGCGCGCCGCCGATCATGATCCGCACGCGCAAGAAAACGATCGTGCCGCGCTCGGCCACGCAGATCGACTATATGCGCGCACTGGCCAGGTCCGACGTGATCTTCGCGCTCGGCCCGGCGGGCACCGGCAAGACCTACCTCGCGGTGGCGCAGGCGGTAAGCCAGCTGATGACCGGCTCCGTGCAGCGCCTGATCCTCTCGCGCCCGGCGGTGGAAGCGGGCGAGAAGCTGGGCTTCCTGCCCGGCGACATGAAGGACAAGGTCGACCCTTACCTGCGCCCGCTCTACGACGCGCTCTACGACTGCATGCCGCCCGAACAGGTGGAACGCCGCATCGCGAGCGGCGAGATCGAGATCGCGCCCATCGCCTTCATGCGCGGCCGCACGCTCGCCGATGCCTTCGTCATCCTCGACGAGGCGCAGAACACCACGCGCGAGCAGATGAAGATGTTCCTCACCCGCTTCGGCCAGAACTCCCGCATGGTGATCTGCGGCGACCCGCGGCAGGTCGACATCCCCGGCGGCGATCGCCATTCCGGGCTTGCCGATGCAGTAGGCCGTCTGGAGGGCGTGGAAGGCATCGCGGTGACGCGCTTCACCGCCGCCGACGTGGTGCGCCACCCGATCGTGGGGCGGATCGTCGAGGCCTATGAGGGGCCGACGGAGTAGTATCGCCTGATGGGCGGGTAACCGGCTGTTTCCGGGTTGATGCTTTCAATCGGGGGCTTGGCGCGATAGGTCCGCCTGATGATGAACATTCCCTGGGATCAGCCCGCGACGCTGATCGATCTGGACGGCAAGACACCGATCATCGGTACGATCTTCGACTGCGTCACGCACTTCTCGCTGTTCAAGCCCTTCGCCAAGGAGCAGGCGCGCATCCTGTTGACCCGGCCGGCTTTCCGCCCGGGCCAGAAGACCCGGACGTGGGTTCTCAACCCGAACGAAATCGAAATGCTCGTCGAGAAATGGGCTGTCGACATCGAGGAAGCGCTGAAGCCCGACTGATGGCGTGAATTTCGGAGCGCCAACGGGGCAAGCCAAATGAAGTCTCGTCGCCCCCGCGAAGGCGGAGGGCCCGCTTTTCTTGGGCCTACATTACGCCTCCCAGGCGCTCGAACATATCCTCCCACTCCGGGTTCATCGTTTCGATCAGGCTGATTTTCCAATCGCGGCGCCATTTCTTGATGGCCTTCTCACGCCGGATTGCGTCTTCGATCTGATCATACCGTTCGGCGTAAACGAGCCGCGTGAAACCATACTTGCGGACGAACAGCGATCCGGTGCCCTCACGATGTTGCCAGATACGACGTTGAATATGCACGGTTACACCGGTGTAGATGCCGCCGCGATAGCGGTCGCTCGTCATGTAGACCCAGCCGCCTTTGACCATTTCGCTGTTCCAAGAAGCGGGGCCCCCGCCTTCGCGGGGGCGACGAGATCATTTTGGGCTGAATGCAATTCCGCTGCCAATTAACTCCGCGTCATCCCCCCGCAGGCGGGGATCCCGCTTCTCTTAATCCTGCCGTGAAGATAGAGCAGAGCCATGACCCTTGAAATCGACATCGAAGCCCCCTGGCCCGGCGACACCGACTGGGCCGACCTCGCCGAACGCGCCCTTGAAGCGCTGCAGCAGGTCGCCCCCGAGATCGGCAACGAACGCCTGATCGCCAGCGTGCTGTTCACGTCCGACGAAGAGGTTCACACGCTCAACCGCGAGTGGCGGGCGAAGGACAAGCCGACCAACGTGCTTTCTTTCCCGATGCTCCAGCGCGAGGACCTGCTCGAACTCGCCTCTGACGGCCCTCCGGAAATGCTCGGCGACATCGCGCTTGCCCATGAGACCTGCGCGCGCGAAGCCGCGGAAAAAGGCGTTTCCGTTCAGGACCATGCCACCCATCTGATCGTCCACGGCCTGCTCCATCTGGCCGGGCACGATCACGAGATTTCCGATGCCGATGCGGACGCGATGGAAACGCTCGAAACAAAGGCTCTTGCGATTCTGGGCATTGCCGACCCATATGGGGACCGATCTTAGACTTCAGGGGATACCAAAAGACGATGGCCGACAATGGCCGCCACACCGAGTCCGGCTCGGGAGAAGGGGACAGTAGCGGCGCGCTCTGGCGTGTAATCAAGCGAATGTTCCAGTCCGACGTCGATCAGTCGCTGCGCGCGCAGATCGAAGGCGTCATCAACGAGCACGAGGGTGAGCAAAACCCGAACGGCCTTCCGAACGGCGACCTTTCTCCGCTCGAACGCCAGATGCTGCGCAACCTGCTGCACTTCAGCGAGCACGATGCTGACGACGTCGCCATTCCGCGCGGCGAGATCATCGCGCTGCCGGCGTCCGCCGAGTGGGAGGACGTGGTCGAGGCCTTTGCCGAACACGGCCACAGCCGCATGCCCGTCTACGGCGAATCGCTCGATGAAGTGAAAGGCATGCTCCACATCAAGGACGTGTTCTCGCATCTGGCGCGCGGCACCCGGCCGACCGACTGGTGCGACCTGCTGCGCCAGCCGCTCTACGTGCCGCAGTCGCGCGGCGCGCTCGACGTGCTCGCCGACATGCAGGCCCAGCGCGTCCACCTGGCCGTGGTGATCGACGAATATACCGGCACCGACGGGATCATCACCATCGAGGACCTCGTCGAGGAAATCGTCGGCGAGATCGAGGATGAGCACGACGAGGCGCCCGACGTGATGCTCGTGCCGCTCGAAGGCGGGATGTGGGATGCCGATTCCCGCGTCGAGCTGGAGGAGATCGCCGAGAGGATAGATCCCCGCCTTGCCGAGGTGGAGGAATCGGTCGACACGCTGGGCGGCCTCACCTTCGTTCTGGCAGAGAAGGTCCCGGAAGTGGGCACTGTGCTCACCCACGAGAGCGGCTGGCAGATCGAAGTTATCGACGGGAATGAAAGGCATGTAACCCGTCTGCGGCTGCATCCGCCACAGGAGGTCTTGGAAAACGGGGAAGAATAGCTACAGTTGCATGATCTGCATTGCAGATTGCATCCTGAGCAACCCCGACGAAAAGAAGTTCATTGCCTGTACGCCGTCTTCCCCCGCTGCGCGCACTCGAGGCTTTCGTGCGCGTCGTCCGCCTCGGTTCGGCCAAGGCTGCTGCCAACGAGCTGGCGCTGTCGCCTTCGGCGCTCTCGCGCCGCGTGGCCGCGCTGGAAGACTTTACCGGCAAACGTCTGTTCACGCGCCAGCATCAGGCGATGAAGCTGACCGACGAGGGTCAGGCCTTCTACAACGCCATCGGCCCCAAGCTGGAAGAACTCGCCGAAGCGGTGGAAGCGCAGATCGATCGCGGCCAGGTGCTGCGCCTGCATCTCGGCGTCCCGACGCTGTTCGGTGGCCAGCGCCTGTTCCCGCGCCTGCCCGAACTGCGCAAGCTGCACCCGCGGCTGCATATCGACATCGACACCGCCACCCACTCGGAAGACCGCGTGGGCGACACGTTGGATGCGGCTATCGTGCTCACCAAGGAACCCGATCCGGCGTTCTATCGCGTGCAGCTCGACCAGAATAAGGTCTATGGCATCGTTTCGCAGGACCTGGCAGCGGAGCTTGGCGGCGTGCCCGACAAGGAGTCCCTGTCCAAGCAAACTTTCCTGATCCATCAGGACCTGCCCGACAGTCTCGATGCCTGGAAGAAGGCCATCGGTATGCCGGATCTCGAACCCGCGTCGGTCGACAAGTTCGATTCCGGCCAGCTCGTGCTCGAGGCGGCAGCGCAGGGCCTGGGCATCGCGATTATGCACGACGACCACTTCCGTCGCGCCCACGACAACCGGCTTGCCCGGCTGTTCGACATCGATGTCGAGAGTCCCTACCGCTACTGGTTCATCTGCAAGCCCAAGGCCCTGGAAACCCGGCCCGTGCGCATTTTCCACGAGTGGCTGCTGCAGGCACAGCTCTGATCTTCCGGTCATCGGGCTTCAGATTGTCGCAAATTTACAATGGATTGAGAGTACCGCTGCCGCGGGCCCTGCCGTAGCATCGCGGCGATCCCCTGCAGGAGAGAACATCATGTCCAGGATACTCGCAGCGCTTTCGGCTTCGGCGCTGATGCTCGGCGCCAGCCCGGCGATGGCCGCGGAGCCCGACAGCACCGCGCAGGCCGAAGCCCCGGTCGATCCCGCCCGCCTCGCCGCGGCCCGCCAGACGGTCGACTACGTCTTCCCGGCCGGCACCTATGCCCGCATCATGAATGCGACGATGGACAAGATCATGGACTCGGTGATGGATTCGGTCGGCAAGATGCCGATCAAGGATCTGGCCGGCATGGGCGGCGTCGACACCAGCAAGCTGAGTTCAGCCTCGCTTTCCGAAATCATGGCGATCTACGATCCGCACTACAAGGAGCGGATGACCCTCACGACCCACACCATGATGGGCGAAATGACCACGATGATGACCGAGTTCGAACCGGAAATCCGCGACGGCCTCGCCCATGCCTATGCCGCCAAGTTCGACGTGAAGCAGCTCGGCGAGCTCAATGCCTTCTTCGCCACGCCCACGGGCAGCGAGTACGCGGCCGATTCCTACATGATCATGATGTCGCCCAAGGTCATGGACAAGATGCAGGCCTTCATGCCGAAGATGATGAAGCAGATGCCCGCCATCGTGGAGAAGGTGAAAACCGCCACCGCAGACCTGCCTCCACCGCGCAAGTACGCCGACCTCAGCGATGCGGAAAGGGCGGAGCTCGCCGATCTGCTGGGCATCTCGGTAGCGGAACTGGAAGAGCAGCAAGCGGCGAAAAGCGAATAAGATGGTTTCTCGCGATCGAGAGAGGATCGCGCAAGAAAAAGGACGGCCCCGTCAGGACCGCCCTTTGCGTGTCTCGGCTGGAAAGGCTTCAGCCTTCCGAAACGGTCGCCTTGACGATGGTGCCCGGATTGCGCGGCGGCTCGCCCTTGGGCAGCGCGTCGACCAGTTCCATGCCTTCGACCACCTGGCCCCAGACAGTGTACTGCTTGTCGAGGAAGGTCGCATCGTCGAACACGATGAAGAACTGGCTGTTGGCCGAGTGCGGCGCGCTGGTGCGGGCCATCGAGCAGACGCCGCGCACGTGCGGCTCGGCGTTGAATTCGGCCTTGAGATCCGGCTTGTCGGAACCGCCCATGCCGGTACCGTGCGGGCAGCCGCCCTGCGCCATGAAACCGGGGATCACGCGGTGGAACTTCACGCCGTCGTAGAAGCCCTCGCCCGCCAGTTCCTTGATCCGCTCGACGTGGCCGGGGGCCAGATCGGAGCGCAGCTTGATCTTCACGTCGCCCTGCGTCTCTCCGGTGTCGAGGGTGAGCGTCAGAAATTCGTCGGCCATGTAAACTCTCCTGTTGCCTGCGCCCCACTGCAGGCGCGGATCGGCTCGGCGCCCGATATAGGATGACTGTCGGCAATGTCACGCCCTTGTCCGGGCCAGCCCGGCGCCGCAAGCTCGGCACGGACGTGCCGAGCGCACCCGGAAAACCACCTGTTGCAATTGCGAAATAGGCGCGTAGACCCACGCTCATGAGCGAAGCGGACCTCAAGGAACACCTGCCGGAAGACGAGGCGGCAGCCGAGGAGGAAGACGCGCTCGAAACCGGAAGCCTGGACGAGGAAAACCGCCTCAAGCCGGACTTCGTCCGCAGCGTCAAGGACGCGCTGGACGACGACGATTCCGACCGTGTCTACGATCTCGTCGAACCGCTTCATCCGGCCGACATCGCCGACCTTTTCGAACTGGTCGACGAACACGAACGCCTGACCCTCGCCAGCTCTATCCGCGACCTCATGGGCGTCGAGGTCATCGCCGAACTCAACGACTGGGTTCGCGAACTGCTGGTGGAGGCGCTGCCGGCCGATGTAGTCGCCGGTATCGCCGAACAACTCGACACCGACGATGCCGTCGCGATGCTGGAGGACCTCGACGAGGAGGACCAGCGCGCCGTTCTTGCCGAGATGGAACCGGAAGACCGGGCTGCCATCGAATCCGCGCTGGCGTATCCCGAGGAATCCGCAGGCCGCCTGATGAGCCGCGAACTGGTCGCGGTGCCCGAGACGATGACCGTCGGCGACCTCATCGATTTCCTGCGCGAACACCGCGAACTGCCCACCGAGTTCTGGGAAGTGTTCTGCGTCGACGCGCTGCACCATCCGGTCGGCAGTTGCGCGCTCTCGTGGATCCTGCGCTGTCCGCGCAACATCCCGCTCTACGACGTGATGAAGCGCGACCAGACCATCATTCCGGTGGGGATGGACCAGGAAGAAGTCGCGCTGCGCTTCCAGAAATACGCACTGATCTCGGCCGCGGTGGTCGATCCCTCGGGGCGCCTGATCGGCCAGATCACCGTCGATGACGTCGTCCACGTCATTCAGGAAGAGGCGGGCGAGGATACTCTGCTGCTCTCCGGCGCGGGCGACGGCGACATCAACGAGCCGATCCTGCTGACCGTGCGCGCACGCCTGACCTGGCTCTGCGTGAACCTCGCCACTGCAATGATCGCATCCTCGGTCGTCGGCCTGTTCCAGGGCGCGATATCGCGCTTTGCGCTGCTGGCGGTATTGATGCCGATTGTCTCGGGCATGGGTGGCAACGCCGGCACCCAGACCCTCGCCGTGGTCGTGCGCGCCATCGCTACTAATCAGCTCACCGATACCAACACCTGGCGCATGATCATGCGCGAGTTCCGGATCGCTCTCGCCAACGGTACGGCACTCGGCGCGCTGATCGGGGTAGGCACCGGCGTGCTGTTCGGCAACGCCCTGCTGGGCGCGGTCATTGCCACGGCCATGGTGGTGAACAACCTCGTCGCGGGGCTCGCGGGCATTCTCGTGCCCGTCACACTGACCCGCTTCAAGGTCGACCCGGCCGTCTCGTCCGCCGTCTTCGTGACCACGGCAACGGATACGATGGGCTTCTTCTCGTTTCTTGGCCTCGCGGTGCTAACCGGACTGGCCTGAACACTATCCCTTTCGTCATTGCGAGCGAAGCGAAGCAATCCAGGGCGGCGCCACTGCGCTCTGGATTGCCGCGGCCCTGCGGGCCTCGCAATGACGAAGAGATAGCCGGCGAACATGCACAGCCACTGGCCTGAAACGCCTCCACTCCCTATCTTCCCCTCATGCCGCTGCACATGACGAAGATCGCCTTTTCCGCCGAGAGCCCCGCCTCGCTGCGTGCATGGCTTGAGAGCCATCCGGACGAGGCGCGCCTGACCACCCGCTACCTGCCCAAGCGGCACGAGGAGATGGTCGGCGGT
Source organism: Novosphingobium indicum (assembly GCF_014645195.1). Classification (GTDB taxonomy): domain Bacteria; phylum Pseudomonadota; class Alphaproteobacteria; order Sphingomonadales; family Sphingomonadaceae; genus Novosphingobium; species Novosphingobium indicum. Next base: position 110,031 of record NZ_BMLK01000013.1, on the reverse strand, counting down.
TCGCTCTACTGGATCTTCGAGCATGCGCTCATCGGCCGCTCGCCCATCCTCGGCTTCGAGCAGCGGGAGAGCGACGGCCGCTGGCATATCCGCCTGGCGCCCAAGCTGATCCCCGTCGTCACCAAGCCCAAGCGCGCGCATCAAGGCTGGCGCTACCTCAAGGACGAAGACGCCCCGCGCGACCTTGGCGACGGCGAAAGCAGCGGCGACATCATGCCGCCCAAGCTGGCGCGCGAACTGATGAAGCTGGGGCTGGTCTAGGCTGGTTCAGCCTGCATCGCCCACACGACGAAACACTGCTCGCCGCTTTTCGAAGAAGGCCGAGAAGGCCTCGCGCGCTTCGGGCGAGGCCATCGCTTCCCGGAAGATCCGCGCTTCCTCGTCCATCCGCGCTGCGATCGCCGCGGGATCGCCCTTCATCAGCCGCCGTGTGGCCTGCAGGGCCTGAGGTGGCTTTGCCATCAGCGCCGCTGCCTTGCCGCGCGCATGCGCCAGCAAATCCTCGGCGGGGACGATGGCGGTCAACAATCCGGCCTGCCGGGCATCCTGCGCAAGCATCGGCTCGCCCAGCAACAGCATCGCGGCAGCACGAGCATGACCGAGAATGGCAGGCGCCAGCAGGCTCGAAGCGGCCTCGGGGACGAGGCCAAGATCGACGAACGGCATGACGAAGCGCGCATCAGCCGCTGCATAGACGAGATCGCAGTGGAACAGCATCGTGGTGCCGACACCCACCGCCAGTCCCTGCACGGCTGCGACCACCGGCTTGTCGAACGCGGCGATGGTGCGAATGAATTCGAAAGCCGCTTCCGCGCTCTCTGGCCCGGCCATGAAGTCGGCAAGATCGTTGCCCGCACAGAACGCATCGCCGCAACCGGAGATCAGGACGACGCCAATTTCCGGTGCCTCGGAAGCGTCCCGGAGCGCCGCGGTCATCGCGCTGTACATCGCCGATGTCAGCGCGTTCTTCTTCTCGGGCCGGTCGATCCGGATTTCGAGAACCCCGGCGGCAACGGCCGTGTCTATACCATTCGGCACGTTCGCATCTCCTGCCAAAGAACCCCGCCGTCAGCCACGATCGGCCCACCAGCGCAGCAGCGCATGGGCAACAGCAGCCTTGGGCGGCGCGCCGAAGGCTTTCCCCTGTTCGCCCCGCGCGACTGCCGCAAGCGCGTCAGTGACTTCCTCGCGCGTAAACCAGCGCACATCATCCATCTCGGTTTCGTCCATGACGATGGCGGGATCGTCTGCGTAGGCATGGCAGCCGATCATCAGCGATGAAGGAAACGGCCAGGGCTGGCTGATCACGTATTCGACGTCGCGAGCGCGCACCCCGGCTTCCTCGAAAGTCTCGCGCTTCACGGCTTCCTCGATCGTCTCGCCCGGCTCGACGAAGCCGGCGAGTGCGGAATACTGGCCCGGCGCAAAGCGCGGCTGGCGGCCAAGGAGCAGCTTGCCCTCGCATTCGACCGTCATGATCGTGACCGGATCGACGCGCGGAAAGTGTTCCGACTTGCACGCGGCGTTGGAGCAGGTGCGCTGCCAGCCGCCCTTGGCCAGCGCCGTCGGACTGCCGCAGACCGCGCAAAAGCGGTGGCGCATGTGCCAGCCGACGAGCGCGCGGGCCGTGCCGTAGGCCGCCAGTTCGCCGGACTCCAGCACCACCATGGCATTCCAGCTCGCCGGTCCCGCATGGGGTCCGCCGGAAGGCGTCGTCGCGGGGACTTCGGCGAAGCAGCCGTGCTCGCCGTCTACGCCCTGTGCGATGCCGAGAAACACCAGTTCGCTGTCTGCGGACGCATCGGCAAGGCTACCCCAGGCAAGCGCGCTGTCATCCGTCAGAACCGGATCGAGCCCGTCCATGCGTAGCAGCCGCGCCTGCGCCGTTCGCAGTGCGTCGAGTGCCGCCGGATCGTTGCGAATGTGATCAGCACGATCGATGTGCGAGCCGGAAAAGGCGATGGGGGCTACGGCGACATCCACGTTACTGTTTCTCCAGCAGGGCCATGACATCGGCCTTCAGGGCCGTCTGGAACTCGGGCAGCAGGTCATTGGCATTGGGGGGCATGAACTGCACGAATATCTGCGATCGCAGCGAATGGAGCATATCGACCATGCCCACGGTGCCGGCGGCGCCCGACCATCCGTAGATCCCGGCTTCAGCACCCCTGCCCACGCGGCCGCCGGCACCGAAGCCGGCACTGCCGCCGAAGAGCTTGGGGATTTCCAGACCGGGGGGCAGCAGGTCGCGCGTGCCGGTGCGCACGGTGAGTTCGCCGAGCACGCGCTGCCCGTCGATCTCGCCATATTGCGCCAGCATGCGCAGGAAGCGGTCGTAATCGCGCGGCGAACTCACCAGCCCTGCCCCGCCGAAAGGGAACGGCGGCGGGTCGAGATAGATCGAGCTCTCGCCCGGATCGATCGGCACGAGGACATTTTTCACTGCGCCATAATTGGTGGTCAGCCGTTTCGCATCGGGCGCCGGGACCTGAAAGAAGGTACTGCTCATGCCTGCCGGTTCGAAGATCGTTTCGCGCAGGTACGTGTCGAAGCTCTTGCCCGAGACCACCTCGATCACCCGGCCCATCAGATCGAGCCCCATCGAATAGCTCCACCGGGTGCCGGGGTCAGCGACCAGGGGCACTTCGGCGAGACGGTCGGCGAAGACATCCAGTCCCTTGACCGTCTTGCCACGTGAGAGACCGGGAATTTCCATGCGGCTGACCTGCCCGGCGACGAGGCCCTTCTCCTCCAGCAGTTTGGCGATAGGGCCCTTCTGGATGATCGAATAGGCGATGCCCGAGGTGTGCGTGAGCAACTGGCGGATCGTGATCGGGCCGGGCGCGGGATGCAGCTCTGTGATCGATCCGTCGTAGGTGTCCTGCACCATCATGTCGCGGTACTTGGGCAGGATGTCGTAGAGCGGCTGGTCCAGCCCCAGCTTGCCCTCGTCGATCAGTTGCATCGCCGCCATGCCGGTAACCGGCTTGGTCATCGAATAGATGCGAAAGAGGCTGTCGGCGGTGACTGCATCGCCATCGTTGAACCCTTCCGAACCGCGCGCGACATATTGCGGATCGCGCCCCGGCACGCCGAGCGAAGCGACCATGCCGGGAAACTTGCCCGGCCCAACCCAGCGCTCGATCACCGCGCGCACATGCGGGAGCAGGTCGGGATCGGCAGCGGCCAGCGCCAGACGCGGCATGAGCGCGGCGCCGAGGCCCGCGCAGGCGCCCATGCGCAACAACATGCGGCGGTCCATCGCCGCTTCCAGAGACTGCAAATCGCGGATCATGCCTCTTCTCCCGTTTCTGCCAGCGCCAGCCGCGCCGCCTTGGCGAAAAGCGTGGGCAGGCCGGCGTCTTCGATCCGGTCCAGCGGCCACCATTCGCCCGCTTCCTGTGCAAGACTATCGCATTGATTGCCAAGATAAACCGACAAGTTCAGCGAGAGCGAGAAATGGGTGAAGACATGCCCCACCATGCCCGCGCTCTCCCACGGGCCCGCAAGCGGCCCCTCGCCCGATCCGTCGGCACGTGCGCTCCAGCCGTCGTCGGGCAGCGCGCGCATGCCGCCAAGCATGCCCTTGCCGGGGCGACGGACCAGCCAGACATGCCCCTCGCCGTCCACTTCGCGTTCGATCCAGAAGGCCCGGCCATTGCGGGCCGGCTTGGCCTTTTTCGGTGCCTTGACCGGAAAGCGTTCGGGCTCCCCAGTGGCCCGTCCCCGGCAATGCGGCGAGAGCGGACAGAGCAGGCAGCGCGGCGCGCGGCTGGTGCACACCGTCGCGCCAAGGTCCATCATCGCCTGCGCAAAGTCGCCGCTGCGCGCCTCGGGCGTGATCGCGTCCGCCTTCTCGCGGATTTCGGTGCGTCCGCCGGGCAGCGGGGTATCCAGCGCGAAAAGCCGCGCGACGACCCGCTCGACATTGGCATCCACCACGACCGCCCTCCGCTCGAAGGCAATGGCCGCCACAGCGGCGGCAGTATAGGCGCCGAGCCCCGGCAGGGCGCGAAGACCCTCTTCGGTATCGGGAAAGGTCCCGCCCTGCGCGGCCACTTCGCGGGCACAGGCCAGCAGGTTGCGGGCGCGGGCGTAGTAACCGAGGCCTGCCCAGGCGGCCATGACTTCCGCGTCCGACGCAGCCGCCAGCGCTTTCACGGTAGGCCAGCGGCGGGTGAACTCGGCGAAATAGGCTTTTACCGCCGCGACCGTGGTCTGTTGCAGCATGACTTCGGACAGCCAGACCCGGTAGGGATCCGGCGGCGGCGCGCCGGGCGGCGAACGCCACGGCAGATCGCGGGCGTGGGCATCGTACCAGTCGAGCAGGGCGGACGATAGGGCATCGGAACTGGCATCCATGCGCCCGCTATGGCATTGCGGCCCCGACAATGGAACGGGACGATCGCAAACAATCCGGCTCTTCGAAAGCCAGGCCCAGGGGCGCCAAGCCCTACGAGCGTCCGCGCGGCGGGCAGGCGCGCCCGATTTCGGACCTGATGCCCGAGGTCGGCCGTACGGCATTCCGGCGTTTCGGCTTCGTGCAATCGAGCGTGGTATCGCGCTGGCCGGAGATCGTCGGCGCCCGGCATGCGCGCGTGTGCACGCCCGAATCGATCCGCTTCCCGCCCGGCGAGAAGAGCGACGGCATTCTCCAGCTCGTCGTCGTGCCGGCCCATGCGCCGATGATCCAGCACGTGATCCCCGAGATCATCGACCGGGTGAACCGCTTCTTCGGCTACAATGCCGTGGGCAAAGTGAAGATCCGGCAAGGTGAGGTTAAGGCGCCGCCTGCTTCAAAGCCGCAGGCTGCCGCACCCTCGCTGCGGCCCGTTCCGCTCGAACTGGGGGAATCGCTGCGCGACGTGGGCGATCCCGAGCTTCGCGCGGTCCTTGAGTCGCTGGCGCGCAGCATGAGCGCCAAGGATAGTCAGGAAGAGCAGTAATGAAACTTGCCGGAATGAAGACCGCCCTGGGTGCCATGGTACTCGCGGCCGGTGCGATGACCTGCGTCTCGGCCTCGGCCAAGACCAGCAAGAGCCTGGAAAAGGCCTCGACCAACTGGAACAGCCGGATCGAAATGACCGCCGACGGCAGCCACCGCTTCGGCAATCCCGATGCCCCGGTAAAGCTCACCGAGTACGTCAGCTATACCTGCCCGCACTGCGCGCATTACCAGCAGCAGTCCGACCCGGTGCTGCGCCTGACCGTGGTGCCCAAGGGCAAGGTGCAGGTGACGGTCACCAACCTGCTGCGCAATCCCGTCGACCTCACCGTGGCCATGCTTGCCAATTGCGGCGATCCCAAACGCTTTTTCGTGCGCCATAACGCCTTCTTCGCCACCCAGGACACCTGGCTGCAAAAGGCGATAGACGCGACCAAATCGCAGCAGCAGCGCTGGTATCAGGGGCCGATGATCGACCGCATGCGGGCAATGGCCTCCGACCTCGACCTCTACAAGATTATGTCGGGCTGGGGTATCGACCGCGCCCAGACCGATGCCTGCCTTGCCGACAAGGCCATGCTCGAAAAGCTGAGCAACCAGCAGGCGGAGATCGCCAAGCTCGGCCTGAAGAGCACACCCAGCTTCACGCTCAACGGCAAGGTCCTGACCGACGTTCACGACTGGACCGGGGTTTCCACCGCAATCACCAGCGCCCTTGCCGACGAACGCGACGGAACCGTCTGAAGCCCCGAAATCTGCGGACAAGCTGTGGAGAGAATCTCCGCAAGCCCGGCCCGCGCTTTGTTCCGCCAGTCCTATCGGCTAGCCATTTTCCCGTCTTTGCAAAGGATTCGCCACAATGACCCGCAACCGTTTCCGCCAGATCGTGTTCGGCGCCCTTGCCGCGCCTCTCGCGCTCGGCCTTGCTGCCTGCGACAAGAAGGCAGAGGACGGCGCGCCCTCGTCGAGCGAACCCATCGCCAGGATCGCCCCGCCGGCCGGAAAGGCCTGGCAGGACATGATCGAGAAGACGCCCGAAGGCGGCTATCGCATGGGCAATCCCGAAGCACCGATCAAGCTGATCGAATATGCCGCGCTGAGCTGCTCGCACTGCGCCGAATTCTCGAAGGAAAGCTCCGAGCCGATGCGCGACGACTACGTCGCCAGCGGCCGCGTCAGCTATGAGCTGCGCTACTTCATGCTCAACCCCTTCGACGTACCCGCTTCGCTGCTCACCACTTGCGGTTCGACCGAGGCGGTAATCCCGCTCAGCGAGCAGTTCTGGGCATGGCAGCCGAACATGTTCGAGAACGTGCAGGCCCTCGGCGATCAGAAACTGCAGGCGATCGGCGAACTGCCCAAGGAACAGCAGATCGCGGCCATCGCCGACGCTTCGGGCATGGTGAACTTCTTCTCCTCGCGCGGCATTGCCCGCGATCAGGCGAAGGCCTGCCTGGCCGACACCGCCAAGGCCAAGGCGCTCGCCGACCAGACCCAGAAGGCGTCCGACGAGTTCAATGTGACCGGCACCCCGACCTTCATCATCAACGGCTCATCGATCGGGTCGATGGGCTGGAAGGAACTGGAAGCCAAGCTGCAGCAGGCAGGCGCGCGCTGATGCGCCGGCTTCAGTAAGGGCGCGTAGATGCGCATAAGGCGGCTCAAGCTCAGTGGATTCAAGAGCTTCGTCGAGCCTGCCGAACTGCGCATCGAACCCGGCCTGACCGGCGTCGTCGGCCCCAACGGCTGCGGCAAGTCCAACCTGCTCGAAGCGATCCGCTGGGTAATGGGCGAAAGCTCGCCCAAGTCCATGCGCGGCGGCGGCATGGAAGACGTGATCTTCGCCGGCACCGCCAATCGCCCGCAGCGCGCCTTTGCCGAAGTCGTCCTGCAAGCCGAGACCGCGCCGCGTGACGACGGCGTGCGGGAGGAACTCGAAGTCGTGCGCCGCATCGAGCGCGGCGCCGGCAGTGCCTATCGCGTCAACGGCCGCGACGTGCGCGCCAAGGACGTGGCGCTGATCTTCGCCGATGCCGCCACCGGCGCGCACAGCCCCGCCCTCGTCAGCCAGGGCCGTATCGCCGCGGTCATTGCCGCCAAGCCCGCCGAGCGCCGCCAGATGCTGGAAGAGGCGGCGGGCATCGCCGGTCTGCACGTACGCCGCAAGGACGCCGAACAGAAGCTGCGCGCGACCGAGGCCAATCTCGCCCGGCTCGACGACATCATGGCCGGGCTCGACAAGCAGGTGGCGACGCTGCGCCGGCAGGCGCGCGCCGCCGAACGCTACAAGTCGCTGTCCGACCAGATCCGGCTCGCCGAAGCCCGGCTGGTCTTCGCCCGCTGGCGCGACGCCGCGGCGGCTGCCGAAGCGGCGAAGAAAGAAGCGCAGGCCGCAGAAGCGCGCGTGACCCAGGCGCAGGAGGCCGCGAAAGCCGCGCAGGAGGCGCAGGCCACGGCCGCCGAAGTGCTCGCCGAAGCGCGCGACGAACTGGCCGACCGCCGCGACGATGCCACCGCGCAGGGCCATCGCATGGCGACGCTGACCAGCCAGCTCGAAGCCGCCGAGCAGCGCCTCAAAGACCTCGACCGTCAGCGCACGCGGCTCGAAGAAGACCGCAGCGACGCCGACCGCATGACCCGCGATGCCGCCGAAGCGCTCTCGCGGCTCGAACGGGACCTAGCGGAAGGGGCGAAGCAGCTGGAAGCGGACGAGGCACAGCGCCCACGCCTTGCCAATGCTCTCGAAGGTGCCGAACGCATGGCGCGTACCGCCGAACTCGATCTGGCGCAGGCCACCGCCGAACAGGCTGCCGTCGAGGCCGAGTGGCGCATTGCCGAAGCCGAACTGGCGCAGGCGCGCAGCCGGCTCGACCGGTTGAACGCCGAGGCCGATCGGCTGCAGGCGCAACTGGCGGGCCTGCCGTCGACGGAAGATCTCGATGCGACGATTGCACAGGCGCAGCGCGAAGCCGAAGGGGCTGCCGAAGCCCTCGGCAAGGCGCGCGAGGGGCTGGAAGCGCAGCAGGCGCGCAAGGCCGAACTGCAGGCCGAACGCGATGCAGCCGCCTCCGAGCTTTCCGGCGCGCGCGCTGACCTCACCGGCATAGAGCGCGAACATGCGGCCCTGACGCGCGACCGCGAGGCACGGGCCAAGGGTGCCAAGGCTGCACACGGCCTGCCCGTCGCCATCGACGCCGTGCGCGCCGCGCCGGGCTATGAGCGTGCGCTGGCAGCCGTGCTGGGCCGTGACGCCAAGGCGCCGCTAGGGCGCGTCGAAAACACCGATGGACGCTTCTGGACAGGCGCCGTGGCTCCTGCCTCCGTCGCGGACAATCTGGCCGCGCATGTTCCGCAATGCCCGCCCGAACTCGGCGCCCGGCTGGCGCTGGTCCATGTCGCCGACGAGGACGATAACCGCGCGCTGAAACCCGGTGAGTGGCTCGTCACGAAAGCCGGCCTGCTGCGCCGTTGGGACGGCTTCGTGGCGCGCGGCGAAGGCGCCGCGGAAGCCGCACGCCTCGAGGCTGAAAACCGCTTTGCCGAGCTGGATGCACAGCTTCCGGCACTACGCGAGGCTGTAGCCAGAGCGGAAGCGCGACAGAGCCAAGTGCAGCAGGAACTCTCCAGTCTGTCCGCCGCCGTGATCGCGGCGGAACGCGCGATTGCCGATGCCGCCAATGCCGAACGCAGCGCCCTGCGCGCCGTCGATCAGGCCGAGGATACCAAGGCGCGCCATCAGGCCCGGCGCACCGAACTCGACCGCAGCGTCGCGGAACTGGCCGAGCAGCGCCGCAATGCCAAACAGGATCTGGCTGCTGCCGAAGCCAAGCGCGCGCACCTCCCCGATCCCGAAACCGGCCGCGCCGCACTTGATGCCGCCAGGGGCAAGAACGAGACGGCCAGGAGCGCGCTGCAATCAGCCACCGCCGCGTTGGCCTCGCACGATCAGGCGCTGGCCGTTGCCCGCGAACGCACCGCCTCGCAGCGCGGCGATATCAAGAACTGGCAGGCCCGCGCGGGCGATGCCACGAATCGGCTCGCGCAGATGGCCGGGCGGCTTGAGGAAATCGAGACCGAGCGCGCCGTCATCGCCGCCAAGCCTGCCTCGCTGATGGAGCAGATCGAGCAAGGCGAAACGGTGCGCAATCGCCTAGCCGAGGAACTCGCCAAGGCCGAAGCGGCCGTAAGCAATGCCACCGAAGCCGCGCGCAGGGCCGATGCCGGTCTGGCCGCCGCGCAGGAGAGCCTCGCCAGCGCCCGCGAAGGCCGCGCCGGGGCCGTGGCCCGCGCCGAGAACGAGGACGAGCGCCGCGTCGAGATGACCCGAATTTCCGGCGAGCGTTTCCAGTGCCCGCCGCCGGTCCTCCCCGAACGCTTCGAATTCGTCTCCGCCGAAGTTAGCGGCGCGAACGAGGAATCGGCGGCCATGGACAAGCTCGTCGCAGACCGCGAGCGGATCGGCCCGGTCAATCTCGTCGCTGCCGACGAACTCGCTGAAGCCGAGGAGCAACTGGGCTCCAGCGTCACCGAAAAGGCGGAACTGGCCGAAGCGGTTAACCGGCTGCGCGGCTCCATCGGCAACCTCAACCGCGAAGGCCGCGAGCGCCTGCGTGCCGCCTTCGAAGCGGTCGACGGCCACTTCCAGCGTCTGTTCAGCCGGCTTTTCCAGGGCGGCAAGGCGCACCTTGCGCTCGTCGACTCGGACGATCCGCTTGAAGCCGGGCTCGAAATCTACGCCCAGCCACCGGGCAAACGCCTGCAATCGCTCACACTGCTTTCGGGCGGCGAACAGGCGCTGACGGCGGTGGCGCTGATCTTCGGTCTGTTCCTGACCAACCCGGCGCCGATCTGTGTCCTCGACGAAGTCGACGCCCCGCTCGACGATGCCAATATCGAACGTTTCTGCGACCTGCTCGAAGCGATGACCAAGGAAACCGACACCCGCTACCTGATCGTCACCCACAATGCCGTAACCATGAGCCGCATGCACCGCCTGTTCGGCGTCACCATGGTCGAAAAGGGCATCTCGCGGCTGGTCAGCGTCGATCTGGTCGGCGCGGAAGAGCTGCTGGCGGCGGAATAAGTTGACGACCTAAATTTTTGTAGCTACAGAAACGGTCGGTCGCCCATACCTGATGGGCAAGAGACAGAGGTACGAGACTGATATGTAATCTGCACGCCGGAGACCGACTTGAAAGACATCTCTAAGGCCGATCGTTGGAAAATCACTTTTGATGATGGCAAGCGTGCTAAGATTCTTGAAGAGCGAGGTTTAGACCTTGCGGACGCAGCTCTGGTATTTGCCAACGAGCATTATCAGATTGAAGATGACCGCAAAGACTATGGCGAAAGACGCTACCGTGTTTGGGGCTTTCTGAACGGTCGTCGCGTTTCTCTGGTCTGGACTCCTCGGGATGGCAATCGTCGTATCATTACAATGAGACATGCCCATGAGCAGGAACACGAAATCCGCTTCCGATCCCTGGATTGATCCCGACGACGATGATGTCGAATGGACGGAGGAAATGTTTCGAGCGGCGGCGGTCTACAAAGGCGAAAAACTGATCCGTCCCGCTGCGGGCACGTTAAAATCGGTAGGCCGGCCCCTTTCCGAAAATCCCAAAAAGCAAGTCACGCTTCGTCTCGATCCGGACGTAATCGAAGGCTTCCGCGCGATGGGCAAGGGCTGGCAGACGCGTATCAATGCCGAATTGCGCAAGGCGCTCGGCATCTGATCACCCCTTCAACACGAACCGCGGCCCCGGTCCGTGGGCGGCGGCACCATCATTCGCGTTGTAGAGCTGGCATTTCCTGAGGCTCAGGCACCCGCAGCCGATGCATTCCTCCAGCTTGCGGCGGGTCAGTTCGAGCAAGGCGATATTGGCATCGATCGAGGCGCGCATCGAACGGCTGATCCGCTCCCAGTCGCCCAGTGTCGGCGTGCGGCCTTGCGGCAGCAGGGACAGTTCGCGCTCGATTTCGGCGAGCGCGAGACCGAGCTTCTGGGCAATCAGGATGAAGCTCACACGGCGGATGTCGGACCGCAGGAAACGGCGCTGGTTGCCGCGCGAGCGCAGCGACGTCAGCAGCCCCTTTTCCTCGTAGAAGCGGATCGCCGAAACCGCGACGCCGGTGCGGCGCGACAGGTCGCCGATGGAAATGAACCGATCCTCGACCACACACCCCCCGAATTTTTGGCTTGATCTCAAGTTAGCTTGAGGTTGCATCTTTGCCAAGCCGGTGATTCGCCCGCAAGCAAAAAGGAGCAAGAACAATGGCCACAGGCCGCCTCGAACACGCCAATATCACGGTGAGCGACATCGAACGCTCCTCCCGCCTGTTGCAGGATCTGCTCGGCTGGGAAGAGCGCTGGAGAGGCCCCGCGATCAACGACGGCGAAACCATCCATGTCGGCGGGGAATTCAGCTACATCGCCATCTATACCGACCACAAGCCGCACGACCGCTTCGCCAAAGGCGCGCCGCTCAACCACATCGGCATCGTGGTCGACGATCTCGATGCCGCCGAACAGATTGTGATCGCCGCGGGGCTCGAACCCTTCAGCCATGCCGATTACGAACCGGGCCGGCGGTTCTATTTCTTCGACTGGGACGGCATCGAATTCGAGCTGGTCAGCTATGAATGAGCCGCTGATCACCGAAGCCGGAGCGTGGTATCGTCGCGCCCCTTCGCGCTCACATCACGCCGGCGTTGCCCACCACCCAGCAGGCGAGCGCCATGACAATGCCGGCATCGCGGTTCGACCGGAAACGGTAGAGCGCGTTGTCGCCATCATCGGGGTCGAGTGTCAGCGCCTGAAAGCCAAGGTGCAACGCTACCGGAACCAGCGCGACAAGCGCGACCCAGTCGGGACGCATGGCCCAGAATGCCAGCGCCCAGAATGCCAGGGCCAGGGCATAGAACGCCGTGATCCCTGCACGTACGCGGCTGCCTAGGCGCAGGGCTGCGGAGCGGATGCCGACCAGCGCATCGTCTTCGCGGTCCTGCAGGGCATAGATCGTGTCGTAGCCCATGCACCACACGATGCTGCCGGCGTAGAGCGCGGCCAGAGCCTCGAGATGATCGGTGCGGATCTCGATCCAGCCGACCAGACAGCCCCATGTAAAGACCAGCCCGAGCCAGGCCTGCGGCCACCACGTGATCCGCTTCATGAACGGATAGGCCGCCACGAGCGCAATGCTGCCCAGCGCCATAACCTGCGCCTGCCAGCGCAGTTGGACAAGCACCACGAGCCCGACGATGCAGAGCACACCGAGCCAGGTCCAGGCCGCTTCCTTGCTTACCTGGCCGCTGGCGATGGGCCGCGCCGCCGTGCGCGCCACGCTGCGATCGAGATCGGCATCGACGATATCGTTATAGACACAGCCCGCGCCGCGCATGGCGACCGAGCCGACCAGCAGCCACAGCAGCAGCCCCCAGCGCTCCTCGCCGCCTGCCAGCAAGACGCCCCAGGCACAGGGCCAGAACAGCAGCCACCAGCCGATCGGCCGGTCGAAACGCGCCAGCCGGGCGTAGGGACGCAGGGGCATGGGCAGCATCGCGATGAAACCGCCGTGCTGGGAATCCGGAACGCCGATATCCGAAGGAGGGGAGCCTTTAGTCACGCGCGAGGTCTAGTCGATTGCTCGCCGCCTGTCATCGGCGATTGCATGGACAGGAGTTCAGTCGCGGACCGGCAAACCCATTGCATACCGGCCGGGTTGCCGCGAAAAGGCCTGTCCTGCAGCCATTCGCACGAGAAGAAAGTCGCCGCTCATGGGAGCAACCCCCGCCTGGCCGCCGCGTTCGGCTCCGCGCCTGTTCGTACAGGGGCCGCTCGCGCAAAATGCCGCCGTCACCGTGGACGGCGGGCAGGCCCATTATCTCGCCAAGGTCATGCGCGTGGCGCCGGGCGATGCCGTGATGCTGTGCGACGACATGACCGGCGAATGGGCCAGCGAAGTCGTCTCGGCGGGCAAGCGCGATATCGTTCTGGAACCGCGCGAACGCCTGCGCGAGCGCGAAGAAGTGCCCGACTTCTGGCTTTGCGCGGCGCTGCTGAAGAAGCCGAATTTCGATCTTGTGCTGGAAAAGGCAACCGAACTGGGCGTCCGCCGCATCCAGCCGCTGGTCACGCGCCGCTGCGTGGCGGACAAGCTGAATCCCGAACGCGCCCGCACCATCGTGACCGAAGCCGCCGAGCAGTGCGCACGCACGGCGCTGCCCGAACTGGCCCCGGCGACGAAGCTGGATGCCCTGCTGCGCGACTGGCCGCAGGACCGCGCCCTGTACTTTGCCGACGAACAGGGCGGAGCGCCTGCCGCGGCCAGCTTTGCCAGCCATCCGGGCCCGGCAGCCTTGCTGGTGGGCCCCGAGGGCGGGTTCGACGACGGCGAGCGCGAGGCCATCCGCGCCCACCCGCAGGCCCACCCGATAACGCTGGGCCCCCGCATTCTGCGCGGCGAAACCGCCAGTATCGCTGCCTGCGCGCTATGGATGGCCGTCGCCGGCGATTGGTCGAGCAACGGAAATTGAGCATCCCCGATACAAATATTGCTGGCATCGGCACGTCCGCATCCCTAATTCCCGGCGCATGAGCACCAGGGAGGTATCGGATCGCGCCGATCCGATCGTCGAAAGCCTTGATCAACTCGCCGCGCCGATGGCTGCGGGCGAAAAGCCGCGCGCCGCGTGGCGGATCGGCACAGAGCACGAGAAGTTCGTCTACGACCTCGTCGACCACCACGCCCCGTCCTACGACGAGCCCGGCGGCATCCGCGACCTGCTGATGGCGCTGACCGAATTCGGTTGGACGCCGATCGAGGAGGGCGGCAAGGTCATCGCGATGAAGGGCGCCGACGGCACGGTCAGTCTTGAACCGGCGGGCCAGCTCGAGCTGTCCGGCGCACCGCTCGAAAATCTGCACGAAACGTGCTGCGAAACCGGCCGCCATCTCCAGCAGGTGAAAGCGATCGGCGACAGGATCGGCAAGGGCTACCTCGGCCTCGGCATGTGGCCGGACAAGACCCGCGAAGCGCTGCCGATCATGCCCAAGGGCCGCTACGGCATCATGCTGCGGCACATGCCGCGCGTCGGCTCGATGGGCCTCGACATGATGCTGCGGACCTGCACGATCCAGGTCAATCTCGACTATGCGAGCGAGGCGGACATGGTGCAGAAATTCCGCGTCAGCCTGGCACTGCAGCCGCTGGCGACCGCGCTCTTCGCCAATTCGCCCTTCACCGAGGGCAAGCCCAACGGCTACCTCTCGTACCGCAGCCATATCTGGTCGGACACCGACCCGGCCCGCACCGGGATGCTCCCTTTCGTGTTCGAGGACGGCTTCGGCTACGAGCGCTATGTCGACTATATGCTCGACGTGCCGATGTACTTCGTCTTCCGCGACGGGAAGTACATCGATGCCGCCGGCCAGTCGTTCCGCGATTTCCTCAAGGGCGAGCTTCCGGCGCTGCCCGGAGAGCGCCCGCGACTAAGCGATTGGGAAGACCACCTCTCGACGGCTTTCCCCGAAGTGCGCCTCAAGTCGTTCCTCGAAATGCGCGGCGCGGATGGCGGGCCATGGAGCCGCATCTGCGCTCTGCCTGCCTTGTGGGTGGGCCTGCTCTACGACCAGACCGCGCTCGATGCGGCATGGGATCTCGTCAAGGACTGGGACATGGAAGGCCGCGAGCTGCTGCGCGCCTCGGTGCCCGAGCTCGGTCTCGATGCCCCGCTTCCGGGTGGCGGCACCTTGCGCGACATTGCCGGCGAAGTGCTTTCCATCGCCCGTTCGGGCCTTGCCGCACGCGGCCGGCTCAATGCCGGCGGCGACAACGAGACCGGCTACCTCGAACCGCTCGCCGAGATCGTGGCGGCCGGCAAGGTGCCTGCCGAGCGCCTGCTGGACCTCTACCACGGCGAATGGGGCGGGGACGTCTCGCGCGTCTACGGTGTGAAGAGCTTCTGAGGTGATCGTCGGCGCAAGGGAGCCGCTCTGACGCCTACTCTGCGGGCTGCAATTGCGGGTTGCGTGGCTGCAGCCACTTGCCCAGCCGGCCGAACATGCGCGTAATCAGGGCATTGCGGCCCATCCACTCGTAGTACTCGCGGTACTTCGGATCCTCGGCCAGCAGATGCGCTTCCTCGGTCCGGGCGCGCCAGTAGTAGATGCCGCTAACGATGGCGAGCAGCACGGTGTTGCGAATCGCGTCGGAGACCGAACCGGTGCGCACCAGGAACGGCAGCGTCGAGGTCCACCAGAACAGGTTCTTCGAAAGATAGGCCGGATGCCGGGTGAAGCGGTACGGCCCGTTGGTCAGCACGCCGCGATAGGTGAGGTTCGAGAAGCGGATGCCGAAAGCGAACGTCGCCCAAGCATAGACGGCGGTCAGGAACACCATCAGCGCCGCCCAGATCCACAAGAGTACCGAATGCGTCGCGAAGACGCCGGCCCAGCCGACCGTGTTCACTTCATAGCCGAGCACGTCCGCGCGGCCCATCGTGCCCCACACGAACGGCGGATAGCAGATCAGCGCCGCGACCCAGCCGGCCAGCAGCGGATTGCCGCTGCGGATATGCGCATCGAGCGGACGTAGCGTCAGCAGATAGCCGACGGTCCCGATCTGCACATCGATCAGGAACAGCCCGGCGATCAGCGTCGAGCCCAAGGCGACGGGATTGTATTCCATCGCCGCGAAATCCGCGTTCACCACTTGCGCGAAGCCCGGCGGCAGGATCGAGATCATGAAGGCGCCGAAGAAGCCCTTGATCGCCCAGGCCCGCCAGTGCTTCTTGACCTCACTGGCGTCCCACGGCTCGCGGCCGATGAGCATGGCCCCGAAATGCCAGGAATGGTCGCGCGGTTCGATCATGTAGCGGTCGAGCCACAGCACATAGGGCACCGAAAGCACGAAGAGCGGCAGCGCCACGACGCTGAGCACGTCCATCGCGAAGAGGTACTGGCCTTCCCAATACCAGCGCGCGATGCAGTAATAGAAGCCGAGCACCGCCCATGTCGCCCAGAGGCCGGCGATCTTGGTGATCGAGATATCGAGCGTTTCCGACAGCGGGCGCGGCGCGCTCCAGTCGATGCCGGTCGAGGGCCGCAAGTGCACCTTGTCGACAAGGACGGACCACAGCCCCATGGCGGTGCCGGTGAAGAAGAGCGTCGCCACCGACGCGTAGGGCCCGCTCATCGGGGCATGAGGCCCCGGAAGCGCCAGCACATCGGCTATCGACGCCCAATTGCGGCAGACCATCAGCCACAGGAAGAGGGCGGCAAGCCCCGACAGGCCGACGCCTGCCGAGACATCACTGGCGGGCCGGGGGTCCGCGGCGGTCTGGGCATTGCTCATGCCCGTGCCCTAGCCGCAAATGGTTAAGGGGTCCGAAACGGGACGGGAAAGTTCCCCGTCCCGCTTGGCACAAGATCAGCGGAAGGCGCTGATCTTGCCCGAATCGTCAAGAATGTAGAGCGTCCTGTTGGCCACGACCGGCTCGAGCATGACGCCGTCGTTCAGCTCTGTGAACAGCGAATAGGTTCCCGTTGCCGGATCGACCGTGCCCACGTCGCCTTCCGAATTGGCAACCCACAGCTTGTTTCCAGCCAGCACCGGGCCGACCCAGAAGTAGGGGTTCTTGCGCTTCTTCTCGTTCTTGTAGCGGGTAAGCTGCGTCAGCCAGCGGACGCGGCCGGTGGAGCGCGCAATCGCGAGAATCTCGGCATGATCGTCGAGCGTGAAGACCCATTCGCCGGCCACGGCTGGCGTGGAAATACCGGCAAGGTTGAGTTCCCAGATACGCTGGCCGGTCACGAGTTCGTAGGCGGCCATGCGCCCCCCCTGGCCCAGCGCATAGACGCGGCCATTGTCGATGATCGGATCGGCATCGACGTCGGTCAGGCTGCCGACCTCGGTCGAAATCGAGGTCCGCGCAAGCGCGTCCGACCAGAGCTGACGGCCATTCTCATAGCGATAGGAGACCAGTTCGCCCGAGGAATAGCCGGCAATCACCGTGCCTTGCCCGGCAGCCGGCGCGGCAACGCCGAACACACCGGCCTGCGTGAGCGAGCCCGATTCGTTCCAGATCAGCGACCCGTCCGCTGCGTTGAGCGACAGGATCTGGTTGTCCTGGGTCATCACGTAGACGGCGTTGAAGGCGATCGTCGGCTCACCGCGCAGCGGGCCGGCCGGCTTCTTGCTCCAGATCTGGTCGCCGGTCGATGCCTCGAGCGCGGCCACTTCGCCCACGCCGGTGGTGACATAGACACGGCCGCTGTCGAAGCTGACACCGCCACCGAAGACCGACTTCGAACCGTCACCGCTCACGGCGAAGCTCTTGGTCCACAGGCGCGCGCCGCTCTGGGCGTCGAAGGCATGAACCTTGCCCTCGGTATCCATGACGTAGAGACGGCCATCGCCGATCACGGGCGCGGCGGCGAGACGCTGCCGGTTCGAGGAGCCGGCAATCTGCGCGGTCCAGACGCGCGTGGGATTGGCCGACAGCGCGAGGTGGCCGTAGGACTTGCTGGCGGTGCCGCCGCCCTGCGCCCAGTCGGCATTCGTCTGTTCGGGCGGCAGGATTACGGATACGGCGGCCAGCGTCGGGTCGACCTTGGCGCCGGTCTCGATACGCGAGAGGATCGGAACGCGTTCGCCGACGGTCGGCGTCTTGGGGTCGCCTTTGCCGCCACCGAACACCTTGCAGCCCGACAGGCCCATCACCAGTGCCAGCGCGATCAGCGGCACGACCTTGCGTGCGCCGGACCGGCGGCCTTCGCCCACGCGGGTATTCGAGACAGTAGCCTTCATGCGCACCTCATCAGACATTCTTATTCACCGGCGGGTTCAACGGCATTGACGATCTTGCCAATCGGCTTGTCGAGCGGCTCGCCCTTGTCGTCTACCACGTCGTCCACCGCATCCTGGCCCAGCACCGCCGCGAGCTGCCGTGCCCGGCTGCGCAGGGCATCGTTCACGCCCTCTTCCTTGGCGATCGCCGCGAACAGCGCACCGGCCTGGTCCTTCTTATCCTGCTTGAGGTAGGCCATGCCCACCAGTTCGCCGGCGACCCCGAACCACGGATTGCCCGGCGCCGCCATCGGCTTGAGCCGGTCCACCACGTCCTGCGGCTTCATCGCATCGAAATTGGCAGCCACCTCACGGATTGTTGCCAGATCGCGCAGCGGTTTGGGCGCCTTTTCGTCGGCCGCCACCTGCTTGTAGATCTTGAGCGCGTCGGCCTTCTTGTCCTGCTCCAGCGCAATGGCGGCGAGCATGAGACGCGAAGCCGTGGCCTCCCCATCGGAGCCTGCGGCCGCGATCGGTTCGAGCTTGGCCTTGGCATCGTCGAGATTGCTCGCCTGCACGCTGTCGAGCGCCTGAACGAACGTTTCGGTGCGGCTTTCGAGTTCCTTGGTCTGGCGGTGCTCCCAGTAGAGCCACCCGCCGAACGCGGCGAGACCGAGCACGATCAGCGCAATCAGCGGCTTGCCGTAGCTCGACATGAAGCTCTCGACCTGGTCCTGGCGCAAGGCATCGTCGACCTCGCGCAGGAACACGTCCTGCTGCGCAGCGAGCTGGGCCGCTTTTTTCTCTTCGGATTTCGAATTCTTGTCAGGAGGCAGGGCCAATTTGGGCGCTTTCCGCGGTAGTCTGAATGGTTGCGGGGCTGTTTAGCGTATGGGCTAGGGTTTTCAACGGGGATGATCGCTGCACCCTCAGGCGTGAAGGCCGCCTGAATGGGGAATGTGGCTAGGGGAAGGCAGCGAGCCCCAGAGCGCTGCCATAGGTATCGCGATAGGCGCGAATCATTGTTTTTTCGTCATAAGCCGCCTGCGCACAGGCACGGTTGGCAGCACCGACGGACGTCCGCAGCCCTTCGTCGGCAGCGAGCGCGATCAACGACGCGCTCAGTGCAGCCTCATCTCCGGCAGGGGTAACAAAGCGGCGGTTATCCCCCGATACCATCTGCGCCACGTCTCCCACGGCAGGCGAGGCCACCGCGACTCCGGCCGCCATCGCTTCCACGACCGAGATCGGGAACTGCTCGCTGTCGGACGAGAGCGCGAATATGTCGAACAGACCGACCACGCGCGAGGGATCGGGTGCGAACCCGGGCAGATGAACGCGGTCCCCTACGCCGCTCGCCTCCGCCTCTGCCGCGATGGTCTCGCGCTCAGGCCCCTCGCCGACGATGACCAGCCGCCAATCCTCGGGCAGGGCCGCAAAGGCGCGCACCAGACGCGGCAGGTTCTTCACCGCGCGCAACCCCGCGAGCGTGCCCACCCATTTCTCGCCCGGTTGCTTGACCAAGCCCGGCACGGAATCGGGCGGTGGCGGCGTGATATAAGCTGGCGTGTTGATCCCGTTGACGATCAGGCGGACGCGCGAGGCGGGCTGATGCCAGGCCTCGCGGGCAATCGCCTGAAGCCGCTGCGAGGGCACGACCAGCGCCGAGGCGCGCGCCAGCGCGATTCGCCGGAACAGGTTTCGCGCAGGTTTCAGCCCCGCCGCCTCGTCCTCGTTGAACCCGTCCTCATGGTGAACGAGCGGGCTGAGCCCCAACAGACCGCCGTAAAGCCGGTGCGCCAGCACGGCGTCCATGGCGCCCCAGTTATAGGTGAGGATCAAGTCGAACCCGCGCATGGCCTTGGCCAGCTTCAGCAGACGCAGCGGCGTGGGCCTGCCCTGCAGGCTCGGAAAGTCCTGCGGGTAATCCACCGTCAGGGCCGGATCGAGCACGACCGAGGCACCATAGGCCCCCGGCTGCGCCGAGACGACCGCATGTTCGACTTGCGGACCGAAAGCGTTCATCAACCGCGCGGCACGCAGTTCCTTGCCGCCGGCCGAGAAGCTCGAATGAAGATGCAGGACGCGCAAGGGGCCGCTCAGTCCACGCGCGCCAGCAGGCGATCGATTGCCGCGACCGCTTCCGGTTCGTCGAGCGTCGGGGCATGGCCCACGTTGTCGAGCGTCAGCGCTTGCGTGCCGGGCAGACGACGCACCATTTCGTCCATCGTTTCTGCGGACAGCAGATCGGATAGCGCGCCGCCCAGGACCAGAACCGGCCGGCCGGCCAGCGCTTCCCAAGCCGGCCACAGATCGGGCTGGTTATCGACATCGAAATCCATGAACGGCTCGGCGATCTTCATGTCGTAATCGAACACGATGCGGCCGTTGCTGGTCAGCGCCATGATCCGCTTGGCCATGCCGATCCAGAAATCGAGCGGCTGATCGGGATGCGCGCCACTATGCGTCTTTTCGATTTCGCGCGCGGCATGGACCCAGGTGGGGAAACTGCGCCCCTGCCCGACATATTCCTTGATCCGTTCCAGACCGTCGCGGCGCAGCGCGGGACCGACGTCGTTGATGACCGCCCCGGCAATCTTCTCCGGGATCACGGTTGCCAGCCCCATGGTCAGCAGACCGCCCAGCGAGGTGCCGATGGCGACGAAGCGCTCGATACCTTCCTGCGCGATCAGCTCGAGCAGGTCCTCGGCATACTGCACCGGTGTATAGCTGGCAGAATCCTTGGCATATTCGCTGTCGCCGCGTCCGCGCATGTCGGGGCAGATCACGCGCCGGGTCTCGGCCAGATGCGGCGCGATCGTATCGAAGTCGCGCGCATTGCGCGTGAGGCCATGGAGGCACAGGACAGGCGCAAGCGCCGGACCGCCTGCGTCTTGCTGGGCCGGGTAATCACGGAAGTGGAGCTTGAGGCCGTCGCGGCTCGACCAGTACCGATCTTCGAATTCCGTCATGCCGAAACGGCAACCTCCTCAGTACCCGGGTTGATCGGCGGGCCTTCGCCCCCCACTATCGCTTTATGCGCAGCGAACCGCAAGCAAGTGTCTACCGCCCCGATCCCCGTATCGAAACGATTGCCGACTGGATCGGCGATCCCGTCCCCGCGGCGGACTTTCCCAAGCACGAGCTGCGATTCCGCAACGACCGCTGGGCACGTGCCGTCGGGCTGGACAACCTCGACGATGCGCAATGGGTCAGCCATCTCGGGCGCTTCGAACCGCTGCCAGGCAACCTGCCGCAGCCGCTGGCGCTGCGCTATCACGGCCACCAGTTCCGCTCGTACAACCCGGACATCGGCGACGGACGCGGCTTCCTGTTCGCGCAGATGCGCGACGCGGACCAGCGATTGCTCGATCTGGGCACCAAGGGATCGGGCCGCACCCCCTACAGCCGCGACGGGGACGGACGACTGACGCTGAAAGGTGCAGTGCGCGAAATCCTCGCCACCGAGATGCTCGAAGCGCTCGGAGTTAATACCAGCAAGACCTTCACGGTGATCGAGACCGGCGAATCGCTGTGGCGCGGCGACGAACCCTCTCCCACGCGCTCCGCCGTGCTGGTGCGCCTCTCGCATGGCCATATCCGCATCGGCAGCTTCCAGCGCCTGCTCGCCCACGACGAGAAGGACCTGATGGAAGCCCTCGTCGCCTATTGCCTCGAGACCTATCCCGGCGGCGAGCCGCCCGCCGACGCCCCGGCGCGCGAAGAACCGGCGGTGATCCTGATGCATCAAGTCGTCGAACGCATGGCCGATCTCGCGGCGAGCTGGATGGTCGCGGGCTTCGTCCACGGCGTGCTCAACACTGACAACATGAACATCTCGGGCGAGAGCTTCGACTACGGCCCCTGGCGCTGGCTGCCCAAGTGGGACCCGCGCTTTACCGCCGCCTATTTCGACCATGGCGGGCTCTACGCCTTCGGGCGCCAGCCGGAATCGGTGCTGTGGAACTGCGGTCAGCTTGCCGTTGCCCTGCGGATGCTGACCGACACCGAACCGCTGATTGCCGCGCTCGACCGGTTCGGTCCGCTCTACCAGCAGGCGATGGCCCGCCGTTTCACCTGGCGCCTCGGCGTCGAATCGCGCGGCCTTGAAGCGGACTCGACGCTGATCCAGTCCGCCGAACGCTACATGGTGGAACATGAGATGGCGCCCGACGCCTTCTTCTTCACCCATCGCGGCGGACGCAAGGCCGATGACCATTCCTTCGGCGAGCTGCTGAAAGGCTATGCTCCGGCGGCCGGTAGCAGTGCCGATTTCTGGCAAAACGACGAATCGCCGCACATCCTGATCGACGAGGTCGAGCGGATCTGGGCGGCCATCGACGCGGACGACGACTGGGCACCGCTGCACAAAAAGGTCTCGGAAATTCGCGAACTTGGCAGAAATCTCGACGAACCGCCCGAGCCATGCGGCCTGCGCATGATTTGATGCGCCCCGTTAGCAACCCGGTAGGAATACCTGTGGCATAGACTGCAAAATATCGAAGTTTATTGGATAACGGATTGTTAGCCGTAATGGACGGTGCAGCGACAAGTACAACATCATTAGCGAGTGACCGAGGCCCCGTGTCTGAAGCAAGCAAAGTCGAAGTGATTTCGCACGAGCCTGCAACCGGCGCGGAAATCTGGCGCGGTCCCGTATGCGAGGTCGACGAGGTCGTCTCGCGTGCGCGCCGTGCATGGCCGGGTTGGGCGGCTCAGCCGCTGTCCACGCGCATGGAACTCGTGCGCCGCTTTGCCAATGAAGTCCGCAAGGACGCGGAAAAGCTCGCCACCACCATCGCCCGCGAAGTCGGCAAGCCGCTTTGGGAAGCGCATGCCGAAGTCGAGCAGGTCATCAACAAGGTCGAAGTCTCGATCCGCGCCTATGCCGAGCGCACCAGCCAGCGCAAACTCGATTCGGCCCTGCAGGGCACGATGGCCGTGCGCCACAAGCCGCATGGCGTGCTGGTGGTGCTGGGCCCTTACAACTACCCGGCGCACCTGCCGAACGCACACATCGTTCCCGCACTGATCGCCGGCAACGTGGTGATCTTCAAGCCGAGCGAAAAGGCCCCGGCTTCCGGCGAAATCCTTGCCCGCTGCTTCAACCGCGCCGGTATCTCGGCGGCGGTCATGCAGTTCGCGGTCGGCGGCCCGCCCGAGGGTCAGGCCCTGATTTCACATGACGGCGTGGACGGCGTGCTCTTCACCGGTTCGGCGAATACCGGCATCGCCATCAACCGCCGCCTCGCCACGCGCCCGGACAAGATGGTCGCACTGGAAATGGGCGGCAACAACGCGATGGTCGTATGGGACACCCCCAAGCTGACCGACGCCGCCGCGCTGATCGTGCAGTCGGCCTTCGCCACGACCGGACAACGCTGCACCGCGACGCGCCGGCTGATCGTCAAGAATTCGATGTACGACGCGGTGATTTCCGAAGTGAAATCGCTCGCCGACCGCCTCATCTTCGGCGCGCCGTTCGACGAACCCTCCCCCTTCATGGGCCCGGTCATCGACAATGCCGCAGCCGACGGCCTGTCCGAGAGCTTCCTCTATCTGATGAGCAACGGCGGCAAGGCGATCAAGCATCTGGTGCGCCCCGACGAATCGCTGCCTTTCCTGAGCCCCGCGATCATCGACACGACGGCGATGAAGGACCGGCCCGACGTCGAGTTGTTCGGCCCGATCCTGCAAATCATCCGCGTCCACGATTTCGACGAGGCGATTGCCGAAACCAACAATACCCGGTTCGGCCTGGCGGCTTCGCTGATCGGCGGCACGCCGCCGGAATACAACAAGTTCTGGGCGAATGCCCGCGCCGGTATCGTCAACTGGAACCGCGCCACGGTGAACCCGAACCATGCCGCGCCGATCGGCGGCATCGGCCTTTCCGGCAACCATCGCCCGACCGGCTACTATGCGGCCGACTACTGCGCCTATCCTGTCGCTTCGGGTGAAATGGAGCAGCCACGCGCAATGATCGGCGTCGGGCTCAGGTAATTCCGCCTCAAGGCCATCGCGCCCCGGGCATTTGGACAATGTTTCGCAGGCAAACGGGCCTCCTCCCATCCCCCGATCGGGAAGAGCCCCTACCTGCGGTCACTTGCCGCTGGTTATCAGGTCGACTTCGGTGATCCCGCCGTTTAGCTGGCGGGCATAGACGACATAAGCCTTGCCGTTCTTGCGGCCGCCCAGAACGTGGTCGTTGCCATCGAGCTTGTACTCGGCCCCGTACCCGGCCTTGCTGGCCTTGGTGTAGTAGAAGCTGATGACATCGTCCGGCGCGACCGGGGTCGCGAAGTTGACGACGCGCAGCGAGCACGTGTCGCTGTCAACGCCCGCGGCTTCCTGTACGGCCCCACGCGGATAGACAGGAATGTCCGAGGGCAGCTTGGCGGCCCAGGTGTTCGAGTACTCCACCTTGGAAGCGCAATCGGTCTGCGCCAGCTTGGAAGCCTGGGCGATCTGCGCTGCGGTGGCGGCGCTTTCGGCCAGCTCTGCAGCACCGCCGCTGGCCGGTTCGGGCGCGGGCTTCAAAGTGCCGCCGACGGCCTCGGCCGCCTTCTTCTTGGCATCGGCAACGGCTTCGGGCGAGCGATCCTCGGGCGGAAGCGTGATCTGGCCGTCGCTCGCGGAGATGGCGGCGCCGTCCTGGCCTGCCATTTCCGGATCGACCATGATCTGATCGCCCAGCGCGCCGCTCATCGCAGGATCGGTTTCACTGCCGGTGGGCGTCTTGTCGTCCGAGCCGCAGCCGGCCAGAAGCAGCGTGCCGGCAAGGCCGATAGCCATGAAACGGGCGGAAGTCTTCATCGTCGCGTTCCTCAATTTCGCTACGCTGCGTGGACACAGCGCGTCCCCTCAACGGATTGAAGGGCAATCAACTTTTTCAGTCAAACGCGAAAACCGCAGGAATTGCCAGCCGCATGGCGGCGGCGTCCCATTTCGGGAAGAGCGTGCGCGCAAAGGTTGCCGGTACGCAACGAGGGCGCCTGCGAAAATCGCAGGCGCCCTCCCGTCCGAACACGCAGGGTGCGGCCAGACGGTCCCTCACGCGTCGCCGTCCGCGTGAAGAAGCCAGCTTGTTGTCAGGTTAGCGGCAGCGCGATCCGCCCCGGTCGATCTCGCGCCCCAACAGGGCCCCGCCGACTGCGCCAAGCAGCGTGCCTACGGTACGATCGCGTCCGCCATCGATCTCACGGCCAAGAAGCGCGCCTGCCGCGCCGCCGATGAGCAGACCGGCAGTGCCGTCCTGCTTGCGGCAGTAATACCGACCGTCGCGGCCGCGCCAGGTGCGCGTGTCGCGGTAGACGGGCTCGCCGCGGTAACGGTAATCGGTGCGATAGCCCCGGCGCCTGTCCTCGCGCGAGTAGCGCTCGCGGCTGTGGTTGTAGCTCTGCTCGCCCGGCGCATGGAATTGCGAGGCGAACACGGGCTCGGCAGACGCCGGCGTGACGGTAGCGAGGCCGGCCGTGGCCGCAGCCAGAGCGGAAACCTTGAAGAATGCGTTCATCTCTCTTCTCCTCAATGGCGAGGGGCGGATCTGCCGGACGACTCGATCCGCGGTACACATTCATCTTTACGGCACTTAACCTGAACAGACTGCAACAGCGCTGTCAGATTTCAGGTGTTTCGATGAAGCGAGGCACTGGCTGCGACGAGACGAGAGGGTTGCCCGAATTCGCCGGGACTTCTAAGCCGCGCCCGTGGGGCCCCATCTTCCGCCGTCCAGAGTACCAGCCATGTCCACCAATCCTCCCGCACGCCTGGGCGGCCTGCTTCAGGCCCTGAGCGCCTATCTGATCTGGACGCTGTTCCCGCTCTATTTCGCGCTGCTCCATGCCGTCTCGCCGTTCGAAGTGGTGGCCTGGCGTATCCTGTTCACGCTGCCGTTCTGCCTGCTGGTGATTGCGGCCATGCGGCAGGGCAAGGAGCTGTGGGCCGCCTTGCGCAATCCGCGCATCGTCGCCGCCCTTACCGCGAGCGGGCTGCTGATCGGGACCAACTGGCTGGTCTATGTGATGGCGGTGATGCACGGGCACGTGCTGGCCGCAAGCCTGGGCTACTACATAAACCCGCTCGTCAATGTGCTGACCGGCGCGGTCTTCCTGCGCGAACGCCTGTCGCGGCTGCAGTGGCTTGCCGTGGCGCTGGCTGCCGTCGGCGTGGCGATCCTGGCCCACGATGCGCTGGCGACGCTGTGGATCAGCGTGGTGCTGGCGCTGGCCTTCGCGGGCTACGGCCTGACGCGCAAGCTGGCGCCGGTCGATTCGCTCTCCGGGCTGACCGTCGAAACCGTGGTTCTGCTGATCCCGGCTGCGGCGCTGCTGGGCTGGCAGGCAACGACGCCGGCCGGCCTTGCCATGGGCACCACGATGCCGCTCAGCCTGCTGCTGGCCTGCGCCGGCGTGCTGACCGGCATCCCGCTGCTGCTTTTCGCCAGCGCCGCGCGCAAGCTCGACTTCTCGGTGCTCGGCTTCATCCAGTTTGTGACGCCGACGGGCCTGTTTCTGCTGAGCCTGTTCGTCTTCAACGAACCGCTCAGGAGCGTTCAGCTGATCTGCTTCCTGTTCATCTGGACCGCGATCGCGCTGTTCTGCTGGGACATGCTCTCGCGCGGCAGGAACAGCCGGAAAGCCGCCTTACAGAGCGCCGGCGAAGCGTAAGGGCTCGCCCAGCGCCTGATTGGCGAGCTGGCCTTCCCACATCGCCGCGTGGCCGCGCACGATGGTGCCGACGACGCGGCCGTCCAGCTCCATGCCGGTGAAAGGCGACCAGCCGCAGCGGCTTTCCACCCAGTCCTCGGTCACGGTGAACTTGCCCTTGCGGTCGATCACGGTGAAGTCGGCATCGTAGCCGGTGGCGATGCGGCCCTTGCCGACGAGACCGAACACGCGCTGCACGCCGGCGGAGGTCATGTCGATCAGCCGCTCCAGCGTCATGTGCCCCTTGGCGACATGATCGAGCATCAGCGGCAGCAGCGTCTGCACGCCGGGCATGCCCGAGGGGCTGGCCGGATAACGCTTGGCCTTTTCCTCCTTGGTGTGCGGCGCATGGTCGGACCCGATCACGTCGGGCACGCCCTGCCGCAGCCAGTGCCACAGCCCGTCACGGTGCGCGGCGGAGCGGATCGGCGGGTTCATCTGCGCATAGGAGCCGAGCCGCGGATAGGCGTCTTCGGCTGCCAGCGTAAGGTGCTGCGGCGTGACCTCGCAGGTCGCGATGTCGCGGTGCTGCGCGATGAGTTCGAGTTCCGCCGGAGTCGTGACGTGAAGAATGTGGATCGGCCGCCGCGCCTGGCGGGCCAGCCGCAGGATGCGCCTGGTCGCCAGCATCGCGCTCTCGTCGTCGCGCCAGACCGGGTGGCTGGAGGGATCGCCCTCGACCCGCTCGCCCTTGCGCTCATTCATCCGTGCCTCGTCCTCGGCATGGATGGCGACGCGGCGGCGGCCATGCGCGAGCACGCGGGCAAGCTGCTCGTCCTCGGCAACCAGCAGATTGCCGGTCGAAGCGCCCATGAAGATCTTAACGCCGGCTGTTCCGGGGATGCGCTCCAGCTCGGCCAGCTCCTCTGCGTTCTCCGCTGTCGCACCGACGTAGAAGGCATGGTCGCAGTACATGCGGTGATGGCCGCGCTCGAGCTTGTCGTGCACGCGCATCACCGTGTCGGTGTTGGGATTGGTGTTGGGCATTTCAAAGACGGCGGTCACGCCGCCCATCACCGCCGCACGGCTACCGCTTTCAAGGTCTTCTTTGTGCTCCAGCCCCGGCTCGCGGAAATGGACCTGACTGTCGATCACCCCCGGCAGCACATCAAGTCCGGCGCAGTCAATCCGCCGCGCTGCATCGGGATAGCTGCCCACGCCGACGATCTTGCCGTCGCGCACGGCGACATCGGCCACGGCTGCCCCGTTCGGGGTGTGGACCATTCCGCCGGAAAGCACGAGTTCGGGAGCGTTTGCGGTCATCGGAAAGGTCTCTCCGCCAGGGTTGCACGTGACATGGTCTGCACGGTCCTCATGCCGAAACGCGGCCCGTGCGTTCCCTCCGGCCTAGGCGTCCCGAATGAATCGCGCAAGAATGGGCAGGCGCCCCGCGGTCAGAACTTGATCTTGGTTCCGATCATGATGCGGTTGCTCACGGTCCCGTCGGGCATGGCCGCCGCATCGACATGAACATCGAGCGTAACCCCGTCACCCAGCCCGACCTGCGCGCGCGGCATCCCCTCTGCGACCACATATGTGTCGGGCAAGGGACGCAGCCGGTTTTCCTCCGGATCGGGCGCGCAGACGACGATCTCTTTTCCCGTGGAAACCGGGCAGCGGGGCTTCACGGCCCGCAGGTCCAGCGTCGCGTCTTCCTTTGGCAGCAAGGCCAGATCGAAGGTCTCGGCCCGCGACTGTTCCATCGCGACGGGCGAATCGGCAGGCAGATCTACGGCGGGCATGCAAATCTCTGGGCGGCGATATGCAAGGATGCCCATGAGAACATGGCCATTTCACGGCGCGAAATGATGGCGACCTTCGTCGCCAACGACGGCACCATGGCGCCTTCGCAGGAGCCTTGCGCGAAAGCCCGCATTGATCGGACAGATCAGCCGGCCCGGCCTCTGAAATCCCGGAGCGCCGCGCAGAAAGGCCCGGTCCGCCGGGGTAGGGGCGAACCGGGCCAGCAGGCGCCCGATCGGGGGGCAGATGGGCGCCTTGGGGGATTTTGTGTCAGGCGAACTTGCCGGGCTTGGCGATCTCGCTCACCGGCTTGCGGCCTACCGCAACCTCACGCTCCTGCAGGAATTCCGGCAGGGTTTCCTTGGGAGCCTGCTTGCCGATCACGAAGGCGGCTTCGAGGCGGTGGTCGTCGGGAATGCCGAGCGCCTGTTCGGCTTCGCCGAACTTGATGCCGGTCATGCCGTGGGTGTGATACCCCATCGCCTGCGCCTGAATGGCGCCCAGCACCCAGGCCGCACCGGCATCGAAGCTGTGGCTGTGGTTGGGCGAGGTCTTGCCGTCGGGACCGGTCGAGTTCTTCGCAGAGACGACGAAGACGAGAGCCGACGCATTCTTGGCCCAACCCTGGTTGAAGTCGATGAGCTGCGAAAGCAGCAGGTCCCAGTTGGCATCGCCGCGACGCGCGTAGAGGAACGTCCAGGGCTGGACGTTGTAGGCCGAAGGCGCCCAGCCGGCAGCCTCGAAGATCACGTCGAGATCTTCCTGCGGCATGTCGCTGCCGTCGAACGCGCGGGGGCTCCAGCGCTCGACGATGAGCTTTTCGATCTTGGGGTGAGCAGTGCGTCCGGTCATGAAACGGGGTCCTTTCGGTTGGGAGAGTGAGAAGAAAGAGGCGGCGGAGGCTTTTGCTCCGCCGCCGGAGGTCAGGCTGCGTCGACGAGCACGAGTTCGCTGTCCTCGATCGCGGTTACAGTGATGGTATCGAGGTCGGTGATCGCGACACCGTCGCGGGCCCGGGCCTCGACCTCGCCAACCCGAATGCGGCCCGTGGCCGGCACCAGATAGGCGTGGCGCTGCGGATCGGTGGCATAAGTCACCGTGTCGCCCGCCTTGATGGTGGCGCCCAGCACGCGGGCGTCGGCATTGATCGGCAGGGCATCGCCGTCGCCTTCATGGCCGCTGGCCAGCGTGACGAAACGGCCAGCGCGGTCGTCCTTGGGGAACGGGCGCGCCCCCCAGCCGGGCTGCTCGCCGCGGCGGTCGGGCATGATCCAGATCTGGAAGAGCGTCGTTTCCTCATCCTCGAGATTGTACTCGGAATGGCGGATACCGGTTCCCGCGCTCATCACCTGCACGTCGCCCGCTTCGGTGCGGCCGCGGTTGCCAAGGCTGTCCTCGTGGGTGATCGCGCCCTTGCGAACATAGGTGACGATTTCCATGTCGCGATGCGGATGGGCGGGAAAGCCGGTCTTCGGCGCGATGGTGTCGTCGTTCCACACGCGCAGGCGGCCCCAGGTGGTTCTTTCCGGATCGTGATAGTCGGCAAAGGAGAAATGGTGATGCGCGTCGAGCCAGCCATGGTTGGCGGCTCCAAGGCTTGCGAAAGGGCGGAGTTCGATCATGGGGGCACTCCTTAAGCTGAAGGGTTGAGGGTCGATGCGACCCGTTGCCCTCCAGATAGAGCTTGGCATGCAATCGGAAAATTGGGATAAATTCGACATAGATGTTCGGATTTGTTGAATGCCTGACCTTGCCCCTCCCAGTCTTGATCACCTGCGCACATTTCTTGCCGTCGTCGAGGAAGGCAGCTTCAACGCTGCTGCCCGCAAGCTCGGGCGCGCGATTTCGGTGGTCAGCTATGCCATCGCCCAGCTCGAAACCCAGCTCGATGTGCGGCTGTTCGACCGCGAGGGCTCGCGCAAGCCGCAGCTGACCGAAGCGGGCCGCGCGCTCGTGACCGAAGCCCGCGCCATTGCCGACGACATGGACGCGCTGCTCGCCAAGGTGCGCAGCCTGCGGCAGGGGCTGGAGGCCGAACTGTCGCTGGCCATCGACGTGATGGTACCGGGCCATGTCCTTGCAAAGCTGCTGCGCGACTTTCAGGTGCGCTTCCCCAGCGTGGCGCTGCGGCTGCATGTCGAAGCGCTGGGGGCCGTGGCCGCGCTGGTTCTGGACGAGCGGGCCACGCTGGCGATTGCCGGACCCGACATTCTCGACTTGCCCGAGACCGAACGCGAGACGCTGGGATCGGTCGAAATGGTACCCGTTGCCGCACCGGGCCACCCGCTGGCGCAGATGGAGCGGATCGCCCCCGGAGAGGCGCGCAAGCACCTGCAACTGGTGCTGACCGACCGTTCTCCGCTGACCGAAGGCCGGGACTTCTCGGTCTTCAGCCCGCGTTCGTGGCGATTGGCCGATCTCGGCGCCAAGCATGCGCTGCTGAAGGAGGGGATCGGCTGGGGCTCGATGCCACGCCACCGGATCGAGGCCGATCTGGAGCAGGGCTCGCTGGTGGAACTGCACCTGCCGGAGACCGCGACCATGGACTACGCCCTCGTCGCGCTCTGGCGAAAGGACTACCCGCCCGGCCCCGCCGCCGTTTGGGTTCTGGACGAAATGCGCGAACGGCTGGCGAAGTGCCCCTGAGATCGTGACGGCGGGTCTTGCACCGCTCCGCCTGCTCCCCACTTTGAGGGCATGACCGCTACACGCCTCTTCGACCGCGCCGTGATCCGCCTCTCGCCCCGCGATGGATCGGACGAGAATATCGCCGACTTCCTGCAGGGACTGGTAACCGCCGATGTGAAGAAGGCATTGCCCGTCTGGACGGGCCTGCTCTCGCCGCAAGGCAAGGCCCTGTTCGACTTCGTGGTCTGGTCTGCCGGGGATGACCTTCTGATCGATTGCGAGGCTTCGGCGGCCGACGCGCTCATCAAGCGACTCTCGATGTACCGGCTGCGCAAGGCCATCGATATTGCCCGGGACGAGACCGTGGCCGTGCACTGGCGCCCCCATGTCGGCGATGGCGCCTCGCCCGACCCGCGCCTTGCTGCGCTTGGCGAGCGCTGGATCGCGCAGATCGACGCCAGCGATCCCGAGGAAAGCGAACAGGGCGCCGACGCGGCATGGCTCGCGCACCGGCTGTCGCTGGGCGTGACCGAAGGCCAGGCCGAACTGGGCGATGGCGAGACGCTATGGCTCGAATGCAATGCCGGAGAACTGAACGGCGTCAGCTTCACCAAGGGTTGCTTCGTGGGTCAGGAAAACACGGCCAGGATGAACTGGCGGCAGAAGGTCAATCGCCGCCTTGTCGTCGTGCCGCTGGATCGTTCGGACGAAAAGCGGCGCCGTATCGCCTACCCCGATCTGGGGCTGGCCGTCGATCACATGCGGGTCGATGCCATCGACGCCGACCTCGTGCCGGAGTGGCTGCAACCTTCGCAGAGCGCCTGATCAGGCGCTGAGCGCGTGATCGCTGCTGCGACCTGCGGGTAGCTTCCCCTTTTCGAGATCCGCGACATAGAGCCGCGCGAGCGCTTCCCCGCCACGGCCTTCGCTGAACCGGGGACTTTCCTCACCCGCATCGTGAAAGCCGGCAGCTTCAAGAACACGCGCCGAGGCATCGTTGTCGATGAAGTGCTTGGCCACAAGGCGGCGGTGTCCAAGGGTCCACGCCTGGTCCACCACGGCACGTAGCGCTTCAAGCGCATAGCCTTGCCCACGATAGCCCGACGCAATCCAGTATCCCACTTCGACATCCTTGCCGAACGGGCCCAGGCCGATCCCGCCCACGAGCTTCGCACCATGCGCACCGCGCAAATACATGAAGAAGTGGGGAAAGCGCGGATCGCGCGGCCGGTCGAGATATTCACGCACAGCCTCGCGCGTGCGCGGGAAGGCGCTCACCTCGATGGTGCGCTGAATTGCCTCGTCATTGAAGGCCTCCAGAAGATCGTCGAGATCTTCCGGCCACCCGGGTCTCAGAAATAGCCTCTCCGTGCGGAAAAACATGTCACGGTTCTCCGTTGCCCCTATTCCGCTAAACCCATTATGCACCCAAGCGCCTGCAATTGCACGACGTTTTCTGTGCAGCGAGGGTGGCGTGCGACCAGCAGAACAGCCGCACTCCGTTATCCGGAAAATTCGATCCGATTCCCGAGACTTGCTCAGGCCGCGCGTTTGCATCCCAAAAGGTCATCGCATGTGCGCGAAGGGCCGAGTGCCAGTTCATAGGACCGCACCGGGCACGCCTTGCCCCGCCCCTTGCTGAACCGCTCGACGACTCGCCCGGTCCGGCGGAAGCCCGTCTTTTCCAGCACGCGGCCCGATGCGGGATTGTCGATGAAGTGCTGCGCGGTCACACGGCGATGCCCGAGGGTTTCGGCCAGGGCGACGACGGAACGCGCGGCCTCGCTGGCATAACCCTGCCCCCAGTGATCGCGTGCCACCCAGTATCCCAGTTCGACGCCGTCCTCGATCTTGTCGAGCCCGATACCGCCGACGATCCGGGCGCCCGGCGCATCGGGAACGGTGATCAGGAAACGGGGGTGACGATGGCTTTGCGGCAGCGCGAGGAAGCTGCGAGCATCCTCCCCCGCATAGGGCCAGGGCGCACTGGCAAGATTGCGCACGACCTGCTCGTCGGCAATCTGCCCACAGAGTTCTTCCCAGTCCTCTGGCCAGCCTGGCCGCAGGAACAGCCGCTCGCTGCGAAGGAACATCGTAATTCTCCACTCACCCGCCGCGCCATTCCGGTAGCCGAAACGCGTGACAATGCCATTACGCAGGCGGGCGCGACGCGGGGCGGCATGCAGCACATCGCAGAGATGCGGCAGGCCGAGGCCGGAGTGACGCGCGCTTGCGGCGAAATGAGGAAGAAAAGCAAAGAGGGAGACGGGCGATGGCCCTCTCCCTCGTGCAGCCGGACTTACAGCGTCCGGCGGGGCCATCCCGTCAGGATGGCCCTTTTACCGACCATCCGATTTATTCGGCGGCTTCTGCCATGGCATCGACCGACACGTACTTGCGGCCGAGTTTGCCATCGTGGAAGCGTACGCGACCTTCAGCCAGCGCGAACAGGGTGTGATCCTTGCCCATGC
This sequence comes from Novosphingobium indicum, assembly GCF_014645195.1. GTDB lineage: Bacteria > Pseudomonadota > Alphaproteobacteria > Sphingomonadales > Sphingomonadaceae > Novosphingobium > Novosphingobium indicum. The sequence goes on along the minus strand of NZ_BMLK01000013.1, from coordinate 76,748 downwards.
CGACATTCACGCCCGGGTACACCCTGGTACCGCGCTGACGAATGATGATGTTGCCGCCGATCACTTCCTGACCGCCGAACTTCTTCACACCGAGGCGGCGGCCCGCTGAGTCGCGACCGTTGCGCGATGAACCGCCTGCTTTCTTATGTGCCATTTCCCGTTACTCCGAATGCAGGGCTTCAGCCGACCGACGTGATGCGCAGAAGCGTCATCTGCTGGCGGTGGCCATTCTTGCGACGATAGTTGTGGCGGCGGCGCTTCTTGAACACCACGACCTTCTCGCTCTTCGCCTGCGCAATGATCTCGGCCGAAACCGAAACCTTCGCGGCGTCAACGACTTCGCCGTCCTTGCCGGCGATGAGAACGTCGCCCAGAGTAATGGTCTCACCGGCTTCACCAGCCAGCTTCTCAACCGCGATCTTGTCTCCGGCGGCAACCCGGTACTGCTTGCCGCCCGTGCGCACAACTGCGAACATGGTGCCCTTACCTAATATCAATGTGCCCGAAACGAGCCGAAACAACCTTGCCCCGGCCGCGATGTTCCAGACAAAGCCTGAGAACGTGCGGGCGACGCGCCGGATACCCCGCGAGGCGCGAGGGGCCGGAAAGAGTGGGTGCCGTTAGGGCAAGGCCCGATTCGTGTCAACCAAGGACTGGAGGAATCGCATTCCCCGGCATCGATTCCGGCAACGAAAGCCCCTCCCCTCGCCGACGCGCCATGCTATGGCACCTTTCATGATCCGTGCGAAGGCCCGACTGCTTACCGCCCTGCTGCCGATGATGGCGGCCGCCTGCTCCACCGCGGGGAACTATCCCTCGCTTGCCGAACGCGATGTCGAGCGCGTCAGCGGCAGCGCCGAGCCGGTACCGGGCGACACCGCTCCGGAGGCCCCCGCGCCGCCGCCTGCCAGCGCCGAGCTGGTCACCCGCCTCAACGGACTGGTGGCGCTTGCCCACGAAGCCGACAGGCAGTTCCAGGCAAACCGCCCCGCAGCCGAACGCGCTGTCGCTGCGGCCGGTAGCAGGGCCACCGATTCGTGGAGTTCGGCCAGCGTCGCGCTCGCACTGCTGGAAACGAGCCGGTCGAGCGCCATGGTCGCGCTCGCCGATCTCGACAACCTCTATGTGACCGCGCGAAACGATGCGGCGCTGGAACGCACGCCGACGACCGAGGCGATTGCCTCCGCTCGCGACGAGGTGAACGGCTGGGTCGACGCGCAGGACACCGTCATAGCGCGGCTCGCGGCCCGCCTGCCCAGCTGACCTTACCGGCACATCTGCTTTCGAAAGAGCAAAGGAAAGGCGTTATTATACTTGACGTACCCACGTTGAGAACGTAGTGTGAATCCACACTTGGAGTTCACCTGATGTCATCCGCTCTTTCCGCCCCGCACTTCCACAACGAAGAAGCTGCTTATGCCTATGTTGAGGCGCGCATTTGGCCGGAAGGTCCGGTGTGCCCTCACTGTGGCGGCGTGGAGCGCATCAGCAAGATGCAGGGCAAGAGCACCCGCGTCGGCGCGTACAAGTGCTACCAGTGCCGCAAGCCATTCACCGTGAAGATCGGCACCATCTTTGAGGACAGCAAGGTCGCCATGCACATATGGTTGCAGGCGATGTACCTGATTGCGGGCAGCAAGAAGGGAATTTCGAGCAACCAGCTTCACCGCACCCTTGGCGTGACCCTCAAGACCGCTTGGTTCATGTCGCATCGCATTCGCGAAGCCATGCGTTCGAACGATACTGGCATGTTCGGCGGCAACGGTGGCGTTGTCGAAGTTGACGAGACTTTCATCGGTCGAATCAAGGGTGCTCCGGTCAAGCGCGCCTTCCATCACAAAATGAAGGTTCTGGCGCTGGTGGATCGCGACAGCGGCAAGGCTCGCACCATGGTCATAGACAACGTGAACGCCTCGACCCTTATGCCCATCGTTCTCGACAATGTTGCCCGCGAAGCCCGCGTGATGACCGACGAACACAGCGGCTATCGCGATATGAGCAAGTTCTTTGCCGCCCACGGCACCACCAGCCACGGTCGCGGCGAATACGTGAACCTTGAGGATCGCAGCATCCACAGCAACACCGTCGAAGGGTATTTCAGCATCTTCAAGCGCGGCATGAAGGGCGTCTACCAGTTCTGCGGCGAACAGCACCTGCACCGCTACCTTGCCGAGTTCGAGTTCCGCTATAACAACCGCGTGGCGCTTGGTTGCAATGACGCTGACCGTGCCGATGCGCTCCTTTCGGGTATCATTGGCAAGCGCCTCACCTATCAAACAGCTAGTGCGAGGGCCTAATGCCCAAGAAGCAAAAAACGGAAAGCCAGGCAGAGCAGAGCGAGCGGTTCATTCGCGAGGCTCAAAAGCTGATCGACGCTGGCGAACTAAGCCCCACCGACGCGCAGCGGGCAGTCGATGATTTGTTGAAACTTCAAAATCAGGCCACCCCAAGAAAGACTTAAAGCAATCTTTATATGTTGCGTTTTTGGCCGCTTCTGCCTATATCGGATGCAGGCCTCCGATGTCCGAATACGCTGGCTAGCCCAGCTTTGCTCAAGGCGCAGTCCTTGGGATAGGGCACCGGGGGACCTACTCCTTCGATCTGTGGTTCCAAATGGTCAAAAACCGCGCGTCCATTGCCGTGTTGGTTGCCCACGAATGCCGCCCGGATACCTTCAAAACATAGTCGGCCAATGCGCCTTTAGGCGAGCTATGGACAATGTTATTCCGCTTGGCCGCAATCGCCCCGACAATCACATCAGCCATTTGAACGATGCCATGACGCTCTGACTGGACAGGCTCGATGGTCCTGACGCAATTGGGTTTTGCGTCGTAAGCAACATACGCGGCCTTGCAGAGTTCATGCCGCTTTTCGCAAATATCGGCAGAGTCATTCCCCGCATCCAATCGGACATGAATCTCTCGCTTCTTGCCGTAGAACCTAGCCACGCGGTGAAGCAGAAGCTGGAAATACATTTTGTTCACGCTAGTGTCGCGGGTCGCGCCTTTTACCGCCTTGTGATCGTATCCGTCGAACAGTGGGATGATGACGTGCAGTGCCGCTTGGCGCTCCCTCACAAGCTGGAAGGCATAGCGCACCAAGGCCTCATAACCTTCGCGTTTTGCACCGCCACGATATGCGCTCCAATGGAATTCAGATTTGATCCCTGCATCGTCGCGAAGCATCGCGATGTGATCTTCGACTTCGGAAATCCTATTCCCGCTGACAGCAAACCCGCCAGCGACCATGAAAGCGCGTTCTTTACTACTGGCGTCTCCAAAGAACGTCAGAGAGGGCAGAACTGGTTGAGATACGATGACAGCCATAGCCCTTCATGGCGGGGCGGGCAGAGGCAGGCAAGGCTAGCTATGTCCGGTCGGGTACGTCACGTATAATAACGCCAAAGGAAAAGCCCCTCCCCCGCGTGGGGGAGGGGCCCTCCGAACGTCCGACCTTGACCCAATAGCCCCCCGGCTCGGGTCAAGCGGTCAGATGACGAAGGTGACAAGTACCGCAGCCGTCAGGCCTCCGCCCAGGATCAGCACGGGCAGCGTTAGGGCCCGAACAGTCGTTGAACCGGCTGTCAGCCTTCCGCTCAGAGTGTCGATGCCTTGGGAAACAAGCTGCACCAGCCTTGCCGTGAATGCCTCGATCCCAGCCTCCCTGATCACACAGTGACCAGCCAGACCGAACGCAAGGACGACAACACCGGCGAGGAACACCATCGGTACAGCCACGGTAGAATCGAGAAATACCGAAGCCATCATGGCGATGGATGCAAGATAGAGCCCTATGAAAGCAGCGTAGAGGCCCGTCGCCGAACCGGAAGATCGATCAGCAGCAGGGCGTACGGGCGCGCCGGTGATGATGGCGATTTGCTGAAGCCGTTGCTGATCGATTCGCTGCGACATGGTGCCGTTCCCCTTCTGAAGGCACCATGTGTGATTGCCGCTCCAAGCGATTTGACCGCAATCAAACGGCTACGGCTTTTTACGGTCAGCCCCAGCGGGCGATATCCTCGAAATCCTGTTCGCGCGGTTCGATCCAGCGCCATTCACCGCCCGCCTTCTCGCGCTTCCAGAACCACGATTCGCTCTTGAGGTGATCCATCGCATAGTCGGCAGCGGCAAAAGCATCGCGGCGATGACGCGCCGCGGCGGCGACCAGCACGATCGGATCGCCCGGCTCCATTACCCCGCTACGGTGGACCACCAGCAGGCCTTCGAGGTCCCAGCGCTGGCAAACGCGCTCGGCAAGGTCCTTCATCGCCGGGAGCGTCAGCGGTTCGTAGTGCTGCAGTTCCAGCGCCTCGACCTCGTCCCCGGCACGCACCTGCCCCAGAAAGCTAACCACGCCGCCGGCTTCGGGATGGATGCGCGTAAACGCGCCCAGCTCGTGGGCTGGATCGAAGGGATCGTGCAGCAGGCGTACGTCGGAACTGGTCAGCGTCATGTCATCCGCCCGAAACCGGCGGCAGGAAGGCGATCTCGTCGCCCTCCTTGAGCACCGGCGCATCGGTGTCCTGAAGCAGGATGCCGTTCACCGCCAGCTTCACGCGCGGCGCCCGCAGCGCTTTGGCAAGATCGGGATCGAGGCTGTCGAGCACGGCATCGATCGAGGGTTCGAGAGGAACCGTGCGGCTACTGCCGCCGGCGAGGTCTTCCAGGCGCCCCAGGAACACCAGCTTCACACTCAAGGCATTCTCCTCATCGGAAGAAAGCAGACCTGTCCGGGCATGCACGTCAACCTCCTGTCATCGACATGTGACGGGAAACGGCCGGGGCCGCGCCCGGTTCCTCAATGCGGAAGTGATGACGCTCGGGCTTGATGCGCATGGCGGTATCGAGCGCGGCGGCCAGTGCGGCCTCGGGGTCCTCGCTGCGCAGCGCAGCGCGCAAGTCAACGCGCTCGTCACCGCCGAGACAGGCATAGAGCTGGCCGGTCGCGGTCACGCGGATGCGGTTGCAGCCTTCGCAGAAGTTGTTGGTGAGCGGCGTGATCAGGCCGATCCGGCCGCCGGTCTCTTCCACGTTCCAGTAGCGCGCCGGGCCGCCTGTGCGGTGTTCGCTGGGCGTCAGTGTCCAGCGCCTGGCCAGATCCTCCTGCACCGCCACGAGCGGCAGGTAATGATCGAAACGGTCTTCCTCTACATCACCGAGCGGCATGACCTCGATCAGCGTGCTGTCGAAACCCTCTCCATGCGCCCAGGCGATGAGATCGGGAATTTCAGCTTCATTGATCTCCTTTAGCGCCACCGTGTTGAGCTTGACCTTGAGCCCCGCTTCCTTGGCCGCCTGCAGCCCTTCGAGCACCTGCGGGAGCGAATCGCGGCGCGAGAGGCGTGTGAAGGTTTCGCGGTCGAGCGTATCGAGCGAGACATTGACCCGGCGCACCCCGGCAGCGGCCAGATCGTCGGCGAATTCGGAAAGCCGCGTTGCGTTCGTGGTCAGCGTCAGCTCATCCAGACCATCGCCGATCTTGCGGCCGAGTGCGCGCACCAGCTCCATCATGTCGCGGCGAACCAGCGGTTCTCCGCCGGTCAGGCGGATCTTGGTGATGCCGCGGGCAATGAAGCCGAGCGCCAGATCGTGCAGTTCCTCGAGCGTCAGCACTTCCTTGCGCGGCAGGAACGTCATGCGCTCGGGCATGCAGTAGGAACAGCGCAGATCGCAGCGGTCGGTAACGGAAAGCCGCAGGTAGGTTATGCGGCGCTGGAACTGGTCGACGAGGGGTGCTGGGCTGTTCATCCCTGCTGATATAGCACTGGACCGGCCCCGGTTCCATTGAGGGGCAGCAATTGTCCCGTGACCCCACCGGCACTCTTCAGCCAGCGCGTCGCGGCTTCGAGCGCGGCTGCCTCCGAACATTCGACCGCATTCACGCGCGAGGGCGCAAAGCGGCGGGCCAGCGACTGGACCAGAGCCAGGCGCCATGCCCGATGCGCATGATCGGCAGGCAGGAAGACAAGGGTCAACGGATCGGCTCCGCCCCCAAGCGTGGCCTCGACGGCGGGAAGCAGCCGTGCATGAAAGTCCGCAGCGGCTTCCAGCGGATCGTCCGACAGCGGGCCGACATGGAAAATATCCTGCACGCCCGGCCCCGTCAGCGCCGTTCGCGGGTCAGCGTCATGCCGATCTTCTCGCCGTTCTCGGCAATGGCGAGTTTGACGATCTTCACCGTGACTGCCTCGACCCGGTCGTCCTGCAGGAACAGCGTTTCGCAGATGTGATCGGCCACGGCCTCGATCAGCTTGAAGTGCAGGCCCGGCGGCAACGCTTCGGACGCCGCGAACTTCAGGTCCATGTAGTTCTTGCTGGCATTGAGCGGCGTATCGGGAGCGTAGTGCCGCGCGGGCTTCATCCGCACGGTAATCGTAAAGCGCAAGGGCTGCGGCTTGCCGGTTTCCTCCGAGTAGATGCCGGTGAGGACATCCTGCTCGAAATCGGCGACTTCAAGTATCAGCGAATCGACCATGGCGCCCTTTAGCCGGGATTCGACCAGCGTGCGAATATGGCCGTTGGCAGCAAGCGCCCCTGCCGATCCTCGCGGACCGCCAGATCGCCATGCTCGATCTTGCCCGGCAGGCCCTCGAACAGCTCGTCCATCAGACCGGCCAATGCCAGCGAGGACATGCGGACGGCATAGACGGTGAGGAACAGGAAGCGGCTGTCCGGATCGAGCAGCTGGCGGCAATCGGAGAGCAGACCCGGCAGGCCTTCTTCGAGACGCCAGGTCTCCCCGCCCGGTCCACGGCCGAACTTGGGCGGGTCGAGGATGATCCCGTCGTAGCGCTTGCCCCGGCGCACTTCGCGCGCGGCGAACTTGGCGGCATCGTCGACCAGCCAACGCACCGGGCGGTCTTCCAGACCCGCCAGTGCGGCATTGTCGCGCGCCTGCGCCACCGACTTCTTCGAGGCATCGACATGCGTCACCTGCCCGTGCGCCGAAAGCGCCAGTGTACCGACGCCGGTATAGCCGAACAGGTTCAGCGTCGCGGCATCATCGCGCCCGGCAAGCTGGTCGCGCATCCAGTCCCACACCGGGGCCATGTCGGGAAAGAAACCGAGGTGGCGAAACGGTGTGCACTGCGCGGTGAACGAAACCTCGTTCCACATGAGCGGCCAGCCTTCGCGCGGGACGTTGCCGCCGAAATGCCACTTGCCGCCGCCATCCTCGTCGGAACCGGGGACGAATTCGCCGTGCGCGTCCCAGTCGGCGAGCCGCGGCGTCCACATCGCCTGCGGTTCGGGGCGGATAAAGCGGTAGTCGCCGTAGCGCTCAAGCTTGCGGCCATGCCCCGAATCGACGAGGCCGTAGTCGCTCCACCCTTCTCCCGCGAGGACGACCGGCTGGGTTACCAGCTCAGCCATCAGACCCTGGGCGAAGCGTGGCTGGCCACGAACTCGGCAACCGCATCGTATTCACCGGGGAGCGCGACGCACTTTTCCTCACGGTCGAACAGATCGCCGACACGCGCGGGCAAACTGGGGCGGTGCCCGGTGGAGCGCTCGACCGCTTCCGGGAACTTGGCGGGATGCGCGGTCGCCAGCGTGACCACAGGCGTCGCCTCGTCGAGTCCGGCCGCGCGCGCCGCGAACAAACCGCAAGCAGTGTGCGGGTCGATCAGCTCGCCGCAGTTCTCCCAGGCCCAGCGGATGGTCGAGGCCATCTCGTCGGCATCGGCGCGGCACGACTGGAACAGCGCGGCGGCGCCTTCGCGCTGCGCATTGGTGAGCTGCATCGCCTTGGTCGCTTCGAACCCGGCCATCTGTTCGGCCATAGCCTTGCCGTCGCGGCCACCGAGATCGAACAGCAGGCGTTCGAAGTTCGACGAGACCTGGATGTCCATCGACGGTGCCGCAGTGGGCGTGACCGCGCCCTGCGAGTAGTCGCCGGTGGAGAGCGCGCGGTGGAGGATGTCATTGACATTGGTCGCAACGATCAGCTTCGCGACGGGCAGGCCCATCTGCGCTGCGACATAGCCGGCGAAGACGTCGCCGAAGTTGCCGGTCGGCACCGAAAAGGCGACCGCGCGGTGCGGCGCACCAAGCTGCAGGCCCGCGGCGAAGTAGTACACCACCTGAGCCATGAGGCGGGCCCAGTTGATCGAGTTCACCGCGCCAATGGCGAAGCGATCGGTCATCGCGGTATCGGCGAACATGCGCTTCACCATCGCCTGGGCATCGTCGAACGAGCCCTCGATGGCGATGTTGTGCACATTGGGTGCCAGCACCGTGGTCATCTGCCGGCGCTGCACGTCGGAAACGCGGCCCTTGGGGTGGAGCATGAAGATGTCCACCTTGTCGCGCCCGGCCACGGCATCGATCGCCGCCGACCCGGTATCGCCGCTGGTCGCCCCGACGATCGTCAGGTTGCGGTCCGAACGCGAAAGGAATTCCTCGAAGAACAGGCCGAGCAGCTGCAGCGCGACGTCCTTGAACGCCAGCGTCGGGCCGTGGAACAGCTCCAGCACCCACTGCTGCTCGTCGAGCTGGCGCAGCGGCGTCACCGCCTTGTGCGCGAAGCGGCCATAGGCCTCGGTCGTCAGTTCGAGCAGCCGCTCGTACGTCAGGCTATCACCGACGAAGGGTGCCATGACTTTCGCGGCGAGTTCGGCATAGGGCAGGCCCGCCATGTCCGCGATTTCTTCCGCAGAGAAGCGTGGCCATTCGCGCGGGACATAAAGGCCGCCGTCCGACGCGAGTCCGGCCAGCGTCGCGCCTTCGAAATCGAGCGCCTGTGCGCTGCCGCGGGTGCTGATGTATTCCATGGCCAATCCTGTTGTTTGCCCGGCCGGTTAGCGGCGCGCGCGCGGAAAGGGAAGCCTCGGCTTGCGCGTCAGTCGCGCGAGAGGCGCTTGCGCAGGGCCAGCGCGTAGATGACGAGCGCAGTCGCGGCGAAGAAGAACCACTGCATTGCGTAAGAGAAGTGGTTGTTGGGAATACCCGAAGGATCGGGAATCTCGTTCGCCTCCAGCCCCCCCAACGGCGGATCGGCCACGAGGCGGGGGCCCGGCGCAATCACGCCGCGCACGTCGCCGCCCTGCCAGGCCGTCGCCGCATTGGGCTGTTCGGACCACCCCAGGACCACGAGCGCCTTGCCTCCGCCGGGCAGCGCGCAATCGGCGGTCTGGCCCATGCCGGGTTTCCCTTCGGCATTCCGACCGGCAATGCTGCTGTGTCCGCGCACGGCCGAACAGGTTAGGTGGGCACGGCGATAGAGCAGCTCCTCGCCCACACCCTTCGATGTCCATTCCACTTCGCGCGAGATGTCGCGCGCCGCCGCGTAGTGGCTGAGCAGCCCTTCCTTCCACTTGAGGCGCTGCAATTGCCAGAATCCGAGCGCGACCATGATGGCGACGGCCACCAGCACCAGCATTGTGGAAAAAACGGGTATACGGCGCATCAGTCGTCCTTGAGGCGCCCTTCGCCGGCGCGGCGGCGATACTCGGCAATCAGCAGCCAGGCCTTGGCGATTCGCAGGCCGGCAATCACCATCACCGTCGTCAGCGGCACCCACAGCACGGCGTGGACCCAGAACGGCGGTTCGAAGGAGAGCTGAACCCAGATCGCCAGAATCGCGATCACGGCGCCAATGATGAGCGTCAGGAAAGCAGCCGGGCCGTCGCCCACGTTGAACTGCGTGTAGTCGAGGCTGCACGCGCGGCAGCGCGGCGCGAACTTGGCGATGCCGTCGAACAGGGTCTTTGCGCCGCAACGGGGGCAAAGACCGAAAAGGGCAGCCGAAGCGGTGTCCGGCTGCCCTTCGGGTTTTGAGTTATCCTCGGACGACATCAGTGCGTCGGGTAGCCCCAGCCACCCCAGATGTAGACTGCCACGAAGAGGAACAGCCACACGACGTCGACGAAGTGCCAGTACCAGGCCGAAGCTTCGAAGCCGAAGTGCTGGCGCGGCGTGAAGTCGCCCTTGTAGGAGCGCACGAGGCACACGATCAGCATGATGGTGCCGACGATCACGTGGAAGCCGTGGAAGCCGGTCGCCATGTAGAAGGCCGAGCTGTAGGTGTTGCCACCGAAGCCGAACGGCGCGTGCAGGTACTCGTAGGCCTGGATCGAGGTGAACAGCAGGCCGAGCAGCACGGTCGCCCACAGGCCCTTCTTCAGGCCTTCGCGGTCGCCGTGGATCAGCGAGTGGTGCGCCCAGGTGACGGTGGTGCCCGAGCACAGCAGGATCAGCGTGTTGAGCAGCGGCAGGGCGAAGGGATCCATGACCGCTTCGATCGCCTTGGGCGGCCACTGTCCACCGACGACTTCAGCGATGTCGGACGGGAACAGCGAGAAGTCAAAGAACGCCCAGAACCAGCCGACGAAGAACATCACTTCCGAAGCGATGAACAGGATCATGCCGTAGCGCTGGTGAAGCTGCACCACCGGAGTGTGATCGCCCGCGTGCGCTTCCTTAACGATCTTGGAGAACCACATGAACATCGATGCCAGCAGGATCGCCATGCCCAGCCACGGCACGAAGTGGCCGCCCGGCATTTCGTGCATAAACAGCACCATGCCGGATGTGAACGTGAAGGCGCCGATGGTGGTTGCCAGCGGTGCGATATCCGGCGGAAGGATATGGTAATCGTGGTGCTTGGTACCGGCCATGCTGCCTTCTTCCCCGTTATTCGAAACTGTATCTTGCCTGCGGCTCCCCCACGGTGCCGCGAATGGTTTCCCGAGGGCCCTTAACCGCCCGTGTTGTTCTGGTCCAGTGTCTTTGCATCGCCCACCGACGTAAGATGAAAGGTATAGCTCAGGGTAATCTCTGCCACATCCTTGTTGTCGGGATCATCCAGGATCGCCGGATCGATGTAGTAGAGCACCGGCATACGCACTTCCTCGCCGGGTTGCAGCGTCTGCTCGGTGAAGCAGAAGCACTGGATCTTGTTGAAATACTTGGCCGCCTGCTCGGGCTCGACATTGAAGCTGGCAGTGCCGGTGATCGGCTTGTCCGAATCGTTCTTCGCCCAGAACAGCGCCATGTCGCGCACGCCGATCGAGACGCTGTCCTTCACCTGCAGCGGCTTGAACTCCCAGGGCATGTCGCGCGCGGTGTTGGCATCGAAACGCACCGACATCATCCGGCCGCTATCCACGACGGACGCGGCCTGCGCCGCATCGACGCGCTTCGTCGTGCCGCCGTAGCCGGTCACCTGGCAGAAGATGCGATAGAGCGGCACAGAGGCATAGCCGAGGCCGAGCATACCGAGCGCCAGCGACAGGGCCACGAGCGCGACCTTGCGATTGCTCTGCTTGGCCCGTTCCGCTGCATTGCTCGCCTGCGCCATCGCGTTCACCCCATCTTGGCGAGCGAGATGAAGAAAACGAGGATCACGAATGCGGCCAGGCTGAGGGCCAGCACGCGATTGCGGCTCTTGCGGATCTGCTCGATCGAGCGCTGGTCATGTTCAGGGTCTTGCATGGCGTTTCCTTACAGGACCACGAAGCGATCGACCACCAGCGCCGCGAACAGCGCGAAGAGATAGATCACCGAATAGGCGAAAAGCTGCTTTTCCGGCTTCATCGCATCGTCGGGCCCGGTACGCTCACGGACGGCGACGCGCAGCGACAGCGCGAGAAACAGCCCCGAGAGCACGATGGCCGAAACGCCATACACCGCGCCGGTTCCGCCGATCCACCAGGGCACCACACTGAGCGGCAGCAGCAGGACGGCGTAGATCAGGATCTGGCGGCGCGTGGACTTTTCGCCCGCCACGACCGGCATCATCGGAATGCCCACCTTGGCGTAGTCGCTCTTCACGAAGAGCGCGAGCGCCCAGAAGTGCGGGGGCGTCCAGAAGAAGATGATGGCGAAGAGCACGACCGGCATCAGCGAGATCTGGCCGGTCGCCGCGACCCAGCCGATCAGCGGCGGGAACGCGCCGGCGCCGCCACCGATGACGATGTTCTGCGGCGTGCGCGGCTTGAGCCAGATCGTATAGACGACGGCATAATAGATGATCGAGATGGCCAGGATCGCCGCAGCGAGCCAGCCGATCGCGAAGCCCATGAGAAAGACGGAGGCCGCACAGAGCACACCGGCGAAATCGCGCGCGGTCGTGCGGTCGAGACGGCCCTGCGGCAGCGGGCGCTTCGACGTGCGCTTCATGCCCGCGTCGAGATCGGCCTCCCACCACTGGTTCAGCGCGGCGGCGCCGCCGGCACCCATGGCAATGCACAGGATCGCGGTGAAGGCGAGAACCGGGTGAATACGCTCCGGCGCGGCGATCAGGCCGCACAGGCCGGTGAAGATCACCAGACTCATCACCCGCGGCTTGGTCAGCGCGAACAGGTCGCGCCAGTCGGCCGGGAGCGAAGAAGAGGTGGAAGCGGGAATCGTGGGTGTCATGGTGTCGGGCTCATACACCGGAATGGCCTGTCATGGCGAGAAGCCCATACGGAGAAGCAATCCAGTGCGCTCGAAAGGCCCTGGATTGCTTCTTTGGGCTCGTCACGACGAGCGCATCCGGATCAGTGGTGAGCCGTTTCCTCGATCACGGGAAGCGTCTCGAACTGGTGGTACGGCGGCGGGCTGGTGAGCGTCCACTCGAGCGTCGTCGCACCTTCGCCCCAGTAGTTGTCCTCCGCCTTACGGCCGGCGACGAATGCGTAGATGATGTTGAGGAACCAGATGCCGAGGCTGGCGGCCATGATCATGTAGCCGACGGTCGCGAAGTGGTTCCAGTAGGCATAGGCCTCTGCGTAGTCCGGATAACGACGCGGCATGCCCTGCAGCCCGAGGAAGTGCATCGGGAAGAAGATCATGTTAACGCCCACGAAGAACACCCAGAAGTGGACATGCGCCAGCAACTCGGAGTGCATCTTGCCGCTCATCTTCGGGAACCAGTAGTAGAACCCGGCGAAGAGCGCGGTGACCGCACCCAGCGACAGCACGTAGTGGAAGTGGGCAACGACGTAGTAGGTGTCGTGCATCACGTCGTCGACGCCGCCGTTCGCCAGCACGACGCCGGTTACGCCGCCCACGGTGAAGAGGAAGATGAAGCCGATCGCCCAGATCATCGGCGACTTGAACTCGATCGAGCCGCCCCACATCGTCGCGATCCACGAGAAGATCTTGATGCCCGTCGGAACCGCGATGACCATGGTGGCCGCGGTGAAGTACATCTTGGTGTTCACCGACAGGCCGGTCGAATACATGTGGTGGGCCCACACGATGAAGCCGACGACGCCGATGGCGACCATGGCGTAGGCCATGCCGAGGTAGCCGAAGACCGGCTTCTTCGAGAAGGTCGAGATGATCTGCGAGATGATGCCGAAGCCGGGCAGGATCATGATGTACACTTCGGGGTGGCCGAAGAACCAGAACAGGTGCTGGTACAGGACCGGATCACCGCCGCCCGCAGGATCGAAGAAGGTGGTGCCGAAGTTGCGGTCGGTCAGCAGCATGGTGATCGCGGCGGCGAGAACCGGCAGCGAGAGCAGCAGCAGGAATGCGGTGACCAGCACCGACCACACGAACAGCGGCATCTTGTGCATGGTCATGCCAGGCGCGCGCATGTTGAAGATGGTGGTGATGAAGTTGATGGCGCCCATGATCGAGCCGGCACCGGCAAGGTGCAGCGCGAAGATGCCGAAGTCGACGGCAGGGCCGGGCGAGCCGGTGGTCGAGAGCGGCGCGTAGACGGTCCAGCCGGTGCCGGCGCCCATGCCGGTGCCGCCCGGCACGAAGGCCGAAAGCATCAACGAGCAGAAACCGGCGACAGTCAGCCAGAACGAGATGTTGTTCATGCGCGGGAAGGCCATGTCCGGCGCACCGATCATGATCGGCACGAACCAGTTGCCGAAACCGCCGATGATCGCGGGCATGACCATGAAGAACACCATGATCAGGCCGTGAGCCGTGATCAGCACGTTCCACATGTGCAGCGTGGCGTTGAAGTTCGACGGATCGTCGCCCACCAGCTTCGAGAAGAAGCCGAGGTACTGGATGCCCGGCTCCATGAGCTCGGCGCGCATGATACCCGAGACCGCACCACCGATGACCCCCGCGAGAATCGCGAAGATCAGGTACATCGTACCGATGTCCTTATGGTTGGTCGACATGAACCAGCGCGCGAAGAACGCCGGCTTGTGATCGTGATCGTGCCCGTGGTCTTCCGCGTGGCCCTGGAACTGTTCAGCGGTGGTTGCCATTTTCTGGTGACCCTGTCCTTGAATACGCGCTTATTCGGCTTCGGCGGCAGCAGGCGCTGCGGATGCGTCGGCGGCGGGAGCCGCACCGGCGGGCTCTTCGCCCGGCAGGTAGTCGGTTTCGCTGCCTGCCGCGGCGTTGGGATTGTCGATCTTGGCGCCGGGGTGCGTCATGACCCATGCATCGTACTTGTCGCGCGGCAGCGCTTCGACGGCGATCGGCATGTAGCCGTGCTTCGCGCCGCACAGCTCGGAGCACTGACCGTAGTAAACACCCGGCTTTTCGATCAGCAGCACCTTTTCGTTGATGCGGCCCGGCACGGCGTCGAGCTTGAACCACAGCGAGGGCACGGCGAACGAGTGGATGACGTCGGACGCGGTGATCTGCAGGCGAATCGGCTCGCCGGCGGGAACGACCATGCGGTTGTCGACCTCGAGGTGGGACGGACCGTCCCAGGGCTCGGAACCGACCTTGCGGATACCGTTGTTGATGGTGGGGCCGGTGACCGGGTTCAGCATGTTCGACACGACTTCGAAGTCGCCGTTGTCGGGGTAGCCATAGGTCCAGAACCACTGGTTGCCGGTAACCTTGATGGTCAGCGCGCCCTTGGGAGCGGGCTTGTACTGCTTGGCGATGAGATCGATCGAGGGAACCGCGATGCCGATCAGGATCAGCACGGGAACCAGCGTCCAGATCACTTCGATCAGGGTGTTGTGGCTCGTCTTCGATGCGACCGGATTGCTCCGGCGGTTATAGCGCACGGCAACCACGATCAGCAGCAGCAGCACGAGAATGCAGATCAGGGTGATGATCGGCATCAGCACGCCATTGTGGATCCAGGCGCCGTATTCGCCGATCTTGGAATACTGCTGCTGCAGGCCGATGCCCTCTGCAACCGGCATGCCGACGCCGGGCGTCGGCGTCATCGGTGTGTAGCCACCGGCGGCAGCGGCAGTTTCAGCAGCTGCGGGCGCGGAAGCGGTATCCTGAGCGAATGCCGGCGTTGCCGCGACGGCGATAACACTGGCGAGAGAAAGACCGAGAGCCCTGGCGGACTGGCTGACGGTGCTGGCGTATGTGCCCGATTTCATCGTCTTTACGCTTCCGTTTTCCTTAACACGCGCAACCGAGTCGCCCCGCTTGCACGCACCCCTGATGCGGAGGCGAAAGCCCCCCTTCCGCGGGGGCCTATACGCGCGCTTGCCGCGTGTCTCAAGCGCCTCTAGGGGAATTTTTGAACGAAGGTGCGTCAAACCTGCGCCGGATCAATGCAAATTAGACCAGGGGTAACGTCCGAAATGACCGAACAAGAGGTCCTCGCCGAGTTCCGTTCCAGCAAGGCCTTGCTTGAAGGGCACTTCCTTCTTTCATCGGGCCGGCACTCGGCCCACTACCTGCAATGTGCACGGGTTCTGATGAACCCCGATCGTGCCGCGCGCCTTGCCGTGGCGCTGGCTGCAACACTGCCGCACGACATCCGCAGGCAGATCGACAAGGTCGTCTCGCCGGCCATGGGCGGCGTGATCATCGGCCAGGAAATGGGCCGCGCGCTGCAGGTCGATGCGATGTTCGTCGAGCGCCCGACCGGCACGTTCGAACTGCGCCGCGGCTTCGCCCTGGAACCGGGAGACAAGGTCCTGCTGGTCGAGGACGTGATTACCACCGGCAAGTCTTCCCGCGAGGCGATGAAGGCCATCGAGGCTGCCGGCGGCAAGGTCATCGCCGCCGCCTCGCTCGTCGATCGCTCGGCAGGCACGGTCGATCTCGGCGTGCCTTATTTCCCGCTGGTGGCAATCAACTTCCCGACTTACGCCCCGGACGAACTGCCGCCCGAACTGGCGGAAACACCGGCAATCAAGCCCGGCAGCCGCGCCGAAACCTGATGCTCGGGAAAACTGCATGAACGTTCTCAACCCCGGCCGCCTGCGCCTCGGCGTGAACATTGATCACGTCGCGACGATCCGCAATGCGCGCGGCGGCGAGCATCCCGATCCGGCACGCGCCGCCGAAATCGTCGCGCAGGCGGGTGGCGACGGCATTACCGTGCACTTGCGCGAAGACCGCCGCCACATCCGCGACGACGATCTCGAGCGCGTCCAGTCGGCGACGGGCCTGCCGCTCAATCTTGAGATGGCCGCGACCGACGAGATGCTGGCAATCGCGCTGCGCCACAAACCGCACGCCGCCTGCATCGTGCCGGAAAAGCGCGAGGAACGGACGACCGAGGGCGGGCTCGACGCCGCCGGATTGCACAACCAGCTTGCGCCGATCGTGACCCGGCTGACCGAGGCCGGCATCCGCGTCAGCCTCTTCATCGCGCCCGAAGCCCGCCAGATCGAGGCGGCGATGCAACTGGGGGCGCCGGTCGTCGAGCTGCATACCGGCGAATATGCCCACGCAACCGGCGCCGATGTCGCGGTCGAACTGAAGCGGATCGCAGACATGGCTGCACTCGCCGCCAAGAACGGCATCGAGCCCCATGCCGGACACGGCCTGACCTACGAAAACGTCCAGCCTATCGCGGCCATCCCGCAACTCGCGGAACTCAACATTGGCCACTACCTGATCGGCGAGGCGATCTTCTGCGGCCTCGAAGCCAGCGTGAAGAAGATGCGCATGCTGATGGACGAAGTGCGGTGACAACAGAAGCGGGAATGGTTTCACGCGAAGGCGCAGAGACGCGGAGACAAAGACATCTTCGCGCAAAGGCGCAAAGGGGCGAAGAATGCCCGTTATCGGCGAAGCCGCTTACCATTTTTGCCGCCGTTTCTGGCGATGGCTTGAGAATGAGAGAAGGGGCCTGCGGCGCAAGGAGACTTCTTCGCGCCTTTGCGCCTTTGCGCGCACCACGATCCTCCTTTCTCCGCGTCTCCGCGGCTCCGCGTGAATTAATCCACGCAATCACCCTTATTCGCCGCGCGAGAGGGATCGCATGATTATCGGGATGGGCTCTGACCTGTGCAACATCGAGCGGATCCAGAACTCGCTCGAACGCTTCGGCGAACGCTTCGAAAATCGCGTCTTCACCGAGATCGAGCGCGCCAAGGCGGGCCGGCGCCCCTTCACCAAGGCGGGCACGCTGGCCAAGCGCTTTGCCGCCAAGGAGGCTTTTTCCAAGGCCGTGGGCACCGGCTTCAAGGCCGGCGTCTTCATGAAGGACATCGGTGTCGTCAACGCGAAGTCCGGGGCGCCGACGCTGGCACTGACGGGCGGAGCGAAGTTGCGCCTTGATTCGATGACACCCGAAGGTCATGAGGCGGTGGTTCACCTTACGCTCACAGACGATCATCCATGGGCGCAGGCCTTCGTCGTCATCGAAGCTCGTCCGCTCACTGCCGAATAGGATCCGAGTTGCCCCCCGCCATGTCCGAAACCGCCCCTTCCGTTTCCCAACCGAAGGACAAGGCCCGGGAAGGCCCGCAGCGAGAGAAGATCAACTGGTGGCACGAATTGCGCGGGCTCGCGTTGATGCTGGTGGGAGTGCTGGCGTTCCATTCGTTCATCGCCAAGCCGTTCTACATTCCCTCGATCTCGATGATGCCCAGCCTGCTGGTGGGCGACCGGCTGGTCGTCTCCAAGTACCCCTATGGCTGGAACTGGTCCTCGCTGAGCTTCCACCTGCTCCCGCGCAGCACGTGGCGCGTGCTGGGCAGCACGCCGCAATATGGCGACATCGTCATCGTCGTGCCGCGCAACCGCAAGGAAGACCTGATCAAACGCGTCGTCGCGCTGCCGGGGGACCGCATCGCCGTGATCGATGGGCGCATCCGCCTCAACGGCAAGTTCATCAAGCGCGAGGTCGAACCGCCGGTCGAGATTTCCGCCGACGATTCGTTGCAGTGCGACGGCCAGTCGCCCGGCCATTGCTACGACGGCTTCGGGATGTACCGCTCGCGCCTGCCAAGCGGACGCGAGGTCTATGACCTGCCGACGTTCCGCGAGACGCTGCCCAACGGCGCGACCTATCGGGTCATCGACTATCTGAACCAGCCGCTCGACAACTATCCGGAGACCGTCGTGCCCAAGGGTCACGTCTTCCTGATGGGCGACGACCGCGACCGCTCTGCCGACAGCCGCGCACCGTTCGAGACCGATTTCCTCGGCCATCCCGGCGGCGGTCTGGGCGGGCCCGTTCCGCTTTCCGACATCGGCGGACGCGCGGAATTCATCACCTTCTCGCTCGACGGCACCCAGACCTGGAACCCGCTGACCTGGTGGAGCGCGCTGCGCGACGGCCGCGCCTTCAAGAGCCTGCGTCCGCAGATCGATCCGGCGGTCGCCGGGGCCTACGAAGCGAAGCAGGCGGCAGCCGGGAAATAGGGCTGGGGTTAAAGCCCGCCCAAGCGCGCGCTTGACCCCGGCGCCTGCCCGCGCGACAGGCACCGGCCATGGCTCGCAAGTTCCTCTACATCATCGCCGTCCTGCTGGTGCTCTACATCCTCGTCCGGCTGGTGCTGACGTTCTACGCCGAAGACCTGACGGAAATGGCCTTCGTGCCCGATGGCCCTTTCCACGCGCGCCCGGCGCTTGCGGACAATGCCTACGACGATCCCGGGATGTGGATCGCGCGGCCAGACATGGCGAAGCAGGACAATCCCGCGCAGTGGCTGCCCTCCGGCTTCACGGCACAGGTACGGCCCACGCAAGCCACCGTTTTCTTCGTCCACCCGACGAGCTACATCGAAAAGGGTGACTGGAACGCCGATCTGGATGACGCCACCTCGCGCGAGCGTGCGGACGTCTTCGTCAAGGCCATGGCAAGCCCGTTCAACGGCACCGGCGCGATCTGGGCGCCGCGTTATCGCCAGGCCGCCATCGGCGCGTTCCTCACCGACAAGCCGCAGGCGAACGAGGCCATCGACCTTGCCTACCGCGACGTTCTCGACGCTTTCGATGCGTTTGTGGCGCAAGCGCCCGAAGACCGGCCCATCGTGCTTGCCGGGCATAGCCAGGGCGCGTTCCTTCTGCGGCGCCTGCTGCGCGACCGGATTGCCCGAACCCCGCTGGCAGACCGCATCGCCGCAGCCTACGTCATCGGCTGGCCGGTTTCGATCGAACACGATCTGCCCGAAATGGGTCTGCCCGCCTGCGTCCGGGCCGACCAGCCGGGATGCGTCGCCAGCTGGCTGAGCGTTGCCGATCCCGCCGATACGTCGATGCTCACGCAGGCCTATGGCCGCCGCAAGGGGCTCGACGGGCAGGCCGTTGGGGGCAGCGCCTTCCTGTGCTTCAATCCGCTGACGGGCGCTCTCGATAGCGCTGCCGACGCTGGCGCCAACACCGGCACGCTCGTGCCCAACTTCGAACGCAGCACCGGCGAACTCGTCGCGCAGGAGGTCCCCGCGGCCTGCGGCCCCGACCACTTCCTCCACATCGGCCCGCCGCCCAAGCTGGACCTCGACGCTTTCGTTCTGCCGGGCAATAACTATCACGTCTATGACATGACCCTGTTCTGGGCCAATCTGAGGGCCGACTACGAAAGGCGCACCGCGGCATGGCTGAAAGCGCACTGATCACCACCAGCGCGCTCGATTTCCGCGATGCGCTACCCGATGCCGGGGCGCTGCTCGGGCTCGATCTCGGCACCCAGACCATCGGCACCGCCTTCTGCGATGCCGGCTGGCGCTTCGCCTCGCCCGGCAAGACGATGAAGCGCGGCAAGTTCGGCGCCGACAAGGCCGCGCTCGAAGCGCTGATCCGCGAACGCTCGGCCAAGGGTGTCGTCATCGGCCTGCCGCTTAACATGGATGGCTCGGAAGGCCCCCGCGCCCAGTCGAGCCGCGCCTATGCCCGCAACCTCTCCGTGCTGGGCCTGCCGATCCTGCTGTGGGACGAGCGCTGGTCCACCACCGGCGCCGAACGCGGCCTCATCGAACAGGACATGAGCCGCGCCAAACGCGCCACCCGCATCGATTCCGCCGCCGCCGCCGTGATCCTGCAAGGCGCTATCGATGCGCTGGTTGGGGGGATGTTCTAAGCTCGGACGGATGTTTTCCGGGTCGTGATAGTCCGCTTCCGCCGCGGGTGCAGAAGCGTTTCGACTACCAAAATGTCGGGGGTTAGCGACTATCTACTGCCCTTGCGACGCAAGGTCCAAGGCTTGTTTGTATTCACTCAGAGCCACTGCCTTTTGAAGGCGGTACCTCCGCAGCAGCAGGCCGATCCCAATGACAGGTATGCTGGCAAACAAACTCAGCACCCAAAAGAGCGCAACACCACTCCACTCCAATAAGCCCCGTGTTTCTGCCCAAACTAAGTAGGCCAACATGGCGAAATCTACAAAAGCTGTGGGGACGAAACATAACAGTTCCGCGACGCGGGAAGGAACGATGGGTGGGCGAAAGCTCATTTTTGGAAAAATGATACGACCGAAAGGCGATCTGACAACGCCAAGCTGCATAGCGGCCGCTATGTCGGCAGCTGCGGAACGGCAGCTTTTCGTAGAAGGATCTGAATAGCCGCCATCTGATGGCTATTAGACTTGACCGGCACGCGCCACCCGTGCCTACCCCTTTCGCAGCTTCGCCACGGCTGCAACGGCCCGGCTTCCCGCCGCCTCCGCCTCGCTCCAGATCGCATCGCGGCCTTCGCGGTCGGGCGCTGCGCCGGCAAGCGCGCGCCATGCGGTGAGGCGCATGCGGTCGCTGGGGTGGCGTTTGCCGAAGTGGCGAGCCAGTTCGCCCGCCTCCTCGCTCCCCAGCGCCACCGCGACACGCAGGAAAGTCTCGCTCGGCCCATGTCCGGCAACGCTGGCAATGCGAAAGCCGCCGACACTGCCTTCTATCGGCACGAATGTGTTCTGGTCGGTCCACCCCTGCGCGCCATGGGCATGCGAAAGCGTGAGGCTTACCGAAAGCGCGTCGGGCGGGTGCTGGCAATGCACGTCGCGCCGGGCGCGGTAGTGGACGAGCCGTCCCGGCTTCAGCCGTGAACGGCCGACGGGGCGCAGCATGACCGCGGCGTCGAGATGGCTTTCGCTGCGCTCGATATCGAATTCATAGTCGTCGATCCGGCAGCCCGGACCGAAATAGCCAAGCGTCAGAAAATCGTAGTTGTGGTTGTGCACCACGCCGTAGCCGAGCGCTCTCGGCCCACTGGCCCGCAGCACATGCTCGCTGGCCGAGGGCAGGATCTCCGCGCCTATCGCGAAATTGCCCTGCCGGGGCCGCGCCAGGAGCATGCTGTTCGGGCCCCAGCCGCGAAAGGCGGGCCCATCGCCGCCGCCGCTTCTCCCGGCGAGCAGGTCGACAAGGGCGTCGCCAAGGAAATGCGCGTCGTTGCCCAGCCGCTGCAACCAGTTGGCCGCGTGCGAGACGCTCTCCTCCTCGTATGGATCGAAGCCCCAGGTGGTGAGCGCCTCGATGCACTCTTCGAGCGAGGCCGGTGTCGGATCTCGGGTCGGGATTACTCTCGCCACGACGCCGCCTTCGCAAGATCCGGCCAGGATTCGAGAAGCGAGGCGTGCAGCGACGCCACCGGGCGCGCGAGGGGATCTTCCGGGTCGCTCGAAAGCCGCGCCAGCAGATCGAGACCGGCGGCCGTGTCGAGCGTCAGGACCTCGCGCAGCGCGTGCCAGCGCAAGCTCTGCGACGCGCCCTTGTCCGACTGTCCGAGTGCGATGGCGGCCATCGGCCCGACAGCATCCTTGCGCGCCATGCGGGCAAGCAACGAGGTTGCCAGCTCGAGCCGCGTATCGTGCGGATGGGCAGCGGACTGGTGGACGAGAGCGCCGTCGGGAAGGCTGTATTCCCTGGCAGGTTCCGGCTCGGCGAACTGGCGCTGGAGGCGCAGCAGCACGAGGCTTCCGCGCACGCTGCGCATCTGGAAGGCCTCGCGGGGGCCATAGCGATAGAACGCCGTACCGGGCTGCAGGTCGATCGCCCCCGTTTGCAGGACCTCGCGCGTGCCCTGCCCTTCGCGGCGAAGTACGAGATCTGCCGTTCCGGTGCCGGACAGCACGTAGATCCAGGTTTCCTGCGGCGCGAACCGGGCGGTCTTGGGCGCAGGCAAGGCATCGAGCGCGGCCCCTTCATAGGCTGCGAGCGCCAGACTGGCCCGCGCCGCATCGGCCAGCAGGAGCACGGGAACAGCATCGCGCCGCCCGTGGGACAAAGGGATCTGCCCGAGCGGATTGTCCCGCAAGCAACTCAGCCCAGCCGAGACGAAGCTCTCCACGAAGCGAGGGGCATGCTCTCCGTCTGCAGTAAACAGGTTCGCCAGCGGCTGGCACAGATCGAGCGCAGCCCCTTCTCCGAACAGCTTCATCGCCTCCAGAACCGGCGCAATCTCCGGCAAGGCGCGCCAGTCGGCCAGACGCCGGGCCAGCGCCGCCTGTCCGCGCTCCCAGCTTTCCTCGTCCTGACGCGCACCGGCCGGTGCACCTTGTATCGGCATGATTGTCCCGTCAGTCCGAAACCGCAAACGGGAGGAGGTAAAGCATCAGTTCGGCGTGATTGTCGTCCTCGGCATCGATGCGAGAGGAATCGGCGAAACTGCCGAAAGCGCCCGTCAGCATGTCCAGATCCGGTAACGCAGCATGATCGATTCGAGGAAGAATCAGGTCTTCCCGCTCGGACATTTTCATGCCCCCGCCCCCCTTTGCTTTGATGGTTTCGTGCTTCAACGGAGAAATTGCCGCATCGAGCGGCAGGGCTTTAATTAAAAGATTGAAATTGAGGCCCGAAATACCGTCAGGTTGTCTTTGGCTTGCTTCGCAACACAACGATGAGGCCCTGTCCCGCCGGAACTGGCCCGGGCGCCACTGCAACGCGGCTTGCATCGGCCCGTGCCCTGTCCAGTATCTGCACCGGCACGCCGGCTTCAAAGGCGACGACGTCTGCCGATCCCATCAGCCGGGCCTCACGCAGCGTCAGGTCCTCGGGATCCGCGCTGCGCAAAACGATCTCGACAACGCCTGCCGGCAGCGGTTCGGCTCCTGAAAGCCATTGCTCCACCCTGCCCTCGGCAGCCTCGCTCAATACATCGAGTTCGCCGCCGATCCCCAGCGCGGCGTCGAGCGCGCGGCGGCGCTCACCGGCGTCGGGGAAGCGTGCGCGCAAGGCGCTTCGGGCCTTGCCCAGCGCGCTTGCCAGCGCACCGAGCGACTGCGGCAGGATCTGTTCGAGCCGCAAGCGCAACTGCTTGGCGAGCCCGGCCGAAGCACCGCCGGTTCCAATGGCCACCAGCACCGGCGAGCGGTCGAGGATCGAGGGCACGGTGAAATCGCACAAGGCCGGCCTGTCGGTAGCGTTGACGAGCAGACCGGCACACCGCGCCCGGATCGCATCGGCTTCCGCCGCGGTATCGGCTTCGTGCGCGATGAAGGCGAGCCGGGCGCCCTTGTCGATGCCTTCCTGCAGATCCTCGACAACCAGTCCGCCCGCGCGCTCGACCAGACGGCGCTTGGCCTCCGCAGCCTCCCCCACGCCCAGAACCACAACGGGCTGGCCGGCAATGCAATGGAATAACGGCAAGGTCTCGATCATCGGCGGACGGTAGCGCGGGAACGCGCTGCCCCCAAGCCCCTCGCATAATGTCCGCCTGCACCTTTTACCTGGTGCCGATCGATGACAACGCGCGATTCATCGACGGGTCCCGCCGATTTCCGGCAACTCATCTGCGCCCCCGGCGTTTTACGGGTGTACCCAAACCCGATTCCGGAGATTGTACATGACCGGAAAGATGATGCTTGTCGCATGTGCCGCCGCTTTGGGGCTGACAACCCCTGCGGCCGCCCAGCGAACCGCCGCTCCCGCTACGGCCAGCGCCATGGCCCACCCCGATGTCGTCACCGTGCGCAATATCACGCGCGTGGAACTGACACCCGGCCTGCCCATCGTCGATGATAGCGGAACCCTGATCGGCACTGTCGAAAGACGGGCTGGCAACACCATCGTAATCAGCGACGGAAAGACCCGCTACAAGGTCCCGATCACGCAGCTCTACGCCTTCCGGAGAGGCGCAGCCGACCAATTCGCCAGCCGCCTGCCGAAAGCCGTGCTCGAACCCGTTCCTTAGCCCGATCCCGGTCGGGCTCCCGCAACCTTGGAAAGGAGAGTGAGTCATGGCCGATCCGGCAGCTACCGGCCCCGCAAAATGGCTCTGGATTGTCGTGATCCTGCTGCTGCTCGTCGTTCTCGGGGTCTGGCTGATGAAGCCATCGGGAGATGGCAACGATGTCGTGGTCGCCACGCAGCCGGCGGCACAGTCAACCGAATGGGCCGAAGAACCGGCCGCCCCCAAGGTTCCGGTGGAGTTGCCGACCTCACAGTAGACGGAACAAAGCGCGCCGGCGCGATGATCGAAGCCTCGTGCCCAGTCCAGCGCCGCAGTAGTGCTTGCGGCCTTCCTTCTGCTTGGGCATCCTTGCCCAAAGCCATAGGGGGGAGATCCGGCCATGCCTGCTACCAATCAGACACTCGTTCTGGTACCGATGCTGATAGTCGTCGCGCTGACGTTCATCGCCTTCATCAAGATGGCTGCGGCGCGTGCCGCAGCGGTGAAGGGAGGCCAGGATCCCGCGTTCTACCGCGCCCACCTCGGCACACCCGAACCGGAAATGGCCACAGCCGCCGCGCGCCACTGGGACAACCTGTTCGAACTGCCCACGTTGTTCTACGCGGGCTGCATTACCGCTTTCGTGCTCGGTTCAGTGGGCACGTGGACGCTGGTCTTTGCCTGGGGATTTGCGATTTGCCGCTTCGTCCAGAGCGCGGTGCACATGACATCCAACAGCCCCGGCCCGCGCGGACTGGCATTCAGCCTCGGCGTCGTGTTCATGCTGGCGCTGTGGATCAACCTGGGAATCGCGATCTTCGCGGCGGTGTAGCGGTCGCAAAACAGCGGCCGTCCATGGCTTCGACCGCTTCCTTGGCTTCCTTCAGGCCCATACCGGTGGCATCGCGCATGAGCTTGATCGCCTCGATCTTGCGCCCGTCCGCCACGGCAGTTTCAATTTCCGTACGGATCGCGGGCCCAAGATCGGCGTAGTTTCGCATGGGCCGACCAGCGCCGGCGCGGATATCCACGCTACCGCGCCCGGCGATCCAGCCGAGCACGAATGCGGCAATCGCGCCCATGACGACCAGTGCCCAGCTGACGCTCATCATGCGCCCATCTTCCTTGCCTTGAGCCCCCGGATCTGTGCCAGGTCGCCTTTCAGGACATCCAGCGCGTCCTGTTCTTCACGGCTGAGTTCTTTCGGATCGAGATGCCGGATCAGCACTTCCACGGCATCGCCGATATGGCCGATCTGCCGGCCATAGCTGCCGACCTCATCGAGAATGGCGCGTTCGACTTCCGGGTGACGGGTCTGGCCTATGTTCACGTTGATGAGGCCGACGGGCCCGGTATCCACGTTCCAGGTCCAGGGGTTGATCGCCTGCCACAGCCGCTCGGGCACGAGCTGGAAATCGAACGGTCGCGCAATCGACTCAGAAGACATGCAAACGCTCCCGCACGAGCTTCGCAAGCATACTTCGATACAGCAACGTCAAAGGCAGGAAGCGCGTCTGCATATCATCCCAACTCGTCCCCCAAGAGGAAACGATACAGCCGGCAACGGTATACCGGGTTGCAGCCCGCCGAACCGCCGCCCCTGGGGGGGGTTAGGGGCGACGGCCGGCACAGCGTGGGGCCGCACCGTGGACGGGCGTCATTTCGGGGCGGAAGAGAGCAGCCTTCAAAGCCGCTGCTTTCCGCCAGCCATCCTGTTCAATCTACAGATGCAGCAGGTACCCAAATAATGTGCGAATACAAGTTAAAAACGCAGTTATTCTTAATACTATCGATTGCGATTAACATTTTTCATCGGGATGGTGCAATTAATAGCCATATTGTGGAAATATTTCTTACATTGAAGAAAGGGTTAGTCTTGTTGTATAACAGCCTTCACTTTGTTTTTATGCATTCATTACAAAAAGTAATGTACATAACAGAGCGCCCCCTGCATCAGCAGGAGATCACTATCGCACATAATCGAAGCAGACGGCTAAAACCGCAGCTTCCGAAATGGATCAGATGGTCCAGGAGCCCGGATTCGGCATGGGTGCATGCTTCTGGGCATTGATAAGGCACAGCACGCTGCGCACGATCACCAGGATCGCTGTCGCCGCAAGCAGCAGAAAGCCGATCAGCACGATCATCAGCAGCACCCCGGCGATCGACCCGATGAGGCCGATCCAGAACGTGTTGATCAGATACTGATAGTGCGATTCTTCCCAGGCGGCCTTCGGTTCGCTCCGCCACACGAAAGCAAGCACGACACCGATGATCCCCGTCACCCCCACGACGAAGGAGGCGAGATAGAGCAGGCTGATGATGGTCGGGTTGTTGAGTTCGAAACCCGATGCCGGATTCGAGGACTTGCGGTCGAGATCGTCCATGGCCTGCCTCCCTGTCGCCAGAAAGCCGGGATGGTGCCTTCTTTAACCTTTGGGCGCAACCCGGCCGCGACCAAAGATCAGGCCAGGTCCTTCATGCTTTGCGCCATGCGCGTCAGCGCGTCGCGGCGCGGCATCGTGCGCAGCCCTTCGAACATGTCGCGATAGTGCTGGTGTGGCACGAAAGTCGGGCCCTCGCGCAGATTGTCCAGCGTGAGGCGCGCGACGTCTGCGGCCGATTGCAGGTTGGCTGCGCTCGGCATGTTGGCTGTGGCTTCGGACTCTGTCGCACCTGGGCAAAGCGTGAGCACATCGACGCCGGTTCCCTGCAATTCGCCCCAGAGGCCCTCGCCCAGCGAGACGACCAAGGCCTTCGAGGCGGAATAGGCGGTGGAATAGGGGCAGCCGATCAGCCCCTCGACCGAAGCCGTGAACACCAGACCGCCGCGCCCGCGCGCCTTCAGGCGGGGAATGAAGCCATGGGCCAGTTGCATCGGCGCGTGGCAGTTGACCGTCAGCATCTTGGCCATGGCCGAGGCGTCCTTGCTTTCGAATGCGCCCTTGATGTTGAAACCGGCATTGCTGACGACAAGACCGATGTCGCTGCCCTCGGTCTCTTCGAGCAGCCGAGCGGGAGCATCCGGATCGGAGAGATCTGCCCCGATAACGCGTGTCTTCACACCGCACGAACTGAGCAGACGCTGCGCCAGGGCCTCCAGTCGGTCGGTGCGGCGCGCCACCAGCACGAGATCGAAACCGCGCGCCGCCAGTTCCTCGGCAAAAGCGAGGCCGATACCGGAGGACGCGCCCGTCACCAGGGCGATAGGTCCGTATGTCTCGCGGAATTCCTCTGGCTTCACGGCACTCTCCGGCTAGCATTGGGTGTTTGGCAGGGGAGAGAAGACGATGATGCAGCCGATTGTCCAGATGCGTGCGGGGAAGATCGCGGGGACGGCAGGACTATCCGCGCCCGATACGACCCGTTTCCTGGGTATTCCCTATGCCCGCGCAGGCCGTTTCGAGGCGCCGCAGCCGGTCGAGCCGTGGCAGGGTGTGCTTCCGGGCGACCGCTTCGGCAAGCAGTGCCCGCAGCAATATGGCAGCAAGGTCCGGCGCGATGTGCTGGAAAGCGAAATCTATGGCGAGGAGTGCCTCTGCCTCAACGTCTACCGCCCCGAAGTCGAGACGACCGCGCCCTTACCGGTCATGGTCTGGATCCACGGCGGCGCCTTCATGGCGGGCGGCGCCAATTCCTACGACGCCTCGCGGCTCGCCGCTGAAGGCGGGATCATCGTCGTCACCATCAACTACCGGGTCGGCGTGCTGGGTTTCGTCAACTTCGCCGAAGCGCTCGGCATATCCGCGATCCCGTCCAATCTGGGCCTGCGCGACCAGATCGCCGCACTCGAATGGGTGCGCGACAATATCGAGGCTTTCGGCGGCGATCCTTCGCGGGTGACGATCTGCGGCCAGTCGGCAGGCTCGATGTCGATATCGCTGCTGATGCTGAGCCCGGCGGCACGCGGGCTCTTTCATGGCGCGATCATGCAATCCGGCGCCGTCAGCCTGATCCATGATCGCGAGCGCAGCGTACGCGACGCGCGGCGTTTTGCCGAAGTCCTGAAACTCGATCAGGGCAGCCTGAATCGTCTGAAGACCATGGACATTACGGACCTGATGGCGGCGCAAGTCGCCGTGGGAGGCCAGTTGACCAACGCGATACCCGCCGCCCCGTGGTACGATGGCGATGTGCTGCCGGCAACGTTCGAGGAAGCGCTGACTCACGACACTGCCCCCGTTCCGCTCCTCGCCGGATCGACGCGCGACGAAATCCGGCTTTTCGATCTGATGCCCGGAGACATCCTGCCTTCCAAGTGGCCGGATCTGGAAGCCCTGCTGCGCGACCAGCTGGCGCCCGAGCACGCCGAGCGCATCCTGTCTGCCTACCCGCGCAGCAAGAAAGGGCGCATCGCTCTGGGTTCGGACCTGACGTTCGTGATGCCCACGCGCCACTTCGCAGAGCGTCACGCCGCCCGCCAGCCGACCTGGTTCTATCGTTTCGATTATGCCCACCCGATCGCCGGGGCCACGCACGGGCTCGACCTGACGCTGTTCTGGCCTTTCACCGGCCTCAAGATGGCGCTGGCCCGCGGCGGTCCGGACAGCGGCCGCCGTGCCGCTCTGGGCAAACGGATGCGCGCCCATATTGCCAGCTTCGTAAAGCATGGCAATCCGGGTGACAGCTGGCCGCGCTACGAGCCGGATGACCGCAAGGTATGGCTCTACGCGCTCGAAGACGGCATCGCCGCCAACCCCGAAGCGCAGCGCTATGCGGCCTGGGCCGGACGCGACGTCGAGCCCGGCAGGGACAAGTAACGCCTCAGGTCAAGCTGAGAAACAGCCCCGCCAGAGCAGCGCTCATCAGGTTCGAAAGGCTGCCTGCGGCCAGCGCTCGCATGCCGAGCCTGGCGATTATCGGCCGCTGGTTGGGCGCAAGGCCGCCCGTCACCGCCATCTGGATCGCGATCGACGAGAAGTTGGCGAACCCGCACAGCGCGAACGTCACGATGGCGACGGTGCGCGCCGACAAGGTACTGTCCTGCCCCAGTTCGATGAACGAGACGAATTCGTTGAGCACGATCTTTGTACCGAACAGCCCGCCGGCGTGCATCGCCTCGTTCCAGTCGGGCGCGCCGAGCAGAAAGAACACCGGCGCAAAGACATAGCCGAGCAAGGCCTGGAACGTGACGCCTTCGAACCCGAACAGGCCCGCCGCCCAGCCGACGATGCCGTTGGCGAGCGCAATCAGCGCAACGAAGGCAAGCACCATGGCGCCGACCGCCACCGCGAGCTTGACCCCGGTCTGCGCGCCCTGCGAGGCCGCCATGATGATGTTGGCGGGCTCTTCCTCCTCGTGCTCGACCGGCTCGACGTCGTCGACATGCACGCCGGGCTGGTGCGTCACGTCATCGCGGTTGAGCGCGGCGGCAGCCATGCCGGCCGGCGGCGCATAGCCCTCATGCACATTGCTTTCATCGGGATGCGGCCCGCGCGGATCGGGCATGATCATCTTCGCCATGAAGATGCCGCCAGGCGCCGACATGAAGGCCGCCGCGACGAGATAGTCGATGCGGATGCCCATCGAGGCGTAGGCGGCGAGGATCGTGCCTGCCACGCCGGCAAGTCCCACCGTCATCACGCAGAACAGCTGCGAGGGATTGAGGTTTGCCAGGTAAGGCCGGATAACCAGCGGACTTTCGCTTTGCCCGACGAAGATGTTGGAGGCCGCGCACAGGCTTTCGACCTTGCTGATCCCCGTGACCTTTTCCAGCGCACCGCCGATCCAGTGGATCACCAGCGGCATGATGCGCAAATAGTAGAGGATCGAGATCAGCGAGGCGAAGAAGATGATCACCGGCAGCGCCGCGATCGCAAAGCTGGTGCCCCCGATTTCCGGCGAAGCGAGCGGGCCGAACAGGAAATCGACGCCGGCATGGGCATAGCCGAGCAGACTCTCCACACCGGAAGCAGCGCCGCGCAGCACCCGGTTGCCGAAGGGAACATAGAGCACGAGCGCGGCAAAACCTGCCTGCAGCGCAAACGCCGCGCCGACAACGCGCAGGCGGATCGCCTTGCGGTCGGAAGAAAGCAGGAATGCTGCCGTCATGATGAGAGCGATGCCCAGCAGGCTGTAGACGACATGCATCGAGGCGCGGATCTTTCGTGAAATGCGAGGGAGGAATCGGGAGAACCTATCGGCCAGAGCGCGAGACGGCTAGTCCAATTGTCTTCAGGCCGTTAGAGGACGGTCATGGACCACCCCGCCGCTTCCGCGCCCAGCCCGGCGCCTTTCATCTCCCGCTCCCTTTTCGTCTTCTCGCTGCTCTACGGCGGCCTTGTCGTGCTGGCAGGCGTGCTGGGGACCAAGCTCGCGTCTCTGGGCCACTGGCCGTTGCTGGGCGACCTTGCGGTGGAATCGGGGATCTTCGCGTTTCTGCTGCTGGTGGTGCTTTCCAGCGCAGTGGCCGAACTGCACGGCAAGGACACGGCCAACCGGCTGGTACGCTACGGCTTCATCCCGCTCATCGTGTCGATGCTGCTGCTGACCTTCGTCATCCACATGGTGCCTCCCGCACCGTTCTGGGACGATCAGGAAGCCTTCGCCCGCCTGCTGGGCCAAGGCGCGCGCATGCAGTTTGCCGGGCTCGTATCGTACGGCGTTTCGCAGACGCTCAACGTCTATCTCTTCTCCCGCCTCGCCGGCGACAAGCTGGGCCATGAACGCAGCGGCATGCTGCTGGTGCGCGCCTGGATCGCCAGCATGCTCTCGCAAACGATCGACACGGTCCTGTTCATCACGATCTCGTTCGCCGGTCAGGACCTGCCGCTGGTTTCGATCATGGAAGGCCAGATCATTTCCAAACTGGTCCTGTCGACGATCATGGTGCCGCCCTTCATCTGGTTCTTCGTAAAGCTGGGACGCAAGCTGGACGCGTAAGGCTGGGCTTCGACACCCTGCCTTTCACCGGCACGAAAAACCCGGAGCGCACTGCCCCGGGTTTTTCTTTGCGTGCCGAGTCAGGCTTCAGACCATTCCGGCGCCTTCGGGCGTCTTCTTGGGCTTGGGCGTGTATTCGGCGCCCTTGTAACCCGCGCCGTAGTCCAGCGTCCCGAACATCCAGTCGTAGAGCAGCGAGATCGTCGCGAAGTTGCCGCCGGTGAACCGGGCGTGGTGATTGTGGTGCATCACCGACATGGTGTTGAGGTACTTGAAGGGGAAGCGGTCGACCGTCCACAGGTCGTGGTTGTGCAGGTTGATCTGCGAGAAGGCGACCCAGGTGATCACGATCGTCGCAACGTGGAAGTTGCCCATGAAGCGCGACAGCACGAAGATGCAGGCGACATAGAGCCCCAGGCCCATCGCGACCTCGATCGGGTGGATGAAGCTTGAATCCTCGCGGCACGGGTTGTGCTGGCGGTGGTGGACGGCGTGGACCCAGATCAGCGGTCCGCCCAGGAAACCGGCATCGTGAAACAGAAAGCGGTGCACCAGATAGTAGAAGAAGTCATAAACCATCAGGATCACGAAGCAGTCCAGCAGGATCTGCCAGATGGGCTGCGGCTCGGCGGTCAGGGTGAACGGCAGGATGCCTGCGAAGATCACCACCCAGAAGAACAGGCCCCACTTGCGGTTCCAGCGCTGGTTCGCCGCATAGCGCGGGTTTTCCATCTTCTTGCGGTAAGTTTCCGCGTTGAGCTTTCCCGCTTCGCGAACGGTCGGCACCATCCGCAGGGCCAGCTTGCCCAGTACTGTCACGGCCATGATGCCGAGCGCTGTATAGAGCGACAATTGCCACTGGTAACTCGCCAGCAGTCCATCCCAGAATGCACTGTCCATTACCTGATCCTCTCTTATCGAATCCCTTTCCCGATTCGCGTCTTTGCGTCCGAGAACATCGTTCTCATAGCGATGCGGAGTGGATCATTTCCTTGCGCCAGGTCAAATTTGGGGTGCTTGTGCGGGGAATAGCCAAAAGAGATCACGCGGAGGCGCAAAGACGCGGAGAAGAAAAGGGTTTGCTTGCGTTAACGCGCGAAGAATTCCGTGAGGCGGCAAAGCCGCTTCACTTTTTGCATTCATAGGTTTCCGCAAGCTTGTCAGAAGCAATGGCGTCTTGCGCCGCAAACTGAAGCCTTCGCGCCTCTGCGCCTCCGCCTGGACAATCGCCAGCTATATTCCCGCATACCAGGCGTAAGCACCGTTATCCTCCCAGTACCCGCCCTTGCCGCCATAGATGCCATCGAGTGAAGCCACGGCTTCCACGCGGGTGACGAACTTGGCGTGCTTGTAGCCGAGCTGGCGTTCGACCCGCAGCCGCAGGGGCGCGCCGTGGGCCTGTTCGAGCGGCTTGCCGTTCATCGCCCAGGCCAGGATCGTCTGCGGGTGGAAGGCATCCACGAGATCGATGGACTCGTAGTAAGGCCGCCCGTTGTAGAGGTCTGCGCAGTGGAAGACGATGTAGTTCGCCTCCGGCTTGAGCCGGGCAAGGTCGAGCAGCGGGCCGAGCTGCGGGCCGGTCCACTGGCCGATCGCGCTCCAGCCCTCGACGCAATCGTGCCGCGTGATCTGGGTGCGCTGGCGGAAGCCCTTGAGCATCGATAGCGGCAGGTCGAGCGGTCGTTCCACCAGTCCGTCGACTCGCAGCGACCATTGCGCGAACTCCTGCTGCAAGTGCCGCTGATAGGCCGCATCGGCGACTTCGCGGCTGCCGTTGGCGCGGAAGATCGGCGACATGTCCGCCTTGGAGAATTCGCGTGCGAGAGCATCGCGGCCCAGCGTGCGCTGGGTGGCCTGATGCAGGTCCTCAGCGCTTTCGATTGTCTCACGGAAGATCCGGTTCTCGAACAGCCTGTCGCAGCCGGGCAGGAGCAACCCGCCGACACCGACGGCCCCGGCACGGATCAGGTGGCGGCGCGAGAGTATCAGGCGGCTCATGCTTGCTCCTCCGGGGTGTCCGCCTTTTCGGGCGGTAGACGATAGCGGCCAGAGATCATCGAGCGGACTTCGTTGAACGGGCCGGCGAGCAGCACCATCACCAGGTGGACGAGGAAAAACAGCACCAGAAGGAATGCGCAGATGAAATGGACCGAGCGTGCCGACTGCCGCCCGCCAAAGATCTGCGTCGCCAGCGGCAGCCAGGCATCGGTACCCGGCGACATGGCAAGACCGGTGAAGATGATCAGCGGCAGCAGTACGAAGAGCACGCCGGCATAGGACAGCTTTTGCAGGACATTGTAGCGCAAAGCCGCCACGCCGGTGGGAAAGCGCAGGCGTGCGTGCTGCTTCACGTCGTGCCATATGTGCGACAGCTTCCACTCGCGGCGGGTGATGTGGACGTCGCGCCGCAGGTGGCCGTTGAGCAGCGACCATGCGAGATAGAGTGCGAGCCCTCCGGCCAGCACCCAGGCGAAGGCCAGATGCCAGATTCGCGCGCCGGCGAGGCTGTAGCGCGAGGGGATCGTCGCCCAATGGGGAAAGGCGCGGCGCTGGGTGCGGCCCTCGGGGTCTTCCCAGAGCCCGAGCACGCCGGTCGTCTCGAACCGGGTGTTCGCGATCTGGAGGTAGCCGAACTCCCTGCCGCCGGCCCGCGCCGAACTGATCTTGAGCCAGGCGGGATCGTAGTTCGCGCCGTATTCGCCCCAGTAGAGCCGCGGGTGCGCGTTGAAGATCATCAAGCCGCTCATCAGCATGACCAGCAGGGTCACGGCATTGATCCAGTGCCACACCCGCGTCGAGAGACGGTGGCGCTTCACCACATCCCCGCCCTTGGCGGAGGTGCCGTGACCTTCAAGCGTACTCATGCGCGGGCGAGCCCCGGATTGCCGTCCTCGAGCCGGATGCGCAGTGTGTTCTGGACGAAGGCGGTCGCGACGTACTGGCCGACCATCATCGGGAACTCGATCAATTGCGCCTCGTCCCAGCTCTGCGCGAGCGTGTCCCAGGTTCCGTTGGACAGCACCTTGTCTTCCAGCAATTCCTCGACACCCCGCAGGATCGCCGCTTCGTGGTCGGTCCAGCCAGGCGCGGACGAGCCGATCCGGGCGCGTTCGATCAGATCGCGGTCGAGACCGATACGGTAGGCGATGTTGACGTGCTGCCCCCACTCGTAGGGCGCGCGGCACAGCCAGCCGATGCGCAGGATCGCCAGTTCGCGTTCCTTCGCGGGAATACGCCCCTGGAACAGGGCCGTGCCCATTTCCATCTGGCAGCGGAATATCTCGGGGTGCTTGAGGACGGTACGCATGTATTCGGGCACCTGCTCGACAGGCGGTGCACCGGCACTGGCGCGGATCTCGTCGACGAGCTGGCGCGAGGCCGGGTCGATGTCTTCCTGCGCCACCGGATCGATACGCGGCTTTTCGCCCACCACGTGCGCTTCGCGCGCAGCGATGTCGAAGCCTGGATCGAATTCCGCATTTGTCACGTCCATATCCGCTCCTTCTCTCCCGTTATTCGTTGCGGGACCGCCGGCGGTTACAGCGCGAGGCTTCCCGGTTTCTTATTCGCCGAAAACGTGGACGGCGATCTGCCGACGGTGCGGCATCGCGCGGTGCTCGGCAAGGTAAATCCCCTGCCATGTGCCGAGCGCCATGCGACCGCCAATCACCGGGATCTGCAGGTTCACGCCTGTCAGCATGGCCTTGAGGTGCGCGGGCATGTCGTCCGGTCCCTCATCGTCGTGCGCATAGTGAGCACCTTCGGGCGCCAGCCGGTCGAGCCATGTCAGCAGGTCCCCCCGCACTTCCCGTGCGGCGTTCTCCTGAATGAGCAGCGAAGCCGAAGTATGGCGGCACAGCAGCGTGAGCAGCCCTTCGGAAATGCCGGTCTCGTCCAGCCAGTCCGCCATCGCTCGCGTGATATCGGTCAGGCTGCGCCCCGGAGTCTCGAAGGAAAGAATGCTAGACACTTGTCTCATCGTCTGCCGATCTTGATCCTTGGCCGCGCAGGTTTCAACAGGCAGCAGACCAACGAGAGGAGATACGCACATGGAAACCCGGTTCTGCAAGGTCGAGACCGATGGCCACCTGATGACCGTGACCATCGATCGGCCGGAAATGCGCAATGCGCTTCACGGCGAGGCGAATTTCGAACTGGGCGAAGTGTTCGATGCCTACGAGGCCGATCCGAACCTGTGGGTCGCGATCCTTACCGGGGCCGGCGACAAGGCCTTTTCCGCCGGCGCCGACCTGCGCACGCCTTTCGACAAGGCCGATCCGCGTGCCTTCAACGGCATGCCGGTGCCCGAAACCGGGTTCGCCGGGCTGGTCTGGCGCTTCAATCGCCGCAAGCCGGTGATCGCGGCAGTCAACGGCTTTGCCATGGGCGGCGGGTTCGAGGCGGCGCTGGCCTGCGACGTGATCGTCGCGGCCGAAAGCGCGAGTTTCGGCCTGACCGAACCGAGAGTCGGCCTTGCCGCGCTCGGCGGCGGTATTCAGCGCATCGTGCAGGAACTCGGGCCCAAGCGCGCGCACGCCATGCTCCTCACCGCGCGCAAGGTGCCCGCGGCGCAGGCGCACGACTGGGGCATGGTCGCCGAGGTCGTTCCCGATGGCGAGCTCATGGACTGCGCCCGGCGCTGGGCGGACGAGATCGCCTCGTGTTCACCGGCCTCGATCATTGCGACGAAGGCCGTGATGCAGTCCTACTACGACCTCGGTATGGAAGCTTCGAACAAGGAGATGTTCGCGCTTCCCGAAGTGCGTGCCATGTTCACCGGACCCGACGCCCGCGAAGGCGGCAAGGCACTGTTCGAAAAGCGCGCGCCGGTCTGGTCCAACCCGCAATGAGCCGCGCGCCGACCGTCCTCGCCGAGCGGCACGGCACCATCGCCCTCCTCACGCTCAACCGCCCCGAACGGCGCAACGGCGTGACGGTGGGCATGTGCGTGGCGTTCTACGAGGCGGTGCGCGATGTCGCTGCAAGCGATGCACGCGTGCTCGTGCTGCGCGGGGCCGGCAACGACTTCAGCGTGGGCGCGGATATCGCTTCCACGCCCGAGGACAATGCGCCGGTGTCCGAGGCATGCGCGCAAGCGGACATGGGCGCGATCTATCACGCCTCCACGCTGCTCCACACGATGCCGCAGGTCACGCTCGCGGCCATCGATGGCGGATGTGCCGGCGCGGGCATGGGCTGGGCGACAGCCTGCGACTTGCGTTTCGCCACTGCGCGGGCGCGGTTCTCGACGGCCTTTCTCAATGTCGGCGTATCCGGAGACATGGGGCTGGCGTGGAGCCTCGACCGCCTTGTCGGCGGGGCAAAGGCGCGCGAACTGCTGTTCTTCCCCGACCGCTTCGGCGGCAACGAGGCGCATGCCATGGGGCTGGTCAATCGCCTCTACGAGCCGGATGCGCTGCATGGCGAAACCATGGCGCTCGCCGAACAGCTCGCCGCGCGCGATCCACTGGCGCTGCGGCTGATGAAAGCCAATTGCATCTCCGCCGAGACGCTGCCTGTCGGCGAGTACATCGAAGTCGAAAGCGCCCGCCACCTGCAGACGGCGAACCGGCCCGAACTCGGAAAACTGATGGCCGAAGGCTATGCGCGCCGAAACGAGGGCTCGCAGTAGGCCTCAGTCCCCGGCGACGGTCATGCCATCGACGCGTACCGTAGGCACGTTGATCGCCCGGTACCATTCTAGGTCGTTGGCCGGGGTCATCTTGGCGAACATCGAGAGCAGGTTGCCGGCCACGGTGAACTCCGAGATCGGCCCGGCCAGTTCGCCATTGACGATGCGGAAGCCGGTCGCACCGCGGCTGTAGTCGCCGGTAACGCCGTTCACGCCCTGCCCGATCAGCTCGGTCACATAGACGCCGTCCTTGATGTCCGCCATCAGCTCGGCGGGGGACAGAGCTCCTGCCGCAAGGTGGACATTGCCCACCGAAACGCTCGGCGCGCCGCCGCCATTGCGCGCGGCGTGACCGGTAGGCTGCAGGCCAAGCTGGCGAGCCGAGGCCGACTCCAGCAGCCAGCCGGTGATGCGCCCATCCTCGACGAGATTGCGCGCCACGGTCGGCAGGCCTTCGCCATCGAAGGGCCGCGAGCGCAGGCCGCGCGGGGTGTGCGGGCGCTCCACCACTTCGATCCCCGGCGCGAAGATCTGTTCTTCCAGCTTGTCGAGCAGGAAGCTCGACCGGCGCGCAATCGAACTGCCGGACATGGCCCCGATCAGATGGCCGAGCAGCGTGCCGGCCACGCGCGGATCGAACACGACCGGCATCGGGCCGCTTTTCGCACGCGCCGAACCGAGCCGGGCAATCGTCCTTTCGCCGGCCAGTTTGCCGATCTCGGCTGCGGCAGGAAGATCGCTGGCGTGGTGGGCGGTGCGCCAGGCATTATCGCGTTGTTTGCCCGCTCCTTCGCCGCCGACGACGGAAACGCTGATCGAATGGTGGGTCGAGGCATAGCCCCCGGCAAAACCATGGCTGGTGGCGAGGGCAAAGACCCCCGAGCCGGCACTGGCCGATGCGCCATCGGAATTGGTGATGCCCTCCACCGCGCGCGCTGCCTCTTCCGCTTCTTCGGCCATGGCACGCAAGGTATGCGGGCTGGGCTCGTAAGTCTCGATCAGGTCGAGTTCCGGGTAAGGGCCGTGCGTCAACAGCTCTGCGGGAGCGAGGCCCGAATAGCGGTCCTCCGGCGCGGCGCGGGCCATGGCGATAGCCCGGTCGGCCAGTTCATCGAGCGCGGCGGGCGAAAGATCGGAAGAGCCGATGCTGGCGGAGCGATGGCCGAGGAACACGCGCAGGGCGATGTGCTCGCTTTCGGAGCGCTCGACGTCTTCGAGATTGCCCAGCCGGATCTGGATGCCTTCGGAGGCATTGGCGCCGTAAACGGCATCGGCGGTGTCGGCACCGGCTTTGCGCGCGCGATCAACGAGATCCTGCGCGCGGTCTTTGGCCTGTTCCGGACTGAGCATGTGAACTGCAACTCCTCTTACGCGCGCACGGCAGCCGTGCGCGCATTCGCCCTAGTCGCCGCGGCGGCGAAGGGCAAATGCGAGTTGCTAGCGCATCAGGTCAGGTAAAAGCGAGCGCAAGGCCCTTGAACAGCGCGGTCAGCCCAAACGGAAGGCCGATGGCCAGAGCCCAGAGCAGCATCCGGTCGCGCCGGTAGTAGGCGGCAAGCGCAGGATCGTGTGCCTGCTTGTCGGTCAGCTTGTTCCAGCGGGACTCGAAGCGGCGGCAGGCCGGGATGATGGCGATGACGAGGATGACCAGAGCGAGATAGGGAAGCAGCGAACCGCCTCCCGCCTTCAGTGCGCCAACAGTCACGAAAATCTGCAGGGCCGTGTAGACCAGCAGGGCATAAGCGATGTGGTCGCTCATCTTTCGGCGCCAGTCGCCAACCGTGACTTCCTGCTTGTGCAGCGTCGATGCCTGGGTCATCGTGGCGTGGCTCGTTCCATTGTTCATCAGGCGACTCTCCCTCGACTGATCACGAGTGAACCACTTAAATGCGTTAAGATCAAGTTCACTTCTGATTTTTGCAAGTGCGAAGATCGGCGCAGCGCGATTGTCCGCGCGTCATGCACGAAACCTGCCAATCTGACCGGTCAAGCGGAAATGCTGGGTTGCCGTCGCCCCGCAGGCTGCGTATTCCTTGCAGGAATGACCGAAACGACTGATCTTTCGCAGGAACAGGTGCACGGCGATGCCGCCGCTGCTGCGGCGCTCTTGGCAGAGCGCGGCGGCCTCGAAGTCATCTCCATTGCCAAGAGCTACGACAAGCGCACGGTGCTGTCGGATATCTCCTTGTCCGTGGCCAAGGGCGAAGTGCTCGGCCTGCTGGGCCCCAACGGCGCGGGCAAGACGACCTGCTTCTATTCGATCATGGGTCTGGTAAGGCCGGACTCGGGCCGCATCCTGATGGACGGCATCGATGTCACCAGCCTGCCCATGTATCGCCGCGCGATCCTGGGGCTGGGCTACCTGCCGCAGGAAACCTCGATCTTCCGCGGCATGACGGTCGAACAGAACATCGGCGCGGTGCTCGAACTCAACGAGCCGGACAAGACCATGCGCGAGCAGGAACTCGAACGCCTGCTCGACGAGTTCGGCCTCACGCGCCTGCGCTCCAGTCCGGCAATGGCGCTGTCCGGCGGTGAGCGCCGTCGCTGCGAAATTGCCCGTGCACTGGCCGCAAATCCCTCGATCATGCTGCTCGACGAGCCCTTCGCGGGCATCGATCCGCTTTCCATCGCGGACATCCGCGATCTCGTGCGCGACCTCAAGACGCGCGGCATCGGTGTGCTGATCACCGACCACAATGTGCGCGAGACGCTCGATATCGTCGACCGCGCCTGCATCATCTATGGCGGCCAGGTGCTCTTCGCGGGTAGCCCCGAAGCGCTCGTCGCCGACGAAAACGTACGTCGTCTCTATCTGGGCGAGGGTTTCACGTTGTGAGGCCTTTCGCGGGCGGAGACTGACCGATGGCGCTGGGGCCTCGTCTAGACCTCAGGCAGAGCCAGTCGCTGGTGATGACGCCGCAGCTGCAGCAGGCGATCAAGCTGCTGGCACTGTCCAATCTCGAGATCGAGACCTTCATCGGGGAGTCGCTGGAAGCCAATCCGCTGCTCGATGTTGGCGAACGCGCACCCGAGCCCGTTTCCGAAACCGTGGACATGCCCGAAGAGGCGCGCCGCACCAATCTCGAAAGCTCCTCGGTCGATCAGCTGATCGGCGAAGGGCGCGGGGCGGACGACCGGCCTCTCGATATCGACGCCGGCTCGATCGATAGCGACCGGGATACCGGCGACGGACAGCGCGGGCTCGACGATGCCAGCTGGGGTTCGGATCTGCGCGGCCCGGCCGGCGAGGACGGTCCCGGAATCGACGAGCGCGCAAGCAGCGGCGAGACCCTGACCGAACATCTCGAGGCACAGGTCGGCGCCGTGACCGACGATCTGCGTCTCGCCGGCATTGCCCGCTACATCATCGGGCAGCTCGACGACGCCGGGTATCTGCCGGCGACGCTCGACGAAATCGCGGCTGATCTGGGCATCGAGCCGGACGAAGCCGAGGAAGGGATCGCGGTGGTCCAGTCGCTCGATCCAACCGGAATAGGCGCGCGTACGCTGTCCGAATGCATCGCGCTGCAGGCCAAGGAAGCGGATCGCTACGACCCCTGCATGGCCAAGCTGATCGATAACCTCGATCTCGTGGCGCGCGGCGAACTGTCCCGGCTCAAGCGCATGTGCGCCGTGGACGACGAGGACTTCGCCGACATGCTGGCCGAATTGCGCAGCTACGATCCCAAGCCGGGGATGCGCTTCGGCGGGGAACCCAGCGGGGCTGTCACACCGGACATTCTCATTACGCCGCGCACCGACGGTGGTTGGGACATCGCGCTCAATCAGGCCACGCTGCCGCGCCTGATCGTCAATCGCAGCTACTACGTCGAGCTCAAGGGCACTTGCGACGACAAGTCCTCGCGCGCCTGGCTTTCGGACAAGCTTGCCGACGCCAACTGGCTGATCAAGGCGCTCGACCAGCGCCAGCGGACCATCCTCAAGGTCGCCACCGAACTGGTGAAACAGCAGGACGGGTTCTTCCGGCACGGGGTCTCGCAGCTCAAGCCGCTGACCCTGCGCACCGTGGCCGAAGCCATCGGCATGCATGAATCGACAGTCAGCCGCGTAACCTCGAACAAGTTCCTCAACTGTCCGCGCGGCACTTACGAGCTCAAGTATTTCTTCAGTTCGGGCGTGGCTTCGGCGGGCGGCGAAGGCGGGGCATCGGCCGAGGCCGTGAAAGCGGCGATCAAGCAGCTTATCGATGCCGAGGACCCCAAGGCCATCCTTTCCGATGATGCGCTGGTCGAACTGCTCAAGGAAAAGGGCTTCGAACTCGCCCGCCGTACCGTCGCCAAGTACCGCGAAGCGATCGGTCTGGGCAGTTCCGTGCAGCGCCGGCGCCAGAAAGCTCTGGCCGGGGCGCGCTGATTTTCATTCAGCCTCGATTCAGCGACTTGACTGCGGTCCGCAGAACTTGGCGATTCCCGGCAATACTAAGCACAGTTATTATAGCAGTGCTCTGATATATGCTTGTTTTCCTTAGCAAAAAACAATTCCCAACCAAATTGATTGTGTTACGCTTCTGTCCATGAACCGAGCCGGGCCTGCGACCGAACGCAGGGATACGGCCAACATATGGAGAGGAAGCCCATGTCCTATGTCGATGGGAATACAGGTGGCCGAAAGGCCCTGACCGGAGGAACGGTCGCGCTTATCCAGGTTGGACTGGCCGTGGCTCTGGTGCACGGCCTCGCGGTCAACTTCATCGAGAGCGAGCCCGAACCACGGACTGACGGGGTGCAGATCGCGCTCCCACCACCTCCTCCCCCACCGAAGCCGACCGAAGAGCCGACGGTACGGCCGCAAACGCAGGCTCCGCAGCAGACCTTCATCACCCCGCCCGAGCCCCGAGTGCTGCCGCCGGTGGAAATCACACCGACCTTCCAGCCGCCGGTCGACGTCACGGACCTGACCGATTTCACCTTCGTGCCGCCGGTCGCCCCGAGCGATCCGCCGCCGCAGTTTGCCCCCAAGGCGGCAAAGCCCAGGGGCGCGATTGCCGAATGGGTTAGCACCGACGATTATCCGACCCGCGATTTGCGCGCCGGGCATACCGGAACCGTACGCTTCCGCCTCTCCATCGATGCAAACGGCCGGGTCAGCGATTGCACCATCGTCAAGTCCAGCGGGTATACCGGCCTAGACGATGCCACCTGCCGCAACGTCTCGCGCCGCGCCCGCTTCGAGCCCGCGACCGACGCCAGCGGCAGCCAGGTCGCCGGCAGCTATGCCGGAACGATCCGCTGGGTCATTCCGCGCGACTGACCCGCACGAAGTTCCCCGATCGGCGGCCTCGCACCGCCCCCTGAATGCGGTCGACGCGACTGCATGGCCGGAGCGGCCCTATCCGCGCCTTTCCAAAGCCGCTCCGGTCTTTTCCGTTTCGCCTCGAGACGCCCCCACCCTGGGCGGCTGACACTGTCCTTCCCGGCGCCGTCCGGGAGGGACCTTTTTCGTGCGGCGACCGATCCGGAACCCCGCTCGCAAAGCCGCGATGACGGGTTGCTTAGTGCGATTCGTTGCGCCTATACCTTCCCCCGTTCATGTTGCCGAAGCGGCTGGGGGAAAGCCGGTCTGTCGATAACGGAACGAAAACAGAGGGTATTTCCGAGATGCAGCCTGTAGCAGCACTCGCACGAATACGGGGAACGGGGCGCCTCTCATGAAAGCCGTAATTCTGGCCGGTGGCTTCGGGTCGCGCCTATCGGAAGAAACGATCGCCCGGCCCAAGCCGCTGATCGAGATCGGCGAAAAGCCGATGCTCTGGCACATCATGAACATCTACGCCCATCACGGCATCACCGAGTTCATCGTGTGCGCCGGCTACAAGGGCTACATGATCAAGGAATACTTCACCAACCTGTTCATCCATCACAACGACATCACGGTGGATCTCTCCAACGGCACGATCGAGCATCACAGTGCCGAGCAGGTGAACTGGCGGGTGACGGTTGTCGACACCGGCATTGAATCCATGACCGGCGGACGCCTGCGCCGTGTGGCGCCCTACCTTGATCCCGAAGAGCCATTCTGCATGACCTACGGCGACGGGCTGGGCGATATCGACATCACCGCCGAGATCGCTTTTCACCGCGACCATGGGCTGGAAGCAACGATGTGCGCAGTCGTGCCGCCGGGCCGCTTCGGCGCCGCCAATATCGAGAACGGACGCGTGACCTCCTTCGTCGAGAAGCCTAGCATCGGCAACCAGCGCATCAATGGCGGCTTCTTCGTGCTCAACCGCTCGGTCATCGATCTGATCGAGGGCGATGCGACGGTGTGGGAGCGCGGGCCGCTCGAACGGCTCTGCGCTGCCGGGCAGCTTGCCGCCTTCGAGCATGACGGGTTCTGGCAACCCATGGATACGCTGCGCGAAAAGATGCAGTTCGAGGAGCTGTGGAACTCCGGCAAGGCGCCCTGGAAGGTATGGGGCTGAATAGCTTCTGGCAGAGCCGGCGGGTTTTCGTCA
Organism: Novosphingobium indicum; assembly: GCF_014645195.1. GTDB lineage: Bacteria > Pseudomonadota > Alphaproteobacteria > Sphingomonadales > Sphingomonadaceae > Novosphingobium > Novosphingobium indicum. The sequence continues at coordinate 33,598 of NZ_BMLK01000013.1, read as the reverse complement.
CGGGGCACACCGGCTTCAAGGGGGCCTGGCTGAGCCTCTGGCTGGAACGGCTGGGTGCAGAGGTATCGGCCTTAGCGCTGGCGCCTGCAACCTCGCCGTCGCTCTATGCGATGGCCGGTCCGTGGAGGGGCGAACACCATATTGTCGACATCCGCGATGGAGCGGCCCTGTCGGGTGTGCTGCAGCAGGCCGAACCGGAAATTGTCATCCACATGGCGGCACAGGCGCTGGTGCGGCCTTCCTACGCCGATCCCGCCGGGACTTATGCCACCAATGTCATGGGCACGGTGAACCTGCTCGATGCCGTGCGCAGCACGCCGTCGGTGCGCACTGTGCTCGTGGTGACCTCGGACAAGGTCTATGCCAACGACGGCCGGCCCAAGGCCTTCGTGGAGAGCGATCCGCTGGGCGGCAGCGATCCCTACAGCAATTCGAAAGCCTGCACCGAACTGGTGTGCCAGAGCTACGCGAAAAGCTTCCTGCGCGAGCAGGGCGTGGTCCTCGCCACCGCACGCGCCGGGAATGTCATCGGCGGCGGCGACTGGGCGGAAGACCGGCTGGTGCCCGATTTCATCCGCGCGCTGGAAAAGGGCGAGCCGGTCATGCTGCGCTATCCCGAAGCCGTCCGCCCCTGGCAGCACGTACTGGAACCGCTCGGCGGCTATCTCACGTATGCCCGCGCGCTGACCGAGGCTGGGGATGCCACCTTGCCCGAGGCGCTGAATTTCGGTCCCGATGCACAGGACTTCGCGACAGTCGCCGAACTGGCCGACCAACTGGGCCGGGGGTTCGGTCTGGAACGAAGCTGGGAGCAGGCGCCCGGCTCATGGGCCGGCGAAGCGCCGTTCCTGATGCTTAATTCCGCCCGCGCGGGGGACGTTCTGGGATGGCGTCCCTGTCTCGACCGGGGGCAGACCGTCGACTGGACGGTTTCTTGGTACGACGCCCATCGCCGGGGAGCGGACATGCGCGAATTCACGCTGCGGCAGATCGCAGACTACGAGGAACGGATGGCATGAGCACGCGCCCCTGCCGGTTCTGCGGTGCGCCGGTGGAGCAGCCCTTCGTCGATCTCGGCGAAACGCCGCTCGCCAATGCCTACCTCACCGAAGCGCGGCTCACGCAGCCCGAACCGGCTTATCCGCTGCGCGCCTTCGTGTGTTCACAGTGCTGGCTGGTGCAGGCCGACAGCTTCGTGCCGCCCGAGCACATCTTCAGCCATTACGCCTATTTCTCGTCCTACAGCGACAGCTGGGTGGAGCATGCGCGGCGGTTTACCGAAATGGCGCGTGCGCGCTTCGGGCTGGACGCGACCTCGCAGGTGATCGAGGTGGCGAGCAACGACGGCTACCTGCTCAAGCACTTCGTTGCAGCAGGTGTGCCTGCGCTCGGGATCGAGCCGGCCGAGAACGTGGCCGAGGCTGCCCGCCAGATCGGCGTGCCGACCGAGGCGCGCTTCTTCGGCAAGGAGACGGCGCGCGATCTGGTGAGCAGGGGGCTCGCGGCGGACATGGTCATCGGCAACAACGTGCTGGCCCATGTGCCCGACATCAACGATTTCGTCGGTGGTCTTGCCGCGGTGCTCAAGCCCGATGGCGTCGTGAGCGTCGAGTTCCCCCATTTGCTGCGACTGATCCAAGGGGTGCAGTTCGACACCGTCTATCACGAGCATTTCTACTACCTCTCGCTGCTCGCGGTGGAGACGGTCTTTGCGGCACACGGCCTGAAGGTCTTCGATGTCGAGGAACTGCCCACCCATGGCGGGAGCCTGCGCGTACTGGCCTGCCCGGCGGCGTCACAGGCGCACGAAATCGGTCAGCGCCTCGCCAAAGTGCGTGCGGACGAAAAGGCCGCCGGGTTCGACAAGCTTGAAACCTACGCTGCCTTCCAGAGCCGCGTGGCGCCGGTGCGCGACGGGCTGCTGGCGTTTCTCGATCAGGCCGCAAGCGACGGGAAGACAGTGGCGGCCTATGGTGCGGCGGCCAAGGGCAATACGCTGCTCAACTTCTGCGGTGTCGGGACGGACCGGATCGCCTATGTCGTCGACCGTAATCCGGCCAAGCAGGGCCATTTCCTGCCGGGCAGTCATCTGCCGATCCTTCCGCCGGAAACGCTTGCCGAAACCCGGCCCGACTACGTCCTGATCCTGCCGTGGAACATCCGCGAGGAAGTCATGGCGACGATGGGTGAGGTTCGCGCGTGGGGCGGGCAGTTCGTGGTTGCGGTTCCGGAACTGACGGTGCTGACGTGAAGTTCGTTGCAACCGATGTCGCCGGGGCTTTTATCGTCGAACCCGAGATGCGCGAAGACGAGCGCGGTGCCTTCGCCCGGACTTTCTGCGCGGAGACGTTCGCAGCGCAGGGCCTCGCCAGCGTCTATCCGCAATGCAACGTCTCGACCAATGCCAGGCGCGGCACGCTGCGCGGACTGCATTTCCAGATCGCGTCCAAGGCGGAGGCCAAGCTGGTGCGGGCGTCGTGCGGTCGCGTGTTCGATGTCGCGCTCGACCTGCGTCCGGATTCGCCCAGCTATCTGAAGTGGGCGGCGGTCGAACTCGATTCCGCCCGTCACAACGCCTTCTACATTCCCGCTGGCTGTGCCCACGGTTTCCTCACGCTTGAGGACCATTGCGAGCTGTTCTACCAGATTTCCGAGACCTACGCTCCCGATCTGGCACGCGGCGTGCGCTGGGACGATCCCGCCTTCGCCATCGCCTGGCCCTTCTCGCCCGAGATCATCGGCGCGCGCGATGCCCAATATCCCGATTTCAGCAACGAGGTGGTCCTTTGACTGACATGAAACTCAGCATCTGCATTCCGACCTACAACCGAGCGGAGTACCTGCAAACGGCGCTGACATGCCTGGCGGAAGCGGACTTCGATTTTGCCCATGAAATCGTGATCTCGGACAACGCGTCCAGTGACAACACGCAGGAGGTCGTGCAGGGCTTCATCGATAAGGGGCTGCCGATTACCTATCTGCGCATGCCGGAAAACGCCGGTCCGGGACCCAACCTCACCAACGCGATCCAGCACGCCTCGGGCGAGTACATGATCTATCAGGGTGACGACGACCTGCTGATCCTGCCGCGGATCAAGGAAGTGATCGCCTACCTTGACGCCAATCAGGATGTCAGCGCCTGCCATGCCCCCTGGTTTCTCCACGACGAGGTTCAGGGCGTCGATCACCGCAAGTTCTACGAGGTGGATGCCGATGTGAAATTCGATCGGCAGGACTTCCTGAGCGTGTTCGAATTCATCTTCCAGAAGCACATCTTCCCGGAAATCGCGATCTACCGAATGTCGAGCGTGCGCTCGGCATTCGTGCCGCGCTTCTTCTGCTTTTGGCCCTTCGTCTATCTTGCCCACTTCCTCGATCAGGGTGCCGTGACGTTCCTCAAGGAGCCGTTCTACCGCTCGGTCACCGTGTCCAAGGTCGCCCCCAACCGCGAGCAGGCGGGCAACGAGGACGTCATGACCTCGTGGGACATGTATCGCGGCGGCCTCGAATACTTCCTGCATTTCGGCGTCAGTCGCGGCAAGCTGAGCGCCGATGATGAAGCCCGCGCGCTCTACGACCGGATGTGCCACATCTTCACGGCGCTGCGCATGTCTGTGGCGGTGCGCTTCTGGTTGGCGCGCAACGACTATGTGCGGGCCTATGAACTCTACACGCGCATGGCGATTGCCGGCTTCGGCGACCATCCCAGCGTCGCGGAACTGCGCTCGCAGTTCCCGGTGATGGTCGGCCTGCAGACGCTGGCTTACAAGGTCAGTTCCATTCCCGAAATCAAGCGTCTGATCCTGAGCGATGCCGATGATCCGCAGGCCATCAGCGAAGTGCTGCTCAAGCTCGGCTTGGCGGACCATATCGAGGTGACGGGCGATACGGGCGAGAGCGATACACAAGCGGCGTCGACCGCCGTGCTCGTGTCATCGCAGGAAGCGGCCGATACCTTTGCAGCTCGGGGCTTCGACCCGCACTTCGTGTTCCTGGAAAGCGATCTGATGCAGTTCGTGCTGGTCTGAGGCCGCTCAGTCCGTCGAGAACAGGTCGGGCAGTCGAGGCGAAAGCGCCTTGAGCGACGGATCGTCGGGAAAGCAGTGCGTGAAATGGGCCAGAGTGCCTTTTCGCGCCGAGCCCTTGGGTTCCTTTTGCGAACCGGTGCTCTCCTGCGTGGAAAGGAACCACTCGGCCGGCGTCGCTCCGAGTATGGCGCTGTAGTCGATCTTCCGCTTCTCTACCGAGACCACGTCGCGGTAGATCGCCGCGAACTCTCCGGCGGATTTTGCTGCAGTCCGGGTTTTGGCCGTAAAACGGGCCGCGGCCTCTCCGATCCTTGCGACCATGTCCGGATTGCGCAGCATCCATTTCAGGCGCTCGGCAGCAGCGGGGGCATCGGCTTCGATGAATCCGGTGCGGCCATGCTCGACGATGGCGCGTTCGGCGGGATTAGCGAAAACGAGCGGTGCGCAGCCTAGCGACATGGCTTCGATCAGCGCGTTCTCGGCAGTGCCGAAGTGCTTGGGCTGCAGCAGGTAAAGGAATATCCCGGTCTGCCGCAGTACCTCTTCGGGATCGTCCGTGTGGCCTGCAAAGCGCACCGCTTCAGGCTTGCGCATGGTCGAAGCACGGCGAAGGACCGGACTGCCCGCCTCGACCTCGCCCCAGATCGACACTGGCGTATCGGGTTCTGCGCGGTCGACCACCTCGAGGAAGTCGGGGCTCAGCTTGCTGAAATCGACCGTGCCCAGATAGCCGATATTGCCTGCACGCTGCGGCGTTGTCGGCGCCGGTGCCGCAAAGCCGAAACCGCTGTTGACCACGCCCAACCCGGCGCGGTCTTCGGGCGCCAGCGCCTGCACAGCGGCGGCTTCCATCGAACAGGCCGAGGTAAACAGGAAGCGATGCGGGGCGGTTAGCAAGCCAGCAGGAATACACGGCGCATGGAGGCCGGAAATGTGCGCCCAGATCACCGTACGGGCTTCGGGCAGGTCCCACCGGCACAGGCACTCGTAGAGGCGCGGGTGGTTCCACCATTCGATCTGCAGCACGTCCGCCTGCGCGATCAGGTCTCGCGCGACCTGCGGCCCCGGCGCTACGGTTATCGTCCCGCCGGCCTGCTCGACTGCGGTCGCGTAGCGCCGGTCGCGTGGTTCTTCGAGCAGCAGGTAGTGGCGCTGCACATCGGCGCCATCAGCTGCGCAGAGCGCGGCATGGGCCTTGCCCACGCCGCCGCCCAGGTGCGCAGCGATATGCAGGATCTTCATTCTGCGGCGATGGCGCTCGGCTCCCTGAACCCGCCCGGGGCCTCCACGGAGGGATCAATGGTCACCAGCTTGTTGAACGTGTCGAGCAGCGTGGGGCGGAATTCATCGACATTGTCGGGCAGGCAGTGCGTCAGTTGGCCGCAATCGCCGCAGACGCCGTTTTCACATCGGCGCCCTTCGAGATGCTGCAGGCGCAATGCGTTCATCTTGTCGGAGTTCCAGATCTCCTTCATCGACTGCTCGCGCACGTCGCCGATCACCAGTTTGCGCCCCCAGTCGAGGAAGCAGGAACTGACAAGGCCGTCGGCATTCACCGAGTAGCCGTAGAAGATGTAGGGGCAGGTGTCGGTGGGCGTCACGTCCTGCTGGTAGATGCCCTTTTCGATCTTCACGCCGGTATGGGCCTCGATGTCGAACTCGGGCCAGCACGGCGCAAAGTTTTCGACGAAGATGCGGTCGCAGTAGTTGCCGAAGGTGTCGAAGAACTCCTTGCGCTGATCCTCGGTGATCAACTCGCCGGGGATCTTGATCGCGATCTCCATGTCGCCCTTGTTTTCGTAGAGCCACTTCACGTTCTTCACAAAGGCGGGGAAATCGAAGTCGAAGCCGGTGAACCGCTTGTACTGCTCGTTGGTCATGCCATCGACGGAGATGTTGATCCGGTCGAGCCCGGCCTCGATCACCGGCCCGGCGCGCTCGGGCGTCATCAGCGTGCCGTTGGTGGTGGTGTCGATATATGCGATGTGATCCGCTTTTCTGGCATAGGCGATCATGTCGGCCAGTCGCTTGTTCAGGAACGGCTCGCCGTCCTTGTACATGCGCAGCACCTTGATCGGCTGCGAGAACTCCGCGAGATCGTCGACCACCTTGGTGAAGACATCGTACTTCATCGCGCCCTGATAGCGGCCGGTGTCGGCGATCATGTCGCGGTGGCCGGTCGGGCAGAACTTGCACTGGAAGTTGCAGGCGCTGGCCGGATCGACGAAGACGACGAACGGGGTCTCCAGCGGAATGACCGTTTCCAGCGGCGTGCGCCCTTCCAGATTGATCCGGGGCTTCAGCTGCGCTTTCATAAGAACTCCAGTAGTTCGGCAGATTTTTTTAGATTGCACACGCCGACCACTGCTGCGGGGTCTGACGGACGAGGCGGCTGGCCTCCGAATTTCAGCAGGTCGCGCCGGCCGTAGCTGTCGGCGATCCGCTCGGCAAAGGCGCGCACGGTCAGCGGCTCGCCCGAACATATGTTGATGACGCCAGTCTGGCCGCTGTCGACGACATTGGCAATCATCGCACCGGCCTGACGCACATCGAGAAAGTCGCGGACCTGGGTACCGGCGGAAAGGTCCGCCTGTTTGCCGGCCTGTAGCTGGCGATGCAGGTAGGCCCCGATCCGGGCGGGGTGCTCGTCCTCGCCGTGCAGGTAGAACAGGCGGCACCAGGAAAAGCGGGTGTCGTGCTGCGCGAGCCATTCGCGCATCATTTGATAGGTTGCGACCTTGCACGCGGCATAAAAATTGGCCGGTTCCAGCGGGGCATTGACGCAGAGGTTCTCGCCCGGCAGGCGGTATTCCATGCAGGTCCCCACGCCGATGACATGGGCGACGCCAGCCTCCACTGCGCCTTGCGCGAGGGCGCAGCTGCCCTGCACGCAATCGGCGTTTTCGGGCGCGTTGAGGTAGCGGCCGTGCTCGACAAACCATGCGGCATGGATAACGGCGTCCACGCCCGCACAGGCCTTGGCCCACCATGCGGCATCGCGTGCGAAAATGTCGTCGGTTTCGATGATCGCCGTCTGAGGTGTGGGAACGGCAAGACGGGGCGCGGTGCCGGGACGGACCGTAACGCGCACGTCATGGCCCCGCCGCTGGAGATAGCGGTGGATCGCTCGACCGACGAAGCCGGTCGCTCCGGTCAACAGCACCACGCTCATGGCAAATCTATAAGCCCTTTTCCCCTTGGGCGACACAACTACCAAGGTTTGGTTAACGATTCCCATACGCTTTGCGTGTGATAAGTTCGTGGTTCGTCACGGGGAGTACGGGAAAGGTCATGCGCGAAAGGGGTCCAGCGGTGCTGACCGGCGCCAAGCGCTATGGCCTGCGTCAGTTCTCCGAAGTGCCGGGGCGCAGCGAAGCGCGCGCGCTGCTGGCCGACCTCCGGGACGGCACCTGCCGCGCGACCCCGCAGCCCCCTCGCTTGCCGATCACCCTCTACGGCGGCGGCGACATGGGCCGGATGGCGCGCGACTACTTCGCCTCGCTCGGTCACGAGATCGGCCTTGTCGTCGATCGCAATGCCGAGGCGCTGCGCGAGGATCCGTTCTGGCGCGGCGTGGAGATCGTACACCCGCAGGATGTGCCGCCTCGTGTGAAGCAGGATGCGCAACTGATCCTCTGCGTGGCCACGGCGCCTTTCAAGCCGCTGGAAAGCGATCTGGCAGCCGATGGCTGGGCCGAGGTCGTCCCGTTTTACGATGTTGCCGAAAGCCAGCGAGACCGGCATCCGCTTTCTAACGGCTGGTTCGCCCATCCACTGAGCGACACCGATTTCGCGCGCACCGCGGACGTTCTCTATGCCTGGGACGACGATCTGTCGCGCGCGCATCACCTTCAGTTCCTGGCGTGGCGCATGTTACGCGAGGAGTGGACCTTCGAAGGCCCGCCCGTCACTGGCGGCGACCGCTTTTTCATTTCGGACGTCACCGCGCGTGCCGAAAGGCTGGGCGTGTTCGTCGATGGCGGCGCGCATCATGGGCAAGTCACCCGCAAGTTCGCGGCGCTGCGCGACAATACCTTCAAGCGGATCGTCGCCATCGAACCCGACCCCGACAACTTCGCTGCCATTGAAGCCATGCGTGCAGCAATGGCACCGGAAGTGGCCGAGCGGATCACGCCCGTAGCGGCAGCATTGGGAGCGGACAGCGATACGCGGCCTTTCCATCGCGGTCTCGGCTACGCCTCACAATTTTCCGCGACGGGACGAGACATGCTGCGCAGCATAACGCTCGACAGCCTCGATCTCGCGCCCGATTTCATCAAGCTCCATCTGGAAGGCGCGGAGCTCGATGCCCTGCGCGGGGCTCGCGAGACGATCCGGCGAAATCGCCCGATCCTCGCCGTGACCACCTATCACAATGCCGACGGGATCTGGCGTACGCCGGCATGGCTGATGGACACGCTGGAGGACTACCGTTTCCTTATGCGGCTGCACAGCTGGTGCGGCACCGGCGCGGTCGTCTATGCGCTGCCGCAGGAGCAAGGGTGATCCGATGACAACCTATGCCCGCAACAGCCGCCTGATCTTCGACCTCGGCATGAACAACGGGGACGACACCGACTACTATCTGAAGCTCGGCTACGATGTCGTCGCGCTCGAAGCCAATCCCGCGCTTTGCGCCAAGGCCTCGGAGCGCTTTGCCGATGCGGTGGAGCAAGGCCGCCTCACCATCGTCCATGCGGCCATCTGGGAGCATTCGGGCGAGACGAGCTTCCTCGTCAATCTCGACAACGACCACTGGAGCAGCATCGATCCGGGCTGGGCCGGGCGCGACGACAGCACGTGCGAGCGCATCACCGTGCAGTGCGTGACGCTGCCCGAACTGTTCGCGCGGTTCGGCGTGCCCTACTATCTCAAGATCGATGTCGAAGGGGTCGACCATGTCGTGCTCGACCAGCTTCGCGGCGCACCGCTGCTGCCCGCCTGCATCAGCGTCGAGGATTGCCGCTTCGGCTTCGACTACATGGAAACCCTCGCCGCTTGCGGCTACGACGGATTCAAGCTGCTCGACCAGTCGACCGTCGAGGGACGGACTGATGCCGAACATGGCCACATCTTCCCCGCCGGTGCCTCCGGTCCGCTCGGCCGCGATATCGAGGGGGACTGGCTCTCGTATAACGACATGGTGGAACACTACGCCACGACCGTGCGCGACCGTGAGGGTAATCGCCTCGCCCCGCGCACGCGCTGGTGGGACATCCACTGCACACGCCTCACATGATCGGGAATTGATTGCATGTCTGAAAACGCCAAGTTCGCTGCCTATGTGCAGGACAACATCCGCGGCATCGGCGAGGACACTGCCTTCCTCGGCATGACGCAGATCTGGCTGCGCGAGGCGATCCGGCACAACTATGCGCAGAACTTCACCTGGCTTGGCCGCCCGATCATTCAGGTGCCGCAGGATCAGTATGCAATTCAGGAACTGATCTGGACTTGCCGCCCTGACCTGATCATCGAAACCGGCATCGCCCATGGCGGATCGCTGATCCTCTCGGCCTCGATGCTGGCGATGCTCGACTACTGCGATGCGCTGGAAGCCGGTACCGTGCTCGATCCAAAGGCCAGCCGCCGCAAGGTGGTGGGCGTCGATATCGACATCCGTGCGCACAACCGCGCCGGGATCGAAGAGCATCCGATGGCGCACAAGATCACCACGATCCAGGGTTCCTCGGTAGCACCGGACATCTTCGAGCAAGTGAAGGCCCATGCCGAGGGATACGAGCGGATCATGGTCTTCCTCGATTCCAACCACACGCATGAACATGTGCTGGCAGAGCTGGAGGTCTATGCGCCGCTGACCTCGAAGGGCTCCTACTGCGTGGTCTGGGATACCGGCGTCGAAGACCTGCCCGACGAAATGTGCGCCGACCGCCCCTGGGGCAAGGGCGACAACCCGCGCACTGCGGTCTGGGAATACCAGAAGCGACTGGCTGACGAAGGCCGCACGGCAGCGGACGGCGACAAGCTGGCTTTCGAACTCGACAAGACCATCGAGAACAAGATCGTCATCACCGCCTCGGTCGACGGATTCCTGCGGCGGGTTTGACCTCCCCGGTTAGTCTGCCATCCGTTCGTGTCGAGCGAAGTCGAGACACGTGAGCGCGGCCTTGGCGTGTCTCGACTTCGCTCGACACGAACGGGGTGTGGCTGGTTAGGGTAGAAGAGCCGCTAGCGCAGCAGCGAGGCCGTCACGCCGTCGATCACGTACTGTGCCGCCAGAGCGGCCAGTAGCACGCCCAGCAGGCGCGTGATAACGGCCTCCACGTTGTCACCCAGTACGCGCATCAGCGGGCCGGCGGCTGCGAGGGCAGCAAAGCTCAGGAGCATGACCGAAAGCATCGCGGCCAGCACGACGGCGGTCGCTTCGAAACCGTGCGCGCGGCTCATCAGCAGCATGATCGTCGCGATCGAACCGGGGCCGGCAAGCATCGGCATGGCCATCGGAAAGATCGAGACATCTTCCACTTCCGGGGTTTCGGCGTGCTCTGCCATCAGCTTTTCTGCGCGTTCCTCGCGGCGCTGCGTGCGCTTTTCAAAGACCATGTCGACCGCGATCATGAACAGCATGATGCCACCGGCAATGCGGAAAGCGTCGAGTTCGACGTGCAGCGCGCCGAGCAACTGCTTGCCGAACAGGGCGAAGGCAATGAGGATCAGCGCCGCGATCACGCAGGCGCGCGCGGCCATGACCACCGCCTGCCGCCGGCTCGCGTCAGCAGAAAGCCCCGCATAGATCGGCGCGCAGCCGGGCGGGTCGATCACCACGAAGAGGGTGACGAAAGCCGAGAGGAAAAGGTCGAGCATGGCGCGCTTAGTCCGCCTGCCCGGCTACGGATGACGACAAGACCTCGCTCATGCTCCCGTTCTTGCGCAGGTAGACGGACAGCACGCGCGAATTATCCTGCGAAACCTTGTAGCTCCACCGCAGGGTGCCGTCATCGGCCTGCCCGTAACCGGTCATCCCGGCTTCGCGACGCTTTTCGTGATTCTTGTCGCCGCTGTGCGGAGGCGGACCGCTGCCGCGCTGGGGGCAATCTGCGACGCTCGCGGAGAGCCAGTCGGGCTTTTCAAGCGGCTCGCTCAGTGCATCGCCCTGATCAAGCAGCCAGCGATACTCGCCCTTCTTCTGCTGCTTCCAGATCGTGGTGAAATAACCCACCGAACCGTCCGGCCGGTGCCATGCGCCCTTGATCACGCCCAAGGTGCCGTCGCAGCTCATCCAGACCTGGTAGGGTTCCCACTGGACAGGCTGAGCCGGGTCCTGCTGACCCTTGAGCCAGTCCTTCGCCATGACCGGCTGCGGCACGAACATCACGGCCTCGTCATCGGCGAACTTGCGGAAGGCCGTCCATTGCCCGTCTTCGCGCGCGGCGCGGGCAAAGGCGATCTCGGTAGCGATCAGCTCGCTGGGGTTGGCCGTGCCGGGTCCCGCCGGACGGCGACGCTTTTCCGCGCCGGCGGGCGCGGCGAGCATCGCCACCGCCGCACCTACGAGCAGAAAGGCGCCGATCCGGTTCAAATCGCGTTCTCGTCCAGCCCGATTCCCGCATTGCGATGCGCGGCGACGACAGTGTTGCGCAGCAACACGGCAATGGTCATCGGGCCGACCCCGCCGGGGACCGGGGTGATCGCTCCCGCGACTTGCGAAGCGCTGGCAAAATCGACGTCACCGACCAGCTTGCCCTTGGTTTCGCCTTCGGCGGGCGGCAAGCGGTTGATGCCGACGTCGATGACTGTGGCGCCCGGCTTGATCCAGTCGCCCTTGACCATCTCCGCACGGCCCACGGCGGCGACCACGATGTCGGCGCGGCGCACCACAGCGGGCAGGTCCCTGGTGCGGCTGTGGGCGATGGTAACCGTGCAGCTTTCTGCCAGAAGCAGCTGCGCCATCGGCTTGCCGACAATGTTGGAGCGCCCGATCACCACGGCATCGAGCCCCGAAAGCGAGCCCAGCTTGTCTTTGAGCAGCATCACGCAGCCCAGCGGCGTGCAAGGCACGAAACCGGGAAGGCCCGTCGCCAGACGCCCGACATTGACGACGTGGAAACCGTCCACGTCCTTGTCGGGATTGATCGTGGCGATCACCTTCTGCTCGTTCATGTGCGAAGGCAGCGGAAGCTGGACGAGGATGCCGTCCACGGCCGGATCGGCATTCAGCTTCTCGACCAGCGCCAGCAGATCCGCCTCGGGCGTTTCGACGGGCAGCTTGTGCTCGAAGCTGTTCATGCCGCAGGCCACGGTCTGCTTGTTCTTGTTGCGGACATAGACCTGGCTGGCGGGGTCCTCTCCCACCAGCACGACCGCTAGGCCCGCCTTGCGGCCGGCCTTCGCCTCGAAATCCGCCGCTACCCTGGAAACCCGCTCGCGCAGGCCTGCGGCAAAGCCCTTGCCGTCGATGATCGAAGCTTCAGTCATTATGCGTACGCTATCGCCAGGTTGCGAAGGATAATGCCGAGGATGGTAAGCCCGATGATCAGGATCATCGGCGAAAAGTCGATGGCGCCGGTATTGGGCATCATCCGCCGGATCGGTCGCAACAGCGGATCGAGAATGGCGTTGAGCGCCTGATAGACGGCCGCGACGAACTGGTTGTGCATGTTGACCACGTTGAACGAGATGAGCAGGCTCAACACGAACTGCACAATCACCACGAAGACGATGATATTGATGAGATACTGGACGATCTCGTAGAGGGTGGCGAACAGCAACACCTGCTCCTTTCCTGATGAGGACCCGCGCTCAGGTCGAGGCTGGCCGCGCTGATAGCCGAGCAGGCGCCACCCCGGCAAGGGTGCGCTCTACGCTCTACCGACAGCTTTCGACGAATACCGACTGAAGCGGCGGTGCAGCGCCCGGATTCAGGGCACCAGTGTAGAGGTGCGTTCGATCCGCCAGTTGAGCTGTTCCTCGCTGGCACCGGGGACGTCGTTCACGCGGCGCAGCACGATGGTGCCACGCTTGGACGCGCGGCCATCCGCGAAATCGACGACGATCGGCGCCTCGTAATAGAGCGAGCCGGCGGCCCCCTCGACGTCGCCCTTGCCGACCGCGATCTTCGGGCCGGCCTGACCGCCGAATTCCGCCTGCAGCTTTTCGGGGGTCATCTGCGCATCGAGGCTCCAGGCCCTCGCGGCATCGATCCAGTCGCCCACGCGCAGGGCGTTGGTGTAGTACCGAAGGAGGCGTTCGGGATCGCGGCGTTCCTGCAGCGCACCCATGTCGAGACCGGCGGCAATGCCGGCGCTGGCAGCGGCCGAAGCGTCCACCGAAGGCAGCGGTGCGGGTTCTGTCACAACGGCATCGGTTGCAAAGCCGGTGGCCTCCGCCGTCATCTCCGGCGTAGGGGCATTCTGGTTGCACCCCGCGAGCAGCAACACGCTGCCCGAAAGTGCGGTGACGAGCATGGTCCTGGTCGCGGCAATGGTGCGCATGAGTATCGAGATACCTTTCAGCCTCTGGGAACCCCTCACTTGGACGTCTGACCGGTTCGGATCAACGTGCCGGCGCCTTCCTGCGTGAATATTTCCAGCAACATGGCATGCGAGACACGCCCGTCAAGCACGACGGCGGCCTCGCACCCGGCCTCCACGGCATGGACGCAGGTTTCCAGCTTGGGGATCATACCGCCCGAGATCGTCCCGTCCTGCTGCAGCTTCTCGATGTCTGCGGGACGCAGGTCGGTGAGCAGGTTGCCTTGCTTGTCGAGCACGCCGTGCACGTCGGTGAGCAGGAACAGCCGGGCGGCCCCCAGCGCGGCGGCAATCGCCCCGGCCATGGTATCGGCGTTGACGTTGTATGTCTCGCCGTCGGCGCCGGGCGCGATCGGGGCGATGACCGGAATCATGCCCGCGGCCGAGATCGTCTCGATCACCGAGATGTCGATGGAATCGGGCTCGCCCACGAAGCCGAGATCGACCACCTTTTCGATCAGACTGTCGGGATCCTTCTTGGTCCGCTGCACCTTGCGGGCCGTGACCATCTTGCCGTCCTTGCCGGAGATGCCCATGGCCTTGCCGCCGGCCTTGGAGATCCAGCCGACGATCTCCTTGTTGATCGCGCCCGAGAGGACCATTTCGGCCACTTCGGCCGTAGCCTTGTCGGTGACACGCAAGCCGTCGATGAACTGGCTCTCGATACCGGCCTTCTTGAGCATGGCGCCGATCTGCGGGCCGCCGCCGTGGACCACCACCGGGTTGATGCCCACCGCCTTGAGCAGCACGACATCCTCGGCAAAGTCGCTCGCCAGCTCGGGATCGCCCATGGCATGGCCGCCGTATTTCACCACGAACGTGCGTCCGGCGTATCGCTGCATATAGGGCAGCGCGTCGACGAGGGTTTCGGCCTTGGCCAGCATGGCGGGATCGTGCGGATTCGACATGCAACGGGCTTTAGCCGCCCCGGCGCGGATTTGAAGGGTTTTTCCGGCAGATCAGCCTTTGTCCGCCCGGGCGTTTGCACCGATATGGCGAACGCACCCGGCGAAATCCAAGACGGAAAGCATGAAAAGCTGATGCCTGGGCCGCCAAGAATGAGGCTGCAGCCCCCGAACGAAGGACTGCAGCCACGACATCGAAACGATCAGGCGACCTTGATATGCAGGTTCGCCAGACCGCGAATGATGTAGCTCGGCTCGTATTCGATAGTGCGGTTGCCGGCCGGGCCGTGATGCGCCTCGTCGAGCGTGATGGCGCTGGTGTGCTCGAGGAACCTGTCGAGAATCACCGCCACCTCTGCGCGGGCCAGCGGGGCGCCTGCACAGGTATGCGCGCCGCGGCCGAAGGCGAGGTGCTCCTTGATCTTGGGCCGGCCGAGGCGGAATTCGGCCGGGTCCTCCCAGCGGCGCGGATCGCGGTTGGCCGCGGACAGCGAAACCACCACGCGCTTGCCGGCCGGGATTTCCATGTCGCCGATCCTCGTCCTGCGCGAGGCGATGCGGAAGGTTGCCTTGGTCGAGCCTTCGACGCGCAGGACTTCTTCCAGGAACGGCCCGACCAGCTTGCGGTCCTCGCGAATCTGCTGCTGCAAATCCTGATCTTCGGCCAGACGGCGCATCGCATTGCCGATCAGCTTGGCGCTAGTGTCCTGCCCGGCGGCAAAAAGGAACATCGCCGACTTCACCACTTCCATCGCATCGGGCGTCGATCCGTCGGGGTACTTGGCCAGCGCCATCTCGGTCATCACGTCGTTCTGCGGCTGGGTCCGGCGCTCGGAAACGTAGCGCGTGAAATAGCCGGCCATGACCATCAGCGGGTGGACGCTCTGGCCATCTTCACCCGCATCCATGTTGCCCGGAGGCGGCGCGGAATCGATCAGTTGGCGAAAGGCCTCGCGGTCGTCCGCCGGGACGCCGAGCAGATCGGCAATGACCATGGTCACGAACGGCGTCGCAACCTTGTTTACCAGCTCGCACCCGCCCGCCGCGACGACATCCTGCACCATCTTTTCGGCATAGGCGCGCATGAATTCCTCGTTGGCCTTGAGGCGCGAGGGCGTGAACAGCGGGTTGAGCAGCGAACGGGCAGCTGCGTGCCGCTCACCATCATAGGAGACCATCAGTTCCATCGGATTGCTTGGCGTCGCCGCCAGTTGCGCGGTGATGTCGTCGCCATCGACATCGAACGGCAGCTTCACCAACGGATCGGGATTCAGCCAGGACGAAAAGTCCTGCGTGTTGCGCAGCACTTCCAGCGCTTCCGCGAAACCCGTCACCACGACGACATCGCGGCTTTGCATCTGATAGACCGGACCGTGGCGGCGGATCGTCTCGAAGTAGTCGTAGGGATCGAGCAGGACCGAATGGTCGGTGAAGTAATCCTTCTCCACAGTCGTCGCGGCGGTTGCCATCATTCCTCTCCCAAAGCTTGTTACGCATTAGTGATACATTGTGGATCATAAGTGCACGCCATCTGCCCGTCAAGCGAAGCCCGCCCTTTACGCAGCCGCAAACCTGCCCCAAATGCGGATGCCATGAGCACCTCCCCCGAGCCCGCCACCTCATCGAATGCCGCCATCTCCATTCGCGATCTGGTCAAGCGCTATGCGCCCGCCGGTAACGGCGAAGGAAAGCTGGCGCTCAAGGGCGTGTCCTTCGACGTCCCCGAAGGCGGGATCTTCGGGCTGCTCGGCCCGAATGGCGCAGGCAAGTCGACGCTGATCAACATTCTTGCCGGGCTCGTGCGCAAGACCTCGGGCAGCGCCGAAATCTGGGGCTTCGACATCGACCGCAACCAGCGTAACGCCAAGCGCTCGATCGGCATCGTTCCGCAGGAGATCGTCTTCGATCCGTTCTTCACGCCGTTCGAAGTTCTGGAAAACCAGGCGGGGCTCTACGGCATCGCCAAGCACCTGCGCCGCAGCGAGGAACTGCTACGCGCCGTGCACCTTGCCGACAAACGCGATGCCTATGCCCGCACGCTCTCGGGCGGCATGAAGCGGCGCCTCCTGATCGCCAAGGCGCTGGTCCACCAGCCGCCTGTGCTCGTCCTGGACGAACCGACGGCCGGCGTGGACGTGGAACTGCGACGTCAGCTCTGGGAACTTGTGACCGAAATGAACCGCGAAGGCGTGACCATCGTGCTCACCACGCACTACCTCGAAGAGGCCGAGGAACTGTGCGACCGGATCGCCATCATCAATCATGGCGAGCTGATCGCCAACAAGCCGACTCGCGAACTGGTCGGCATGGCGCGCGAGAAAATTCTCGTGCTGACCGTCGACCGCGATGTGACCAATCTGCCGAACCACCCCGGTGTCATGAAGTGTGAGACCATCGGAGAACGGCAGCTCGAAATCACCTACGACAAGGATCGCAGCAACGCCGGCGAGATTCTGTCAGCTTTGCAGACGCAAGGCTTCGGCATCCTCGACGTGACGACACGCGAAGCCGATCTCGAAGACGTGTTCGTAAGCCTGACCAGCCAGGCGCGCGCTGCAGCCTGAGCCCGCGAAATTGTGCGGGCGCGAAGCGATCAGGGATAGAACACCCGCCGAACACCACACTTTTGGCAAACGGTGCAACCAGCGCTGAAACGAGCCGCCGGCGATGAGATCGCGTTAATCAGAGCAACGCGCCACCGGAAGAGGAACATGTTCGCGTGAATTGAGACGGCAAAACTGTTTCGCCAGTTTCGAACACCATCGTTTGAACTCACAAGGGCAACACTATTCTTTTTCCCCGTCACGCTTCCAAAGGTTGTGCTTCATGCGCCTGATGGGTTCCCCGCAGTTCTTGCAAGTACCGACATAATTAGCTCCATCCCATTGCACGGCTGATCTAACCGGCCGATGCCTATTAAGAGCGCATAACGTGATAAAGTTAGCCACGTTCTTAACCCCGCGCTATTGAATTGAATATTTCAGGACTACCCGCAAACGGGTAACAGCGATGGGCGATCCCAGTACTTGCCGTACTGTTCTACAGGCATATTATAGGTGTTTATGCGGCACTGCAACAAAACATCGGTCGCGTCGCAAAATCTTGCAGGGACCGTCATTGATCGGCAATGAAGCGCGATGCCTACGCACGCGAACGACGCTAAGACCTTCGATATCCTCGTAATCGGCTCCGGAGCAGCCGGACTCACGGCAGCGCTCGCGCTCGCCGAACGACACAAGGTCGTCGTGCTTGCCAAGGGCACGCTTACAGGCGGATCGACGGCCTGGGCCCAAGGCGGAATCGCCGCCGTGCTCGACGAAGGCGACACTTTCGCAGAACACATCAGCGACACCATGATCGCAGGCGCCGGCCTCAACCGCCGCGAGACAGTCGAGTTTGTTATCGAACGTGCACCGCATGCCATCAAGCGGCTGATCGATCTGGGCGTACCGTTCAACATGGAGGGCAACGAACTCCATCTCACGCGCGAAGGCGGCCATTCCCACCGCCGCATTGTTCACGTCAATGACGCCACCGGCTGGGCGGTTCAGCAGGCGCTGCTGCAAGCCGCCGAAGCCCATCCCAACATCACGCTGCTGCCCGGGCGTTCGTGCATCGATTTCATCACCGGTCGGCACGAGGTCCGATATACCGCCTCCGGCCGCGTCTGGGGCGTCTATGCACTCAACGAGCAGACCGGCCTCGTGGAAGCCTACACGGCCCATGCCACGGTGCTGGCGACCGGCGGCGCGGGCCGCGTCTACCGCTTCAGCACAGCGCCGCGCGGCGCCACGGGCGACGGCATTTCAATGGCCTGGCGTGCCGGCGCGCGCGTCTCCAACATGGAGATGATGCAGTTTCACCCGACCTGCCTCTACAATCTCGACGTCAAGAACTTCCTCATTACCGAGGCGGTGCGCGGCGAAGGCGGCCATCTCAAGCACCCGGATACCGGGCACCGTTTCATGCCCGACTACGACGAGCGAGCCGAACTGGCGCCCCGCGATGTCGTGGCGCGGGCGATCGACGACCAGATCAAGCGTTTCGGTCTCGACTACGTTCACCTCGACATCAGCCACAAGCCGCCCGAATTCGTCACGGAGCACTTCCCGACCATCCACGAGAAGCTGCTCTCGCTCGGCATCGACATGACCAGGGAACCGATCCCGGTCGTCCCGGCACAGCACTATACTTGCGGCGGCGTGGTGATCGACCTCGACGGCCGCACCGACCTGCCGGGGCTCTACGCCGCCGGCGAATGCACCGAAAGCGGGTTGCACGGGGCCAATCGCCTCGCTTCCAACTCGCTGCTCGAATGCTTCGTCTTCGGCGATGCCGCCGCTGCCCACATCCTCGACAACTGGGACCGGTACGATGCACCTCCACCGGTCATGCCCTGGGATGCGAGCCGCGTGACGGATTCGGATGAGGAAGTCGTCATCAAGCAGAACTGGACAGAAATCCGCCGCTTCATGTGGAACTACGTCGGTATCGTGCGGACCACCAAGCGGCTCGAACGCGCGATGCACCGCATCGAACTGCTCAATGCCGAAATCGAGGAATACTACCGCCACTTCCGCGTCTCGACCGATCTGATCGAGCTGCGCAACCTGCTGCAGACGGCGGAACTGATCGTGCGCTCGGCGCTCCGGCGGCACGAGAGCCGGGGCCTGCACTACACGCTCGACTATCCCGAGACGGACGCCGCCCCGGTCGATACCGTCCTCGTTCCCTGACCGCATCGCTCCCGCGTAACTGAGCCCTTCGCGCTCGACAGCCATCCGTCCCTGCCGCACTCTTCGCGAAAAGCGGGAGAGAACGGCACCATGGCCAGCAAAACGGCATTCGTTACAGGTTCATCGCAAGGGATCGGCGCGGCGGCGGCACAGGCCTTGGCGGCGGACGGTTACCGCGTGATCGTGCACTACGGCAGCAATCGCGAAAAGGCCGAAGCCGTGATGGCCGGGATCGAGGCTGCCGGCGGGAGCGCGGCGCTCGTCGGCGGCGACCTTTCCGATCCGGACACGCCCGCGCAGTTGGCCAGCGATGTTGCGGCCCTGTGCCCCGACGGACTGCAGGCGCTTGTGCTCAATGCCGCGGTCATGCCGCCTTCGGATATCGGCACCTGCACCGAGGAGACTTTCGACCGGATCGCCACGATCAACCTGCGCGCGCCTTTCTTCCTGCTGCAGAAGCTCTCGGACACGCTGGTCGAGGGCGCGAGCGTTGTCTTCGTCTCCTCGCTCACCGCGCGGCGGGTGACCGGCGGGGTTGCCGCCTATGCCGCCATGAAGGGCGGGATCGAGACGCTGGTGCGGCGCGCCGCGCAGGAATTCGGCGCGCGCTGGATTCGCGTCAACGCCGTGGCCCCGGGCACGACGGCGACCGGCCCGATCGCGGCATGGACGGAGACACCGCAGGGCTTCGAGATGACCACCCGCGATCAGGCGCTCAAGCGGATCGCCCAGGCCGAAGACATCGCGGGCCCCATCGCCTTCCTGTGCAGCGACGCGGCGGGCTGGATCACCGGCGCGGTCCTTCCCGTCGATGGCGGAGCGCTGCTGTGAGCCGGCTCGCCGGACGCGTCGCACTCGTCACCGGCTCCTCACGCGGGATCGGCGCGGCAATCGCGCGGCGACTGGCCGCGGATGGTGCCCGCGTCGTGCTCCACGCCCGCGCCCAGCGCGATCGGGCCGAAGCGGTCGCGGAAACCATTCGCGCCACGGGCGGCACGGCCGATGTGGTGATGGGCGACCTCGCACAGGGCGATGCCGCGCTCGATGTCGTGCGCAATGCCTTTGCCGTGCACGGGGCGCTCGACGTACTCGTGCTCAATGCCGGTGGCGGCAAGGGCGGAATGGCCGCCGATATGCCGGTGGAAACCATCGACGCCGTGCTGGCGCTCAACCTGCGCTCGACGATCCTGGCCGCATCGGAATTCGCCCGCCTCACGCAGAGCGAGGCCGGACGCGTGATTTTCCTGTCCTCGGGCATGGCCACACATGGGGCCCCGGGCGTATCCATCGGCGCTGCCGCGAAGGCGGGCGGCGAAGCCTTCATGCGCAGTCTGGCGCAGGAACTGGGCCCGCGCGGGATCACCTCCAATTCGGTAGCACCGGGCTGCACCCGGACGGAGATGATCGCCGGGCAGTCATGGCCCGATCAGGTCGTGCCCTGGACCGCGCAGCGCCGCCTGGGCGAACCGGAGGACATTGCCGATGTGGTCGGCTTCCTCGCGTCGGACGAGGCGCGCTGGCTGACCGGGCTGACGATTGCGGCCAACGGCGGCCTGATCACGACCGCCGCCAATATTCTCGCGCGGGCGAAGTAACCGCCCGTTTGGCGAATCAGCCGCCGATGCCCAGCGCGCGGCCGATGAAGATCAGCGCCATGCCGCCGAGAATCGAGGCGAGGCAGCCGGCCCGGCTGAAATCGCTCTGCCCGCGGCTGGTGATGAGGCCGGCCACCAGCGAGCCGCCGATGCCCAGCAGGATCGTGGCGACCCAGCCCATTTCCACCGCGCCCGGATAGAAGAAGCGCGCAAAAACGCCGATGAGCAGGCCGCTGATGATGGCGCCGATGATGTTGAACATGAAAGTGTGTGCCCTCTCGATATTTGCGTTGCCTAGAAGCTTTGAACGACAGGACGGTTGCACGCCCCGTGCATTTTTGCACGCCGTCATCGGCAAGCCGCCGAGATCGCTCGACGGACGCGCGCTGCCACCTGCCGGTCCGCAACGATGGGCGCGTCTGGCAACAATTGCCCGTATCAGCGCCTTGACAATCGGCATGACGGACTCGGTTCGTCGCAAATGCGATTCGGCTCGTCGGCGATTTATGTGGAAAAATTTTTCGGTGTCGGGAGCCATTTAGACTCTTGCATTGGTGAGAGGTGAAGGACTTCCCACGCGTCGCGCATCGCCAAAAGCTGTCCAGTCGCGACAGGCGCCACCTGTTAACCGCGACTTCACCCTCTTGCACCGGTTTGCAGAAAGAGCACTATGGGTTGTGGCGCGTCGGTCGCCGGGCCTCAATACCTAGGAAAGTCACGTGGATCGCAACGATCGCATGGCGGCCTTTCAAGGGCGGGGGGAGGCCCCGGCAGCAGACCGCGCCCAGGGCAAGGCAGGGTTCGGGTCGTTCTCTTTTTGTGCCGATTGTGGTAAGACGGGATTTCTATCGCCCGCCGAATCGCGTCGGTGCCGCCAAAGCCCTGCGATGAACTGTGAACATGCCGCAAGGCAGTTCGATGACGCTACGGATGCATGGGGGCGACGAGTGGATTTCAGGAACGGAAACGAGGGTCATGTGGCCAGTCACGATGTGAGCCACAACGAAGACAGCCAGACCGTAGTGGACGCCGGGCCCACTCCGCGCGAGGCCGCCACGAAGAACAAGGAGACGGGTGAGAGCCCGGCAATCGTCATGGAAAAGACCGACACTGCCACCGCCGATCTGGTGGATGCGCCGCAGGTGGAAGAGAAGGCTGCCCAGAAGACGGCAAAGCGTTCGGATTCCAAGAAGATCCATGATCGCCGCTTCACCATCGTCACCGATGAGAGCCGCGACGCGCTGCTGACCGATTTCGGCAAGGAAACGCTGGACGACCGCTACCTGCTGCCGGGCGAGAAGTATCAGGACATCTTCGCCCGCGTGGCCGATGCCTATGCCGACGATCAGGAGCACGCGCAGCGTCTCTACGACTACATTTCGAAGCTGTGGTTCATGCCGGCCACGCCCGTCCTGTCGAACGGCGGCACCGGTCGCGGTCTGCCGATCTCGTGCTACCTCAACTCGGTCGACGACAGCCTCGAAGGCATCGTCGCGACCTGGAACGAGAACGTCTGGCTCGCCTCGCGCGGCGGCGGCATCGGCACCTACTGGGGTTCGGTGCGCGGCATCGGCGAGCCGGTGGGCCTCAACGGCAAGACCAGCGGCATCATTCCTTTCGTGCGCGTGATGGACAGCCTCACACTGGCGATCTCGCAGGGCTCGCTGCGCCGTGGCTCAGCCGCCTGCTACCTCGACATTTCGCACCCGGAAATCGAGGAGTTCCTCGAGATCCGCAAGCCGTCGGGCGACTTCAACCGCAAGGCGCTCAACCTGCACCATGGCGTTCTGCTGACCGACGCATTCATGGAAGCCGTGCGCGACGGCGCGGAGTTCGAACTCAAGTCGCCCAAGACCGGTGAGGTTCGCAGCAAGGTCGATGCCCGCTCGCTGTTCCAGAAGCTGGTTGAAACCCGCCTTGCCACCGGCGAGCCGTACATCGTCTTCAACGACACCGTGAACCGCATGATGCCCAAGCATCATCGCGATCTCGGCCTCAAGGTCTCGACCTCGAACCTGTGCTCGGAAATCACGCTTCCGACCGGCCGCGACCACCTCGGCAACGACCGTACGGCGGTGTGCTGCCTCTCCTCGCTCAACCTGGAAACCTGGGAAGAGTGGAAGGGCGAGAAGCGCTTCATCGAGGACGTGCTGCGTTTCCTCGACAACGTGCTGCAGGACTACATCGACCGCGCGCCGGACGAGATGGCCCGTGCCAAGTACTCGGCCATGCGCGAACGCTCGGTCGGCATGGGCGTGATGGGCTTCCACTCGTACCTGCAGAAGAAGGGCATCGCCTTCGAAAGCGCCATGGCCAAGGCGCTGAACATGCAGATGTTCCAGTACATCAACATGAAGGCCAACGAGGCCTCGATGCTGCTGGCGAACGAGCGCGGCCCGTGCCCCGACGCGGCCGACCAGGGCGTGATGGAGCGCTTCTCGTGCAAGATGGCGATTGCACCGACCGCGTCGATTTCGATCATCTGCGGGGGCACCAGCGCCTGCATCGAGCCGATCCCGGCCAACATCTACACCCACAAGACGCTTTCGGGCTCCTTCGTGGTGAAGAACCCCTACCTGCAGAAGCTGCTGGCCGCGAAATCGAAGGATTCCACCAACGTGTGGAACTCGATCCTCGAGCACGGAGGCTCGGTGCAGCACCTCGACTTCCTCTCGCCCGAGGAAAAGGCGGTGTACAAGACGAGCTTCGAGATCGACCAGCGCTGGCTGCTCGAATTCGCGGCAGACCGTACGCCCTACATCGACCAGGCGCAGTCGCTGAACCTGTTCATCCCCGCCGACGTCGACAAGTGGGACCTGATGATGCTGCACTTCCAGGCCTGGGAGAAGGGCATCAAGTCGCTCTACTACCTGCGCTCGAAGAGCGTGCAGCGGGCGGGTTTCGCGGGCGCGGGCGGCGTGGAGGCGGACAACACCTCCGAGGCGCCCAAGTTCGAGATCGGCGAGACGACCGACTACGACGAGTGTCTGGCCTGTCAGTAAGGGCCTGCCAGTAAGCGGGATCGATCTTTAGAATGAACAAAGCCGCGCGCCTCCTGCCTCTCATCGCACTCTTCGTGCTGGCAGGCTGCGCGCGGCAGGTTGCATCCGCCGTCGAGCCCGAAGCGCCGGGTTTCCTGCTGGGCATGTGGCACGGGTTCATCTTCCCGTTCGCCTGGTTTGTATCGCTGTTCACCGACGTGTCGATCTATGCCGTGCCCAACAACGGTGGCTGGTACGACTTCGGCTATTTCATCGGCATCATGTTCCTGGGCGTGGGCGCCAATCGCGGCAAGCGCGTGGTCTACCGCGAGCGCATCGTCGAGACGCGCGGGCCGATCATCGACCAGTAGGAACGGCCCAAAGGATCATTACAGTTCCCGTTCGTGTCGAGCGTAGTCGAGACACGCTGGTGTAGCGCTGACGTGTCTCGACTACGCTCGACACGAACGGGACTAGCTTCAATTTTGCGTTGGCCTCAACTCGCCGTGTAGCGATAGCGCACGGTATAGCCGATGTGGTCGGAGAGCATCGTGCCATCGGGCTCTGTTCCGAAGGGGATATCGATCCCGACCGGCTGCAGCCCGGCGCCCTCGCCGTCGATCGCGAATTGCAGGTCGCGTGCCCGGCGGGCGATCGTCAGAGCATCCAGCGACCGGTCGTAGGCACCCGGATCGTCATTCATGCAGATGCGCAGACTGTCGAGCAAAGGCCCGCCGGCCAGACGCGCCATCGCGGCATCCAGAAGGGCCATCCGGCCCGGACGCTGCCCCCGGTTGAAATCCCCCGCGATCACCAGCGGCATGCCGGGCGCGCGGTGCGCGGCGATGAAGCGGGCAAGAAAGTCCGCCTGCCGCCGATAGGCCGCTAGCGTACGTTCCACCGGGGCCTTCGAAGCTCCGCGGCTGTTGAAGTGCGTCGTCGCCACCATGACCGCGCGTCCGGAAGCCAGTTGCAACGTCACCAGCACCACACCCTTGGCCGCCAGGCAATCGTACCCGGCGCAGGCCCCCTCGGGAAAGGCGGCGCGCTGTACGTCGAGTACCGGGAGATCGGACAGCACGACAAGACCGCTGTCGACCGGCGTACCGGCCGTCTCCCCCAGCATCCAGCTCCGGTCCATCCCCGGCGGCACGCCCCCGGTCCGCAAGTAAGGGCCCTCGACCGAATAGGCATAACCGGCGCGCGCGCCGATGGCCTTGGCCTCCGCCGAAAAGGCTTCCTGCAGCACCACCACGCGCGGCGCGCAGCCTTCGGCCCGCATCCGTGCCAGTCGCTCGCCGATGGCGCGCAGGGCTACCGGGCCCTTCTTGGCGAGCGGCCAGGGCAGGCCGGCGACATTATAGGTCAGGACCGAAAGATCGTCCGGCGCGCAGGCGCTGTCCGGCATTGCCGTATCCTGAGCTGCCGGCGCCAGATCGGGCGCGGGCAGCGGGTCGGCCAGCGATCCGCCGGCGAGAAGCACGATAGAGCCCGTCAGGTATCGCAGCTTCACGGCGCCTCACCGATCCGGCTGGCGACCACCGTCCGCGAAGCCCGATCTATCGACCACAGCAGAGCCGGGTCACGCGGATCGAAATCGATCGCCTGCCCGTGCGTTTCGACCGGGATCGTCGCCTCGTGCCGCAGCACGGAACCGGACTCGGGCAGATCGAGCACATAGACCTCGGACAGATCGTGGCCGCTGACATAGAGATGCCCGCCCGGCCCCCAGCTCGCCCCCGAGGCGCTGCGCGGCTTGAACCGTTCGAGCACGCTTTCCGGAAAGGCCCAGCCGCGATCGATACGGAAGTCTTCATCAAGCCGGGCAAAGAGCGTGTAGCGGTGATCGCGGGTCGGCTCGCCACCCTTGGCATCGTAGTTGGCGAAAGCCGCCCACCAGTGCCCGTCGTGCCGGTCGACCACGGTGAGCGACCCCGGCGCCATCCCGAGACTGACCGAGCGGATGTGCTCCAGCGTTGCGGGATCGAACACCTCGATGGTGCTGAGCTGCGGCACCGCCGGATAGTTGGACGCGGCACAGACCAGTTCGCGGCCCGCAATCGTGCAGCTGTTGATGTGCGGAAACTGCGCCGGATCGCCGCGCCACTCCGCAAGCCGCTTGCCGTCCGCAATCCGGTACTTGGCGATCACGTTGTTATCGATGGCGAAGACATGCTTGCCATCGGAAGCCACGCCCTGCCGCGCCTCCGGGGCAGCAATCCGGTGGATCACCTCAGCCGGCGCATCGTCCGCCGCCGCCCCCGGAACCGCGGCGAGCAGGGCGATGCCAACCCCCGCCATGGAAAGGACCGCCGCGCCCAAACGCGGCAGTCCCAAACGCTTCGATACCATGTCGCCCCCTTCGCGATGCTGGTCTGCGCGATACTCGGGGGCGCCCTATCCGCAGGCCGTGACAGCGCTTGGTCAATTCGGTGACGGCGCTGTCATACGACCGAAGATCAGGTGAGAGCGACTTGCTTGCCCTGCCGTTCAAACGGCGCGCGGCGCAGCACCATGGTGCGATAGCTCGGCGTCAGCACCGTATCGACGCCCACGAAGGTCGCCATGCCGCGCTCGCGTTCGAATTCGATGCGTACGTAACCCTGGTGCATGTTGTCGGTCCATGTCACCTCGGGAATGTGCTCGGCATAGGCCTTGTCGAGCGCACGCGAGGTCGCCTCGCCGAAGCCGCTGGAGATGAAGTCGCCCGGCGAGGAGATGCCCGCCGTGCCGAACTCGATGCCAGCCGGACGGCCTTCGTCGTCGGCCAGATCGTTGATCCAGAAACTGTGGCTGTCGCCCGAGAGGAATACGAGATCGCCCGCGCCCGCCTTGCGCGAGAGATCGTAGAGCCGCTCACGCGCCCACGGATAGCCGCCCCAGGCATCGGTGTAGTCGGGCAGGTTGTACTTGCCCTTCCACGCGAAGGCGACGGCGGGATCGTAGACGAGCTTGGCCAGCTCTTCTTTCGTCCTGGCCTGGGCCAGCTTCTCGGAGGGATCGGGGACGAGGCCGAGCTTGACCACATCGGGCACGTCGACGCGGCCGATCACCATCGGGCAGCCGATGATGCGCCAGGGCTGGCCCTGCTCCACCGAATGGGTAAGCGCAGCGGAAAGGTCCGCTTCGCACTCGGCCGAAAGGATGGGGCGGTTCGGTGCGCCGAGCACCTCCTTCTTAAAGCGCTCCGCCGATGCCGCATCGGTGATGGTATCGGCATAGTCCATGTAGTCGATCTGCCTGGCGCGCGCGGTGTGGCGCGTTTCGATCGTGTGCAAGGTGGCCAGATCGCCAAAGCTGTAGCCGCGCCAGAACTGTTTGCGCGTGCGGCCCTTGACCTTGAGCCATTCGGGCTCGCGCACCGGCATCCATTCGAAATAGGCGCGGATCGAGGCAGCGCGGCGGGTCGCCCAGTCGCCCTGCGTGGCCGGATCGTGGTTCTGCGCGCCGCCGACCCAGGGATTGTTCGCACTCTCGTGGTCGTCCCAGCAGGCGAGCAGCGTGTGGTTCGCGTGCATGGCCTGCGCGCCGAGGTCAGTCTTGTACTGCGCGTGACGCGTGCGGTAGTCGGTCAGCGAGACGATGTCGTGCAGCGGGTCGTGTACGCGCCCGATCTTGCGGGCCACATCGGCGCCCCAGCCATCCTTGCCGCCATATTCGTAGATGTAGTCGCCGGTATGCAGCACGAAGTCGACATCGGCGTCACGGGCAATCGCGTCGTAGGCGTTGAAGAAACCGAAGGCGTAGTTCGAACAGCTCATCAGCGCGATGCCGAGGCGGTCGAGCTGTCCTTCCGGCAGGGTGCGGGCGCGGCCCAGCACCGACAGCGCTTCCCCGACGCGGAAACGGTAGTAATAGATGCCGCCGGGCTCGAGACCTTCGGCGAGGACCTTCACGGTGTGGTCGCGGTCGGCATCGGTAGAGAACGGGCCGGTCTTGGTTACTTCGGCAAAGTCCGGCGTGGTGCTCAGTTCCCAGGTACCCTTGACGGCGGCGGCGGTCAGACGGGTCCACAGCACGACGCTGGTCGCATCGGGATCGCCGCTGGCGACACCGTGCCGGAACATCGGATTGGGAGCGATGGCCTGCGCCAGGACGGACGCCGGCATGGCCAGAAAGGCCGCGCTGCCGGCCATGCCGGCCAGCAGGGCGCGGCGGGAAACTTCGGGTTGACGGAGTGTGCGGGTCATTTCTCAGCGCTCCTCGTGCTCGGACCTGTTCTTGTCGGGCGCGACCCATGTCACGCCCGTATTGCGGTTTTCGGTAAAAACGGAACACGGGCCGGCTTTGGACACCGGCCCGCTCCAACACTCCCCCATGAGTGCCTGTGGTTTTCCGATCAGAAATCGGCTGTGGCAGTGAAGACCATCGTGCGCGGGGCGCCGATCCATGCGTAACCGCCGGAGATGCCGCCGAGATAGTTCTCGTCGGTCAGGTTGTTGACGGTGAGGGCGAAATCCAGCGCCTTGAGCGAGTCGCTGAGCGCTTCGCCCTTCACGCTGATATTGAGGTCGGTGAGGAAGTAGTTTGCCGCCGTCCAGCTGTTGTCGGCGTTGACGAAACGGTCGCCGGTGTACTTGCCTGTCACGCCCAGAGTGACCGGACCGTAGTTGTACGAGCCGGACAGCACCCACATGTGCTTGGCGATGCCGGCCACGCGGTTGCCCGGGGTCACGCCCTGCTCGGCATCGAGGTCGGCGTTGCCGGTGCCGCGATAGGTGGCATCGATATAGGTGTAGGCACCGTAGAGGTTGAGACCGCGCGCCGGACGGAAGTTGGCAAGCAGTTCGAAGCCTTCCGAGTCGATGCCGCCGGCGTTGAAGAACTTGCCGTCACCCTCACCCAGGTAGTCGTTGCCGGCCGAGGTGCTGTTCGGCACGAAGATCACCTGGTTGGAGAACTTCGCCTTGAACCAGGTGGCCGAGCCGTTGAACCAGCCGTTCTGGTAGCGGATGCCCGCTTCCCAGTTTTCGGCGGTTTCGGGATCGATCGAGGTAAAGTCGGCGTTGTTATACTCCAGCACCGAGTCGGTCAGCGACTTGAAGTTCTCGGCATAGCCGGCGAACAGGTTGAGGCCGTACATCGGCTCGACCTGGATACCGCCCGAAAGCAGGATGTCCGACTTCGACTTGATGCGGACGTTGTCGGTCTCGCCGAAGAGATCGACGCGTTCGATGTGGTTGATGAACTGCTTGGCACCCACGTGCGCGGTGACCGGGCCAGCCTTTACGGTGTCCTGGACGAACCACTTGAAAGTGTCCTGCGGGTATTTGCGGCTATACTGCGTCCAGTAGGGCAGCGAGGCGTATTCGGGGCCGACGGTGGTGTCGATCACGTTGTGCCAGTTGCGCCATTCCTCGCGGTTGGTGTCCTCGTACCAGATACCGCCGCGCAGGGTGTTTTCCAGACCGCCCAGATCCGCATTCCAGGCCGCATCGAGCGTGCCGCCCTTGCGATCCTTGCGATAGTGCGTGTGACGGTAGGACTGGGCACCGATGGCGCCGGGCGCGTAGCAGGCCGGGGCGTAAGCCGGGTTGGTGGTGCCGCCGTAGGGATAGGTCAGGTTGCCCTCGCAACCTTCGATCGGCGTCATCGCCACGCCGTTGGCGTCGACGAAATAGATCGTGCCGAGCGGCGAACCGCCATCGACCGTGCTGTTGCCCGTCAGTTCGCTTTCGGGGTTGCCGGCCCCATCGGCAATCACGTCGACGACGTACTGCGGAACCCAGTCACCGCGGCCAGCCATGTCGTGGTAGTAAGCCGATGCATGCAGATCGAGTACATTGCCGATCGTAGTATCTGCCTTGAGGTAGGCGAAGAAGTTCTTGCGCAGCGTCGACCAGGCGCGGCGATAGGCCTGATCCTGATAGGGAACGCCGGTCCAGTCCGTGGTCAGGCCATCGGTCTTCGGATAGTACTCGTACTGCGCCGCCGAGTAGACCTGGTCGTAGTTGTCCTCGTGGGCATCGTCGTAGCTGACGTAGCCGGTGAATTTCACCGGGGTGTCGATGATGAACTTTGCCGCGAAGTTGTCGCGATGGTTCTGCGCCGAACCGCCGATCCAGTCGGTCGCTTCCTGATGCGAATAGGAGAACCAGGCCTTGGCGGTGTCGTTGAGGAACAGACCGGTGTCGAAGCGGGCGTAGTAGCGGCTGGCCTCGAAATCGCCGACCGACCCGGACAGGCGCACGCGCATGTCGTCGAGCGGATCGGAGGTCACGAAGTTCAGCGTGCCACCCAGCGCCTCGTTGGAGAGCGAACCGATGTCGGCCGTGCCCTGCGACACTTCGACCGTGCGAATGTTCATGGTGTCGATGAAGCGGTTGGCCTTCGAACCGCCACCGTAGTTAGACCCGCCGTTGGGCATACCGTCGATGGTGATGCCGACCTGCTGCTGGTCGAGGTTGGTCTGGAAACCGCGAATCGAAACGGCGGTCGACCAGTCGTCGAAACCGAAAGCATCGCCTTCCTGAACCTGCACGCCGGGCAGCGTGTCGACGAGATCGAGCGCCGAGGCGATCGGCGGCTGATCCGCGATCAGTTCCTCGCTCAGCGCCGAGTTGTTGTACGTCGCGCGCGTGCCGGTGACGACGATCGCGCCGCCTTCCATCGGTGCACCTGCACCGTCGGCAGCTTCGTCGGCCATCGCCGGTGAAGCGACGGCAATTGCGGCCAGGCACGTGCCGAGCACGCAGGCGTTGCGGACTTTCTGGAATGACATGGATTCGACCCCCTTGTTTACGAGTTTTGATTCGATGGGGGGCATCTGGCGGTGTTTTCTGACTTCCTGCGGTCAGTTCTGCGGCAGTTTGCGGTCAGAACAACGACATCCATGTGTCGACTGGGCGACAAAGCCGAGAATGCTTGTGCAAAGGTATTGAAACATCCCGGCAATACCCGGCACAGCGCAGCAAACGCGGCCCCAGGCGCAGCAGAAGCTCCGCGCTGAGAAAGCGTTGATCTGTCAGAATGTGCGAGAGAAACTGGAGCGGGCGAAGGGATTCGAACCCTCGACCCCAACCTTGGCAATTGGCTGTGCAGCCTACGCTAGACTTTCTCATTGCGCGGGTAAGTGCGAAAACCCTTAATTTCGTTGCTTTCTGTCTACGATAGCCTAGCTTTCTCAGCGCCGG
Source organism: Novosphingobium indicum (assembly GCF_014645195.1). GTDB lineage: Bacteria > Pseudomonadota > Alphaproteobacteria > Sphingomonadales > Sphingomonadaceae > Novosphingobium > Novosphingobium indicum. Next base: position 2,729 of record NZ_BMLK01000013.1, on the reverse strand, counting down.
ACTTGGAATTCGGCTGGAGATAATATGGAGACAAGATCGAGTGTTCGATTTTGTCTCCAAGTAGGGTGTCGTACATGCCAACCGCCAAACTGACAATGCGTACCGTCGAGCTGTTTGCACCTCCGGCGGAGAAGCAGGTCGTGCTCTGGGACAGCGACATCAAGGGCTTTGGCGTGCGCGTCCTGCCCTCGGGGCTCAAGACCTTCGTGGTGCAATATCGTAATCGCGAGGGCACCAAGCGCCGGATCAATCTTGGACGCCATGGTGTGATCACGGTCGAGCAGGCGCGAGACCTTGCAAGGGTCAAGCTGGGCGCGGTTGCTGCGGGAGATGACCCGGCAGAGAAGCGCCATCAGAATCGCTCCGGAATGACCGTCAGCGACCTGTGCGACTGGTATCTGAAGGAAGCCGAAGCCGGACGGCTGCTGGGACGCAGGCGCAAGCCGGTCGCCTCATCAACTCTGGCGCTCGACCGCAGCCGCATCGAACAACATGTCAAGCCTCTGATCGGCAACCGGCCAGTCCAGAACTTGTCGATCGGGGAACTGGAACGGTTCCAGGCCGACATCAAAGAAGGGCGAACGGCAAAGGACCGCAACGGACGTGGCGGCGTTACCCGCGGCGGCGCGGGCGTAGCCGGCCGGACCATCGGCATGCTGCACACGATTTTTGAACAAGCGGTGCGCTGGAACGTCATCGAGACCAATCCGGCGCGTGGCATCCGCAAGATCGCGGTGGATGTAAAGCGTGAGCGCCGCCTTTCGGCTGAAGAACTCAAGCGCTTTGGAAAGGCGATGGCCGATCACGAAGCCGAAAGTCCGGTGGCCGTGGCGGCAATTCGGCTCATCCTGCTCACGGGCTTTCGAAGGATGGAGGCGCTTGGTCTCAAACGAGACTGGGTCGATGAGCGTAGAAGCTGCGTCCGCTTCCCGGATGCGAAGACCGGACCTCAGGTACGCGCGCTGGGGGCGGTCGCCCTCGATCTCATCCGCTCACAGCCGAAGCGCGAGAAGAACGACCATGTTTTTCCCGGCGATTTTTCCGATGGCCATTTCGTTGGCCTGCCACGCGTCCTGAAGCGCATTTGCGCTACAGCCGGTATCACAGGGATCACACCCCATGCTCTGCGTCACACTTTCGCAAGCATGGCGGCCGAACTGGGGTTTTCGGAACTGACGATTTGCGCCTTACTCGGCCATGCATCGCATGGCGTCACGCAGCGCTATGTTCACATCGACAATGCGGTCAAGCTCGCCGCCAACGAAGTGTCCAGGTCTATCGCAGAGAGTTGTTCAGCCTGAACCAAAGCGCGGTCAATACCCCTCCAGTGCCGCCAGCAGGGCAGCAGGGCGCCTGGCTGATCCTGCCTGAATTCCGGATGTTGAGCAGCTTGAACTGCGGCGCGGGTAGATCGGCAAGGCCTGCGAGCGCAAAGCGATCCCAGTCCGGATCGCCCGCTTCGAACGAGAGCAGAAATCGCCGGTCGGCGGCACGACTATAACCACGTCAGGCCCCACTCGAAACTGGGCGGGAGAACACCCGCCGAGAAAGCCGGCGAACCTGTCCGGGGGCATGCCCCCGGACAGGTTGTCATCCACTCAACCAACCATCATGAAGGAGCCGGACTCTACCTCTGACTGGTAACAATCAGGGGCGCACGTCACCAACTTGGACAAAGGACATGCATCAATCATGAAACACAGACGATCCAATCTAGGGCCGATAGCCGCGAATTGGGAAGAGCGTGAAATGCCTATGGTGATTGCACATGCTTGCTGATCGAATTGCCAGCGCAATCCGCGATACCGGATCGCCTGACTATGCCGTGCGTAGTGGCGCCTTGCTCGCCTTGCTGTCAGACCTCGCTCGTGAAGGGGATCTCATGGGCATGTCGGAAGCGTTTTGCGCCTATACAACCCTCTTGCCGGCCGACGAAAAGAGCATCCGCCATGCCGTGCCTGCCAAGATCATTAATCAGTATTTTCATCTAAATCGGAAGCGCTCACAGCGCGCCATCATCGCATGGCAGGCCCAGAGCGAAGGTTGGGAAACAAACCTTGCCACAGCCATCGGCGAGGACGTCCGTTTCGACGCTGCGGTGCGTGCCATGGACGATCGGATCAAGCAGTCGGAATTGTCCTGAGTGAGATGGCGTTCCGGTGGTCGGTGGTCGGTGGTCGCCGGCGGCTTTTGCGCGACCATCATCGCGCTTTTGACCGAGGAAGTTGTCCAGCCGTTTTGTCGGCGCATAGGCTTCAAGGCCGATCGATCGATACAAATTGGCCCATTCGGTCAGCCGACACATTTTGTTCTTCAATAATTCAATCCGAAATGAAGGTTTCCTTCTGGACTCGAAGTTTTTTTCGTTGTCCTTTATTGACTATCACATAGTCTCTTCTCTCAAGGGGGATTCGTGGACGCTGCAGAGCTAATTTGGGGATGGCTCAATGGCTTGGTTCGCCGAGCTGTCATCGGTGTCCTGTTTTACCTATTATTTGCAATCGTCTGCGCGCTGCTGGTCGTTTTAGGACTGGAGAAGGGGCAAGGTCTTGGGGAACTGGATGGTCTTTCCCGCGAACATAGCCGGTTTTCGGAGGCATTCCTGGATATTGCCGAACACGCGACCGAGGTTGCCGGGTCGCCATCGCGTGCAAAGGCAGTGATACCAAGACTCTCTGATCACGACCCATGCGCCCACTGGCGCAAGCCGATGGACATGATGCGCCATG
>NZ_BMLK01000012.1 GCF_014645195.1 Novosphingobium indicum | reverse complement strand
CGTCCGGCAGCATCGGCATCTCCGTCGTCAGGCTCCCAAGCCTTGTCCAACCCGGTTTTTGCGGGTCTCCAGCTTGCCTTACGGCATGCTGTGAAACTTCCTATTGTTCAGGTTATCCGTTCCCGATAGAGTGCCTTTCGATGTCAATCAAATGCGGACAGTGCAAATTGACACTACTGACATATACTCTTTAGTGCCAAGGATTGACTCATATAGAGCCGAAATTGCCAATCAAGTGAGGCGAGCTCTTGAGGCCGATCATGTTGTAGATACTCCAATTTCTACGTCCTTTCCGAGCATGACTGTAACGTTGTAGTGTGCGATCAGACGGCGCGGCTTCTGGAGCGGCGGGATCATTCTTTATGCTGCCGTGCACGACATCTTCAGCATGGGAGTGGATTTGCGATTAAATCTCTGCAATCTCTACCTGCAATCGACTCGCAAAGATCCGGTTTTCCTAGGCGGCGATCCGGCCTTCCGCTATACAACTACAAGACAAGATGAAATCGAGAGCGGGGCGCGATGCCGTCCGCAGCATCTTGGTTCGGAGAAGCGGAAGATGAGCGCCAGTATCGGACGAAGTTCGTGCGGGCTGCGATCTTGATTTACGGTGCGTCGACATCACTAGTCATGGTGTGACGTCAATCTGTCAGCACGAACTGTCTGTTCAAGTCGGCGATGCCGGGTTTTTCTTGAAACCTTTTCGCCGCCGCGCGTCTGCCTGACGCGCCGCGAAATGCCGGTCGATGTCATTTGAGCTCAACTGCGTGCGCGCATTTGAGTTGGGATGAAATCGAGAGCGGGGCATGGTGCCGTCCGCAGCATTCCCTTGAAGGAGAAGAAAAATGGATGGTCTTACGGGAGGCCTGATGGGCATCGGCGTGATCGCCGGTGGCATCGTGATCCTGCTCATCGTGTTCGGCGTGATGCTGGCGCGGCTCTATCGCCGTGCGAGCAAGGAAATCGCGTTCGTGCGAACGGGCATCGGCGGCGAAAAGGTCGTGATGAACGGCGGCGCTCTGGTGCTGCCGATCTTCCACGAGACGATGCCGGTCAACATGAACACGGTGCGTCTCGCCGTGGAGCGCAAGAACGGGGATGCCCTGATCACGCTCGACCGCTTGCGGATCGACGTGAAGGCGGAATTCTACGTTCGCGTGCGTCCCGATGCCGGGGCCATTGCCATGGCCGCGCAGACCCTCGGCGCGCGCACGATGCATCCCGAGGCGTTGAAGGATCTCGTCGAGGGCAAGTTCGTCGACGCGCTGCGTTCCGTCGCGGCGGGCATGTCGATGAACCAGCTTCACGAACAACGCGCGGATTTCGTGCAGAAAGTGCAGCAGGTGTCCGCAGCGGACCTTGCGATGAACGGTCTTGAGCTGGAGTCGGTCTCGCTGACCGGCCTCGACCAGACTTCCATCGAGCACTTCAATGCGAACAACGCGTTCGACGCCGAAGGTCTGACCAAGCTGACCGAGCAGATCGAGCTGCGCAAGAAGACGCGCAACGACATCGAGCAGGACACCCGGGTGCAGATCGAGACCAAGAATCTGGAGGCGGCACGCCAGAGCTTCTCGATCCAGCGCGATAACGAGTTCGCGCGGCTGGAGCAGGAGCGCGAGGTTGAGATGCGCCGCGCCGAGCAGGCGTCCGAAGTCGCGCGCGAACAGGCGCTGCGCAGTCAGGAAGCCGAAGGCGCGCGCATCGAGGCCAAGCGCAAGATCGACAGCCAGCAGATCGAGGCGGATCGCGCGGTGCAGGAAGCGACGATTGCCCAGCAACAGGCGCTGGAAATTGCCCGTCAGGAACAGCAGATCGCGATCCAGAACAAGAGCCGCGAGGAAAGCCAGGCCAAGTCTCAGGCCGACGAAGCCCGCGCCAAGGCGGTTGCCGCCGAGGAGCAGGTTACGACCAGCCGCGAAACCGAGGTGGCCGAGCGCTTGAAGAGGATCGAACTGATCGAAGCGGCCAAGGAGGCCGAACGTCAGGCGATCTCGGTCAAGGTGGAAGCCGAGGCCGAAAAGGAAGCCGCATCCAACCGCGCCGAAGCCGCAAGGCTCGAAGCGGAAGGTGAGGCCGAAGCCGAGAAGCTGCGTGCGGAAGCCGCGCGCGTTCGCTTCGAGGTCGAGGCAGCCGGTCAGCGGGCTATCAACGAAGCCGCGAATATCCTGTCTTCGGATCAGGTCTCGCTGCAGATGAAGATGGCGCTGCTCAAGGTCCTGCCGGAAGTCGTGCGCGAAAGCGTGCGTCCGATGGAAGCGATCGATTCGATCAAGATCGTGCAGGTCGATGGCCTCACCCAGAAGGGGGGCGGTGCATCGGGTGCCGGGGCGCCGGTCGGTGGCTCGGGCAACCTCGCCAACGACGCGGTCAGCGCCGCGCTGGCCTATCGCGCCCAGGCGCCGATGATCGACGGGTTGATGAAGGAACTCGGCCTCGACGGCAGCACCCTCGCCAGCATGGTGCAGGGCGCAATCGAGCCGGCGGTTCCGGAAGCGCCCGCAGCGGCCGACAACGACGAGCCGGGGGATGATGTCTATCGTCCCAAGACGGTGAACTGAGGCAAAGCGAAGCCCGGGGGACACGCTCTCCCGGGCTTTGAATTTGCTTTTCGGAAATCCGCGAACGCCACGTTGGAAAGCCAGTTTCGGAGCCGCAGGTATGTGGGCGATAATTCTTTTGGGAGCCTCCCTGGTCCCGTTTCTTCTGGTCGCGGCATTGATACGCGGAGGATGGCGCGCGCACCGCGAACGCAAGGCGCACAAGCGGGTTGCCAAGGAATTCGAGTGATGGTCCGGCAGGGGCGTCTCGTCTGATCGCCGTGGCGGCAGGCGCAGGCCACGCGCTTGTGTTAGACCTCGCCAAAAGAAGGCAACGTTGGAGAGGCTAATGGCGGACCAGACCTACAAGATCCTGCTGTTCATGAAGCGGCGACCGGACATCTCGGTCGAGGCGTTCCGCGACTATTACGAGAGCAAGCATGCGCCACTTGCGGAGAAGTATTCCAGCGGCGTTTCGCGCTACATCCGGCGTTACATCGATCCCCAGCCGCATCCCGAAACCGGCGAATTCACCGATGCGCCGGACGTAATCACCGAGCTGTGGTTCGACAATGAAGAGACCTATCGCGGGACGCTGGCCTATATCACCACCAGCCTGATGCCCGACGAGATCATCGAGGACGAGAAGAACCTTTTCGACCGCACGGCTTTCCGTATTGCGACGGTGGTGGAGCGGGAATCGGATTTCTCGAACGCCTGAAAGAAAAGGGCCTTACCCATCCGAACGGGGATGGCAGGTAAAGTTGCCTGCTACCAGCGCACCCCTTCGTCCTTGGGCTTCCACGTGATCGGCCGTTCGTAGGAAGGATCTTCCTTGCTCCACAGCGGCTTCAGGAAGCCCTTGATCGCATCGGAGTGCAGCCAGTCGGGATCGGCGTCGGCGGTCATCTCGATCGTGCAGCGGCGCGTCTTGATGCGCCACTCGGGATCGCCCTTGGCGTTGGGGCGCTTTTCCAGCTGATCGATGTAGCGCCCGAAGGCGATCGAGGTCTTCTCGCCGTCGAGCCAGCGCAGTCCGCCGATCACGTAGCTTTCGCAATAGGCGACATCGCCATCGAGTTCGCACAAGTGGTTGGTGATGTTGTGGCTGGTCATGTGGAACGCCGCCTTGTGTCCGGCGTTGGCGCGCGCCGGATAGTCCGGGGCGAAGCTGACGACGGGGCCGTGTTCGTCGACGCCGTCCTCCCACCAGCACAAGGCGATCTGTTCCACGTCCTGCCGATCGCGTGCACGGCACTCGCGCACGATGCAGTCGAGGATGTCCTGCCGGTCCTTGAGGTAGCCGACCGTCTTCGCGAGATCGTTCAGGTCGGCTTCCATGCTCACTTGCCGGCCTCCCGCATGCCGAGATGGCCGACGATGCCGCCGTCGACGCGGATGTCGCAGCCGCTGATGTAGGAGGCGTTGGGGGAGCAGAGGAACTCCGCGACCGCGGCGATCTCGTCGCCATGGCCCATGCGCTTTTGCGGCACCATGCCGATCATCGCGCGCATCTGCTCGCTCGATTCCGCTTCGGCCTTGCCCATCGAGGTGTCGATGAAACCCGGCGCGATCGAGGCGATGCGCACGCCGCGTTCGCCGAAGACGGTCGCCTCACGCTCGACGAGGCCGATCACCGCGCGCTTGGAGACCGCGTAGGCCATGCCGGGATTGGACATGAACTGCGCGATGCCGCTCTTGTCGCCGCTCAGCACGAACTCGCGGATGGCGCCGAGCATGGTCGGGTCGCCCAGCATGTAGGCGGAGACCGAGGAGATCAGCACGGCGCAGGCGCCTTCCGAGAAGTGCGGCAGCAGTCCGGCGATGAGGTTCAGGGTCGCGTCGTAGTTGACCGCGAAGATACGCTCGCCGTCCGCCATTGTCGGCGAGAGGCCGGCGGTGTGGACCAGCCCGGCAATGGGGCCGCCATCGAGCTTGGCCACGATCTGGTCGGAGAAGTCGGGCGCGGCAATGTCGCCGGCCAGCGTGCGGATATCGGTGCCGGTGCCGCGCAGCACGGCGGCAAGCGCTTCGACGGGTTCCGCATGAAGGTCGCACAGGAGCAGGGGGCGGCCCTTGGCGGCAAAGCGGATGGCTGCAGGATTGCCCATGCCGCCAGCAGCACCGGTGATGACGATTGTGCCGGGGACTGCACTCGCACTCATGACCTCTTCCCTTCTTTCTCGGCTATCGGATGAGCTGCCTAGGTAGCTCCGGGTTTGCCTGCAGGCCAGCGCCGGTGCGGCGAGATCGCCACGGCGGGACCTCCCTTCAGGACAGTACGAATCCGGTGGGCGGAACCTTCACGCCCGCGACCGGTGAGCGCCCGCGCCATAGCGATGAGGTGCCCGAAAGCGGTCGCCCGTTCTTGAGGCAATCGCCCGCATCTTCGGGGACCAGAACGATGTACATGTCGCGCCCGTCGCGGCCGCCGAAGCGGACTTGCGTGGTGGCGCCGGGCGGGGTCGGGATCGGTTTCAGCTCCTCTCCCTGCGGTGTCACGCGGCGGATGATGCCCGGGGAGTAGACGCCCGGAATCCAGATGGTGTCCTCGCAATCGAGCGCGAGGCCGTCGCAGTCGTCGCGGTCGAGCAGCACGCGTTTGTTCTCCAGCATGAGATCGGGCGTGACGTCCCAGATCAGGCCCTTGCCGAAGGTTTCGGAGCAGTAGAACTCGCGGCGCGCCGGGTTGTAGCCGATGCCGTTGGTGAAGCGCATGTTCCCGGCAAGCTGGATGACCTCGCGATCGCGCGTCAGCCGGTAGAGCGCGACGGGGCGGGTTTCGCGTGCGGCGATGATGTATTCCATGTCGATCGTGCCGAAGAACATTCCGCCTTTACCGTCGGGCCACATCTCATTCACGCCATTGACGGGCTTGCCGTCGATTTCCTCGATCAGCCAGCCGGAGGCGCCGGTGTCGGGATTGTTCCAGCGCACGCCGCCCTGTCCGCTGGAGAGGACCGCGCCGTCTGCGTTCATCATGATGCCGCCGGTCCACATGCGTTCGGGATCGAGGACGGCGACCGGGCTGCCATCGGGCTTCACGCCATGGATGCCGCCGCCCACGACGTCGCTGTACCAGATCACGTCGCGTTCGTGATCGACCGAGAGGCCCTCCAGATAGATCCCGGATGCCAGTTCGGTGAACTGCATGGCGGACAGGTCGGTCATAGTCTCTCCCCTGGCCCGATTTTCGGTGCCGCCATGATCGTGTTGGCTGCGAGGGCTTCGGTCAAGGGAGAGGTGGCATGACCAGCGCAGCAGCGATACCTGCATGTTCCAACAAAATATGATCTATAGTCGCTCATAGGGGTTGCATCGCGCGCCATCTCGTCGTTGTATCGCGCCCATAGCGCAGCCGGTCAGCGATGCCGGTTCAACGTCAAGGATTGGGGAGAGACCAGAATGCAGATGACCGGCGAGCAGCAGATTGCCGCGCCGCGCCAGAAGGTGTGGGAGGCCCTGAACGACCCCGCCGTTCTCGCTCAATGCATTCCCGGTTGCCAGAGCCTGGAAAGGGAAGGCGGCGATCGCTTCGTGGCGGTCGCCGAAGTGAAGATCGGCCCGATCGGTGCGCGCTTCAAAGGCAATGTGCAGCTTTCGGATATCGATGCGCCCAACGGCTATACGATCACCGGATCGGGCAATGGCGGCATTGCCGGCTCGGCCAAGGGCGGCGCGAAAGTGCGCCTTTCCGATGCCCCGGGTGGCGGTACGCTGGTGTCCTACGAGGTCGAGGCGGAAGTCGGCGGGCGTATGGCTCAGCTTGGCGGACCGATCATCGATGCGACCGCCAAGAACCTGGCCGGCAAGTTCTTCACCAAGTTTGGCGAAGTTGTAAGCGGGCAGGGCGCTACGGCAGCTGCAGAGGCTGCGCCGCAGGCATCCGGAGCGGCGCAGGCGCCGGTCACGGCGGCGCCCGCGGCTGCTCCCGCGCCGGCACCGGCAGGATCGCAACCCGCGCCGCTGTGGGGCTGGGTCGCCGCCCTCGTCATGGCCTTGCTGGCAGGTTATGCGCTGGGGGCCTGGCACTTGCCTTCGCAAACGCTTCTTATGGTGGTTCTGATAGTGGTGACCGCGGCTGCCGCCTACGAGGCCGGGCGCCGGGGAGGCCGGCGATGAAACCTGCACCGTTCGACTACGCGCGGCCGACGAATGTGGCCGAAGCCTGTCAGATTCTAGCCGAGGCAGGCGGCGGCGCAACCGTGATCGCGGGCGGGCAGACGCTGATGCCGCTGCTCAACCTGCGCATGAGCCAGCCCTTCATCCTCGTCGACATCAACGGCATCGCCGATCTCAAGGGCGTCAGCCGTATCGATGGCGGAACCCGTGTCGGGCCTGCCACGCGTCAGGCCGAAGCGCTCCGCGATTCGACGCTGGCGCAGCACCTGCCCGCGCTGGTCACGGCACTCGGGCACGTCGGCCACTACCAGACCCGCAATCGCGGCACTGTGGGCGGTTCTGTCTCGCTGGGTGAGCCTGCGGCGGAAATGCCAGCGGCTGCCGTCGCGCTGGGCGCGTCGATCGAGATTACCTCGGCGCAGGGCACGCGCATGGTCAAGGCCGAAGACTTCTACATCGGCCCCTACATGACCGTGCTGGAGCCCGAGGATCTGGTGACCGGCATCGTCTATCCGGACTGGCCGGACGGGCATGTCGTGCTGTTCCGCGAAGTTGCGCAGCGGACCGGCGACTTCGCGCTCGTCGGCATGGTCGGGGCTCTGGTGCTGGAAGGCGGCAAGGTCGCCCGCGCGGGCATCGCCTGGTTCGGCATGGGGCCGACGCCGATCAAGGCGCGTCAGGCCGAAGCGGCGCTGATCGGAAAGGCGCTGGCGGAGATCGATCCCGATGCCGTCGCCGCGCTTGCCGTCGCCGATACCGCCCCCTTCGATGACCATCACGCCAGCGCCGAATATCGCCGCACGGTCGGCAAGCGCATCTTCGCCCGTACCCTGCGCGAGGCACTGGATCTCAGGAGCGCCGCATGAGCGAGCACAAGATCGATCTGACCGTCAACGGCCACCGTCACAGCGCCACGGTGGAAGCGCGCACGAGCCTGGGCGAATTCCTGCGCGAAGGGCTGGGTTATACCGGCACGCATCTCGCCTGCGAGCACGGCGTCTGCGGCGCCTGCACGGTGCGGGTGGACGGCGTGGCCATGCGCTCGTGCCTGATGCTCGCGGTACAGGCGAACGGCAGCGAGATCACCACGGTGGAAGGCCTCGCCAAACCGGACGGCACGCTTCACCGCGTCCAGCAGGCGCTCAAGGACAATTTCGGGCTGCAGTGCGGTTTCTGTACGCCGGGCGTCGCGATCACGCTGGCGACCGTGCTGGAAGACAATCCTTCGGCCACCACCGAGGAGATGGAAACGGCCATGTCCGGCCACATCTGCCGCTGCACCGGCTACCAGGGCATCCGCCGCGCCATACGCCAGCTCGCGGGAGAAGCGGCATGAACTATCACGCAAGCAGTGTGGGCGCGACGCGCTATGTCGGCGAACGTACGCCCCGCAAGGAAGACGGCCGCCTGCTGACCGGGCGCGGCCAGTTTACCGACGATATCCAGCTGCCCGGCATGCTGCACATCGCCTTCGTGCGCAGCCCGGTTGCGCGCGGCAGGATCGTCTCCATCGACATGGGCGTGGCGCGCGAGATGCCCGGCGTTCAGGCGATCTACACGCAGGCCGATCTCGCCGCGATCCCGGTGCAGATGCTGAGCTTCTTTTTCACGCCGATCGAGAGCCCGGTCACGCTGCTGGCCGACGGGCGCGTGGCTTGCGTGGGCGACCCGGTCTGCATGGTCATTGCCGAGAGCCGCGCGCAGGCAGAAGACGCCGCGGCGCTCATCGAACTCGAGATCGACGAGGAAACGCCGCTCGTCACCATTGCCGATGCCAAGACGGGCGCGCTCGTCCATCCCGACAAGGACGACAATATTGCGGCTGAAATGGGCGACGAGGACATGCTGGAAGAAGCGATCCAGCCGCTCCTCGACAAGGCGCCGCACGTCGTAACCCATACGATCCGCCACCAGCGCATCGCCCAGTCGCCCATGGAATGCCGCGCCTGCGTGGCCTCGCCCGAGGGTTCGGGCGAAATGACGGTGTGGATGGGCTGCCAGAGCCCGCATCTCGCCGCGCGCTATGTGGCGCACGCGCTGGGCATGCCGCAGGAATCGATCCGCGTCATCGCCAAGGATGTCGGCGGCGGCTTCGGCCTCAAGAACATCCCCTGGCGCGAGGAAGTGGCGGTGGTCGTTGCCGCACGGCTGTTCGGCCGTCCGCTCAAGTGGATCGAGGACCGCTTCGAGGCGCTCACCGCGTCCAGCCACGCGCGCGAGCAGGAAGTGACGCTGACCATCGGCCTCGACGATGAGGGCAAGCTGCTTGCCGGCTGGTCGGACTACGCTTGCAATAACGGCGCCTGGCCCATGGGCGAGGATGCCAACATCGCTGTGCACATGTTCATGTGGCCGGCCTACAAGCTGCCCGCCTACGGCTTCGTGACGCGCGGCTGGTACACCAACACGATGGGGCTCGGCGGCTATCGCGGCCCCTGGGCAATGGAATCGCTGATCCGCGAAACCACGCTCGACAAGGCCGCGCGCAAGATGGGCGTCGACCCGGTCGAACTGCGCCGCAAGAACCTGATCTACCTGCCCGATCAGCCGGTTACGTCGAACATGGGCATCGAGGTAACCGACATCACACCGGGCGAATGCCTCGAAAAGCTCGTCGCCAACGTCGATATAGCCGCGTTCCGGCGGGAGCAGGCGGAGGCCCGCAAGGAGGGGCGCTATCTCGGCATGGGTATCGCGACCTACATCGAGCCGACCGGCTCGGCAGGCGCCATGCAGCCGATGACGGGTGAGACGGTGCAATTGCGCATCGAGCCGACCGGCAAGATCGTCGCCATGCTCTCCACCCACTCGCAAGGACACGGCACGGCGACCACGATGGCTCAGGTCATCGCCGACCGGCTGGGCGTTGCCTACGAGGACATTTCCATCTTCGAAGGCGACAGCGCCATTGGTGCCTTCAGCCCGGGTGCGGCGGGCAGCCGTCAGGGCGTGATCGCCGGTGGTGCGACCTGGAAAGCGACCGAGATGCTGGCGGAGAAGGTCAAGGCCGTCGCCGCGCACTTGTCCAACGCCAGTGTGGACGCCGTCACCATCGACGGTGGTATGGTCCATGTCGAAGGGGCGCCCGAAATGTCGCGCTCGCTCAAGGAACTGGCCGAGATCGCTTATGGCGAACCCGCCCGCCTGCCCGAGGGCATGGCGAGCGGGCTGGAGGCCCAGTTCCGCTATCAGCCGCCACCGATGACGATGACCAGCGCCGCGCACTGCTGCGTGGTCGAAGTCGATGCCGAGACCGGCTTCGTGAAGATCCTGCGCTGGGTCAGCGCCGAGGACTGCGGCACCGTGATCAACCCCGGCGTCGTCGAGGGCCAGATCGCGGGTGGTCTCGCACAGGCCATCGGGCAGGTGCTGCTGGAAGACATGCCCTACGACGCGCGCGGCAATCCGCTGGCGGCGACGTTCAAGGACTACCTGATGCCGACGATTTCGGACGTACCGGACTTCGAATACCTGCACGCCAACACCCCGTCGCAGACCATCGGTGGCATGCGCGGTGTGGGCGAGGGCGGCGCCATCATCGGCCCGCCGACGCTGGTCAATGCCATTGCCGATGCCCTCGCGCCCTTCGGTGAGCTTGGCGGTGAAGCGGGCGAAGTGACCCTGCCGCTGACGCCCTCGCGCATTCTCGATGTGATCGAGCAGCGTAATGTCTCCGGCCATCAGGCGCCTGCGGAAAAGGCGGTGGCCGCGCCAGTTGCGGAAGAAGTGCCTGCCGAAACTGTCGCGGTGTCACCCGAGACTGAACCGGCGCCAGCCACCGCCAGCATCGATGGCGACTGGGATATGACGCTCAAGGCCCCGATGGGAGGGCAGACATTCCTCGCCCACTTCGACACCGAGGGCACGTCGCTTTCCGGCTACCTCTCCGCGCCTGAAGGCCGCCAGGAATTCTCGGGCGGCACTTTCGAGGATGGCCGGATGAAGTTCGAAGTGAAAGTCGACAAGCCGATGAAGGTCACGCTCAAGTACGACCTTCAGGCCACGGCGGATTCGATCACCGGCAAATGCAAGATGGGCATGTTCGGCACGGCGAAAGTGAACGCGGTCCGGGCTTAGCTGGAGGCTATTGAACTAGCGTCATCCCAGCGCAGGCTGGGATCGCTTTGCGTGCAGCGCTATACTCACCGCGATCCCAGCCTGCGCTGGGATGACGATGGTGTAAACGAACCTCACTTCACCTTGTAAGGTGCGTACTGCGGCGGTTCGGCCCCGGTGCCGAGCCGCGCGGAGGGCGGGTATTTTCCGCCGATATCGGTGATCTCGTAGTGCTGGCCCAGTTCCGCACCGATCACCGTCTTGCCGTTGTAGCTCATCAATTCCGGATCGTTCCACAGCGCCCAGGCGAGGTGGCCGGTGTAGCCTGCCGATTCCAGGAAGCCGTCGAGGTGCGCGAAGCGTTCCGGTTCGGCTTCCATCATCTGCGTCAGCCGCTCGGTGGTGAGGGCACCCATCCATACCGAGACCGCGGCTACGTTCGCGCCCGCATCGGCAAAGTCGACGCCCATGTCGAAGGCCATCTTGTCGACGCCGGCCTTGTGCGCACCATAGGCCGGGCCGAAGCAGTAGTGCATCGAACCGGGGGAGGAGGTGAACAGGATCAGGCCCTTGTCCTGCTTCACCATGTGCGGCGCCGCATACCATGAGGTGACGAAGCCGCTGCGCACGCCCACGTCGATCATGTTGCCGATCGCGAGGGGCTTTTCCCAGAACTGGCCGGGATCGTTGAGCCGGTCGTGCACGGCGCAGGCGTTATTGATCAGGATATCGAGGCGGCCCTGTTCGGCCATGACCTGATCGATGAGCACGGCGATCTGCGCATCGTCGCTGCTGTCGCAGGCGACGGCAATGCCCTTGCCGCCCGCCTCGGTCACTTCGCGCGCGGTGGCGTGGATCGTGCCCGGCATCGAGGCATCGCCCTCCTTCTGCGATCGCCCGGTGACGTAGACGGTGCAGCCGTGCGAACCCAGCGCTACGGCTATGCCCCGGCCGGCGCCGCGGCTGGCCCCGGTGACGATGGCGACGGGTGCGGCGTCAGGCATTGGCTTCTCTCCCGGTGATTGTTTGCGTGCATGCTATCGCCACTGGGCAAGTGTACAAGATGCAGCCGTACGGCAGCGTGCCAGCGATCCGCACTAGGCACGAATCTGGAAGTTCATTCCCCGTCATCCCCGCGATTGGGAGGGGCTGCTCTTAGCCGCGCTATCGGCTGGTGTCCTTCACCGTTTCCATCGCCACGAAAGTGGAGGTACTGGAAACATGCGGGAGGCTGGAAATCTTCTCGCCCAGCACCACGCGGTAGCGGCGGATGTCGGCCGTGCGCACCTTGAGCAGGTAGTCGAAGCTGCTGGCGAGCATGTGGCATTCCTCGATTTCGGGAATGCGCTGCACGGCCCGGTTGAACTCGCTGAGCGCCTGTTCGCGCGTGTCGGACAGCTTGACCTCGGTAAAGGCGACATGATCGAGGCCGAGGCTGGCCGGATCGACAATCGCGCGAAAGCCCTGGATCACACCGCTGTCGACCAGCTTGCGCATGCGAACCTGGCACGGCGTTTTCGACATCCCGACCTCTTTCGCGAGATCGGTAACGGTGATTCTACCATCGCGGCTCAGAACGGCGAGGATTTTACGATCGAGAGAATCCAGATCGGCTTTCGTATGGTCTTCGGTCATCCATATTACCTTCAATATCCCACAACATAGGTCAAATGGACTCTATAAGTTCCATCGAAAAGGCACATTGCCAGACGTACCCATTGTATGATCTGCCGCATGAACGCAACGCCCCCCTTTGCCGCCTTCGCACCGACCGTCCGTGACCTGTCGCCGCTTCGGCGAGCCATCGCCGAGGCCCGGCGTCGTGACGAGGCCGCATGCCTGGCGCCGCTACTCGAATCGGCACGCGTGCCGGCCGAAACGCGCAGGGCCATCCGCCATACCGCCGAGAAACTCGTCACCGCACTGCGGGCCGAACGCAAGAGCGGCGGAGTCGAGGGGCTGGTTCAGGAATATGCGCTCTCCAGCGAGGAGGGCGTTGCGCTGATGTGTCTGGCTGAAGCGCTGCTGCGCATTCCCGATGCGGCTACGCGCGACGCGCTGATCCGCGACAAGATCGCTCACGGCAATTGGAGTGGTCATCTGAGCGGTGACAAATCGCTCTTCGTCAACGCTGCTACCTGGGGTCTGGTCGTGACGGGCAAGCTGGTGGGCAGCGTGGATGACAAGGGGCTGTCCAATGCGCTGACCCGGCTGATCGCGCGGGCAGGCGAACCGGTCATCCGCCGCGGTGTCGATCTGGCGATGCGGATGTTGGGCGAGCAGTTCGTCGTCGGCGAGACCATCGCTGAAGCTCTAAGGCGTGCGCGCGAATGGGAGGCCAAGGGCTTCCGCTACAGCTACGACATGCTGGGCGAAGCGGCGATGACTGCCGCCGATGCCGAGCGCTATTACGACGACTACGTCCGCGCCATCGAGGCCATCGGCGATGCCGGCGCGGGCAAAGGCGTCTATCTGGGACCGGGCATCTCGATCAAGCTGTCCGCGCTTCATCCGCGCTATGCGCGCGCGCAGGCGGACCGGGTGATGGGCGAGCTGCTGCCTCGCGTGAAGGCATTGGCGGCCATGGCCCGCGAGCACGGCATCGGTTTAAACATCGATGCCGAAGAAGCCGACCGTCTCGAACTCTCGCTCGACCTGCTGGAAAGCCTCGCGCTCGATCCCGATCTGAAGGACTGGAACGGGCTCGGCTTCGTGGTGCAGGCCTATGGCAAGCGCTGCCCCATGGTGATCGACTGGATCATCGATCTGGCCCGCCGTTCGCAGCGCCGCATCATGGTGCGGCTGGTGAAAGGCGCCTACTGGGATGCCGAGATCAAGCGTGCGCAAGTCGAAGGGCTGAGCGACTTTCCGGTCTATACCCGCAAGGTCCACACCGACGTCGCCTATATCGCCTGCGCCAGGAAGCTGCTCGCCGCGCCGGAAGAGGTCTTTCCGCAGTTCGCCACGCACAATGCCCAGACGGTGGCGACGATCTATCACCTCGCCGGGCCGGACTTCTCCGTGGGCCAGTATGAGTTCCAGTGCCTGCACGGCATGGGCGAGGCGCTCTATTCGCAGGTCGTCGGCGCGAACAAGCTGGACCGGCCCTGCCGCATCTACGCCCCGGTGGGTACGCATGAGACGCTGCTGGCTTATCTCGTCCGCCGGCTGCTGGAGAACGGCGCCAATTCCTCATTCGTGAACCGCATTGGCGATCCGGCCGTGCCGGTATCGGAGCTTGTCGCCGATCCGGTAGAGGTCGTTCGCGCCATGCCAAAGCCGGGCGCGCACCATGAGTTGATTGCTTTGCCCGGCGATATCTTCCCCGGACGCCGCAACTCTGCCGGGATCGATCTCACCGACGAACTGGCGTTGCAGTCGCTTGCTCATACCTTGCGCCAATCGGCATCGCAGAACTGGACGGCAGGGGTGGAAAGCGCGGATGCCCGGCCGCGACCGGTTCTGAACCCGGCCGATCATCGCGATCAGGTTGGGACCGTCTTCGATGTGCCGACCGTCCATGCGGCACAGGCCGTGGCCCGGGCCGCCGCAAGCGGTTGGGGCAATGCCCCCGTGGCGGAGCGTGCCGCCATGCTGGACCGCGCCGCCGACATCTATCAGGAGCGGCTTGAACTCTTCATGGGCCTTGCCATGCGCGAAGCGGGCAAGTCTGCCGCCAATGCAGTGGCGGAAGTGCGCGAGGCCATCGATTTCCTGCGCTTCTATGCCAAGCAGGCGCGCGAAACCTTCGGTGCTGATCAGGCCCCGTTGGGGCCAGTGGTCTGCATCAGCCCCTGGAACTTCCCGCTCGCCATCTTCACCGGGCAAGTCGTTGCGGCGCTGGTCGCGGGCAACCCGGTGCTCGCCAAACCTGCCGAGGAAACCCCGCTGATCGCCGCCGAGGCGGTGCGTATCCTGCACGAAGCGGGCGTACCGGAAGACGCGCTGCAACTGGTGACGGGCGATGGCAGCGTCGGCGCGGCTCTGGTCGACGCGCCGGAAGTGGCTGCGGTCATGTTCACCGGTTCGACCGAGGTAGCGCGCCTGATCCAGCGTCAGTTGGCCGGGCGCCTCTCATCCGATGGCAAGCCGATTCCGCTGATCGCCGAGACGGGCGGGCAAAATGCGATGATCATCGATTCTTCCGCTCTGGCCGAGCAGGTTGTGGGCGACGTGATCGCTTCAGCCTTCGACAGCGCGGGTCAGCGCTGCTCCGCGCTGCGCGTTCTGTGCCTGCAGGAGGACGTGGCCGACCGGACGCTGGACATGCTCAAGGGCGCGCTGGCTGAACTGCGCATCGGCAATCCCGACGTTCTCGCAACGGACATCGGTCCGGTCATCACCGCCGAAGCACAGGCGAACATAGAGTGGCATGTCGAATCCATGCGCGCGAAAGGGCACCGCGTGACCCGGTTCGACGTGCCCGAAGACGTCGCGGTTCGAGGCACGTTTGTGGCCCCGACGATCATCGAGATCGGCTCCATCAGCGATCTCGGGCGGGAAGTTTTCGGACCGGTGCTGCATGTCGTGCGGTTCCGCCGCAAGGATATGAACGCGCTGATCGATCAGATCAACGCGACCGGCTACGGGCTGACCTTTGGCCTTCACACCCGGCTCGATGAGACTGTGGCGCAAGTCACGTCGCGCGTGCGTGTCGGCAACGTCTATGTGAACCGCAACGTCATCGGTGCCATCGTCGGTTCGCAGCCATTCGGCGGGCGCGGGCTCTCGGGCACTGGCCCCAAGGCGGGCGGACCTCTCTATCTCGGTCGTCTGGTGAAGCAGGTAGCAGAGGTGCTGGAACCTTCAGGCGTAGCGAATCCTCTCGTCGAGGCCTTTGCCGCTTGGCTGGAGGAGCGCGGCCATAGTGTGGCGGCTTCCCGCGCGCGTGCACTGGGTGCGGCTTCTGCGCTCGGTACGGTACGCGAACTGCCCGGGCCGGTTGGCGAGCGCAACCTCTACGCGCTCCATCCGCGAGGCCGCATCTTGCTGCGCCCTGCCACCGAACAGGGGCTGTTCGGCCAGATGGCGGCCGTACTGGCCAGCGGCAATCGGGCGACGGTGCAGGGTATGGCCCTTCCCGAAGGCCTGCCGGAAACTGTGGCTGCATGCTTCGCGCCCGATGGCGGCGAAGCCTTCGCCGCCTGTCTGGTCGAAGGAGAAGGCGATGCGGTTGCAGCGGTCTGCGAGGCTGTTGCGGGCATGGAAGGCCCGATCGTGCCGGTGCATACGGGGCCGGGGCCGAACTGCGCCTGGCTGCTTGAGGAAGTCTCGACCTCGATCAACACCACCGCTGCCGGCGGCAATGCCAGCCTGATGATGATCGGCTGACGAGCCTGGGCTCGCCAGCGTTCCGGGCGGAACGCTGGCGAAGCAAGATCAGAATACCGGATCGAAGCCTGGCGGCAGGTCGCTCGACGGGCCGCTGCTTTCGTCACCGGGCTTGTGGATGCCGCACTCGGTCTTGTCCCAGCCGCGCCAGCGGCCCGAGCGCGGGTCCTCGCCGGGAGCGACCTTGCTGGTGCAGGGCATGCAGCCGATCGAGGGATAGCCTTCGGCCACCAGCGGGTGCGGGGGCAGGTCGTACTCTTCGATATAGGCGGCGATGCGTTCGGGTGACCAGTCGATCAGCGGATTGATCTTGAGCCGGCCCTGTTCGTCCGTCGTGTCGATCTCGAAACGCGGCAGGCTCGACCGGGTCGAGGACTGGAACGCCTTGCGCCCGGTGATCGTGGCATCGAAGCCGAGCAGGGCCTTGGCCAGCGGCTTCACCTTGCGGATATCGCAGCAGCCGTCCGGATCGAAAGACCAGCGCAGGCCGTTCTCGTCCTTCTTGGCCAGATCCTCAGGAGCGGGCATCAGGTTGCGCAGGTCCGTCAGGCCCAGCCGTTCGACGAGCTGGTCGCGATAGGCGAGCGTTTCCGGGAAGTGCTTGCCCGTTTCAAGAAAGAGCACCGGCACCGAGGGGTCGACCTGGCTGACGAGGTGCAACAGCACCGCGCTTTCCGCACCGAAGCTCGACACGATCGCGACATCGCCGGCCATGCGTTCCTTGAGCATCGTTTCGAGCATTTCTGTCGTGTCGGTGCCCCGGAACAGGCGGTTGAGGCGCACTGCATCAGTCTCGCTGAAGCGAGGGCCGGTGTCGATACGGTCGCGAATACGGGAAGCTTCGGTGTTGGGCATCGGTGTGTCCCTCCGGTCAGACTCCTGCAGGGTGGCGCTTTGCCCAGATGGGCTGGCGGCCGTCGGCGGTGGCTTGGTAGACGTTGTCCCAGCGATCGAACGCGTTCTGCGCGTCGGTGGGGTTGAGCGGGTGCTCCGGCGCAAAGGCGTCGAAACCGCAGCGCTTGAGGTGGCCGAGCATGTCGATCACGATGTCGCCCACGGCGCGGATTTCGCCGGTGTAGCCGGCCTCGCGCAGCACGCGGGCGGAAGAATAGCCGCGCCCGTCGGTCCAGGCGGGGAAGTTCACTTCCACCAGCGCGAGTTGATCGAGGTACGGCAGCAAGGCCCGGGCATCATCGCCCGGCTCGATACGCACGGCCGTCGCGTTGGACTGATCGGTAAAGGCATCCACGGTGACAGCGGGATCGTTGACCGCCTCGTCGTCACGGAACCGGAACTGGACTTCAACCATAGATAGCCTCCTTGAACGGATCCATGCCGATGCGGCGGTAGGTGTCGAGGAAGCGTTCCCCTTCCTGCCTGTTGGCGAGATAGACGCCGGTAGCCTTCTCGACGGCATCGACAATGCCGTCCTCGTCGAAACCGGGGCCGGTGATCTTGCCCAGCGAAGTGTCGGCGCCTTCGCTACCACCGAGCAGCAGCTGGTAGTTCTCCACGCCCTTCTTATCGACGCCCAGAATGCCGATGTGGCCGGCATGGTGGTGGCCGCAGGCGTTGATGCAGCCGGAGATCTTCAGCTTGAGCTCGCCGATCTCGGCCTGCTTTTCGGCAGAGCCGAAGCGCTCGGAGATCTTCTGCGCGACCGGGATCGAACGGGCATTGGCAAGGCTGCAATAGTCGAGGCCGGGGCAGGCGATGATGTCGCCTACGGAATCGAGGTTCGCGGTGCCGAGGCCCGCCTCGTCCAGCTTCTGCCACAGGGTGTAGAGGTCAGCCTTCTTCACGTGCGGGAAGACGATGTTCTGCGCATGGGTGACACGCAGCTCATCGAAGCTGTAGTCCTTGGCGAGCTGCGCCATCAGGCGGATCTGGTCCGCGCTGGCGTCACCCGGAATGCCGCCGATCGGTTTCAGACTGACGGTGGCAATGGTGTAGCCGGCCTGCTTGTGGGCATGGCAGTTGCGCTCCACCCAGAGGCGGAAATCGGGATCGGACAGATCAAGATCGTCGGACGCGTCGGTCTCGAAAGCCGGATCGTCGAAATAAGGCTTGATGCGTTCCAGCTCGGCCAGCGGCGGTTCGATGCCCTGACTGAGCAGATGCGCGAACTCTTCCTCGACCTGGCGAGCATATTCGTCCTTGCCCAGCTCGTGGACGAGGATCTTGATACGCGCCTTGTACTTGTTGTCGCGGCGGCCGTAGCGGTTGTAGACGCGCAGGCAGGCTTCCGAGTACGTGATCAGCTGATCGAGCGGGACGAATTCCTTGATCATCGGGCCGATCATCGGGGTACGGCCCATGCCGCCGCCGACGTAGAACTGGCAGCCGATCTCGCCTGCGTCGTTCTTGACCATCTTGATGCCGATATCGTGCAGACGCATGGCCGCGCGGTCAGTCTCGCTGGCGATCACCGCGATCTTGAACTTGCGCGGCAGGGTCAGGAATTCCGGGTGGAAGCTCGACCACTGGCGCAGCAGCTCGGCGTAAGGGCGCGGGTCGACGAGTTCGTCGGCCGCGGCGCCGGCGTACTGGTCCGAGCTGATGTTGCGGATGCAGTTGCCGCTGGTCTGGATGGCATGCATTTCCACCTTCGCCAGATCGGCGAGGATGTCGGGCGTGTCTTCCAGCTTGATCCAGTTGTACTGGATGTTCTGGCGCGTGGTGAAATGGCCGTAGCCGCGATCGTACTTGTCCGCGATATCGCCCAGCACCTTCATCTGTGCCGAGTTCAGCGTGCCATAAGGCACCGCGACGCGCAGCATGTAAGCGTGGAGCTGCAGATAGAGGCCGTTCTGCAGGCGCAGCGGGCGGAACTGGTCCTCGGTCAGTTCACCGGAAAGGCGGCGGCGGACCTGGTCGCGGAATTCCGCAACGCGCGTGTCGACCATCTGCTGGTCGTATTCGTCATACTTGTACATCAGATCACCCAGTTCACGGCTTCGGGGTCGGACGGCTTCAGCGTCAGGTCGGGGCGCACGGTGGGGCCCAGAGCGCGGATGCGGTCCTTGATATGCGCGGGGCGCACGCCTTCGGCTGTCTTCACGCCATCGATCACGTAGGCGGCGAAGACGTTTTGCGCGCCTTCCTCGCGGGCGATGATCTTGGCGCCGTCTTCGCCGACATCGGCGGCGTCGTTCACATCGAGCGACCAGCCGACGCCGGTCCACCATGTGACCGCGCCGCTCTTGAGGTCGTTGCCCGTCAGGATTTTCATTGTGTCGTCTCCAGCGCCCCGGCTTTCGATGCGAGTGCGCAAAGTGTGTGATCGGGTTCGGCGGTGACCTCGCCGATGACTATCAGCGCCGGGCTCTTCACCCGCTCGGCTTCGACCAGGTCTGCCAGGCCGGCGAGCGGGGAGCGCAGCACGCGCATGTCGGAGCGGGTCGCCTTTTCGATGACGGCAACCGGCATGTCGGGGGTAAGGCCATCGGCGATCAGCTTTTCGCTGATCAGCGGCGCGGTGGCCACGCCCATGAAGATCACCAGCGTGCGGCCCTTGCCGGCAAGGCCGGACCAGTCCTGATCGGTAAGGCCTTTGCACTGGCCGGCCACGAACGAGACAATCGAGGCGTGGTCGCGGTGAGTCAGCGGGATCTGTGCCGCCGCTGCCGCGCCCAGCGCCGAGGTGATCCCGGGCACGACTTCGACGGGAACGCCGGCCGCGTGACAGGCTTCGGCCTCTTCGCCGCCGCGTCCGAAGATGAAGGGGTCGCCGCCTTTCAGACGAACCACATCGTTGCCTTCCAGAGCTTCGCGGACGAGCAGATCGCAGATCGCCTCCTGCTTCATCGTGTGGCGCGAGCGGCTCTTGGCGACAGAGATCATGCGGGCGCCCGGCCGTGCCATCGCGAGAATGGAAGGATCGACGAGGCCGTCGTGAACGATCAGTCCGGCGCTCATTAGCAGCCGCGCCGCGCGCAGCGTCAACAGGTCGGGATCGCCGGGGCCGGCACCGACAAGATGCACCGTGCCGACGGCGGCCTGGCGACCGGGAAGGGTGGGATTCGATACCATCTTGGGGGACATGGCTGCGATCGCGGTGTTGTGCCAGCCATAATGGCTTTGCCGGGCATTAGGGCAGCTTTAGCAGGGTATATCCGGTTAGGAGCAGACTTAACCCTTCTGCTAACCGAATCTTAACCTGAGAGGTTGACGATTCAAGCCTCCGCGGGAGACTTGCTCATGCCGATTCCGGCACATTTCGATGAAACCTACTCGGGCGAGGGGCAGCCTCGTGCGAACCGGCGCCGATTGCTGCTGGAAACGCAGGGGGCGCTTGAATCCGGGGCAGCAGCGCGGGTTCTGGTGCATAACGTGTCCGAGACCGGGCTGCTGGTTGAAACCGGCAGCTCCCTCGAAATCGGCGACGTGATCGAAGTTGCGCTTCCCGAAGCAGGCACGATGCGCGCACGCGTCGCCTGGGCCAGCGACCGGCTTTACGGTTGCGCTTTCGAAGTGCCGTTGTCCCCTGCCACGCTGAGTGCTGCACAATTGCGCAGTGCCGTTCAGAATGAGGCTGGCGTCGGCCCTGCGCCGAAGCCGGCTGTGCCTGCGGCTATCGGGGGCGAAAGCCTGGGCGAGAGGATTCACCGGCTCCGCAAGCTGCGGGGCCTGACGCAGGGCGAGCTCGCGGCCAGGCTGGGGGTGAGCAAGCCCACAGTATGGGCTTGGGAGCAGGGGCGTGCACGGCCGATCGAGGATCGTCTGGAGCCCATCGCGGAGGCCCTTGGTGTAGCCGTGGGCGAGCTGAAGCCGAGCCGCACTGTGCCGGGTTTGCCCGAACTCATTTCGCGCTGTCGGGACCAGATTGCAGCGGCGGTGGAAACGACGCCGGACAAGATCAGGATCATGATTGAGCTTTAGTGCGGCCACCCCAGAGGGTGCGCGGAATACGCCGTTGTTGTTGAAGAGTTGAAGTTTTGGACTTTCCGAATCCTGAGGTCGATGGTAAATATATGGATAACAAGGAAATAATATAAAGTTTGTTATATAACAGGGCAACAGACTCTATTGTTTTCCGTGTTGTAATCAGGGTCCATGCAATAGATGCCGCGATAAAGAACAAATCTGTGAAGACATCCTTCGTAATTTTTTCCAATCGTGATTTTCAATGCGTTGACTCATGTCGATTTCTGGAACTCGGGGCGCTACCGAAATGGGCATGAATTTTACAGTGCAGGAAAGTTCCGCGATCTGCGGGCTCCTGGCGGAAAGCACTTCCGACATCATCATCAAGTCCGATCTGGCGGGAACCATCGTGTCCGCCTCGCCTGGCCTTGAAAGGATGGGGTTTCGTCAGCCGGACATACGCGTGGGGATGCGTTTGTTTGACATAGTCGCTCCGGAGGCGCGCGAGGATGTCGCGCATGCTTATGACGGTGCGCTGGCCGGTGCCGATTCGGGGGGCTGGATAGAGTTTCCCGCGATCACTAACGATGATCGCCAACGCTGGTTCGAAATCCAGATGCGCGCCCTGAAGCACGACGATGGCCAGCCTTACGGCGCCATCAGCATCATGCGCAGTATCGACGAACGCCGGAACCTGGAGCAGCAGCTCTTTGCCGCGACCTATACCGATCCGCTCACCAAGCTGACCAACCGTGCGGCTTTCGTCTCCATGCTCGAACACATGGTCGACAAGGACATGGACGGCTGTCTGGCCCTGTTCAGCATCGACTTCTTCCGCACTATCAACATGCAGTACGGGCAGAGCACCGGCGATGAAGTGCTGGTCGTTTTCGCGGACCTCCTGCGCGAGATGCTGCGGTCGGACGATCTCATTTCGCGGATCGGGTCCGAACGCTTTGCAGTGCTGCTGCCGCGCACCAAGCCGGACGAGGCCGAGGCGATCTGCAGCCGGGTGATCAATACCCTGGCGGACCTACGCCAGAGCGTCGGCGAAAGCCGCTTCGCGATTACCGCCAGCGCCAGCGTCGCACGGATCGGTGTCAGTCTGGATTCGACTATCGAGCGCGCGGAAATGGCGCTGTTCGTGGCCAAGACCAAGGGCCGCAACCGACTGGAGATGGAAAAGGCGCTGCAGAAGGTGCGGCACTAGGCCGAATTCAGGCAGAGCCCTTGTCGTCCGGCTTGCCGCGCATCGCTTCCAGCAGTTCGCGGAACGCCTCGTTGTCGCGCAGGTTGATGTCGCGTTGCGGGAAGGGGATCTCGATGCCCTCCTCGTGGAACATGTGCCAAAGCGACTTCAGGACCTGCGAACGCACGTTGCCGATGCCTTCTTCCGGATCGGTGATCCAGCAGTGGATGATGAAGTTGACTGAACTGTCGCCATAGGCGTCGAGCCATGCCGTGGGCGGCGGCGCGTCCAGGACGCGTTTTACCGACCGCGCAGCCTTGAGCATGAGTTCCTCGGCCTTCACGATATCGGAATTGTACGAGATACCCACGGGAACCTGCACGCGCACGTTCTTGCTGGAATAGGACCAGTTCTCCACCTGATTGATCATCAGGTTCTCGTTCGGGATCAGGTATTCCTTCTGATCGCGCGTGGTCAGCGAGACGGCGCGGATGCCGATGCGGCGGATCTGGCCGAAGGTGGAATTGCCGCCCTGATCGGTAATGGCGATGACGTCGCCCGGTTTGATCGAACGGTCCATCAGCAGGATGATACCGGCGAAGAG
Source organism: Novosphingobium indicum (assembly GCF_014645195.1). Taxonomy (GTDB): domain Bacteria; phylum Pseudomonadota; class Alphaproteobacteria; order Sphingomonadales; family Sphingomonadaceae; genus Novosphingobium; species Novosphingobium indicum. Next base: position 138,379 of record NZ_BMLK01000012.1, on the reverse strand, counting down.
GTTGCCGAAGGTCTTTTGCAGACCGAAGCCGATAGCGAGACCGAAAGCACCCGAGAAGACCGTCAGCGCCGTCAGGTCGATGCCCAGCATGTCTATGCCGACAAGGATGGCAATGCCCCAGATCAGCAGGCTGAGCATCTTGTCGATCAGCAGTCGCTGCGTCATGTCGAGCCGGGTCGCGCGCGTGAGCAGCCGGTGGGCGACCTTGCTGATACCCCAGGCAGCCGTGAACACGAGGGCCAGCACCAGCATCACGACCACCATGTCCCAGGCGGATACGCGCATGCTGCCAATCTGGACCGCGAGGCCATCCAGCGTGTCGATCAGCTGGCCGATCGTTCCGCTCTTGGCTGCGACCGCGTTTTTCAGGCCCTCCGCGCCTGCGACCGGCTCATCGAGAATGGGCGTTGCCGTCGGCAGGGGAACGACCACGCCGGGATCGGCGCTGCCGCTGGCGTCGCCAGTCGGTACTGCATCGGCAGCAGCTGCGAGAAGGGACATCATGCGACGTGCCAGGCCGCCATGGCCTGCTCTATGTCGGCGATCAGGTCTGCGGGGTCTTCAAGCCCTATGGAGAGGCGAACGCCGAAGCGATCCTCTGTCTCGCCCGGTTTTGGCGGCCAGGTCATGCAGGACCGATAGGCAGAGGGCTCTATAGGCAAGGCGAGGCTTTCGAAGCCGCCCCACGAGAAGCCGATGCCGAACAGTTCTAGCGCGTCGACGAACCGGTTGCGGTCTGCCGGGGTGCCGCCCTTGAAGACGAAGCTGAACAGGCCGCAGCCGCCGGAGAAGTCGCGCTTCCACAGCTCGTGGCCGGGCGCGCCGGGCAGCATGGGGCAAAGGACCTGCGCCACTTCCTCGCGCTGCGACAACCATTCGGCAATGCTGAGGGCGCTGTCGGTTTCCTGTTTCAGGCGCAGATTGAGCGTCCGGAGACCGCGCAGGGCAAGAGCAGCGTCGTCGGGCGAGACCACGGTGCCGAGTTGCTGCGCACGCTGGCGCATCCGCGCGTAGAGTTCAGGGCCGGCGCTGGCGCTGCCCATCATCACGTCGGAATGACCGCCGACGTGCTTGGTGAGCGCCATCAGCGTAATGTCGATGCCTTTTTCGAGCGCCGGGAAGCCGAGCGGACCGGCCCAGGTATTGTCGAGAACCGAGATTGCGCCCTTTTCGCGGGCGATGCTGGCCATGGCCGGCACGTCGCACATTTCCATGGAAAGACTGCCCGGCGCTTCCAGCAGTACCGCGGCGGTGCGGTCGCAGAAGGCCTCTTCGTAGGCGGCAAGGTCGAGCGGATCGAAGAAGCGAGGCTCTATGCCGAAGTCGCTGAGCAGGCCTTTGCCCATGGCGCGGCTGGGGTCATAGGCGTTGTCGCTGATCAGCAGGACGTCGCCGGGCTTGAGCACGGTGAGCAGAACGCCGGAGATCGCCGCGACGCCCGAGGGATAGAGTACTGTGCCGGCGGCGCCGGGTTCCAGTTGCGTCAGGGCATCGCTGAGCGCCCATTGCGTCGGGGCGCCGCGACGGCCGTAGAAGAAGCGCCCGTCCTCATTGCGGCGAGGACCTTCGGCAAGGGCGGCGGTGCTTTCGTAGAGATGCGTGCTGGCGCGCCATACCGGCGGATTGACGACTGGCCCTGTCCATTTCTTGCGACGGCCCGCGCCGACGATGCGGGTTCCCGTGCGTACATTTGCCAACTTGCTGGTATCGCTCAAAGTGCTCTCCGCTTTCCTGCGGAGAAGCCTAGCTCGCTGCGCGGGCGTGGTCGAGGCCCAAGAGTGTCGTGCGGCGGGCGCTTTCGATCTCGCGCGCGATCAGCCCGGTGAAGTCGCGCGGGCCGGTGTCGACCCGCAGGGGGGACAGAGCCGGCCCGCTGCCCGGCAGGCCGATGGTGAATACGCATCCCAACTCCAGGTGCGGCAGGTGGGGTTCGTTGTCGCCCAGTAGGGCGAGGCGAACCAAGGGGACCATGAGCTGGGCATTTCCCTGATGCACCGCGCGGATCGCATTGAGCGGCAGTTGCAGTTCGCCCTTGATGTCGAACATCTGCCCGGGGGCGAGTTGGGGAAACTGTCCGACGACCTGCATCGCATCGGGATGCGGTGATAGCTGAATCTCCTGCGACAGCGATCCGTGGGCAGAGATCATGTCGGCCAGCAGCTTGCCGGATGGAAATTCGGTGTTCGCGGTAAGCCGCAGGTGAAACTGCAACGTCGCGTAGAACAGCGAAAGGCGCAGGACGGCAGGCTGAAAATCGATCTGGCCGCTGGCGCGACTGGTGGCCATGGCCGGTACAGGCGGGGGTACGGGTTGCGGGGCCGCTTTCGGTGCAGGGACAGGAGCGGTCGGGACCTCCGGGGCTGGCGTGTCCGGTTCGGCGGTCTCGGCAAGCGGCGTGTCTTCCGAAGGCGAAGGCGCAGCCGCCTTCCGGCGTCTTAGCATAAGGAAGCCTGCGATCAGCGCGAGCAGGGCCAAGGGAATGACCCACCACCAGGCAGGCGCGTTGCCTTCATTCGCGGCGGCCTGGACCGTCTCCACCGGTTTGGGGAGCGGGTCAGCCGGCTCGCGGGGCGCGGTCGTCGGCGCAGGCGCAGCTGCAGTCGAAGGCGATGCTGCAGAAGTGGGCTGCGGTGTCGGAGCAGGTTCGGCCGGTGCTGGCCGCGGCGTTGCGGGAGCTGTCGGCGCAGCAGACGGGCTTTGCGGTGTTGGCGACGCGGTAGGCCGGGCGGCTGGTGCTGCGCTCGGTGTGACGCGCGGGGCGGGGGGCCTGATCGCAGGAACCGGCGAAGGCGGCGCTTCGGTGGGCTGCACGATCGGGTTTTGCGGGTCGACCGGGCCTTGCATACTGCGGCCGGTAGGGGTGGGATCGGGCGCGGGGAGGGTCCAGTCCTGCAGCGATTGCGCATGGACACCCGCCGGTGCTGCCACGACAATCGCAGCCAGTACAATGCCGAACGGTATGGATTTCCCTTTGCCCCTCATGATTGCCAAGCATCAAGTCGGGTGGCGCTGAACCGCATGTTAATGCCGGGCGAGCCCGCGACCAGTTGTTGCGTCATGCCGCCGAACGGCCGACTTGGCGCTTGTCACGGCGCGAGCTTAGCGGCATGGCCGTGGTATGAGCGATAGCCCCCAACCTTTGCACCTCGGCCAGAACAGCGCGCTTCCGGCGTCGCCCGAAGAAGCGGTGCTCGACTATGTGCCCAATCCGCGCGCGGGTTCGCTGTACCTCGTGCGGTTCGCTGCGCCGGAATTCACGTCGCTGTGCCCGGTGACCGGACAGCCCGACTTCGCCCATCTGGTGATCGACTACGCGCCGCAGGCGAGCATCGTCGAATCCAAGAGTCTCAAACTCTTCCTCGGATCCTTCCGTAATCACTGCGGCTTCCACGAAGACGTTACCGTCGGTATCGGTCAGCGCCTTTTCGACGAGATGCAGCCGCACTGGCTTCGGATCGGCGGATACTGGTATCCGCGCGGCGGTATTCCGATCGACGTATTCTGGCAGTCCGGCGCGCCGCCTGAAGGACTTTGGGTGCCGGATCAGGGGGTGCAGGGCTATCGCGGGCGGGGTTAGAAACCGGCTGACGCAAATTCCATGCCGTTGACCCGGGTAAGGTCCACGGTGCCTTTACCCAGAAGGGCAATCTGCCGGCTGGTCAGGCACTGCGCGAATACCGTCGGCGCATCTGCGCGCATGGCGGCGTCGGTACCCAGCGCCTCATCCAGCTGTGCGGAGCACTGGGCCTGCGTTTCATACGTCTGAACCGGAGTCGAGAGGCGCTGGCAAGCGGTGCCGTCGTCCGAACACCCAAACAGGGCCAAGGCGAAGAGTGTTGCGCTCATTCGATATCTCCTTTCTTATCAAGAAGAACGTGCCAGCGGCTGTTTTTATCCCGGCAGCTTGAAAAATTCCGATCCGGGCCGACTTTCCTCGCCGAAATTCGACCTTTGCAGGCGTGGCTGAGACCAAATCTGCACTTTCTCGCAAATCCCCACTGGAACCGCGCGAAACCTTGCGCGTAAGAGTACCCCACATGGATCAGACCAAAGCGAAACTCATCATCCGCGAGGCCGTTGTTGCCGACGCTCCGGCTATCGCGCGCCTGTCCGTCAAGGTGTACGGCAAGGCCGATTCCTTCACGCGGGCCGAACTCCGCGGACAAGTGATCAATTTTCCCGAAGGCCAATTCGTCGCCGAATACGAAGGCAAGGTGGTTGGCCACTGCGCCACGATGATCGTGCCGGCCGATCTCGCCTTCAAGCCGCATACCTGGGAAGAAATCAGCAACGGCGGCTATGGCCGTCCGCCTGCCGAGGATGGCGATGTCCTTTACGGGTTCGAAGTCTGCGTCGATCCCGACTACCGGCGCCTGCGCATCGGCCAGCGGCTCTACCGCAAGCGCAAGGAACTGTGCCAGAATTTCGAGCTTAAAGGCATCGCCTTCGCCGGCCGGATGCCCGGCTACTATCGCCGCAAGCGGACTTATCCCAACCCCGCCGACTACCTGCAGGCGGTCAAGGAAAAGAAGATCCGCGACCAGGTCATCAATTTCCAGATGAACCAGGGGTACGAGCCGCACGGTATCCTGCGCGACTATATTCCCAACGACAAGGAAAGCGGCGGCTGCGCGGTCCTGATGTACTGGACCAACCCGCTCGCCCCGCGAGACACCGGCAAGCTGATACCCGGGCTGAAGGAGCGGGTGCCGTCGAGCGTCCGTGTGGCGACGGTCCAGTTCATGATGCGCAAGATCGAGACCATCGATCACTTCGAGGAGCAGGTCGAATACTGGGTCGATGTCGCCGCCGATTACGAGAGCGACTTCGTGGTCTTTCCCGAACTGTTCACGCTGGCGCTGCTGTCCATTGAGGAGCGCAAGCTCGAACCGGCCAAGGCGATCGACAAGATTGCCGATTACACCGACCGGTTCGTGGAGTTCATGCAGCGCATGGCGGTCAGCTATAACATCAACATCATCGGCGGCTCGCACCCGACGCACGCCAAAGTGGAGGACGGCAAGACCGAAATTCGCAACATCGCCTATACTTTCCTGCGCGATGGCTCCGTGCACGAGAGCGAGAAGCTGCATCCGACGCCGTCGGAACGGCGCTGGTGGGGCATCAAGGGCGGCTACGGGGCCAACGTGATCCAGACCGATTGCGGGCCGATCGGTGTGATGATCTGCTATGACAGCGAATTCCCCGAACTTGCCCGCCACCTCGTCAACCAGGGAGCGCTGCTGCTGTTCGTGCCCTTCTGCACCGACGAGCGGCGCGGATATCTGCGCGTGCGCTACTGCTGCCAGGCGCGGGCTGTCGAAAATCAGTGCTACGTCGTGACGTCGGGTGTAGTAGGCAATCTCCCCAATGTGGAGAACATGGACGTGCACTACGCCGAAAGTGCCATTCTGACCCCTTCGGACTTCCCGTTCTCGCGCGATGGCGTGGCCGCTGACACGGCGCCCAATACCGAGACGATCGCGATTGCCGATCTCAGCCTCGATTCGCTGCTGACTGCCCGCCAGTCGGGCGCGGTCCAGAACCTCAAGGACCGGCGTTTCGACCTCTACAGGGTCGAATGGACGCAGGCGCAGGGCTGAGCGCTCGGCCTTTATGGACTTCCTGCCAGACCTTCACGCGGCCGGCGCGATCCTCATTGCGCTGGGCATGTTCTATGGGTTCATCAACGGCCGACTGCGGGTCGAGCTGGTTTCGCTGCTGACGATCGCCGCGATCGCGCTGCTGCTCTACGTCTTTCCCATGCCGGGGCAGGACAAGTATGCCGGTCTCGCTCTCGCGTTCGAAGGCTTCGGGCACTACGCGCTCGTCACGATCTGTTCGCTGATGATCCTCGGTCGCGGCATGGTGGTGACAGGCGCGCTCGATCCTGCTGCCCGCGCGCTCGGCCAGATCTGGCGGACCAACAAGTCCTTCGCGCTGCTCTTCACGCTGGTCGTGTGCATGCTGCTCAGCATGGTCATCAACGACACCCCGGTTCTGGTTCTGATGATCCCGATCCTGGTGCAGATGGCCATGAAAGGCGGAATGCCCGCTTCCAAGACACTGATGCCGGTGAACGCGGCGATCCTGATCGGCGGCATGTCGACGACGATCGGTACGTCGACCAACCTGCTGGTTGTCTCGATCGCCAACGATCTCGGCATGCGGCCGCTCAACGTCTTCGAGTTTACGCCGATCGTTCTCGTCGCGATGCTGCCGGCCATTCTCTACATGTGGCTGATCATGCCGCGCCTGCTGCCCGACAATACCAAGGCGGTTGCAGTCGAAAGCCGTCGTTTCCTGTCCAAGCTGCGCGTATCGAAAGAAGCTGCGCTGCGGGGCAAGACGATCGAGGAAGCGCGCGGATCGCTTCCCGATGGTGTGGATATCTGGCTGCCGCCGGGCACCGGCGGACATATCGGGCACAGGGTTCTTGCCACCGGCACGTTCGAAGGGTTGCAGGAGGCTGCGCGCAAGCTCTCCGCGACGCTGGCACCGACCTGGCTGGTTGAACGCATCCGGGCAGACTCGGGCCGTGCGGGCAAGGACATGATGGTCGTCGAAATGATCGTCGCCCCCGACAGCCGCCTGATCGGACTGACTCCGAAGACGGCAGGTTTCGAAGGTGTGGCGATGCTGGGCATCCACCATGTGCGCCAGCCCTTGCGCGATACCCGCCCCTACACGCCCGATGCGCCGATGCAGGAAGGCGATGTGCTTCTGGTCATGGGCCTGCCCGACGACCTGCATCTCTTCGCCGAAGTCGATGGCTTGCTGCAGCTCGAAGGCGGTCGGGAGATCACGCGCTCGGGCAAGGCACCGGTGGCGTTTGTCATCATGCTCGTTTCTGTCGGCCTCGCTTCTGCGGGGCTTGTTCCCATCGCCATTTCCGCTCTGGCCGGCGCTATCATGATGTTTGCGACCGGATGCGTGCGGTTCGAGCGCGTAGGCAGGGCGCTTTCCGGTCAGGTGATCGTGCTGGTGGCCGCGTCGATTGCGCTCGGCAAGTTCATGCTGGTGTCGGGCGCGGCCGGCTGGCTGGGCGGGATCATGGCGACGGGACTGCAACACCTTCCACCGGCCGGTGTCTTGGCGGCGATCATGGTCTTCGTGACGACGCTTACGAACTTCGCGTCCAATTCCGCGGCGGCGGCGGTCGGCACGCCGATTGCCTTCAACATCGCGGCGCAACTCGGGCTCCCGGCAGAACCGCTGGTGCTCGCTGTGCTGTTCGGCTGCAACCTGTGCTACGCGACCCCGGTCGCTTACCAGACCAACATGATGATCCTGGCAGAGGGCGACTACAAGTTCGCCGATTACATGCGACCGGGCATTCCGCTGGTACTGATCATGGTCGCGGCGCTCTCGGCCTCGCTGGTGTTCTGGTACGGGATCTAGGTCTCGACCAGCCTTACGAGGCTTGTTTCGCGCCCAGCGTAAACAGCTGCTCGCGCAAGTCCTCCGCCGGGGGCAGGCCGTATTCGGCAAGATCGGCGATGCCGGCAATGGCGTCTTCGCCAAAGCAGTTGGCAAGTTCGATGACTTTCGCTTTCACGTGCTTGCCTGTCGTGATCGAGTAGAAGGCCCGCACGGTCGGCAGCGCCGGTTCGGAGGTGTCCTGATCGATGACCATGGCAATCCGGTCCGAGCGCAGCCGTACAAAAGAACCAACCGGATAGACGCCGAGCGCTTCCTGGAAGCGGGCGAGAATCTCCGGATCGTAGGCGCCTTCGCGCCCCATCATGGTCCGCATGGCTTCCGCCGGGTCCCATGGCTCGCCGGTCGCGGCACCCGAAACCAGCAGGTCGAACCTGTCGCAAATCGCGGCCATGCGCGAGATCAGGTCGATCTCGCGGTCCTCAAGGCCTTGCGGAAAGCCCGAGCCATCCATCAATTCGTGGTGGCGCGCCACGGCCTGAAGGACCTCTTCGGGAACCTCCTCGGCGGCGGCCAGCAGGTCGCGGCCGACGTAGCAATGCCGGTGCCACAAGTCCGGATCGATACCTTCGACGCCGCGATCCAGATCGGTCAGATCGATGTCGAGCCGGCTGACGCCGACGTCCAGCAGCAGTCCCGCCATGCCCGCCGTGCGGGTTTCCTGCGGCGAAAGGCCCAGATGCCGGGAAAGCGATACCATCAGCGCGCTGACCGACAGCATATGCTTGTAGATCGCCTCCATTTCCGACTTGCAGCGCATCAGCCCGGAAAAGGCGTAAGGGTTGCGCTCGATCGAGGCGTGGATGTCTTCCACGACGGGGGCGACTTCGGCGACACGTGGCGCCTTGCCGAGGCGCGCTTCGATGAACACTTTCGAGATGACCTTGCGCGCCTGTCCGGCGGTGCGGCGGGCATTGCCGAATTCGCGTGCCACCGAAGAGGTGCCCGGACGCGCGGCCATCGGGCGAATCGCCGGGCGGATCGCGGCGGGGGCAGCCGCTGCTTTGGCCGCGGCCCGCTGATTGCGCGCTTTCAGGCTAGGGTGAAGGGCCGGGCCGCGTGCGGGTGGCGCTTCCGCTGGCGCAGGCACGTCTTTTCCGCGATCGGTATCGATCACCACGGCGTCGAGCGCGGCCTGGCGTACGGCCTGCAGCTTTTCGTCGTCCTCGATGAGAAATTTTGCGCGCCAGAACGGATGACTCAGCCAGCTTCCCTGAAAGCTGTGAATGTACATTCCCATTTCGACCTGGGTGGTGGATATTTCTTTTAATGCCATGCGACCGCCAAAACCTTTTGTCAGGCTTTCGTCATAAGGCGGTGTTGATAAACGGAGTCGCTAGGCCTTTGGCAAACGGCGCATTAACAAACTCTCAAAATGCCGAATGGACATTGGCGGGCCTCGTCTGCAACATGCGGGCATCATTCGCAAAATGGGGCAGGGGAGAATGAAGCCTTGATCAGTGCCATCGGTCTTGCGGGAGCGCTCATCCTCCTGATCTGGATGACCGTGCGGGGCGTGAACATTCTTCTCGCCGGGCCGATCGCGGCGGCGCTCGTTGCCCTGACCAGCGGAATCGCCTGGTTGCCGCCGCTCGCCGGTGACGGCGCGCCCGACTTTGCGACCGCCTATATGAAGGGCTTTACCGGTTTCTTCGCCGACTGGTTCCTGATGTTCCTGCTGGGCGCGATCTTCGGCGAAGTCATGGGTGCCAGCGGCGCAGCGGCAAGCGTGGCGCAGTGGGTGGTTCGCAAGATCGGCATCCGCCACGCTGTCCTGGCCGTCGTCGCGGCCTGCGCGGTACTGACCTATGGCGGCGTGTCCGTCTTCATTGTCGGCTTTGCTGTCTATCCGCTCTCGGTCCACTTGTTCCGCGAAGCGGACCTGCCGCGCCGGTTCATTCCGGCGTCGCTCTGCTTCGGTTCGGTGACTTTCACGATGACCAGCGCCGGGTCTCCCGAGATCCAGAACCTGATCCCGATGCAGTATCTGGGAACCGACGCCTATGCCGGCTGGCAGGTCAGCCTTGTCGTGGCGCTATTGATGGCGGGTCTCGGCTATTTCCTGCTCGATCGCATGGTGAAGCGGGCCGTGGCGCGCGGCGAGCGGTTCGAGCACCGGCCCAGCGACGATTCCATCGATGCCAATCGCCATCTGCCGCATCCGCTGCTGTGCCTGCTTCCGCTTGCTGCGGTCCTGGCCGTGTTCATGGTGTTTCAGTATCCGCAGGCGCTCGGCCCGCTTTCCGCGCTGCTGCCAGGGGCATCGCTCGGCAAGTGGGCGCTGGTGGTGGCGCTCGGTGCGGGTACGGCCCTTGCTGTGTTGATCGGCCTGCGCTCGCGCGGGACCATGCCAGCGGCCTTTTCGCGCGGAGCAACCGGCGCTGTCGTGGCGATCACCAATACCTGTGCCGTCGTCGGTTTCGGTGCAGTCGCTGCGCTCTCGCCCGCCTTCCAGATGGCGCTCGATGCGGTTCAGCACATCCCAGGAGACCCGCTCATCGGCGCGGCCATTGCCGTCACCGTCATCGCAGGGCTGACGGGATCGGCCTCCGGCGGTCAGACGATTGCGTTGCCGCTGCTTGCTCCGGCCTATCTTGCCATGGGCGCGAACCCGGCCGAACTCCACCGTACCGTCGCCATCGCCAGCGGTGCGCTCGATAGCCTGCCGCACAACGGCTATGTCGTGACCACGGTCCGCGCGATCTGCGGCGAGACGCACCACGATGCCTATCCCGCCGTCGGCGTGCTGACGGTCCTCGTGCCCATTCTCGGGCTCGCGGTGGCAATCGCACTCTTTTCGCTGACCTGACGCTGGCTTTTGTGATCGTTGGCCTGTGCGGGGAAATCCGTTATGGGTCATCGTATACTTAAATACGGGGCGTGCATGAGTAAGGACCAAGCCATCGTTGCCAGCCAGAGGGTGGCGGACATCCTCGCCGAGCGGATCCTTTCGGGCGATTTGGCGCCCGGCGCGCGGATCAAGCAGGACGAACTGGCGGACGAGCTGGAGACCAGCCGCATTCCGGTGCGCGATGCCTTGCGCATGCTGGAGTCGCGCGGTCTGGTTACCATGCGCGCTAACGCCGGCGCGCGCGTGACCAGCCTGACCCGGCGCGATCTGGAAATATCCTACGAAATCCGCGAGCGGATCGAGCCGCTGTTGCTGGCGGATAGCGTGCCTCATCTGACCGATGAGGATATTGCCGACCTGCGCGGCGTGATGGATCGCAACGAGAAGACCAAGGACATCGACGAAGCCATTGCTTTGGGGCGAGAATTCCACTGGATCACTTATCGCCGCCACAACACGCCGCTGCTGGCGCAAATGGTCGAGCGGGTTTGGGATACGACGCAGAGCTATCGCCGCGCCTATATGAAGCTGGCGATGGGTGGTTCTACGGCCGGGGCCGGACGCACCCACGACATCGAGCACCAGTTGCTGTTCGACGCGATTGCCACGCGGGAAGTGGAGACAGCGCAGGCTGCACTCGTCATGCACATCCGCCGCACGCGCACCGCGCTGGTTCGGTACGGTCACTTGCTTAGCGGTTCTGCCGGAGAGACAATGCCCTTTCCGCCTGCCGTCCTCGACACGGTCGAATAACCTCGTTTTCGTATCTTTGTATACATAAGAGCTTGCGGCTGGACAGGTGCGGGCGCTAGGCCGGTGGCCGATATTCCATCGTACGATTTGAGAGGACCATGCCATGATCAGCCTTGAACAGGCCCGCACCGTCATTGCCGCCGCCCGCGCCAAGGGGCGCGAAATGGACCTCAATCCGCTTACGGTCGTGGTGCTCGATGCCGGTGGCCACCTCGTGGCTATGGAGCGCGAGGACGGCTCGGGTTACGGTCGTCCCGATATCGCCGGCGGCAAGGCGGAAGGCGCGCTCGCCATGGGGACTTCCAGCCGCAAACTGGGCGATATGGCGGCTGACCGCCCGCAGTTCATGGCGGCGCTGTCCGCGGCATGGAACGGCAAGCTGATTCCGGCTGCGGGCGGTGTGCTGATCAGGGATGCTGGCGGTACGCTGCTCGGCGCCGTCGGCGTCAGCGGCGACCTGTCAGACAAGGACGAGGAAGCCGCTTTCGCCGGGATTGCAGCGGCAGGTCTGACAGCGGGCTAGATGCTAGCCGGACAGATCTCGCGCCCGGGCACCGGCATCTCGACTTTGTAGACCGTGCCGGTGCTCGATTCCGTGAAGAACAGCCACTTGCTGTCCGGCCCGCCATAGGCGGCATTCGTGGTGTAGCGGCCTTCGGGTACGTCGATGCGCAGCATCGGCTCGCCCCGGTCGGAAAACAGCCAGACCGCGCCGAAGCCGACATGGCAGACGACGAGATTGTCGTTTGCGTCGATGGTCAGCCCGTCCGGGCCTGAGCCGCCCGACATCTGGATATACGTGCCGACCTTGCTGATCACCTCGCCCTCATTGACGAGGGGGCAGCGCCACACCGCGTTGGCGCGGGTGACGGCAAGGTAGAGCGCTGTTTCCGCCTTGTTGAGCACGAGACCATTGGGCGAGGGGATGCCGTCGAGCATCAGCTCAAGCCGGTCGCTCCCGGCACGCACACGGAACAGGCGGCCGTTGGGATTGTGCCAGCCGGACTGGCCCTGATCGGTGAACCAGATGTCGCCGTTCTTCGCGATGGTAAGGTCGTTGCAACCCAGGAAGGGTTCGAGCAGGTAGCGGTCGAACCAGGGCTCGCTTTTGCCGGTCTTGGGATCGCACAGCACCATGCCCTTGTGGTGGTCGGCGACCAGCAGGCGTCCGTCGGTGAGGAACTTCATCCCGTTCGGCTGCCCGTCGTATTCGAAGCCGACTTCGCAGGAACCGTCCGGCGCGATCTTGAACATCCGGCCCCAGGGAATGTCGGTCACCCACAGGTTGCCGTCTGCGTCGAAGACCGGCCCTTCCAGAAAGACCGGGGCTGCCGCGCCGTGGAGCTGGACCTGCGCCCATTCGGTGGTCTCGCCGAAGCGGCGGAACTTGTCGGGAATGCGGCAGAATACTTCGGCCGTGACGGCGGGCGGGGCGGCGAACATCACTCTCTCCTCACGTGATCGCCCGGACGGCGAACGTCCGGATCGGATACATGTTTGTTGCGTGGAGCCCTATTATGAGTTGACCTCGCAGCCAAGACCTTTCACGGAGAGCGACGCCGCTTTTTCGGAAATGGTATACATAAACCGACGATAGGGAGCAGGTTACGGTGAGTTCACGCGAACTCGTATGCATTATCGATCCGATCCATCCTGCCGGGGTGGAGCGCATCGCTGCCGGGCATGACGTGATTGCGGGCGAGGGCTGGCGCGACGATCCGCGGCTGGCGGATGCGAGCGTGATCGTCATTCGCACCAGCCCGCTCGGCGAAGACGTTTTCGGTCCGATGCCGCGTCTCAAGGCGATCGTGAAGCACGGGGCGGGGGTCGACAACATCGACATTCCCGCGGCGACCGGTCGCAAGGTGATGGTCGCTAATACGCCGGGCGGCAACAATTCGACCGCCGTGGCCGAAGGCGCGGTCTCGATGATGCTGGCGCTGCTGCGCCGCGTGCGCGAGATGGATGCGCTCGTCCGCGAAAACCGCTGGGCCGAGCGCTGGGCCATCCGGCTGGGCGACCTGACCGGCGCCAGGGTGGGCCTGATCGGCTTCGGCCGCATCGCGCGCGTGGTGGCGACTATTTGCAGCGCCGGTTTTGGAGCCGAGGTCGCGGCCTACGATCCCATGGTTGCGGACGAGGATATCCGCGCGGCAGGCGTCGAGCCGATGGGACTGGCCGATCTGCTGCAGCGCGATGTCATCTCGATTCATACGCCGCTGACCGAAGGCACGCGCAATCTCATCGACACGGTCGAACTCGGCCTGATGCAGCCGCATGCCATTCTGGTGAACTGTTCGCGCGGCGGCATCATCAACGAGGACGCACTGGCCGAGGCTCTGCGCTGTGGCCAGCTCGCCGCGGCGGGGATCGATGTGTTCGAGGCCGAACCGCCGCCTGCCGACCATCCGCTGTTCGATCTGCCCAATTGCCTGCTGTCGCCGCATGTCGCGGGCGTCACCGAAGCAGGCATGAAGGACATGGCGCTCAACGTCGCCGCCGTCATCGAGGACGTGGCCGCCGGCAAGACGCCCGCAACCCTGCTCAATCCGGAGTCGCTTGCATGATACCCCCCGTCAAATCCGTCATCTACAGTCGCATTCCGCGTCCCGATCCGGCGCTTGTCGCCCGCGCGGCAAAGTTCGGCATCGCCGATCTGCACGAAGGGTTGGGCGAGATTGCCGGGCGGATGTGCCTGATGAGCCCGGGCATGGTGCCGATCGCGCCGGGGCAGAAGGTCTGCGGGCCTGCCGTAACCGCCTGGAACTTCCCCGGCGACAACCTTGCCATTCACGCTGCCCTTTACACTGCCGAAGCAGGCGACGTGCTGGTCCTGACCAATGGCGGCGGCCATCAGGGCGCCTTGTGGGGCGATGTCGCCTGCACTTTTGCCAAGAAGAAGGGGCTGGTCGGCACCGTCGTCCATGGCGCCACGCGTGACGTCGATGCGATCCGAGAGCTGGGCTATCCGGTCTGGTCGACTGCCGTTTCGGTGGAGCACCCCAAGAAGCGCGGGCCCGCCGCCGTCAACGTGCCGGTGGTGATCGACCACGTGCTCGTGGAGCCCGGCGACCTGATCGTGGGCGACAGCGACGGCATTCTGGTGATCCCGCGCGATCTGATCGAACTGGCCGTGAACAATGCCGAGACCCGTGCCGCCAAGGAAGTCGAATTCCGCCGCCGCATCGAGGAAGGCGAAGTCCTGTTCGACATCCTCGGCATGCGCACGGTGATCGAGGATCTGGGCATCGCCATCAAGGACTGCACCTGGGAGGAGGACCGCTAGGCCATCGGCCCTGCGGCCCATGCAGGAGACCGGAGCCGCCCACTGCGAGCGGTTCCGGTCTTTTTTTATTCTGCCTGCGCTGCTGTCTCGGCTTTTTCCGCAGCTGCCTTCTCGGCGGCGGCTTTGGCAGCGGCCTCCTGCGAGGGGCTTTGCGCATAGATGCCGATGGTCGCGACCACGGGCGGCTCGGCACCTGCGGTCTGAGTCTTGGGGCGCATGGAGGCTTCGGTCTCGGTCGGCGGCGCGATGATATGCGCTGCGATACCCGCATCGGACAGTTGCTTGGAAAGGATTGTCAGCGCGGGCTCGTCCGCGCCAGAGAGCGATACCTTGCTCATGCCCCAACGCGTCAGGGTCCAGACGGCGAGATCGGTCGAGATCGCATTTTCGGGCGGCTTGGGTGCGTCTTGGCCATCGCCGGCGGCCGTGCCCTGGCGTAGCAGAACCGTGAGGTTCGGTTGTGGCGGCGGGACGAGGCGCACTGTCCAGCCGGATACGGCTTTCGTCGCCTGCTGCTCCACCGCGCGGTAGTCCGCCAGCGTCCAGCCCGGTGCGGGGACAGGCTCGGCATAGACCATACGCTGGGCGCGGTCGGTCCAGAGCGAGCGGGTGGGGAGGCCGATGGCCTGCCGGATGGTCTGGAATGGCGGCACATCGGCAGCAATACCGGCGGCGGTACGTTCCATCGCGGCATCGACCATGGCACGGGTCTGTGCCTGAACGTCGGCGGCAAGGACCTGCTGGAGGTTGATTTCCACGTTCTCGCCGAGGGTTTGCCTGATCAGACCCTCGGCCTGCTCGGCAGCGTTGGTGGTATAATTGCGGGCAATGACGAGGGCATCGACGGTAGGCGCGCCGAACACGCTGGTCTTCACGTCGAGCTGGGCAACGGTCACGCCCTGATTGCCGCAGGCTTCGACAATCGCGCTGCGCGCGGCAGTGCGGATGCGGGCCTCGTTCGAGAGCTTCATCAGCGTCATCGAAAGCGGCGTGGCCAGCGCCAGGAACGCGGCGATCAGGATGGCGATGTAGCGCGGCGTCAGCTCGACGCGACCGAGCGGGCGGGCCGCGCCGGACAGGCGGGCGATCACGGCGAAGGCAAAGGTGATCGCTGCGAGGTTGGTCAGGAACAGCAGCAGCGCGCCCATGGCGAACATCGGCTGGAACACGCCGATGCCATAGCCGATCACCGTCAGCGGCGGCATCAGGGCAGTGGCGATGGCGACGCCGATGGCCGTGCCGCCCTTGCCGATGACCGTCGAATAGCCACCGGCGATTCCCGAGAACAGCGCGACGGCAAGGTCGAGCAGGTTGGGTTCGGTGCGGGCAAGGATTTCAGGCGTGGCGTTTCGGATCGGCGAAAGCCAGGTCAGCAGCATGCCGGTAAGGATGCCGATGCCCGCACCGATGGCGACGACCTTGATGGCGTCGCGGATGCGGTGGCCGTCGAGCGAGGCGAAACCGAAGCCCATGGCCGCGATCGGGCTCATCAGCGGGGAAACGAGCATCGCGCCGATGACCACGGCGGTGGAGGACTGCAGCAGGCCCAGCGTGGCAATGCCCGCGGCAAGCGCGCACATCAGGATATAGCCGCGCGTGAGCTGGCCTTCCTTGCGCACGGTCTGGCGCAAGTCGAAAGCGAGGTCGGGCGTCAGCTGCGGCAGCAGGATGGCGCGCGCAAACTTGATGCGCATGAGATGGAACACGGCCTCGCCGCGGCGCACCCACTGCGGGCGGTTGCGCCACATCTCGTTGAGACGGCCCTTGTCTTCTTCGTGTTGGGGGAAGGGGCGGCCTTCACCGGGGCCGGGCTGACCGGGCAGGCGTGCGTCGGGCATGGCCGGACCGGCGTCAGTTGGATTTTGGTTCAAGAATCGAGATCCAGTTCGGGAGAATAGCGTTCCTGCATGCGGCGGATCAGCGAGCCGATCGAACCGCCCTGCACGACCACGGCAAAGATGACGACGATGTAGGTGGCAACCAGCAGTTCGCTGCGGATCGCGGATATCGGCAGAGCCAGCGCCAGGGCGATCGAAATACCTCCGCGCAGGCCGCCCCAGACGAGCGTGGGAAAGGCGAGCGGGCCCATGTCGATCAGGCGTTTCATGGCGGCTAGGGGGATGCCCACGGCAATCATCCGCGCGGCCAGCACGATCAGGATCGCACCGGCGCCCGCCGCGAGATAGGCGGGCCGAAAGTCGAGCGCGATGACTTCGAGGCCGATCAGCAGGAACAGGACGGCATTGAGGACTTCGTCGATCAGCGTCCAGAACTTCACGACGTGGTCGCGCGTCACTTCGCTCATGGCATTGGCCATGCCCGCGTTGCCGATGATCAGCCCCGCCACGGCCATCGCCACCGGGCCGCTGACGTGGAGTCCCATGGCAAGGCTGTACCCGCCCATGACCACGGCAAGACTGATCATGACTTCGATCACGTATTCGTCGATCGACTTCATCGCCAGGTAGCCGATCCAGCCCACGGTCAGCCCCAGCGCGGCGCCGCCCAGCGCTTCCTGCATGAAGTGGCTGATGGCAAAGCCCCAGGTGAACGCCTCGGTCCCGGTGGCGATGGCGATGAGGATGGTGAAGACGACAACGCCGATCCCGTCGTTGAACAGGCTTTCGCCGGCAACGGTTGCCTGCAGCGTATCGGGCATCGCGGCGCGCTTCATCACCGCCATCACCGAAACCGGATCGGTGGGGCTGATCAGCGCACCGAACACGAGGCACCAGATCAGCGGTATTTCAATGCCCAGCGCGAGGGTCAGGAACTGAAAGGCGAACCCGACGATGGCGGTCGAGAGCAGTACGCCGATCGTACTGAAAATCAGGATCGGCCAGCGCCCCTTGCGCATGTGGGTCCAGTTTACGTGCATGGCCCCGGCAAAGAGCAGGAACGAGAGCATGCCCTCCATCAGCGTGGTCGAAAAATCGATATCGGCGAGAAAAGTGCCGAGCTGATCGGCCAGCGTGCTCGACGGGACCAGCTTGTCGTAGGCTACGACCATCAGCGAGGCGAGGGTGCCCATCACCGTCAGCCCGACCGTCGAAGGCAGGCCGAGCACACGGTAGTTGAAATAGCCCAGTGCGGCAGCGAGCACGATGAGAATGGCGGCTGCGTCGAACGCTGTCAGGTCATGCATGCAGATTTGCTTAGCGTGACCTGCGCGTGTTTCCTAGCTGTAGTTAGAGCGCGTCGGTCATCCCAGCCCGCGCTTTGATGACGGGGCAAATTTGTTCCTCTGCCTAGCTCCAGGGCAATGCTTCTGCCCTCGCTTCCAGCAGTGGACCGATGGCTTCATCGGCGAGGATCGTGCAATAGTATTCGTTGACGTGAACGATGCGCCCGTCGCGCAGGGTGAAGACCATGCAATACTGGTTGCAGTAGGGCGTCCCGTTCACCAGCGTGGCATTGCCTTCGAATTCCACCGCGACGCGGTCGGCTTCCGCCGTGACCGAGTGGATCGTCGGGTTCATGCCTTCGGGCATCAGGTCACGAAAAGCGCCAAGTGTTCCGACAATGGTGTCGTAGCGGCGCTCGCCGGAGAGTTTGCCGAAGCCCTTGGCGATGGTGACGGCTTGCGGATCGAGACACCGTGCGCCGGCTTCCGCATCGCCGCGATCCATCGCCGATATGAAGGCGAGAACGACGTCCTTGTTGGTCTGTGTCATGGCTTCCCCCCTTATTTCTTCGTAAACCGGGCCAACCGCTGGGCATGATCGGGCGCGAAGCCCGGATAGTTGTCGAACTCCCACGCTAGCCCTTCCTCAAGCGTCATGCCGTCGGTGGCGACGAGCAGCTTCTTGGTTTCGACGTTGGTGTGCCACGAGTTCTCGACCACCTGACCGGCGAACCCGCCGACAGTTGCCTCGAGCGCATCATCTTCCGCCAGAATGTCGACAAGCCCCAGCCGGTGCGCTTCCTCCGCGTCGATGGGCTGCGCGGAGAACATCATGCGCTTGGCCTGGCTGGCGCCGATGCGACGGGGCAGGCGCTGGGTCATGCCCCAGGCACCGACGAGGCCCCACTTGCCATGCGTGTCGGCAAACCGCGCAGAGCGCGCGGCGATGATCACGTCCGCTGCCAGAGCCAGTTCGAGTCCACCGGTGAAGCAGACACCGTGGATGGCCGCGATCACCGGCTGCGGCAGCATTGCAAGGCGGGCGATGACGCCGGGTTTGAAGCGGCTGTCGGTGAACCCCTTGCCTATTCCTCCGATATCCGCGCCCGCGCAGAATGCCCTGCCGCTCCCCTTCAGGACGACGCAGCCGATGCTGTCGGTCTGGCTTTCCAGCACGGCGCAATGCGCATCGAGTTCCTCGAAAGTTTCGGTGTCGAGGGCATTGAGCTTGTCGGGCCGATTCAGCGTCAGCGTGCACAGGCCGTTCTTGTCCTCGCGCACAATGCGTGTGGTCATCTTGCATCCTCTCCCGTCCTCTTGCGCCCGGCTTACCGGGATGAGCGCGCATCGCAAGTCCCCGCAGGGGACCACTACGTGCGCAGAATCCGCGCACGCCGGCCATGTTTTGACTGCTAAAGAAATACCCAAGAAAAAAATGCGGCACTGCACAATGACTCTTGTCGCTTTCTTGGCCTGTGCTAGCCATAATACCCAGAAGATTGGGAAAGGTGGGGGGCGTCCCCGTGTACGCGTAACCGGTGCCGCGCGCTCGGGGCCAGTCAGGTGCCGCGCCGGTCATACTAGGAGTGCTCTAGTGGCAAGCGATCCCGTCTCCGTGCCAAAGCGTGCCGAACCTTCGGAATTCGACAAGCATATCGTCAAGGTGCTGCGCCACCGTGTCGGTAAGGATGAACGCGCGGCCAAGCAGCACGACTGGTATACGGCATCGATCTACGCGCTGCGAGACGAGATCATCGATCGCTGGATCTCCTCCACCCGCCGGACCTACGACGAGGGCGGCAAGCGCGTCTATTACCTGTCGATGGAGTTCCTGATCGGGCGGTTGCTGCGCGATGCACTCTCCAACATCGGCATGACGTCGCAGATGGAAAAGGCGCTGGCTGCGCACGGTCTGGAATTGTCGGCGCTCGAGGAACTGGAGCCCGACGCCGCGCTCGGCAACGGCGGTCTCGGGCGTCTGGCGGCCTGCTTCATGGAAAGCCTCGCGACGCTCGACATCCCGGCTTACGGCTATGGCATCCGTTACGTGAACGGCATGTTCCGCCAGCGCATCGATGATGGCTGGCAGGTCGAACTGCCCGAAACCTGGCTCGCCCACGGCAATCCCTGGGAATTCGAACGCCTCGAAAGCTCGTACCGCATCGGTTTCGGCGGCGAGGTCGAGGCCGAAGGGGACGGGGTGATCTGGAGCCCCGCGGAAGAGATCGAGGCGACGGCGGTCGATACGCCGGTCGTCGGCTGGCGCGGAAAGCGGGTCAACACGCTGCGGCTCTGGACCGCGAGCGCGCTCGATCCGATCCGTCTCGACGCCTTCAACGCCGGCGATCATATCGGCGCCCTGGAAGAGCAGGTCCGGGCGGACAGCCTGGTGCGTGTGCTCTACCCGGCGGACTCCAGTCCTTCGGGGCAGGAACTGCGTTTGCGGCAGGAGTATTTCTTCACCTCGGCTTCCATCCAGGACATCGTGCGGCGCCACGTCCAGTACGAAGGCGATATTCGCACGCTGCCCGAAAAGGCCGCCATCCAGCTCAACGACACCCACCCTTCGGTGGCGGTTGCAGAGCTCATGCGCATCTTCGTGGACATCCACGGGCTGGAGTTCAACGAGGCTTGGGAGATCTGCAAGCAGACGATCAGCTACACCAACCACACGCTGCTGCCCGAGGCGCTGGAAACGTGGCCGCTGCCGCTGTTCGAGCGCCTGCTGCCGCGCCACATGCAGATCATTTATGCGATCAACAGCCGCATCCTGCGCGAAGCGCGCAAGGCCGGCTGCAGCGACGAGCAGATTGCCGCGATCTCGCTGATCGATGAGGGCGGTGAGCGGCGGGTTCGCATGGCGAACCTGGCCTTCGTCGGCGCCCATTCGGTCAATGGCGTAGCCGCTCTTCATACCGAGCTGATGAAGGAAACGGTCTTTGCCGACCTGCACAGCCTCTATCCGACGCGGATCAACAACAAGACCAACGGGGTCACGCCGCGCCGCTGGCTGCAGCAGTGCAATCCGGGGCTGACCAAGGTCATTCGCGATGCGATCGGCGACGACTTTCTCGACGACGCCGCGAAGCTCTCCGATCTCAATGCGCTCGCCAACGATTCCACTCTGGGCGAGCGCATTCACGAGGTGAAGCGCTCGAACAAGCTGGCGCTGGCGGACTACATCAAGAAGACCATGGGTATCCGGCTCGATCCCGATGCGCTGTTCGACGTCCAGATCAAGCGCATTCATGAATACAAGCGCCAGCTTCTCAACCTGATCGAGACGGTGGCGCTCTACGATCAGATCCGCAGCCATCCCGAGCGGGACTGGGTGCCGCGCGTAAAGATCTTCGGCGGCAAGGCGGCGTCGAGCTATCACAACGCCAAACTCGTCATCAAACTGGCAAACGACATTGCCAGAAGGGTGAACAGCGATCCTTCGGTTGGTGGGCTGCTCAAGGTTGTTTTCGTGCCCAACTACAATGTCAGCTACGCCGAGAGGATCATCCCGGCGGCAGACCTGTCGGAGCAGATTTCGACTGCGGGCATGGAAGCTTCGGGTACAGGCAACATGAAGTTTGCGCTCAACGGGGCCCTGACGATCGGCACGCTCGACGGCGCCAACGTCGAGATCAAGGATCATGTCGGCGACGAGAATATCGTGATCTTCGGACTGACTGCCGAGGAGGTCGCGCAGAAGCGGGCAAACGGTTATAACCCGCGTGAGATCATCGAAGGGTCGCGTGAACTGGCGCAGGCGCTTTCAGCCATCGCGTCGGGAGTGTTCTCTCCGGATGATCGCAACCGGTACGCCGGGCTGATCGGCGGCATCTACGACCATGACTGGTTCATGTGCGCTGCCGATTTTGATGGCTACGCTGCCGCGCAGCGTTCGGTCGACGCTCGCTGGGAAGACAAGGCGGGATGGCGCAAGGCAGCCATTCACAATATTGCCAATGTCGGATGGTTTTCGTCCGACCGTACAATTTCCGAATACGCGAGGGACATCTGGAAGGTCTTGTGAAGCCATCGGTTAGTGCCATCGAGTCCCTGCTGGAAGGGACCCACGCAGACCCGTTTGCGCTTCTGGGGGTGCATGCCGGACCTGCCGGCACGTTTGCCCGGGTGGTCCTGCCCGGCGCCGAAGAGGCGGAGGCTTTCAGTCTCGATGGGCGCAGGCTCGGCTCGCTGGGCAAGGTCGACGACCGGTGCCTGTTCGAGGGGGGGCTTCTCGCCGATCCGCAGCCGATCCGCTACCGCTGCCGCGCGCGCGGGCACGACTGGCTGGTCACCGATCCCTATACCTTCGGGCCCGTGCTCGGCCCGGTCGACGATTTTCTGATCGCGCAGGGCACGCACTTGCGGCTGTTCGACAAGCTGGGCGCGCACCTTATCGAGCATGAGGGCTGCAAGGGCGTGCACTTCGCCGTCTGGGCACCCAATGCGCGGCGCGTGAGTGTGGTCGGCGATTTCAACGACTGGGATCCCCGGCGGCACATCATGCGCAACCGGACCGATATCGGCGTGTGGGAGATCTTCATTCCCGACATCGGCGACTATCGGGCGTACAAGTACCATATCGTCGGCGCGGACGGGCAGACTTTGCCGCTCAAGGCCGATCCTTTCGCCTTCATGTCGGAGATTCGCCCCAACACGGCATCGATGACGGCCGTCCCTGCCAAGCTCGACTGGGGGGATGAGGATCATCGCGCCCATTGGGCCTCGATCGATGCGCGCAAGGTGCCGATCTCGATCTACGAGGTTCATGCCGGATCCTGGCAGCGTGACCGCTGGAACTGGTTCCTCAACTGGGACGAACTGGCTGAACGCCTGATCCCCTATGTCGTCGAGATGGGCTTTACCCATATCGAGTTCATGCCGATCAGCGAGCATCCCTACGATCCCTCGTGGGGGTACCAGACGACCGGTCTTTACGCGCCGACCTCGCGCTTTGGCGAACCGGCGGGGTTCGCCCGCTTCGTGGACGGGGCTCACCAGGCCGGCATCGGCGTGATCCTCGACTGGGTGCCGGCGCACTTCCCCACTGACGAGCACGGCCTCGTCCGCTTCGACGGGACCGCGCTCTATGAGCATGAGGACCCGAAGCTGGGATTTCACCCGGACTGGAACACGCTGATCTACAACTTCGGACGGCGCGAGGTACAGAGCTTCCTCGTCAACAACGCCTTGTTCTGGGCCGAGCGCTACCATGTCGACGGACTGCGCGTGGATGCGGTCGCCTCGATGCTCTACCGCGACTACTCGCGCAAGGAAGGCGAGTGGCTGCCCAACGATCAGGGCGGACGCGAAAACTGGGAAGCGGTAGACTTCCTGCGCGCCACCAACCGCGCGGTTTACGGCGAGCATCCGGGGTTCATGACATTCGCCGAAGAGTCGACATCCTGGCCCGGCGTGACCCAGCCGGCGGACGACCGCGGCGGGCGTTCCGCGCTGGGCTTCGGGTTCAAGTGGAACATGGGCTTCATGAACGACACGCTGCGTTACATGAGCCGCGATCCGGTGCACCGGCGCCACCATCACGAGGACATCACCTTCGGGCTGGTGTACGCTTTTTCCGAGAACTTCGTGCTGCCGTTGAGCCATGACGAAGTGGTCCACGGCAAGGGGTCGCTGCTTTCCAAGATGAGCGGCGACGACTGGCAGCAATTCGCCAACCTGCGCGCCTACTATACGATGATGTGGGGCTATCCGGGCAAGAAGCTGCTGTTCATGGGGCAGGAGTTCGCCCAGCGCCGCGAATGGAGCGAGGAACGCGCGCTCGACTGGGATCTTTGCAATGCCCCTGCGCATGCCGGGGTGCGCAATCTCGTTCGCGATCTCAATCGCCTCTACCGCAACAAGCCGTCGCTTCACGGTGGCGATTGCGAGGCCGATGGGTTCGAATGGCTTGTCGTCGACGATGCCGAGAATTCGGTCTTCGCCTGGTTGCGCAAGGGGCCGGTGGGCAAACCCATAGCCGTCGTTGCCAACATGACGCCGGCACTGCGCAGCAATTACCGTTTGCCTCTGCCTCTCGCGGGCAAATGGAACGAGGTCATAAACAGCGATTCCGTCCACTATGGCGGATCGGGCAAAGGCAATTTGGGACAGATCAAGGCGGCCGACGGGCACGCCATGGTTACACTGCCGCCGCTGGCGACCGTCATGTTCGAATATGCCGGTTGAAGCTGGATAGGAGAGAATACCTGCAATGAGGACGTCGACCGGACAGCCGCTCGCTCGCGATGCCATGGCTTATGTTCTGGCGGGAGGCCGGGGGAGTCGCCTGAAGGAGCTGACCGACAATCGCGCCAAGCCTGCCGTCTATTTCGGCGGGATGAGCCGGATCATCGATTTCGCCCTGTCGAACGCGATCAATTCGGGCATCCGCCGCATCGGTGTGGCCACGCAGTACAAGGCGCATAGCCTGATCCGCCACATGAACCGTGCGTGGAATTTCATGCGGCCCGAGCGCAACGAAAGCTTCGATATCCTGCCCGCCAGCCAGCGCATTTCCGAAATGCTCTGGTACGAAGGCACGGCCGATGCAGTCTATCAAAACATCGACATCATCGAGTCCTACAGTCCCAAGTACATGGTCATCCTGGCCGGCGATCACATCTACAAGATGGACTACGAGTTGATGCTGCAGCAGCACGTCAACTCGGGTGCAAACGTAACGGTCGGATGCCTCGTGGTGCCGCGCATGGATGCGACGGCGTTCGGCGTGATGCATGTCGATGAGAACGATGTCATTACCTCGTTCCTGGAGAAACCGGCCGATCCGCCGAGCATTCCCGGCGATCCCGATCACGCGCTCGCCTCGATGGGCATCTACGTTTTCGACACGAAGTTCCTGTTCGACGAACTGCGCCGCGACGCTGCAGATCCCGACTCCAAGCGCGACTTTGGCGGCGATATCATTCCGCATATCGTCAAGCACGGTAAGGCGCAGGCTCACCGCTTCACCGCCTCGTGCATCCGTGCCGCCGAGGAGATCGAGGAATACTGGCGCGATGTGGGCACCGTGGACGCCTATTTCGAAGCCAATCTCGACCTCACCGATACGGTGCCCAAGCTCAACATGTACGACAGGGACTGGCCGATCTGGACGGACACCATCGTCGCGGCGCCGGCGAAGTTCGTCCACGATCAGGATGGACGGCGGGGGCAGGCGATTTCCTCGCTCATCAGCCAGGACTGCATCGTTTCGGGCGCCATGGCGCGCCGTTCCTTGCTGTTCACCGGCGTGAAGATGGGCAGTTGGTCGAGTGTGGATGAGGCGGTGGTCCTGCCTTACTGCAACATCGGCCGAGAGGCGCGTCTCAGCCGAGTGGTCGTCGATTCCGGTGTGCGCATTCCCGAAGGCCTCGTCGTCGGGGAGGATCCCGAACTCGATGCGCAGCGCTTCCGTCGTACCGAAAATGGGGTATGCCTGATTACCAAGCCGATGATCGACCGGTTGGATCTTTGATCCGCGGCGATTTTCGGCCAAGGCTCTTCATCACGAAGCGCGGGAATTAGGTTTTGGCTCTGAAAGTCCTTTCCGTAACCTCAGAAGCGGTACCGCTGATCAAGACCGGCGGCCTCGCCGACGTGGCTGGCGCCTTGCCTGCAGCACTTGCCCCGCACGGTGTGGAGGTAACGACGCTGCTGCCGGGCTATCCGGCGGTCATGCAGACGCTGAAACGGCCGCGGGCGATCTTTGCCTGGAATTCCTTGCTGGGTACGTCAGCGCGGTTGCTCGCGGGCAAGCTCGCAGGCGGCCAGCCCTTGCTGGTGCTCGATGCCCCGGCGCTCTATGCCCGGGAAGGGGCGCCTTACACCGACGCCGCCGGGCTCGACTGGGGTGACAACTGGCAACGCTTCGCAGCGCTGGGCAGGGCTGCGGCGGACATTGCCGGCGGTGTCATGGTCAAGCGCGGCAAGGCGCAGCGTTTCGATCTGGTCCATGCGCACGACTGGCAAGGCGGCATGGCGCCTGCCTATCTGCAATTCGCCCCGTTCGGTGGTGATGAAGGCAAGGTCCCCTCGGTCATCACCATCCACAACATGGCGTTTCAGGGGTGGTTCAATGCCGAGGTCTTTCCCCGGCTCGGCCTGCCCGATGCGGCATGGTCGCTCGATGGCGTGGAGTACCATGGCGGTGTAAGCCTGCTGAAAGCGGGGCTGGCCAATGCCGATGCGGTGACGACGGTGAGCCCGACCTACGCGCGGGAGATCCGCTCGAACACGTTCGGCATGGGGCTGGAAGGGCTGATCATCGCCCGGGGCAATTCCGTCCACGGTATTCTCAACGGCATTGATTCCGATAGCTGGAACCCGGGTGACGATCCCGCGCTGTCTGCGGCCTATACGCGGCGCACGCTGGACAAACGCATTGCCAACAAGCGGGCACTGGAAGCGGAATTCGGTCTCGATGAAAGCGATGGGCCGCTCTTCGTCGCTATCACCCGCCTGACCTGGCAGAAGGGCATGGATGTCCTGCCCGAAGTGCTCGATCATCTGGTCGGGATCGGAGGCAGGCTGGTACTGCTGGGTTCGGGCGATCCGCATCTCGAACATGCCTTGTCGCGCGGCGCGGCGCGACATCCCGGTCGGGTCGGCGTCAGGATCGGCTACGACGAAGCCCTCTCGCACCGGATGCAGGGCGGCGGTGATGCCATCCTGATCCCTTCGCGTTTCGAGCCCTGCGGCCTCACGCAGCTCTATGGTCTTGCCTATGGCTGCGTCCCTGTCGTTGCGCGGACCGGAGGACTCGCGGACACTGTGATCGACGCCAACCCGGCCGCGCTTGCCGCCGGCTGCGCGACCGGCGTGCAATTCGATGGCGTCAATTACGACAGCCTCGCCGCAGCGCTCAACCGCACCGTGGCGCTCTACCATGATCGCGAGGCCTGGGAGCGCATCCAGAAGAACGGCATGAAGTGCGACTTCTCCTGGAAGGCCAGCGGGGCAGCCTATGCGGACCTCTACAGATCGCTGACCGCATGACGGCTTTGGGGGCTGTCGTGGGGGCGGAATCGACGCGCTTTGCCGTGCGTTCGCCGCATGCGGACGCGGTCTGGCTCTGTCTCTTTTCGGAGAGCGGCGAGAGCAGCCATGTCATGCAGCGGGAGGGGCCGGACTGGGTCCTCGAGTTGCCCGGCAATCTTGCCGGCACGCGGTATGGGTACCGCGCCGCAGGTGAGTGGTCACCCCATCACCGGCACTGGTTCGATCCGTCAAAGCTGCTGGTCGATCCCTATGCCGTGGAACTGGATCGCCGTTTCCAGCAGGACCCGCGCCTTGCCATTTTCGGTGAGGACACGGCCGATATCGTACCGCGCGCGATCGTCCCGAGCCCGGACCAGCCCCATCCTGCCGAACCGCCGAGGTTCGATCGGGGCAGTCTGGTCTATGAACTCAACGTCCGTGCCTTCACCATCCGCCATCCCGATGTGCCCGAGCACCTGCGCGGCACCGTGGCGGCCCTGGCGCATCCCGCCGTTATCGCTCACCTCAAGAAGCTGAGCGTCAGCGCCGTCGAGCTGATGCCGATTGTCGCGTGGGTCGATGAAAGGCATCTGAAGCCGCTCGGTCTCGTCAACGCCTGGGGGTATAACCCGGTCGCGATGATGGCACTCGATCCGGGGCTTTGCCCCGGCGGCGTCGCCGAATTGCGCGATACCGTGGCAGCGCTTCATGCAGAGGGTATCGGGGTTCTGCTCGATATCGTGTTCAACCATTCGGGTGAGAGCGATGTCGATGGCGGTGTGCTGTCGCTACGCGGGCTCGACAATGCCGCCTATGCCCATGCGCCCGACGGGACGCTGATCAACGACACCGGTTGTGGCAACACGCTGGACTTCGCCAATCCCGCCGTCCGCCGTCTCGCGCTCGACACCATGCGCCACTTCGTGTCCCGGTGCGGGGTCGACGGTTTTCGTTTCGATCTGGCTCCGGTCATGGCGCGCGGGCCGGGCTTCGATCCTGCCGCTCCGATATTCGCCGAGATTGAGAGCGACCCGCTGCTGGCGGATCGGGTGCTCATTGCCGAACCGTGGGATATCGGGCCGGATGGCTACCACCTTGGCGACTTTCCGGCACGCTGGCTGGAATGGAACGATCGTTTTCGCGACGACGTGCGCCGGTTCTGGAAGAAGGAGGCAGGCATCGGCCTGCTGGCTACGCGGCTTGCGGGATCGTCCGACGTCTTCGGCCCGCACCAGCCGCACTCGGATTGCCGCTCGGTCAACTTTCTCGCTGCGCACGATGGTTTCACGCTGGCGGACGTCGTTTCCTACGAACACCGCCACAACGAGGCCAATGGCGAGAATAACCGCGACGGGCATGGGGAGAACTTCAGCTGGAACAACGGCGTGGAAGGCCCCAGCGCCGACCCGAGCGTCATCGCCGCGCGAAAGGCTGACCTGCGCGCGATGCTTGGCACGCTGTTCGCCTCTACCGGCACGATCATGCTGACGGCGGGCGACGAGTTCGGGCGCAGCCAGCAGGGCAACAACAACGCCTATTGCCAGGACAATGCGATCGGCTGGGTCGACTGGGAGAGCCGTGACCTGGAGCTTGAGGACTACGTCGCCGAACTTTCCGCGAAGCGTCATCGACGTTTGCAGTCCTTTGCGCGCTTTCCCACGAATGTGCAGTGGCTTACGGGCGATGGGAAGCCTATGGCCATTGCGGATTGGGAAGATACCAACGGCCATACCTTTATCTACGATGCTGCCCCCGAACAGGGGACGGACGAGGGGGAATTGCGCGTCGAGATCTGCCGCGCCCGCCATCTGGTCCGGATCGATTTGACCGCCTAACCCGAAAAGGCCTGAAAGCTGAAGAGGCGCAACCGCGCCGCCAGCACCACAACGGCTATTCCGACCAAGACCGCTACCGAAAGTCCTGTGCCGAGAGTCGGCAATGGCGCCCATGACAGGGTAGCCAGCTCGTATTGGCAGGCTAGCAAGATCAAGCCGTAGCCGACCGACAGGGCAATGGCCCCGGCGAAGGCCCGTATGGCCGGCTGCGTGTGCAAATGGCCGCGTCGGTTCAGGAGCCAGAAGGCCCAGGCACTCGTGCCCAGCACGACTGTTGCCTGCGTCCAGGCCAAGGCTTCCAATCCGAACGGAGAGGCGATGAAGATAGCGGCGACGGATACGGCCGTCGCAACCATATCGAACAGCATGACCCAACCTGTCCGGCCCATGGCTGCAAAGGCCGGCTCCACCAGCATCTGCCCGGCGCTGGCAGCACCGCGCAAGGCCATCGCGTAGGTAACGACCAGCGCCGCCATGTACGAGGTCTGGAAGAAGATCGCGATCACGTCGCGGGCAAAGACGATGATGACCGCACCGACCATGCCGCTCAGCAGTGTGATTGTTCCAGCAAAGCGGGCGAGCGGCTTCGCAAGGTCCTTGTCCTGTCGGGCGGCCGCGCCGAACTGGGTGGCGGCAAAGCTGAGCATAGGCTGGTTGATGACATCGGTGGCGCCCGTCGCGACGCGACTGCCGAAGCGGTACAGCCCCACCGCTGCGGGGGAATGGAGCAGGCCGAGCAGCAGGTCCGCGGCATAGCGTGCCAGAAAGTTCAGCAGCCGCGACCCGTAGAGTCCTACGGAAAAGGCCGTTGCCTTGCGCGCGAGGTCTTTCCGGAACAGCAGCTGCGGCCGGTCGCGTCCGAGAGCGGCGTAGAGTACGGCGCCGGTCATGACGCGCAGGTAACGGAACGCGACGAGCGCGTAGATCGAATGCCAGAACCACAGCAGCAACACGCCGCCGACAAGCGCGACGAGGTTTTGCGCGAACATGACCGTGAAGTTGCGCATGATCTCGCCCCGCCGGAGCAGAGCCGCCGAGGACCATGCGCCGATACTGGCGAGCGGCTGGATCAGCGCGAGCAGCAGCAATACCGTGCCGAGCGGCTTGGCCTGAAAGATCCATTCCAGAGGAAATGCCGCCAAGGCGAGGCCGAGCGAGGCGAGCGAGACGAGCCCCACGATCATCCAGAAGCAGGTTGAAAGGACCGCCTTGTCGTCGTCCTTGGTGGTCAGGATGAACTGGTAGAACCCGGTGTAGGTCATCGTCTGAACGAGCACGATGAAGACGATGCCGAGGCTGTAGATGCCGTATTGTGCCGGGGGCAGAAACCGCGCGGCGAGGAGGGTGACAAGCAGGGTCGATGCCTGTTGCAGCGAGCGGGCGGTGAACGCGAACAGGGCCTTGGCCCCCTGGCGGCCGGCTTTTCCGAAATTGCTGCGTTTCAGCGCCGCGACGGCTGAATTCATATGCGCGCCTCAGGTTACGGGGGCGAACGCCAGGGGCTTTCATAAGACAGCCGTTCCTGGCCGTACCTTCCTATCAGTTCCGGCGAATCCGCGGCGATGTGTTCGCGCCGAGATGGAGCTAGTTGCCCGAGGTGCCGGGCCTCGCATCACGTAACCTGCCGGGCATGATGCATGCTTTGCGAGACACCGGGAAGCGGACGGCAGGCTGGCTGGTCAGCCGCGCCGTGCCGCAATACCGGTTCGAGAACGGGTTATTCATCCTCGCCCACATGCGATGCGGGTCGACGGCGCTCTCGAATATCCTGTGTTCGCGTCCCGACATCAGCGGCTATGGCGAGGCCCATGTCCGCTACGAGGGCCGTGCGGACCTGGGGCAGCTTGCGCTCAACCAGATGCGGCGCGGAGGGTGGGAGCTGCAGGCGAGCCATCTCTTCGACAAGATACTCCACTCCCGATACGACAGCGCCGTGCCGCCCGAATTCTTCACGGCACGCGCGATCTTTCTCGTCCGCCGACCGGGGGATGCCATCCTCTCGATCGTCCGGTTGTTTTGCCGGCTGGGCAAGAACGAGTACCGCACACAGGACGAAGCCGCCGACTACTATATCGAGCGGCTGACGGCGCTTGAGGCGCTCTGGCATCGGTTTCCGGCCGAACGGCGCATCGGCCTGACGCACGAAGCGCTCGTTCGCGACCCCGAGCGGGCCCTGGCTGCAATATCGGCTGGGCTGGAGCTCCAGCCTCCTCTCGTCAACCGATACGCCAGCCTTGCAGCCTCGCGTCGGGGAGGAGGGGGCGATCCGCTAAAGAGCGGACAATTCACCCGGATCGAACGTCTGCGGCACGAATTGCCGGCGGACGCTCTGCTCGATCTTGCCGGTAGTCGTGCCGAGGAATGCGAGGAACTCTACTTGCGGCTTTATCGCCTTTTTACGGGGCGTGAATCTACCGCACTGCGAAAAGTTCATCCATAGTCGCGGTATTGTGTTCCTATATTGATAGAAAATTGAATAATATTACTTATGAATTTTTACATAATTCCGTAGGAAATACGGTGTTTGTCACAAAATTTGAGTAACCGAATTGAATTTAACTCTCGTTGCGGGCGCGAAATAGCCAGTGTTAGCCTTGGCGTATCGCAAGGACTTTCAAGTCCGAAGTCCAGCTTCAGGGAGGAGCAAGTGGCGTCTATGGCTACTTCGAAAGCTACCGCATCGTCAGTCGTGGCCGATGACATGGCAAGCGGAGTCGCGTGTGTCGAGGGCGACCGGGGCATGCCCCGGTCCTTGTCGCGGCGTGAGGTCTGTGCCTGGCGCATATTCGATATCGTCGTCGCCCTGGCGATCCTCGTCGTCATTCTCCCTTTTCTGGTCGTGCTGACGATCGTGGTCTTTGTGAGCGATCCCGGGCCGATCTTCTTCGTTCATCGCCGCGTCGGGTACCGTGGGCGTCACTTCAATTGCTACAAGTTCCGGTCGATGAAGCTGGATGGGGACGCCATCCTGCAGCACCACCTAAAGGCCGATCCGGAGGCCCGGTGCGAATGGGAGCGGACGCGCAAGTTGCGTAATGATCCGCGCGTGACGCGCGTCGGCGCCTTCATGCGCAAGCTCAGCCTCGACGAGTTTCCCCAGCTCATCAACGTCCTGCTGGGGGACATGAGCATTGTCGGGCCGCGACCCATCGTGGAAGCGGAAGTCGATCACTATGGCCGGCACTTCGTGCACTATTGCCATGTCCGCCCCGGTCTTACGGGGCTGTGGCAGACAAGCGGCCGTAGTGACGTATCCTATGCCAGCCGCGTGGCGATGGATGTCGATTATATCGCGCGCAAGAGCCTGGCGCTCGATACGTGGCTGCTATGCAAAACCGTGCCTGCGGTTGTCTTTGCGCGAGGGGCGTACTGACGGGGATTACAGGACGAAGGCCAGTATCACCGCCCACAGGCAGACCCCTGCCGCCAGTGCAGTGATCCAGCCAGCGCGGGATATCCTGTCGCCAAGATGATGCTGGGATGTGGTTGTTTGCCTTTTCTGGCGGCTGTCCATGCGACCTCTCGAATTTCTGTCCTGCAAGGTGGGTTCTCTTATTAGGCGCAGCCGCGCTACCATCGAGTGAAACGGGAATACGCCGTTTGCCCTTAGCTATGCCATGAAATGGTCCAGCGACGACATGCGTTCCGGGCATATTGGTCCGGATCGGGTCGGTGGGCTGCTTTCCGTAACAACACATTGAAGCTGCCGTTGCCCAATGAAGATCGGCGAACTTGAAAAGTGTCTCCGTTTTCGAGCATTCCTCCACGATCACGACTTCAATCGCGATCTGATGGGGTTCTCTCTGCGGGTATCACTTCTGTCTGTCCCGGCCACGTGAACGTTTCCTGGTCTTCGCGTTGTACCGGTGCGAGCGGCACACGTTCGTAGAGGAGCAGTCGGTCCACCGGTTCGAGGATCGGCCGCAAGGGAAGGCCCGCCAGACCGGCAATTCCTGCGCGCCGGCTGTCCGGATCGTAGGCCGGTACTTGCGCAAACATCCCGATTGTCAGCAGGCCGGCATCGCGCAGAACGGCTACCCGGCGCAGGTATCGCTCGGCGCGAGCCTGCACGGCGGCGGTGCGGGCGTTGAGCAGGTCGTTGGTGACATCGAGAACGTCGCGCAGCGTGCGAATGCCCGAGGTTTCCTGCGTTTTGACGCCCTCCACGGCCCGCTCGGCGGCTTGAACCGCGGCTTCGTAACGGGGGAGCGCGGCGCTCGCTGCCTGAAAAAGGCTCCAGTTCGAAGCCAGGGTTTCGCGCATGTCTCGCCGCGCCTGTTCCACGAATTGCTGGTCCGCCTGATTGCGGTCAATGGCTTCGCGCAAGGCTGAGGATTGCTGGCCGCCCGTGTAAAGCGGCATGGTCACGCTGACTCCCGCTACCACCGCCTCCTCGCGAAAGGTGTTCTGATAAGGTGTGAGCGGACTGCGCGCGGCGGAGGCGAAGGCGCTCACCTGCGGCATCATCTCGGCCCGCGCTGCGCCAACCAGCGCGCTGGAGCGCATTTCGGTGAATTGCGCAGCTGCAAGCGTGGGATTGTGCCGCTCCGCTGCGGCATAGAGCCGCTCCAGGTCGGGCACGGCCGGCACGGCCGGGAGCGGGTCGAGTTTGGTCGGGTAAACGCCGACAAGATTGCGGTAGCGAGCGGCGCTCGCCTCGACCGTGGCGCGGGCGGCAATCACGCGACCGGCTGCCAGTTCCAGCCGATTGTTGGTCTGATCGACATCGGGCTGGGTCGCGTCGCGCAGGCGAAAGCGTGCTGCCGTCACATCGCGTTGCTGCTGCAGCAGCTGGCGGATTTCCAGCGCGACCCCGTAAAGTTCGATGTCCCTTTGCAGCGACACGTAGGCATTGACCACGTCGAGGATCAGTTGCTGGCTGCTGGCTTCCAGTTGGGCGCGTTCGACCCGTTTTACCGCCCTTGCCGCATCCACCTGCGCAGCCAGCCGGCCGGAGGTGAACAGCGGCTGTGACAGCCGGAACTCGGCCGAGGTCGCGAACCCGTCATTGCGGGAAGGCAATAGCGTGCCTCGGGTGCGCGCCGCTGTGTAGGTATGGCTTGCACTGGCGCTCAGCGTCGGTCCATAGGCCGCCTCAGCCTGAACCACGCCTTCGTCGGCAGCGCTGACGAGATCACGGCGGCCCGCCAGTGCAGGATTGTTCGCGTAGGCGGACGTTATCGCCTCCTCCAACGTATCCGCCCGGCACGGCGCACTGGTGAGGACCAGCGGGGCAGCCAGTATTGCGGCCTTATAAGTATAAACCTGCAAGTATCCGCCCTTATAATTAGGTTGGATTTGAACAGAACTGCTCCGGGAAGCCCCAAAACTGATCTAACGGTTCTGGCTGTTTAGGGGCGCGACTGATCTAGTGCATCGCGAGATGGCTCCGGACAGGATTCAATTATGGCAGCGCGCGCTTGGGCTGCTCGCGACAGGGGCAGCGGTCGATCCGATTGGGACGATGTTTGGGTGTCGCGGCGCTTTCGGAACGGCGCGGTGAGGCGGTACTCGTGACCTTCGGCTTCCGCTTGTCCACCGAATTGAAGACCGCCATGGCGCCGCTTCGGCGGGTGCTTGTGCCGGTCGTCGCGATCAGCAGCGTCTACAACGTCCTGCTGCTCTCCGGCTCGTTCTTCATGCTGCTGGTGTACGACGATGTGCTGCCCAGCCGCAGCGTGCCGTCGCTGGTCAGCCTCCTGGTCATGGTGGCGCTTGCCTATGCCTTCCAGGCGGTCCTGGATGTCGTGCGCGGGCGGATCATGGTCCATGTCGGGTCGCTGTTCATGCGCACCATCAGCGACCGGGTGCTCGATGTCATTTCCCGCTATGAACTCAGCCGCGGCGCGATGCCCAACGGCACGCAGATCGTGCGCGATATCGATACGGCGCGCGGATACCTGTCCGGGCCGGGGCCGCTTGCCTTGCTCGATCTGCCCTGGATCGTCGTCTATCTTCTGATCCTCAGCGTGTTCCACTGGTCACTGGGACTGCTCGCGCTGCTGGGCGTGGCGGTGCTGGTCACGCTGATGCTGCTCAACAACCGGATGACGGCCCCGCTCGCGACCGAGACGATGCGCAGCGGCGCGCGGCGGGCCACGCTTGCCGAAGCGACCTTGCGCAATGCCGAGACGCTCAAGGCGCTGGGCATGTCCGGCGCGCGGCGGGACGAATGGCACGCGGTGGAGGCGGAGTACCTCAAGGCGAACGACCGCTTTTCGTCGCTCTCCAGCACCATGTCTGGTCTGACCAAGGCCTTCCGCATGCTGCTGCAGTCGGCAACGCTCGCCCTGGGGGCCTATCTGGTGATCCGGGGCAGCGCGACCGGGGGCATCATCATTGCCAGCTCGATCCTGTCTTCGCGCGCTCTGGCGCCGGTCGAGCAGGTGATCGCCAACTGGAAGGGTATGGTGTCCAGCCGGCAGGCGCTGGGGCGGGTAAGCGATCTGCTGCACGCCATTCCCAACCGGATCGAACCCATGGGACTGGACTATCCCAAGGCGCGGCTTACCGTTTCGCGCGTAACCGCCGCGCCGCCGGGCGTGCGCACGGTGACGCTGGCCGAGGTCAGCTTCGACCTTGCCGCCGGCGATGCGCTGGCGGTGGTCGGGCCGAGCGGTTCGGGAAAGACCACTCTGGCGCGCGCCGTGTGCGGGATATGGCCGATGCTGCGGGGCTCCGTGCGGCTCGACGGCGCGACCCTCGATCAGTGGCCATCGGATCAGATCGCGCGGATCGTGGGCTACGTGCCGCAGTCGATCGAATTGTTCGAGGGGACGATTGCGCAGAATATTGCCCGATTTCAAGCTGATGCGGATCGGCAGGCCGTTCTCGAAGCGGCCAGGGCGGCGGACTGTCATGACCTGATCGTGCGCCTCGAAAACGGATACGATCATGCGATCGGGCCGCAAGGTGGAGGGCTCTCCGCCGGCCAGCAGCAGCGCATTGCTCTGGCGCGTGCGCTATACGGCAATCCCTTCCTCGTGGTCCTCGACGAGCCCAACAGCAATCTCGATTATGACGGCGAGGCGGCGCTCGCCAAGGCGATAAAGGGCGTGCGCGATCGGGGTGGGATCGTGCTGGTGATCGCCCACCGGCCGAACGTGGTGGCACATGTGAGCCATATCATGGTGATGGGCAACGGCCGCCGCCAGCGCTTCGAGACGCGCGAGGAGTTCGAAGCGCGCAGGAAAGCCCCCCCGCCGCTGACCCGGCCGGGTGCGGGTGAGACCGTTGAAATAGAAGGTGGTTCTACGGGCGAACCGGCGCAGGTGGAAGGATGAGCCAGGCCGCCTACCTGATCGAAGGCGCATCCCCCGGTGCCTTGAAGCCGATCGACGGCGACTTTTCGCGTCAGGCTGAGCAGGGGCTCTCGCGGCTGGTCCGCTTCGGGCTCGCCGCCGTCGCCGTGCTTGTGTTCGGGATCGGGGGATTGATCGCGCTCCTGCCGATGGCCGGCGCGGTGATCGCACCAGGCGAAGTGACCGTCGAAACGCACGTGAAGGAGATTTCCCACCCTTTCGGCGGCGTGGTCGCGGATATTTTCGTTCAGGACGGTGATCACGTCGAGAAGGGGCAAGTGCTCATCCGGCTGGACGACACGGTGTCCGGGGCCGTCGCCGAATATACCGGTCTCGGGCTTGACCAGTTGCTGGCCAAGGCGGCGCGTCTGCGGGCCGTACAGAGCGGAGCGGCAGGTGTTACTTTTCCCGAAGAATTGATACGGCGCGCCGCTGAGCCCGAAATTCGGGCGCTGCTCGAAGACGAACGGCGCAGCTTTGCGCTGGTCCGGCAGGCGCGTGCGGACCGGGTTCGGCAACTTCGCGCCCAGGTCGCGCAGGCGCGGGCCCAGATCGCGACATATGCGAGCCAGGCGCAGGCCTACGCGCGGCAGGGTGAACTTGTGCGCGAGGAACTGGCACAGACCCGTCAGCTCTACGAAAATCGCCTGACGACGCTCGATCGCCTCAACGCGTTGGAGCGAGCGGCGGTGGGCGTCGAAGCGCAACATGCCGCTGCGCAGTCGGGAACGGCGCAGGCGCAGGCGCGGATTGGCGAACTGCAGGTCCAGATCGCCGGTGTCGGCAGCGTCGCGCGGAGCGAGGCGGCGCTGGAGCTTGCACAAGTGCAGGCTGCGATCTCGGACCTGCGCAAGGCAGAGGTTGCGGCCAGCGACCAGAACGATCGCACTGCGATCCGCGCACCGCAGGACGGTATCGTCGACAAGCTGCAGGTTCGGACCGTGGGCAGCGTGGTGCCTGCCGGCGAACCGCTGATGGAGATCGTTCCCGATGCGGACCGCCTCGTCGTCAGGGCTCAGGTGCGGGTGACCGATATCGACAGTGTGACCGTTGACCAGCCTGCGCATTTGCGCTTCACCGCTCTCAATATGCGCACCACGCCCGAGCTGGAAGGCAAGGTCACGCGCGTGGCCGCCGATCGTTCGACCGACCGCGCGACCAATGCGGCATTCTACTCGGTCACTGTATCCATTCCGGATGATGAATTTCGCAAGCTCGAGGAAGCACGGCTTTCCGTCGGTATGCCTGTGGAGGTCTTTATTCAGACGCAGCAGCGAACAATACTTCAATACATTGTTAGACCGCTTTCGGATCAATTGAAACGCGCGCTGAAAGAATAGGCAGGATAACAATAGCTGCGTGATCTGGAAGCGTATTCGGGTGTGATCCTGAAATACAATTTCTGGATGGGTAGGGAATCTGTTCTGCGGCTGAAACGGTCGTAGGTCGGGCAGTTTGCGGGGTGGGCAGGCGGGATGAAGCGCGGGCTGGTCAAACTTGCGTTGTCTTCCGGTGCTGCCGTGATGCCGACCTTTGCATGCGCACAGTCAGTTGGAGTGGGCAGCGTCATCGTGATCGAACCCGATCTTGACCGGAACGACGTGGCGGGCGGCCGTCTGGAGCCGGACTACAGCCCTCGGCCTGTAGTGGTCGGTGCTCTTCTGGCAGAGCCGAGCGTTTCGATGGTCGGTGGCTTTCAGACCAATCTGTTCAACCGGCCCGACGCACAGGCGGCAGCATCGGCGACAGTAAATCCCGCCCTCAAGCTGCGCACGAACGCCAGCCGTCACGAACTTCGTTTCTCGGCCATGGGCGCTTTGCGCCGCTATTCGCGCTATACGACCGAAAACAGCGAACAATATACTCTCGAGGCCGGGGGGCGTTTCGACCTGGGGCCTCGTCAGGCCATCCGGCTCTCCGCGCAGTACGCCCAATTGATCGAGCCGCGCAGCAGCGTCGGTTCGGTGCCCGATGCCGCCGAACCGGTCAGTTTCCGGCGGTTGTCGGCCGATGTGGGAGCGGGTTTTGCCTTTGGAGCATTCCGTGTTGTTCCCCGGCTGCAGTACGAACAGCTCGATTACAACGCGGTCGATCGGGCTGGCGGCGGCAGTGCCGACCAGTCCTTTCGCGACACGCGTACCGTCGGTGGCGAACTCAGGCTGGAATACGAGTTTTCCGGCCTCTTGTCCGGGTTCGCAGCCGCTTCTTACGATGACGTTGCCTCCACATCGGCCCCGGCGGCCCTGCAGCGGGACTCGCGCGATTACACGGTCGTGGCCGGCCTGCGCGGAGAGTTGTCGCCGGTCATCTCGGGCGAGGCCAGCATCGGCTATCGGTCCCGCGATTACGATCAGCCCGCCTATCGCGATTTCAGCGGCGTCACCTTCCGCGCCGACCTGCAATGGTACGTCACACCGCTGCTGACCCTTCGAGCGCAGGCTCGCCGCGATTTTCGCAACAGTGGTGCCCGCACAGTCGGCGGCATTCTTACCGATACTATTACGCTGAGTGCCTACTACGATCCGCTTCGCAACTTGCGGCTGGCGCTCGATGCCGGGCTGGAGCGTGGCGACTTCGGTGACGTCGATACCCGCACGTGGCGCAAGTCGTTCCGCCTGCGCGCGCAGTACCGGGTGAACCGATCGCTCTCGATCGGGGCCTATCTCGGCGTTCTGCGTCAGGATGTAAGCGGCGCTCCTCTCGTCAATCCCTTCACCTCGTTCAGCGCCGGACTCGGCGTGACGATCACGCCTTGAGGAAGGAATTCGAGTGAACCTTCCTGCGCTTTATCAGACCGAAACGGGCCTTCCGCAGGTCATGGTCAAAGGCGGTGCCTCCTATGGGCATACCGAGGAACACATCTCCGTCCGTTTCCTGCTGGCCATGTTGCGCCGCCGGCGGGAAGCCCTGCTCCTGACCCTGGCCATCTGTCTCGGCCTGACAGCGATTTGGACCACGGCCCTGCCGCGGATCTACCGGTCGAGCGCCGACGTCGTGATGATCACCAAGTCTACCGAACTGGTTCCGGACAGGGCCGAGGAGGCGCAAGAAGGCCCGACGCGTGCCGAGGATGTGGAAACGCAGATCGAACTGATCCGCTCCCGCAAGATGGCTGCCCAGGTGCTGGAGCGCACCGGTTTGTTGAAGGACGCGGCCTTCAAGGCTGACGTGATGGCTCCGCGATCGGCTCTGGACAATATCCTGTCTTCGCTTGGCATTGAAAGAAGACGCAACGGAGCCCGGCCAAGCGACGGTGAGCCGACGCTTCGTGACAAGGCAATCATCTATCTGACCGACAATCTGAATGTTGCCCGCGTCGGAAACTCGTTCAGCTTGCGCATTGCTTTTGACGATTCCGATCCCGAACGGGCGGCCTTGATCGCCAATACCTATGCGCGCCTGTTCACGACGGACGATGCGCGGGAACGGGCGCGGACGAATTCGACGGCGGCTGAAGTGCTGCGGGCGCGTGTCGATGAGTTGCGCCAGACCGCGAACGAGGCCTTCGCAGCGGTTCAGGCCTATCGTGTGCGCACGGGCCTGCTCAGTTCTGCCGCCACGAGCCTGACCGAGCAGGAGATTTCGGCCTACAACCAGCAGATCGCCTCAGCCCGGGCCGAGGCGGCGAGGGATGCCGCGGCGCTATCCAGTGCACGGGCACAGATGCGCACGGGCGGTGCCGACAGAGTAGGGGAGGCGGCAGGTTCGCCTGTCGTTTCCGCCCTGCGCGCCCAGCGTGCGCAACTGGTTGTCCGGGAGCGGGACCTTTCCCAACGCTACTTTGATAACAATCCGGACCTGATCACGGTGCGTCGGCAGATTGCCGATCTGGACCGGCAGATTGCCGGAGAAGTCGGCCGCTCGATCCGGGCGCTGGAATCGAATGCGCAGGCTTCGGCGCAGCGGCTGTCTTCGTTGCTCGCCAGCCGATCGGGAACGCGGGCGCAGCTGAGCACCGATAACAGCGCGCTGGTCTCGCTCGCCGATCTGGAAAAGCGGGCCGATGCAGCGCAGACGCTCTATCAGTCGTATCTTGAGCGCTACAACGAAGTGGTGGCGGGTAGTGGCACCGAGCAGCCGACCGCACGCCTGATCTCCGCAGGCAATGTGCCGGTTTTGCCCAAGTCGCCGGATATGGTTCTGAATCTCGCGCTGGGTCTCGCGGTAGGCCTTTTGCTCGGCGCCGTTGTGGCGATCATGTCCGAGCTTTCCTATCGCGGGCTGACGACGCTCGACGACGTCGAAAGCCGGCTTGGAATTCCCGGGCTGGGTTTCGTGCCGGCCTACCGGACCGTGGAGCCGCATGGGGCGTCTCCGCTCGATACCGTCCGCGACCATCCGGACGGCGGCTTTTCCGAAGCCCTGCGCAACGTGATTGTCTCCATCCGCCATTCCTCTGCACAGGCTGGCAAGGTTATAGCCATTACATCGGCCGTACCCGGTGAAGGCAAGACGACGATCGCCGCGTGCATGGGCCGTGCGCTCGCGATGGCCAATGAACGGGTTCTGGTGATCGACTGCGACGTGATCCGCGCGCACCTGAGTCGGCAGCTTGATCTGCACAACGGTGAGCCCGGGCTGCAGGATGCCTTGCTGTCCGAAGGCGCCGAAATCCCGCAATATCAGGAAGCAGATTCGACGCTGCGGATCATTCCGATTACCCGGCCTTTCGCTAAGGGGCAGCGCTTGACCGAGCGAGGGCGGCTGCATCGGGTCATTGCGCGATTGCGTGAGGACTTCGACGTCATCCTCCTCGATTGCCCGCCGATTCTGCCGATCGCGGAGGCGCGCGAGATCGTCTCGCTCGCAGATGACGTCGTGCTGGTCGTGCATTGGCGCAAGACCACGGACCGCGTCGTGAAAGCGGCGGTGCGGCAGCTGCCGATCCGCACGATCAAGGCCATGGGCATCGTCCTCAATCGTGTCGACATGAAGAAGCAGGTACGGTTCGGCGGACACGACGCTGCAAGCTTCTACGAGAAGTATCAGGGGTACTACACGTGATCGGAGTGTCCCCTGCCGCTGCGCCGCGCGTGGCCCTCGTGCACTATTGGCTGATTGCCATGCGCGGCGGCGAGCGCGTGCTGGAACAGCTGCTGGACATGTTTCCGGGAGCGGACGTGTTCACCCATGTCTACGACCCGGACAAGGTCTCGGAGAAGATCCGGGCCGCGAATGTACGCGAAACCTTCATCGGTCGATTGCCCGGTGCGCGGCGGCATTATCAGAAATATCTGCCGCTTATGCCCATGGCGCTCGAGGAACTCGATCTGCGCGAATACGACCTCGTCATCAGCAGTGAGTCCGGGCCGGCCAAGGGGATCATCACGCGTCCCGACGCGCTGCACCTTTGCTACTGCCACTCACCCATGCGGTACCTGTGGGACCACTATCACGACTACAAGGCCACTGCCGGGACAGTCAGCCGCGCCCTGATGCCGGCGCTTTTCCATCGCTTGCGCCAGTGGGATGTCAATTCGGCCAGTCGCGTCGACGGGATCGTGGCCAACAGCCATTTCATCGCGCAGCGCATCCGCAAGGTCTGGGGCCGTGAGGCGCGGGTCGTGCATCCGCCCGTCGCGGTCGATGCCTTCAAGCCTGCGGGCGATGTGACCGATCGTTACCTCTGGATCAGCCAGATGACCCCCTACAAGCGGGCGGACGTGGCGCTGGAGGCGTTCAACCGGCTCGGCGTTCCCGCGCTGATGGTCGGTGACGGAGAGATGTTCGACTATGTCCAGACCCGCGCTGGCCCGAATGTCGAAGTCCGCAAACGCCTCTCTTTCGACGAACTCAAGCGCGCCTATGCCACCTGCCGGGCACTCGTCTTCACGCCGGAAGAAGACTTCGGGATCGTGCCGGTGGAGGCCAATGCCAGCGGCCGCCCTGTGATTGCCTTCGGGCGCGGCGGGGTGCTCGATTCCATCGTCGATGGCCGGACCGGCCTCTTCTTTCACCAGCAGACAGCGGACGCGCTTTGCGAATGCCTGCACCGCTTCGATGCGTGGCTGCCGAGCTTCGATC
This sequence comes from Novosphingobium indicum, assembly GCF_014645195.1. Classification (GTDB taxonomy): domain Bacteria; phylum Pseudomonadota; class Alphaproteobacteria; order Sphingomonadales; family Sphingomonadaceae; genus Novosphingobium; species Novosphingobium indicum. The sequence goes on along the minus strand of NZ_BMLK01000012.1, from coordinate 96,789 downwards.
CTGAGGTGGCAGTATCGAATGCCGCCCGGTTCTCGCCCCAGGCTTTCGCTGCCGGAATACGCGAGGCGCTGGAATTCCATTCAGGCCACGCCTCCCGAAAGGTCGCATGACACCATGAAACCACTGTTCAAAGGAAGGTCTTCCATGCTGTTTCGCACTATTGGCCTTGTCGGCTGCGCTCTCCTGATGGGGTGTGCCTCGACCGCCAGCATGACGCTTCCGAGCGCCAGCATCGTGGAATACCGGCTGTCTCGCGGAGACCGGTTGAAACTCGATGTCTTTCGCGAAGACACGATCTCCGGTGAATATGTGATCAGCGATCAGGGTACGATCGGCTTGCCTATGGTTGGCGATGTGCAGGCGGCCGGCAAGACGCTGGCGCAATTGCGCACCGAACTGGCAGCGACGCTGCGGAAGGAATACGTGCGTGACGCACGGATCAATCTCGACGTCGTGAGCTACCGGCCGATCTACATTCTGGGCGAAGTGCAGAAGCCAGGCGAATACGGCTACAGCGACCGGATGACGGTGCATGCGCTCGTCGCCAAGGCGGGCGGCTTCACATACCGGGCGAACGAGAAAGTCGTCTACATTCGCCATGTCGATGACGCCGAGGAGAGCGCCTACAAGCTGACGAGCGGGGCGACGGTTCTGCCGGGCGATACGGTCCGCATAGACCAGCGCTACTTTTGAGGCGCGCGATGCGGCACGAACCTTTTCCGCATTCCAGCCGCCCCGAGCGCGTGGTGCTGCTGCATGACTTCAGCGAGGCACTCGGCGGTGCTTCCTACCTTGTGCAGGTCCTGATCGCGCGTCTGCGTGAACGGGGTTTGCCGGTGACGTTCTTCGCAGGCGATGCCGGAGCGAATTTCCATCGTGACGACGTCGAATTCGTGCCTCTGCACGGCAAGGCATTGTTGGAGAGGTCGAAGATCGGGGCGTTTAGCGCCGGGTTTTTCAACCATGCGGCTTTTGTCCGGGTGAGGGAGTGGATCCGGCGCAACGATACCCCTCGCACTGTCTATCATCTGCATGGCTGGTCGAAAGTGCTGACACCGGCGGTTTTCGGGGCGCTGCAGGACGTGCGCGACCGGTTGATCCTGCATGGGCACGACTATTTCAATGGCTGCCCGAACGGTGCTTTCTTCAATTACCGCACCGAACGCGAATGCTGCCTGACGCCGCTTTCGAAAGCCTGTCTGCGCACCCAGTGCGACAAGGCCTCGCATGCGCACAAGCTCTGGCGTTCGGGCCGTGAAGGGTTGCGGCGGTGGCTTATGGGTGGCCCCGGCGGTGCCGCACGCGTGCTGCTGATCCATCCGGAGCAGCGAAGGCATTTCGTCGCCGCACAATGGCCTGCTGAGAATCTGGTTGCCGTGCGCAATCCGGTGTCGCCCCCCTGCGCCGAGCGGGTGCGTGCGGAAGCGAACCGGGGCATTGTCTTCATCGGCCGCATTTCGGCCGAAAAGGGAGCGGATCTCGCAGCCAGGGCGGCGGACAGGGCAGGCGTGCCAATTACCTTCGTGGGCGAGGGCAGCGAAGTCGAGCGTGTCCGCCAGTTGAACCCGCGCGCCGTGTTTCTTGGCCGTCAGGACCGGATGGGCGTGGCGCGGGCGCTTTCGCAGGCGCGGATCGCCGTGATGCCGAGCCGCTGGGCGGAACCCTTTGGTCTGGTCGCGCTGGAAGCGATCGGTTCGGGCGTCCCGGTCATCCTCAGCGAGCGCTCGCTGATGGCCGATGAAATTCAGCGTGCTGGTTTTGGAAAGGCGATCAATACCGCCCATGTACCTGCCTTTGCATCGTGCATGACGGCGATGCATGCGGATGACGGCTGGGTGGCAGCCATGTCGCAGGCCGGACACGCTCGCTATCGCGAGTTGTGCAACAGCGAGCAGGAGTGGGCCGACGAGATCCTATTCCAATATCGCCAGGTCATCGCCGAGGCGCACGCGCAGCCTGTTGCTTGTACTTCCGGGGAGGAAGCCCGATGACCGCTCGTACCCGCGAGATCGCTTCGCTGGACGTGATGCGACTGGCGGCGGCGCAGGCCGTGATGTTCTACCATCTGGTCTTCATGTCCTGGGCCGAAGAGGGCAGCCGAGGCATCCGGGCGGTGGTGGGCACGCCAGTGGTGTTTGCGGACGCCGTGGTGTGGGCCAGCTTGGGCTGGATCGGCGTGCAGATCTTTTTCGTGATCTCCGGATTCGTCATCCTGATGTCGGCGCAGGACAAGTCCGCCTCCGATTTTCTGATCGGGCGTTTTACCCGCATCGTGCCGGCCCTGTGGTTCTTCACGGTGCTTTCGGGCCTGGTGATGCTCGCGAGCGGGGTCTTGTCGGTCGCCGAGCTCACCCCGCGCTTTCTGCGCTCCATGGTCCTGTTTCCGGTCGGGCCGTGGGTCGATGGCGCGGTCTGGACGCTGGTGACGGAGGCTCTGTTCTATGCGGTGGTATTCGGCATCATCAAGGCGGGAAAGATAGGCCGGGTAACGGCGATTGCCGGTGCGGTGACAGCCTTCAACCTTGTGTTCTGGTGCATTGTACTGGCCGGAGAAGCCGGAGCTCTCGGGAAGACAGGCCATTGGCTTGCAGGCGCGGCCTCTTCCTACAAGCTGCGGGTCACGCTGATTTCCACGAACTGCTACTTCGTTACCGGCGCGTCGCTCTACCAGATATTCATGGGCCGCAGCGTCGGTGCGAACAGTCTCATGTTCGTGATCAATTTCGGGGTGGGACTGATCTCGACCTACTATGCCGCGCGCTCGAGCCTGGGTGTTTCCGCATTCGGTCAGGACCCCGCGTTTGCCGCAGCGGCTTGGGGCATCCTGACGCTGCTTATGAGCGCCTGCGTCTTGATGCGGGTGGGGTCCGGCGCCCGGTTTGTGCGGTTCGCGACTGTCGCCGGATTGCTGACCTATCCGCTCTATCTGATCAATCAGATTACCGGCGGGTATTTGTTGGGGCTGGCCTACCGGACAGGCCTGTCGCCCGTGCTCGCCGTGCTGCTGACAGCGGCTGCCTGCACAGTGCTCGCCGGACTATTTGCCATGGCCGTCGAGCGGCCCTTGCAGCTCTGGCTCAAGAAGGGGCTCAGGCAGATCCGGCGTAGTGTGCTGGTGCCCAGGGAGGCGTAGCGTGCGGATATTCGTTGTCATTGCGACCATAGGCCGGGCGGAACTGGTGTGTCGCACGATCGATTTTCTGGCTGATCAATCGCGGCCTGCCGATGGCATTGTCGTATCGAGTGTTACACCGCAGGATGTTGCAGGCGTGGATCAGGCGCGAGGGGCGCCGGAAGTCCTCTTTGGTGAAAAAGGGTTATGCCGCCAGCGCAACCGGGCTCTTGATGCTCTGCAAGACCGCGCGGATGTGATCGTCTTCTTCGACGATGATTTCATTCCGGCACCTGATTATCTGGCCATTGTCGAGGCGCTTTTCAGAGTGAACCCGAAACTCGTGGGAATTACCGGCGATCTGCTGGCCGACGGCGTTTTGAGGGGCGGATATTCGATCGAGGAAGCGCAGGCGATCATTGCGGGTAGAGAGCACACCTTTCCGCCCGCGATCACCGAGCGCCATGAGCTTTACGGCTGCAACATGGCGATCCGCGTCTCCGCCGCCGACGGGCTGCGTTTCGACGAGAACCTGCCGCTCTACGGTTGGCAGGAAGATGTCGATTTCACCAATCGTCTTGGCCGGCGCGGGCGGATGATCGCGGCATCGAGCGTAACCGGCGTGCATCTGGGCGTCAGCGGTGGTCGGACTTCGGGGAAGCGGCTGGGATATTCGCAGGTTGCGAACATTATCTATCTCAAGCGCAAGGGGACCATGCGGGCCGACTTTGGCAATCGCCTGATGTCGAAGAACCTCTTCGCCAATGCGCTGCGAAGCGTGAAGCCCGAGCCGCTTGTCGACCGCCGGGGGCGCCTGCTAGGCAATGTGCTGGCCGTGGCTGACTGTCTGCGCGGCCGTGTGGACCCTCGCAAGATCCTGGAAATGTAGGAGGGCATCGCGATGCTTGAGACGGTGCTGAGCGCCGCAGTGCTGTACGCGATCGGCTGGTCCGTGACTGCAAAGTGGTTCGCTGGAATTCAGGGCCCGGTGCCATTGCCGGGCCGGCGCCAGAGAGACAGGCGCGACGCACTGCTCTGGCCGATCTGGCTCCTACTCTACGCGTTCATCTGGCTCATGGAACGGCGCAGGCAGTCGTTCGAGCGGGAACTTTCGGAAGACTGGTAATCGTACCACCGGACTGATCGCGGATTTGTCTGTCCCGAAAGAGCCGTGGCCAAGCCTAGCCCGAAAGCCGTCAAACCGCCGAAAATCGCGTCGCCGACCATCAGCGAAATGGCGAAGGTGGGGAGGAAGGAGAACCGGAACGCCGAGAGCAGGATACGCTGCTCTGGCTCTCGGTCGGCGACTTGGCGCAGCAGGCATTGCAGCACGAAACCGTAGAACAGCAAACCGCCGATGATCCCGGTGCAGGCGAATATGGCGATGACGCTGCTGGAGGACCGCGTGCCGCCCAGTCCCACGCCGAGCCCATGGGTTGCGGAAAGGGCAGCGGTTGCGACTGTCCGCCACATGCCGCGTTCGGTGAACGAAGTGGATTCCTGCTTTTCCAGGATCATCCGCTGGACCATCGACTGCACAGGGTCGAATATATGCGGCTGTACGATCGCCAGAATACCGATCAGGATGAACAAGCTGACCGCTGCGGTGGTTTCGGCACCCAGCGTGCGACGGTGTACGGCACCGCTGCGTTCGTCGGCGTTGATCCGCAGGAACCATTCCAGCGCTGCGACCAGAAAGAACACGGCCACGCCAACGTAGGTGCCGGTGGATGTCGACAGCCATGCGCAGACCACGAGCAGGCAGAGCACGACGGGAACGTAGATCTCGCGCACCCGGCCATCGGCGATAGCGCGGCGGTAGAAGTAGAGGGCGCTCAGGAAGGCGAGGCACTGGCCACCGTAGGACGAGGCTTCGGGCATCAGGCCGACGACCCGTTTGCCTCCGAGCACTTCGATGTCGGTGAGCAACGCGTAGCTGGCCGTGCGAAATGGCTCCAGCGCCGGCGTGATTGGCAGAAACTGGCTGGCGAAGTCCAGCAGGCCGGTCAGGACGGCAATACCGCCGCCCAGGCACATGGCCTTGAGTGCGTGCTGCCGGATGTCCGCCGACCGAAGGATTCTTGCAAAGGCGAAGACGGAGAGGATCGCGATAGAGAGATAGGCAAATTGCGAGACATTCTGCGCACTCGGCTGCAAGGGGGCAGCAGCGCTTACGATGCCGCGTATTGGCACAACCATGACTTTACCTGCGAAAAGGCGGGGCATGAACAGCGTCGTCACTGCTGCAGCGGCCCAGAAGAGCGTGAGCAGCATCAGCCGGTGCGGCAACAAGGCAAGGGCGAGAAAGGCTGCGGGGCCATCACGGTCGGAGAAAGTGCGGGCGATCAGCAGCAGCGCAATCACGGGTGTCGGCGTGAACGTCAGCCCTCCGGTCAGGGACGTCGGGATGACAGCGAAGGCACCGACCGGCATTGTGGCGAAGAAGAGGTAGACCAGCATCGGCTTGCGGCTGAACAGACCATGGAGTGCAAGCGTCCAGAACAGAACGATGGGTATCGCCGTCATGTGTGAAGACGCTGCCTAGGCCGCATCCCAGGCCGTAATCCGGCGCCCGATCATGGCTTCGAACTCGGCCCGGCGCGGCGCCAGATATTCGACCAGATAGGCACGGGCTGCGCTGTCATCGACCTGCTTCTTGTCGAACGACATAGTGGCGGAAGCGCGCAATCGCTGGACGGCTATCTCAGGCAAGTATCGGCGGGCCATGGCCCAGGTGCCTGAATTGCGAATAGTGCTGACGAAGGGAAAGCGCTGACGACGGCTCGTGGGCGGAGAGCGGTGCTTGTCCGCCAGTTGCGAGGCCGTGAAGGCGAGAGGTGGAAGACCTAGCCAGTCGAAGCATTGTGACAGGGTTTCCAGCCGCTTCGAGCGCAAGTCCTCGGCAATGATCACGTGGATTTGCGATGGATCGAAATGCTTGCGGTAGACCTGCAGTTGCAACGCATAATCAGAGGTGTCGCGATAGAGCGGATTGGTGCGCACGGCGGCTTCGATGTCCAGCGGCTCCTGGAATTCCTTGTAGCGCTGCCAGTAGTGACCGATGGCGCGGGTCACCGGCTCGCGAACGGTGTAGAGGATCCGTGCCTGCGGACAGGCAGCGGCGATGCTGGCAGCGACATCGCCGCGATGCGGGGCCTGCGAATAGTAGACGCTGCTTTCGCCGCGATAGCGAGCTTGCCCACCGTCATCCCAAAGCGCGAGGTACGCATCCTTGTCGTGCGAACACGGACGCCGCGCCATGATCGGCCATGCGGATTGCAGATGGGCCTGATCGACGAAGAAGCACGGTTCCTTCTCCGAACTCATGCAGATGTCGGGATGTTCGGCGAGATAGGCATGCAGAGCGCTCGATCCCGATTTCGAGGCACCGATAATGAAGAGATTGGGCCCTGCGGAGGACTGCATCGGCGCATATGGCTTGGAAGCGGGATGATGCTCGGCGTGGACGTTCAATGCATTCCTCCCTGACCTAAGCGGGTAGCTGGCAGGCACGATACCGTTGGTTGCCTGCGGCCGGAAAAGGAGGAAGCTCGGAAACGGAGGTGATCCGTTCCGAAGATCGCCTGCCAAGGAAAAACGGGGCGCGGCAGACAGTCCACGCCCCGTTCTTTGCGGTCGTACGGGGGTACGTCCACTTGGTGTCAGGCCACCAGGATATCGCTGGCGTCGAGAATTTCGTCGAAGAAGGTGACGGTCGTCGCGCCGTAAGTCAGGATCGTGTCGCCCGAACCGTTGAATGCGAGCGTATAGGAACCGCCGTCAGTCAGCATGACCTTGTCGATGCCGTGCTCGAAGTCGAACACCTTGTCCGTGCCGTCATCGGCATCGAATACGAAGGTGTCGGCGCCGCCTTCGGCGTCATTGCCGTCGCCGGCGTTGTCGCCGTAGAGAACGTCGTCGTCATCGCCGCCGATGATCGTGTCGTCGCCGTCGCCGCCATAGATGCGATCGTTCTGCCCGCCGCCGAGGAGGGTATCGTTACCGGCGCCGCCATCGATCTTGTCGTTCGATCCCTCACCGTCGATGTAGTCGTCGCCGTCTCCGCCATATAGGCGGTCGCGGTTGGCACCCCCGTAGACCACGTCGTCCCCACCTTCGGCGCGAACAACGTCGGTGCCACCGCCTGCATCGATCACATCCGCATCTGCCGTGCCCCCGACGATTTCGCCGTCGGAATTTGGACCAATCACTGCCATCAGAACTTCCTTTCAGTTTGCTGCCCTGTGTCCATTCACGCCACGAATGGCGCTCTCGATCACGTGTTGCCGGCAACCCTGTTGTTCTTATCGGCGAATCGAGCCTCTCTTGAGGTGCGTTACTGATACGGAGTGGCGGTAATGCTTGGCAACGTTAGTAATACCTATGCTGTTTGATGTTAACTAAAGGAATGTCTGTAACGGATGTAAGGTAGGTATTTATATTTAAGTGTTGTCTTGAAGGTCTGAATGACATTTAATGTCATTGTGGAATTTTTGATCTGTGCGGATCGGACCGATGCCTTCATATCGGATGCACTTTATCTCAGCCTTCGCCCTGTTCGTCCCGCTCCGGGGCTGTTCGGTGAAGAATTTGCACGAAAAAGGGGCTCCGGATTGCCGGAGCCCCTGCCGCAGAAACGGCCACCCATCAGACTGCCTTGCGGCCGATCGTGGCAGCGCGTCAGGCGATCAGGATGCCGAGTTCGATAGTGCTCATGCTCATCGCGGTGTCCAGGTGCTCGATGCCGTCGCCCTTGATGCGCGCGATCTCGAAGGTCTCGCCGTCAAGGTGCATTTCGAGCGACGTGCTGCTGCCGTGCCGTTCGAATTCGAAGGTGGCCGTGCTGTTGCCTGAAAGGCCCCGGATCAGGATGCGGTCGCCTTCGTCCGCGTCGAAGTCGTAGATCACATCGGTCGCATCCAGATCGGCAATGTCGAAGACGAACGTGTCGGCGCCATCCCCACCGAACAGTCGGTCGCGGCCTGCGCCGCCCTCTATCCAGTCATCGCCTGCACCGGCCTTGATCAGGTCATCTCCGTCGAGACCGAGGAGCTTGTCGTTGCCGGCATCGCCGAACAGTCTGTCGGCACCGGAACCGCCATCGAGGAAATCATGCCCGGTGCCGCCCGAGAGGCGGTCATCGCCGGTGCCGCCGTAGAGCGCGTCGTCTCCGGCATAGCCGAGCAACTTGTCGTCGCCGCCCTTCCCGTCGATCCGGTCGGCCGTTGCGCCTCCCTTCATCTTCTCCCCTGCGTTGCCGCCGGAAAAGCTGTTGTCATAGTGGCGTGTCGTTTCGTCGAACGAGCCCGGTATCTGCGGCGAAGTCGTTTGGTCCTCCCCGTTGCCTTGCTCCGTATCGCCGTTATCGGGCACCTCGGGATCTGGGTCAGGCTCGGGACGGTTCTCAACCGGGGGTATGGAAATGCCGCCATGTTCGAACATCTGCAGCAGGTCGCCATAACTATAGGTGGCGTCGGAGAACACGAAGGTCTCGATGCCGGCGATGGTGGAAACGCCCTCGGCGTGCAGCGAGATCGTGATCGCGCCGTCGCTGTCGACGCGACCGGTGATGCTGCCAAAGCTGGCATCCACGATCAGGCGGTCGTTGCCTTGCCCGCCGTCCAGCACATCGTTGCCGAACGAGAAGTAGATCGTGTCGTCTCCGCGTCCGGCGCGTAGCACGTTGTCGGCCTTGCTGCCGATCAGGGTATCCTTGCCGTCGCCGGAAAACGCGTTCTCGATGGTGTTGGCCATGACAGCAAGCGTGATCCCGGCGATCTTGCTTTTCATGCCACCAGACAGGTCGATGAACGAGCCCGCGGTGACGGCTGCGGCATTGATCGTGTCGATCCCGCCGTCGGTATCCTTCAGGGTGCTGCGCGCGGCGAGGTCGCTGCCGCTGTAGAGCATGCCGAATTCGTCGGTATAGGCGTAGGTGTCGTCGGCCATGGCCTGCTTGCTGCCGGTGATCGTGATCGTGGCGTCCTGGAACAGGCCGGACATGGCCGTGCCGTCCTTTTCGGTGGCCTGCGGATTGCGGTTGTAGACGTCGATGGTCCAGGTGCCGGCCGATTGCTCACCGAGCGACGCGACGGAATCGAACACGAAGTTGCGCAGGCCTCCGGCGCGATCTCCGTAGGGCAGGTCGTAAACCAGGCGCACGGTGGTGCCGTCGGGTGACGTCAGATAGACGTCGAGGTCGCCGGTGTCCGCCCAGCGCAGGTCGAGCGCGACCTGGACATGTTCGATGGCGATGTTCTGGCCCACCTCGATCGTTGCAGAGGCATGGTCCTTCGAGCCGGCCACAAGCGTCTGGTCGATGTCCACCGACTGGCTGACACTGGCGAGATTTGCGTAGGTCTGCTGCTTGGTCCAGGTCTCGGCGAGGCGAACCGCGTCGTGGACATTGAGGAAGCCATATCCGAACGCATCGCTGAAGTGCAGGCCGCCGCCGTTGAAGTTTGTCGCGCCGTTGGTGCGCCAGCCGTCGCCGAAGTTGGCATCGTCGGACAGGCCATCGCGCCGCGCCGAGTAGGCGAGGATCTGCTGGACGTCGCGGTATCCCAGGTCGGGATTGGCTTCGAGCATGAGGCCGACGGCCGCAGTCACGGCCGGTGCGGCAAACGATGTGCCGTTGTAGTCGGCATAGCGATCCTTGATCGTCGTCGTGAAGACATCGCGCCCGGCGGCGGAGATCAGGACATTGGCCCCCAGGCTCGTGAACGAGGAGGGCGAGCCGTCCGGATCGACTGCGCCGACAGCGATGGTGAAGGGCGAGTTCTGGAAGTTGTGATAGTTCGACGAGCCGCCCGAGCCGGAATTGCCGGCGGCGAACACGACCGAAGTGCCGAGACCACCGCGCCCATGCTCTGCGACGTATTCGAGAGCTTCTCCGTATTCGGGATGGCGGTTGAAGTCGTCGTCGAAATTGGAGACGAAACTCCAGCTGTTGTTGACGACGTCGAGGCTGGCCGATGCCTTCAGGGCCGAGACGATCTGCCCGACGACATCGCCCGATTCATAGTCGATACCCAGCCCGACCAGCGTCGCGCCCGAGGCAATGCCTGCCGTGCCATTGGCGTTGTTCGCTTCCGCAGCGATGATGCCGGCGACCGCAGTGCCGTGATAATACGGCACGGTGCTGTCGGTGATGCTGATCTGGCCGGTTCCGAGCGCGAAATTATAGTCCAGCGACGTGTCATAGGCCTTGCTCAGGTCGCTGTGCCGGAAGTCGATCTGGGAATCGATGACGCCGATCTTCACGCCCGTCCCGTCGTAGTCTTTCCAGCCAGAGTAAACATCAATACTCAAGTCAGAAAGTGGCGACCCATCGAGATACCATTGCTTCTTTTCATAAGTATCATTGTAGAAATATGCAGGTGCAATCACCCCGCCAGTCGGCAGGGGCGTATACGTCTTGGTCATGAAGCGATCCCGTAGCTCTAGCGATTTTTGATCTTGTTTTGCATTCAGGCGCGGATTTCCGCGTCCGGATTTCGGCTATCGGGTGTTCGTTTAACCGCTTACGAATTAACGTGGTTAAGGCCTGTAAACCAAGAAGTACGCTTCAGTATTTGGATATTATTCATATTTTATAAGGGCGAATACATATACCTAGCATTCGGCTTAAAGGCGGTGCGGTGCAATTGGTAACGATTGCAATGGCGCACGTCCGAAAGTGTTAACCATGGACCGAGGCGCTCTCCGGCCGTGCCGTTCGAAATGCGGCAGCGACAGGCTTCTCCGGTCAGTCGCCTAAGGATAAATGCGGATCTCCGGGTCGGCGCGGCGCGTGGAAAATCTGCAACAAGGTCCGCAGTTCGGTGCGAATTGCCGGGTCTTTGGTCGACGATTTCTCACCCGCAACGCCGATCACTGCGAGCGGCGAGCGCGAATCGATCAGCGGTGAGGCTTGCACTTGTCGGCGTCGAACACCTGGATGCGGTAGCGGGTCGTGTCGCCGCGCGTACTCTTGCGAGGAGAGAGGGCGACCGCGACCGATTGGCCTTTTCGTAGCGCGATCTTGTGGTCGATGCGGATGGGCGCCGTGTCTGAACGCGTCAGGAGCGTGCGGCCATTCCGGGCAAGGCTTACGGATATGCCGTCGGTAGACTTGTTTGAGACCGCGAAAGTGGCGACCAGCCGTAAAGCGCTGTCGCGATCGGCACGAAAGCGGTGAACAATTGCGCCGTCGCCGCCCTTGACGGCGGGGAGCATTGTTTCGGCTGTCAGGCGCAAATCCCGCAGATCTGCGTGTCCAAGATAGGGTGTCCAGGGCACCGCCCGGTGCTGCTGGCCGGGCATCACGGATAAGGGCATTTCGCGTCCATCGATGCGAAGGAAGCGTTCGAAACCGTCCTGCTTCGCGCGTGCTGTCCCGGCGTCCGGGTAGGCGAACTGGTAGAAGCTGTCGGCCAGCAGGGGGGAGCATCCCAGCCGATAGGATGTGGCGGACGCCGTTACACCGGTGCCGGTCAGGATCAGGGCGCGGTCCCCGGCCAATTCGAGCTGGCCGAGCGAGACTCGCCCGCCGCGAGCATCGAAGACCCGGACTGTTGCGGGATCGACCGCGAGAGGCCGCGCCGCGCCCCAGACAACCACGATGTCCTCTCCGAAGGTGTAAGCGAATGTGAACGGATCGGGGCTGACATTACGCACTGCCCGCCCGCGCAACCGCGTCTGCACGAAGCGAAATGCCTCACCTGCCGCTGTCAGCATTCCGTCGCGGCGGATCAGCGGGACCATGCCGTCGCCGCGCTCGTTGAGCGGGTACCAGTCCATCTCGGTGATGCCGAGGGCGGCGAGCATGGTGTAGCCACGAACGAGATCGTCCGCAGCGCGGCGCGGGTCCTCGCTGCCGAATTCGGTGATGTAGAGAGGCAAGCGGCGGACGCGGCCGTGGCCTCGCAGGAAGCCGATTTGCGCGGGAAGTTGGTCGATCGGCGTGGTGTAGGGATGGAGCGCCAGCCCTTCGATGGCCGAGGCTCCGGGGCGCTCCAGCAGGGGCCAGAGAAAACCGGCGGGCAGCGAATGGGTGGAGCCGCCGATAACCTGCACGTCGGGCCGTACCTTGTTGACTGCCTCAGCCGCTGCTTGCACCATGGCGAGGTGATAGCGCCCACGGTCCGGCAAACCGGCGTCGCGGACGGGGCCGTTCACGAAGTTCTGGCCGTTGACCTCGTTGCCGATCTCCAGCGTGTCGATCTGCGGAAACCGTGCGACCGTGGCAGCGGCAAAGCGACCGAATGCGGCCAGCGCCTGCGGCGAATGCGGGGTCTTGCCGTCATCGTAGAGCGGGTTGCCCCAGTTGAGAGTCAGCGTGATCGCAACACCTGTGCCGGCAAAGCGGTCCGGCCATGTCGTCGTGGGCTTGTCGAAGGTGAAGCGTCCCGGCGTGCGCTCGACCTCGGCCCAGCGAATGCTGTCGCGCAGGCGGGGCACTTTCAGTTTGAGGGTGGCCTGCCGGGTGTCCTCACTCCATCCTTGCGAGAAGTTGGATGCTCCGCCGAGGCGAATTGCACCGGGTCGCAAGGCCGGAGGCGAGGCTGGAGGCGAGGCGGAACCGGCGGTTGCGGCAAGACACAGAAGCAAGGGCAGAGCGCGTCGCTTCATGGTCGGGCCACGGCGTTGGCGATTTCCGCATGGAGCATGGCGACGTCGCGCCGGGCCTGCGCGATCGCCAGCTTGCGTTCGGCCTCCGGGATGCCTTGCTGTGTGGCTGCTATCAGCCGGTCTGCGGCAACAGCGCCCGCAGTCTGAACCGGCTGGCACAGCCATGCGTCGCGGTCCACCGACCGCACGAAGCTGTCGAGCTTGGGGTCCCAGGTCAGAGCAAGAAAGGGCACACCGCAGGAATAGGCGGCGATCACGGCATGCATGCGGAACGCGGCCAGTCCATCGAGCCCGGCAATCACGCGCGTCAGCTCCCCGGGGGTGCAAGCCTCCGGGAAGCTGACGGTCCCGCAATCGCCCATCGCAGCGAAGGCCGGTCGCAATCGTGCGGCATAGGCTCGGTCTTCGGGCGTGCCGTTGGTGAAGACCGCGATGCGGCAACCCTTGGCGATCAGGGCCCGCGATAGGTCCAGATACCAGTCGTTCAGCGCCTTGGCGGAAGGGGGATCATCGGCGTGATATCGCAGAGCCAGATGGCTGGTTACATTGATGCCGATTGTCGGCCTGTCTGCATTCCCGAGCTGAACCGGCAGGTCATAGCGTTCGGACGCGAGGAGGCCGGGGTCGCGAACGACAGTGGCTTCGAGGCCATGGGCGATCCCGGCGAGGCGATTCCAGAGCTGCCACGAGCGTTCATCCCGCACGAAAACGCGGCGAATGACCTTCTTATCGAGTGCCGATCGCAGCAGGGTCTGGCCTTTCGGGCTCCAGTTTCCCGACACGCCGCAGGCATAGAGAAATGCGGGGAAATTGCGGCGGGCGGCTTCCTCGACGGCGAGCGCAAGCTTGGTCGGGAAATTGAGGTCGAGATCGGTGATCAGGTTGCCGCCGCCGATCACCATGCAGTCGGCTTCGTCCAGCGCCTTGCCGTAGTGCGGTTGCCACTTGCGGCGCGATTGAATGGCGAGCGGCGCGCGCACCGCCAGGCGCCGCAGGGGAGCCGGAATGGCCCCTAGAACGCGCAGCTGCATCGATCGGGCCTGCGTGCCCGCAGCGTAAGAGGTCCGTCCCGCCAGATCGACCGACCACGTGTCCGGCGATGCACCGCAATCGATCAGGGCCCGTTCAAGGCATTCGCCGAGCAACCCGTCGCCGAGGTTCGGGCTGTACTTCACATTGAAGATGCGAACCCGGGCAGGGCTGTGACCGGTCGAGAGTGAGGGAGGCTGAACGTCTTGAGCCTTCCATTGCCGGTCGGCAGTGAGCAGTTCGGTCATCGGCGCCTCATGTCGCTGGACTTGATTGGAAGGCGGGCAGCGCAGCAGCGTCCAGTTCTTCGACTACACGCCGGATCACGCCGCTGGATGTGGGCAGATATTCGAAGCGGCCTTGCCGGCCCGCGAGGACGATGCCGGTCCGTGAAATCCGCTCGATGACGCGGGCAATCGTCCCGCTCGAGCCGTGCCGGTAGAGGGGGTAGCAGTTCTCGACCCGAACATTCCCTTCCAGCCTGAGGTCACTGGCAAGGCCAAGGCTGTCCATATGCGCGCGAAAGGCCTCGAAGGCGCGCTGCGGATCGTGGTGTCCTCCAGGCGGGATTGTCGTTTCGACAGCCAGAAATTCGCGGTCTGTTTGTGGGGTGGCGTAAATGCGGGAATAGATCGTCGCGCGCTTCCACTCACCCGAACCGTGGAAATTGTAGAGAACGTTGCCCAACCCGCTGTCGAGACTGGCGGCGGAGAGGAAAAGCGTGGTCATGTCCAGCGACACGAGGCCGCTCGATGTGCCGAACAGCGCGCGGTGCAGACTGTCGAGCGGAATGGTGCTGACCACGGCCTCGACGCGGCAGATTCCGGAAGTGGTGCGCACCAGAAACAACCGGCTTTCGCGCTGTAGCGACAGCAGCTCTTCGCCGAAACGGAAGGCCACGCCCTGCGCTGCCAGGCGCTTCACGATGCTGTTGAAAAGCGGTGCGAACCCTTCGTGCGGGCGGACACGCAGCGATGGTCGCGGCCGCGTCCTTGTCCGCAGCAGGAAAGGGATGAGATTCCGCAGCCGCGACGCGCGGGCGACAAAAGCCATGCGGTGGAAGAAGAAGGTTTCGTCGATCTCGCGAGGTGACACATGGTGAAACCGCGTGATGTAGGCGGCAAGGCCAGTCTGCTCGAAAAGGCGCCGACCAAGCCGCTTGCGTGCGATGGCGTCCAGAGTCCCGTCGCGGGGCACGGCGAGTCTCGACCAGAGCAGGTCGATCAGCATACGGACCAGAGCCAAAGCGGATTGGCCGCGCAATTCGCGCGATTCGAAGGGATAGTGGCGGACGCTCCCGTCGGGCGCGATGCGCCGTTGCCGGCGTGATACGGAAGGGCACATGTCGCGCAATCCGGGCGCCAGATCGAAGAGGGCGGCGTTTTCCTCGTAGAAGATCGATCCGGCGTCGAAGGTGTAGCCACCGATGGTGTAGGCCTGATGCATCCCACCTGGGCGGGGCGCGCGCTCGATCACCCGGACGCGCCAGCCTGCGCGGGAGAGCCTGTCCGCGGCAGCAAGCCCGGCAATGCCGCCGCCCAAAACGAGGATCACGCCGGGAGGCTCGGCAGGAGCCGGATCAAGCATGCGGGCAGGAGCCCGGTATCGCGCCAGATGTCTGAAAAGAATGGCCGGGGGCTTTTGTGCGGTGCAAGGCGTGGCTCCCGAACAGGAGGGACATTGCCCGCGGTCGGCGGGTTCCCGGCTCCGCGGCTCTGGGCAGCAGTTTAGTGGCAAGGGCTTGTAGCGTTTATGCGAACTCGCTCCGTTTCGGGTGCATTGTGGCGGGATGGCCATTCATCGAGGGCTCTTGCCACGGGCGCTGTTGCGCTGCACAAAGCTCGCCATGCGCATTGCCATCATCGACGAAAGTGCCGCGCGCGCCTCCATTATTCAGGAGGGGCTGGCCACGTTCGATGATTGCGAACTGTTCGTGGTGACAGAGCGGCGCGGACTGCTGGCACGCATCGGGGAAATCGCGCCCGATATCGTGCTAATGGACCTGGGGAACCCCTCGCGCGACGTGCTGGAAGAGTATTTTGCAGTCAGCCGGGCGCTGCAGCGGCCCATCGCGATGTTCGTCGACGAATCGGATGATGAATCGATCGCCGCTTCGGTGGAGGCCGGGGTCTCGTCCTATGTCGTCGACGGTCTGGCACCGGGCCGGATCCGGCCGATCCTCGATCTTGCGGTGCGGCGTTTCAATGCCTTCTCGCGCCTCCAGCAGGACCTTGCCGACGCAAAGGGCAAGCTCGCCGAGCGCGAGACCATCGACAAGGCAAAGCGTATTCTTATGGATAGCAAGGGGGTGCCCGAGCCCAAGGCCTATGCCGAACTGCGCAAGGCGGCGATGAATCAGGGCAAGCGCATCGCCGATATTGCCGAGGCCATCGTGACCGCCCACAAGCTGATGGGGAACGGCTGATGGCACCGGAAAGTCTGGGGGATCGATCGACGTGAATACCGAGCTGACAATCGGGTTCCTGCCTCTGGTTGACGCTTGCCTGCCGATCCTCGCGCATGAGCATGGCTTTGCCGAGGAAGCGGGCGTCTCGCTGAGGCTGGTCAAGGACATGAGCTGGGCAACGGTACTCGACCGGCTGCTCTACGGGCACAGCGATGCCGCGCACATGATCGCGCCGCTGGCGATTGCCGCAACGCTGGGGCGAGGCCGGCCGGCGCAGCCGCTTTCGGCGCCTTTCGTGCTGGGCCTCAATGGCAACGCGATCACTTTGCGCCCGGAGCTTGCGCGTCAGGTCAGAGGCGAAGGCGGTATCGGATCTCCTGTCGAAGTGGGCGCGGCGCTCAAGACGATTGCGGCTGACCGGCTCAAGGCCGGCAAGCCGCTGACGTTCGGTGTCGTTCATCGCTATTCGAGCCACAACTACATGCTGCGGTACTGGCTGGCCGCATGCGGCATCCGGCCCGATCACGACGTTGATATCTCCACCGTGCCGCCGCCGTTCTGCGCCGATGCGCTCAAGCAGGGCGAGGTCGATGGCATCTGCGTGGGCGAACCCTGGAACAGCGTGGCGGTGTCGCGCGGCGTGGGGGAAATCGTCCTGTCCACCGCCCAGATATGGCGCCGCGGTGTGGAGAAGGTGCTGGCCATGCGCCAGAACGTTCTTGAGGAGAAACGCGAGGTTGTCGAACGGCTTATCCGGGCCCTGTGCCGGGCCGGCGAACACTTCGTCGATCCCGAGAACTGGGATAGCAATGCCGATATCCTGGCCCGTCCGGAGTACCTCGACGGCTCGGCCGATCTGATCCGCAAGGCGATCTCCGACCAGCTTCTCATCGCCCGTGAGGGGCCGCTGGTTCACTACCCCGATTTCATGTTCCAGCACCGGGAGGCGGCGAACTTTCCGTGGGTCAGCCAGGCCGAGTGGCTCTACACCCAGATGGTGCGCTGGGACGGGACGCCGTTCGACGTCGAGGAGTGCCGCAAGGCGGCCGGCGTGTTCCGCCCCGATGTGTACCGCAGTGCACTTTTGGGGACCGGAGCGCCGCTTCCGGGCGCCAGTTCCAAGGTCGAGGGCAGCCTCGAATCATCGACTGTGGTGGGTACGCAGCAGGGGTCCATCATGTTGGAAAAAAATACTTTCTTCGATGGCGTGGTGTTCGATCCGAATGACATCGAAGGGTATCTTTCAGGCCTGCCCTGAAATCTTTTCGCTGCTGCGCTGCAAAAAAGGGCTTTACGCCAAACCAGCGAATCGCTTAAATAAAGAGCAACACAGGACGGTGCCTCCCAAGGATGGGAGCGGATCAGAACCGGTCTGTGCTTTCAGCAATCAGTGGCAACGCAGCCGCCCGATGTAGTCCCTGAGGGACGTGCGTCGAGGCGGTTTTTTCGTGTTTGTCGCAGGGGACTTGGGGTTGGTTTCGATGAGCATGAATCGGGGTTTTGGTTTTACGCGCAGGGCAGCGGTTGTGGCGCTGCTGGCGAGCGTTGCGCTGGCAGGTTGCGGGAGCAAGAGCGATGCGCCTTCGGGTGATGCGGCGGCTGCGGCAGCCGCCGGAGCGGTCGAAAAGCCCGTTCTCAAGCTGGGCTTCATCAAGCTCACCGACATGGCCCCGCTCGCCATCGCCAAGGAAAAGGGATTTTTCGCCGAAGAGGGCCTGAACGTCACTCTGGAGCCGCAGGCGAACTGGAAGGTTCTGCTCGACGGCGTCATCGGCGGACAGCTCGACGGCGCGCACATGCTCGCCGGACAGCCGATCGCCGCGACCATCGGCTACGGCACCAAGGCCGACCTCATCGCCCCGCTCAGCCTCGATCTCAATGGCAACGCGATCACCGTTTCCAACAAGGTCTGGAGCATGGTGAAGCCGGACCTGCCGATGGAAGGCGGCAAGCCCAAGCACCCGATTTCGGCCTCGGTGCTGAAGCCGGTCGTGGCCAGCTTCAAGCAGCAGGGCAAGCCCTTTAACATGGGCATGGTCTTCCCGGTCTCCACCCACAACTACGAACTGCGCTACTGGCTTGCCGCCGGCGGTCTGAACCCCGGTTTCTACACGCCCGGCGACGTGGGCGGCACGGTCGATGCCGATGTGCAGCTCTCGGTCACGCCGCCGCCGCAGATGCCCGCGACGCTCGAAGCCGGTACCATCGAGGGCTACTGCGTGGGTGAGCCGTGGAACCAGGCCGCGGTGCAGAAGAAGATCGGCGTGCCGATCATCACCGACGACGAAATCTGGCACGACAACCCGGAGAAGGTCTTCGGCCTGCGCAAGGACTTCGCCGAGAAGTATCCGGCGACGACCAAGGCGATGCTGCGCGCCATCATCCGGGCCCAGCAGTGGCTCGATGCCGATGGCGGCAAGAACCGCCCCGAAGCGGTGAAGATACTCTCGCAGCCGAACTACGTGGGCGCCGACTACGACGTGATCGCCGCTTCGATGACCGGCAAGTTCACGTTCGAACCGGGCGATACCCGCGAGGCGCCGGGCTTCAACATCTTCTTCGACAAGTTCGCGGGCTATCCATTCTACTCAGACGCCATCTGGTACATGACGCAGATGCGCCGCTGGGGGCAGATCCCCGAAGGCCACGACGATCAGTGGTATTTCGACGAAGCCAAGGCCGTCTATCGCCCCGACCTCTACCTGACCGCGGCCAAGAGCCTTGCCGAAGACGGCAAGATCCCTGCGGCGGCCATCCCCGAAACCGACGGTTTCCGGGGCGAACAGAGCGGCTTCATCGATGGCATCACCTACGATGGCAAGCAGCCCAACGGCTATCTCGCCAAACTCAAGATCGGCCTCAAGAAAGGCCAGCGCGTGACGGCTTCCGGCGTGACCGGAAACTGATTGCAGCCTAATCCCGAGGAGAATTTCCATGGCAACTGCATTTGCCGACCTGGCTAAGACCGAAACGGAGAATACAGTGACCGTGAAAGCGAGCGAAAAGCCGGCAGCCAAGAGCCGGTCCTCGCAGCCCGCACCGGCAGCCTATTCCAGCAAGCTGCAGGAAGCGGTTGCGAAATTCGGCAAGGGGCTGATTGCCCCGGTCCTCGGGATTGTTGCCTTCCTGGCGCTTTGGGCGGCCTTGGCCCCGCAGGTCGATACCTCGCTCGGCGCTTTGCCGGGGCCTGTCGAGGTCGCCGAACAGGGCGCCTCGCTGTTCGGTGAATGGCAGGCTTCGAACGAGGCCAAGGCGGAATTCTATGCCGCGCAGGAAGCCCGCATTGCTGCCGGCACGCAGGCCATGGCCTTCGACTATGCCGGGCCGCCGACCTTCCTCGACCAGGTGATCACCTCGCTTGAAACCGTGGCGCTCGGCTTCGTTCTGGCCACTGTCTTCGCGGTGCCCATCGGGCTGGCTGCCGGTCTTTCGCCGATGTTCAACGCCGCGATCAATCCGCTGGTGCAGATCATGAAGCCGGTCAGCCCGCTCGCCTGGCTGCCGATCGTGACCATGGTGATCTCGGCCATGATCTCCAGCGTCGATCCGATCCTGCCCAAGGCCTTCGTGATCTCCGCGCTGGTGGTGATGCTCTGCTCGCTGTGGCCGACGCTGATCAACACCGCAGTGGGCACGGCCTCGATCGACAAGGACCTGCTCAATGTCGGCCGCGTGCTCAAGCTGGGCTGGTTCGCCAAGCTCACCAAGCTCGTGCTGCCTTCGTCGCTGCCCTACATCTTCACCGGCATGCGCCTCTCGCTGGGCGTGGGCTGGATGGTGCTGATCGCTGCGGAAATGCTCGCGCAGAACCCCGGCCTCGGCAAGTTCGTGTGGGATGAATTCCAGAACGGCTCCAGCCAGTCGCTCGCCCGCATCATGTTCGCGGTGATCGTGATCGGCCTGATCGGCTTCCTGCTCGACCGGATCATGATGGGCGTCGAGAAGTTCGCCAGCCGCAACCGCATCGCCTGATCGCCTCTCGGCAAGGGAATAAGACCATGACCACGATCCTCTCGCTCAAGGGTGTCTCCAAGTCCTACACCGGTCAGGCCGGGGGAGAGACGCAGGTGCTCGACGGCATCGACCTCGATGTCGAGGAAGGCGAGTTCATTGCCATCCTCGGCTTCTCGGGGGCGGGCAAGACCACGCTGATCTCTTCGATCGCCGGGCTGATCGAGCCCGATGCAGGCGAGATCCTGCTGCGCGGCAAGCAGATCAAGGGGCCGGACAAGGATCGCGGTCTGGTCTTCCAGTCCTACTCGCTGTTTCCCTGGCTGACGGTGGAGAAGAATGTCGCGCTCGCCGTTGATGCCGTCCATCAGGACCGCAGCAAGGAAGAGCGGGCCGCGCTGGTGAAGCAGAAAGTGGAACTGGTCGGTCTGGGCCATGCGATGGACCGCAAGCCGGCGCAGCTTTCGGGCGGTATGCGCCAGCGTGTGGCAGTGGCGCGGGCTCTGGCCATGGAGCCGGAAATCCTGCTGCTCGACGAACCGCTTTCCGCCCTCGATGCACTGACCCGCGCCAAGCTGCAGGATGAGATCGAACGCATCCGCAAGGAGGAGAAGCGCACCATCATCCTCGTGACCAACGATGTCGATGAGGCGCTGCTGCTGGCCGACCGCGTGGCGGTGCTCACGCCCGCGCCTGCCGCCAGGATCGGGCAGATCTACACCGTTGACGTGCCGCGCCCGCGCGACCGGGAAGCCGTCAACGACGATGTGCATTACCAGCACTTGCGCAAGCAGATTGTCGGCTATCTTGGCGCGCTCAACGAAGCGGGTTCCAGCGTCGGCGAAAGCAGCGTGGCGCTTCCCGAAGTAACGCCGCTGGACCTTCTTGCGGCCAGAAAGGAAGCCGAACTTCCCAGCGCCTATCTGGAGGCGGGCAAGTCCGCGGTCGAGCGGCGCTACCTTGAATTCTACAAGCTCAACAAGGTCTACCCGACACCCAAGGGCCCGCTGACCGTAGTCGAGGACTTCAACCTGCTAATGGACAAGGGCGAGTTCATCTCGCTGATCGGCCACTCGGGTTGCGGCAAGTCCACGGTTCTGACGATGGCAGCCGGCCTCAACGAGATCAGCGCGGGGGGCATCGTCCTCGATAATCGCGAGATCGATGTCGCCGGGCCGGACAAGGCGGTGGTGTTCCAGGCGCCGAGCCTGATGCCATGGCTTACCGCGCGCCAGAACGTTTCGCTGGGCGTCGAGCGGGTCTATCCGCACGCGAGCAAGACCGAGCGCCGCGACATCGTCGACTACTACCTCGACCGCGTCGGGCTCGGCGATGCCAAGGACAAGATGGCGGCGGAAATGTCGAACGGCATGCGCCAGCGCGTCGGCATCGCCCGCGCCTTTGCCCTCAGCCCGCGCCTGCTGCTGCTCGACGAGCCTTTCGGCATGCTCGACAGCCTCACGCGCTGGGATCTGCAGGACGTGCTGGTGGAAACGTGGAACCGCACCAAGGTGACCGCGATCATGGTCACCCACGATGTCGACGAGGCGATCCTGCTGGCTGACCGGGTGGTGATGATGACCAACGGTCCCAACGCCACCATCGGAAAGGTTCTCAAGGTCGATCTTCCGCGCCCGCGTGACCGCAAGGCGCTGCTCGATGATCCGAAGTTCTATCAATACCGGCAGGAAGTGCTGCACTTCCTGGCCGAATACGACCACGGGCCCGCTGCGAAGGCGGCCTGAGGACAATACCAGCGCTCGCTCATGAGGGGGCGGCGGACGGGCAAGGGCGCCCGCCGTGCGAAGCGCAAGTCAAGGGGCCGGAAGCAGCCCGGGAGAGGATTAACACCGGCGGGCAATGGCGTCTGCCTTCGATCCAGTTTGGAACGGGTGCCCGGGGGAAGGGCGCCCATCGGAGGGCTACGCTATGAAGACTGTACTTTCGCTTGCCGCACTTGCTGCCACCACCGCCTCGTTTGCTATCGCCGCGCCTGCCGCGGCCAAGACCGGCGATCCCGTCGTCGTCAGTGACAATCTCACCATCGACCCGATCATCGACGGCACCCTGCGCTGGGAACATGTCGATCAGGACGATCTGGGCCTCGATGCCGATGCGCTGACTTTCCGTATGCGAGCCGGCGCTGAAGCGACCATTCACAACCTGTCGTTCCTCGCCGAAGCCGAAAGCACGCTGGCTATCGTCGACAACTACAACGACACCATTCCGGGCAACAACGGCTACCTCGGTGCCGAGCCCTATTCGGTCGTGGCCGATCCGCAGAACGTCGAACTGAATCGCCTGCAGGCCTCCTACAAGGGCAAGGGGCTCAAGGTTACGCTGGGCCGCCAGCGCATCATCCTCGACGATGCCCGCTTTGTCGGGAATGTCGGCTGGCGCCAGAACGAGCAGACCTTCGACGCCGTGCGCGGGGAGGCGAAGTTCGGTCCGCTCTCGCTCGATGCGACCTACTCGATCTCGCAGCGCACCATCTTCGGCATTGATAGCCCCAACGAGCATTTCGACGGCGACCTTATCCTCGTGAACGCCACGGTCGATGCCAAGCCGGTCAAGATCGTCGGTTTCGCCTATCTGCTCGACTATGACACCCGCATCGCCTTTTCGAGCAAGACGTTCGGCGCAATGGCGACCGGCAAGTTGCCGCTGGGCGATGCCGTGACGCTGGATTTCAAGCTGCGCTATGCCACCCAGCAGGATTTCGAGCTCAACCCGGTCGATTATTCCGCCGAATACATCGATGCCGAACTCGGTGTCAGCGTCGCCGGATTCGGTCTCAAGGCGGGTTACGAGGAACTGGGCAGTGACGATGGCGTGGCCGCGTTCCAGACGCCGCTGGCCACCGCGCACGCCTTCAACGGCTGGGCCGACCTGTTCCTGACCACGCCGGCCACCGGCCTGCGTGATTACTTCGGTGCCGCCTCGGCGAAGATCGGCGATGCCGGTCCGTTCAAGGGCGTGGGCGCGACCGTGATCTACCACGAGTTCAAGAGCGACTTCGGCAGCATCGACTACGGCCACGAATGGGACGCCATCATGACCTTCAAGCTCGGCGGTTACCCGTTCCTTCTCAAGTACGCGAACTACACCGCCAAGAACTTCGGCACCGACACCGAGAAGCTCTGGCTGCAGGTTTCCTTTTCCTACTGATTCCGGGGCAAGACAGGGAGTAATCGAACATGGCATATCTCGCACCATCTGAATTCGTACCCAAGCTCATCGATGCCGGTGAGTCCAAGATCATGATGTCGACCAAGGACACGCTGGTCCGCGCCTACATGGCGGGCGCCACGCTGGCCCTTGCCGCAGCCTTTGCAGTGACCATCAACGTGCAGACCGGCCAGCCGCTTGCCGGCGCGATCCTGTTTCCGGTGGGCTTCTGCATGCTCTACCTGCTGGGATACGACCTTCTGACCGGCGTCTTCGTGCTTTGCCCGCTGGCCGTGTGGGACAAGCGTCCGGGCTGCACCTGGGGCGGCGTGCTGCGCAACTGGGGGCTGGTGTTCACCGGCAACTTCGCCGGCGCGCTGACCACCGCCGTGCTCATGGCGATCTATTGGACCTACGGCTTTGCGGACGAGGTCAACGTGGTCGGCCAGAAGTTCGCGACAATGGGTGAAAAGCGCACCGTTGGCTACGCGGCCTTTGGCGCGGCGGGCTGGCTCACGATCTTCGTGCGCGCCATGTTGTGCAACTGGATGGTCTCCACCGGTGTTGTCGGTGCGCAGATCTCGACTTCGGTGACCGGAAAGGTCGTCGCCATGTGGATGCCGATCATGCTCTTCTTCTACATGGTCTTCGAACACTCGATCGTGAACATGTTCCTGTTCCCGGTCGGCCTGATGCTCGGCGGCAACTTCACCATCGGCGACTACCTGCTGTGGAACGAGCTGCCGGTTGTCCTCGGTAACCTCGTGGGCGGTCTGACCTTCACCGGTCTCATGCTCTACACCACGCACGTGCGCACGTCGCCGAAGCGCGTCGTCAAGATCGCAGCCTGATCCTATCCCCTTGGCTGCGTGACCGGGAGGGCATCCCAGTTGCTCTCCCGGTCACTCTATCCGGCGATGCAGACCCCGCTATCCGTCACAATCGGCCAGTTCTCGACGGCCGGCGCCAAGGAAGCCAATCAGGACTTCCATGGTGCCCTCGTGCCGGAGGCCGACATGCTGGCGACCAAGGGCATTGCGGTCGCCATTGCTGATGGCATCAGCACCAGCCCGCTCGGGGCGACGGGCGCTGAAACCGCCGTCAAATCCTTCCTCACTGACTACTACGCGACATCCGAGGCCTGGTCGGTATCGACCAGTGGCCAGCGGGTGATTGCAGCGACCAATTCCTGGATGCACGCCCAGAATCTGGGCGGCGCGCGCAACCTGTCGGACGAGGCGCGCGAGCGGGGGATGGTCTGCACTCTTTCCGCTCTGGTCCTAAAGGGCCGCAGCGCCTGGCTCTTTCACATCGGGGACTCGCGGATCGCCCGTGTCTCGGGCGGCGGCCTCGAACCTCTGACCGAACCGCACCGGCTGAACCTTGGCGGCGGCGTCAGCTTTCTGGCGCGGGCCATGGGCTCTGACCGGCATGTCGAGATAGATCACAGACGCTTGCCGGTAGCGGTGGGCGATGTCTTCGTGCTCTCCACCGATGGCGTGCATGAGGTTCTCGACGACCGGGTAATTATCGAGGCGTGTGCCGGAGATAATCTCGATACCGTAGCACGCGCACTGTGCGACGCGGCACTCGCGGCGGGTAGCGAGGATAACCTCACTGTTCAACTGGTGCGTATCGACAGCCTGCCGCAAGGCGGGCTCGATGACATTGCCGGAGAGGAAGCCGCGCTTCCGCCTGCGCCGCAGCTGACGGCCGGGCGGGACTTCGAGGGCTTCACCATTATCCGCGAACTGCACGCCGGGCATCGCAGTCACGTCTATCTCGCTCGCGATCGGGCCACCGGCGAGCGCGTCGCTATCAAGGTCCCTTCCACCGAGCACGGCAGCGACAAAGCCGAACTGCGGCGGCTGATGCTGGAGGAATGGGTGGCCCGGCGTATCAGTCATCCGCATGTTCTCAAGGCGCCGCCGGCGCGTGCCTCGCGCCGCCATGCCTACGCCGTCACCGCCTACGTCGAAGGCGCGACGCTGGAACAGTGGACGCACCAGCAGCACGAGACCGATCTGGTGGCGGTGCGCTCGATCGTGAAGCAGATCGCATCGGGCCTGCAGGCGCTGCACCGGCGCGAGATCGTCCACCGCGATCTGCGGCCCGCCAATGTCATCATCGATGGCGAAGGGACGGCCACGATCATCGACTTCGGATCGGCGCAAGTGGCGGGGCTCGATGAAATCGCCGGCCCCGTCAGCGATGCGATGTTTGCCGGCACCCTGCAGTTCACCGCGCCCGAGATATGGCTCGGCCAGCCCGCCACGCGCTGGTCCGATTTGTGGTCGCTCGGCGCCATGGCCTATTACATGGTGACCCGCGAACTGCCTTACGGTCCGCGCCTGTCGAATGCCACCACACGCGCGGCGCAGGGGCGGCTCGTCTATGTGCCGGCGAGCGAGCGCAATCCGGACGTTCCGGCCTGGGTGGACGCTGCCATTGCCCGCGCCGTCGCGGTCGATCCGGCGAAGCGCTACGGCGAACTGTCCGAATTCATCTACGACCTGACCCACCCCAACACCGCGCTTTTCGCGCCTGAGCAACGCCCGTGGCTGGCACGCCGGCCCGAGCGGCTCTGGCAGGCGATCAGCGCGCTGCTGGCGCTCGCTCTCGCGGCATCGCTGCTGACGCGGGAAGGGCAGGCGGATCGCCCTCAACCTTCGAAAATCCAGACCGAGGAGACTGCACGATGATGACCAAGGCAGACGTGACGACGATGATCCGCGCCAAGATGCGCGAAAGCAAGATTACCTGGGCGGCCATCGCCGAAGCCGCCGGGCTGAGCGAAGTCTTCGTGACTTCGGCGTGCCTCGGCATGAACAGCCTGCTGCCCGATGTGGCGGGCAAGGTCGTCGATTTCCTCGGTCTTCCGGCAGAGGCGGCGATTGTCCTCAGCGAATACCCGACCAAGGACTTCCCCCGTACCGTGCCGACCGACCCGTGCATCTACCGCTGGTACGAGATCACCGGCGTCTTCGGAGAGGCGTTCAAGGAGCTGGTGCAGGAAAAATTCGGCGACGGCATCATGAGCGCCATCGATTTCGACATGGAAGTGAACCGCGTTGCGCACGAAAAAGGCGACCGTGTGCAAGTGGTGATGAGCGGGAAGTTTTTGCCTTACAAGAGCTGGTAACCTGTTGCGTCACCTTCCTTTTCCGGTCCTGGTCGGAGAGGGGAGGTGATCGCCTGCCCAGGACTTTTCCTGCTGCAGTGCAAAAACCCGCTTGCCCCCGATGGCGCGAATCGGTTAAACACTGCGTCAGCGAGAAAGCGCCGTCCACTGATGGACGAAATCAGCGCCTCGTATCAGACTTACAGACGCGTGGCACCGAAGCCGCCCGTACCTCTCCCGACCGGGACAGGCACGAGGCGGTTTTTTTGTGTGCGCGTTACGAACGGAGACGTGACGTGAATGCACCGATGAACTTCGAGAAGGGGTCGCCCTCCGGCAGCAGCCGGGAGCGGCTCGTGGTGATCGGCAACGGCATGGCCGGTTGCCGTGCGGTCGAGGAAATTCTGGCACGCGATCCGGGCCGGTTCGATGTCACCATTTTCGGTGCCGAGCCGCGCGTGAACTATAACCGCATCATGCTCTCGCCGGTTCTCGCCGGGGAGAAGACCTTCGACGAGATCGTGATCAATACCCAGGAATGGTACGACGACAAGCGCATCACGCTGGTGTCGGGCGACAAGGTCGACAGCATCGACCGCGAGCACAAGCGCGTCGTGGCCGCTTCGGGTCGGATCGAACCCTACGACAAGTTGCTGATCGCCACAGGCTCCGATCCCTTCATCATTCCGGTACCGGGCAAGGATCTCGACGGGGTGGTGACATTCCGCGATCTCGACGATGTCGACAAGATGGTGGCCGCGGCGGGCAAGGGCGGCAGCGCGGTTGTCATCGGCGGCGGCCTGCTGGGCCTTGAGGCGGCGCACGGCCTCAACCTGCGCGGGATGCAGGTGACGGTCATCCACCTGATGCCCACGCTGATGGAGCGCCAGCTCGACGAAGCCGCCGGATGGCTGCTCAAGACCGAACTGGAACGCCGCGGCCAGACCATCCTGACCGGTGCCAACACGAAGGAAATCGTCGGCAAGGACGGCAAGGTCTCCGCGGTCCGCCTGGAAGACGGCACCGAGATCCCCGCCGACATCGTCGTCATGGCCGTGGGCATTCGCCCCGCCACCGCTTTGGCCCGCGAGGCCGGGCTGGAAGTCGAGCGCGGCATCATGGTCGACGACCACATGGTCACTTCCGATCCTTCGGTTCTGGCGGTCGGCGAATGCGTCCAGCATCGCGGCCTGTGCTACGGTCTCGTCGCGCCGCTGTGGGACATGTGCCGGGCGCTTGCCGATCATGTGACCGAAAACCCGACCGGCTATCTCGGCTCGGTCACTTCAACCAAGCTCAAGGTTTCCGGCATCGATCTGTTCTCGGCAGGCGACTTCTCGGGCGGTGAGGGCTGCGAAGATATCGTCATGCGCGATGCTTCGCGCGGTGTTTACAAGCGCGTGATCGTCAAGGAGAACAAGGTGCTGGGCGCCGTCCTCTACGGCGATACTGCCGACGGTTCCTGGTACTTCGACCTGATGAAGAAGGGCGAGGATGTCTCGGACATCCGTGAAGCCCTGATCTTCGGCCAGGCTTTCGCCTCGGGGGGCGCCCTCGCGGACCCTAATGCCGCCGTTGCTGCCCTTTCGGACGACGCAGAAATCTGCGGCTGCAACGGCGTATCCAAGGGGCAGGTCGTCTCGTGCATCAATGACGGTGCGCACTCGCTCGACGCGGTGCGTTCCACCTGCAAGGCGTCTGCTTCGTGCGGTTCGTGCACCAATCTCGTCGAGAGCCTGCTGTCGCTGACGCTGGGCGGCGAGGTCGAGAGCGGCCCGAAGACGATGTGCAAGTGCACCAGCTTCACCCACGGCGACGTGCGCAAGCACATCGTCGAAAAGGGCCTGCGCGAGATCCCGCAGGTCATGCAGGAACTGCACTGGACCACACCCGACGGCTGCGCTTCGTGCCGCCCCGCGCTCAACTACTACCTGCTCTGCGCCTGGCCCGGCGAATATGTCGACGACCAGAAGAGCCGCTTCGTCAACGAGCGCATGCACGCCAACATTCAGAAGGACGGCACTTATTCGGTCGTCCCGCGCATGTGGGGCGGCCTGACCAACCCGAAGGAACTGCGCGCCATCGCCGACGTGGTGGAGAAGTACAACGCGCCGATGGTCAAGGTGACCGGCGGCCAGCGGCTCGACATCTTCGGGATCAAGAAGGAAGACCTGCCCGCCGTCTGGGCCGATCTCAATGCCGCAGGGATGGTCTCGGGCCACGCCTACGGCAAGAGCTTGCGCACCGTGAAGACTTGCGTCGGCTCCGAATGGTGCCGCTTCGGCACGCAGGATTCGACCGGGCTCGGCGTCCAGATCGAGCACATGACCTGGGGCTCCTGGATGCCGCACAAGTTCAAGATCGCCGTCAGCGGATGTCCGCGTAACTGCGCCGAAGCGACGATCAAGGACTTCGGCGTCGTCTGCGTGGATTCGGGCTACGAACTGCACATCGCCGGCAACGGCGGCATCAAGGTCCGCGCTACCGACCTGCTGTGCAAGGTGGAGACCGAGCAGGAAGCGCTCGATGTCTGTGCCGCCTTCATCCAGCTCTACCGCGAGGAAGCCTGGTACCTCGAGCGCACTGCGCCCTGGGTCGAGCGCGTCGGCCTCGACTACGTCAAGGACCGCCTCGCCGAGGAAGGCGCCATCGAGCACTACGCCGCGCGCTTCCGCTATTCGCAGCAGTTCATGCAGGATGATCCCTGGGCCAAGCGCGCCGCGGGCGAGCATGAGAAACTGCACCAGCACCTTGCCGAGGTGCGTCCCTACCCCGGCGCCAAGATGGAGAACGCGTGATGATCGGCAACTGGCTGGATATCGGCCCGGTCACCCAGATCGAACCGGGCACCGCCCGGACCCTGCCGGTCGTCGGCGGAGAGGAAATCGCGGTATTCCACACTATGCGGAACGAGTTCTTCGCGATCCGCAACAAGTGCCCGCACAAGCAGGGCCCGCTCAGCCAGGGCATCGTCCATGGCGATGTAGTGACCTGTCCGCTGCACAACTGGAACATCTCGCTGCGCTCCGGAAAGGCGCTCGGCGAGGACGAGGGCTGCGTACCGACCATCCCTCTCAAGGTCGATGCCGGGCGCATCTATCTCCTGCGCTCGGCCGTGATCGGCGGAGGCGATGAGGCTGCCGTGCAGCAAGCCACGCAAGACAAGGCAGCCTGACCGCCATGGGGGCGACCCGCACCACCTGCGCCTATTGCGGCGTCGGCTGCGGCATTGCCGCCGAGGTTTCCGGTAATGACGATCGGGGGGTCGTCATTACCGGGGACCGCATGCATCCGGCCAATCACGGCAGGCTGTGCTCCAAGGGAACGCATCTGGGCGAGACGGTGGGGCTGGAAGGCCGGCTGCTCGCGCCGATGATCGCAGAGCGCGAGGCCTCGTGGGACGAAGCGCTCGGTCGGGTCGCGGATCGCATGCGCGCCTGCATTGCCGAGCACGGGCCGGACAGCGTTGCCCTGTACCTTTCCGGCCAGCTCCTGACCGAAGACTACTACGCCGCGAACAAGCTGGCGAAAGGCTACGTCGGCACCGGCAATGTCGACACCAATTCGCGGCTGTGCATGGCAAGCGCCGTTGCCGCCTACAACCGCGCCTTCGGCGAGGATGTGGTACCCTGTTCCTACGAGGATCTGGACGCCACCGATCTGGTGCTGCTTGTCGGGTCCAACACCGCGTGGTGCCATCCGGTCATCTGGCAGCGTCTGGAAAAGACCCGCGAGCGGCGCGGCACCAAGATCGTCGTCGTCGACCCGCGCCGCACCGAGACCGCCGAACAGGCCGACCTGCACGTGGCGGTCGCGCCCGACGGCGATGTAGCCCTGTTCAACGCGCTGCTGGCAGATATGAAGCGGCGCTCATTGGTGGACGAGGAATACCTCGCCGCCCACGTGGAGGCGGATGCCGGATTCTGGGAAGACCTCTCCCCGGAATCCGGCATCCCGGATGCCGTTTTCAGAAAGCTCTGCGATCTCGTGGCCGCTCATCCGCGTATGCTGACCCTGTTCAGTCAGGGCGCGAACCAGTCGGTTTGCGGCACCGACAAGGGCAATGCGATCACCAACTTCCATCTCGCGACGGGCCGGATCAACCGGATCGGCGCGGGGCCGTTCAGCATTACCGGTCAGCCCAATGCCATGGGCGGTCGCGAGGTGGGAGGACTGGCCAACATGCTCGCATGCCACCTCGGCTTTGCCGAGGACGAGCGCGCGGACGTGGCGGAATTCTGGAAGGCGCCGAACGTCTGCAGCGGCCCCGGCCTCAAGGCCGTCGAGATGTTCCGCGCCGTCCACGAAGGCCGGATCAAGTTTCTATGGGTGATGGCGACCAATCCGGCGGTTTCGCTGCCGGACACCGGCTTCGTGCGCGAGGCGCTCTCGCGTTGCCCAACCGTGGTCGTCTCGGACATCATCGCCGATACCGATACCGGTCGTTTCGCCCATATCCGCCTCCCGGCGCTCGGCTGGGGCGAAAAGGACGGGACGGTCACCAATTCCGAACGCTGCATCAGCCGCCAGCGCGCGCTGTTCCCGCCGCCCGGAGAAGCGCGCGCGGACTGGAAGATCGTTGCGGACGTGGCCGCGCGCATGGGCTGGGGCGAATCTTTCGCATGGCCCGATGCGGCCTCCGTCTATCGTGAATATGCCAGCATGACGTCTCTCGCAAAGGCGCGGGGCAAGGTGCTGAACCTGACGGCGCATGCCGACATCACGGCGGCGGAATACGAGGCGCTGGAGCCGTTCAAGTGGGGCGGCGAACGGCCGCTTGCAGGCGGGTACCCGACCCCCTCGGGCAAGGCGCGGCTGGTGCGCGTGACACCCCCGGCGCCCGCCACCAACGCCGAGTTCCCGCTGCGGCTCAACACCGCTCGCTATCGTGACCAGTGGCACACCATGACGCGCACCGGCCTGTCACCGGCCCTGTCGCAGCACCGGCCCGAGCCACTTTTGGAAGTCCATCCCGCCGATGCTCGCGCAGCTGGCCTTGTCGATGGCGGGCTTGGCCGCGTGGAAACCGCGAGCGGGGCAAGTGTCTACCGTGTTCGCGTTTCCGATGGGCAGCGGTGCGGCGAAGTCTGCGTGCCGATGCACTGGGCCGATGCCATGGCGGGGGAAGGGCGGTCCAACCGCTTGCCGTCGCGGGCGGTCGATCCGGTTTCCGGCCAGCCCGGCTACAAGAACGGCGCCGCGCGCGTTGTGCCGGTAAAGCCCGCGTGGCGCGCCTTCCTTGTTCGCCGCGATGTGATTGCGCCGCAGGGCCTGGTCTACTGGACGCGGGCGCGCGTGAAGGCGGGCTGGCTTTATGAACTCGCGGGTGATGGCGCGATCGATATGGCGGCGCTGCTCCCCGCTGGCGAGCAGATGGAAGTTGCCGACCCGGTTCGCGGGATGCGGCGGATTGCCGTGCGCGGCGATGACGGCTCGCTGATCGCGGCAGCCTATCTCACCCGTTCGGGCGAATTGCCTGCGCGGGCCTGGGTTGCGGACCAGCTCGGCCTCGATGCCGCGAGCGCTGCGGAGCTTCTCGCCGGTCGCCCCAGCACGCCGCTGCCCGATCGCGGACCGATCGTCTGCGTGTGCCACGGTGTGGGCGAAAAGGACATTGTGCTTGCCCTCGATGACGGCGCGGCCTCCGTCGCCGACGTCGGCGGCTGCACCAGGGCGGGCACCAATTGCGGATCGTGCCGCCCGGCCATCGCCAAGCTCATCAAAGTGTTTTCCTCTCGTGAACAGGAAGCTGCCCAATGACCGATTTTCGCAAGAACGACTTTCCGGGCGGATCGGTTTGGCTCGTGGGCGCCGGTCCCGGCGACGCCGAACTGCTTACCCGCAAGGCGGAGCGCCTGATCGGTGAGGCTTCGGTCGTCTTCTACGATGCTCTGGTTGGGGCGGACATTCTCGAGATGGCGGCCCGCTCGGCGCGGCTGGTCCATGTCGGCAAGCGCTCGGGCCGCCACTCGAAGGATCAGGGAACGATCGACACCCTCATCGTCGAGGCCGCGCTGCAGGGCGAGAAAGTCGTGCGGCTCAAGGGCGGCGATCCGGCGATTTTCGGGCGTGCGACCGAGGAACTGGAAGCCTGCCGCGCCGCCGGGATCGCTGTGCGTATCTGCCCCGGCGTGACTGCGGCCAGCGCCGCTGCGGCCAGCCTCGGGGCATCGCTCACCCTGCGCGGACTGGCTCGAAAGCTCACGTTCGTTACTGCCCATGCCCGCGCTGGTGAGGAACTGGAGCTGGACTGGGCGCGCCTTGCCGATCCGGAAGCTACGCTGGCAGTCTACATGGGCAAGGCGGCGGCGCCGCAAGTGTCGGCAAAGCTGATCACAGCCGGCCTGCCCGCCGAGACGCCGGTCGCGCTGGTGGAGAATGCCAGCCTCCCTGCCGAGCGGCAGTTCCATACCCGGCTCGACCTGCTTCCGCTCGCCGCGCGTACGGCCCTGGGCGATGGGCCCGCATTGCTGCTGATCGGTGCCGCCATGGCGCGGCCGGACGGTGTCGACGCGGTCATGGAACACGTTGCGGAACAGTCTGCCGACTGAGGACAGGTCGCCTTTCCTGGCGCCCGGCTGAACCTGCCACGGGGAACGCCAAGGCCGGTTGTGCATTGCAAGTAGGTATCCCGAGTTTGTATCGGAGCTTGCAACGTGAAACGCGTGACCCTTTTTGCAGGCGCCCTGATGGTCGGCCCTGCCATGGGCGCGATTGCCAGCCAGGCCGTCAACACACATCCCGTTGACCGCAGCGACGACGTCTTCGCGGCGATTCCGCAGCACGAGATCGCCTACTACGATAATCAGCAAGCGCCATCGGGCGCACGCGACCACTATCCCCTGAGTACGCCGCATGGCCGGGTCGAGGTGGAAGAGCTGTGGGACCATGGCCTGATGCGCAACCGGCGTTTCGCCCGTTACGATACTTACGAGCCCGAGCCGCCTCCGCAGCCCGAACCCTATGCCGAAGTGCCTGTGGAGGACGCGCGCCTGCGCAATGCGAATTATCAATCGGTGCCCGCTGCGGCGGCACTAACCCCCAGCAATGCAAGGTCTGCACGCCAGATTGGCGAGCGGATGGAGAGGCCGCGCGTTTCCGCCCGCATGATCGATGTCGATGCGGAACTGGCACACACCGGTAGGGGCGAACCGCTGCCGGTGTCTACATGCAGGCAGTGCAGTGATCTTCAGGATACAGTGTCGATACGCCCTGCCGCGGCTAAGGCCGTGTCCATGCGTTCGGACGACGCGCAAATCGGCCTCCCCTGACCCAAAGGTGGGGTAAAGGGCCTAGCGGTTGCTGAGCCGCACCCGCACGCCGGCGTCGCCCGTCTCCATCTCGTAGCGCGCTTCTGCCTGATTGGCGAAGGCGTTGAGAAGCCGGGTGCCGATGCCCGACGATCCGCTTTGACCGGCGGCAAGCTGGCCCATGCCATCATCATGGATCTCGAGCGCCCAGCCGTCTTCACCGGCATCGAAGCGGACCGCCACCCGGCCGTCGCGGCCATCGGGAAAGGCGTATTTCGCACAGTTCGTGAGCGCTTCGTTGGTGAACAGGCCAATGGCGACTGCCACTTGCCGGGGGAGAACATGCGGCGTGGCCTCCAGCGAGACCGTGACGTTGTCGCTGAACATGCCGATGGCGACTTTCTCGACGACATCTTCAAGATAGGGCTGCATCGCGACGGCGGAACCTTCCCCCTGGCTTTCGGCCAGATTGGCGTAGGCCCGCGCGAAGGAGTGAATGCGGGTAATCGCCTGGTCAATTGCCTGATCGACCGACTGGTGCACTTCGCGCTGCTTCTGGTGTTCCAGCAGGCTGGCCACGAGCGCGAAGTTGTTCTTCGTGCGATGCTCGAGTTCCTGCTGGAGCAGGATGCGCCGGTCGATCTCGCTGTCGCGCTCGAAAATCGCGGTCTGGACGGCCCGGCGAAACATCTCCGCGAAAAAGAGGACCACCAGAGCGGCGGCGCCGTTGATCACCACGCGCGAGGGATCGGTCGCGACCACGAATTCGAAAGAATGCGGCGCCGGCAGCACGAAATACCACGCCCAGATGAAACTGACGCTATAGGCAACCACGCCCGCAGGCCACCGGCCATAGAGTGTGGCGAGCATGACCGTGGGATAGACCAGGGCAAAGGGCCCTGAGGTCGGGGATACGAGATCGACCGTACTGCGCAGGGCGATCATCACCAGTGCCAGTGCCAGCCCGAACAGGACCTGGACACCAAGGCGCACCGGCCCGCGGCGAAATCGTCGGGCCACGTCGTGGTTGGCCAGCCTTCTCATGGATTGCGCTGCCCCCACGTTTGCGCCTGCTGCGGAATATTACGCATGCATAGAGGGCTTTATGACAGTTGGCGACCGAATTCAGCAGCAGCTTGCCTTGCGGACCCGCAGGGTTGGAACTGCTAACCTCGAACAGCGTTTGCCCAGGCAATGCACATGAAAGACAAACAGATGGTCGCTCCGGCATGACCGGTGTCGAATGGGCAATGTTGCTCGGCGGAACGCTATTCGTTTCCCTGCTGGGCGCCTGGCATCTTGCCGGAATCCTGCTCGTGAAGAGGCTGCATCCCGCGCGCCGCAGCTATCTGGCGGTGCTGTCCGCGTTTATCGGACTGCTGGTTCTGCACATCAGCGAGATCGTGCTGTGCGCTGTCGCGATCATGGGAGCGCATACCTTCCCGGGTGTGGGCGCCTTGCGCAACTTCGACGGCGCTTTCGGCGATGCCCTGTTCTTTGCCGGGATCAATTTCGCCACGCTGGGCTACACACAGGTGGACACGGCGGGGGCGATCCGGCTCCTGATCATGCTGCAGGCATTGGCCGGATTCATGCTGATCACATGGTCCGCCAGCTTTGCCTACACGATCTGGAATGAGAAGTTTCGTGATTGATCGCGGTTCAGGACATCCAGCCCGTGCAGGGGCTCTTGGCTAGTCGCTTGCTTCCGAACGTTCATTTTCGCGTTCGCGCCGCTTGTTTTCGACTTGCAGCAGCTGGTCGGCCATCGCGCGCCATGCTGCCTCGGACCTCAGTTCGCGGTCGCGGACGTTTGTAAGTGGGGCGTTGGAGGCTGCTTCGCCTGCTTCGCGGGCACGGGCCTCGCAAAAGTCGCGCGTAAAGGCCATAGATGTAATTCCAAAATCAGAGTGTGGCCGGAACGCGGAAGTTCGCGTCCCGGCCTTGTCAGGTCAGGCAGCCTGCAGGTTTACCGCCGAGGCCTTGCCGTTACGACCGACTTCAACCTCGTAGGAGACGCGCTGGTCGCGCTCGAGGGTCGCCATTCCGGCATTCTGCACTGCGGAAATGTGCACGAAGCTGTCCTGGCCGCCATCCTCGGGCGAGATGAAGCCATAGCCTTTGTCGGTATTGAAGAATTTTACGGTGCCGATGGGCATATTTGTTTCCTTTCAAGAAACGGGTTTCCGGCCCGCAAAATTGCGGACGCCGGTCGTGCGTCAAATCGTCAATTGAAAGGAAATCGTCGCAAGCGGTAAAGGCGCCGCGAATTCGCCGCCAGAGCCAAGATTGTCGAGAACCGTCGCAAAATTCGACGTCAGCGCTGACCCTGTAGCATATGGTACGCCTCACGAACAGCATTCATTCCGGTGGGCG
Organism: Novosphingobium indicum; assembly: GCF_014645195.1. Taxonomy (GTDB): domain Bacteria; phylum Pseudomonadota; class Alphaproteobacteria; order Sphingomonadales; family Sphingomonadaceae; genus Novosphingobium; species Novosphingobium indicum. The sequence goes on along the minus strand of NZ_BMLK01000012.1, from coordinate 60,763 downwards.
GGCTGTGGCTCTCGCCGTTCCCATCCACAAGGTTCTTTCGCGACGCCAAAAAGGCTCTTGATCGCAGCGCATAAGTTGCGCATCGCTTGCTGATCGGGCGCATCATTCCGTAGGCAGGGCCCGCCTGAGAGACGCATTGTGCTCCCGCTTACAAGGGGCGGACGAACTTGCGGCTCAATTTTCCATTGAACCTCTGTTTCCGCATGTCCGGGCGCTGCGCCCAGTGCTTTGCCTTGCGCAAAGCTCCCACGGGCGCAGAGCGCCGGGAGTATTCATGATCGACGAAGAAGTATTGCTGGGCGTGGCCTACGTGCCCGGAGGCGTGGAAATGCGGCTGGTGCAGCACGGGGACGATTTCACGATCCTGCTGGAAGAAACCGAACTCATGAGCACGCTGGCGAACGCTTCGGAGGAAGCCCTTGCCACGATGACATGCGAGCGGCTTGGCGATCGCGAAGCGGTACAGATGCTGATTGGCGGCTATGGCATGGGCTTCACGCTGCGGGCTGCACTCAAGGCGCTGGGTAGCGATGCCGGGGTGTTCGTGGCGGAGATCGTGCCGGAAATCGTCCAGTGGGCGCTGGGCCCGATGCGCAAGGTTACCAGCGGCTGCCTCGACGATCCGCGAGTCATGCTCGTCGATGATGACGTGGCGATGCTGATCGGCGCGGCCCGCGAAGGCTACGACGCCATTCTGCTTGATGTCGATAATGGTCCCGAGGGTCTGACCCGGTGGGAAAATGACAGGCTTTACTCGAGGGAAGGCCTGAAAAACGCCATGCGCGCGTTGCGGCCGGGCGGCATTCTGGCGATCTGGTCGGCGTGGCCCGATCCGGAATTTACCGTACGGCTGGAAGAAACGGGGTTCGAGGTTTCTGCGGTGAATGTCCGGGCACGGCCGAACAGCAAGAGCTTCCGGCACGTTATCTGGTTCGCACGCAAGCCCTGACAGCATTCCGGGGCCTTGCGGCCCCGGATCCTGGCTGGTCAGTCGACCATGGCGGCGACGATGCGCCGCAGGTGCTCCCGTGTCAGCAGCCCCGCGGGGCGCTGGAGTGCCGGAGCCATTGTTCCGGCGGTATGGGGATAGGTCTGAATAATGTTCTTGGGGCGCTTCGAGGTGCCCTTGGTAAGTAAGTGCATAATTTCCTGTAATTCACGGCAGTTTGCCGCGTAGTCTTATCGTTTGAAGTTGCCGCGTCGGCGCGGTGGGCCGCCCGGCTGTCCGGGGGTGCGCTCGCGAAAGACGATCCGGCCTTTGGAAAGGTCGTATGGTGTCATTTCAACGTGGACGCGGTCGCCTACCACCGAGCGGATGCGAAACTTGCGCATCTTGCCAGCGGTATAGGCAATGATCTTGTGCTCGTTGTCGAGCATTACGGCAAAGCGGCCATCGGGGAGGATTTCCTCGATATGACCTTCCATTGTCAGCAGTTCTTCCTTGGCCAAAATCTATATCCATAAATGCGTGAGCATAACCGGCCGTGCTGGCGGGAAAGCAAGCACAAGAGCCGGAAAGCTGAAAAGGGGAAGGCCACTGAACGTGGCCGTCGATTTCCCGTCGCAGACGACGTAGCGACCCGATATGTAGGGGCAATCCGAAAAAATTCAAGATTTCAGACGCTTTGAAAATCGCGTCATCTCGATTTTGCAATATTCTGGCAATTTGCAGAAAAATCGTGTATCGAGAGAATATTGCCGGCTTTTCTCGCGTATCGGTAACAGAGAGACTCACCGTGCTCCCGCAAAATGGAGAGACGGAATGGATCTCAATCAACTACTTTTTCAGCATCAACTGGCGATTATCCGTCATGGAACTTTCGATGGCGGCGACGAACGTCGCTCGCATTTCGATCTGGTGCGATATTACGAACGACGCATTGCACGGTTGCGCCACGAGATGGGCGTTTCTTGCTACCCGGCATGGTTGTGAGGCATATACCGGCAAACGGGATGCCCCTGCTTCGCGGCAGGCGCGGCGTCCCGGAACTTCGCTGGCAGACGTGGACGAGATCTCCACGCGATGCGGAGCAATGGCGGCGGCGCGATGAAATCTGGCGTCTGGCCTTTACCGCTTTGGGGGGCCCCACTGCGGCGCGTGCTTTTCTGGACAAGTTCGTTCCGAGCAAGGGGCAGTCACTGTTCGATGCCGCCATGGCATCGTCCATGGGGCAACTTCAGGTAAGCCATCTTATCCGCAAGACTGCCACCCGGCCATCATTCCCCCGGGACTAGGAGCACTGCATGTCATCCGAAGACGATACCGCCACTGCAACGGCGCCGCGCAAGACCTATTTCCGTCGCTCGAACCAGCCCAAGCTGGCACCCGATGCTGCGATGCGACAGGGACGGGTCACCAAGCTCGCCCTCGACGCATTCGGCGGCAAGGATGCTGCCATCGCCTATCTCAACATCGACAGCGCATCGCTGGGCGGCAGACCCCTCGACATTGCCACCGCATCGGCCGAGGGATTGAGCCGGGTAGAACGCGACCTCAGCGCGATGCGCTGAAGGCCGCGGGCCCCTTCAGCCCTCGCGTCCCGGCTTTTTCCGGGGCGGTCCCTTCCTGTGGAACGGCTTGCTGGGCCCACCCGTGCCAGGCCCCTTGCCGGGACCCTTGCCCGCACCCTTGAAAGGCTTGCGCGGCGCATTGGAGCGGCCGCCATCCCTGTGACGGGGGCGTGATGTGTTCGGCGGCGGCGCGCCGTTCGACCGCTCGATTTCGACTTCGTCATCGCCGCCTGCCGTCCGCTGAACAGCGTCCAGAAAGCGATCCGCGATGGCACCCGGAACCTCGAAATGGGTTTCGCGCGTGTCGATGCGGATGGCACCGATCTCGCCGCGGCCGACATGGCCCCTGCGGCACAGCAGCGGCAGGATCCAGCGCGGATCGGCATTCTGGTTGCGCCCGATATTGACCTTGAACCAGACGCTGTCCTCGAAGCCTGGGCGCGGCCCACGGTTCTCGCGCGGGGCATCGTTGCCCAGCAGTTCCTCGGGTTGCGGCAGGCGCGAGCGGTGGACGTTGACCAGCGCGGCGGCAATGTCCTCGGGGCTGCGTTCGGCCAGCAGGCGTTCGGCCAGAGTGCGGTCTTCGTCGGAAAACTCCACCGGTGCCAGCAGGGCGGTCAGCAGCCTTTCGCTGTCGGCCTTGCGGATGTCCTCGGCCGAAGGCGCAGCGATCCATTCCGCCGGGATCTTGGCACCGCGCAGCATGGATTCGACGCGGCGGCGGCGGGGGTAGGGGACGATCAGGACCGCCGTACCCTTCTTGCCGGCGCGACCGGTGCGGCCCGAGCGGTGCTGCAGCGTTTCCGCATCGCGGGGGATCTCGACATGGACGACGAGGCTGAGGGTGGGCAGGTCGATGCCGCGCGCGGCGACGTCGGTCGCCACGCAGACCCGCGCACGGCGGTCGCGAAGCGCCTGAAGCGCCTGGTTGCGCTCGTTCTGGCTGTGCTCGCCCGAAAGCGCGACGGCAGCGAACCCGCGCTCGACGAGGCTGGCGTGCAGACGGCGGACATTGTCGCGCGTCGCGCAGAACAGCATCGCCGTCTCGGCCTCGTGCAGGCGGAGCAGGTTGACCACCGCATTTTCGGTGTCGGCCGGTGCGACGGCCATCGCCTGATAGCTGATGTCGCCGTGTCCGCGGTCTTCACCGACGGTCGAGATACGCAGGGCATCGCGCTGATAGCGGCGAGCGAGCGTGGCGATCGGCTTGGGCATCGTCGCCGAAAACAGCAGGGTGCGCCGTCCCGACGGCGTGGCGTCGAGGATTTCCTCGAGATCCTCGCGAAAGCCCATGTCGAGCATTTCGTCGGCTTCATCGAGGACGATGGTGCGCAGCGCGGAAAGGTCCAGCGCGCCGCGTTCCAGATGGTCGCGCAGGCGTCCGGGTGTGCCCACCACGATATGCGCGCCGCGGCTCAGTGCACGGCGCTCCTTGCTGGCGTCCATGCCGCCGACGCAGGTCGCCATGCGCGCGCCGTACTTGTCATAGAGCCAGGTGAGTTCGCGGCTTACCTGCAGCGCCAGTTCGCGCGTCGGTGCGACAATCAGCGCCAGCGGCGTGGGCGAGGCTGGCAGGTGCCCGTCGCCATCCAGCAGGTCGGCGGACATCGCGAGGCCGAAGGCCACGGTCTTGCCCGACCCGGTCTGGGCGGAAACGATCAGGTCGCGGCCATGGGCGTCGGCTTCGAGCACGGCAGCCTGGACGGGTGTGGGAGCGGCGTAACCGCGTTCGGACAAGGCATCGCCAAGAAGCGGCGGAAGTTTGGAAAAGGGCATGGATCTCGCAAATCAAAGTTGTCGCCATTCACGGCGGCGCGCATGAATGGGCCGGCTCTCGCGCTAGGTGCCGGTTGTCGCTTAGACTGCCCTTGATGTGCCGAAGCGACGGGGCGCGACCGTTGCGCTCTCATACAGACCCGGCAGATTGCGTGGACGGACCGTCTGCAATGCCGGAAGTCTGAGAACCCCTTTCAAGGGGGCGGTGGCGGAGACGGAGGGATTCGAACCCTCGGTACCCTGATAGAGTACGGTTCCTTAGCAGGGAACTGGTTTCAGCCACTCACCCACGTCTCCGGTGCCGGCTCAGGCGGGCCCCTATAGCGATGCCCCGGGGGGGCGGCAAGGGGGCGAAGTGACGTTTCTGCCGATTTGCCGGCAAGGCGCGGAAAACGGGGGTTTGCGGATTCGGTCCACCGCAAAACCGACTCGCCCTGCCGCCCATTCATTGCGGGCTAAGGTGCGGTGGATTCTTTTGGGCTGTCGCCGCCTGTCCCGCGCGGGGTGCGGGGCGGCGCCGTCTTTAGGTGTTACGAAACAGTTGTGCGAGGGGAATCCACTATGTCAGCCGCCAATCACGAACCGGGTACGGTGCGCGGTCGCATTCGCCGGTCGCTCGTTGCGCTGACCGCGGCCTCGCTGGCCGTACTGGCGCCGCTGGCCCCGGCGATGGCGCAAGTCACGACTGTCGATCCCGATGCCGCGATCGACGCGGATCTCAATCCGGGCGGCACAACCACGCCGAGCCCGGCGCCAACCTATACCCCGACGCCCAGCGGTGAGCTGCCTTCCACCGAACCGGCCGCGCCTGCCACGGGAAACGGCACGCCGATGGAATCGGGCAGCGGCGTGTCCGGCTGGGATGCCGATAACATCGGAGCCCCGGCGCCCACCGCCTCGGGAACGCCGCAGGCGCAGGACAGCACCGCAACCTACCGCGAGGACGACCTGATCGGCGCGGCCGAGGGTGTGTTCGGCAAGGGCGCCAAGGGGCTGGCCGATGTCATCAAGGACCTGCTGGCCAAGCAGGGCGAACCCAATGGCTATATCGTCGGCCGTGAAGCTGGCGGCGCCTTTGCTCTGGGCGTGCGCTATGGCTCGGGCACGCTGCACCACAAGATCGAAGGCACGCAGCCGGTGTACTGGACCGGCCCGTCGATCGGCTTTGATGCCGGTGCCAACGCGGGCAATGCCTTCGTGCTGGTCTACAACCTCTACGATACCGGGGACCTGTACCACCGCTTCGGTGCGGGTGAGGGGCAGGCCTATCTCATCGGCGGCTTTACCGTCAGCTATCTGCGCCGGGGCGATGTCGTGCTGATTCCGGTGCGCGCCGGTGCCGGCCTGCGGCTGGGTGCGAACATCGGGTACATGAAGTTCTCGCACAAGCAGCGCTGGCTGCCGTTCTGAGGCCGCCCGGGCGAATGACAGGGGCGACTGCGCATAATCACGGGCGCGCGCAGTCCCCTGTTGCACGCTTGCGCGCGCCGGAGTAAGCCCGCGCCGCCATGCTTATCGACCTAGAACAACAGCCCGCCGACGCGCTTCTCGCGCTCATCAAGCTCCACAATGCAGACCCGCGCGCCGACAAGATCGACCTCGGCGTGGGCGTCTATCGCACCGGGCAGGGGGAAACCCCGGTCTTCGGCGCGATCAAGGCCGCCGAGAAGAAGCTCGTCGAAACGCAGGATTCGAAAGCCTACCTCGGCCCCGAGGGCGACATGGGCTTCGTCGAAGCGCTGATGCCCTATGTCTTCGGCAAGGACAGCCCGACCATGGGCGGCCGCATCGAAGGCATGCAGACGCCCGGCGGCACCGGCTCGCTGCGCCTTGCGCTCGCGATGGTGAAGCGCGCCGGCTACAAGCGCCTGATCGTCGGCAAGCCGAGCTGGCCGAACCACAACCAGATCTGCGCCGACCTCGGCCTCGAAGTCCTCGAGTTCAATCACGCCAAGGCGGACGGCACCACCGACATGGATGCGTTGCGCGCCGCTCTGGCCAATGCCGATGCCAGCGACGCCGTCCTGCTGCACGGCTGCTGCCACAACCCCACGGGCATCGACTATTCAAAGGCAGAATGGGACGAGATCGCCGGCCTCTTGGCCGAGCGCAAGGTCCTGCCGGTGATCGACCTTGCCTATCAGGGCCTCGGCCGCGGCATGGAAGAAGACGCCTATGGCGTGCGCCGCGTGATGGTGGCCGTGCCCGAAGCGCTGGTCTGCTATTCGTGCGACAAGAACTTCGGCCTCTACCGTGACCGCGTCGGCGCACTCTACGCCATGGTCGCCGATCCCGCCGATCTCACCAAGGTCATGTCGAACGCACACGCGCTGGCCCGCGCCAACTGGTCGCAGCCGCCGGACCACGGCGGCGCTGCCGTTCGTCTGATTCTGGAAGACGAGGCGCTGACCGCGCAGTGGCTCGACGAGCTCGACCAGATGCGCGAGCGCATGCGCCAGGTCCGGGCCAAGCTGGCCGAGGCCGGCAAGACCGGCGGCGTCGATCTCACGGCTATCGGCATCCAGAACGGCCTGTTCTCGATCATTCCGTTCACGCCCGAGCAGGTTCAGGCGATGCGTTCGGAACACGGCATCTATTTCGCCGGTTCGGGCCGCATCAACGTCGCCGGCCTGACGATGGGCAACATCGACAAGTTCATTGCCGCCGTTGCGGCCGTGACCGGCTGATGATCGATCGTCAGCCGGTTCTGGAAGGGGATCGGCTGACGCTGCGCCCTCTGCTTCCCGAAGACTGGAACGCGCTCTACGCCGTCGCCTCGGATCCGCAGATCTGGGCGGGGCACCCCTCGTTCGACCGCTGGCAGGAGCCCGTCTTCCGCCAGTTCTTCGCCGATGCCATGACGCGCGGTGGCGCGCTCGCAATCATCGATAACGTCACTGGCGAGATCATCGGTTCCAGCCAGTTCGACGAGCCCGAGCTGGAAGGCCCGGGCGAAATCGAGATCGGCTGGTCGTTCCTCGCGCACAGCTATTGGGGCAAGGGCTACAACGCCGAATTCAAGCGGCTGATGCTTGCCCACGCGCTGGAGCACTACGAGCGCGCCATCTTCCAGGTGGGCGAAGACAATGTGATCTCCCGCAGGGCGATGGAAAACATCGGCGGTGTTCTGACCGAACGCACCCGCACTTTCGAACGCGGCGGCGGGGTGATGGTGCGGCACGTGGTTTACGAAATCACGCGCGAGGGGTTTGCGAAGAGTTGGGGCGCGTGCTGAACTCACCATCCTTCGACAGGCTCAGGATGAGTGGGTGTTGTTGGCCATGACAGCGCTTCTTCTTACCGAGTTTTGATCCGACCCCGCTCGTCCTGAGCTTGTCGAAGGGCGCAGGCCTTATCCCCGCAGCGATTGCATCCGCTGCAGATACCGCGCCAGCACGTCGATCTCCAGATTCACGCCGTCACCGGCCTGCAGGGCGCCGATAGTGGTGACCTCGGCGGTGTGCGGGATGATGTTGAGCGTGAAGTGGCAGGTGCCGTCCGGCTGGTCGGCAACCTCGTTCACGGTCAGCGATACGCCATCGACGGTGATCGATCCCTTGGGGGCGAGGTAGGGCGCCAGGTCCTTGGGCGCGGCGATCACGAAGCGTTTGGAATCGCCGTCGGGGGTCACGCTCACGACCTTGCCGACACCGTCGACGTGGCCGGTGACGATGTGGCCGCCCAGTTCGTCACCCAGCTTGAGCGCGGGTTCGAGGTTGAGCCGATTGCCTACTTCCCAGCGTCCCGCGACAGTGCGGGCCACCGATTCTCCCGAGAGATCGACGGCGAACCACGCGTTGCCCGCTTCGCCGCCCCTGTCGACGACGGTGAGGCAGACGCCCGAGCAGGCGATCGAGGCGCCCATGGCGATGCCGGCGGGGTCGAAGGGGCAGGCAACCACGAGGCGCAGGTCCCCGCCCTTGCGGGTTTCGCGGATGGTGCCGACGGCGGTGACTATTCCGGTGAACATGGAGAGGCCTCGTAGACTTCAAGCGTGTCGCTGCCAAGCTGCCGCCGTTCGCTCATGCGCCATTTTCCATGCGCACCGGCAAGCGCCGCAAGGCCGAAGTCCCCCAGCGCAGGGCGGCCACCGACGAGGATCGGCGCGCGATAGATCAGCAGGCGATCGACGAGACCCGCAGCGAGAAAGGCCGTGGCCGCCTGCGCGCCGCCTTCGACGAAGAGGTACTGCACGCCGTCCATGCCGGTGATCGCGTCGGGCGAGGGCAGGGCGCTCCAGCCTTCCGGGGCCTTGCCATGCGTGAGGACCCAGCGCTGCGGGCTACGCTCGGCAAGGCCGGGCAGGCGCACGTCGAGGCGGGGATTGTCGGCCCGCAGCGTGCCGCCGCCGACGAGGATCGCATCGGCTTTCGCGCGCATCGCATGGGTATGCGCGCGGGCTTCGGGGCCGGTGATCCACTGGCTCTCGCCATTGGTGAGCGCAATGCAGCCATCGAGCGACAGCGCCAGCTTGAGCGTGACTTCGGGGTGGGCATGGCGCCGGACCATGAGATAGCCCGACAGGCTCGCTTCGCAGGCCGGGGAGGGCAGATGTTCGGCGGCTATTCCGGCATCGCGGATGCGGGCCAGTCCCGCACCGGCCGTGCGCGGATCGGGGTCCATGCAGCCGATGACGACCCGTGCCACGCCCGAGGCGCCGACGAGGTCGGCGCAGGCGGGGCCGCGCCCGGAGCGATGGGCGCAGGGTTCCAGCGTGACGTAGAGCGTAGCGCCGTGCGCGGCATCACCCGCTGCTTCCAGTGCCACGGCCTCGGCGTGCGGGCGTCCGCCGGGCTGGGTCCACCCGCGCGCGATCACGCGGCCTTCCTTGACCAGAATGGCGCCGACGGCGGGGTTGGGGCGACTCAGCGGCCGGGCACGCGCGGCGAGCGCGGCGGTCGCCGCTAGCCAGCGCGCATCGTCGGTCACTGCTGCTGCTGGCTTTGCTGCTGTTCGGCTTTCTGGCGCGCAGCCGCTTCACGGCCTTCTTCGATCAGCTTGCGGGCGCGTTCGTCGGCGGCCTTTTCCTCGGCAGCGCGTTCGGCTGCCGCTTCGCGTTCGATCTTGTCCACGTCCATTCCCGATGCCCGTCCGATGGTCCGATAGATGTCGCGCGCTTCCGCGTCGCGCTTGGCCTGCTCGGCTTCCCAGACTTCCTTGCGCTTCTGGTTGGCAAGGTTCTCGGCCATGATCTGCTCGTCGGTGCGGTGCGCGGGCAGGGTGGAGATGTAGGTCACCTTGGGCGGCGGATGCGGCGCTTCGCCGTGCTGGGTCGACATCAGGTAGAACACCGCAAAAGTGCACGCGCCAGACAGCGCGGCAATGCGCCAGCGGTTACTCCCCGCCTGCTTCCACACGAGGCGGAAGTCGGCGATCATGCCCGTGGGGTTTACGTCTTGCCAGTATCCGGAGCGCTTCAGGAGAGCCATGGCCGCTATGTAGGCGCTATCTTCGCGCAGCGCCAGTGGCAGTCCGGAACCTAGCCGAAGGGAACGTAGAGTGACCGGCCATGACCCTTGAGCCAGCGGTTTGCCTCGTGGATCGAGCCTTCGAACAGCTCCTTCAGGCAGTGGTGGAAGGCGGGCGAATGGTCGAAATGCACCAGATGCGCCACTTCATGCGCCACCACCGAGCGGCGGACCATGTCGGGCGCCATGATCAGGCGCCAGTTGATGCGGATCGCGCCGTCGGGGGCACAGGAACCCCAGCGGCGCTGCGCATTGGAAAGGGCCAGGCGCGGTGTGGTCTGGCCGGCGCGGGCGCAATACTCGTTCAGGTCCGCAGCCATTGCTTCGGTCGCTTCGGCGCGCAGCCAGCGCATGAGGCGCGGCGTGAGCGAAGTCTCGGGGCCGCCGACGCGGAGGAGCCCGTCCGCAACAACCGGACGGCGCGGCGCGTCGGGCGCATGGTGCAGGATGAGGCTCTCGCCGCGAAAGGACAGCGTGGCGCCATGGGCCAGCGGCGCGGTGACGGGCAGGGCGGCAATCTGTCTGGCCAGCCATTCGCGGCGCGACTGCGCGAAAGCCAGCGCCTCGGCGGTGCGGGTCCAGCGCGGGATCGAGATGCGCACTTCGCTGCCGTCGGGCGCGAGGCGCATGGTCAGCCGGCGCGCCCGTTCGAGCCGCCGGATCACCACCGGCAGCGTGCGCCCGGCCACGTCTATTGCCGGTTCCTCACGCGGATCGCGCCGCAACCAATCGAGCACGCGAGTCAGTCCTCCTCGGGATCCTCGAGAATATCCCACGGATTGGAGCCGTCGTCATCCTCTTCGTCTTCTTCGTCGCCATAGGGCCAGACGATGTGATGCTCGAGCGGCCCGGCCATGGTTTCGCTGATGACCTTGCCCGCCACCGACATGCCAGCCCGGTGTACCGCCTCGCGGTCTCCGCATACGAGGTAGTGCCATTCGGGCAGCGGATCGCCATCGGCACGCAGGCGGTAGGCGCAGCTTGGCGGCAGCCAGTCCAGCGAGCCGGCCTTGTCCGGTGTCAGCTGCAGGCAGTCGGGCACGAACTTGCGCCGGCCCGGATAGTCCGAGCAGCGCGCGGTCTTGAGGTCGAGCAGCTTGCAGGCGACGTTGGTGTGGTAGATCTCGCCGGTATCGGCATCCTCGACCTTGTGCAGGCAACACTGCCCGCAGCCGTCGCACAGCGCTTCCCATTCCTCGCGGGTGAGCGAGGCCAGCGAGCGTTCCCAGAAGGGCTTGTCGCCGCTCACTTCACCCATTTTGCGATTTCGGCCGCGACGGCGTCGGGGCCCTTGTCGGTCGGGAGCATGGCGATCGGCTTGCCGTCGGGATCCATGAGGTAGGAGATGCGGCTGTGGTCCATCAGGTAGCCGCCTGCCGTGTCATCGCCGCGCTTGTAATAGACGGCGAAGGCATCGGCGGCCTTCTTCACCTGTTCGGGCGTCCCGGTCAGGCCGATCAGGCGGGGGCCGAAGGCGGCGGTCCACTGGCCGACAACCTCGGGCGTGTCACGCGCCGGGTCGATGGAAATGAAGATCGGCTGCACTTTCCTGGCCAGTTCCGGATGGGCTTCGGAGAACTGGTTGAAGCCGCGCATCATCGCCTGCACATCGAGCGGGCAGGCATCGGGGCAGAAGGTATAACCGAAATAGACGATGCGCCACTGACCCTTGAACTGCGCCCAGGTAACTTTCTTGCCGTCCTTGTTCACCAGCGTGAACGCCCCGCCGATCGCAGCGCCGGCCAGCGGCGGTTCCTCGGTGGCCGCTCCCTGCTGCTGGCAGGCCGCGAGCGAGAGGCCCAGGGCGAGAGGCGCGATCCAGCGCAGGAGGCTGCGACTGCGCGATGCGATCCGATCATTCAGGTATGTCATGGCGTGGCGGTTCATGCTCTGCTAAACGCTTCCATGCAAGGCGCAGAAGGCGGGAGCGCCCGGCAAACGAAGACAAGTTCGGAGGAATTTCAAAGTGTCGAAGTTCAAGATCGGATACGGGATGGCTCTGTCGCGGGCAGTCCTGAAAGCCGCGGTTCCTGCCCTTGCCGCAAGTGTTCTGGTTTCGACGCCCGCACTCGCCGATTTCTCGGACGGCTACAAGTTCCTCGAGGCGGTGAAGAAGAAGGAAGGCGCCAAGGTCGAGCAGGCGGTGATGGATTCGCCCTCGATCGTCAACGCGCGCGATATCACCAGCGGTGAAACCGCGCTGCACATCGTGACCAAGCGCCGCGATCCCACCTGGCTGAGCTATCTCATCGGCAAGGGGGCCAATCCGAACCAGGCTGACGATCATGGTGTCACCCCGCTGCAGCTCGCGGTCGGCCTCGGCTGGCGCGAAGGCGTGGAATTCCTCGTCGAGCATGGCGCGCATACCGACGTTTCGAACGATGCCGGCGAGACGCCGCTGATCTCGGCGGTGCACCGGCACGATACGCAGATGATGAAGTACCTGCTGGAAGCCGGTGCCAATCCCGACCGCGCGGACAATTCCGGCCGCAGCGCGCGCGACTATGCCAAGCTCGAAGGGGCGGAAAGCAAGAACCTGCTCTCGACGATCGAGAAATACGCCAAGCCGGACGCCTCGAAAGGCGCCAAGCCGGTCTATGGCCCCGTATTCTGAGGCAGACGATGGAAGATCCCGCAACGCTTGAGGCCCTGCGCCTGCAACTCGCCCCGGCCATTGCCGATGCCGCCGTGTTCGACGGCTGGAGCAAGGAAGCCGTCCTTCAGGCCGCCGACATGACTGGTGTCGATCGTGAACTCGCCGCCTTCGCGTTCCGTGACGGGCCGATGGCGATGATCACCGCCTGGGTTCACCATGACGATGCCCAGATGGCGCAGGCAGAGCCTGCCGAAACCCTCAAGACGCTGTCGATCCGCGAGCGCATTCGCCGGCTGGTCATGGCGCGGCTCGATGCCGTCGCCGGCCGCGAGGAAGCGCTGTCGCGGGCGCTGGCGATCATGGCTTTGCCGCAGAACCTTGCCGCTTCGGCAAAGCTGGGCTGGCGCAGTGCCGATGCCATGTGGCGGCTCGCGGGAGACACCGCGACCGACTACAACCACTATACCAAGCGCGCGATCCTGGCCGGCATCTATGCCGCCACGCTCAATGTCTTCGCTCGCGATAAGAGCGAGAACAAGGCCGAGACCCGCGCTTTCCTCGACCGCCGTATCGAGGGGATCATCCGCTTCGAAAAGACCAAGGCGCAGTTCATCCGCAAGCCGGAGGAGCGTTTCAGCATGACGCGCCTGCTCGGGCGGATTCGCTATCCGGCGCGGTAGGTAGAGGTATCGCACTGCCGAAAAATTTTCGGCGAATGCGCTCGGATTTGATCCGAAACAAAGACAGCATCACGAAGTTATTGCGAACCAGTTGCAATTGATTTCGTTATCTGGCAGCGCAACCCGCATGACTCTCGATCTGCTTCCTCTCGGCAAGACCGCACGCATCGTTGCGGTCGACTGGTCGGTTCTCGTTCCCGAAGAGGCACGCCGTCTTCGCGCGCTGGGGCTGGAGGAAGGCGCGAAAGTCTCGCTCGCGCATCGCGGCGTGTTCGGCGGCAAGGATCCGCTGGCGATTGCCGTGGGCCGCATGATCGTGGCGCTGCGCCGCGCGCATGCCGCGGCGATGTCGGTCGAGCTGCTGTCAGAGGTGAGCGCGTGAGCCGATCCCGCAAGATCGCACTCGTCGGCAATCCCAACGCAGGCAAGAGCGCGCTGTTCAATGCGCTGACCGGCGCGCGCCAGAAGATCGCGAACTATCCGGGCGTGACGGTGGAACGCAAGTTCGGCCGATTCGTGCTGCCCACCGGCGAGCCGGTGGAAATGACCGACCTTCCCGGCGCCTACGGCCTCGATCCGACCAGCCCGGACGAGGAAGTGACCTCCAAGGTCGTGCGCGGCCAGTTTCCGGGCGAGGCCGAGCCGGATGTGCTCGTCATCGTCCTCGATGCCTCGAACCTCGAACAGCACCTCGTTTTCGCGCAGGAGTTGCTGAGCCTCGGCAAGCCGACGGTGATCGCGCTCAACATGGTCGATCTGGCCGAGCGCGACGGGCTGGTACTCGATCCGCTGGTGCTCCAGCAGGAACTCGGCGTGCCTGTCATCCCGACCGTCGCCGTTCGCCGCCGAGGTCTTGCCGACTTGGGTGAGGCCATCGCCGCCGCCGAAAGCCGTCATGCGGGGCCAGGGCTCACCGATCTCGGCCCGACCGAGCGCCGCGTTGCCGCGCACGCCATGGCCGAAGCGGCGATCCTCTCCGAATCGAAGCGGCACCGGCTGCATGCCCGGCTCGACCGTCTGCTGCTCAATCCCTGGATCGGCCCCGTGATCCTGCTGGCGCTGCTGTTTGTGGTGTTTCAGGCCGTTTTTGCCTGGGCCAATCCGCTGATCGACGGGCTGGAAGGCGCGATGTCGGCGCTGTCCGACTATGTAACGTCGGTCCTCCCCGCCGGGCTGCTGCGCGACCTGCTGACCGACGGCATCATTGCCGGCGTGGGCTCGGTACTGGTCTTCCTGCCGCAGATCGTGATCCTCTTCGCCTTCATCCTCGCGATGGAAGCCTCGGGCTACATGGCCCGCGCGGCGTTCCTCATGGACCGGCTGATGTCCTATGTCGGCCTGTCCGGGCGCAGCTTCATTCCGCTGCTTTCCAGCTTCGCCTGCGCCATTCCCGGCATCATGGCGACCCGCTCGATTTCCGATCCCAAGGACCGGCTGACGACGATCCTGATCGCCCCGCTGATGACCTGCTCGGCGCGCCTGCCGGTCTATGCCGTCATCATCGGCGCCTTCATTCCCGAACGCACGGTGGGCTGGGGCATCGGCCTGCAGGGCCTAGTGCTCTTCGCGCTCTACATCTCCGGCATCATCGGCGCGTTCCTCGTCGCGCTGGTGCTGCGCCGCTCGATCACGCAGGGTGAGGCCTCTGGCTTCATCATGGAGCTGCCGAAATACCAGCTGCCCCGTCTCAAGGACATGGCCATCGGCCTGTGGCAGCGCGGCTGGATCTTCCTGCGCCGCGCCGGCACGATCATCTTCACGGTGACGGTGGTGCTGTGGGTCATGCTCAATTTCCCCAAGGCCGCGCCGGGCGAAAGCCAGGTCGATGCATCCATCGCAGGCCATCTTGCCAATGGTCTTGCCGTGGTGGTGGAGCCCATCGGCTTCAATCGCGACATGGCGCTCTCGCTGATCCCGGCGATGGCCGCGCGCGAAGTGGCGGTGAGTTCGCTCGCCACGACTTATGCCGTCGATGAGGAAGACGAAGAGCGGCAGGCCGTGGATCTCGGCAATCGGCTGAAGAATTCGTGGACCCTGCCGATGGCGCTGGCGTTCCTCGCGTGGTTCGTCTTCGCGCCGCAGTGCATGTCGACCATCGCCGTGACCCGCCGCGAGACCAACGGCTGGAAGTGGCCGGTGTTCATGCTGACGTACCTGTTCACCCTCGCCTACCTCGCAGCGGGTGCGACGTTCTGGGTGGCGACCGCGGCGGGTCTGTAGCGGTTCACGCGGAGCCGCGAAGACGCGGAGAATCGTTTCGCGCCTCCGCGCTTCCGCGTGAACCCATTAGCATTGTGAAAAACGGCCTCCGGCGGACTCGCGCCGGCTGGTCCCATTCGCTACCCCGTCCTTCGAAATTCAAAGGAAAGCGATTCCATCATGGCAGGCAGCGTCAACAAGGTCATTCTCGTCGGCAACCTGGGGGCCGATCCCGAGGTCAAGTCGTTCCAGAACGGCGGGCGCATCTGCAACCTGCGCATCGCCACGTCGGAAACGTGGAAGGACCGCCAGACCGGCGAACGCAAGGAGCGCACCGAGTGGCACAGCGTCGTGCTCCAGTCGGATGGTCTGGTCGGCGTCGCCGAGCGCTTCCTGCGCAAGGGCTCGAAGGTCTACATCGAAGGCCAGCTGCGCACGCGTAAATGGCAGGACCAGAACGGTAACGACCGCTACACCACCGAGATCTCCGTCGGCGGCATGGGCGGCGTGCTCACCATGCTCGACAGTGCCGGTGGCGGCCAGCGTGGCGGCGGCGGCGGTGGTGGCGGCTGGAACGAGGGCGGAGCCTCGGGCGGCGGCATGAGCGGTGGTGGCCGTACGGGGGGCGGCAGCGACTGGGGCAGCGGCGGCGGTTCGTCGGGCGGCAGCGACTGGGGACGCACCGGTGGTTCATCGGGCGGCAGCAGCGGCGGCAGCTTCGGCGATGATCTGGACGACGATATCCCGTTCTGATCGAACGGCGGTCTCGCGGTTGGGGCCAGCCTGGCCCTCGGCTTCCGCCTGTTCGACAATGGCGGGCGTATTGTCTCCCGGGGCCAGTTCCGGCCAGTCCTTGCCTGGCAGGTCGCTTGCCCGGTTCCGGCGGCTCAGCGGCGTTTCAGGCCCGGATTGAGCGTTCGCAGTTCGCCCTGGCAGGCTTGAGGGATCGAGCCGGCGGCGAGACTCATTGTCTTAATGTGGTGAGAAGGCAATTCACCGCCTCCGCCCACGAAATGGTCGCCATTGTGAAAGTGCATGCCGGTCTCGGCGTCTTCTACGAAGACCCCATCGGCATCTCGGTCCATGATCGTTCATCGTAGAAGACAGGTGTCATCAGCGCCTTCCCGGCCCTGATGCGCACGCAGTCGTCATCAATGGCAAACCGGCCTTCGATTCGTGCCAGCAGCAGGATCTGCTTCTGCCCCGGCGGAGGCGGTTGCAGGATGGCGATATAGGGCAGTGGCTGCGGTTAGGACGGCAGGGTGACTTGCGGCGAACAGCCTGCGATGGCGGCCATCAGGCAGGTCGCGCCTGTCAGGCTTCTTCCCATGCCTGCTACGCCTTGCCGAGGTTCAGTCCCTTGAGCGCGGCGAACGGGCCCTGATCCTCGGGGCTGCCGATACCGGCGGCCCTGCGCGCCGCTTCGGCTTCGGGGCCGGTGAGGAACGGGTCGATGGCGAGGGCAAGGCTCTGCGCCACGGCTTCGCCCAGATCGACGTGCGTGCCGGTATATTCGATCTCGTCGCAGTCGTCGGCGTCGATCTCCAGTTCCTCGTCGGGCACGAGATCGGTGCGCTGGGGGACGAAGCGGAAGAACAGCTCTTCATCCACGGAGACGGGCAGGTCCTCCGCCGAGACGGCGCATGACTGGACGATTTCGGCCCTGAGCCGGCCGCGGGCCTCCACTATGCGGTCCTCGCGGTGGAGTTCCAGTTCGGCGGAAAGGCTGTCTATGCGCACGAGATCGAACCGCCGGCTAAGCGCTTCGCGCTCGGCCTCGGTCGCTTCCAGATGCGGCGCCTTGCCTTCCACCTGCCGCACGTCGAAGGGGCGGGAGAACTCGCTTTCCCTGTTTTCGGGGGCGGTATTTTCAGGCGTGTTCACCGCTCGATCCTCGCCGCGAGAAGCTCTTCCTTCGAAAGCGCGTCGATCTGGGCGTGGAGCGCGCGCACCTCGCTGGCGAGGCGTTGCTTGTCGGCGCCCTCGTTCAGCGTGACGTTTCGCTCCAGCGTTTCGACCAGAACCGCGTCGTCCTTGCCCAGCGCGTCGCGAAAGGCGCCGATGCGGCCACCCAGCACGCTCATCAGCTTGCCCATGCGCTTGCCGACGACGAGGTCGCCCACGCCCGACTGGCGCAGTTGCCCGTCCATGTCGTCCACGAACAGCTCGGTCAGCCGCACCGACGGGCCGATCAGTGTATCGTCGGTTTCCTTGTCGCGCTCCATGCGCAGCATCACCAGCGCCAGCACCATGGTCACGGCATCGAATCGGCCGGGCACGGAGTCGGCCACGCCATATTGCGCATACCACTGTTTCTCGCGCGCGATCTCGACCACGCGGTGCCAGAGCGGGCGAACCATTTCGCGGGAGTCGGCGCGCTTGCCGAGGATGCGGGAGATCAGGGACACGGGCGTTCGGCCTTTCGTTCAGCGGCAATTCAATCGTGGCAATTCAAGCGTCCCCAAGCCGACGCCCATTGCGCGGGCGCTTTCGGGGCCTTAAGGCCAGAGGCGATATATGGGGCGGATGGCTGCTGGCAATGCCTGTGATGGGCACAGCAACGGTATCTGCCGGGTTTGGAGTATGAAAATGCGTGAGGTTGGTCCCAAGATCAGGACGGCAGGCATGGCGCTGGCGCTGGTTGCGCTGGTGGGAGGCTGTGCGTCGATCCGCGATCACCGCGGCTATCTCGTCGACCAGACCCTGCTCGATTCGATTCAGCCGGGCGTCGATAATCGCCTGTCTGTGGAGAGGAGCCTTGGCCGTCCCACTTTCGTCAGCCAGTTCGGTAATGAGGACTACTACTACGTTTCGCAGATCGTGAAGACGCCGCCGTTCGGCCGTCCGCGCACGTCTGAGGAAACGATCCTGCGCGTGCGTTTCGATCCCGCGGGCAACGTCGTCGCGGTCGACAAGCGCGGGATGGAGCAGGTCGCGCGGATCAGCCCCGAAGGCGACAAGACCGATACGCTGGGTCGCCACCGTTCGCTGCTGGAAGACCTGTTCGGCAACATCGGCGCGGTCGGTGCTGGCGGCATGGGCGGCACGGCAGCCCCCAGCGGTCCGGGGCCGAACGGAAGCTGACGATCCGCCCGTGCGAAGCGCCCGTCGCTTGAACCTCGGCGGGGGCGGCATATATGCCCCGGTATGACAAATAGCGGGGCGAGCCACGGCCTGATCGAGTGGCACGGAACGACCATTATCGGCGTGAGGAAGGGCGGCAAGACCGTCATCGCCGGTGACGGCCAGGTCTCCATGGGCAATACGGTGATGAAGCCCAATGCGCGCAAGGTGCGCCGCATCGGCGAAGGCGAAAAGGTTATCGCCGGTTTTGCTGGCGCCACCGCCGACGCTTTCACCCTTTTCGAGCGGCTGGAACGCAAGCTGGAGCAGTATCGCGGCCAGCTCATGCGCGCGGCGGTGGAACTCGCCAAGGACTGGCGCACCGATAAATACCTGCGCAATCTGGAAGCACTGATGATCGTGGCCGATGCCGAAACGCTGCTGGTGCTCACCGGCAACGGCGACGTGCTGGAGCCCGAGGGCGGTATCGCCGCGATCGGATCGGGCGGGAACTACGCGCTGGCCGCCGCCCGCGCTCTCGACGCCTACGAAGCCGATGCCGAGAACATGGCGCGCAAGGCCATGCAGGTCGCAGCCGATATCTGCGTCTTCACCAACGACCGCGTGACCGTGGAAACGGTTTGAGCCCAGGAATGAGGCCGTTCGACACGAACGGATGTTTGGAATTGAAATGATCGACAACCTGACCCCCAAAGCCATTGTCCGCGCGCTCGACGAGCACATCGTCGGCCAGTCGGAGGCAAAGAAGGCGGTAGCCGTCGCGCTGCGCAACCGCTGGCGCCGTCAGCGCCTGCCCGACGACCTGCGTGACGAGGTGACGCCCAAGAACATCCTGATGATCGGCCCCACGGGCTGCGGCAAGACCGAGATCAGCCGCCGCCTCGCCAGGCTCGCCGATGCGCCCTTCGTGAAGGTGGAAGCCACCAAGTTCACCGAAGTCGGCTATGTCGGCCGCGACGTCGAACAGATCGCCCGCGATCTCGTCGAGGAAGCGATCCGGCTGGAGAAGGACCGCCGCCGCGAAAGCGTGCGCGAAGCGGCCTCGAAGGCGGCGATGGAACGGCTGCTCAACGCGCTTGTCGGGGAGGGCGCCTCCGAGGCGACCCGGGCCGCTTTCCAGCAGCGCATCGTCGAGAACGCGATGAACGATACCGAGGTCGAGATCGAGGTGGAGGACAGTCCCTCCGCTCCGATGGAGATCCCCGGCATGGGCGGCTCGGTCGGCATGATCAACCTGTCCGACATCATGGGCAAGGCCTTCGGCGGCCAGAAAATGGGCCGCCGCAAGATGAAGGTCCCCGATGCCTGGGACAAACTGGTCGACGAGGAATCGGAAAAGCGCCTCGATCAGGACGATGTCGCCCGCGTCGCCCTGCAGCAGGCCGAGACCAACGGCATCGTCTTCCTCGACGAGATCGACAAGATTGCCGTCTCCGATGTGCGCGGCGGCTCGGTTTCGCGCGAGGGCGTGCAGCGTGACCTGCTGCCGCTGATCGAGGGAACGACGGTGGCCACGAAGTACGGCCCGATGAAGACCGATCACGTGCTCTTCATCGCCAGCGGCGCTTTCCATGTGTCCAAGCCTTCCGACATGTTGCCCGAACTGCAGGGCCGCCTGCCGATCCGCGTCGAACTGACCGCGCTGACCGAGGAAGACTTCGTGCGCATCCTCTCCGAGACGCGCGCCAACCTCGTGTCGCAGTACAAGGCGCTGCTCGGCACCGAAAAGGTGACCGTTGAGGTGACGCCCGACGCCATCGCCGAAGTGGCCAGGATCGCCGCACAGGTGAACGACAGCGTAGAGAACATCGGCGCCCGCCGCCTGCAGACGGTGATGGAAAAGCTGCTCGAGGAATTGAGCTTCGAGGCCGAGGACCGCGTCGGCGAAACCGTCACCGTGGACGAGGCCTATGTGCGCGACAAGCTGGAAGGCCTGGCCAGCAACGCCGACCTGTCAAAGTACATCCTCTAGCATGGGCGAGCCGGTCAGAGACGGTGCGGCGATGATCGCGGGGATGAATCCCCGGCTCGATCTGCAGCCCTACGTCTTCTGTACCGGCGGTACGCCCCATGCCGAGGCGCTGGCCAGCTTTCGCGAGGACGAGGGGCTCAGCCAGATCCTGCCCTTCGATGCCGCGCACGAGGCGGGGTACGACGTGTCGTTGCCGATGTCGCGCATCGTGCTCGAAGTCCACTCGGCGCTCGAGGGCGCCGGCCTTACCGCTGCAGTATCAAGGGCGCTCGACCGGGCAGGCATCGCGTGCAACATGGTCGCGGCCTATCACCACGATCATGTCTTCGTGCCGCAGGGCGATGCGGACCGGGCGCTCGGTGTGCTGAAGCGGTTGCAGAGCGAAAAAGCGTGACACTGCCACTGTTCGTCATTGCGAGGAGGCAAAGACGACGAAGCAATCCAGAGTGGGCGCAAACCACCTTTGGGGCGTTCGCGTACCTTTCATAATAGCGAAAGTGGGCACTACGGCTGGCACAATTCCTCGAACAGATCGTGCCATTGCGGGTTGGCGGTCTCGATCAACGCAAGCTTCTTCTTGCGGGATCCGCCCTTGATCTGCTTCTCGCGCGTAATGGCATGTTCCATCGTCGCGTGCAGTTCGAACCATACCAGTCGTTTGCACTCGTAGCGCTTGGTGAACCCGGCCACCACGCCTTCGCGATGCTCCCATGCCCGCTCGGGCAACCAAGACGTGACGCCGACATACAACGTCCCGTTTCTTGCACTCGCCATAATGTAGACAGCCGGTTGAAAGTCGCGCCGCATCGCTCTGGATTGCTTCGTCGCTGCGCTTCTCGCAATGACGAAGGAGGTTAAATCTTCGTCACCCTGTTCGTTATTGCGAGCGACCAAAGTCGCGTGGCACCCAGCAGCGGTATACGCCCCCTTTTTTGGAATGCTTTGCCTGCGTCTCGCAATGATGAAACAATGGGTATAAGACTTCGCCATGTACCAGACCCCCGAAGACCGCCCCATCTACCGCCTGTTGACCGGCAAGGACGACCGCGCCTTCTGCGATCGTGTGTCCGAGGCGCTGGAGCAGGGCTGGCGGCTCTATGGCTCGCCCACCATCAGCTGGGATGTCGAGAACAACTGCATGAAGGCGGCGCAGGCCGTCGTCTGGCACGAGGCCGACGTGGTGAAGTGAGCGGGTAAGGCTGCCGCAAGCAAGTGCAGGCCGGTATCAAACTCCGCTCACCCTGAGCTTGTCGAAGGGTAGGTTCCAGCGCTGCGCCAGCGTCCTTCGACAGGCTCAGGACGAGCGGAGGCTTTTGGGCCGCCGCCTCGTTAATCCTGCGCGAACAGCTGACCAAGGTCCGCAAAGGCCTTCATCTCGATGGCGTTGCCCGAAGGATCGCGGAAGAACATCGTTGCCTGTTCGCCCGGCTGTCCCTTGAAGCGGATATAGGGTGCTATCCCGAAGGCTACGCCCGCGGCCTTGAGCCGTTCCGCCAGCGCTTGCCAGTCGGCCATGTCCAGCACGATCCCGAAATGCGGCACGGGAACGCCGTGGCCGTCGACCGGATTGACCGCCGCATCGGCGCCACTCATTCCCGGCACCAGATGCGCGACGATCTGGTGGCCGTAGAAGTCGAAGTCGACCCACTGCGCGCTGCTGCGCCCTTCCGCGCACCCCATCAGCCCGCCCCAGAACGCGCGCGCGGCGTCCAGATCATGGACCGGGAAGGCGAGGTGGAAGGGGCGCAGGGTCATGCTTCGGCAGGCTCAGGATGAGCGGAGGTCGTGTTTGCACAGGACCGCCCGCTCATCCCCAAACCCCGCTCATGCTGAGCTTGTCGAAGCATCAGGAGCCTCAGATGTGGATCGGCTTGCCCGTTACCGCCATCGCCGCTTCCTTGATCGCCTCGGAGTGCGTCGGGTGGGCGTGGCAGGTGTAGGCGATGTCTTCGCTGGTGGCGCCGAATTCCATGGCCTGGGCTGCCTGGGCGATCATCGTGCCGGCGACCGAGGCGATGCACCATACGCCGAGCACGCGGTCGGTTTCGGCATCGGCGATCACCTTCACGAAGCCGTCGGGCTCGTGGTTGGTCTTGGCGCGCGAGTTGGCGAGCATCGGGAACTTGCCGACTTTCACCGCGCCGCGTTCCTTGGCGGCTTCCTCGGTGAGGCCCACGCCGGCGAACTCGGGCTGGGTATAGACCACGCCCGGGATCACGTCGTGGTTCACGATGCCGGTCATGCCGGCGATGTTCTCGGCGACGGCGAGGCCTTCGTCCTCGGCCTTGTGCGCGAGCATCGGGCCGGGGATGACGTCGCCGATGGCCCAGACGCCGTCCACCTTGGTGGCGAAATCGTGGTCGGTTTCGATCTGCCCGCGCTGGTTCAGCTCAAGCCCGATCTTGTCGAGGCCGAGACCATCGACATCGGGACGGCGGCCGATCGCGACGAGTACGACATCGGCATCGATGGTTTCCGCGTCGCCGCCCTTGGCAGGCTCGACCGAGACCTTGGCCTTCTTGCCCTTGACCTCGACGCCGGTGACCTTGGTGCCGAGCTTGAGCGTCATGCCCTGCTTCTTGAAGATCTTGGCCGCTTCCTTGCGCACATCCATGTCCATGCCGGGCAGGAGCTGGTCAAGGAATTCGACGACGGTGACTTCAGCACCCAGACGGCGCCAGACCGAGCCGAGTTCCAGACCGATCACGCCGCCGCCGATGACGACCATCTTCTTGGGAACCGAGGACAGCTCCAGCGCGCCGGTGGAATCCACCACCACGCCCTTGGCATTGTCGATCTCTACGCCGGGCAGGGGGGTGACCGAGGAGCCGGTGGCGATCACGATGTTCTTGGCCGAGTAAGTCTTGCCGTCGACCTCGACGGTATGGGCATCCTGGAACTGGGCATAGCCCTTGAGCCAGTCGACCTTGTTCTTCTTGAACAGGAACTCGATGCCGCCGGTCAGGCCCTTCACCGCGTCCTTGCGCTGGCCCTGCATGGTGTCGAGGTCGAGCTCGGGCTTCACCTTGATGCCCATGCTCGCCATCGCGCCATTGGCGGCCGCGTCGAAGTACTCCGAAGCGTGGAGCAG
This sequence comes from Novosphingobium indicum, assembly GCF_014645195.1. Taxonomy (GTDB): domain Bacteria; phylum Pseudomonadota; class Alphaproteobacteria; order Sphingomonadales; family Sphingomonadaceae; genus Novosphingobium; species Novosphingobium indicum. Next base: position 37,386 of record NZ_BMLK01000012.1, on the reverse strand, counting down.
CGCCTTCGAGGGGATGCAGCCCACGTTGAGGCAGGTGCCGCCGAGCGTCGCGCGCCCTTCGGCGCAGGCGGTCTTGAGACCAAGCTGCGCGGCGCGGATCGCCGCGACATAGCCGCCGGGGCCGGCACCGATGACAAGGACGTCGTAATCGTAATCAGCCATTCTAGGCCTCCGTTCCAACGTGCTTCGACAAGCTCAGCACGAGCGGATTTGGGTATTCAAGCAACAAATCCCACCCCGCTCACCCTGAGCTTGTCGAAGGGTGGGCAGAGCGGAACGTAAATCAAAGGTCGATCAGCAGGCGCGTGGGATCCTCGATCGCTTCCTTGATGGTCTTGAGCGCGGTCACGGCTTCGCGGCCGTCGATCAGGCGGTGGTCGTAGCTGAGCGCGATGTACATCATCGGCTTGATCACGATCTCGCCGTTGCGCACGACCGGGCGGTCCTCGATGCGGTGCAGGCCGAGCACGGCGCTCTGCGGCGGGTTGATGATCGGGGTCGACATCAGGCCGCCGAAGACGCCGCCGTTGGAAATCGTGAAGGTGCCGCCCTTCATGTCTTCCATGGTCAGTGTGCCTTCCTTGGCCTTCTTGCCGAAGTCGGCAATGGCCTTCTCGATGCCGGCGAAGCCCAGCTTGTCGCAGTCGCGCACGACGGGAACGACGAGGCCGTTAGGGGCCGAAACCGCGATCGAGATGTCGATGTAGTCGTGATAGACGATTTCCTCGCCGTCGATCTGCGCGTTGACCGCCGGGATGTCCTTGAGCGCCAGCACCGAGGCCTTGGCGAAGAAGGACATGAAGCCGAGCTTGATGCCGTGCTTCTTGGCGAAGACATCCTTGTACTTCTCACGCGCTTCGATGACGGCGGACATGTCGACGTCGTTGAAGGTGGTGAGCAGCGCGGCGTTGTCCTGCGCGGACTTGAGGCGCTTGGCGATCGTCTGGCGCAGGCGCGTCATCTTGACGCGTTCCTCGTTGCGGCCCGCCGCCGGGGCGGCAGCTACGGCGCTTGCTGCCGGAGCCGGCGAGGCCGACTTGTTCTTGGCCGCCGCGATCACGTCGTCCTTGGTGATGCGACCATCCTTGCCGGTGCCCTTGATGGTCGAGGGATCGATTCCGTATTCGAGCACGGCGCGGCGCACCGCGGGCGAGAGAACGGCGGCGCCACCGGGCGCATCGTCGCTGCTCGCGGCCGGGGCAGGCGCGGGGGCCGGAGCCGGAGCCGGAGCATCGGACTTCGCCGCGGCTTCCTTCTTGGGCGCCGGGGCGGAGCCCGAACCTTCCTCGATCGTGGCGATCAGCGCGCCGACGGTGACGGTGTCGCCTTCGGCGGCGATCTGCTCGCCCATCACGCCGTCATGGGGGGCCATGACGTCGATGGCGACCTTGTCGGTCTCGAGGCTGGCGATGGGTTCGTCGGCAGCGACGGCTTCGCCGGGCTGCTTGAGCCACTGGCCGATGGTGGCCTCGGAGACGGATTCGCCGAGCGTGGGGACCTTGACTTCGGTGGACATGATTTATCTCAAGCCTTCTGCTTGCGACGGAGTTCGGAACGAACGGAAAGGTGCAGCGCGTCGGCCACGAGCGCGGCCTGTTCGGAAACGTGCCGCTTGGCGAGGCCGGTAGCCGGCGATGCCGAGCCCTGACGGCCGGCATAGCGCGGACGCGGGGCTTTCACTCCGGCTTCCTTGGCGGCTTCCTCGATCTGCGATTCGACGAAGAACCAGGCACCGTTGTTGCGCGGCTCTTCCTGGCACCAGACGATTTCCTCGAGGTTCTTCATGCGCGAAAGGCGCAGGGCCAGCGGTTCGCCCGGGAACGGGTAGAGCTGCTCGAGGCGGATGATCTGGGTATCGTCGATCTCGTTCTGGTCGCGCGCCTCGAACAGGTCGTAGGCGACCTTGCCCGAGCACAGGATGACCTTCTTGGTATCCTTGTCCTCCGGCGCCTTGGGGTCCGAGAGAATGCGGAAGAAGTGGCCTTCGCCCACGAAGTCGTCGGTCTTGGACTTCGCCATCGGATGGCGCAGCAGCGACTTCGGCGTCATGATGACGAGCGGCTTGCGGAACGGGCGGTGCATCTGCCGGCGAAGCACGTGGAAGTAGTTCGACGGCGTGGTGATGTTGCAGACCTGGATGTTGTCCTGCGCGCAGAGCTGCAGGAACCGCTCCAGACGGGCCGAGGAGTGCTCGGGGCCCTGTCCTTCGTAGCCGTGCGGCAGCAGCAGCACGAGGCCGTTGGCGCGCAGCCACTTGGCTTCGGACGCGGCGATGTACTGATCGATGATGATCTGCGCGCCGTTGGCGAAGTCGCCGAATTGCGCTTCCCACAGAACCAGCGTCTTAGGATCGGCACTGGCGTAGCCGTATTCGAAGCCGAGCACGCCGTATTCGGACAGCGTCGAGTTCAGGACTTCGAAAGTGCCGTGGGGCAGGGTATCGATCGGCGTGTACTTGCGCTCGTCCTTTTGGTCGACCCAGACGGCGTGCCGCTGCGAGAAAGTACCGCGTTCGCAGTCCTGGCCGGACAGGCGCACGCCGTAGCCCTCGGAAACGAGGCTGCCGAAGGCGAGCGCTTCGGCGGTCGCCCAGTCGAAGCCTTCGCCCGACGAGAACATCTCGCGCTTGGCATCGAGCACGCGGCTGAGCGTCTTGTGGACGGTCAGGTCGTCGGGGACCGTGGTCAGCGTGCGGCCGAGGCTGTCGAACAGCTTGGCCTCGATGCCGGTGTGCACGTTGCGGCGCGCGCTCTCGGGATCGGCCGGCTTGTTGAAGCCGCTCCACTGCCCGCCGAACCAGTCGGCATGGTTGGACTTGTAGGTCTTCGCAGCCTCGAATTCCATTTCGAGGTAGTCGTTGAAGGCCTTTTCCGTCTCCGGCAGGAACGTGTCGTCGATCACGCCTTCGGCCTTGAGGCGTTCGGCGTAGATCTTGCTGACCGGCGGATGCTTCTTGATCTGCGCGTACATCAGCGGCTGCGTGAAGCTGGGTTCGTCGCCTTCGTTGTGGCCGAAGCGGCGATAGCACCACATGTCGATGACGATGTCGCGGCCGAAGGTCTGGCGATAGTCGATCGCCAGCTTGCAGGCGAAAGTCACGGCTGCCGGGTCGTCGCCGTTGATATGCAGGATCGGCGCCTGAACGCCCTTGGCAACGTCGGTCGGATAGGGCGAGTTGCGCGCGAAGGCCGGCGAGGTGGTGAAGCCGATCTGGTTGTTGATGACGAAGTGCAGGCAGCCGCCGGTATTGTACCCGGCCACGCCCGAAAGGCCGAAGCACTCCCAGACCACGCCCTGTCCGGCGAAAGCGGCGTCACCGTGGATCAGCACCGGCAGCACCTGCTTGTGCTTGGCGCCGGGGCCGATGTCGTCGCCGATATCGTCGTGGATCGTCTGGTAGGCGCGGACCTTGCCGAGCACCACCGGGTTCACGGTTTCGAGGTGGCTGGGGTTGGGCATCAGGCTCATGTGAACCTTGATGCCGTTGAACTCGCGGTCGGTGGAGGTGCCGAGGTGGTACTTCACGTCGCCCGAACCGCCCACGTCCTCGGGGTTGGCGGTGCCGCCCGAGAACTCGTGGAAGATCACCTTGTAGGGCTTGCCCATCACGTTGGCGAGCACGTTGAGGCGGCCGCGGTGGGCCATGCCGTAAACGATCTCGCGCACGCCGAGCTGGCCGCCGTACTTGATCACGGCTTCGAGTGCGGGGATCATCGATTCCCCGCCATCAAGGCCGAAACGCTTGGTGCCGACGTACTTCTTGCCGAGGAACTTCTCGTACTGTTCGCCGCGCACGACGGCCTGAAGGATCGCCTTCTTGCCTTCGGGGGTGAACTCGATCTCCTTGTCGGCGCCTTCCATGCGATCCTGCAGGAAGCGGCGCTCCTCGACATCGGCGAGATGCATGTACTCGAGGCCGACCTTGCCGCAGTAGTTCGCGTGCAGGATCTGCACCAGCTCGCGCACGGTCGTCCATTCGAGGCCGAGGTTACCGCCGACATAGACGGGGCGGTCCTGCGCGGCACCGGTAAAGCCGTGGTATTCGGGCGTGAGGTCGGCGGGAAGCTTGCGCTGCGAAAGGCCGAGCGGGTCGAGATCGGCAGCGAGGTGACCGCGCACACGGTAGGTGCGGATCAGCATCATCGCGCGGATGGCATCGGCGGCCGCTTCGTCGATGCGGGACTGATCGACTTTGCCGCCGCCCTTCGCGGCTGCCTTGGCGATTTCCGTCTTGAGCGCGGTGGGATCGAGGCCCTGGGTCCAGTCGTCCTCGAACTCGGCGCCGACGCGGGGCCAGTTGCTACGCTGCCAGCTGGGTCCGGCCTGTACTTCGTCGAGGCCCACGTCCGGCGTGAAATCCATATTCTCGTTGCCCATAGGAATTACCTTTCGCGCGTCGGAGCCATGCGTCCGCCGCATTTGAGCAATCTAGTTTCGGACTTCGGGTTCCCAGGGAGGAAGGACCGCAAGCCCGCAGGGGAAGTGGTGTCGTTGCACCTTATGGTTATTGTCCGGTGGGGCGCGGATGGGGCATTTCCCCTAGGTCCGCGCCCCGCCGGAGGAAATCAGACGGTTTCCTTGAGGACGTCCACAAGGGTTTCGCCCAGCAGCGAGGGCGAGGGGCTGACACGGATGCCGGCCTCTTCCATCGCCGCGATCTTGTCTTCGGCGCCGCCGGAGCCGCCCTGGACGATAGCGCCGGCGTGACCCATGCGGCGTCCCGGAGGAGCCGTACGGCCCGCGATGAAGCCGACCATCGGCTTCTTGCGGCCACGCTTGGCTTCGTCCTTGAGGAACTGCGCGGCTTCCTCTTCGGCCGAGCCGCCGATTTCGCCGATCATGATGATCGACTTGGTCTCGTCGTCGGCGAGGAACAGCTCGAGCACGTCGATGAAGTTCGTGCCGTTGACCGGGTCGCCGCCGATGCCGACGGCCGTGGTCTGGCCCAGGCCCGCGTTGGTGGTCTGGAACACGGCTTCGTAGGTGAGGGTGCCCGAGCGCGAGACGACGCCGACCGAACCCTTCGAGAAGATGTTGCCGGGCATGATGCCGATCTTGCACTCACCGGGGGTGAGCACGCCGGGGCAGTTCGGGCCGATGAGGCGCGACTTCGAGCCGGTGAGGGCGCGCTTGACGCGAACCATGTCGAGCACCGGAATGCCTTCGGTGATGCAGACGATCAGTTCCATCTCGGCATCGATCGCCTCGAGGATCGAGTCCGCGGCGAACGGCGGCGGAACGTAGATGCACGAAGCGGTCGCGCCGGTCTTGGCCTTGGCTTCGGTGACGGTGTCGTACACGGGCAGGCCGATGCACTCGGTTCCGCCCTTTCCGGGGGTGACGCCGGCAACCATCTGCGTGCCGTAATCGAGTGCGGCCTGCGTGTGGAACATGCCGGTCGAACCGGTCATGCCCTGCGTGATGACCTTGGTATTCTTGTCGACGAGAATGGACATGGGATTTTCCTGTTCCTGATCTTGGAAACAGCCGGTGAAGGCTGGGGAGGCACCAAGCAACTATTCGCTTCCCGCGACACTGGCCTTACGAGGAGGCCGGCATCGCGGGATCAGATTGGCCTCAGGCCAGCGAGCTGTCGATGCCCTTGCAGGCAACCAGCAGTTCCTTGACCGCATCGATCGAGACCTGAAGGCCGGCCTTGGCCTTCTCGTCGAGGTCGATTTCGATGACCTGCTCGACGCCCTCGGCGCCGATCATGACGGGCACGCCGACGTAGAGGCCGTCGACGCCGTACTGGCCGGTGAGGTGCGCGGCGCAGGGCAGGATGCGCTTCTGGTCGCCGAGGTAGCTTTCAGCCATGCTGATCGCCGAGGCGGCCGGAGCGTAGAAGGCCGAACCGGTCTTGAGCAGGCCGACGATTTCGCCGCCACCGCTTGCGGTGCGCTTGACGATGGCGTCGATGCGCTCCTGCGTCGAACGGCCCATCTTGATGAGGTCGGGAACGGGGATGCCCTTGACGGTCGAGTACTCGACGATCGGCACCATGGTGTCGCCGTGGCCGCCGAGAACGAACGAGGTTACGTCGCGGACCGAAACGCCGAATTCCCAGGCGAGGAAGGTCGAGAAGCGGGCCGAGTCGAGCACGCCGGCCATGCCGACGACCTTGTTGTGGGGCAGGCCCGAGAATTCGCGCAGCGCCCAGACCATCGCATCGAGCGGGTTGGTGATGCAGATCACGAAAGCGTCGGGGCAGTTGTCGCGGATGCCTTCGCCGACCGACTTCATCACCTTCAGGTTGATGCCGAGCAGGTCGTCGCGGCTCATGCCCGGCTTGCGGGGCACGCCGGCGGTGACGATCACGACGTCGGCGCCTGCGATGTCCTTGTAATCGTTGGTGCCGGTGATGAAGGCGTCGAAGCCTTCGACCGGGCCGCACTGCGACAGGTCGAGTGCCTTGCCCTGGGGAATGCCTTCGGCGATGTCGAACAGAACGACGTCGCCCAGTTCCTTCTGCGCGGCGAGGTGCGCGAGCGTACCGCCGATGTTGCCTGCGCCGATAAGGGCAATCTTCTTACGAGCCATGATGCGTGCGTGTCCTTCCCAGGGCGGGATTGCCGGACTTCAAGGCGGCCTGCTCCATCCCGCAAAGGCAGGCGCCGATGTTGCAGAGCGGGCCCTACGCCCCTCAAACCGACATTGCAACCGCCAAACGCCGCATTTACCCGCTAGTACGACGTATTTAAATGATAATAGTTCGCAATTGCAAGTAAAGCGTGCGAGATAGGCCTTTTCTGGCCAGTAGAAGCCTTGTCCGGCTGGTGCCAGGCCTCGTGGTGGACTGCTTTTTCCAATGAATTCGCTATGCGCACAAGGCTGTGGCACGCGATTCGTCGCACGCATGGCGCGGCTGCCCCGGCAAAGGCCGGAGCAAGCCACGTCTCGGGTGTGGGGTAGCCCGTTACCCTTCGCGCGAGAAGGCGCGGGCGCAGGCAGTGGCCATGCGGCGGTCGAGATGGCGGCAGATCGCTAGCCAGTGCTCGCGTGCTTCCCTATCGCCGCGCCTATCGGCCTGTTCTGCCTCGCTTCGGGCTTGCGCCGCAGCGCCGAGGCCGAAGCGGCCGAAATGGCGCAGGGCTTCGGACAGCAGATGGGGATCGTGCTGCGGGGTGGCACGAATACGGGTCCGCGCGCAGGCCGCATCGTGCAGGGCCATCGTGCGCCGGTTGTCGTTGGCCGCACCCAGGGGGGCGGAAGGGCATAGCGCCCGGGTGATCGCGGGTGTTGCGCCACCCCAGGCAGCCGCAAAACGGATTGTCATGGTCGGGGGGCTCCAATCGTATGTCGCTGCATCGTGACCTGTAGGTAGCCGGCAAGGCGCTAAGCATTGATGATCGGCTTTGGTTGCCTGATCGTTCATCACTTCAATGCGGGGTTCTACGTGGCCGGGGCGCTGTAATCGTTTGAAATTCGCGCAGCCGATTCAGCTGCCCGGCTGCGCAATCCAGCGTCCCGAGTTGGCGAACTCGGGCTTGATGCCATGGGCAGGGGGCAGGTTCCTGCCCTGATACATCGCATCGCCGCCACGCTCGCGCAGGGCGCTGGTGTAGGCGGGCGTTCCGATCGAAGCGGCAGCGGCAATCGTGCCCTCGGGCTGGGCCTTGAGCTGCTCGACCGAATCGAAAGCGCGTTGCACGGTCACCGGATCGAGCGAGGGGTCCGGTTCGCTGATCAGGCTGCGGGCGTGCGGGCGGGCGGCGGGCTCGCCGCCGACATAGGCGAAGCGGAACGCGGCGGGCTTACCGGCCGGGCCGTTGAAGCTGTAGAAACGGTGTTCGCCGATCGTGCCGAGATAGTGCAGGCTCGGCGCCCAGTAGGGGCGGACCTGAACCGTATGATAGTGAGTCGCGAGGCCGACGGGGGCATAGACGGCGCCTGTCAGCGCCTGCCGGGCCACGGTCTTGGCGCGGTCCCAGAACAGCTGCGAGGGCCTGCGGGCGAGCGAGCCGTCGCAGGTGAACGAGAACTGGCAGCCGGTGGACCGCTCGGACCCTTCGTAGACGACGCCGCAAACCGTGTTCGGATAGGCGGGGTGCGCCACGCGGTTGAGCACGACCTGGGCGACCGCGCGCTGGCCGGCTTCGGACTCGCTGGCGGCTTCATAGTAGATGGCGGCGGTCAGACACTGCTGCGCGCGGGTGCGGTCGACGCCGGAATTGTCGATTTGCATCGGCTTGGCGACAGGGCCGTCGCCGAGCGTCGGGCCGGAGGGCTTGTCTTCGGCATCGGAGTGGATGCCTTCGCCTACTTGCAGAACCGGCTTTTCGATTTCCAGGTAATAGAAGGCCGAACCGGGGAAGCTCGCGCCGGCCTTTTCGAAGGGCATCGGTTCCACCGGCGTTTCGGTGGCCACGGCATCGGCGATCTGGAAACGATCCCAGCCTTGCGGTGCGGCGAAAGCGGGGAGGGCGACAGCTGCAAGCGCGGTGGCGCCCAGCGTCCAGCGCTTCTTGGCCCGGGCCTGGCGCGGCGCGTGGTCCATGCGCAGGGCCTTGCGTTCGAAACGGGCAGTGAAATCGCACGGGCGCTCTTCGCTCCAATCGGCCCAGACCGGGTCAGATGTGAGGATGGCAGAGGGCACTCGCTTCCTTTCGCAGCGTCGAGGCGCATGGACGCAGGCATTTAGCTAACCCGACTCGAAAGCCGCTGCATCCCGGCATTCCGCGCCGTCCCTGTGTGGGACAGGGTGGCCGGATAGGCTTAATCACTTAAGAATTCGCTTTAGCCATGCGGGGGGCGTTACTTGCCAAACCCGCAACGGCGCATTATCGGCGCGGCCACGTCATGGGTTGTCCGGCGCTTCGCAAGAGGGGCCGGGCCGAAGAGGGAAGTCGGCTAAATTCCGGCGCTGCCCCCGCAACTGTGACCGGGGAGTCCGCACTCCACATGCCACTGGCCGCGAATGGGCTGGGAAGGCGAGCGCGGGCATCGATCCGGGAGCCAGGAGACCTGCCCGAGACGGTCGTTCCGCGCCGGGCGGGGTGTACCGGAATGCAGCGAGACACGCGTCGAAGACGCGCGTCCTCCGCCATGAACGGCATTTCGTTCAAGGTTCGGAGTCTGCTTATGAAATACCTGTATCTGCTTGGTGCCGCGCTTGTGGTCGGTACGCCCGCCATGGCGGCGGACAAAGACCCTATCGTCGTGACTGCAACGCGCGAGCCGACGCCCGTCACCCGGATCGGCCAGTCGATCAGCATCATCACCCGCGACGAGATCGAACGCACGCAGGCGACCACCGCCACCGACGTGCTTTCGCGTGTGCCCGGAGTATCGGTGACCAACTCGGGCGGCTTCGGCCAGCCTTCCAGCGTCTTCATCCGGGGTGCGGACAACGCGCAGAGCCTCGTGCTGATCGACGGCGTGCGCATCAACGATCCGGGCGATGTCGGCGGCGGTTTCGATTTCGGCGCGCTCACCATAGGTCAGTTCGACCGGGTGGAAGTGGTGCGCGGTTCGGCCGGCGTGATCTGGGGCAGCCGCGCCATCGGCGGCGTCATCAACTTCATCACCAAGCGCCCCACCGAGCAGTGGCACGGGCAGGCGCAGGCCGAATACGGCTGGCGCGACCGCAAGCAGGTCGGCGCATCGGCCGCCGGGATGCTTGGCCCCGTCGGCCTGACGTTTGGCGGCAACTGGCTGAAGGGCGACGGCTACTCGGCCTTCAACGAGCGCCGTGGCGGCACCGAGAAGGACGGTTTCGAAAGCAGGAGCGCCAATGCCCGCGCCGAAGTGGAACTGACGCCGGGCCTTTCGGTCGATGCCGGCGGCTACTGGACCAAGGCTAACTACGATTACGACGGTTTCGGTGCCGATGCGCTCAATGTCGGTCTCAAGCGTGATACGCTGGGCTATGCCAATGTGCGCTATAATGGCCTCGACGGGCGCCTTTCCGCGCGCCTCGGCTATGGCCTGACAGACACTCGCCGTATCTCCGACGATGCGGTTTGGGGGCCCTATGAGACCAACGGCAAGGTCGAGCGCTTCGAAGGGCAGGCCTCGTTCGCGCCGGTCGAGCTGATTTCCGTGCTGGTCGGTGCGGAGACCGAGAAGCAGACGTTCGATGACAACTACGGATCGCAGGATTCGACCTCGATCGACAGCGTCTACGGCAACCTCACGCTGCACCCGCTGGCGGGGCTGACCCTCAACGGCGGCCTGCGCTATGACGACAATTCGGACTTCGGCGACAAGACCACTTTCGCGGCCAACGGCGCCTGGGTGATCGGATCGGGCGTCGATGCCCCGGTGCTGCGCGCCAGCTATGGCGAGGGCTTCAAGGCACCGTCGCTCTATCAGCTCTACACCAATGCCGGTTTCCGCGCACTCGATCCGGAAACCTCCAAGGGGTGGGATGTCGGCATCGAGCAGCCCTTCGCCGAAGGCACCGGCCGCTTCACGCTGACCTACTTCGACCGCAAGACGAAGAACCTCATCGACTACGACTTTGCTAACTGGAACTACTACAACGTCGGGCGCGCCCGCGCGCAGGGCGTGGAACTGGGCATGCAGGTGGCGAACTGGAACGGCTTCGACGTGAACCTGTCCTACACCTATCTCGACGCGACGGACGAGACCACCGGCGCACGGCTGGCGCGGCGGCCCAAGTCGAACTTCTACGCCAGTCTCGACAAGGCCTGGGATCTCGGTCTGCGGCTCGGCGCGGACCTGCGCGTGGGCGGCGGGCGCTATGACGACATGGCCAACAGCCAGTATGTCGATGGTCACCTCGTCGTCGGCCTGCGCAGTGCCTTTGCCGTGACCGATAACATCGAGGTCTATGGCCGGGTCGAGAACCTGTTCGACGAGCACTACGAAGTGGTGCGGACCTATGGCACCCCCGGCCGCTCGGCCTATGCCGGGGTGCGGGTGAAGATGTGACCTTGCGCCGTCCTTCGCCGTCCCCGCGCAAGCGGAAGGGGCCGGATCTCGGCACTGTGCTGTGGATCGGGCTCCTTGTGCTCGCGGGGATGGCGTTGGCGGGGTGTGCCGTGGAAGCGGACACCCCGGCGCGCGAGGTGAAGCGGCCGACGATCGTCTCGCTCAATCCGTGCAGCGACGCGGTGCTGGCTGAAGTGGCGGCCCCCGGCCAGCTGCTGGCGGTCTCGCACTACAGCCACGACCGCGCTTCCGCCTCGATGGACGTCGATCTCGCCCGGCGCTTCCCGGCCACTTCGGGATCGGTGGAGGAAGTGGCCGCGCTGGACCCGGACGTGGTGGTGGCGGGCAGCTTCCTCGCCCCCGCCACGCGCCAGGCGCTCGACGACCTGGGTATCCGGGTGGTGACCATGACGATGCCGGCCGATATCGCAACCTCCGAAGCGCAAGTGCGCGCACTGGCGGATCTCGCGGGCAATCCGCAGGCGGGCATGGCGATGATCGGTCGTATCGAAAGCGCCATGGCGCAGAGCGCTGCGCCTGCCGGTCATGCGCCGGTGCCTGCGCTGGTGTGGGAATCGGGCGGGATCGTAGCCGGCGACGGCACGCTGATCGCCGATCTTCTCAAGCACGCGGGCTTTGCCAATGGCGCGGCGGCGCGCGGGCTGTCGCAGGCGGACTTCCTGCCGCTCGAGCGCGTGCTGGCCCAGCCGCCCCGGGTGATCTTCGCGGTGGGCAATCCGCAGTCGCAGGAAGACCGCATGTTGCGCCATCCCGCGCTCTCGGCGCTGGACGGCACCGTGCGCAGGCCGCTCGACAGTTCGCTGCTATGGTGCGGCGGTCCGACCATTCCGCGCGCGCTCGAAAGGCTGAGCGGGGTCCAGCGCGGGCTGGCCAAGCGTGCTTCGACAAGATCTGCCCGAGCGGAATCCGCGACCGAACCTCCCCCGCTCACCCTGAGCCTGTCGCAGGGTGTCGGCGCCACGGGGCAGCAGCGGTGAACCAGCGTCTCATCCTGATCCTGCTGCTGGCCATCGCCGTGGCCGTGCCGCTCTCGCTGCTGGCGGGCAGGGTCTGGATCGATCCGCTGGTACCCGAAACGCGCAATGCCTCGGTGATCCTCATGCAGCTTCGCCTGCCGCGCGCGGTGCTGGCGCTGGTGCTCGGTGCCGGGCTGGGCGCCGCCGGGGCGGCCATGCAGGGGTTCCTGCGCAATCCGCTCGCCGATCCGGGCCTGTTCGGCATTGCGCCGGGCGCGGCGCTGGGTGCGGTGCTCAGCTTCTGGACCGGCTATGCCGCTTCCGCCTACCTGCTGCCTGTCTTCGCGCTGGTCGGGGCAGGCGGCGCGATGGCGCTGCTGGCGCTGATCGCCGGGCGCGAAGGCGGGGTGGCGCTGTTCACGCTTGCCGGCCTGATGATCTCGAGCCTTGCGGGTGCGCTGATGAGCCTTGCCATCAGCCTTTCGCCCACGCCCTTTGCCATGAGCGAGATCGTCACCTGGCTGATGGGCACGCTGGCGGACCGTTCATGGCGCGAGGTCTGGATCGCCACGCCGTTCACGCTCGCGGGCATCGGCGTGCTGGTGCTGGCCGGGCGCAGTCTCGATGCGCTGACGCTGGGCGAGGCGGCGGCGCGTTCGCTCGGCGTCGACCCGCGCCGCCTGCAGGCGCTGATGATCGCCGGGATCGGCCTCACTGTCGGCGCGGGTGTCGCAGTCGCGGGGATCATCGGTTTCGTCGGGCTGGTCGTGCCGCATCTCGTGCGCCCGCTGACCGACCGGCGGCCAAGCTCCCTGATTATCCCGAGTGCGCTGGCCGGGGCGCTGCTGCTGCTGGTCGCCGACTGCCTTTGCCGCATCCTGCCGCTCGCGGGCGGTGAACTGCGGCTCGGCATCGCGCTCAGCCTTCTCGGCGCGCCGTTCTTCCTGCACTTGCTGCTCAAGATGCGCAGGGGGCTGGCATGAGCCTGCAGGCCTGCGATCTCGGCGTAAAGGGACGGCTGGAAGAACTGACGCTCGCACTGAACCTGGGCGAGATCACCGCGATCTGCGGCCCCAACGGCGCAGGGAAATCCACGCTGCTCTCGTGTCTTGCGGGATTGCTGAAGGCGGATACGGGGCACGTGGCGCTCGATGGGGAATGGTTGGGGCGCCTGCGTCCTCAGGAGCGCGCCCGCGCTTTGGGCTACCTGCCGCAATCGCCCGAAGTCGCCTGGGACGTGTCTGTCGAAGTGCTGATCTCGCTGGGCCGCTTGCCCTGGCGCGGCGCGCCCGCCACGGAGGCGCAGGCCGCCATCGACGCGGCCATTGCCGCGATGGATCTGGAAGACTTCCGCCACCGCCCGGTCTCGCAGCTCTCCGGCGGCGAGCGCGCGCGGGCGCTGATGGCGCGGGTGCTGGCGACGCGGCCCGGATGGCTGCTGGCGGACGAGCCGCTGGCCAATCTCGACCTCGGCCATGCCGCCGCGCTGGTGCACCGCTTTCGCGAGCAGGCCGCTGCAGGCAGGGGTGTCGTGCTGGTGCTGCACGACCTGTCGATGGCGATGAACCATGCCGACCGGGTGGTGGTGCTCGATCGCGGCCGTCTTGCCGCCGATGGTCCGCCCGTACAGGCGCTGTCCGAAGACGTGATCGCCCGCGTGTGGGGCTGCCCCGCGCGCTGGCTGGGAGAGCCGGGCGCACGGGCCCTGTCGGTGGGTTAGCTCAAGTGCGCATTGATATATGAATGAATGGCCGCCCGTGGAAGGCTGCTAGCGGGGGCGCAGCGGCGGGAAAGTCGGAGGAAGCGGCCATTCGCCTTCCGGGTGCGGACGGCAATTAGGGGTGGCGAGCTGACATATCCACATACACTCCGCTCATGCTGAGCTTGGCGAAGCATGGCAGCCGCAGCGCCAAGCCTTGGGGCCTTCGACAGGCTCAGGCTGAGCGGAACTGAAGGGGCTGATTTGGGTGGGAAGCAGACCTAGCTGATCCCTTCGGCGAGGGCCGCAGCCGCCACTGTTGCGTCGTATTGGGATCGAGCAAACATGAATGGGCCAAAGCCTGTGTAGTCCCGCTTCGGGCGATGTGGTTGGGCGAAGCGATCCCAGATGACCACTTCATTGTCTGCCTGCACGTGAGCGATGAGTGGCCAGCAGCCCGCGTCCCCACACTCGCAGAACAAGGCGTAGATTTCACCTTTTTCCTCGCCCTCAATGGGGCCTTCTTTTCCCAGAAAGTAGGAGGGCAGCGGACCTAAATTGAAGTGCCAAGGCACGATTCCTCCGTATCCGCCAGCAGGGTCGTTGTGTCCATTCTCACGTTCGAAATCGGCGACAAGATCGGCGAGCCGCAGCCTATCGATACAGGGCATCAAAATCGCCCCACCTCCATTATTGCGCTCGATTTCGAAGGTAAGAGTATGAAGCATGTGACGGGCTTTTACGTCCCTCATAATGTCCGAAAAGGGGCGTGTGCTGCCACTAAGCAAAACGGCAGCAAAGTCGGCGCATCCGGAACGGCAGCTATTGCGCTGAACTGTGCCAATGTAGCCGCACGCAAACGCCCCTGAGGAGTTCCCCTCCTGCCCTTGATGCGGGCAGGAGGGGATACTTTGGCCTTACTTGCCGCCGGCCAGGCCGCGCGCTTCGAGCATCGGCTCCAGTTCGGGATCGTGGCCGGTGAAGTTATGGTACATCACCGAGTAATCCTTGCTGTGGCCCTGGCCGAGGAAGGTCGAGCGAATGTGGTCGCCGTTGGCGCGGGTCATGCCGCCGTTTGCTTCCACCCAGGCCCAGCCGTCGTGCGCCAGCATTTCGGTCCAGATGTAGGAGTAGTAGCCGGCCTGATAGCCGTTGCTCCAGATGTGCCGGAAGTAGGGCGTGCGATAGCGCGGCGGGATCAGCCCGGTTTCGAGGCCGTTGGCCTTCATGCCGTCCAGCACCTTGGCTTCAAAGGCCATCGGCGCCTGGCTGGCCTGCTCGGGATCGAGCGTGTGCCAGTCCATGTCGAGCATGGCGGCCTGCAGCGTCTCGCCGAAGGACAGGCCCTGGTTCCACTTCGCCGCAGCCTCGATCTTCTTCATCAGCGCGTCGGGGATGGTCTCGCCTTCAGCATTCTTGGCGAAGTGCTGGAGCACCGGGGGAACCGTCGCGAAGTTCTCGTTGAACTGGCTGGGGAACTCCACGAAGTCGCGCGCCGTCTCCGTGCCCGAAAGCGAGGGGTACTTCTGGCTGGCAAAGATGCCGTGCAGCGCGTGGCCGAACTCGTGGAACATCGTCGTCACGTCGTCCCAGGTGGCGAGCGGCTCCTGGCCGTCGACCGGCGGGGCGACGTTGAGCGTGTTGTGGATCACTGGCTTGTCGCCCGTCAGGTTCGACTGTTCGACGAAGTTGCCCATCCAGGCACCGCCCTGCTTGTTGGGGCGGGCATAGGGGTCGAAGTAGAACAGCGCCAGTTCGCTGCCGTCCTTGTCGAACACCTCGTAGACGCGCTGCGTCGGGTGGTAGACGGGGATGTCGGTGCGGCGCTTGAAAGTGATGCCGTAAGTCTGGGTTGCGGCGTAGAAAACGCCGTTTTCCAGCGTGTTCCAAACGTTGAAGTATGGCTTGATCTGGGCGTCATCCAGATCGTACTTCGCCTTGCGCACCTTCTCGGCATAGTAGCCCCAGTCCCAGGGCTCCAGCTTGTCGATGCCGTCGGCCTTGGCCGCTTCGGCCAGGATACCGGCTTCGCGCGACTGGGTGGAGCCGAGCGCCGGGACGAAGCCGTTCATGAACTCCTGCGCCTGCTTGGGCGAGGTGACCATGCGGTCGTACATCTGGAACGTGGCGAAGTCGGGCAGGCCGAGGAGCTTGGCCTTGTTGGCGCGCAGCGTCGAAAGCTCGTTGACGATCGCGGTCGTGTCGAACTCGCCGCCGTGCGAGGTGCGGTTCACGCTCGCTTCGAACAGCTTCTTGCGGCTGTCGCGGTTGGAAAGCTGCGAGAGCGCGGGCTGCTGCGTGGTGTTGCTCAGCGCCAGCACATACTTGCCCGCCATGCCACGGTCGGCGGCGCGCTTGGCGGCAGCGGTGATGTCCGCATCGGAAAGACCCGCGAGCTGGTCCTTGCTGTCAAAGACGACGGCGGCGGCATCGGTGCCGGCGGTCAGCTTCTGCGAGAACTCGGTTTCCAGTGCGGCGATGCTCTGGTTCATGTCCTTGAGCTGGGTCTTCTGGGCCGGGTTCAGCTCGGCGCCGCGGTGGACGAACTTGGCATAGGTCGTCTTGAGGAGCATCGCGTCCTCGCCGGTCAGCGCCTTGCCTTCGGCGCTGTCGTGGACGGCCTTCACGCGCTGGAACAGCTTGTCGTTCAGGTAGATCCGGTCCTTGAGCGCTTCGAGCTTGGGCGCCATCGCCGTATCGACCGCATCGAGCGTGTCGTTGGTGTTGGCGCTCACAAGCTGGCTGAACACGTTCTCGACGCGGGAAAGCAGGCTGCCGGCGCGTTCCATGGCAACCACGGTATTCTCGAACGTCGGCGGCTCGGCGTTCTCGGCAATGGCTTCGATCTCGGCCTGCTTGGCGGCAATTCCGGCTTCAAGCGCGGGCTGGTAGTCGCTGTCCTTGATCGTCGAGAAGTCGGGTGCGTGGAAGGGCAGGGTGCTTTCCTGCGCGAAGGGGCCCGAATAGGCCGGGGTTGCCGCCGTGCTGGCAGGCGTTTCCGCTTCAGCAGCCACGCTTGCGCATCCACTCGCCAGGGTTGCCGCGACGACCAGAGGGGCGGCTGCGGCCAGGAGCCGGGTTTTCATCATTATGTTCTCCAGGGCTGCGGCAGCCTGGGGGCGCGAACGGGGCATTCGTGCTTGCGACATGAAAGGCTGCCGGGGTGATCATTGGCGCTGTTTGAAACCGAGAAGTTCGCTCATTGCAAGGGATGGAACGCGCTTTGCCAGAGGGTTTCCCGGGGCCGCCGGTCTGCGTTAAAAACGAAAAGCGGCCGCCAGCCGCCGCGCAAACAAATTACGCAGCGCCAACGGCCGTCTTGCTGGAGATGCAGCGTCAAGGCTTGCGGAAATGTCCGTGATCCCAGATGCGCATGTCCTCCTGCGCCGAGTCCGCGTGTTCGCGCACATATTCCTTGCGCTCGCGATCGAAGATCAGCGAACCGGTCGAGTGGCGTCCGGCACGGCTGCGGCGGAAGGGGATTTCTGCTCCGATATTCATGGGATTCCTCCTCTCACGGGAGGAAAACGCGAAAGACGGTGCAAAGTTCCCGGTCAGGCCGGGAGCATCGGCAGGCGGGAGGTCGCGGCGGCATCGGCCAGCGTTCTCGCATCTAGCCGGGCCAGAAAGGCATCCATCGCGTCGCCGAGAATGGCGGTCAGGCCGCAAGTGCTGCGCAGCAGGCAGTTGGCGCAATCTGCGGGAGCAAGGCAAGGCTCGGTCAGCCGCACGACGTCGCCCAGCCGGATACTGTCTGCCGGCTGGCCCAGCCGAAACCCGCCGCCGCGCCCGCGCACGGTCTCCAGCAGCCCGGCATTGGCTAGCAGGTTGACCACTTTCATCGCGTGATTGCGCGAGATCGCGTGGGCCTGCGCCACCTCCGCGATCGACAGCAGGCCTTGCGGGTTCTTCTGCGCGAGCAGGGCGGCGTGCAGCAGGATGCGCAGCGCGTAATCGGTGTGCGCGGTGAGGCGCAAGGCAGGTCTCCTGTGTGGTCCGCATTGGACCGGCTTTATGATGCATTCAGTTTACATGTTTAAGGGTGTGTGTATAGATGCATTCGAATCGCATCTTTAATGGGAGGACTACCGAATGGCCGCACCGCTTTCCGAACAGACCGTTGCCATCGTCAAGGCGACCGCGCCCGCCTTGCAGGAGCATGGCGTCGCCATCACCACGCGCATGTACGAGCGCCTTTTCGTGGACGAGGACATCAAGGCGCTGTTCGATCAGGCCGCGCAGGAATCGGGCGAACAGCCGCGCCGTCTGGCCGCCGCGATCCTCGCCTATGCCCAGAACGTCGACAAGCTGCAGAACCTCGACGCACCGGTGCGCCGCATGGTCGAACGGCACGTCGAGACCGGGGTGAAAGCGGAGCACTACCCCTATGTCGCCAATGCCCTGCTGCCTGCCATCCGCGACGTGCTCGGCGATGCCGCCACCGACGAAGTGCTTGCGGCCTGGGGCGAAGCCTACTGGTTCCTCGCCGATATCCTGATCGCCAAGGAAGCCGCGCTCTACGAAGAGCAGGCCGCCTGAGCACCGCGCCGCATACTGGCACGCTTCTCGCATCGTCCTCCCTGTCCGTCCGCTTGCGACAGGGAGGCCCGATGCCGTTCTATGAATTCCATTGCCCGGACTGCGTTGCCGATTTCGAACTGCTGATGCGGTCCGACGACACGCCGGTCTGCCCGACGTGTGGCAGCACTGCCGTCAACCGCCTGATTTCGCGGGTTTCTCCGCCCGGTAAGTCCAAGAGCATCATGGCATCGGCGCGGGCGCAGGCGAAGCGGGAAGGGCATCTCAGCAACTTCTGAAAACCTCTCCGCAGGCAATGTCGTATTCACGACATTGTCGGGCCGCGCTGTCAGCGCGGGCCCACGCCGCGCGCGAATTGCGCCTGAAGGTTGGCCAGCGTCCGGCCCTTGACCGGCGACAGCTTTTTCGCGGCATCGCCCTTGCGCAGCCGCTTGCGATCTTGCTCCGAAGGCTGGACCACGCGCACCCGCACCGCCGCCTTGCCCTTCGCCCGCACGCCGAGCAGCTCGGCCGCGCCCTTGGACAGATCGATGATCCGCGAACTGCTGGCAAAGGGCCCGCGGTCGTTGACCCGCACCAGAATGCGCTCCCCGGTATCGAGCGCGGTCACCTCGACATAGGAAGGCAGCGGCAGCGTGCGGTGCGCGGCGGTGATCCAGTCGGGCCGGAACTTCTCGCCATTGGCGACCTGGTTGCCGGACTCGTTGCCGTACCACGTCGCGTAGCCCAGCATGTCGTAGTGCGGATCGGCCGCCGGCGTATAAGTCACCCCGCGCACGGTGTAGGGCGGGCCGATCCGCACCGGAATATCGCTGACCGGCCGGTACCTCGTGCCGCCCCCGCAAGCGGAGAGGGCGAGGGCGAGCACCGCGATGGTCGTCAGCCTCCCCAATCCCGTTCGTGTCGAGCGAAGTCGAGACACGGGTGCGCGGTATTGAAGTGTCTCGACTTCGCTCGACACGAACGGCGAGACACTGGGTGAAGCGACCGCAGACATAGGTGGTTAGTCCCGCACGTCCGCGCTCTTGTCGCGGATCGCCTTGAACTCGGAGCCGGCCTTCCATTCGGGCCAGCGGCGTGAGTTCGCCAGTTCGTCGCCGATGGTGCCGATCAGGTCGATGTCCTGCACCGCGCCTGCCATGTCCCAGTCTTCCGACCAGGCATCGCAGGCCTGGTGGTAACAGTTGCCGGTATAGGCATCAATCCACGCCTGTCCGGCCTTCGTTCCGCCCTCTTTCAGGTCGGCCGCACCCGCGATGCCCATCAGCAGCATCACCGGCACCCCGCGCTTGGCGAAGGAGAAGTGGTCGGCGCGGTAGAACAGCCCGCGCTCGGGCAGGCTCTCGGGCGTTACGGTGCGCCCCTGCGTCGCTGCGACGCGCGCCATGTCGTCCTCCAGCGTGTCCTGCCCCTTGCCGACGAGCACCACGTCGTTGGCCGCGCCCGCGGTCTGCAGGATGTCGATGGCGAGGTTGGCGACGGTCTTGTCGAGCGGATAGACCGGGTTGGAGGCATAGTATTCCGAGCCCAGCAGCCCGCGCTCCTCGGCGGTCCATGCCGCGAATACGACGCTGCGCTGCGGCGGCGGACCGGCCTTCATGACCCGTGCGATATCGAGGATGCCGGCAATGCCCAGCGCGTCGTCGTTCGCGCTGGCGCGGTAGATGCGGCCCTGCGCGTCGGGCTCGCCCTTGCCGTAGGCATCCCAGTGCGCGCCGAACATCACCACTTCATCGGGGTGCGAGGTGCCGGGAATGCGGCCGAGCACGTTGTGGCTGGCGATTTCCTCGTGCTTCACCGGCACATCGGCATCGAACGTCACGCCCTCGAGCGGCACCGGCCTGAAGCTCGCCTTGCGCGCCTCCTTGCGTAGTCTGGACAGATCCAGCCCGGCATCGGCGAAGAGCGTCTTGGCCGCATCGCCCGAAATCCAGCCCTGCAGCTTGAGCGTCGTCAGCTCGTCGGGCTTGCGGACGATGTCGTAGTTCTCGCCGCCCGGGCTCTTCACGACGTTCCAGCCATAGCCTGCGGCTTCGGTTTCATGGACGATCAGCGCGCCGACCGCGCCCTGCCGGGCGGCTTCCTCGAACTTGTAGGTCCAGCGGCCGTAATAGGTCATCGTCCGCCCGCCGAACTTGCCATAGGGCGCTTCGCCCTTGGCCGCGGCGAAATCGGGATCGTTGACGAGAAAGACGACGACCTTGCCCTTCAGGTCCGCGCCCTTGAAATCGTCCCATCCGCGCTCGGGCGCATCGACGCCGTAGCCGACGAAGACTACCGGCGCCTTGCTGATTACCGCCTCGTCGTCCGGGCGCACGGTCGAAACATAGATGTCCTTGGTCTGCTCGACCGGCATGGCGCCCTTGGGCGTGGCAAAGGCCATCGTCCTGGCGGGCTGCAGCGCGGTGTGAAGCAGCGGCACGGTCTGCACCCATTGCCCGTCCGGGCCTGCCGGTTCGAGCCCGGTGTCCTGCATGCGGGCAATCAGGTAGCCGATGGTGCGTTCCTCGCCCGTAGTACCCGGCGCGCGGCCTTCGAAGGTATCCGACGCGAGCGTCTTCACGTCCTCGACGATACGGTCGGGATCTACCGAAACCTTTGCCGAAACGGGGGCTGCCGCGACCGCGAGCAGGGCTGGGGCGATGAAAGCGGGTGCGAACCGAAAAGATAATTTGCGTGTCATGCCCGTATCCTAGGCGCCGAGCCGCCGGAAGCAAGGCGTCAGGGACAAGGTTGGCGTTGACGGCACCCGGCGATGACCTAAACTGCGCTGCAATCACATACGGGCCGCACATTGTCTGACCACAGGCGAGAGGAGGCCCCTATGCCGAATGAATTCACCGGCGATCCTACACCCTTATCCCAGACCGATTTCGAAGATGCCGCGCGTGAGCTGGGATGCAGCGTCGCCGCCGTCAAAGCTGTGGCCTTCGTCGAAAGCGCGGGCGACGGTTTCTTCTCAGACGGGCGCCCGAAAATCCTGTTCGAACGGCATATCTTCCACCGGCAGACGGGCGGGCGCTTCAGCGCGCAGCATTCGGATATCTCTTGGGCATCGGGCGGCGGCTATATCGGCGGCACGCGCGAATACGACCGGCTGACACGCGCCATCGCCCTCGACCGGGAAGGCGCGCTCAAGTCCGCGAGCTGGGGCAAGTTCCAGATCATGGGCTTCAACCACGAAGTCGTGGGCTTTGGCGATGTCGAAAGCTTCGTGGCCGCAATGGTCTCGGGCGAGCCGGCGCAGTTGAAGGCCTTCTGCGCCTTCATCAAGAGGAACGGTCTGGCGGACGAACTGGTGCGGCTGGACTGGGAAGGCTTCGCGCGCGGCTACAACGGGCCCAGTTTCCGCCGCTTCAAATACCACACGAAAATGGCGGAAGCCTATGCGCTCTATTCGGGCGGCGGTTCGCGGACCGACAATCCCACCCCGCTGCTGCGGATCGGCGACCGGGGGCAGGCGGTTATGCATCTGCAGGAACTGCTCGGCATCGTCACCGACGGCGATTTCGGTCCGGCGACCAAGGCTGCCGTCGTCGCCTTCCAGCAGGAGAACGGCCTCTATGGCGACGGCATCGTCGGCCAGCAGACCTGGGCCGTGTTGCTCGCGCAAAGCGACAACCAGGAGCCCGAACCCGCCCGTGCCCGCCCGCCCTTGCGCTATGGCGATGAGGGCGAGGACGTGAAGTACCTGCAGGAATGCCTGGAGATCACCGCGGACGGCGATTTCGGCCCTGCAACGAAGGCGGCGGTCATCGCCTTTCAGCAAAGCAAGGGACTGGTCGCCGACGGCATCGTCGGCGCCAGGACCTGGGCGGCGCTGCTGGACTGAGTCCGGCGCTCGGCAGCGCTACCGCGGAGGGCAAAGAGTGCGGTCGCCCCGCTTGCAGGCGGCGACAACTTGCTCCCACGCGGCATAGTCGGCGCGGTATTTGGCGACCACCTCGCGATGCTTCTCCATCGCGGTCTCGTAAGCGGCCTTGTCGCGTTGCGCCTGCATCTGCGCTGACTGCACTGCCTGGTCATGCGCGGCCTGACTGGCTTCATTGGCGGCAAGCTGTTCCTGAGCAAGCCGGGCCTGCTCCAGATTGAGTTCCTTGCGCCGCGCAACCGGATCGCCCGGTTCAGGTCCGGCATCGATCGGCTGGGCCTGCGTACGAGCCGAAGCAGGTACAATTGCCGGCAGCCCGGCACAGGCCAGAACGGCGCCGCAAAGCGCGGTAGCGAGGAAAGGTCGGCGTATCCGGAGCATGACGGCACCTCCACAGAATTACCGTCTGTAGAGTAGGCCATTGCGGGTCGTGGCGGCAAGCGTGGATTGGTTAGCGCGCGCACCGCTCGTAATAGCCCGCGCGGCAGGCGGCGACGTCGCGGTGCCAGTCGGCCATGGCGGCTTCGTAGTCGCTGCGGGCATCGTTGTAGGCCTGCTGGTCGGCTTCGTGGCGGTTGTCGGCCCTGGCGGCGCGATGGGCTTCCCAGCCACGGGCATATTCCGCATCGCGTTCGCGGACGTGGGCGAGCTGGTCTTCGTTGAGCCGCTTGATGATGGCCTTGTCGCGCGCGCGGGCCTCCGCCGAGCGCATCGACGGATCCCTGGGATCGTCTGCACGTGCGGGTGCTGACCCCATTGTTACAGCAAAAGCCAGCGCGCAAAGCGCGGGCGTGAAATGCGATACCCTCATGTTTTCCCGGTCCCTTTGTCCCTTCGGCGCGACCTGAAACGTATTCGCGAAACCTTTGCAAAGGCCTTGCGACGAAGCGTTAAAGTCGCGGTAGGAATGGAAGCAGGGCACCTTCGGGCTGCTCGGGCATTGTCTTGAGGGCGCTGGCGCATATCTAGAGGGTAACCTCCCGGCGCCCGCTTGATTGGCGCGAACAAATCTGGAACATACGCTCCCCATGAGTCTCACCCACATCACCGTGCGCGGCGCGCGCGAGCACAACCTCAAGGGCTTCGACATCGCGCTCCCGCGCGAGAAGCTGATCGTGATCACCGGCCTGTCGGGTTCGGGCAAGTCGAGCCTGGCGTTCGACACGATCTATGCCGAGGGGCAGCGCCGCTATGTGGAGAGCCTCTCCGCCTATGCGCGCCAGTTCCTCGAGATGATGCAGAAGCCCGATGTCGAGCATATTGACGGGCTTTCTCCCGCGATCTCGATCGAGCAGAAGACCACCAGCCGCAACCCGCGCTCGACGGTTGCCACCGTCACCGAGATCTGGGACTACATGCGCCTGCTGTGGGCGCGCGTGGGCATTCCCTATTCGCCCGCCACGGGCCTGCCGATCGAGGCGCAGACGGTGTCCAATATGGTCGACCGGGTAATGGCGCTGCCCGAGGGGACGCGGCTCTACCTGCTCGCCCCGGTGGTACGCGGGCGCAAGGGGGAATACCGCAAGGAACTCGCCGAGTGGCAGAAGGCGGGCTACACCCGCGTGCGCATCGACGGCGAGATGTACCAGATCGAGGACGCCCCGGCGCTCGACAAGAAGTACAAGCACGACATCGAAGTGGTGGTCGACCGCATCGCGGTGAAGGACGGCATCCAGACGCGCCTCGCCGACAGCTTCGAGCAGGCGCTGAAGCTGGCCGAAGGGCTGGCTTATGTGGACCTTGCGGACAAGACGGTGGCGGAGCTTGCCGGCCCTTCGACAAGCTCAGGGCGAGCGGAGGGTGGTTCTGAAACAAACCCCGCTCAGCCTGAGCCTGTCGAAGGCCGCGCGCAGGGCAAGAACCTCAAGGGTGCCGGCCTCCCCCCCAACCGCATCGTGTTCAGCGAAAAGTTCGCCTGCCCGGTCTCCGGCTTCACCATCGAGGAGATCGAGCCGCGCCTGTTCTCGTTCAACGCGCCGCAGGGGGCGTGCCCGGCCTGCGACGGGCTGGGCGAGAAGCTGCTGTTCGATCCGCAGCTGGTGGTCCCGAACGAGGGGCTGACGCTCAAGCAGGGCGCGGTGGCGCCGTGGGCCAAGTCCAACCCGCCCAGCCCCTATTACATGCAGGTGCTCTCCAGCCTCGCCAAGCACTTCGGGTTCGACCTGACCACGCCCTGGCAGGACCTGCCCAAGGAAGTGCGCATCGTCGTGCTCTATGGCACCGCGGGCGCGCCGGTGCCGCTGACGTTCAAGGACGGGCGCAAGGAATATACCGTCACCAAGCCGTTCGAGGGCGTGATCGGCAATCTCAACCGCCGCATGATCCAGACCGACAGCGCCTGGATGCGCGAGGAGCTGTCCAAGTTCCAGACCGCGCAGCCCTGCGAGACGTGCGAGGGCAAGCGCCTCAAGCCCGAGGCGCTCAGCGTGAAGATCGCCGAGAGCGACATCGCCGATGCCGCGCGGCTGTCGGTGGCCGATGCGTTCCAGTGGTTCGGCGCGCTGGAGGGCAAGCTCACCAGCCAGCAGCAGCAGATCGCGAAGGCCATCCTCAAGGAGATCAACGAGCGGCTCGGCTTCCTCAACAACGTCGGGCTCGACTACCTCAACCTCGACCGTACTTCGGGCACGCTTTCGGGCGGGGAGAGCCAGCGCATCCGGCTCGCCAGCCAGATCGGCTCGGGGCTCTCGGGCGTGCTCTACGTGCTCGACGAGCCCTCGATCGGCCTCCACCAGCGCGACAACGACCGGCTGCTGGAGACGCTCAAACGCCTGCGCGACCTCGGCAACACGGTGATCGTCGTCGAGCATGACGAGGACGCGATCCGCGCCGCCGACCACGTGGTGGACCTCGGCCCCGGCGCGGGCGTCCATGGGGGCGAGGTGGTGGCCGAAGGCACGCTGAAGCAGGTGCTCAAGAGCAAGACCAGCCTCACCGCGCAGTACCTCACCGGCGCGCGCAGGATCGAGGTGCCCGCCACGCGCCGCAAGGGCAACGGCCACTTCGTCACCGTGGAGAACGCGCGCGCCAACAACCTGACCGGCGTCACCGCGAAGTTCCCGCTCGGCACCTTCTGCTGCGTCACCGGGGTTTCCGGCTCGGGCAAGTCCAGCCTCACGCTCGACACGCTCCACGCCGCCGCCGCGCGCACGCTCAACGGGGCGCGGGTGATCGCCGGGCCGCACGACCGCGTGACCGGGCTTGAAATGTGCGACAAGGTGATCGAGATCGACCAGTCCCCGATCGGCCGCACCCCGCGCTCCAACCCGGCCACCTACACCGGCGCCTTCACCCAGATCCGCGACTGGTTCGCCGGGCTGCCGGAATCCGAAGCGCGCGGCTACAAGCCCGGGCGCTTCAGCTTCAACGTCAAGGGCGGCCGGTGCGAGGCGTGCCAGGGCGACGGCCTGATCAAGATCGAGATGCACTTCCTGCCCGACGTCTACGTGACGTGCGAGGAATGCCACGGCAAGCGCTACAACCGCGAGACGCTGGAAGTGAAGTTCAAGGGCCACTCGATCGCCGACGTGCTCGACATGACGATCGAGGACGCGGAAGAGTTCTTCAAGGCGGTGCCGCCGATCCGCGACAAGATGCACATGCTGAACGAAGTGGGCCTCGGTTACGTCAAGGTCGGCCAGCAGGCGACGACGCTGTCAGGCGGCGAGGCGCAGCGCGTGAAACTCGCCAAGGAACTCGCCCGCCGCTCGACCGGGCAGACGCTCTACATCCTCGACGAGCCGACCACCGGCCTCCACTTCGAGGACGTGCGCAAACTGCTCGAAGTGCTGCAGCGGCTGGTCGACCAGGGCAATTCGGTGGTGGTGATCGAACACAACCTCGACGTGATCAAGGTGGCCGACTGGATCATCGACCTCGGCCCCGAAGGCGGCGTGCGCGGCGGCGAGATCGTCGCGGAAGGCACGCCCGAGCAGGTGGTGCAGAACCCGCGCAGCTTCACCGGGCACTATCTGAAACCGCTGCTGGGGGCCTGATAATTCCTCCCCGAGCTTGTCTCGGGGAGGGGGACCGCCCGAAGGGCGGTGGAGGGGCACAGCCGCCACAACGCGAACGTCGTGCCAGGAAGCCCACCCCCAACCCCTCCCGCTTGCGGGAGGGGAGTGCCAGCGCCCCGCCGAAAGACCGCGCAAGGTCCGCCCTCCCGCAAGCGGGAGGGCCGCGAGACTTGCGCCTCTGGCGCTAGTCGCAGCGGGGTGGGCTCCCCGGCAATACGTCTCCGGCCCCGTTCGCGCCCCCATGTCCCGTTCGCCCCCACACTCCGTTCGTGTCGAGCGAAGTCGAGACACGCCAGCGCCACCCGTGTCCCGACTTCGCCCTTTCGGCCGAAGTGCACCCCGACCATGTCGAGGGGCGCGACACGAACGGAGAGGGCGCGTCTTCGGCTCTGCCGCACCGTTTCCCCATCCCTCATTTCAGCCACCCCTCACCCGTCATCCCCGCGCAGGCGGGGATCCCGCTTCCTTGCCCGGCGCCCAACGCCACAAGCGGGACCCCCGCCTGCGCGGGGGCGACGAAGCGGGGGAAAGACGCCTCACCTTGATCGTCATGGCGAGGCCCGCAGGGCCGCGGCCATCCAGAGCGAGCGTCAAGCGCCCTGGATTGCTTCGCTCCGCTCGCAATGACGAAGGCGGAGGCATCAATTCGTGCAAGCCGCGCGCGATGAACGCCATTTCACTGGACTCGACCCGCTGCCGTTGCTGAAACTATGACAATGTCATACACTTCCGCCATGACCACACGTACCGCCAAGCCCGTCACCGTCACGCTCGGCCCGCTCACCGAAATGGCGCAGGAGCGGGTGGCTTCGGGGCGTTACGCGTCGGTCAGCGAAGTGGTGCGAGCCGGATTGCGCGCGCTGGAGCGGGAGGAGGCGGCGCTCGATGCCGTGCTCAAGGCCCGCGTCGAGGAGGCGCTGGCCGATCCCGCGCCGCCGCTGCCGCAGGAAGACGTGTTCGCCGAGCTGCGTGCCCGGCACGAAGCCCGCACCGCCGGGTGAAGCGCTACACGGTCGTCTGGCACCCCCGCGCGCGGGACGATCTTCTCGCACTCTACGACTGGATTGCCGAGCGCGCCGGTGCGGAGGTGGCTTTCGCCTATACCAGCGGGATCGAGGCGCATGGACACGAGCTTGCCACATACCCGGATCGCGGCACGCCGCGAGACGATCTGGTGCCGGGCCTGCGCACCACGGTGTACCGGCAGCGGACGGTGATCGCCTACCGCGTGATGGACGCGGTGGTGGAGATATTGCGGCTGGTTCACGCCGGGCAGGATTGGGGCGAGGAATTGGAGGCCGGGTAATCCGCCACCGTAACGCCGGACCTTTTCCCACGCGGCTTTCCCGCTCCCACCCGTCATCCCCGCGAAGGCGGGTATCCCGCTTCCTTGCCCGGTGCCAAACGCCACAAGCGGGACCCCCGCTTGCGCGGGGGCGACGAAGCGGGAGTGAAAGACGCCTCACCTCCATCGTCATTGCGAGGCCCGCAGGGCCGCGGCCATCCAGAGCGAGCGTCAACCGCCCTGGATTGCTTCGCTCCGCTCGCAATGACGAATGTTTGGTGGGAGTGCTCAGGTCGCCCGCGTCGCCGGGATCTCGCGATGCTCGCGGTTCATGCTTTCGACCCCGATGTCCAGCGCCGGGCTCCGGCCCATCAGAGGCAATGTCTCGCACTATTCCTGACCACGCTCGAAGAGGGTTGGGGTAAGTGCACTAGGAAGGGCTGCCGACGTCGTTCTCTAACTCGTGTACTTCTTGGCCTATAAGACGGTTGAAATGAGCTTCGATGGACTCTGCGCTGAAAGTTTGGATCTCTTCAAGTGTTCTACCAAGCAGAATTGCAACTACCTGAGTTTTCTCTTCTAAATCGTATTGATCAAATTTTGGAACGTACGCAGTTTCATTGAGATTGTAGCAGATCTCATGATAGCTTTTGATAAACCGCTTTATCCTCGGTCTATGGTCGTTAGGAAATCCCACGCGCTGAAGCTGCTGCTGCACGAAAGCGTCTAGGTGCGAAAGTTGCTGAAGATTTTCGGTGCGCGAAAAAAACATCATCCAACCTCGCCTTTTGCCATCTGCCAAGCATCCGCTGATTTTCAGGTTCAGGCGAAAAATGGTTCTCTCTAAATCCCTACGATATCGGTAGTCGGTGACGACCTTCAGGATATTATTGAACATTCGGCGAAACGAGGTTTCCCTGACCGATATTTGTTCGCGACTGATATGATATCCCAGATAATCTACCCCCTGTGCAACATCATGTATCTCCGTCTTTCCAGATGTGCCTAGCGCGTGAATTTTTAGGCCGAGACGTCCCAGCGCTCGCCTCACACTTTCTAATGTGCTTTCGGCAGCGTCGGTGGGTGCGATCATCAATATGTCGTCGACGTATCGAAAGTAGCTTTGGAACCGATTTGTCTGACGATCATCAAAGCGGAGCAGATAGATACAGGCGAGTGCGCCCGAGATACTCAATCCTTGCGCGATTCCTTTATCTGGTGGGGTCTCTTCATTGCCAATTTTCGTCCGAACAGCTTTCATGCAGAGGGACAATGTCAAGTCATCCAAGCCAAAAGTTCTGAGTTCAGTTTCAAGCAATGCGTGTCTAATGCTAGGAAAAAATTCTTTTACATCAATCCGGATAAACGAACGGTCAGGCGGGCTAGAGCGGAGTTGCGTCGCGACTCGGTCGATGACTCCGTGTGGAGAAAAGCCGGCTGATTGGGGAATGTTTTGATGCAGAATTTGGCACACCGCCCGTAGAGTCAGGCGGTCGCGGACAGTGGGAATGCAAATCTGACGCGGAGGCTTTCCTGCGCCCTTCAGGAGTAGCCGTTCCTTAAATGTAGTGAAATTATAAGTGCCATTAAGTACTTTGCGATTAATCGTCGCTAAATTGTCGGCAAGATTTTGTTCAAAAGCTGCTACTCGGATCCCATCCCTACCGGTAGCGCGCGATCTGGCTATCTTGGTGGCGTAAAGGCGTCGGAGATGGTCCGAGGTGAAGTGCTGCTCGGGCGTAAGTCGGAGCGGAAAATCAAGTAGGTCGTGAAAGGTTAGGACGGTCGCCACGCTAAGACACAACGGTGACGTAATATGGAGCGAACAGGATCGGTCCGAAAAAAAACAGGGCTGCGACCGACCAAAATAACAGTCTTCTAACAACCACAGAGGCGAGCGTTAGGAAAGAAAACGGCACCTTGCCGCTAGAGTCAAAAAGCTCTCCACCGCGACGCCACGTACTAAAGATGACCTCGGAGTCGTCTTGTGAGCCATGATTTGGGTATCGATGAAGGGCTTCGCTATAGCGCTTCATCTTCTCGCCATCTTGGACCTGCGAGTTCCAAATGCTCTGCATTTCAAGATAACAAGCGCGGTATTCGGCGGCCCTCTTTTCGAGAACTCCTGTCGCTAAGAACGTGGAGGACGCAAATATTGCGATCGAACCTGAGGCGAAAATTATCTCATAATATGAAATCATGATTGCTTTGGATGAGACCGCGAGTGAAGCGACAATCATCAAAAATGAGTACCAGATGATAATTACATTCGCCAATCTCGAATAAACGCGATACCTGTCTTCAGCCTTAATTCGAGCCTTGTATGTGAGGTAAATTCTATTGGATTGTTTCGCTTCAGTCATGGGGTGGTGGGCGCATACAATGTAACACTGGTTCCTCAATGAAGACAGCATAGCTCAGACGAACTCAACTGCAAGGACAACCTCTGACGAGGCTAGTGACAGAAGTCACTCCGCCCACCGACTATGCAAATAATCGTTCTCAAGGAAGGCGGCAATAGTTCAGCGGAGGTTTGTTGATAAGATAGAAGAAATTGCCTTAACCATACGTTCAACTCTCGACTGCACCGTCCTTCTTCCCTTCAAACCATTTTCCTACACACCCCCATCTGCCTTAAATATCCCGGTTCACCCCGGCGCGCGTGAGGGCGCCGGTCCTGTTGCTCCAGCCTTGGGGGTGAACCATGTCCCAGCCTGCCGATCCGCGTCCGTCCGCTGCCCTTGAGTTTGAAGGGGGAGGGCGGGACTTGCCGCGTGTGCCCCTTCACCATCGTTCCGATGGTCCCCCTCCCCCGGCGGGGGAGGATTTCCCCCTCCACCATGCTTCGCATGGTCCCCCTCCCCGAGACGAGCTCGGGGAGGAATTGGATGGTCCGCCTGTGCGGTTCGGGCGGGGGTGGATTCCTCTGGAGCGCGATATCGGGTTGCCGTCGGACGAGGCGGGCTTTGCGGGGTGGGCGCCGCACGATCCGGACGATGAGCCGCCCCGGCCCTTGCCCTCGGATACGGGGGTGGTCAGCGCGTGGGTCTGTCCGGCGACGGGCGGGATCTGCCGCAAGCCGTCGGCGGAGGCGGCGGTGGTCGAGGACGGGGCTTTCGTCTCGCACCATGCCTGGGATGCGGGGCGCAAGGTGCGGTTTCTCCATCACCTCTCCGAAAAGGGCGATGTGCGCGCAGCCTGCGCGCGGGTCGGGATGAGCCGGCAGTCGGCCTATGTGCTGCGGCGGCGCGATGCGGCCTTTGCGCGGGGGTGGCAGGCGGCGCTGGTGCTCGCGCGCGGCCATGCCGAGGAAGTGCTGGCGACGCGCGCGCTCGACGGGGTGGAGGAGGCGGTCTGGTTCCGCGGCGAGCTGGTCGGCAAGCGCCAGCGCTACGACACGCGGCTGCTGCTGGCGCACCTCGGACGGCTCGACCGGCTGGCCGGGGACGACGAGAGCGCGGTGCAGGCGCTGGCGGGCCGTTTCGACGAGGCGCTCGCGGTGATCGCGGGCGAGGATGCGGCGGCGCATCTCGGCGGCGAGGAGGGCCTGCCGCCGCGCCCGGTGGAGGAGCGCCACGCGGAGGAGGACCGCAAGGCCGATCCCCTGCCGCTGCCGCCCGACCGTGCCGAGTTCGTGCGCGAGCGGGCCGAGCCGGCCTTCGTCGCGGCGAACGAGGCGTGGATCGATGCTGCCGAAAAGGCAGAGGCGGCTTTCGAAGCGGAGCACGGGTTCGGCGTCGACGATCCGGACCGGCCCGAGGGTGTGCCCGACCCGGCCTATCCCCCCGCGCCGGACTATGCGGACTTCTACGCCGAAAGCGGCGCGCGGTGGGACGGGTGGCAGGGCCATGCCTTCGGGCGTGTGGACGGGTTGCTGGGGGATGCTGGCGGGACGGTGAAGGGGAGCGCTGATACTCCCCTCCCGCAGGCGGGAGGGGCCGGGGGTGGGCTTGAGCACGCTGCGTGCGGTTCAGAGAAGGTCTCTCGCGCAGCCACCGACGGGGAAAACGCCACGGCCGCGTCCGGACTGCCCACCCGTGCCGGGAGTCACTTGCCTCCCGACACCCCCTCCCGCCTGCGGGAGGGGGACGACGACGGCGCCGACATGCCCCCGATGGAGTACAAGTCGCTCTATGCGCCGAACTCGTCCCCAGCCTCGTCATTGCGAGCCGAAGGTGAAGCAATCCAGGGCGGTTTGCGCGGCTCTGGATTGCCGCGCGGTTTCACCGCTCGCAAGGACGAGGGGCCGGCGCCGTATTTCCCTCTGGACCGTGTAAATCGTGTCAACCTGTCGACTCGTCGAGCGCAGGGCACGGCTGAACGAAACGTGGAGCGCGCCGGGAACGCAATGGCGTGTTCGGGCTTTTGGGGTGTGAAGGCCGGCGCGGTTCCTCCCCCCACCCCCTCCCACAACCGCGTCGGCCGGCCTTTTTCCTCAGAAAAGACAGCTCGTTACGGTCAGAGATCCGGTCTGGAAGATCAGGTGTCGGGCGTCAGTACGGCGAGTTCGACCATGCCGCGGCCCCGGCGCACCAGACCGATCTGGCGCGCGGCGGCTTCGGACAGGTCGATCACGCGGTTGCCGTGAAACGGGCCGCGGTCGTTGATGGTGACGATGACCGACTCGCCGTTACGCTGGTTGGTCACTTCGACCTGGGTGCCGAAGGGCAGCGTGCGGTGTGCCGCGGTCATCAGGCCCGGATCGAACGTCTCGCCGCTGGCGGTGGGGCGGCCGGCGAACTCGTTGCCGTAGTAGCTGGCCATGCCCTGGCCGATCGCCACGTAGGCCGGGGCCTTGGCGACGGGCGCGGTGGAGAGGGCATCGTTGTCGTTGATGGTCACGTCGACGGTCTCGACATCGGCGTGAATCGGCCCGGACAGCGGAAGAGTCGCAATGGCCAGAGCCATGGGTGCCAGAAATCCGCTGCGCTTGATAATCAAAACCTGCCCCGCTTCGTCGTTGCCGAGGGTTTGCCATCTAGGGGGTAATGCTTGCGATGTTTACCCATGCGAAAGCGGCCCGTCGCGCTTTGGCAACGGGCCGCCTGAAAGCGGGAACTATTTGCGATGAACGCTACCGCAGACCTTACTGGCCGCGCTGGGCGAGCAGGCGCAGGCGCAGGGCATTGAGCTTGATGAAGCCCTGAGCGTCCTTCTGGTCGTAGGCGCCGGCGTCGTCCTCGAAGGTGACGTGGCGTTCGGAGTAGAGCGAATCGGGGCTCTTGCGGCCGACGACCGAGGCGCTGCCCTTGTAGAGCTTGAGCCGGACGGTGCCGTTGACGCAGCCCTGCGAGTGGTCGATCGCCGCCTGCAGCATCTCGCGCTCCGGCGCGAACCAGAAGCCGTTGTAGATGAGCTCGGCATACTTGGGCATGAGCTCGTCCTTGAGGTGGGCGGCGCCCCGGTCGAGCGTGATCTGCTCGATGCCGCGGTGGGCGGCGGCGTAGATGGTGCCGCCCGGCGTCTCGTACATGCCGCGCGACTTCATGCCGACGAAGCGGTTCTCGACGAGGTCCAGCCGACCGATGCCGTGCTTGCGGCCGAGCTCGTTGAGCGCGGTGAGCAGGGTCGCCGGGCTCATCGCCTCGCCGTTGAGGGCCACGCCGTCGCCCTTGGCGAAGTCGATGGTGATGTATTCGGGCTGGTCGGGCGCATCCTCGGGATTGACGGTGCGCGAGTAGACGTAGTCGGGGGTCTCTTCCCACGGATCCTCCAGAACCTTGCCCTCCGAGGAGGTGTGCAGGAGGTTGGCGTCGGTGGAGAAGGGGCTCTCGCCGCGCTTGTCCCTGGGGACCGGGATCTGGTGCTGCTCGGCCCACTCGATGAGGGCGGTGCGGGAATTGAGGTCCCACTCGCGCCAGGGGGCGATGACCTTGATGTTCGGGTCGAGCGCGTAGGCGCTGAGTTCGAAGCGGACCTGGTCGTTGCCCTTGCCGGTGGCGCCGTGGGCAATCGCGTCGGCACCGGTTTCGCGGGCGATCTCGATCAGGCGCTTGGAAATCAGCGGCCGCGCGATCGAGGTGCCGAGCAGGTAGTCGCCCTCGTAGCGAGCATTGGCGCGGAACATCGGGAACACGAAATCGCGCACGAATTCCTCGCGCAGGTCGTCGATGTAGATGTGCTTGTCTGGCACGCCCATGAGCTGCGCCTTGGCGCGCGCCGGTTCGAGCTCCTCGCCTTGGCCGAGGTCGGCCGTGAAGGTCACCACCTCGCAGTTGTAGGTGACCTGCAGCCACTTTAGGATGACGCTGGTGTCGAGGCCGCCCGAATAGGCGAGGACGACCTTCTTGATATCGGACATCTTGGTACCGGACATGGGCTCTGCGGCTCCGCTGAAATCGACGCTATATTTGCGACGCGCGCCTATCAGCGCTGGCCCTAAGGCGCAATGGCGGGTTGTACGCAGGGAGACATAAGCGTCTTCTCGTTCTCGGCCATGTAGTCACGGGAGAGGGGCAGCGTGCGGCGGTTGCGGATGTACTGGATCTGGTAGTTGCACATCGATCCGCTCTCGAAAGCGGCGGTCGCCCCGGCGAGGTAGAAGGTCCACATGCGGTAGAAGCGCTCGTCGTAGAGGTCGATAATGGCATCCCTGGCGGCGACGCAGCGCTTGTACCACTCGCGCAGGGTGAGGGCATAGTGCAAGCGCAGATTCTCGACGTCGGAGGCGATCAGGCGGACCTTTTCGCTGGAGGCGACGGTCTCGCTGAGCGCGGGGATATAGCCGCCGGGGAAGATGTACTTGCGAGTGAAGGCATCGGTCGCGCCGGGCGTGCCCATGCGGCCGATGGTGTGAAGCAGCATCACCCCGTCATCGGCCAGCATGCGGGCGCAGTCGCGGAAATAGCGGTCGTACTGGGCCTGCCCGACATGCTCGAACATGCCGACAGACACTATCCGGTCGAAGGTCTCTCCGCGGTCGGCAAGGTCGCGGTAGTCGACCAGTTCGAACTCGATCCGGCCCGCGACGCCCGCTGCCACGGCGCGTTCCCGGGCGAGCGCGAGCTGCTCTTCGCTGAGGGTGATGCCCTTCACCGCCACATCGGCGTGCTTGGCGAGGAAGATCGCCATGCCGCCCCAACCACAACCGATGTCGAGCACCTTCTGGCCCGGTTCCAGCGCCAGCTTGGCGGCGATGTGGGCCAGCTTTGCTTCCTGCGCCTCCTCCAGGCTCATGCCTTCGCGCGGCCAGTAGGCGCAGCTGTACTGCATGTGATCGGCATCGAGGAACAGGCGGTAGAGGTCGTTGCCGATGTCGTAGTGATGCGCGACGTTGGCCTTGGCCTTCGAGGACTTGTTGATCCCGTCGTAGAGGGTAATCAGCTTCGCACGGACGGACTTCAGCGCCGAGGTTTCCCGCACTTCACCGCCCTTGTCCCAGCGCTTGTTTGCGCGCAGCAGCTGGACGAGCTCCATGATGTCGCCCTGTTCGACGATCATGTTTCCGTCCATGAAGGCCTCTGCGGCACCGAGCCGGGGGTCGGCGAGAATACCACGTTCGGCCTTGGCACTGGCAAAGCGGATGCGGACTTCGGGGAAGCCCTCCGTGGGGGTGCCGAAGCGCTTTACGCCACCATCGGGGCGCGCGACTTCCAGCACGCCCTGTTTGACTCCGCGTTCGAGAAACCGATCGAGAATTGCCATGATAATGAATGCCTTGCGGACTTGCTATGGGGGGACAGGCGGCGAAGTCTAACGTTATCTCCGGCAATGGCCAGTGGCCGATGGACAGACTTCCCTCATTGGCGCGCGAGGAACAGCACGTCGCGCTCTTGCGACAGCAGATGCTGCCCGGAATCGACGAAAACGGTTTTGCCGCTGGCGAGCCAGCCGCTGGCAAGAAACAGCGCTGTTCCGGCGATGTCTTGCGGCGTGGTCTTGCGCTGTAGCAGGTTCATGCGGTGCGAGACTTCGGTTTCCTCCTCGGTCTGGTCATGGCTGGCGAGGATCGCGCCGGGGGCGAGGCCGTAGATGCGGTCGCGTGGATCGGTACGCGCCATGGAGAGCATCGGGATCGTGCTCGAAAGCGCGTGCTTGCTCATCGTGTAGGAAAAGAAGTCGGGGTTGGGGTTTTCCAGCTTCTGGTCGGTCACGTGGATCAGGCGCCGTCCTGTCGTGCTGCGTGCCTGCGCAAGAAAGGCCTGGCCGATCCGGGCGGGCGTGGCGGCGTTGACCCGCATGGCGGTCTCAAACACCGACGGTTGCAGGTCCTGCGCCGTATCGAGGTCGAACACGCCCGCGCAATTGACCAGCACACGCCAGTCTTCGAGCCGTTCTGCCAGTTCCGCGACCATGGCCGGCCCGGCGTTCCAGTCGTCGAGGTCGCAGCTGAACACTTCGGCAGACGGCAGTTCGGCGGCCAAGGCCTCGGCCTGCTCGCGCGACCGGCCGTAGTGGATCACGACGTGCCAGCCCGCTTCTGCAAAGGCGCGGGCGATGGCCGCACCGATTCGCTTGGCGCCGCCGGTCACGAGCATCGCAGGCCGTCCGTTCACGCCGAAGCCTCCGATGTCATGTGGTGCAAGGTGACAGAGTTGACACGGTTTACACGGTCCAGAACAAAACCAGCCGGCCGGGTGGCCCGTGGTTTTTCAAAGAGGGCAGGGAAGGGTGCGAGGAGGGGTGAACGCCGGATCATGCCGGGCCATTGGAGCATAGCTTGCCTCGGTAGGAAACCCGCTTCGCCCGAGAACGGCGCGGCAGCGATGGCAACCAAAGGATTAGCGGCAGGCATTCCAGCCCGATCCTCGAATGGCCTGATCGAGATGAAGGTGGTCCGCGTGGGCTGCGTTGTAGTCCGGTGACAGCACCGTGGCAAAGCTCCGGCAGGCGCCGTCACGGACGTCGTGGAGAAACCGGGATGCCTCATCCGTCCCATCCCAGTCCTTTTGCACAGTTATCCGCCTGCCGTCGGCAAGCACGAAGGCGCTGATGTCTATCGCGTTGCCGGTCGCATGTTCGCTCCAGTTTCCCTTGTCGCCGCCACCGATGCGGCGGCAATTCACCGTCCCGAGATGCTCGATCCGCACGACTTCGGAACCGAGTGTGGCCATCGCGGCGGGCTGCACGCCGTGGCGCAGCCACCACACCAAGCCTGCGTCGACCGAGCAGGTCGCCTCGGGATTGCGCGGTCCCAGCGTTACCTCGGCTTTCTGCGGGCCAGCGAGAAACTGGCGGTCCTCGCGCCTGCAGGCACCCGACCCGACCGGCTCCAGGGGCTCGAACGCGATCCCGCTGCGTTCGAGAAAGGCACGGCATTCGGCCGTGTCGTCGCGCAGGGCGGAGAACTTGCGGTCGGTCGCCCAGCCCGGCGGATCGCTCAGGCGCAACGGTGCCCACGGGTTGTGTTCGGGGTGATCGCGCAGCCATGCCCGGCCGGCGAAAAACGCGCAGGCGACAAGCAGCAGACTTATGGCGAGACGATCCAGGAAAGGCCGCATGAAACGATAAACCGGCTGGAGCACCTTCGTTGCACGCCAGCCGGTTTAAGTGGAAGTGGTGCGCATTGCGCCGAGGGCGGCTTCAGCGCACGATCTGGTAGCGCTGGTTATTTGCCGGTGGCTTCTTCTTCGTGGGCGGCGATGTCCCCATCCTTGAAGAGGTATTCGCGCATTTCGCGGTCGAAGTCCTCGCTGTTGCGGCGCAGCCATTCCAGCACCATGCAGGCATGCTCGATCTCTTCGCGCATGTTGTGCAGCAGGATCGCCTTGAGACCCTCGTCCTCGCAATCGTCAGCGCGCTGGCGGTACCAGTCGGTGGCTTCCAGCTCTTCCATGAGGGACACGATCGCATGATGCATGGTGAGCGTCTTGTCGCTCAGACGTTCGCGGGGTGCGTGGAGACCTTCGCTCGACATTGATTGCTCCTAACCGATTTGGGTTCTTCTAAGGGGAACCGCAGCTGTCCGCCCGGGGCGGATCAGGGGCGCGGTTCGCATGCGAAGCCTATCTGGGTGCGGGGAGTTTGTGAAATGGTAAGAAGGGCCAGGCGTAGAAGTAAGCGTCAAACCGCCGAGGGCAGCAAACACTTGTTTGGTCATTCC
This sequence comes from Novosphingobium indicum, assembly GCF_014645195.1. Classification (GTDB taxonomy): domain Bacteria; phylum Pseudomonadota; class Alphaproteobacteria; order Sphingomonadales; family Sphingomonadaceae; genus Novosphingobium; species Novosphingobium indicum. The sequence continues at coordinate 61 of NZ_BMLK01000012.1, read as the reverse complement.
CGGCATTATGTAGCAAACGCACCAAGACGATGCTAGATGTAATCGCACACGATGCGTAATA
>NZ_BMLK01000011.1 GCF_014645195.1 Novosphingobium indicum | reverse complement strand
GATCGCGCCCCTCCAATGAATCATCATACCCGCCAAAACGCTACCGGTTTTTGCGGGTCTCCAGCTGCGCCCAAAACTTTCGGAATCAGGCAACCTCAGCAAGTCGCTGCCATCCGTTCGAGCGGCGTCAGGTACGCCTCGCGATCCGGGGCGGGAATATCGTGGTCCTTTGCATAGGCGTGCATGATCCCCAGCCCCTCGCCTGCCGCTTCGCACCGTCGGCCTTTCTCGTCGAGTTGGTCATAGATGTTCGCAGCTTCGGCCAGCCTTACCGCAAGGGGCATGCGCGCGCCCGCCACTGTTCCTGCCGCTGCAGCTACGTCGCGAGCGTAGGAAATCGCACGCTCGGTCAAGGCGACAGCCTCATGGTGGCGCCCGGATTCCGCCAGTAGCTCTGCCTTGACCAGCGCCACGCCGGAAAAGAGTTCCTTCATGCGGGTATCGTTCGCGTCGCGGGCCATGTTCTGCGCAATCATGTTAAGCGCTTCATCTGCATGACCAATCGCCTGCGACCGGCCTTCCTGGGCTTCCACCTTCGCAAGGTAGAACAACGTGATGATCATGTTGCGGATGCTGGCCGGCTTTCCATTGCTGGCCAATCGCTGCTGCGCCAGGCTTTCCTTGAAAGCGGATATGGATGCATCGGGCTTGCCCCGCTCCGCCAGCAGCGATGCCTTGATGCTGAGCAGCGTCGCCAGCGACCCGCGCACGCTCGCATCTTGCCGCAACCCGGCGGAAAACGTCCGCGCGATTGCGAGACCCGCATCCGAGGCCTGCAACGCCTCGCCCGATTTGCCCATCCAGTTCAAGGCTTCGGATTCCACCCGATAGCCGTCCAGCAGTGCATTCGCGCTTTCCGTGTCCGTCGTATCGTCGACGACTACCAGCGTTTGCACCTTACGAGCCATACCCAGAGCCGTTTCCATGTCCCCCTCCGCCCAGAGCTTTTCACTGCCGGCTCTGACCAGAACGAAAGCCAGTGCCTCGGAGACATCGCGCCGGTCCGGAAACTCGGTGTGCAGCCCGCGCAATATGGCCAGCGCGCGCGACTGCAGCCGTTGCCCTTCATCGAGCTTGCCCAGGCTCGCATCGTTGGTGCTGCCCACGACTTTCGCCAGCCGCTGATAGCCCTCTGCGACCTCCAGCCGAACATCGGCCGGCGCGCTTTCGTCCTTGGCCAGCGCATCGAGGTAGGACAGCGCCGTTCTGGCAAGATCTTCGCGTGCCTTTACCGTTCCCGGGACGGCGGACACCTTGTCGTAAATGTCGAAAAGCATGTGGTGCGCGAGGTTTCGCAGCTCGAAAAAGCGCTGTTCAGCGGCCACGCGCTCTCGCTCGGCCCGGACGTAGGACCATCCGGTCCCGGCCAGACCTACCACCAGGGTCAGTACCAGCGCCGCGGCGGCAATCACGGACTTCCTCTCCCGATCCATAAACTTGCGGATCTTGTAGGCGCGCTTGTCCGAGTAGGCCGGGACCGGAAGCTTGGCGTAGTAGCGATCGATGTCCTCGATCAGGTCGCCCGCGCTTGCATAACGGTGTTCCGGCTCTTCTGCGGCAGCCTTGCGCGCAATGGCGGAAAGTTCAGGCACGTCCGCCTTGCCGATGATCACCCCGAGAACCTTGCCCAGCGAATAGACGTCGGCGAGCGTATTCGAAGCCGCCCCGATGGAGCGCTCTGGCGCTGCGAATCCCGGCGTGAGGCTGAGACCGCTAAAGACACCGCCGCCCTTGCTGCCTTGCTGCTCCGGCTCGTGCGGACGGGCGATACCGAAGTCGATCAGCTTGGCCTGATCGTCGGCCGTGACGAGAATGTTGGTCGGCGTAAGGTCGCGGTGAACGACGAGGTTCTGGTGCGCGAACGCAACGGCGGATGCCACTTGCCGGAACAGCGCGATACGCTGGTCTATCGGGCGAGGTGCCTGATCGAGCCAGGCGAACAGCGTCTGCCCGTCGACATATTCCATGACGATATAGGGCTGTCCCTGCTCGGTCTCTCCACCGTCGTAAAGCCGCGCAATATGGGGGTGATTGAGCTGCGCCAGAATCTGCCGTTCGCGGCGAAAGCGATCTGTCAGAGTGTCCGACAAGGCTCCGGGCTTGATGACCTTGACCGCGACGCGATGCTCGAAGTCGTCGGCGTTTCGTTCGGCCAGATAGACGGCACCCATGCCGCCACGCCCAAGCAGATCGAGAATGCGATACCCGCCGATCGTCTCCGGAACGGACTGGGCCTCTTCGACGTCTGCGGCACCGCCGGTGCGTAGCATGACGGAAGCCGACGCTTCGGACACGAGGAGTTCTATCGCCCGGTGACGCACGGCAGCGTCGATATTCTCCTGACGTTGAATGTACGCAAACCGCTCACCGGAAGGTAGCTGAAGCGCATCTTCCAGCAATTCCATGGCGGCGCGTTCACGCTGTGCATCGCACACCATGCTGACCATCGTCGATTCTACCCGCCGAGTCGCGCATGAAGCCAGCTGCGGGTGGCAGCCCAGCGGCGCTTCACCGTGGCCTCGGAAATATCGAGAACTTCGGCAATGTCCTCCGTCGACATGCCGCCATAGAAACGCATCTCGACAATACGCGCGCGCTCCTCATCGATCTGTGAGAGCTCGTTTAGAGCGAGTTCAAGCGCCATGATGTCGACGGGCAGTTCCCACTGCGCGGCCTCCGTGCGCAGGGTCACGCATTCGCCGCAGCGCTTGGAGGCCGCATTGCGGCGCGCCTTGTCGATCAGCACCCTACGCATGAGCCGCGATGCCAGCGCCAGCACATGCGAACGGCCATTGATGGTCATCACCTTGAGCTGGGAAAGCCGCAGAATCGCTTCGTTGATGAGATCGCCGGTCGAGAGCGAACTGTTCCGCTCCCGGCGCAAGTGCGCGGCGGCGACGACCCGCAGTTCACGATCCAGCTCCGAAAACAGAACTCCGCCTGCCTCCCGATCCCCCCGCTGCCATTGCGATGCAAGTGCCCCGAACGGGTCTTCCCGCTCAGCCATGCGCTGCAAGGGCGCGCTGGGCGCCGCACTACCGGAATGAGGCGTTCGGGCGAGGCTCTGCGAATATGCGCAGGAGGGGCTACCGGTCCCGGTTAGTTTACTACCAACTGCCGCCGCCCCGGACTCTGCCTCGTCTCGGCAAAAAAAGTGCATTTGGTGTGATCCCCTTTGCCTCCGAACTGCGCCTAACCAATCAGAACATACTTCAAATGTCCATATCTGTTTGAGTAAATAAAATCGTTTTTACAAATATGGACATTACTAAAATGGGGGATTGAAGCGCCTGTTTTCTGCGTCTTAAAGAAGCAAATCCAATCTAGTCTCATTATATGAGTCATAGACATAGGGAGGTTTTCCGAAGTGGAGCCTTTTGAACTTTGCGCATGCATAGCCGCTGCGCGAGGCAGCTACGTTCGAGTCATGTAATCGCATATTACTGTAATAGATCGCATTGCCATTCGCTCACATAGTACTTCACCTTGTTAGCTTATCGCCCGGTTATTTCATGGCGGTGAGAGCAACAGCGGAGTGGTCGGTGAGCATTCGATAGACAGATACACAATAAAGAACTCAGGCCGCGCAAGCAAAGGCCTGCAACAACAGACCGGAATACGGACGCACTCCGCGCCCCAGTTTCCGCACTTCAATCAAGACGGGACCGCAATTCGCTCGGCTGGAAACTGGCTTTTCCGGCGCGACGTCGCTCGCCCGGAACAGGGCTGAAAATAGGGGAATGAAATGAATACCAAGGCAAGGATGAAGATCACGACCAGTATGGCCGGTCTTGCGGTCGCTCTGGTTCTCGGCTCCGGAACTGCCCATGCGGCCTGCGCGGTGGAGGATTCCACAGTCACCTGCTCGGGGGCGGACAACACCGCTGACGAAGTCAACACCGCGATCAGCCCCGCCTCGGCACCGCCGCCCGACCTCACATTGCTGATCGCTCCGGATGGCACGGTCATTCAGCCCGGTTCGACCATATTCCCAAGCTCCGCGTTCGAAGGCACTGTCAGCATTACCAACGACGGCCAGATCGGCACTTCCGATGCACCGGTAGGCATCGACTATGAAAACTACGCCGCCAGTGGCACGAACGTGTTCAACCTGACAAATGGCATGAATGCGTCCATTTTTGGTTATGTCTACGCGCTGGCAGGCAATGTCTCGATCACCAATGAAGGCACGGTGACCGACTGGATCGATGGGCTTGCCCAGGCCTACTCGACCGAAACCACGGACGGCGTGACGACCAACAGCTATTCCGGCGATGTTGCGATCGAAAACAGCGGGACCGTGGGGCGCACCGATCCGGTTACCGGCGCGTTCGTACCTGGCTCGATCTATGCCTATGGTGCAGACAGCGCCGCCGTGGACAACACCGGCGTTGCAGGGGCCATCACGGCAAGTTCCGGTGCGGATTCCTCGACAACCAATGGCGGGTACGTCCCCACGACTGACGGGACCGTAACCACCAATACCTACTTCTATGAAACGGCAGCGAACGAGGGCACTGCGTCAGTTTCCATCGGCGAAGGCGGCAGCGCGACTTCTGTTTCGGTCTGGAACGGCGGCACAGGCGACACGAGCGCCGATATCCAGGGCACCCTGGGAAGCCCGGAAGCGCCCGGATCGGTCACGGTCAGCAACGACGCTTACGACTACAGCTACGAGCGGTCCTACAGCACCGACTCCGACAATCCGGACTACTACGCCTCACGAACCGTCTACTCGTATGACTACAAAGGCGGCGACAGCTCGGCGACGGTCGGTCCTGACGGCATGGTCTACGGCGATGTCGGCGTATCCACCGCCGGCGGCGCGGCCAGTGTCGATGTTGCCGGCAGCGTGGGCGGATCAGTTTCCGCAAGTTCCGTGGCAACAGATTACTCGTATGAGCAGACGTACGACAGCAATACCGGGACATCGGCTTCACGGACGACGATGATCCGCACGAAGTCGGGCGGCCCGGCTGTCGTTTCCATTGATGAAATGACATCCGTCGGCGGTAGCGTGGCGGTCCAGGGCGACGAATCCGCAGATCTCGACAATGCCGGCCGTATTGGCGGTTCGGTCTACGTTGCAAGCGCCCGCCCCGGAGTGCGCACGTTCGAGGAGCAGACCAGTTCCTCTTCCTCGAGCACGGCCGACGATGGCACGACCACCGATAACTACGCGTCGAGCACGCAGTATGTCGACGAAACTCTCGGCGGACCCGCGGCCTTCACCAACGCTGCAGGCGCGATTGTCGAGGGTTCGACGACGGTAACCGGTGCAACGGACGCGACCGTGGCCAGCGACGGTCACCTGATCGGCAATGTCTCCGTGACAGCGGCCGGCACGCGCATGGAATACGAGAACATCTACACCTACTCAAGCGTGACACCCCCGGCGGCGACAGGTCCAGTTACGGTCGATACCACCAATACGACCATGACCTCTTCAACTGCGACCGGTGGCGTAGCTTCGGGCACCTACGCCGGCAGCGTCGGTGCGGTGCAGTTCATCAACGCCAACGGTGTCGCCGCCAATGTCAGCCAGTCCGGGCAGTCCGGCAGCACGGCGGACATCAGCGGTGTGATCATCGGATCGTTCAGCGGCACAGCCGGAGCCTCGAACAGCGAATCCAGCAACGTCGAGACCTACCACTCGGTCTTTGACGGCACGGACACTACTGTCGACTATACCCGCTCCTACGAATCCTCGAGCGAGCAGATCGCTGCGGACAGCAGCGCCACGGTCACCGGACGGGTAACCAACGACGCTTCCGGCGCGACCGGCAACGTCATGCTCAGTTCGTCGGGCGGTGACGCCAGCCTGCTCGTCGATGGCGGCATTATCGAAGGCGATACCAGCCTTACCGCCGGCGGAAGCAACTCGACCTTCGCAATCGAGCTTGAGCAATCCTTCCTCAACGACGTCGAGCAAAGCGAAACCTACTCCACCGTATCGACCACGACCGCCGTTCCCGGCATGGCATCGGCCACGCTCATCGGTGCCACGCTGGGCGATGTCGAAGACGAAACGGGCGGAAACCTCACGCTGAACGGATCGGGCGGTGCGATGGCGTCGATCGACGGCGACAGCGAAGTCGTGGGCAACGTGTCGCTTTCTGCCTTCGCCTCAAACAGCGAAAGCACCTTCGACCGCACTGCCACGCGAGTGGATGACGACACCGTCGACCGCGCCGAAGTGCGCTCGTCGAGCACGACGCGTGTCGGAGGCGATACCCTGGCTGAAGTGGATGGGGTGGTGCATGGCACCGTCATGGCCGACAGCGGTGCAGGCAATGCCACGGTCAATCTGACCGGACAGGCCCTGCAGGGCGTTTACGCTTACACTGGTGCGACCGACAGCACCTACAACTCCACCACGGTCTACTCGAACAATTCGTTCACGGGCGGCAGCTACGACACCACGGAATCGACCTCGACCGGGATGGACGTCGGCGGCGCGGCAACGATCAACATTGCCTCGAACGCAGACCTTGCAGGTAACAACCTTCCGGCAGTCGAAACCGGAGAAATAATTGCCTCGGGCCGTGCCGGCTCCTTCGTGACGATCGGGGAAGGAACCCGCGTCCTCACGGGGAACCAGGAGATGAACGTTCCTCCGGGCGGTTACATCGGCGTCGGCGGCTTCTACGACAACTCCGTCTCAACCTTCTTCGCTGACAACAGCGGCATCGGCAGCAGCACCTCGACCTATACCAGCACCGAGGTCGATGGACCCAGCGTATTCCTCAACAACGGCATCGTCGGCGCTCCGACAGAGGCGCTCGATTTCTACGATGGCTCGGTCTATGTTGAGGTCTTCGGCATCTCCGGAGCCGAAGCGACCAACAATGGCGCCATCTTCGGCGATGTCCTGGTTGATGGTATCGGCGAGAACTATAGCTCGGTTACCGAAATCACCGGCACGCTCGACCCTGTCCTGCGCACGGAAGTGATCACGCGTACCTATACCCCCGTCGGCGGTGACGCGACGTTGCTCAACAACGGCCTGATCACCGGTGATGCCGAAATCTACGGCGGCAATTCGGTACTGACCAACAACGGCGTGATCCGCGGTACGATCTACAGCGGCATCTACCTTCCGAACTACACCACCACGCAGACCGACACGGCGTTTTCCGCCGGGGAGGAGACGCTACTCAGCCAGGGCGATTCGTTCGTTCAGGACATCCTGATCGACCAGAACGGCGTGGCCGCCGGCGGCGTCAGCATCTTCGGTGCCTATGACGACTACGACCCGGAAGACCGTCTTTCGGACATGCCCACAAGCACCATCAACGCCACGATCAACCTGAACAACGGGTCGGTCACCGGCACCGGTGTCTTCGCCGAACAGAACGAGGACGGCTCCTTTGCCACCAACACCATGCTCAACCTCAACGGATCGGGCTACTTTGGCCTGGCGTTGAGCGATGACGGTACGGAAGCCCTTTCGGTGCTCTCTCCGTTCGGGTCGATCGATCCCTATCTCTCGCAGGAGAACCTCTCGACACTGATGTCGATGGGCAACAACGTGTTCGGTCTCGGCGTATCCGTGCGCGGCGTCGAGCAGATCACCAAGACGGGTGATGGCACTTTCATCATCACCGGCACGGCCTACGACGAGAACGCCGATGGGACGCCGCCGCTTCCGGCCTGGACCTTCGATATCGGGTCCTTCGTCATCAACGGCGGGGAAGTCCAGCTCGATGTCGTGGGGTCGTCCTACGATCTCTACAACTATGGCGAGTATGGCGTTGGCTTGGGTGGCTTTGCGGTCACGGGCTCCATGGATCTCGAGGCTCCGGTCTTCGGCATCCGGGGCGACGTCGAGAACAATGCAACCCTGGTACTCGGTCGCCGTGTGGAACTGCCGCAATCGCTGTTCCTGAACAATCTCGTCGCGCCCGGCACGGAAGTCATCGCCGGGATCGAGATTCGCCAGGAAGGCAACTTCACGCAATCCGAAAGCGGCACTCTGGTGGTCGGTGTAGCGCCGACGCTGGCCCGCAGCACCCAGACCGAAGTGGCACCTGGCGTTTCGCGCGGCCTGTTCGGCACCAGCTTCACCGGCGTGGCGCTGGCTCCGTTCACCACTGCGGAAAACAGCAACGTACCGTTCTCCACGCCGAGCTTCGTAGAACTCGACGGAGACCTGTCGCTCGACGGCACGGTGAGCCTCGCCACCACCCGCGGCGCCATCTACGTGGGCGGCACGAGCACCGACCTGTTCAGCGTCAGCGGCGACGTCGACTACAGCGGCGCCACGGTCACCGACGGCCTCGGCTCCAGCTTCGTGAGCTTCGGTCTGACCGACTATGCCGAAGGGGACATGACCAAGGTTGCCATCGAAGTCGTGCGCACGCCGTACGCCAGCGTGGCAGCGGACGCGAACAGCGCGGCGGCAGCCGATGGTCTGGACGCGGCCCTCCCCGGCATCGTCGACATGCTGACCACCGATGCAGCAGGCGGTGCTGCCTTCACGACGGTCGAGGAATTCGCAGCCGTGCAGGATGTCGCCACCGTCATCTCTGCCTTCGATACGCAACTTTCCAATGCACAGGTAACCGAGGGACTGCGCGAGCTGTCCAGCGGTGCTTACTACGGCTCGCTGCTGGCAACCCGCACGACCGATCCTTTCGGGGACTTCACCCGTCAGGCTCCGGTCAGCGTCGGCTCGGGCAGCTTCAACCTCTGGCTGAGCCCGAACGGAAGTTTCGCCAAGTACAGCGCGAACGAAAGTGCGGGCGCATCGGGTCTGCGGGCTGACCTCTACGGTGGGTCGGTGGGCCTCGGTGTCACCACCAGCGCCGGCGGGGAATACGGCGTCGGCTTCGGCTACGGCCGTGTCGACACCAGCGCGCGCGGTACGCCCGAAAAGGCCAAGGCCAACACCTACATGGTCGGTGCCTTCGCCCGTCAGGCCTTCGGCCAGGCCCATGTCGCGGCGCAAGTGGTGTTCGGCTGGAGCAACTGGGAGGCAACGCGCGAGATGCCGCTGTTCTCCCGCACGGCAACGGCCGACTTCGACAGCAAGGAAACGCGCTTTATCCTGCAGGGCGGCTATGACTTCCCGATCGGCATGAACGCGGTCGCCACCCCCTTCGCCCGGATCGATCTGCGCCACTACAGCTTCGACGGGTTCACCGAAGAAGGTGCAGGCGGCATCGGCCTCGATGTGCAGAGCCGGTCCAAGACCGTCCTCTCCCCCGAACTCGGTGTAAAGGTGGCCGGGGACTTCGAGACCGGCCTTGCTACCCTCCGTCCGGAACTGTCCGTGTCCTACACATTCCAGGGTGACGTCGGCGCCCGCCGCGATGTGGCCTACCTCGGCGATACCAGCAGCGTGTTCCGGCTGGAAGGCGTCGATCCCGATGGCTTCTTCACCATGGGGGCCGGCCTGGGGGCAGCTATCGGAGAGCGCAGCACCGTCTTCGTACGGGGCAGCTACTCGACCGGTGGCGGCGTGAAGGACGCAAACGTCGGGGCCGGTGTAAAGATCGGTTTCTGACGCAAGGAGCCGGGCGGTCGCAATCGCGGCTGCCCGGTTTCGCCACGACATGCCGAGGCCCTGCGGTGCCGCTCAAGACGGAACGGTGCCCAGGTCCCATCCAAGCGAGAAGGTGCGCCATGCGACACTCCCCCCTCTCGATCGAACCGGCACTGTCCTTCATGCCCAAATTCGAAGAGGCCCTGACAATGGCGGAAACGGAACTATCCGATTTTCACGCGCACTTCGGCAGCCAGGTCTCGGGCGTGCTCAAGATCCTGTCGCGCCATGCGCCCCATCGTTCGCATCTCGTGTTCCTTCCCGATGCTCGGCTCTACCAGTACCTCCTGCGCGAAATCTCGGGAGAAGGCGGCGAGGGAACCGTCGAACTGGAGCGCGAAATCGAGCGTATCAAGCACGTGGAAAAGATCGTCGCGCAAAAGGATGAAAACGGTCGGCCGTCCCACTTGCGCTACCGCGACAAGATCCTGCTGCTCAAGGACTCCTCCGGGGCGATCTACGACGCAAGGCTCGCCTACGTCCCGCGATCAGAAAGCAGCCTCGACCTCGATCTCTACCTCGTCAGCGTCGCGCCGGGCGAACGCTCCCACGCGATCTTCGAAGCAGCGGACGTGATCGACGAGATCGGCCTGACCGGCAAGGAGCTGGACATCATCCGCTTCCTTTCGACGGGAAAGGACGTGCAGATCATCGCACGCGAACTCAGCGTGACTCCGCACACCATCCGGCAGCACCTCAAATCCATCTTCCGCAAGACGAACACCTGCAGACAGCTGGAAATCGTCCTGAACTTCTCGACATTCATCTGCTGACAGCCTGGCAAGAGTAGCGCCAAGTCTGCCCGGACTAATCCTTCCAGGTTTTCGCGCCCTTTCGCCTGTCGGCCGTCTTCGCCTCGATCACGGCAATGCGCTTGGCGGTTTTGGCCAGAGGCAGGACGTTTCGCTCGTTGCGCAGTAGCACGATGCCCTGCTTCGCCACAAAGTACCGGTGACGATAATTTCCTGTGTCTCAAGATCGTTGATTTTCGCGGACTGCTCGTCTGTAACAGCGGCTTGCGCGAGGGCGGTGTCCGGAAGGCTGCCCGCCGCGACGATTCCGGCGGCAAGAGCCCACGAGCAGACGCCCGTCCCAAGGAATTTGGACGCAGAAATCGGAGATGCCTTGAGTAGACGCATCGATACTCTCCCTGTTGTGCGCGCGTTTTTTTGCGCTGTGGCGTGTCCTCCGGATGCCCCCGGATCGCCGCCAGTGCTCGATTACCTGATGAATTCTCAAACGGCAGTCAATATTATTTCACATGATGAAAAAAATGAGCACGCAAGATTCGGCAGACCGCACAGGGAAGGCGGCGGGGAAGCCCGTGGTTAAAGGCAGCCCCAACCTGAACCGGTTGGCTGTCCTGAAGGCCATCCGTACCCATGGTCCGGTGTCGCGCAGCGATTTGCCGAAGATGACGGGGCTGTCCGCAGGCGCGGTTTCGCAGATCACGGCTGAGTTCCTCTCCCGCCGCTTCATCAGCGAGACCAAGGAGAAGACCACGCGGTCTGGCCGCCCACGGGTCTTCCTGAAGATATCGGGTGAAGGCCCCATCGTGGTCGGCGCGCGCATGACCAGCCGCGACACCCTGACCACGACGTTCGTGGACCTGTCAGGTAATATCCGCTGCGAGGCGGAAGTCCCCTTCACGCATCGCGATACGCTAGAGGCTCTCGCACTCAGCGTGGCCGAAGCCATCGGTCGTTCCGTCGACGACAGCGGCTACCCCAACTCCCAGATCGAACACGTGGGCGTGGCGCTGCCAGCCCTGGTCGACAGTAGTCGCGGCGTCGTCCACTTCATGGCAATGTTCCCGCAGGAACCGGTCGCTTTTGCCGATATCCTCGCCGAGCGTCTCGATATCCCCGTCACCATCGAAAACGGCACGACCAGTCTTGCCAGAGCGGAGCACTGGTTCGGACGCGCCCAGAACAGGAACACCTTCACGCTCGTAAACGTGGGCCTCGCCATCGATTCTGCGATGTACTCGGACGGCTTGCTAAGAACCGGAGCGCATGGACTGGCCCCGGAAATCGGCCATGGGAAGACGAACCATGCGGTGGATGCGGAGCCTTGCTATTGCGGCGCGCATGGCTGCGGGACGGCCTATGCCTCGCAATATGCCATTGTCAGGCGGGCGGGCCTGCTCGACGGATTCGATCTCGATCCCGACGCGATCGTGAAATGCGTCCGCCAATTCAACGAACTGCAGGAAAAAGCGGCAGCAGGCGACGAGGCCATCCGTGTGCTCTTCGAAGCAGCCGGCGATCATCTCGGCCGTCTCGTCGCCAACCACATCAATCTCGCCGACCCGGGGTTCATCCTGATCACGGTGCCCGACGACACCTATACGGCGCTGGTCGAGACCGCATTCAGCAAGGCGATCAAAGACAATGCCATGCCCGTTCTCCTGGCCCTGACGGAAATACGGTTTTCCGCCCAACTCGAGAACTGGCACAGCCTTGCCACAGCGGCACTGGCGCTCGAGAACTTCTAGCGCGATCGATCGGCAGGGTTCAGCCCCTGCCCTCGATCCAGTCATTGAGTACCTCGTGGAAGAAGCGGATACGCGTCTCCTGATCGGAGAGATAGGCATCCTTGTATCCGCGCGAATGCATGCCGGCCTGCATGTTTTCGGCCAGTTCCATGTCCTGATAGACGATCTGCCCCGCAAGCTCGGGAATGCCGCGCCCCTTGTCGAACACGCGGTGCTCGCATTCGGGCACTTCGCGCAGCGGCTTCACGCCGGCCATGATCGATTCCACCTCGGTCTGGCCTTCAACCGGAAAGGCCATACACCACAGGTCGAAGTAGCACTTCTCCGGATCCGCCGGATGCGGTTCGCTGCGGAACAGGATGAGGTTGTCGGGCAGGAAGCTGATCGTGACGTTGGGGAACATCACCGTGTGCGGGCTGTCGGTGATCTCCTCATCGTTCATGTGCTCGTAGTGGAGGTAGCCCTTTTCCTTCCAGAGCTTCTGCTTAGCGGCCTTGAGATCCTTCCATCCCTGAAGCGCGAAATCCTCGTAGGTCGCGTACTTGCCCGGATCGACGTCCCACTTTCGCAGCTCCGCCTCGAACATCGCGTTTCCGCCGCCTTCGGGGCGGTCGGATAGCGAGGGACGCATCGGCTGAACTGTGCGGCCATGCCCCTTGGGCCACATCTCGTGGCGTGCGGAATCGACGTCCTGATCGATCCACGGCGGCACCTGCGGATGCGCCGTGCGTGTATGATAACTCTCCGAGAAGTTGTCGGTCACGAACTTCCAGTTGGCGTCGAGTTCTATCCGGTACCACGCAACGCGCACCGCGGTATCCATCGGGTAGTTGCGGTAAAGCGCGGGCATTGGCTCAAGGAACTCCTCGAGCGTCGGGCCATCGTCGTCCATGCAATACCAGACGAAGCCGCCCCAGATGGCGCAGCGCAATTCACCCAGCTTGAGCTTGCCGCAGGGATTGCCTTTCCTGAAATCGACATCCCCGTCCTGCGCATATTCCAGAACGCCATCGATACCCCATTTCCAGCCATGGTAAGGGCAGTGGAACGAGGCTACCGAGCTTGTCCCGTCGACCATTCGCATGCCGCGGTGCCCACATGAGTTGTAGAAGGCGCGCACCGATCCGTCTTCCTGCCGGACGGCGATCACCGATTCCTTCATGAAATTGTGGACCATGAAGTCGCCGGCCTCGGGAATGTCCGCGGTGCGTCCGGCGATGTGCCAGATCTTCGTCCAGAGGTGATCCCACTCCTTCTGCGCGAAGTCCTTGGAGAAGTAGCGGTCGCCGGTGATCTTGTCCCCGCGCAGGTTGGACGGGTCGCGTCCGTCCATCGGCGGTGGCACGGCTGTCTGCTGGTTCATGGACCTGTCCTCTCGCTCTCGCGGGCAGCCAACGGGGCAGCCCTTCATCATGCACAGGTCGAAAATGGTGGAGTGGCACGGCCACCCTCATCGCTACCTTCCGCCAGCGCCTCTTTTGATGAGACCGGAGACTATCGTTCCTGATCGCGGGACCAACCTGTCACATTGACGAGGCAGCGGCGAACCGCCCGATGGCGCTTTTGTGCGACTCCAACAGGATGGCGCGGATCTTTGCCTCGCTCCAGCCGCGATGATCGACCAGCATCTGCAGGGCCACGCCTTGTATGGTGGCGTTCAGCAATTCCACAGCAACGCGCGCATCCGCACCAGCGCGAAGCGATCGACTGACAAGGCGCTCCAGCAGATCCATGCCGACGCTCGTGCTGTCCGCGAGCAGCGCGGCCAGTTCGGGATCGCGCACGGCAGCATCCCAGAATGCCAGATAGGCCTTCCATCGCCGGACGTTGGCCGGACACCAGGGGGCCATGGTCAGCAACGCCGGAACCGGATCGTTTTCCGATATGTCCAACGCTTCCTCGAAACGCCTTTCGCCCTCGACGGAGAGAACCTGGAATGTCCAGACCAGCAGGTCCTGCTTGTCGACGAAATAGTTGGTGATCGAGGCCGTGCTCCAGCCGCCCTCGGCAGCGATGCGCCGGAAGGTCGCCGCAGCCAGTCCCTCGCGCGCCACAAGGTCTATCGTGACTTGCGCGATGTCCTTGCGACGTTTGTCCGGATCGACCCTCATAAGCTCTGGTTTGCGCCACCCCCGCCCGCTTTTCAATCGATCTGACATGCCCCGTGCGGCAGCCGGATGCAGCTCGTGAAACAAGTGTTTTTCAAACGCAGGCGGAATTCCGTTACGATAGCCGCAACAGTATCCTGGGCGCTTGCCGAACGCGTTCACAGCGCATCCCCCATGGCGGCATGCAGCAAACAACCGAAGACCCAGGCAAGGCACGCCGGGACAGCGCGGTGTGCCTTCAAGAAGGCCTCAGCCTTCGGGCCAAAGCCCGAGCTGCTCGCGATCCACGGTCGCCGCGATCAGTTCCGCCCGCGCGGCGGCACGGCGGTATTCCGCATCGATCTGACGCAAACGCGCATCGGCAGCGCTTTCCTCGCGCAGGTTCACCACCAGAAAATCGCTCGCGCCCAGCGAAAAACGCCGTCTCTCCGCTGCTGCCATGGTGTCGGCAAGCCGCGTTTCGTCATCGGCCAGAGCCACAAGCTTGTCCGCCGCCTCCACCTGGATGGCGAGGCCGTTTACCTCGACGAGAATCTGGTCCTCGATCCTCTTGCGGCGGAATTCCAGAGCCTGCGCTGCAGCCTCGGCCTCGGCAATGCGCCCTCGCGCATCGCGCCGCTGGAGCGGGACAGAAAAGCTGAAACCGACATAGGCCTCGGCCGGGGTGCGGCTGCTGCCGCCCGGGCCGAAGGGACCAAAGTCCTTCGAAACCTCGGCCTTGAGATCGAGCCGGGGCTTGAGATCGTTCTCGGCAAGGCGGCGCCGCGCTTCGGCCTGTCCGAGCTTTACCAGAATCGCATCGAGTTCGGGCCGGGAAATGCTCTCGCTCAAGCGGGGTCCCATAAGCGGGCCGACCTGCGGCAAGTCGAAGTCGGGAAGTTCATCGGGCAACCGGTCCGCCGAAGGAACCACAGGATCGCCGACCTCATTGCGCAGATAGAAGGAAAGGGAATTGGCCGCGGCAGCCAGTTCCTGCTCCGCGCGTACCAGCAGGGATTCGCGCCGCAGGATATTCTGCTCGTTTTCCGTACCGAGGATATCGGGGCGCGCACCCAGCCGAATCTGCCGCTCGATCGAGGCTTGCCGTTCAGTCGCGAGCATCAGCAGGTTGCGGTAGATGTCCACCCGCATCCCCGCCGCGACCCACTGCTGATAGGCGGCAATGGCCTGACGCTGCACACCGATCGCGACCAGTTCCTTGTCGAGCCGTGCCAGCTCGACATCCTGCGCGGCGAGGCCGATCTTTGTTCGGCGGCTATCGGTCAGCCTGTCGCGGATGAGCGAGAACACGGTACCGACGCGCGCTTCGCCCAGTTCATTGGTGTAGCGCTTGCCATCGTAAACGGGAAAATCGCCGCGCGAGACGCGATAACCGCCATAAACCTTGCCGCCATTGCCGGCCAGCGGGCGCGTGACACCGCCGTCGAGCGTCGTGCCGTCGTAGTACCCCAGCGCGCGCGATTCCATGTCGACGTCGAACACGGTGTCGAACGCCCCGTAAGCGGATAGCTGCCTGCCTTGCGCGGCACGCTGCTCGCTCATGGCCTCGACGATCGCCGGCGAGTGCATGGCCGAGGACCGTAGGACTTCCTCGAGCAGCAGCGGCTCTTTCGCCAGCACAGGCGCCGGCAGGATCAGCAGCAGGAGCCCCAGAAGGACGCGTTTCACTTTCCACCCTCCGGGGAGCTGCCACTCTCGCTGCTGCCCCCGGTCCTGCCCGTCCCCGCTTCATTACCCAGACCCGGACGGCGAAATTCGAGCGGGAAGTCGTTCAGCTGACGCCAGAGTTCGTAACCGACGGTCACCGTCTCCATCTGGATCCAGCCGCGTACCTTGGCACCGAGGCGGACGTAGTCCACCGGAGGCCAGTCGCGCTTGCCCGGTGCCGGCTCGACCAGCACACGAAACAGTCCATTGGCCTGCGCGGAGGGATCGACCGAGCGCACGCGGCCATCGAACATGCCCTCGGCAATAGAGGGCCAACCGCTGAACTGGATGGCAGGCCACCCTTCGAATGCCAGCCGCACCGGCCGCCCGGGATGGACGAGCGCGATATCCCGACCATCGATCATCAGTTCGACGACACGCACCGGCTTTTCCGGCGCCAGCGTCGCCAGAACATCGCCGGGGCTGACCAGGGTCGCTCCCGCTGCTGCATTGATCGACTGAATGCGGCCCTCGCGCGGGGACCGGACGAGCTGCGCCGACTGACGGTTCAGCGCCACGTCCACGCGATTCAGCTTGGCCCGTGCTTCCGCGAGCTTAGCCCGGTGATCGGCGACCTTGATTTGGGCGGCTTCATAGTCGCGCCGGGCAATCAGACCTTCGGACAACAGCTGCTGCGAACGGCCGACATCGATCTGTGCCACGGCCATGGCCTGCTGCGCGGCTGCGATCTCGGCCTCTACCTGCGCCCTTTCGGCAGCCAATCGGCTTAGCAGCGCCGGATCGTTGTCGACCAGCTGGGCGATCGGATCGCCCTTCTCCACGCTGTCGCCGTCGTGCACGAACCACTTCTCGACGCGGCCGGGCACCAACGCCGTGATCGACTGCACGCGGTCTTCCGGATTGAGCGCGACGACTTGTCCCGATCCCGGTGAGGTCTGCACCCAGGGGACGGTAAACAGGATCACGCCGACGATCAGGATCGTCACGCCTATCATCCATGCCAGCACCCGGGTCAGCCGGGGTGGCTGCTGGGCGGCGAGGGTCGGGAAGTGCGCGATATGTTCAGGCCGGAAGGGCATCGGAACCTCCTTCGCTGCGAGCGACAGCGATCATTTCGGCAGAGGACCCGCAGAAGCGCTGCTCGCGCTGGCCGACCCACAAGTATCGGTCGCGGACAAGGTCCTCCGGCCGCCGGGTGAACTGAAGAACCGTGGTCCCGCTTTCACGCAGGGCAGCAAGGGCTGCATCGAGCCGCTCCGGAGGCAGCAAGTCGAAGAGCGGCGAGAGCACCAGCACTCTTGGTTGCGCCAGCATGGCGGCAGCCAGCTTGAGCGCCATCAGTTCGCCGACCGACAGGGGCCAGCCCGTGGTCGAGATCATGGCGTCGTAGCCCTCGTTCAGGCTGGCGATCCGCTCGCCCAGACCGACGGCCTCCACAGCCTGCGTGATGTCCCCCGCCTTGTCGCCCACGGCCAGGTCCAGATACTCGCGGATCGACATCTCCACGAAGGTCGCGCGGGCCAGCACCATGATCTCGGAGCGCAGCCGGAAGATGTCGAACCGACCGATGTCGCTCCCGCCCACGAGGACAAGGCCACGCTCAGGCATCTCGTGCCGCTTCAGCAGCAACATCAGCTTGCGCTCCATGCCGGGGGCCGCAACGAGTGCCAGCTGCTCTCCACTGGCGACGCTGAAGTCGAAACGGTACTCCGCGTTTTCGACGCCTTTAAGGCGGATCGTCCCGTCTGCCGGACCGCGACCGTCGCCGCGCGGTTCGTCCTGCGGGATATCCCAGAACAGCGAGAGTTCCTCGAGCCCGGCTGCCAGATCGTAAAGCGCCTCGAGATAGGGCCCGAGCTGCGCGATCCCGTAGAACACGCCCGAGAGGATCAGTTCCGCCGCGACCAGTTGCCCGATCGAAAGCTGTCCCTGGATGATCAGCCAGCCGCCAAGCGCCAGAAGCGTGGCGCTCGCCAGCGCATAGATGAGCAGCAGGCAGATCGTCTGCGAAAAGGTATAGCGGAAGTGCCGTTCATGCGCGCGGACATAACCGGCGGTCATCACTTCCGAACGGTCGATGGCATAGTTCAGGTGCCGCCCCGACTGATAGAAGCCGTTCGAACCGCCCACGCTTTCAAGCCAGTGTGCCGCGGCGTGCTTGGCGTGGCTCTTGCCTACGGCCGTACGGATCGCGCCGCCCGCCCATATCTGCCACACGAGAAACAGCAGCAGCACCAGCACCACATTGAACGCCAGGAAGAAGGGGTGGTAGAAACTGGTGACGACAAGCCCCACCGCCCCCTGCAGCAGGATGGTGAAACCGCCGATCAGAAGGCTGGGCAAGGCCTTTTGCACGGTCATCAGGTCGAAATAGCGATTGAACAGGTCGCCGCGGCGGGTGTCGGTGAAGAACGGGTTCTGCGCGTGGACCGCGCGCAGCGTGATTTCCGCCACGATGCGTCCGAACAGCCGGCGCTCGAAAAGCGCCATCAGGTGGACGCGGAAAGCGCTCAGCACACCCACAAGCAGAAGCAGCAGGAACAGGACGGCAGACAACGTGAACAGCGGCGCCGTGAGCGCGGTGTTGGCCACCGAGTTGATCAGCAGCTGCACCGAGATCGGCGTCGCCAGAGACAGCAGCGATATGGCGATGCCATAGACCAGCGCGAGCCGCAGAAAGGCCGCATCGGGCGCCAATAACAGCCCGATCCAGCGACCCAGATCACGAATTCCCAGAACCGGTTGCGACACGTGTGCTCCCCTTTGCTGCAAATGCGAAGGTGAGGTCGGCCGATTATTCGTACAACCGCAAGGTTCCTATAAGTTCAATAGATTTTACCTATAATGCGACACGCTTCAGCAACTCGGCCAGCGCCTGATAGGTTGGCGAGCGGCCTGCCCCCTCGCGCCAGACCAGCCCGATCTCCCGGTACAGGCGCTGTCCCGCGAAGGGCCTGACCACGACGTCGTTCCCCCTGACCTCCTGCCGGACATAGAGTTGCGGCAGAATTGCCAGCCCCATGCCCAGGCCGGCCATCTGCCGGATCGCATCCAGACTGGTGCCCTCGTAATCCCGCAGGACATGCGCGCCCACCGTCTGCGCCAGCGTCTGGATCTGGTCGCTGATGCGGTACTGCGGGCGCAGCGTCAGCAGCCCGCGCCCTTCAAGGTCCGCGTTCTCGATCGTCTCGCGCGACGCAAGGGGATCCTCGGGCGCCATGACCAGGACCAGCGGATCGCGAAACAGCCTTTCGACGTGGAGGCGCGGCTCGTTGATCGGCAGCTGCACGAGAACGATATCGTGCTCGCCCTCGATCAGCATCTGGATCACCTCGTTGGGCAGCCCTTCGCGCACGTGGACCCGCAAATGCGGGCTCGTCGAATGCAGTTCGGACACGAGCTGCGGAAGCACATAGGGGCCGAGCGTGGGAGACACGCCCAACCGGAGCGTCCCCGACATGGCAGTTTCGTCGCGCCCCGCAAGGCTCATGAAGGCATCGACTTCGGCGAGGACCAGACGCGCCGCACTGACAGCTTCCCGGCCAAAAGGGGTCAGGACTGCCCTCGCCCCCCGTTCGGCGACACGGGTACCGAGAATGCCTTCCAGCTGCTGGATCGCCTGCGAGAAACTGGGCTGTGAAACCCCTTCAGCCGCCGCACCGCGCGTAAAGCTGCCATGTTCGGCAAGGGCTACAAGGTAGCGTAACTGGCGCAATGTCGGCTGCACACCGGCACCTTATTGCGAAGCCGGGAAGAGACAAGGCCTGCCAGATACTTCCGGGTCGTATTCCCTACCCAAGGCGGGGCTCTTCGTCCGAAAGCGATCACCGGCTAGCAGCTTCTGGAAAGCCGATCACCTCGGCACGTTCACGCCCGCCAGGATCGACGACAATGTCCGGCGACGCTCTTCCGGCGCAAGGTCGCTCAGCTGCAACGGGCGCCGGAAATGATCAGTTCCGCGAGGCCACCCTCCGGCCCGATGCCTGGATGGGTGTGAAGAGCGGACAGATCCGCGAAGGCTATGATGCCGATCTCGTCCTTCTCCGCGAAGACCCGCTGGCCGACATCGACGCCACCGATTCGATCGACACGGTCTTTACCGGCGGACGCGTACTGGGCCGGAAAAGCCTCGATGATCTTCTCGAAGCGGTCCGCGATGCGAACGCCGAGAGCCGCGAGGAGGACATTCGGCCTTTTCTCTGACGGCGGGAGTGCAGCGAGCGGAGTGGTTTTCGCCCCTGCGATTGCCATTGGCCCCAACCTCGTGATCTACTTCCCTCAGTGCACAGTTCACGGTCGGCAACCCGCCGGGGCAGATGAGCGTGCAGGGAGGAGATGCGATGGGACTGCTGGAGGCACACAAGGCCCTTGCCGGCAAGACGGCCATAGTCGTGGGCGGAGCCGCCGGGTTTCTCGGGCGCGGAGCCTCGCTGGCACTTGCACAGGCCGGTGTTCGGGTGATCTGCTGCGACAACGACCGCGAAGGCATCGCCAGTATCGGCGCAGACGCCGCCAGCCTTCCCGGCGGCGTGGAGGCGCACTACGCGGATGTCGCCGATCCGGCATCGCTGGATGAATTCTACGACTACCTCGACGCGGAAATCGGGCAAGCGGACATCCTCATCAACATGCCGGGCGGCGTGCGGCGCAGCCTGTTCGACAAGACCAACCGCGAAGACCACGCGCGCGATATCCGGCTCAACTATGGCTATGTCGTCGACAGCTGCCAGCGCGCCCTGCCCTTACTGCGACGTAGCGGAAACGGCGGCTCGATCGTCAACTTCACCACCATCGAAGCGCATCGCGGCGCCGCGACGTTTGCGGTCTACGCCGGCGCCAAGGCCGGCACGACGAACTTCAGCCGTGCTCTCGCGGTGGAACTCGGTGCCGAGCAGATCCGCGTGAACTGCATCGCCACGGATACGACCCTGGCGCGGGCATCGAATGCGGCACTGGCGCCCGAGGACTTCCAGCGTCTCGCCGAACTGGGCGCAGACGCCCTTTCCAAGGCCATCGAGTTCTACGTGCCCCAGAAGCGCGCGCCCGAAGTCGACGACGTGATGAACGGCCTGCTGTTCCTCGTGAGCGACCTCAGCCGCGCAATCACCGGCACGACCCTGCACATAGACGGCGGAACCATCGCCTCGCTGGGGTTCCTGGACTGGCCCTATGGCGACAGTTTCATGCCCGCGCCGCTGGGCGGCACTCTGAAAAAGCTGGGGGACAGCCATGACTGACGATGCCACCGGACAGAAGGCGGGCATGGAGCCGATCACCCTGCTCGGCGTTGCCAGCCCGAACGTGGTCAAAGTCGCGATCATGCTTGAGGAGCTGGCCCTTCCTTACCGCCTCCAGCACGTGGAGCTGTTCAAGGGCGAGCAGTTCACACCGGAGTTTCTCGCGCTCAATCCGGCCGGGAAGGTGCCTGTTCTGCTCGATCCGGCGCTGGGCAAACCTTTGGCGGAATCGGGTGCAATCCTGATCTGGCTGGCCGAGCACTACGGAGCGTTCCTGCCCGCATCCGGCCCCGAACGTTACGACGTGCTTCAATGGTTGATGGTGCAGATGTCGGCAATCGGCCCGATGCTTGGACAGTTCACGCATTTCTCGCTGCTGCCATCGGACAGCGAGCCCTATGCGCATGGGCGCTATGCCGCGCTTGCCGACAGGCTCTATCACCTCGTCGATGATCGGCTGGCCGAGCGCGAATGGATTGCCGGGAACGCCTATTCCATCGCCGACATCGCCACCCTGCCCTGGGCCGAATACTGTGAGCGCCACGGTTATTCCTGGGACGCGTTCCCGGCAATGGCACGCTGGCGCGAGACACTGTCCGCACGCCCGGCCGTGGAGCGCGCCAAGGCGCGGGTGTTCGACACGTTCATCCCCGCTGCGGCCGATACCCTGCGCACCGCCGACGACAGCGATCTGGACCGCTTCTTCGGCCGTACCGAGACCATGCCCCGTCAGGACTTCAATGCTGTGCGGGGTACCGAACCGGCGTCGAACGACGACCCGGCATAGCCCGGGCGGTCAGGCCGGGGCGCCGGCGGCAGCGCGCGAGGCGGCAAAGGCGTTGATCCGCTTCATGGCCTCGCTCAGAATATCGTCTGGCACGGTCAGCGCGACACGAACCAGCGTCTTGGCATTCTCGCCGAATGACGTGCCCGGCATGATCGCCACGCCTTGCTCTTCCAGCAGCCCCCATGCGAACTGCTCACCGTCCAGCCCGGTGTCCGCGACGTCGATCATGATGAACATGCCGCCGGAGACCTTGCCCGCCTTGAGGTTGGGGCTCTTTTCGAGCGCCCTCATGATCAGGTCCACGCGCGCGGAATAGCTGCGGCACATGCGCTCCGCGGTATCGAAGGTGCCGCGCAGCGCAGCCTCGGTCATGTCGGCGATGAAGGGCTGGTTGCCGAACAGGATCGTCTCGGAAATCGGCAGCAGCTTGGTGCAGAATTCTACCGGGCCGACCGCCCAGCCGCTGCGGAATCCGGTGGCCGCATAGGTCTTGGAAATCGACGAAACGATGATGGTGCGTTCACGCAATTCCTCGATTTCGAGCGGAGACGCGAACTCCTCGTCCACGAAGATGAGGTCTTCGTAGACTTCATCGGAGACGATCCAAAGGTCGTGTTCACAGGCGATCTTGCCCAGTTCGACGATCGTTTCGCGGTCGAGCAGCGCGCCGGTTGGATTGTGCGGGGAATTCAGCACGAGCACGCGGCTCTTCTCGGTCACGGCGGCGCGCAGATCGTCGGGCTGCATGATGAAGCCGTTCTCGATCTTAAGCGGCACGGCCTCCACCACTGCACCCGGCGCACGCACCACCCCCTCGTACGTCGCATAGTACGGATCGCCGATCAGCACGCCCTCGCCTTCCTCGACGAGCGCGGTGATCACCGCATAGAGCGCGGTCTGCGTGCCGGGGAACGCCAGAACGTGGTCCGTGGTGACCCCCGGATGCATCGGCTTGTACTTGTCGACGATGGCATCGAGCAGCCCGGATTCCCCGCGCCCGTTCGAGTAGTGCGTACGCCCCCGCAGCATGGATTCGTGACAGACCCGGATCAGTTCGGGATCGGTCGGAATGTCCGGCTCGCCGATGGTCAGCTCGATGATCTCTTCACCGGCCTCCATCCTGGCCCGCCCCGCATTGTGGATCGCCCACTTTTCACCGCCAAGGTCGGCAAGGCGTTCGGTTATTCCGGCATAGCGCATGATGTCAGTCTCTGTTCTTCAAGAGGTGTTGGGGCTTGCGAAAGCACGCCGGGGGGGAGGGCCAGCAGGCGCTCACTGGCTTCGATAACCAGGTCTGGCAGCATGGCCTGACTGTACAGCCCCGAATTCAGGGACCCTTCCATCCACAGTCCGTCGATCAGGCCGTTGAGGGCAATCGCATGCCGTTTGCACGCCGCGGCTCCGTGCGGAAGTCCGTGGGCCGCCAGCACGGGCTCGATCAGCGTTTCAAGGACGGTCAGGAACTCGCGGTATCCTTCGCGGTGGATCTCGGCGAACGTACTGTCAGATCGGACCCGTCCGATGAATGTGGCCCAGAGCGACACGTTGCGTTCCGACAGGTTGGGCCGCGTCATGTTCGCCCGCAGGAAGAGCGCAAGTTGCACCTCGGGCGCGCCTTCGCTCTGCTTCGAGCTCTCGCTCGCCTGCGATGTGAGCTGGCCGATCAGATAGGCGTAGGCACTCCGGATCAGTTCGTCCTTGCTGCCGAAGTAGTGGCGGACGAGTCCCAGCGTTACCCCTGCCTCTTCCGTGATCCGGCGCACTGTTGCACCCTGAAGGCCGTCACGCGCGACACAGGTCAGTGTCGCCTCCATCAGGCTGCGGCGGCGGTCATCCAGAGTGAGGCGCTGGAACGCTTTCCGACTCATGCCAGGCAGGTCCTGAAGAATGCAGCAGATCGCGTCACCATGCCTACTGTTATACACTCGAATAATTATCCATCAAGAACTCGGGTCGCCGCTCAGTATCCCTGATCGCGATCGACAGCAAAGGTCAGCGGCTTGCCGGCAAGCAGTTCGCGTGCCGATTGCAGCGCCTGTTCGGAAACCGCGTGCGGCGTCGTGTCGCTGGCGATATGCGGGGTGATCCGCAGGCGCGGGTCCCGCCAGAAGGCATGTCCCGGCGGCAGAGGTTCTTCCGCGAAGACATCGAGGCTGGCACCGCTGAGCTGTCCGCTGTCGAGCGCGGCAACGAAGTCATCCACGTTAAGGTGCTCGCCCCGCCCGATCTGCACCAGCCAGGCACCGGGCACGAGCTTGTCGAACAGCACCTTGTCGAGAATGCCGTGCGTCTGCGGCGTCAGCGGCAGCACATTGACCACGGTTTCCGCGCCTGTGACGGCCTGCGTTATCGCCTCGTCGCCGGTACGATAGGTGACGCCCTCGACAGGATCGCTCGGCGACCGCCGACAGGCAACGGTCACGGAAAAGCCCAGTGCCGCGAGCGCCTTGGTAACGGCCGCCCCCATCGAACCATGGCCAAGAACGGCGACTTTCCGGTGATGCGGCGGGCGCAGTGGCAGCGGATCCCACGTCTCGCCGGCCTTGTGTCCCTGATACGTGCCGAAGTCGCGCTCGACATGGAGCACTTCATGGACGGCATAACCGGCCATCAGGTCGGCCTGATAGGGATCGCGGACGCGGCAGATCGCCACGTCCTTGCCCAGCCCTGGATGACCGAGCAGGTCGTCGACACCGGCACCGACCGACATCGCCATTTCCAGATTGGGATAAGCCGCAAAGGCATCCGGGCCGGGCAGCCAGCACACGGCGAACCGGATAGCCTCGGGATCGGTCACTTCATCCGGATTATAAAGACGTACATCGTCTGCCCGGCCGGTCAGGTCGAGACTGTAGAAGGTCTTCAGATCGAACGTGTCACTCAAAAGAACGCCGTGGATCGTTCCCGGGTTCGGCATCTTGCAGGTTCTCCTGGCTTTCGTTTTCGTCGCGGCGTGGACACACCGGACGCGCGCATCGCAAAGGGCAGAAAGTTTGCGGCAAGTGCAGCACCCCGAAGGTAACTTCGCACTTGCACCATGGCTCGAGTTATACAAATGTATAGGAGCGAGTAAAGCCGGGTTTGACCCCGATCAACAAAGCCGAAGCCTCACACCCTCAGGCAGGGGGCGAAACAGCGGGGCCCGGCGCTAGGCTGCCTGCGGCAAACGAGGACATGATGACAACCATCTGCGAAACCCCGGCCATCAGCGATGCGGAGTATCAGGCGCGCGTCGATCTCGCAGCCTGCTACCGGCTCGCCGCCCACTACAAGATGACCGACCTCATCTACACGCACATCACGGCGCGGGTTCCCGGAGAGCCGGAACACTTCCTGATCAATCCCTACGGCTTCCTGTGGGAGGAAATCACGGCCAGTTCGCTGGTGAAAATCGATGTGAACGGCAACAAGGCCTGCTCCAGTCCGCATCGCGTCAATCCGGCCGGCTTCACGATTCACAGCGCCGTCCACACCGGACGTGAAGACGCGCACTGGGTGATGCACACCCATACGCGATCGGGCGTCGCCGTATCCTGCCTCGCCGAAGGCCTATTGCCGATCAACCAGATCGCCCTGCAGTTCTTCGGCCGGGTGAGCTATCACGACTACGAAGGCGTTGCCCTGAACCTCGGGGAGCGCGAACGCATAGTCGCGAGCCTCGGCACGAACCCCGCGCTCATCCTCAGGAATCATGGCCTGCTGACAGTCGGCCCCGATGCGGCGGTGATGTTCTCACACATGTTCAACCTGTGCAGGGCCTGCGAGATTCAGGAATCGGCATTGGCCATGGGCAGACCGCTCCAGAATCTGGACGAAGCCACAATGCGCCAGGCTAACAGCCAGATCGACCAGATGGCCTACGATGACGGCGACGTGCAACTGGAATGGGATGCCCACATGCGAATGCTGGACCGGCTCGATCCCGGCTTTCGGGACTGAGGGAAGAAAAGGGGGAATTCGTGGCAATGCCAAGCAGATGGCCGAAAAAATGCCATGCACGGCATCATCGAATTATGGGCAGAGGCACCTGAACGCAGTCGGATCGCGGCCAAAACCGGGCCCAACGCGCTTGACATAGGTCGCCCCCCTACATAGCCTGCAAGCCATTCCAACGAAAAAATTCTTAACTTCAGGCATAAAAAATAAGCCGGGGTTCGCATGCAGGTAAATTCTTGCCTGCAGTCTTTTGGGAGAGTGCGGCGACGTAGCGCTCTACGACCGTTATATGGCGGTTTATTTTGCCTGCGGGATTTTTCGAGTGGCCCGTGCCGCTCCATCCCCGCCTTATTGGCAATTGCGTCACCCATTGATGCTGATCCGTGATGCGGAAACAGGGCGTGAGCAATGTTTTTTCATGTCGGGTATTCTCGCTCGGCTCAGTAGCCCCGCCGTCAGGCGGGTCTGCGAACAGGGAGCACATCGAATGCACGTTGCACAAACTCTGGACTGTAGTGGTCTTTCCAATGTCCCGGCCATTCTGCGCATCAAGCAGGCGCTGGTGGGATGGAACGACGACGTACGCATGGGCGTGTTGCTTGGCGAAGGATGCGATGTGGAACGCATCACCGGATCGCTCGGCGCCGCATCCAGCCGCGTTCAGCTGGTTACTGCCACCAAGCAGTAATTTGGCGCGGCCACGCGGCGCAATCACATGACTGCGGCAGGCTCTGAGCTGCAGAGCTGTCGCTGCCGATAGACACTTGCCACCCGAAAAACCCGGGACAACTTGGCGTACCACCGGCGTCAGGAGCTGCCCAGCAGCTTACGCCGTGCAGCAGGAGCAGTATTGGGGTGTGCTGCGACCTGCCATGAAGGAATCAAAATGGGCGATGACGCCGGCACCGAAATGATTTCCGATACCGACAGTAACGCACCGAAACCCGAAGCTCCCGAATATGCGTTCGATCCGCGTGACCCGTGGACGCAAACGTTCCAGAAAGGACTGGAACGCGCAAACCTTCAAGGAAAAGCCGTTTATGAAGTCGGCATAGGGACCGGCATCAATGCCGCTTTCGTCCTGCGCTTCTGCGGCGCCGCCGCCTTCTATGGCAGCGATCTGGATCCGCGCCTGATCGCACTGGCTGAACGTAATCTCATCAGTCTCTCTCCGGAACATGCCGAGCTTTTCCAGCCCGTAAAGGGCGCCGTCAGCCTGATCGACACGGACGAAGCCCGCGAAAAGATCGCCAAGACCGATGTGGTCATCGCCTGCCTGCCGCAGGTGGGTGATCCCAACGACGAGCGCTTTGCCGCCTTCCGCGAAGAGCAATCGGTATCGCTGCCCGCGGGCGCCGAAGAGGAAGCGCACGATCATATCGCCCACTACTATCCGTGGACGATGTTCGACGAGTATCCCTTCAATTCCGTCGGGCTCGGACTGAACGAAGCCCTTCTGCGCCGCATTCGCGAACATGCGCCCAGGGCGCAAGTCGTGATGAATTTCGGCGCGCGGATCGGTACCGAATTGATCTTCGAGATGTTCAGGGCGAACGGCTACGAGCCGGAAAAGATCGCTACCCAGATCGTGCGCCAGGACATCGGCACGGACATCTCGTTCTTCGCCGCACTGGAAGGCGCCCTTCAGGGCACGGGCTTCGAAAAGGAGTTCAAGTGCTTCTTCTTCGCCGACCCGGAGGGCAAGACGCGGCTATCCGCCCATGAGGCCCAGCGCCTCGTGGACAAGGATCCCGACACACCCCTTTATCATGAAGTCTGCGTTGTGCGCGGCACACCGATGCCGGCAGCGTAAGCGGATAACGCATTTCGCAGGACGCAAGACCGCTCAGGCCCGCATCGCGGGTTCTGAGCGGTAACTCACGTCACTGGCAGACAATCCACGGCTCTTTGGCATGCACGATGGATCCTGACGTGCCCCCAGCTTTCCTCCAGCCGGGTATAGAAGTGGCAAGATAGCCGCATCTATCGGTCACCGCCGGCACCGCAGCGCCACTTGCCGGATCATTCTTCTGCACGAAGAATGATCGCCCCCAGAGGGGGAATGACCATTTCAGCCCGGCCATCTTCAGTCGCATGAACGCTGCCGCCATTCCCGATGTTCGCACCGCCATATACGGACGCGTCGCTGTTCAGAACTTCTCGCCAGATACCGCCATGCGGCATTTTCACTTCGTATCCAAAGCGCGGGTCGGGTGCCATGTTGAGCGCCACCACCATGGCCGGCTCCCCAGGCGCGCGGCGGGCATAGACGAAGACGCTGTTCTGATTGTCGTCGCCAACGAGCCATTCGAAACCTGCCGGGTCGGCATCGCCGGCATGAAAGGCCGGCTCTTCGGCATAGAGCGCGTTGAGATCGCGCACCAACCGCTGCACGGCGGCATGTTCCGGCCGGTCCAGCAGGTCCCAGTTGATCTCCGTATCGTGGTTCCATTCGCGCTCCTGCGCGATCTCGCAGCCCATGAAGAGCAGCTTCTTTCCCGGATGCGTCCACATGAAAGAGAGATAGGCACGCAGGTTGGCGAACTTGCACCAGTGATCACCAGGCATCTTGCCGATCAGCGAGCCCTTCCCGTGCACCACTTCGTCATGACTGATCGGCAGCACGAAGCGCTCGGAAAAGGCATAGACCAAGCCGAACGTCAGCTCGCCATGATGCCAGCTGCGATAGAGCGGATCGCGCTCGGCATATTGCAGCGAGTCGTGCATCCAGCCCATGTTCCATTTGTAGGAAAAGCCAAGACCGCCTTCGCTGACCGGCGCGGAGACGCCCGGCCAGGCCGTCGATTCCTCGGCAATCGTCACTGCGCCGGGGCAGCGTTCGGCCACTAACGTGTTCATTTGCTTGAGGAACGCGACGGACTCCAAATTTTCGCGGCCGCCATGAATGTTGGGTACCCACTCACCGGCATTACGGCTGTAATCACGGTAGAGCATCGAGGCGACGGCATCCACGCGCAGACCATCGACGTGGAACGTCTCCAGCCACCACAGGGCGGAGGCCAGCAGGAAACCGGAAACCTCCTTGCGGCCCATGTTGTAGATCAGCGTGTTCCAGTCCTGATGAAAACCTTCACGCGGATCGGCATGCTCATAGAGATGAGTGCCGTCGAAGTGGGCAAGGCCATGGGGGTCGGTGGGAAAGTGCGCCGGCACCCAGTCGAGGATCACGCCGATACCGGATCGGTGACAGGCATCGACGAAGGCGGCGAACCCTTCCGGCGTGCCGTAGCGGGCGGACGGGGCGAACTGCGACAGCGGCTGATAGCCCCATGATCCGCCGAAGGGATGCTCCATGATCGGCAACAGCTCGACATGGGTGAAGCCCATGTCCGCACAGTAAGGAATCAACCGCTCGGCCAGAGCGCGCCAGCCGAAGTGCCCTTCGGGGTCACCTTCGGGCCGCAGCCAGGAACTGGCGTGAACCTCATAGATCGACATCGGCGCATCGGCCCGCTGGCGCGCTGCGCGCTCGGCCATCCAGTCATCGTCGGTCCAGCTGTAATCCGGAGCCGCGGCAACGATCGAGCCGGTCGCGGGCGGCGGTTCGGTCTGGCGCGCGAGCGGATCGGCTTTCTGGATCACGGACCCGTCCGCGCCGACAACTTCGTACTTGTATCGCGTGCCAGGCCCGAGGCGCGGGATGAAGATTTCCCATACCCCCGCCCCATGAAGGCGCCGCATGGGATGACGGCGGCCATCCCAGGAATTGAAATCGCCGACCACGGAAACGCGCCGGGCATTAGGCGCCCATACGGAAAAGGCGACGCCTTCCACGCCATCGGTGACGCGCGCATGGGCTCCGAAATTCCGCGCCAGATCCCAGTGCCGCCCCTCACCGAACAGGTAGAGATCGAGTTCACCTAGGATAGCGCCGAAGCTGTAAGGGTCCTCGGTCTCGTACGCTCCACCCGGCCAATGGATGTTCAGCACATAGTCGGTCTTGTCCGGCAACGAGGCGATGAACAACCCGCCGCCATATTCCTCCATGGCGGCGATTTTCTTTCCGTCGCGGCTGAGCAGATCGACGCCTTCCGCACCCGGTTGAAAGGTCCGCACGACCGTTTCCTCGCCTACGTTATGCGGGCCAAGGAAACCGAAGGGATCATCGTGGCGGCCTTCATGCAGGGCCGTGATCGGCATTTTGAGGGTGTTCGGGGCGTTCATGTCGTATCTCCCGACATCAGGCGCTCCGCCGTGGCGACCAGTCCGGACACCGGAACGGCCATCCAGTCCGGCCGGTTCGCGGCTTCATAGGCAACCTCATAGGCCGCCTTTTCGAGCACGAAGAGGTCTAGCAAGGGGTCTGCAGCAGTGTCTTCTCCGCAGTAACCGGCCAGGAACGCCTCGATCGCGCTTTCGCGGAATCGGACGGACCCGGCCTCTGCATGCTGCTCGCGGGATTCGGATGCGGCAGGGCGATTGCGTTCGGCAACGGCTGCCGCGTAGTCGAAAGAGCGCAACATTCCCGCGACATCGCGCTGCGGCAGATCCTTGGCCCGGCGTTCCGCGATAGGCCGGGTAGGTTCGCCTTCGAAATCGATGATCATCACATCGTTGCCCGTCACCAGGACCTGACCGAGGTGCAGGTCCCCGTGGATACGGGTGCGCGGGCTCCCTACGGCGGATTGTGCACTCGTGGCGATGCGTTCCATCAGGGTTTCGCGCTTTGCGATCAACCGGTGCGCTGCCGCGCGTACGTCTTCATCCAGCGGCGGATCGCCCCCCAGCAGGTTGAGCGCCTTGTCGACCTGCCGCTGTATGCGCGCGCCCAATCGGCCGGCCTCCTCCGCATCCATGATCTCGGGCGCGAAGGCAGGGTCGCCGCTGTCCAGCGCCAGCACCCGGTGCATTTCGGCAAGGCGCTGGCCTAGGTTGGTGGCGAAGTGGCGGTAATTGGAAAAGCTCCATTCGGTATCGTTCGCCATTCGCTCGAGCGCGCCCAGCGTCCATTGCCAGCCGTCGCCCTGATTGAGCACGAAGCGCTGCACCAGCATCAGCAATACAGGTCCATCGGCGGTGAAATGCGTCACGCTGCCCAGGATCGGCGGCACGTTGGCAAACCCGTTTCCGGCCAGATAGCGGACCATCTCGAGATCGGGGTGTATGCCCGGCTGAATTTTGCGCAGCAGCTTGAGCACCGCGCTACGGCCGACAATCAGCGTGCTGTTGGACTGCTCGGCGGCGATCCATTCCGGCTCGGCGTCGGGTGCGAGATCGAAGCCTTCGTTCTTTTCGAAGCGAATCTCGCCGTCTTCCAGCGAGATCAACACTTCATCGCGCAAACCGGTGAGAATGGAGTGAGCGAAACTGGCCGTGGCAAAGCCATCGGTGAGCAGGCCCACACTGCGGCCGCGCCGGACCCGTGCCATCGCGAGATTGGATGCGAACGCGCCCGCCGGCGCGCCTTCCCAGGCAATGCCGAGCGGCAGTGTATAGACCGCCGTGCCCGATGCCGTCGTTACTTCGATTTCAGTGAGCAGCAGGTCATCCGTGGCGGGAAGATGGGCGACCTGTTCGGTGTGGATGGATTCCACCACTTCATCCTTCGTCCCGAACCACCGGCGCGATGGCAGGTACTGGCGAAGCACTTCCTGTTCGAAGACCTGACGCGAGCTGCCTTCCACGACCTCGTCGATCTGCGGCCGCAGCACGAAAGTATGCTTCTCCATCTCCGTGCCCGGCGCACCGCTCGACCAGTCGGGCGGCTCGGCATCTTCGGAAAGCATGAACCACTGGAAGCCATAGGGCTGGAGCGTCAGCAGGTAGGGCAGATGACCGATCCGCGGGAACGTCGCGCCCCCGGAAAGCTCGACAGGCGTACGCCCCTCGAATTCGTGCAGGTCAAGTTCAACCGCCTGCGAGGTATGGCCGAGATTGGCAATACACAGAACCGTTTCGTCCTCGTGCTCGCGCAGATAGGCCAGAATCTTGCGGTTGGCCGGACGCAGAAAGCGCTGGGTGCCGCGCCCGAACGCCTGATGTTCGCGCCGGACCGCAAGCATGCCCTTCAGCCACACGAGCTGCGAGTGCGGATCGCGCTCCTGCGCTTCGACGTTGACCGCCTGAAAGCCGTAAAGCGGATCCATCACGGGGGGCAGCACCAAGGCGGCCGGATCCGCACGCGAGAAACCGCCGTTGCGGTCGGACGACCACTGCATGGGGGTACGCACACCGTCGCGGTCGCCGAGGAACAGGTTGTCGCCCATGCCGATCTCGTCGCCATAATAGAGCACCGGCGTGCCCGGCATGCTCAGCAGCAACGCGTGCATCAGTTCCACCCGGCGGCGGTCGCGCTGCATTAGCGGCGCGAGGCGGCGGCGGATACCCAGATTGATGCGCGCGCGCCGATCCGCCGCATAGGCGTTCCACAGATAGTCGCGCTCGGCATCGGTAACCATTTCCAGCGTCAGCTCGTCGTGATTGCGCAGGAAGATCGCCCACTGGCAGCTGTCCGGAATGTCCGGCGTCTGACGCATGATGTCGGTAATCGGAAACCGGTCTTCCTGCGCCAGCGCCATGTACATGCGCGGCATCAGGGGGAAGTGGAACGCCATGTGGCATTCGTCGTCGTCGCCGAAGTACTGCTGCGTATCCTCGGGCCACATGTTCGCTTCGGCGAGTAGCATGCGGTCGGGGTAGTGCTCGTCGAGGTCGGCGCGGATCTGTTTGAGCACCGCATGGGTCTCGGGAAGGTTCTCGTTCGAAGTACCGTCGCGCTCGATCAGATAGGGGATCGCGTCCAGCCGCATTCCATCGACACCGGCATCGAGCCAGTAGCGCATCACCGAAAGGACTTCCTCGAGCACTTTCGGGTTGTCGAAATTGAGGTCGGGCTGGTGCGAATAGAAGCGGTGCCAGTAATACGCCTGCGCCTCCTCGTCCCACGACCAGTTCGATTTCTCGGTGTCGCAGAAGATGATGCGCGTTCCCGAGTAGAGCTTGTCATTGTCCGACCAGACGTAGAAATCGCGCTCGGGCGACCCTGGCGGTGCCTTGCGGGCGGCCTGGAACCAGGGGTGCTGGTCCGACGTGTGATTGATCACCAGCTCGGTGATGACGCGCAGGCCCCGCTCGTGCGCAGCTTCCACGAACCGTCGTGCATCCTCCAGCGTACCGTAGTCCGGGCTGACATCGCGGTATTCGGCAATGTCGTAACCATCATCGCGGCGAGGGCTGGGATAGAAGGGCAGCAGCCAGACCGCCGTCACGCCCAGATCGGTGATGTAGTCCAGCTTTTCCATCAGCCCGGCAAAGTCGCCGATGCCGTCGCCGTTGGAATCGTAGAAGGACTTCACGTGCACCTGATAGATGACCGCATCCTTGTACCAGAGCGGATCGGTGGTCACGGATTCGTCGGTCATGCGTCAGCTCCCGGCGCCACGCGCCAAATGCGATAGGGTTGGTCGGGATCGAGCGTGATGTGCTGCCACTTGCCGTACCAGCGGAAGCGCCCCCCCATGGTGAGGTCTTCCACGCCGATGCTGCCGTTGTCGTCGATGCCGAAATCCCACAGTGGCACTTCGAAGTGGCCGGACCGGGAATTGTGCGGATCGAGGCTCACCATCACCAGCAGCATGTCGCTGCCGTCCGGGCTTGGCTTGGCGTAGTAGAGAACGGCATCGTCCGAGATATGCAGGAACCGCGTGTTGAGATGCGTCTGCAAGGCTGGATGGCTGCGGCGCAGGCGGTTCAGCAGGGTGATGTCGCCGACAATGTTGCCCGGCGCTGCAAAGTCGCGCGGGCGGATCTCGTACTTCTCGGAATCGAGATATTCCTCCTTGCCCGGCACGGGCGCGGCCTCGCACAGCTCGAAACCCGAATAGACGCCGAACAGGCCGGACAGCGTCGCCGCCAGCACGGCGCGGATGCGGAAACCGGGACGTCCCGAAGTCTGCAGAAAGTGCGGGTTGATGTCGGGCGTGTTGACGAAGAAGTGCGGTCGGTAGAATTCCTTGGGTCCCGTCTGCGTCAACTCGGTGATGTAATCGATCAGTTCGCCCTTATGGTCCCGCCAGGTGAAGTACGTATAGCTTTGCGAGAAGCCGATCTTGGCGAGGCGATACATCATCCCCGGGCGCGTGAAGGCTTCAGCCAGGAAGATCGCGTCGGGATGGCGCGCGCGCACATTGGCGATCATCCATTCCCAAAACGGCAACGGCTTGGTGTGGGGATTGTCGACACGGAATGTCTTCACCCCGCGTTCCACCCAGAACAGCACCACGTCGCGCAGAGCCAGCCAGAGGTCGGGAATCGCGCCGGTCTGATAGAAATCGACGTTCACGATGTCCTGATACTTCTTGGGCGGGTTCTCGGCGTACTTGATGGTGCCGTCGGGCCGCCAGTCGAACCAGTCGGGATGGTCCTTGAGCCAGGGATGGTCCGGCGAGCACTGGATCGCGAAGTCGAGCGCGATCTCCAGACCATGCTCGTGCGCCGCCTCTATCAGTCGCTCGAAATCCGCGAGACTGCCAAGTTCGGGGTGGAGAGCATCGTGCCCGCCGTCCGCGCTGCCGATGGCATAAGGACTGCCGGGATCGCCCTCGCCGGGGGTCAGCGTATTGTTGGGACCCTTGCGGTTGGTCCGGCCGATGGGATGGATCGGCGGGAAGTACAGGGTATCGAAGCCCATCTCGCGAATGGCGGGCAGCCGTTCGATGACGTCGAGAAAAGTGCCGTGCCGCCTGGGGTCGTTGGTCTGCGAGCGGGGAAACAGCTCGTACCAGCTTGAATAGCGCGCCTGAAGCCGCTCCGCGTCGACAAGCTGAATGTCCGAGTGCAGTTGGTGCGGCCTGTCGTCGGCCTGGTCCATCAGCGCGGCAAGATCGTCCGAAAGCAGCGCTTCCGCTTTATCATCGCCTTTGAGCTTTCCGGCCCACAGCGCCAGCGCCTTTGCAAGATCGCCGGAAGTGCGTGCCGACGCCTTCTCAACCAGCACGCGTCCTTCGGCGTAGTCGACCTTCTGCGCCACGCCGGCATCCAGCTTCTTGCGAAAATCCCGGCGGAAAGCGCCAAATCGGTCCAGCCAGGCTTCAATGCGAAATTCGTGGCGCCCCATGCGCCGCAGCGGAAAGTCACCTTTCCAAAGGTCATTGGGGAACTGCACCATACGCGCGGCAGCCCATTCGTCCTCGTCGCATCCGCGCCACTGGATTTCGGCCGCAAGTTGTTCGTGCCCGTCACCAAAGATCTTTGCGCTGACATCGACGCTTTCGCCGACCACGCGCTTCACCGGAAAGTCACCGCCAGAAACCACGGGCGACACAGCCTCGATGACCAGCCTTGGCTGCACGGCCGCTGACTGGGCATCTTCATCGGGCGCAAGCACGATCGGAGCGCGTGTGCGCGCTTCGGCTATACGGACTTCACAGCCATGCAGGGGCCGGAACAGGCTTTCGTCGAAAGCGAAGTCCGCCCCCATGCCGGGTAGCAGCGCCTGCGGCTCAGGCGCGGGACTCGGTTCGGGCGAGGTGTTGATGAGGGTAAGCATCGCCGTATCGGCCTTGCGCACATCGCCGGCTTCCGCGCGCAGCAAAGCCGTTACCGGACTGGACGAGCCGGACAAGCGCCGCATCTCGCCGGGGTAGTGCCGCGCAGTCGAAGCGATATCCACTGCTCGCGTGGCAGCCTCCGAACACAAGTGAACTGCCCCCAGAGGCGCAATGAAGCCTGCGCCGGTGCTGGCGGCGGCCATCATGCTGCGACCGATTTCAGCCGGGTTGTCGCTGCGCACTTGCGGGGGCCGCACCTCGGCGACGATTGGAACCGCACGCCGCAGGGCCTCAACCTCTTCCACCAACCAAGAGGCGCGCAAATCCCACCATCCGAACGAGCTTACGATAAAGTCGAAGCCCAGCTCTGCGCGAGCTAGAATGTCGCTGCGCGGCATGTTCGAGGCATCGGCAAAAATCAGCAACCCCGACGCACGCTTGCGCAGCGCGGTTAAAAACCGGAACAGGAAGTCTGGCCGGATGCGATCGATGCCGCACAGACGAAAACCGCCTACTCCGGCATCGACGAGCTCCATCGCTGCATCAACGAATGGATCGAGCAGGATCGCAGCGTCCGGCTGCTGCAACCGCGCCCGCGCCAGCCCCACCGCCGATCGCTGCTTGCGCGGATCGATCGGCGCATCGCCCGCACCCCAGCGGCGGATGGCAAACAGCGCCGGATGGCGTTCGACCAGCGGGTGGTCCAGCGGAAAAAGGGTAAGATCGAGTTCGACGATCGGTGAAAGACCGCTACGCCTGCATTGCTCCAGCACGAAATCGGGAACGGGACCGGCACTGTCGAAAAGCGACCGCTCCTGCTGCCAGACCAGTCCCTCGAAGCCGCATCGCGCAGCTTCGGGAAGGATTTGTGCTAGTGTTTCTCCCAGCTGGGCAGCATCGTGATCGATGGCAACCAGACAGTGGGTGGTCGGTTCGTCTAAGGCGGGCGGCAAGGTCCAATCCCCCTGGCGAGTGTGAGACACCTGCCAAATCCAACGCGCGTTGACGCGGGACGTTCCGAATGAAATCGGCCAGCTGAGAACATAATCAGCCCAAGTCCTTGCAAGAATTAAGCTTTATCCGGTATTTCCTTTCGAACAATTTGGGTGCCAGAAGCCTGCAACCCCAACCACTTTCATCCGTTGTCATGATCAGCCGATCTGAAAGCGTATTTTACATCCCCTTCCCCGGACGCAGGAATGTCCGTGAAGTAGAGGGCCCGCATTATGACTGATCAGGAAAAAGCCATTCGCGAGCGTGCCCACGCGCTTTGGGAGCAGGAAGGCCGTCCGCACGGCAGGCACGATGCACATTGGGAACAGGCCCGGCGCGAAATTGAGGAAACACGGGCCAAGGCTGCCACCAAGAACCCCACACGGGCGACGACGAAAAAGCCTGCAGCGGCTGCCGGCGCGGGTGAACCGAAGCCTGCGGAAAAGAAGCCCGCGGCGCGGAAGAAACCGGCTGCCCCTGCGCCCAAAGCGGCCAAGCCTTCAAAACCGCGCACAGACAAGTCGGAAAGCTAGGCCGCTTTGTCGACCATGACAGAAACGCTGCCCGACCGGCTTGAAAGCGGATCGCCCTATCCTCTCGGTGCCAGTTTCGACGGCCTTGGCGTAAACTTCGCAGTTTTTTCCGCCAATGCCGAGAAGATCGAACTGTGCCTGTTCGATCCGCGCGGCAAGCGCGAGCATCAACGCTACACTCTCCCCGACTGCACCGACGAAGTCTGGCACGGTTACCTGCCTTATGCCCGTCCCGGCCTTGTCTATGGCTACCGGGCCTATGGCCCCTACAAGCCGCGCGAAGGCCACCGGTTCAACCCCAACAAGCTGCTGCTCGATCCCTATGCCCGCAGGCTTGTCGGCAACTTGCGCTGGACCGATGCCCTGCACGGCTATCCGGTCCGCGGGCGCAAGGCCGACCTCGGCTTCGATCGGCGCGACAGCGCTCCGGCCATGCCCAAATCCGTGGTCACACACGAATGCTTCGACTGGTCCCGCGACGTGCGGCCGAACACACCGTGGTCGGAAACGGTCATCTATGAAGCCCATGCCAAGGGCCTTACCAAGCTGCTGGAACATGCACCGCCGCAGGAGCGCGGCACGTTTGCAGGGCTTGCCCATCCCAGGGTGATCGAGCATCTCAAAAGGCTCGGCGTGACCGCGCTGGAACTGATGCCGATCCATGCCTTCGTGCAGGACCGCTTCCTGCAGGAAAAAGGGCTGAGCAATTACTGGGGCTACAACACGCTCAGCTTCTTCACCCCCGAACCGAGCTACTTCTCCGGCGATACGCAGGACGAGCTGCGCGTCGCGGTCCGGCGGCTGCATGCAGCGGGGATCGAGGTCATCCTCGATGTCGTCTACAACCACAGCTGCGAGGGCAGCGAACTCGGCCAGACACTCTGCTGGCGTGGCCTCGACAACGCGACCTACTATCGCCTTCTGCCCGACGATCCACGCTACTGTCTCAACGATACCGGGACCGGTAACACCTTCGACCTCGGCCATGCACGCGTTATCCAGATGGTTGCGGATTCGCTGCGGTACTGGGCGACGTCCTATGGCATTGACGGTTTCCGCTTCGACCTGGGCCTGACACTGGGCCGCACCCAGCATGGCTTCGATCCCAATGCCGGTTTCTTCGACGTCGTGCGGCAGGACCCGATCCTGGGCCGCCTGAAGCTCATCACCGAACCATGGGACGTGGGCATGGGGGGCTACCAGCTCGGCAACTTCCCGCCCGGCTTTGCCGAATGGAACGACAAGTACCGCGATACCGTGCGCAGCTACTGGCGCGGCGACGAGGGCCGACGGGGCGAACTGGCCGCGCGCATGGCCGGATCGGGCGACATCTTCGATCGGTGGTCCCGGCGCCCTTGGGCCAGTATCAACTTGCTGACCAGTCACGACGGCTACACCCTCGCCGATCTGGTGCAGTACGAGGAACGCCACAACGAGGCCAATGGCGAGGACAACCGCGACGGTCACGACCATAACATCTCGCGCAACTGGGGCGCCGAAGGACCGACCGACGATCCGGAAATCAACGAGACCCGCGCCCGCGTGCAACGCTCCATGCTGGTCACGCTGTTCGCCTCTCTCGGCACGCCGATGCTGGTTGCCGGGGATGAGTTCGGCCGCACGCAACACGGCAACAACAATGCCTATTGCCAGGACAACGAGATCAGCTGGATCGACTGGTCGCTTCTGGAGACCGAGGAAGGCGAAGCGCTGAATCGCTTCGTCACACGCCTGACCGATCTAAGAAAACGTCACGTGGCGCTGCGCTCGCCGGTTTTTCTCTATGGTCAGAATTCGCCGGGGCACGGCATCGACGACATCGAATGGTGGGACGAACGCGGCGAACAGCTTTCGCAGGACGACTGGGACAATCCGCATGGCCGCGGCCTGTCGATGCGTCGTGCCATTGCCCTGCCCGATGGGCGGATCGAAGCGGTCAACCTGCTGGTCAATGGCGGCGATGCGCCGTTGATGTTCCACCTTCCGGGAGCCTCCATCGAGCGCACGCTGCTGATAGACAGCGCCCGGCCGGATCACGGCGAAATGCCCGTCGGGGTCCAGTACGAACTCGAACCGCATAGCGCCGTATTGATCCGTTCCTTCATGCAGGCGCCGGAAGAATGACGCTCTGGGGCCCGCTTTCCGTCGCCCCTGGTCAATGGCGTTTCCGACTCTGGGCCCCTGCCGCCGAAACGCTCACGCTCGAAATCGCGGACCGGGAGCCTCTTCCCATGAAGCGGGCGGATAACGGCTGGTGGCATCTCGAGGCAGAGGTACCGGCAGGCACCCGGTATCGCTTTCGGCTTGCCGACGGACTGGCCGTGCCCGACCCGGCCTCGCGCGCGCAGGCTGGCGGCGTTCATGGCTGGAGCGTCCTTAATGAAGCGGACGACCATCTCTGGAAAACGCACGACTGGCGCGGACGCCCGTGGCACGAAACGGTGATCATGGAAGTCCACGCCGGGCTCATGGGCGGCTTTCGCGGCATCGAAGCCGAACTGGACCGGCTCTGCGACCTCGGCATAACGGCCATCGAACTGATGCCGCTCGCCGCCTTCAGCGGCACGCGCAACTGGGGTTACGACGGCGTCCTGCCCTTCGCCCCGCCCGAAAGCTACGGCACCCGCGCCGAACTCAAGCGCCTCATCGACTGCGCCCACGAGCGCGGTCTGATGGTGCTGATCGATGTGGTCTACAACCACTTCGGGCCCGACGGGAACTATCTGGGCGCCTACGCGCCCGATTTCTTCCACACAGAGGTCGACACCCCATGGGGCGGCGCCGTCGCGGTCGACAAACCACAGGTCGCGGCCTTCTTTCGCGAAAACGCCCTGATGTGGCTGGAGGAATTCCGTGCCGACGGGCTGCGCCTCGATGCCGTGCATGCCATCGGCAACACGGCCTTTCTCGACCAGCTCGCCCGCGACATCCGCGCGCAGACCGGGCCAGAGAGACATGTCCACCTCGTGCTCGAAAACGAGACCAACGATGCCGAACGGCTCGCCGATGATCTCTATGATGCGCAGTGGAACGACGATTTTCACAACGTGATGCACGTCCTGCTGACCGGTGAAACCGAAGCCTATTATGCCGACTTCGCCGACCGCCCCACAGCGCGCCTCGCCCGCTGTCTGGCCGAGGGGTTCATTTATCAGGGCGATGCCTCGGCCAATCATGCCGGCGCCCCGCGCGGCACGCCCAGCGGCCATCTGCCGCCGACGGCCTTCGTCTCGTTCCTGCAGAACCACGACCAGATCGGCAATCGCGCTACCGGCGAACGGCTGACGTTGCTGACCTCTCCCGAAGTACTTCGGGCTGCGACCGCCCTGCTCCTGCTCAGCCCGCAGATTCCGCTGCTTTTCATGGGCGACGAAGTTGGTTCGCGCAGCCCCTTTCTGTTCTTCACCGATTTTCACGACGAGCTTGCCGACGCTGTGCGTGAAGGCCGGCGTCGTGAATTCGCCAGGTTCGCGGCCTTCCGCGACGAAACCGCCCGCGCCGCCATTCCCGATCCCAACGCGCCGGAAACTTTCCATGCCTCGCGCGTGGAAGAACCAAGCGATGCCGATGAGTGGACCACATTCTATCGCACCTTGCTCGACCTGCGGGCCCGGCACATCATCCCGCGCATCCCTGGCGCCAGAGCTGAACGCGCCGAGGTGCTCGGTGAGGCTGCGGTATGCGCCCGGTGGCGCATGGGCGACGATGCCCTTCTCACGCTGGCCATAAATATGGGTACGGAACCCGCCTCTTTTCCATCGATTGAAACCGGTTCACTGTTCACGCTCGGCGAGGCAGGCGCAGCCCCCTCGTTCGCTGCCTGGCTGGAGACAGCATGACCCCGCGCGCCACGTATCGCCTGCAATTTCACAAGGACTTCACCTTCGCCGACGCGCAGGGCCTGATCTCGTATCTCGACGCTCTGGGCGTCAGCCATATCTATGCCTCGCCGATCACGACCGCTCGACGCGGTTCCACGCATGGCTATGACGTCACCGATCCCACCCAGGTAAATCCGGAACTGGGCGGAGAGGAAGGACTGCGACAACTCGCCGCTGCCCTGCACGAACGCGACATGGGCCTGATCATCGACATCGTGCCCAACCACATGGGCATCGCCGGCGGTGAAAACCCCTGGTGGCAGGACGTCCTCGAAAACGGCCAGTCCAGCGCCTACGCCTGCTATTTCGACATAGACTGGCGCGCGCGCCTGCTCATGCCGGTGCTTGGCAGCCCCCTGGCCGAAGCGATCAGCGAAGGAAACGTCCGTCTGGTCGAGGCCGATGGCAGGCTGCATCTGCAGCTCTACGGCGAAACGCTATTCCCCCTGCGGCCGGACGATCCCGTTCATCTCTCCGATGATGCGCCTGCCCGGTACGATCCCGAGACTGCACTGGGCCGCGAAGCCCTGACCGTTCTGGTCGAACGCCAACACTACAGACTGGCCTACTGGCGCACCGCCAACGACCAGATCAACTGGCGCCGCTTCTTTTCGATCAATGAACTTGCCGGTCTGCGTATCGAAGACCCAGCAGTCTTCGAGGCGGTCCACGCCTTGCCCTTCCGACTCTTCGCGGACGGGTTAATCGACGGCGTGCGGGTCGATCACGTGGACGGCCTGACCGATCCTGCCGGATACTGCCGCGATCTGGTCTCCGGCCTCGAAGCAGCCGGAAAGGGCCGCAAGCCCTATGTGGTCGTCGAAAAGATCCTCGCGCCGGGCGAGCATGTGCCTGCCGACTGGCCGATAGACGGTACGAGCGGCTACGACTTCATGCGCGAAGTCACGGCGTTGCTTCACAACACGGACGGCATGGCCCAACTCGGCGCATTCTGGAGGGAGATCAGCGGCCGCCCGGCAGACTTCGCCGAAGAAGAACTGCTCGCCCGCCAGCAACTGCTCGCCTGGCAATTCGAAAGCCAGCTCGAGGACTGCGTCGAAGCTTTTTGCGACCTGACCAGCGCGCAAAACGATCTCGCCTGGATACCCCGCGCGATGCTCCGCCGCGCGATCGAGCGGCTGCTTTGGGTTTTCCCGGTATACAGGACCTATGGGAACGGCGGTTCGGCTCCGCCTGAAGACGCCGCTATCCGCGAAACAGCCGGCAAAGCTGCGCGCAAGCTTGCGGGGCCGGGCGAGGCCCCGATCATCGACCATATCCTCGCATGGCTGGCCGGAACCGGCCCCGGCGATCCCGAAATCACATCCGAGGCCGTCCGCAGGTTCCAGCAGCTCAGCGCGCCGATCGCCGCGAAAGCCGTGGAAGATACCGCGTTCTACCGCCACGGCGTGCTGCTGTCGGCCAATGAAGTGGGATCCGATCCTGCACGCCCCGCGCTTTCCATCGACGCCTTCCACGCAGCCATGGCCCATCGCGCGGCAAGGCAGCCGCAAGCTATGCTCTCGCTTGCCACGCACGATCACAAACGCGGCCCCGATGCGCGGGCCCGGCTGGCCGTGTTGTCCGACATTCCCGATCGCTGGGCGGCGCAGGTCCGCTCGTGGATGATGTTGATGGGGCCGGATGCCATGGGCGTCGATCCCGCTGATATCTACATGCTTCTCCAGACATTGGTGGGCGCCTGGGACGAGAGCGCCGAGACCGACCCGTGGGCATTCCTCTCTCGCCTGCAGGCTTGGCAGGAAAAGGCGGTACGCGAGGCCAAACTGCACTCTTCGTGGGCCGCGCCCGATGCCGACTATGAAGCGCGATACAAGGCCCTTGCAGCCGCTTTGCTGACGGGGCCGGACTGCGCCGATTTTCGCGAGACCTTCAGGGCCTTCCGGCAAGCGATAGCTCCTGCCGCGGAAGCCAATTCGCTGGCGCAGACAGCCTTGCTCATGTTGGCTCCCGGCATTCCAGACATCTATCAGGGGAGCGAACTGGAGGACTTCAGCCTCGTCGACCCGGACAATCGCCGCCCGGTCGACTATGCGCTACGTCAAAAGTTGCTGACAGCAAGAGCAGTCGCGCCGACCAAGCAGGCGCTTGTCCGCGATATACTTGCCATTCGCCGAAAGAACGCCCGATTATTTACAACAGGCGAATACCTACCACTCGTGGTCGAAGGCCCCCGCGCAGGCCACATCATCGCGTTTGCGCGCAGCATCGACAAGACGCAGCTCATCTGCGCCGTAGCAGTCGGCCTCGGCGAAGCGCTCACTGGCAGCAAACGTGCTTTGCCGTCTTCCGAATGGTGGGCAGACACGCGGATCAAGACCGAAGGCGTTACGCTTTCAGCCGCCGAAGCTTTCCGGAACGGCGTTGCGTACATCAGGTAGCGTTACGGCGGTAGAGCGCAGGAGCGTCGATACCTGACGTCGCGGAGGAATAAACTTACCATCCGCTGGTCCCGGCAAACCGGATCTCCGCTCGGTAAATTCCGTTTTCTGGAAGCGGCCGAAAATTCACCGCAAAAGCGGGCCGACTGACCGGCACATTAAGGATATCGATCAGACCATCTTATTTAAAAATTGCTTCTTTCTGCCGGATATTTCGATTTTTAATTAATATCATATTTATCAATGGACTATGAGAAAAATAAAATCAAAGTTATTTAAATTTTGCGTATATAGACATTTTTAAACTATTATCCCCGGAAGCATTGTAATTAGATGACCTCATGGCCATCTACATATCAGCTACCAGTCGCTATCGACGGTCTCAGGCATCCATACAAGAGATGCCATCTCCTTCAGTTCCGCCTTTTAGTCGCAGTTGCGACCAACCCCGGTCGGCTGCCTTCTCAACGAAGGAAGATACGATGACCAATTTTGGCAAGATCAAGACTTATGACAGCGGCAAGGGTCACGGCACCATCGCCCCTGAACAGGGAGGCGACGCCCTGCCTTTCCGCAAGTCCGACCTGCAACAGCAGGCTCAGGAGCCGAAGCAGGACCAGCGCTACGGCTACGACGTGACGAACACAAACAGCGGCAAGCGCTGCGCGATCAATCTGCATCAGCAGGGTGAAGCTGACATCCAGCAGGAACAGGCTCGCGCCCAGCAGGGCTAGGACTGACCACCTCGCCGCAGCAGGGGCGCAACCGCGCTCCCGCTTGCGGCGTCCTCGAACATGAAAGCGCCAGCGGAATGAACGTGAACCAACTTCTGCTCAACCATCAACTGGGCAAGCTGAATGCCCGGTTTGCGGTCTTGTGCAGGGATCGTCAGGACAATTCCAATCGCAGCGGCCAGGATCAGCTTGGCTGCAGGTGGGCAATCGCGTGACGGACGGGCTGGAATCTCCACCCGCCATTCCGCAGGGAACCGGCGCCTGGGAAAATGAAGGGGGCGCCCTTTCGCCGGGCAATCCTTCTGCGCTCCCCGATGGGGTCATCGCCATCCCGGTGACCCATTACCGTGTCGGCCCATACAGATATACCAACCTTGACGACGCGATGGCCCAGTACCGCAGGCAGTGGGCGAAGTGACGTTGACCGGGTTGGCAAGGTCGCCGGCATGCGCAGATCAGTGAACTTGAGAATGACCGAACAGGACGCGATGGACCTGTGCCGCGTGCACAATGTCCCGTTCTTTTCGACCATGAGTTTGCCGCTCGGCGGCACGCGGGTCTTTTGCAGGACAGAGCGGGGAGCCGACGAACTTCGATTGCGATTTTGCGATCTTACGCTTCCCGGCGAAGATTTATCAACCCAATGACCCGCGCCTTGCGGCTTCACGGTACCTGAAGGTCCTGAATTCATGACAATCGAGAACACCGATCTTGAGCGCAGGGTGCTCGCTCACGAACGTATATTGCAGGCGCTTATCCGGCATATGGCGGAAGCAGAGCCGGATTTTCTCACTCGGCTCAAGCGCACATTCGGCAGGAGCCAGACACTTGGGCAGGACGAACAGGACCATG
Source organism: Novosphingobium indicum (assembly GCF_014645195.1). Taxonomy (GTDB): domain Bacteria; phylum Pseudomonadota; class Alphaproteobacteria; order Sphingomonadales; family Sphingomonadaceae; genus Novosphingobium; species Novosphingobium indicum. Next base: position 116,732 of record NZ_BMLK01000011.1, on the reverse strand, counting down.
TGTCCACCAAGCAATATGGCGAGCAATTTATCGAGGCCGTCGAGCAGGCAATCCGCTCCAACCATGACCCGTCCTGAGCACTGCATGGCCCTGGAGGTCATCCATCAGGCACGCGTAGAGACGAGCCAGAGGTGCCAACCGTCACCTCCGCGCATCCACAGTTCGATGAAAAGGGCAGGCAATGGAACTGACATCCGCACAGTGCCGGGCGCAAGAAGCAATTCAATCGGAGCGAGCCAAAAGCGAGCCGCTGGAAAATGTCCGGGTCGTGGCCCTGAGGGCAGCGATCGCATGGGGGCACGAGGCGTCCTTCCGCGAAAACAGGGAAGCCAGCAAGCAGCGCGCACGCACGGTCGCCGAAATCATGCAATTGCAGCGGCAAAGGACTGCTGACGATGACGTGATCAAATCACCATAAGGGCGAGAACAGCATGTCCGCTGAAATTGAATTACGCAGAACACATGTCGCCGAGAAAGCCGCCCCTGGCGGGTTTGAGAAGCGCCATCAACATCTGCTGGCCGCTCATTTGCGATCCGGAGGAGACGCGGTCGCATCCTCATGGCGCACAGAGCGCGCGATGCCGACGCGCGCCGAAGGTCTGTATCGACGACCGGGCCGGCTCAGAGATGCGGGCGCAGCGAATTGATGCAAGGCAATCCGCAATCGGTGCTATGGCTGCCGCATCGCGAGACTTCGGACCCGAGCCACTCGCGGCTGAGGGATAAAATGCGCCCCCGCTTGATGCAGGAGTGCACGTGATGTGTCTCAATGAAATATTCAAAAACGAGCAGCTGGCCATGATGCGCTTTTCCCAGGCGACGAACGCCCGCGACATCGCGGCATGCCAGGGGCAATTCGTCCATCTGCAGGCCAGTTTTCGGTCATTTCCCTATCCCCATCGGCCCTTCTTCTGGCCAGCGGTAGAGGCGATGCCTGCTGCTAGCAATTCGATCCGTCCGATTGGACGGTTACCCGAACCGGGTAACGGACAGGGAGCATTCTGACATGGCGAAGTCGCAAAAACGCAGCAATCGGGAAATCCGCAAGCCCAAGGCGTCCAAGCCGAAACCTGCGGCAGGGCTGGCACCGGCGGAGGCCTCGCCGGTCCTGTCCGCCACGCGCAAACCGAAAGGGAAGCTCTGAGACAGCCTTTCGCCTTCCGGGTTGAAGGTTGCCTTCATCGGTAACGCGCTACCGCGCCGTTGCGGCATCGCCACTTTCACCACCGACCTTGAACTGGCCGTACGCCGCCTTGACGACGTGGCGCAGACCGCGATCATCGCAATGTGCGACCCGGGCGGCCAATATGCCTTTCCGCCCCATGTCCGCTGGACGATCGCCGAAGAGGACGCTGGCGGCTATCTTGCCGCGGCTGATTTCATCAACGGACAGGACTTCGACGTCGTCTGTCTCCAGCACGAATTCGGCATATTCGGAGGTGAGGCAGGTAGCCTTGTCCTTGACTTGATCGCGGCCTTGCGCGTGCCGCTCGTCACTACGCTGCATACCGTGCTCGACCGGCCCACAGATGCTCAGCGCACGGTGATCGAGGCGATCCTTGCCGCCTCGGCGCGCGTGGTGGTCATGGCGCAGAAGGGGCGCAGGATCCTGATCGACTGCTACGGTGCCACTCCCGACAAGATCCTGGTTATCCCGCACGGCATACCCGACGTGCCGCTGGTTCTCCCGGAAAGCGCAAAGGAAGCCCTAGGCTTCGCCGACCGCCGCGTCATCCTCACCTTCGGGCTGATCAGTCCGAACAAGGGCATCGAGACCATGATCGAGGCGATGCCCGCCGTGCTCGCCCAGGCGCCCGATGCGGTTTACGTGGTGATGGGCGCGACGCATCCTGTGCTGCTGCGCGAGGAGGGCGAGACCTATCGCGACAGCCTGATAGCGCGAGTGCAGGAACTGGGCCTCGATGGCCATGTGCTGTTCCTAAACCGCTTCGTGGATCGTCCCGAATTGCTGGAGCACATTGCGATGTGCGACGTCTATGTAACGCCTTATCTGGTGGAATCGCAGATGACGTCGGGCACGCTGGCCTATTCCCACGGCTTGGGCCGGCCGGTGGTGTCCACGCCCTATTGGCACGCGGTGGAATTGCTGACCGACGGCTCTGGCATGCTGGTTCCGTTCGACGATCCCGATGGCCTTGGCGCGGCGGTGACAGACCTGCTGGTCGATGACCAGGCGCGTCTCGCCATGGGACGCAAGGCCTATGCGGCAAGCCGGGCGATGACCTGGGCCAATTCGGCCAGACGGTACGGCGATGCGTTCCACGCGGTATCTCGGCCCGCGAACGCATTGCCGCTGATGGCACTGGGCCACTTCGCGGCGATGTGCGACGATACCGGACTGTTCCAGCATGCGGTTCACGGCATCCCCGACCGCGATCACGGGTATTGTATCGACGACAATGCCCGCGCACTGCTGCTGTGCTGCCGCATGGCGGCCGATGGACCGGCGCCGTTAGCCGCAACGATGGCTCCGCGCTTCGCCGCCTTCATCCAGCATGCGTGGAACCCGGACACCGAACGCTTTCGCAACTTCATGGGCTTCGACCGCCGCTGGCTTGAGCCGGCAGGCTCGGAAGACAGTCATGGCCGGGCGCTATGGGCGCTGGGTATTTGTGCGGCACGGACCGACGATCCGCTGCTCGCGCAATGGGCCGCAGCCTTGTTCGCCCGGGCACTCGCCCCCGTCGAGGCGTTCACCTCGCCGCGCGCCTGGGCATTTGTCTTGTTGGGACTTGCCGACTTTTGCCCGGCACATCCGGGCGACAGCGAGGCGCGACGGATCCGCATGGTTCTCGGCGAGCGGCTGGAAACACTCCTGGACTATTGCGAAAGCCCTGACTGGCAGTGGTTCGAAGACCGACTTTCTTACGACAATGCCCGCTTGTGCGAAGCACTGATCGTTACCGGGGAAGGCACCGGTGAATGCCGTTTCACTGCGGCGGGCCTGCGCGCGCTGCGCTGGTTGACGACAATGCAGACCGCCTCCGCCCCGACAGGGTCGGGGGGCCATTTCCGCCCGGTCGGCTCGCAGGGGTTCATGCTGCGCCCCCGTCAGCAGCCGCTTCCCTTCGACCAGCAACCGGTCGAGGCCTGTGCGACCATCGCCGCATGCCTCGCCGCGCTGAACGTCGATCCGGCGCCGGCATGGCGAAAGGAGGCGCACAGGGCCTTCGCCTGGTTCACGGGCGCAAACGACTTGGGGATGCCACTGGCCGACCCGAGCACGGGCAGTTGCCGTGACGGGTTACATCCCGATCGCGCCAACGAGAACCGCGGCGCGGAATCGCTGCTCGCCTATCTCCTCGCCCTCGCGGACATGCATCGGATCGAACGGATGGCGCCGGCAATCGCCGAGATCCGCCTGCATGATGCACCGTCTTTCCAGAATCAGCCATCCGCCTGAGGATATCATGCCGCAGCCCCCATTCTTCAATCGCCAGGCCCTGCACTTGCGGCCCGATCCCTCGCGTGTGGTGGTCCGACCGTTCCGTCCGGCGATCGAGCCACGCGACTACAACCCGGTCGACAAGACCCGCGCCGATCACATCGTCGACCGGGTATTGGCTCTGGACGAGGACGAGGTGGCCGCCTTACTGCGAGCCACGCTGCATAATTTCGACGATCGTCACCACAACCTTCCCGAAACCTTCGAGCAACGGGCCAAGGAAATGGAGGCCACATTTTCCGACCACGCCTCGTTCTCGCCTGCCCAACGCCAGCTGATCGGCGCATATTTCCTGCATGAATACAGCTTCGAGGCAGCGGCGCTGTTCAACCCCAGCATCGTGCCGCACCCCTGTCAGACCGGGGTGAAGCCCGGATGTGTCCGCGTGGTTCTTTCGCTGCGAGCGGTCGGCGAAGGACATATTTCCTCGCTGACTTTTCGGTCTGGCACGGTCGCCGCCGATGGCGCGCTCGACATTGACCCGCCAGCACGTCTCTCCAGGTTGCCGGCCGTCACAGCCCGTGTGGGCGACAGGATAGATGTCTCCTTCACCCCTGACAGCAGCCTGTCGGAACGCGTGATCTTCCCGATCACGGAGGCGCAAGCCAATGGCATCGAAGACGCGCGCTTTGTTGCCTTTCAGGAGAAGGGAGAGACCACGTATTACGCCACCTACACGGCCTACAGCGGCAATTCGATCCGCTCCGAACTTCTGGAAACAACCGATTTCGTGTCATTCCGGCTGATCCCGCTGAAAGGCGCAGCGGCGAGCAACAAGGGCATGGCGCTGTTTCCGCGGAAGATCGGCGGGCGTTATGCCATGATTGCCCGTCACGACAATGAAAGCCTCCATCTGATCTATTCGGACGATCTGCATGAATGGAGCCTCGGCACACCGATATTGAAGCCCAGGTATCCATGGGAATTCATTCAGATCGGCAATTGCGGATCACCGATCGAACTGGACGAGGGGTGGCTGCTGTTCACGCATGGCGTGGGGCCCGTACGGCACTATTCGATCGGCGCGGTTCTGCTCGACAAGACCTATCCCGCGCGGGTGATCGGCCGATCGCAAGTGCCGCTAGTTCAGCCGGAGAAATCGGAACGCGAAGGGTATGTACCCAATGTGGTCTATTCCTGCGGTGCGATGCGATTCGGCGATCTGATCGTGCTGCCCTACGCCATCTCCGACACCTTCTCGACCTTCGCCACGATGCAAGCTACAGTCTTGGTCGACCTTCTCAAGAAGGGCCTTGAAGAATAGTGTATCCCGGCCAATTCAAGCTACTGCTTGGCTCAAGCACATCAGTTTCCTGATAGTAGCCCTTCATTAACGCGGTTCTAGCCAACAATGCCGAGCGGCTATCAGCTTTAAAAGCCGATTATATCAGCCCCGGGGATTGCGCGCACCAGTACATTGGGAAGCCGGATGATTTCCGGGTTTTCCCCGATGCCATTTGCCGACTGCCCTGCCCTATCATCGTTTTTCTGGCGCCGAACTATGGCCTTGAGCCCTTTGGTTCGTGCGCCGGTGCCGCACGAGGTCTTGCAGAGGGTGATGCCATGAGGAAGTCCTATACCGTCGCACTGGCGCTTTGCCTTGCCGCCTGCTCCTCGGAGAAGGAAGAGACCTCCGGGGCTGAGGCCAATGACACGAGCGCCGAAGCGGATGTTCCCCAAAACCCTCTCAAGGAAGCGTATTTCGGCGAGACCCATGTCCACACCGGCGTTTCCATGGACGCCTTCATTGGCGGCAACCGCCTGACACCCGAGGACGCCTATCGCTTCGCCACTGGCGAGCAGATCATGGTCAACGGCTCGATGCACAAGATCAAGCGCCCGCTCGATTTTGCTGCTGTGACTGACCATTCCGAATTCATGGGCGAGGCCTACAGCCTGATGAACCCAGGCGCACCCGGTTACGACGATCCGGTCGCGAAATCGTTCCGCGAGGCCAAGGACCTCAAGACAGCGCTGGGGCTCTACGGCAAGTACGTGCTAACGCCGCTGGCGGGTGGTGGCGACCGGCTGCCCCTTGTAACGCCCTGTCGTCAACATGACCGATGACCAGAAGGCGCAGAGCTTTTCGAGATGCTCGGGCCAGTCCGCTATCGCATCGTTGAATAGCGGCCCGAGCTCCTCATCGACCCGGACGCGAGCGTAGAATGCCTCGACGAGCGCACTGAGGCCCTCTTCGTTGATTGTTCCGGTTTCCATGCTGGCGACTCCAAGCTCTTGTTTCAGGTCAACCTAGAGCCTCAAAACAAAGATGTAATCTTTATGCATGTTTTGCCGGGTCTGCCGGGCCTTTCACGAAAATGCCCTCCGCAAAGGAAGAGGCTCCGTGCGGCCGTGCCGTTCGCCTCAAATTCCAGCTATTTCCCTATGCCTCATGAAGCGGCAGCCGTCTTGACACAGCAGTTGCCGGAAGGCGGCGCAGTGTCGCAGGCCCATCTCGCGCCTCGGTCCGATCTCGCTTATCCGCTATCCAAACTGGGTGTTCGCGCATTGGTTAAGCGGGAAGCGAAGGCGTTTCGATGGTGGCCAAACCGCCGCTATGGGCTGCCGACGACGGCAGAGCGCATTTGCAAGCGCATTGTGGCCCGGCTGAACAGCCGGGCCACAGCGGGCAGCTCAAACCGGATAGGCCATAACCTTGGTTTCGAGGTATTCCTCGATCCCCTCGATGCCCCAGGCGCGGCCGATGCCGCTCTGCTTGTAGCCACCGAAAGGCAGGTCGCCGTTTATCGGGGTGCCCCCGTTGACGCCGATCGTCCCGGTGCGAACGCGTTTGGCGACATTGATCGCGCGCTGCCGGTCAGCCGACCAGACGCCGCCGGAAAGGCCATAGACGCTGTCGTTGGCGATACGGATCGCGTCTTCGTCGTCCTCGAACGGGATGACGACCAGCACCGGCCCGAAGATCTCCTCCTGGGCGATTCGCATGTCATTGGAAACATCGACAAAGCATGTGGGCTCGATGAACCAGCCCGGACCAATGTCGGGGCGCAGATTGCCGCCCGCCAGCAGGGTCGCGCCTTCGGCAATGCCGATGTCGACATAAGCCTTCACCCGCTCCATCTGCTTCCTCGAAACGACCGGGCCCATCGCACAGCTCGGCTCGTCGAAGTGCCCCCACTTGTCTGCGAAGCCGTCATAAGCGGCTTTGAGGATCTGTTTGGCTTCTTCATACCGGCTGCGGGGCACCAGCAGGCGCGACTGCACCGCGCAGCCCTGGCCGGCATGGAACACGAGGATCGATTGCGCGACGACCTGCGCGAAGTCGGGCGTGTCTTCGAGGACTATGTTGACGGACTTGCCGCCCAGTTCGAGGAATGCCCGCTTCATCGTTTCGGCGCCCTGCCGCATGATGTGCTTGCCGATCGCCGTCGAGCCCGTGAAGGTGATCAGGTCGACCCTTGGATCGGTCACCAGCATTTCCCCGGCCTCGGCCGGATCGCTGGCGGTGATGACGTTCAGCACGCCTGCCGGGAAGCCGGCTTCGGCGGCGAGTTCACCAAAGATAATACCCGCCAGCGGCGTGTCGGGAGCCGGCTTGAGAATGACGGTGCAGCCGGCGAGCAGCGCGGAAACCACTTTTTCGGCATTGACGTAAAGCGGGAAATTCCAGGGCGTTATGGCCGCGGCAACGCCGATAGCTTCATAGTAGGCGGTGCGCTGGCTGGTACCGAACGAGGTTTCCCTGACGCCGTAGTCTTTCTCCCACGGCATATTCGGGTAGACCTCCATGAGGTCGCGCCAGCTGTTCAGGCAGTTGGCAACCTGGGCCCGGTTGACGGCCATGAGCGGGGCGCCCACTTCGTACCGGGCAATGGCGATCAGCCGCTCCCGGTTGGCTTCGAACAGGTCGTAGAGCTTCTTCACGAGCGCGAAGCGCTTTGCGTGATTGGTGGACCAGTCGGTCGTGTCGAACGCCCGGCGGGCGGCAACAATCGCTTCCTCGACGTCGCGGGCGGACGCATCGGCAGCGACACCGACGGGCTTGCCGGTCCAGGGACCGATATTGTCGTAAGTCCGGTCATTCTCCGCGCGGCGAAGAACGCCGTCGACATAGAGCAGTCCTTCAGGAAGAATGGCGGCATCGGTATCAGGCAAGGCAGGCATGTCTCATTTCCCAATCTGTTGTTGTGTCATTGAGGCGTTCATCCGGCGCAGGCCGATGACCTGATGCTTGATTCCCGCTTCGTATTTCCTATATTTCCTAAATGAGAAATATTGTCAATCACCATGCCTTCTGACGATCGACGCCGCTTCCTCGACGAATTCGTGACGCTGCTTGCCGGGTGGAATATGCCCGCAAACGCCGCACAGGTTTATGGCTTCCTGCTTCTGCAGAGTGAGCCGGCCAGTCTCGACGAAATGGCGAAAGAGCTTGAAATCAGCAAAAGCAATGCCTGCAAGGCTGCCAAGCTGCTTGAGACGGCCGGGCACATCCGGCGCGTCGGCGAACGGGGCAGCAAACGCGTGCTCTATGTGGCGCGCGAGGATTTCGGCACGCCGTTTCTGCTGCGAACCGCATCACTCGGGGCCTTGAACCGCCTGATGGAAACGCGAGGCGCGAAGTTGGCAGATCCCGAGGCCGTTCGGCGTATCGAAGAGCTCGCGTCGTTCTACGGCACCATGCAATCGGCCATGGAACAGATAATTACGGCCGATACCGAACGCGCGGATAAAACGATCTGATTCGTGCGATGCTGCTTGACGGTTGGGCACCTAGCCGTCGGGCTGAAATATGACGCGCGGCTACCGAAAGCGACAGGAAAGCCAGCCTCCGGTATCGTTGCTGGCTGTTGCAAAGCCGAGAATTGCAATCGGCCCATCCTTGATCCCGTACTTCCTGGCGAGGTGCGCGACCGAAGCATGCGATCGCTGTAGCTCCGCTCGAATGGCGTGCGTGGTCTTGGCGCTGCCATGGAGAACCTCGCCCATAATTCCCTCCGCTGTGATGGCGACAGTTTTAGACCATCACATGCTGGGACTAGGCACCTAGGCGGCGTGGACAAATTCCTCGTGGTCACGGCCGGAGGCAAAACCCGTCAATTCAAGAAGGCGAGGTGCAGGACTATGTCGATAGTTCCAGCCGAGCCGACGCGGAAGTGGCGGGTTTTGGTCCGGCCCCGCAGGGGTTGGCGTCAGATTGGCCCTGGCAGCGTTGCTCCGGCTTGAAAGAGGCCGGCTCTGGCTGCGCCTTCGCGCCTCACCAGGGCCAATCTGACGCCAACCGTGATCCGCGAGGAATTTGTCCACGCCGCCTAGTCCTCCCGAAGACCTTCAGTGGACAACACGTCACCATCGGCTATTCGCTGCAACGCTTGGGCGAAATAGGCGATCAGCGGGCTGTCAGGCATCATGCCCTGGGCTTCGTTCAAAGGCAGAATATGGAGATGGGTGGTCAGACCTGCGCCGAGCATCGTGATCGCCAGCGCGCGCTGATGCGCAGCGGGTGGCCCCAACCAGTCGGCAAGGGGTTGGACAACCTCTCGCTCGACGATCCTGCGGGCTATCTCCCTCGCCTCGGGATCTGCAGCCGCCAGCACGGCCGTCACCATGGGCAATTCGCTGGCTGAAGCAACGAGGATCATCCGCGTCAAGCGTGTCCCGAACTCCTCGCGAGGTCCGTTCAGAAAAGGTTTGGGCTCAAGTGCCGCCTGCAATGCGGCTTCAAGCAAGCCTGACTTCGATCCAAAGTAGCGTGACACCAGAGGGAGGCTAACGCCTGCAGCGGCGGCGACTTCGCGATTTCCAGTCGCCTTGTATCCCTTCTCGGCAAAGCAAACCGTTGCCGCCTTCAGTATCTTCGCACGAGTTTCCGCGGCATTTCGTTTTGTCTTCATGGCGAAACTCCAATCCTCGGATCGTTCCTGCATAAGCGATGCAGCCCTGATAACAGCAATCCAACTGTCACAGGCAGCAGTTGTTGTCGATTGACAACAAAATGTCAGCCTCACATGTTTTCAAACGACAACATGATTCGTGGAGAGAGAAGAAATGGGCACGTTTGTACTGGTTCATGGCGGTGGTCATGGTGGCTGGTGCTACCAGCCCGTGGCACGGCTGCTTCAAGCGCAAGGTCATCTCGTCTACACCCCCTCTCTTCCCGGCATGGCTGAGCATGTCCATCAGCTGAACGCCGATATCGATCTGGAAATGCACATCGACGATGTCGTGAACCTTCTCTTCTACGAGGACCTGCACGACGTCGTACTCGTCGGGCATAGCTATGGTGGAATGGTAATCACCGGCGTGGCAGACAGAGTTCCCGAGCGTGTCGGACATCGCATCTATCTTGACGCTGCATATCCTTCCAACGGGGAATCCCTCCACGAGCATGCCTACGAAAACATCGAACCACAGCGCCAGAACATCTACACGGAAAATGGCGTTGAACTTGTGATGCGTCCAGACCCGGCCTTTGCCGGCTTCTTCGGAATAACCGAACCGGATCTTGCGAAGTGGACAAACGAGCGTCTGTCTCCCCAACCCTGGAAGTGCTTCTCCCAAAAGCTGTTCTTCAAGAACGAGGATGCGATGCGCGCCATCCCGGAATCCCACCTTATTTGTTCGTCCACAATTCCAGGACGCGACATGGATTTGCTTCGGACACGTGCTCAAGGGCGCGTATGGGATATTGATACCGGCCACGATCTCATGCTGACCGAACCCGAATGGGTCGCCGAGACCCTCATGAAAGTTGCCCGAAAGCAACCAACGAACTGAACGCCTCGAACACACCCCACCGGGACTGACTTTTCCGGCCCGATACGCAGGACATTGAATTGGTTGCGGTGATCGACGCTCGCCGCCATCCATAAGAATGTCCCCCGCAAAGTGCTGCGGGGGACACCGTGGCGCTGCATGCTCGGTGGATTACCATGCAGAACCGTGGGTTGGCTGCGATCAGGTTCCGGCGCTGGCGCCAACACTCGCCGAGCCGCTGACCCCGTCCTGGGATGCCGAGCCCGAGGCCGAACCGTGCGCACTGGCGCTCTTTCCGCTAGCCAGGGCACTGCCCGAACCGTTACCGGAGGCGCTGCCCGAAGCATTGCTTTGCGCACTCTGGGCCATATTGCCGGCGGTCGACCTTGCACCATTGGCTGCCCCACGTGCCGTATCGGCGGCACGCGAAGCGGAAGCAACCGGATTGATGGGCAGCGTCGAAGCGCCGGTAAGAGCGCCCGATGCCGCGCCGGAGGCAGAACCGTTTGTAGCAGAGCCGGACGCGGTGCCGCTGCCGGACGCCGTTGCGTTGCCCGCCAGACCGTTCGCCGCGTTTCCAGCCGATCCGGCAATCCCGTTGGCTGTCGAGCGGGCGCTGGAAACCGCGCCGGTCACCGCCGAGGTGTCGGGCGCCGATGCCGTCTTGCTGGCGCTGGCTGCGGCGTTGCCCCGCACCGTCGATGATACGGTGCGGCCGGCATTCGGAAGAGCGGCACTGCCGGCCCCGTTCACCGAGCTGCCGATCGTGCCGCCGACACCGCCGATGCTGCCGCCCAAAGTGCCGCCGACCATGCCGCCAAGGCCGCCGCCACCACCCAGAAGCTGGGCACTGGCCGTGCCTGGGACCAGTGTCAGGCCGAGCGTTGCGATCGCGGTCGTAATAGCAAGCTTGTTCATGGTTTGCTCCTTCCTCTTGTATCCGCCCCAAAGCTTGCCTTCGGGGCGTTTGTCAGGAGGAACGAATGCCGCTTCGAATTTCATCCGCGACTACGTAAAGAAAAATCTAGAGGCCCGAACGACAGATATTGCAGACGACGCCCCGCCCTGTCCTTCGCGAGGGATAGACGGCTTCGGTATCTACCGCCTCAAGCGCTTTTGCAGCGCTGGGCAATGATGCGCGCCGCGCGGCTATGCGCGAGGCTGCGAGAGGAGCTGCAAAAGAGGTTCCACGCAGTTCGATCCTGCCCTTGCCGGGGACGAGCGCAGACATGTCGGCGCCTGGTGCAGCATAATCGAGATGCTTGGCGCGACCGGCTTCGATCAGTACCCGATTGGCACCATCGACCCCCGTTACGGCGATAACCCCGGGATAGGAGGCCGGATAGGCCGGCGGGGCCGCCGCACCATCGTTGCCGACTGCCGCAACCACCACGATGCCTTTTTTCCGAGCTGCAGCTATCGTGCGCGCCAGCAGCGGGTTGTCCGGCCCGACCAGACTGATCGACACCACCGGAACTGCCTGCTGCGCCATCCAGCCCAGCGCCTTGGCGATAGCGAGGGCGCTGCCACCTGCCGGATCGCTCCCGTAAACATCCGCTCCATAAATGTGTGCAGTGCCGGCGCCAGCCAGCAGCGAGGCAATTGCCGATGCATGTTCGCTGCTCTTCGGAGCGCCCCGGGCAAAGCCGTGCTGCGCCGCAAGCCGATCCGATCCCGCGATACCGCCGTCAATCACGCCGACTGTCCCGCCTCGCGGCAAAGCGCCGGGACTGCGCTTCCTCGTCACGCTGGCGCCCGCCCGGCCTGCCGGGAAGTGGAGGTTGTCGGCGCTGATTGTCCGGCCCGGAAGAGCCTTGCGCAATTCCCTGATGGCGTGGGCAAGCGACCTGCCGGCCGGCACGCCAAGCCGCACGAAAGGCACTCCAAGCCCCGCTATGCTATTTCGCTCAAGTACCGGGTATCCGGCCTTGCCTACAATCTGCAAGGCTTCCGGATCCGGATCGAGCAGCAGGACTTCGCCGCGCACGGCAGGCTGACGACGGTCGTCCCACTCGACCGCCTCCCGGTTCTCAGACACGTGGCGCGCCAGCCTGCGCAATCGGTCGCGGGCAAGTTTGCGCACGTCACGTCTCGCGGCTGCCAGCGGTTGCAGAGTAGTGTCGGTGACGTCTCCGATCGTTTCTCCCACCTGGCCGATGGTATCCAGCGGGGAAGCCGTCAACACGCCTCCGAGCTGGGCCTTCGCGGGCACGGTTGCATAGGCCAGCAGCATCGCCGCCATTACCCACCGCTTGGCTCCTGGTCTGTTCATAGCCTTGTCCGATAACAAATTTTCTAGCACTGCGGGATGAAACGCGCCGGCTCGTCCGTTTCATCCACGTAACAAGGATACGTAGGTGGATATGAACCGCTTCTGTGAGGAACTGACCGCGCTGCTTCCGCGCTTGCGGCGCTTTGCGCGTGGTCTCACCCGTGATGCGGCAGATGCCGACGACTTGTGTCAGCAAACGATAGAGCGCGTGCTCAAAGCCCGGAACCAGTGGCAGGAAGGAACGCGGCTCGATGCCTGGACATACAAGATCATGCGCAATCAGTGGATCGATGAGACAAGGGCCAGAAAAAGACGATCGGAAACGTTCGGGCGAGAAGAGGAAGGAACCAACGTGGGCAGTGCCGGACACATCGATGCCGAAAACCTCGTGGAACTGGGGAATGTTGGCCGGGCCCTCGCCCGCCTGCCGGATGAGCAGCGCGAAGCCGTTGTGCTCGTGCTGGTGGAAGGCTTTGCCTACAAGGAAGCCGCCGAAATCGTTGGCGTTCCCCAGGGCACGTTGACGTCCCGGCTGGGCCGGGGACGCGAAGCTCTGTTGCGTGAGTTGGGAGAAGCGGCATGAGCATCACCGAGGAAGACCTGATGGCCTATGCCGACGAGGAACTGGGTGCGAAGGAGGCTGCGCGCGTGGAAGCTGCGATCGCGGCCGATCCGGCACTGGAGGAACGGCTTGCGGCCGAACGACGCCTTCGTACCGCATTGCGCGACCATCTGAGGCCGGTTGTCGACGAGCCCATTCCCGATGAGTTGACAGCCATGATCGCCGCTGCGGCGCAGGTGAGCACGCCTGAAGCTGCTCTTGAAGCCGATGATCGAAAGATCGTGAGCCTAGCCACTGCGCGTGCAACGCGTAACGACCACACTGCCGCTCAGCCTTCCGGACTTCGGCAACAGTGGAGAAGCGGCCTTGCCATCGCCGCCTCGCTGGTGCTTGGCGTAGTTCTGGGAACACAGCTCCATCCGGGCGGATCGATCGTGCAGAAGGACGGCATGCTCGTCGCTTCCGGTTCGCTTTCCGAGACCCTCGATAATCAACTCGCTTCAGCTCAGGACGACGGTACCGATCTTCGCATCCTAACAAGTTTCCAGCGTAAAGATGGAGACTACTGCCGCGTATTCGAAGCCGTCCCGACATCCGGCATCGCGTGCAAGACCGGAGGCAGCTGGATACTCGAACGCACAAGCGCGAGCACGCAACGTCAAACCAGCGAGTACCGCCAGGCAGGCTCCGCCGAAAGCGCTCTGATGCAAGCGGCACAGGAGATGGCCAGGGGCGCTCCGCTCGACCGGGTTCAGGAAGAAGCCGCCCGATCACAAGGCTGGAGCAGGTAGAGCGCCGCAACCGGGGACGAACCGGAAATGCGCTTCACCTACCTTGGTTGAAAGGCCCCAATCGGATCGCGGCGACAGCGGCATGCCAGGCGGCGTTTAAAGGGGGCGTGACCAGATCAAAGCCACCCTCGCTGGTGTCGTTGCGAGTTTCGACGACTTTGAAGCGGAGATATTCAACTTTCTCGCTGGCGGCGAAGAGGTGGTCGTCCACCTGGCCATCAAAGGCGTCGGGCGAACGAGCCGACGGCCATTTTCGAAGTCGATTATGGAACTCTGGGGCATCCGCGATGGCAAAGCCATAGAACTGCGTCCTTTTCTCTACGCCGCGAACTCGATTGCCTCGGCACTCTCCTGAATTGCACCAGACGCCTGAATAGTGGCCGCAATGTTATGGAACGCCGAACTGTCTCATACTGAAAGCTTATTTTCGCACTTCACCAGCCTAAAGAGTTAGTTAACCATATTGATTTAGGAACGCTTCAATCAGGCGTTCGGGGGGACGCTGATGGCAGAGTGGGCTGCTCCCTTGCCTGCTGCTTGTGCATCGAGCAGCCCACTCGCTTTTCACCAACACTTTGGTCGCATGCTCTGAGGGACGATCGCCGTTCCGCCCCAATGGGTGCAGCCTCGTGTCTCGACGACGCAATCAGATTGCATAGTGATTGGGTGCCCAGCCACCGGGTGCTGCGTTGAAGTGGGTGATGGTCTCGCCGGAAAGCCAGCGGTCGGCGGTGTTGTCCTTCGGGTCGATCACCACCAGTTTGAGCCATCCATTTCCGAACAGCCGGGTCAGCAGCGGAGTTTCGACGACGATCCTGTCTACCCTTTCGACCGGCGCATGGACCACGACCAACAGGCGTTGCGGGACATGGTAAGGTGTGCCGTCATCCCGGAAAAGCGACTGATAGGGCAGTCCCACGCAAAGGTCGCCACCATTGCCCTGCACGACCCCGACGCCGCCGATCACGTTGTGCGTCGACTTGTCTCCGGCACCATAGCGCGTGTTGTTCAGGGTCGAGAACAGGTACTGACAGCTGATCCACTGGGCGACGATCATGGGTGCCGTCATGATCGCAGCGAGCGCGCTGCCGTCGTCATCCTGCTGCCAGTCATAACTGTGCAGGAAGGCGCGCCCCTCCAGATCGACCTCTTTGCTCACAGCGCGGTCGGCAATCAGGAAGGCGGCATTTCCTGCAAGGCCCCATTCGGGGCGCACCTCGCCCCAGTGATAGGCTCCGCTCACCAGATCTGCCGCAGTCCGACCGAGGCGAGCGGCGCGTTGGTCGCGGTTTGCCGATGCGGCTTTTTCCAGATCAAGCTTCAAGGCAGCGATCGGCCCGGAATGGGCCACCGGAAGCAGGTGTTCGTCGAAGATCTCGACGACATCCGTTGTCGTGTCATGTTGCGCAGCCACGAACCAGGTGTCCTCGGGGATCACGTGCCCCTTGTTCGCCAGATGGCGGCGAACGGCGTCCTCGTTGAGGATATGCGCGAGAAGCCGTGCATTGGGGCCACCCGCGCGGCCTCCACAGGCACCGCAGTCCAGCGCGCCGGCAAAGGCGTTGTTGACAGTTGTGGCTCCATGCCCGGCGAGGAGGACGAGCGGAGCCAGATGCTGCGCCTGGAGGCCGGTCAGCTGGAAGAGCCCCAGCGCGTAGTCGAGCTTCTTGTGAAGCGGCAAGTCGCTGTCCTCGCCACGGCTGGTGCACAATGGCAAGGCGGCATGCAGGACGTCGGGATGCGGCGCAGAGACCTTCTCGGCAAGCTGCGGCGCGAGACTGCGCATGGCAAGCATGAGCCCGGCCAGCGGGCCAGTCGCTTCCGCCATGGTGAAGCTGCTGGCAAAGCCCTGCTTTGCCGTGCCGGCGACTTGCCGTATCGCCAGCCCCTGGCGGACCCGGTTTACCAGTTGCGGATCGCAGGTCTCGTCCTGATGAACCACCTCGTGCTGCGGTTCGAGCAGGACCGGCAACTGGCGCCGCTTTCTGGCATCGATCGGAGAACGCAGGGCTATGGGGAGGCCGAAGAAACCGGCATAGCCAATGGTCTTGTAGTTGCCGGCGGCCTCTATGGCGCGGCGCATGGGCTCCGAACGCACATCGATGCAGAAGACCAACTGGGCATCGGCTCTCTGTGTTTCGGTGGTCGCCGTGTGACGGATGCTCTTGCGCAGGCTGGAGGCGATCTTGCCCGCGTATTCGCGCTCGGCCGCTTCCATGAACATGAGCACGAGGTCCACATCGCTCATGCCGAGAATGAAGTCCGCCATGGCCCTCTGTTGTCCGCCGAGGTGTTCGAACGTCCTGTCCGGCAGCCCGAAATGCCGCGGAATGGCAGGGCGCGGGTCGTGATCCCGTGCCGTTTTGCGGATGTCGGCATGCCCGCACCGAGCCATCAGCGCCCAGAGCGCCAGGAGGTCTGCAATCGAGGCAGGCGCGTCTTGCGGGATCTCGGGATCTGCTCTTTCGCTACGCCAGCGGAGATGCCCGGCCCAGCCGGGCAAACGCGCAATCATGTGCCGCAGCCATGCCAGGTGTTCGGGGTGGCCGCCTTCCCGCTCGAAAAGGGCGTCGCGAATGGCCGCGTAGGGATCATCCGGCATGGTCGCCAGGATGGCTTGCGCTTGGGACCGGCCGCCGGCCAGCGCCTCGAACTGCCGGTCGTGAGCACAAAGCGCCAGCACCGCCCGATAGAGGCCCTTGGCGCGCCAGGGCATGGGATGAGCGGCCAGACCGCGATCGAAGAAGGCGCCGCACCATTTGGCCACGAACTGCTCGGCCGGACCGAGCGAGCGGATGGACTGAGAAGGTCCGAAGTCCTTTACCTCAAGGAGCCGGGCGCTGAGCAGGTCAAGCGCATGAATGCCCTGCGTCACTTCCCGGAAGGCAGTGTCCGGTCCACCCAGCCGCTCGATCGCCACTTGCGCGAGCACGGTGGTGTCCACCTTCCCTTCCTTCGCCAGCTTTCGCCAGTGCCGGATGGCTCCCTTCAGCGGCGCATTGAAGATATGGCTGGCCTGACCGACGGCTTCGCCGAACGGAAGGTCCTCGAAACCGGCGAGAGGATTGATGGCGATCGGGCTTTCTAATGGCCACAAGGGAGGGACTGTCTGCTTGGCGATTTCAACAAGCTCGACGATGTCTTCAAGGGTATCGTTCGCTGCATTCGGAGCGATGGTTGCGGGGAAGTTCATTGTCACGGTCTCCTTGTCTCGGGAGAGAGAGGGGGAATCAGGGGCGGTGGGTCCCGGCGTTAAGCAGGCTCACGTAGAGTGCGGGCGGGAAGCCGGCGCGTCGGGGGACGATCAGAAACTGCCACGCCAGCAAAGCGAGGAAGAACGCGGCGATGGCTACGTGCCCGGCGGCTGGCAGAAGCGGCGGCCCGTTCGATCCGATCAGTACCTGCGCGACCGAGAGCCCGATCCCGTGCAGTACGAGAAGGGCCGTGCCCAAGGCTGCAAGCCGCACTGTATCCTGCAGACGCCGGGTTACAGCCGGCATTATCGTCAGCGTCAGGAAGCCGGTCAGGATGGCGAACGTCACCGGGATGAAGCTACCCTGCCGCAGGTCCAGCAGGCCGGCGGCGACAAAAACTGTCACCGCGAGGTCGAGGTCAAGGAACGCAAGGATCGCGTCGACGACGCGCTTCACGCCACCCGCGCTGCAGTGGAAGAGGGCATCCTGCCGGGCGGCGGCATTGCCCTGCTTCGCTCGCTCAAGGCGCTCGATGGCCTGAAGGCAGCCAATGACGACCAGCAGTCCGGCATCGACATCGTTCGGCGGGCCTTGCGCGCGCCGGCGCGTCAGATCGCGGACAATGCGGGCGAAGACGGGTCCTTCATCGTCGGCAAGCTGCTTGAAGGCGAGGACTACAACCAGGGCTTCAATGCCGCGACCGGCGAATACGAAGACCTGGTGAAGGCGGGCGTCATCGATCCCGCAAAGGTGGTACGTACTGCACTACAGGATGCAGCATCGGTCGCCTCGCTGCTGATCACCACCGAAGCGCTGGTTGCTGAACTTCCAAAGGACGACAAGGCTTCGCCCATGCCGGCCATGGACTTCTAACGTTTGCGACCGTTCTTGGCAGCCGGACAGGCGCGTCCATCGGGACGCGCCTGTCTTCTTTCTGAAGCGCAGATGCTGAGCAGGACGCGCAGCATATGCGCCGCGAGCAGTCGGCTTGCCTTTCTGCTATCGCAGTTGAGCGATTGTTCGCTCCGGGCTTCCGCAACTAAATCGGTTTTTGCCGTGCTCCAACGGAATGCGTGAAGCAAAACGGAAGACCATGCATGACTGGTCACGATCTTGAATTCCTGTTCAAGACCCCTTCCCGCCATGGGTCGAAGGTTGCTGTGGCATACCGGCCCCGGATCGGGACCCTCTTTTGCGGAGCCTGCCCGTATCGTGGCACCCGATCCGCGATGGTTCACGCTGCACAAGCTCTGGATGTCTGCGCAAGCCAAGCGCAATCCTCTCAAGCGTCCGAAAGACGAGGCCCAGGGTTACGCGCTGCTCGATGCGGTGAAGATTGCCATGTCGCACTATCCGCTCGATGAAGCATTCCGATCGGAGATTCCGAACGAACTTGAGCCGATAATGGATGCGTGGGAGCAGCGTCAGACGTCCTTTCAGGAACCTGAATCCGACTGGTAAGGATTGGCGCTCTTGGGGTCTTTGGTCATCACCGTTGAGCTCGGTTGCCCGCCGATCCGGGGAGACGAGCGCATGGGCGACGGGTTGCCCCAATGCGAAATCACTTAGCGTATGAGGCGCCTCCACCCGGCTACGATCAATCACCGTTATCCGAAGATCCCCCGCGACCAATCCAAGCCGTAAGTCCATCACAATGCTCCCAGCTGTCATGCTGGATAAATGTGGAGGCAATCCGAGCAAATCGCAGCCCCCCACTTCTGTAACGGGCCCCGCTACTTTTGGCGGAACCGGCACGAAAACGCCGAAATGGGCGATGACTGAGGGCTACGGAGAATTTGGCGATCGCCAACCGATCAGTTTTCCGATGCCTGGCGAAAAGTGGCGCGAAACTGTTCCAGATCAACTTCGTCAACGTCGGATACCGCGAAATATTCCAGCTTTCCGGACTCCCAACGCAACATACTGAAGCGATCACTGCGCAAGATGGCAGACAACGGCGAGGTGCGCTGCGGCTTCGGCCGCACGAACACGGTGATGGGATGCAGGCTCGTGCCGTAGACCATCACAGCGACATGGCGCCCGCCGACATCATCGAGCCGGGTACCCACCAGCGGAAATCCGGCCGCCGCAAGGTCCACCACGATCGGAGAGAAACCAATCCGTCGGTCGAACCAGAGGTTTCCCCGCTGCCTGTCGGATGCCTGGACGTCGGCCAGCTGGGGCGCGCTCAGCGAGCGCACATGCGCTGCGACCAATTCATCCTCGAGCCCCCTCGTGTTCTGCCCGGGCATGCCGAACACCAACACGGCAATTGCGCCCAGTACCCCGAACGCGCCGCCCCCCAGCCATCGCGCCGTCCGGGGGTCAATGCCGCGCCCATCGAGGGCGAAAGGTCTTGAGGCTCGCGCCGAGGAAAAAATCGCCCTCACTGCGTCGCGTAAACTTCGCTGCCCAGGATGCTGCGGCGCGCTTTCACGAGATCGCACATCCTCTGTTTTGAGCCGGGCCAGCGCGGTACGACATTCGACGCAGCCGCGCAGATGGGTTTCCAGCGCGATGCAGGCCATGCTGTCCAACTCACCGTCGGCGATGGCGTGCAGTTCCAACTCGTGCTCCGCGCAGGGTGTCATGTTCGCTTTGCTGAATTGCGGGCACAACACATCAGGAATCGCACGGTAGCCTGGCCGTACTTTTCGAATGCTACTTCTTCCACCGGCCGGTCATCGCGCCCTTTGCGCAGCCAGGGCAGAAGGCTGCGCCCTTCCACGATCGCAACCTTGCGCCCCTCCACCATCGGCTCTTCGGAGACGTGAGCCGCATCGAGGATCGTCGGCACCAAGTCCCGCAAGTCGCCGATCACCGCATTCCGTCCACTTGCGGGCGAGCCTGGGAAACGCATGATCATCGGCACCAGCGTCCCTCCTTCGGTGACAAAGGTCTTCAACAGACGCGACCGCGCGGACGATGCCTTTGCCCATTGCGGATTGCGCAGGACAAATCTGCCGGACAGGCCCATCGCGTCGATGCCCTTTCGCGCCGAGATCATCTGCCAAGATGACCAGGACATTGGGCCGCACAGGCGCCATTGCTATGGGCGCCCTCCCTTGGCTCGACGGTTGCGAAGGCGGTGCTGCGGCACGCAAGTGCCGATATCGCCGCCGATCGGGTAATGCAGACCCAGGCGGGCCGTCGGTTCCAGCGGTTGTTCATCCCGCAGCCAATTACCGACGAAAAAAAGGCGCCCAACCTGTCGAGCGGAAGGGGCGGCACGGAAGTTTAAAATCATCATCCACCCGGCAAGTTCACGGAGATAGCCGTGCGCCGTATCGCCCCCGTCGCCTGGGAGGAGTTCGATCGCGCCAGCCGGGACCGTCACAAATCTGGGGGTGGCTGTGGTCTCTGCAGTTCAGCGCATCTGGGCTGGGCTTCGCGAAGAGCGCTGCGGCAGAAGGCGGGAGCCTGTGCCGGTCCGATCCGCATCTGGTGCTCTAGGTTTATCGCCGCGGGCATGTACCAACACTTTTCGGCGATATCGAAGTTTGCGCGACCGATCGACAGGATCGCGAGTGGATCTGCTTGCAGGCAGCTGCGGGAATGATCGCAATGGTCTTAGCGTCCCGCGGGCCCGGCTCGGGGCATGGATGAGCTATCGCTATGCGTCACGCTTTTTCGCGAACCTTTCCCGTTGTCCGGCAAGGCTCATCCCGAACGGATCCGCCGCGCGACCCTTACGGTTGGCGGCAATTCCCAACAGGTGCCCAGCGTTTTCGAGAGCAGCGACCGGATAGATCTTGGCCTCGACACTGTGGCGCGGCGTGCAGCTCTCAGCGAAAATCAACACCCCACTCCCTAATTTCATGCGCACCATATCTCACGGATGATCTAGCAAGCGACCGCCAAACTCGGTCATCACATAATGTGCACCACGCTGCTCTGACTGCTTCTGACCTGCCCTTTGGCGGGTTAATCGCCCCATCTGAAGCGGCAGGCTCCGAAACGGTCAAGCTGTCGGCGGAACTTCGGTAATCGTGAAAGGGTTCGCCAGCGAAAGTCGTAAACAGGCCTCACGGGACAAGGGAGTGGAAATGATGATGCGGCTGGAAGGCAAAGTTGCGATTGTGACCGGTGGTGGGGGCGGGATCGGTGCCGCGGTGGCGCGGCGCCTGACCGCCGAAGGCGCAAGCGTCGTCATCGCCGACCTGTTCGAGGAATCGGCGGAGCGAGCGGCTGCTCCCTTGGGAGACAGCGCACTCGCCGTGCAGTTTGATGCTGCGGATCCGGAATCGGTGAAGGCGATGATCGATCGCTGCATGACTCACTTCGGTCGGATCGACATCTTGCACAACAATGCAGCGATGACCGATCCGGTCAAGAGCCCGCAGGACACCACCGCCCCAGACATCCCCATCGGCATCTGGCGTGAAATCCTGGACATCAACCTGACTGGCTACCTGCTGGGATGCAAGTATGCGATCCCCCACATGATCGCAGGCGGCGGCGGGTCGATCATCAACACGGCATCCAATTCCGGCAGCGCAGGCGATCTTGCGCGCATCGCCTACGGATCGACCAAGGCGGCGATCATGGGCCTGACCCGATATGTCGCTACGCAGCATGGGCGGCAGAATATCCGCTGCAACAGCATTGCCCCCGGCGTGGTCCTGACCGAGGCGCTAGAAAAGACGGTTCCCGGTCTCAAGGACATCATCAAACGCCATATCCTGACGCCGGAGTTCGGGACCCCGGATGACATAGCCGCACTCGTGGCGTTCCTGGCTTCCGACGAATCCCGCTATATCACCGGCGAAAACATATCAATTTCCGGCGGCGGCCTGGTGCATCAGCCCCATTACGCCGACCTGCTGGCATTCATGGAATCCGATGGCTAACCTTGCCGCCGAACATCCGGGAAAACCGGGTCAGTGCGCGGTCTTGTGGAAATAGCGAACCGTCAACCGCCCA
This sequence comes from Novosphingobium indicum, assembly GCF_014645195.1. GTDB lineage: Bacteria > Pseudomonadota > Alphaproteobacteria > Sphingomonadales > Sphingomonadaceae > Novosphingobium > Novosphingobium indicum. The sequence continues at coordinate 94,807 of NZ_BMLK01000011.1, read as the reverse complement.
TCGGAAATCTTATACGTCTCCAGACTTGGCAATGTCACGATGCCATCGTCGGTCTGGAGGCGGTTGGCGACAAAGGCGGCGCCTTCCGCCCCGTTGACGATCACTTCCAGCGGTTCGGTCGTGCATTTGCCGCCATACTGGTCCCACATAGCTTCCATCGCCGCCCCGCCCTCGACAGGCGCGGAGCCGACGTATTCTATGGTAAAGCCTGCGGGTCCCATGCGGCGGAACAACAAGTCCAGTTCCTCCCGCCTGCCTTCGTTCCACAAGCGGTAATTGTCGCGAATGGCCTGCTCAAGGTCGAGCGTGTCGGTGGGCGTCATCGGCTTTGTCTCCCATCATCCTCTAACTGGGCTGGCAGGAACATGGCGCCAGCGGCACTAGGGTCCGGACTCGTTACAGCCACCAGATGACGGCGGCGGCGAGGGCGATGGCGCCCATGAAGTTTTTGACATTGCGGTCGAAGCGGGTGGCGATGCGGCGCCAGTCCTTGAGGCGGCAGAACATGCGCTCGATGACGTTGCGCTGCTTGTAGATGGCCTTGTCGTAGTCGTACTGGATTTTGCGGTTCTTGCGCGGCGGTATAACGGCCTCGGTGCCGCGCTCGTCGAGCCACTCGCGCAGAGCTTGGCTGTCATAGCCCTTGTCGGCGACGAGTTGGGTGGATGGCGGCATCGCCTCGATGCAAAGCTGCGCGACCTTGCAATCGTGGACGTTGCCGGGCGTCAGGAGCAGGACGACGGGGCGGCCTTTCGCGTCGCAGACGGCATGGAGCTTGGTGTTGCGTCCGCCTTTGGTGCGGCCGATACCATGAGCCAAGGCCCCCCTTTTCCACCACCGGCGCAGCGGTGGACCTTGATGCAACTGCTGTCGATGAACAGTCGATCTGGAGCGCCGCCGGCTCCCGCCAGCGCACTGAAAATGCCTTCCCAGATGCCGCGCTCCGACCAGCGGACGAACCGATTGTAGAGCGTCTTCTTCGGACCATAGACGTCAGCACAGCCCGCCCAGCGACCGCCGCAGCGAAGCGCGTGGACAATCCCGCTCAACACTCGACGATCATCCGCGCGTGGCTTGCCGCGAACATCCGTCGGCAAAAGCGGCTCGATCCGAGCCCACTGTGCATCGGAAAACCAAAAGAAATCAGACATCTCACCGCCTCCTCGCAGAGGCAATGAATCACAATCCTGTCGTGGTGGGAATCCGGTTATTGGGTCCGGACCCTAGCACTACTTTGGCAGAAGTGTGATTTTTGGGATTCCCATGGTGCGAAATGCGTGATTCATGGGGAGCCAGCTTTGATGGAGGCTGGCGATGGCAGAGGACTGGCAGGCGGACCTGGAGCGGTGGCTGGCGCCGTATCTGGAGCAGTTGGGGAACAAGACAAGGCGCCGGATGTGCCCGGCCTATATTGCCGGACTGATTGGTCCGGGTGATCGCAAGAGCATCCAGCCCATGGCGGCCCGATCGAGCGCGGTTCCTTATGACCGGCTGCATCATTTTATCGGAGCGGGGCTGTGGGACAGCGCCCCTTTGGAAGCGACCTTGTGGAGCCAGGCGGACGAACTGGTCGGCGGTGACGGAGCCTGGCTGATCATCGACGACACCGCCCTGCCGAAGAAGGGCAAGGCGTCAGTTGGCGTCGCGCCCCAATACGCTTCGGCGCTGGGCAAGAACGCGAACTGCCAGACACTGGTATCAGTGACGCTGGCTTCGGGCGAAGTTCCGGTCATGCTGAGCTTGCGGTTGTTCCTGCCGGAAAGCTGGACGAGCGATGCAGCGCGAATGGACAAGGCTGGCGTGCCTGCGCCGCTGCGTGAATATCGCACGAAGCCCGAGATCGCGATTGAGGAGATCGATCGTGTCATGGCTGCCGGGGTGCGCTTCGGCAGCGTGTTGGCCGATGCCGGCTACGGGCTGTCCGCTCCGTTCCGGCAGGCGCTGAGTACACGCGGCCTCTGCTGGGCTGTCGGCATCCCCAGGCACCAGAAGGTCTATCCGGCCAACGTGCAACTGATCTTCCCGGTCGCAGGCCGCGGACGACCGCGGATGCGGCATGTGCCGGACGTCAAATCCCGGGCCGCACACGCCATGCTCGAAGACGCGAAGTGGCGGCAGGTCAGCTGGCGGAGGGGAACGAAGGGACGCCTGGCCGCGAGCTTTGCCGCCCTGCGTGTGCGTATTGCCGACGGAGCGCCCCAGCGGATCGGTTCCGCCGGGGCCCAGCACATGCCGGGGGAGGAAGCCTGGTTGGTGGGCGAGCATCGCTCGAATGGCGAACGCAAATACTATCTCTCGAACCTGCCTGCCGACACCCCGATCAAGATCCTGGCCGGCACGATCAAGGCGCGCTGGATATGCGAGCAAGCCCATCGGGCCTGTCAGCAACTCAAGGAAGAACTCGGCCTGGACCACTTCGAAGGTCGATCGTGGACCGGTCTCCATCGCCATGCCTTGATGACGATGATGGCCTATGCCTTCCTGCAAACTCGCCGGATCGCTCAGGCGAGACGGAAAAAAAAGAGTCCTCGGCCCGCCGCCGCAACCCAGCCTGCCAGCAGTGCGCCAAGCCATTCTTGACCACCTGTCACGTTCCCCACCATCGCAATGCCCTCACTGCGGATGCTCACTGGACCCCAGCCCGATTACACTTCTGCCAAAGTAGTGCTAGGCACACCTGTCGGCGGCTAGGCAACGCCTTGCGCGCGCCCCTACCATCGCCGCCGCATCTGGGCGGCACGGCGCCGCGCTCGCAATTGCGCCTCTCGTGTTTGGGCATCGACACGCAGCGTCCCCAACGGCAGACGCTCGGCGAGAGACTCCCTGTCGAGCAAGGTCAGCCGTGGCTCCGGACCGCTGCTGGCGCCGGTCCAACGCAGCATGATCGCCCCTTCGGCGTTCCCGCCTGGATCCAGCCAGTTGGAGATGCCTGGATCGTCGAGCGCGATCACTGCGCGGAAACGGCCATCGGCATCGATCGCCGCCTGCCCGCCATTGAGGCTGGACTGACGGTTCATCCAGTCGACAGTAGTCCAGAGCATGTCGTTGAGCTGGACGTTCCAGTACAGCACCTGTTCCGGCAATTCGGTTTCCAGCAGCAGAACCTTGCCCGGCTCCAGCCGGAACAGCCCCTGATAGTAATGCTGTCCTTCTACCCCGCCCCGTCCCGCCCAGTCATCATGCTCGAACCGGTTCCAGAGGGCCTTGCGGCGCTGGCCTGCAATGAAGCCCAGCGCCATGCCGGCCAGCCGGCCGGGATAGGCTGCCAGAGCGTCAAGACGCCGGGCGATCTCTACTTCGTCCCAGCGGCGCGGCGCGCGGGGAATATCAATACGCTCGATCGCGATACGCGCCTCTCGATGCGCCCCCCAATCGTAGCTTGCCTGCCGCAACGAGAGAGACAGTGCCGATGCATCGAGCCTGTGCCAGTCGCCCGCCCAGTGTTCCGGTCGCTCGGCGCTGAGCAGCAGCGAGAAGCATCCGTTCTCGTCGAGCGCCAGGGTATCGAAATCTATAGTAGCCAGCGAAGGTCCGAGCGGCTCCAGCACCCCCAGTCCCCCGGCGGCGATGTCCATCAGGAGGAACAGTCCCCCGCCACGCTCTCCGGTCAGCAGATATTGTCCGGCGCCATCGATTGAGGCCGCGCCGTAAATGAAATCGGGATTGGTTCCCACCAGGGGACAGTGGGTGTTTACGGCGGGCACGAAGTCCGGGAGGTCGCGATCGGCAAAGGCCGTGAACCATCCCGATGCCAGCGCCATGAACGCCATCCGCTCGGCGCGCGCAGCCATGTCGGGATCGCCGCCCTCCGCAATCGGGGCCAGCACGTCCGATGTTGCCGCCAATCTGGCGATGCAATCCTGCCAGCGGCTCACAAATAGTCTCCATAGGCCGCAATGTAATCAGCGTAGACGGTCTCGATCCGCTCGCGCGTGAGCCCGTAGTCGGCCAGTTCGTAGCGATGCTGCCCATGCTTGTCGGCCGGATGCTCGCGCCAGAAGGTTTCGACCGCTGCCCGCGATTGCGGGGTAAAGTCCAGGTCCGCGTATTCGTAAACCCGCCGGACCACTGCGACGGGATCGGCGATCAGATCGCGGAACGCCAGATCCAGTACCGGGAACGCCGGGTTGGCCGCACGCCAGGCCAGCGCCGCTTTCTGCCCATCGTGCCACAAGTGCAGCAGTTCATGGCCCAGCTCCGCACGGTCGATCCGATCGAAGGAGACGATGCGGATCACTTCGATCAGGCGGGAGATCGAGGCCATCACGGTAACCGGATCGCGGTGCGGCTGAACCAGCACGGCATCGGGATAGGTCGCGAGCAGTTCGGGCAAGTGGTGGGCATGCTCCTGCACTTTCAGGACCCAGCGCCGGCGCGGGTTCTTCCACGCCAGGTGCTGCAGCCACATCTTGTGGACGCGGTATCCGAACCGGGTATCGGCCTGACGGTACCAGTCGTAGTATCCCGGCAACCGGAACAGCATAGTGGGGTTGATCCCCTGGAACGGCGTCTCAAGGATCATGCCGCATTCCTGAGGGATGCGCGCGCCGATCGGATGCGCTTTCAACACGTCGGCCCAGGCGCCGGTGAAATTCTCCGCGACATAGGCGTCGAAGCCGGCAGCGCGCGGATCGGACGCGAAAGTCGCGGCTTCGGGCGGCGGCGACGGCGCAGCCACTTCCCATTGCAGCGGCGTACGGATTTGCGGATCGGCACCGATAAGCGCGTGGAGAATCGAGGTGCCGCAGCGGGGCAGGCCGAGGATGAAGACGGGCCGGTCGATCTGCACCTCTGCAATCCCGGGATGCGCGGCCCGATCCGCGACGATCGCGGACAGCCGCGCCAGATTGTCGCGAAACTGCGCCAGCGCCCGGTCCCGTCCCGCTGCGGTCAAACCGGACTCGGCGCCGAGCGCGGCGAGCGCCGCCTCAAGCCCCGGCAACGTCCCTTGCGCGATTTCACCATCCAGACCGGCTTGATCCAGCATCTCTTCCGCAGTCGGTATTTCCATCTTCCCGGCCTTTTGATCGTTTCTATCACCGGGAGCTTATGGCCGTGACTCGAAAACCGACCTGTCTGCCGGCAGGGCATCGCCGCCGCGACAGGGACCAAACGATGTGAAAGAGGATTTGGAGAGGATGCGATGGCACTGACCGAACACATGAAGCTCTACAGCCTTTCCGGCCGCGTCGCCTTGGTAACCGGTGGGGCGCAGGGAATGGGGGCGGCGATCTGCCGCCTCCTGGCGGATGCCGGTGCGCAGGTTGTGATCGCCGATATCCAGGTCGACAAGGCCGAAGCCTTGGCCGCGGCCATCCGCGAGCGCGGGGCGAGCGCCCGATCCTGCCGGCTCGACGTAGCCGACGAAGCATCCATCCTCTCGGCAATCGAATCGATCGAGAGCGAACAGGGCCGGCTGGACGTGCTCGTGAACAACGCAGGGACCCAGGACCGCAGGATGCTGGAGGACACCGACAGCTCCTACTGGGACCGGGTCATGGCGATCAACCTGCGCGGCCCCGCGCTGCTCACGCGCGAGGCGGTGCGCATAATGCGCGCGGGCAGGATCGACGGACGGATTGTCAATATCGCCTCCAACAGTGCCTTTCACGCCACCGCACCCAGTTTGATGACGTATTCGACTTCCAAGGCCGGGCTTGCGGCCCTGACCCGGGCCGCCGCCATGGAAGTGGCAAAAGACGGCATCCGCGTAAACGCACTATGTCCCGGCAATACCACCACCGAAGGCCAGTTGACGGCGAGCGGCCCCGCTTTTCCCGCCGACCAGATCGCGCGTTTTGCACCGCCAATCGGACGTGCCGGCACGCCCGAGGACATCGCGGGCTGCGTCCTGTTTCTGGCAAGTGACGTTTCAGGCTATGTCACGGGCCAGACCCTGGTGGCGGACGGCGGCTGGCTTACCTGCTGAGCGCCGCCGCCGATTCCGTGGGCAAGTGCCTGGCGGCGACGAGGTAGTTGAACACCGCCACCGCCAGCACCGATGCCGAGATCAGCATGCTGTGCTGCAACCCCGTTGCCGAGGCGGTTATGCACTCACGCGAGTCGCTCAAGGCGCCCGATCCCAAGCATTGCGCGGCGTAGTCGCCGGCATAGTTGTAGGCAGCCAGTTTGTCGCTGAGATAGCCCAGCGTGACCGAGCCTATGCCAAGGCCGGCGACCGTCTGGCCGAAAGAGTGCAGCGCTGCGGCTGACGCCCGCATGCGCGGTTCCACCAGAGTCTGCGTGACGGTCATAACCGCAGGCGTGAAGGCATAGAGCATCGCGGTCGCGACGAACAAGAAGCCGACCAGCACATGCCAGTCCGATTGATAGAGCGCCAGAAGATAGAACGGCAGGGCAAGACCCACCGTAATTGCGGGAGCCCAGGCGCCCCACCGCACATCGCGCCGGATCAGCCGGCTCGCCAGATTGCCGCCGAAGATCTGCCCCACCATCGTCGCCATGCTGAAAGACAAAGCGAATATCAGTCCCGCCTGCGAAAGCAGCAAATCGAAACGGCGGACGAGGAGTGGGATCAGGAACAGGTTGGTCCCGAAGCCGACCAGGCCGACCAGGCCGCTCCCGCACGTCAGGTGCAGGAACGCAGGGGACCGTGCTAAACGGCGCAGGACCTGGCCGAAGGGGGGGGTGTCCGCGCTTTCGCCAGCATCTTTGCGCTCCGGCTCGGATATCGTGATGCTCAAAAGAACCGCCAGCAAAAGCCCGGGCACACCGACGGCAGCCATCGTCCAGCGCCAGCCGATGGTCTGGGCCATGGCGCTGCCGGCAATCGCGGCCACAGCGCCGCCCAGCGGCACGCCCAGCGCGATGAGCGAAAAGACCAGCGCGCGGCGGCCCACATCGAAGCGGTCGGATATCATCGAAACCAGAGCAGGCGTGAACCCGGCCTCGCCCACACCCACGCCCATCCGGCACAGCAGCAATTGCAGGTAGCTTCCCGCTGCACCGCAAAGCGCCGTCATCAGCGACCAGAGTATCGTGACCGCCGCGATCAGACGGACCCGGCTGAAGCGTTCGGCCAGCCGGGCCAGCGGAATTCCCAGCACGGCGTAGAACAGCGAAAAGGCCAGCCCTCCCAACATTCCGAGTTGCAGATCGCTCAGGCGCAGATCGTTGCGAATCGACTCACCAACCACCGCAAGAATGGTACGATCGATAAAATTCACCATGTAGATGGCGCCCAGCAACAGCAGAAACCATTTATCCCGCCGGTCAAAGCCCGCAACGCCCATAGTTTTCCCCTTTGCGCCCCTGGCGCTATCTCTCAAGCTTGGAGCAGATAGAACATTTTTAATTCCATCTGTATCATTTCATCCGGAAACAGCAGAGGCGTTGCGCCGCCGCCATGCCGAAGGCCACGCGCGGGAACGTCGCGTCAATGATGTTGGGCTGAAAGCAACGCACATGGACCCCGCGTCCCACAACTTCTAGGGTGCCGCCATGCCCGAGCCACCTGACGTTTCCCTGCCGCCACCGCGCCGTGGCCGGCGGCCCCAGACCGAAGGTCCTGCACTCGATCGCTCGCGCCTTGTCGCGACCCTGAAAGACATGGCCCGCAGCGGGGGGATAGACGCGCTTAACATCCGCCCGGTCGCCCGCCAACTCGGTGTATCGCCGCGGCTTATCTACCATTATGTCCGCAACAAGGACGAAATGCTTGCGCTGTTGACGGACGAGATCCTCGCCAGCCGCATGCCCGATCTGAGCGCGGCCAGCTGGCAGGAGCGGCTGCGCAGGATCGCCGACGCCGTGCAACTGGCCTATCGCGAATTTCCGGGGTCGGCGGCGTTCATACTGTCGCGCAGCGCAAACCAGCTTGCGCTGCCGCGTGCCACTAAAATTCGCACCGCCATTTTCGACGCGTTTCGAGAGGCCGGACTTTCTGCGCGCGAAGGCGAAGAAATGCTGGTCATCTTCTCCGTCGTCATCCTCGGCAACGTCGTTGTCGCCGAAAGCCTGGACAAAAACACGGAACGACTGGCCATGCAGCGGGACGTCGTCGAAGCTGCCTTCGGGCGGTCGGCGGACATGCTTCTGGATACGATTTGCTCCACTGCGGCAAAGCGGCAGCGGTCAGGCTAGATCGGCCATGCTGCGCACCGGCCGCGTTGTACCGTCCCACGCACAATGGGCGGCATGCATGCGTTCCAGCGAAGTTTCCATCGCTGGCGACGATTCCATGAGTTCAACGTAGCCGCCATTGCCGCTGCGCGTATCGAACAAGGCGAAGCGCTCGCCGGTAGGCATCCTGCCGCTGAAAGCCATGTCGTAACCCTCCCCCGACAGGCGCGCGACCCCCTCGTCATAAGGGACGCGCAACATGACATGGTGATAGCCTTGCGCATCGCCATCGAGCATTTCGGTGAAGACCGAAGGCCCGTCGTTGGTCTGCTGCAACAGTTCGATCAGCAGGCCACCGGAAAAACCGAATGCCACTTTCATGGCAACTTCGGTTGGCTGTCCCCGATAGAACTGCCCCGGCAGAACCGGGACATCGAACACGAAGAATGGTCCTGCCCCGATGACGCGGGTCCAATGATCGAGCGCGCGATCCATTTCCCGCACCACCTGGCACAGTTCCAGTATCGATCCCTTGGGCTGCATCAGTCCTCTCCCCATGTCGGCGCCGCCGTTCGCAAGCCATGCTGCCGGGTGCGCTCGCGAATTTGCCGGCCCCGCCCGGCGATATCGACACGAGGCACGGCACCAGCGATATCTTCGTCGAGCCGGGCCAGATCGACCAGCCGCACCTCCCTCAGGAACAGCGCCGGGTCGGCGCCGTCCGGCACGCCCTGCCAACGCAGCAGCATCCAACCGGATGAAAGGCCCGTGGTGTCGACCCAGTTGGCAATACCGGGATCGATGCCAGAAATGACATAGCTGACCGTGCCGTCGGCATTGACTGCCACTTGCGCACTGTTCAGGCTGACCATCCGCAACATCGGGTCGGGCGAGATGGTCCATGGATCGGTTATCTGGATGCCGGTGTAGTAGCTGCCAGCCGGGTCAATGGTGATGAACACTCCTTGCCCGTCCTCCAATGCGAAGCGACCGCCGGCCAGATAGCCCCAGCCGCCGTCGCGCCCGTTCGGGCCGACCAGCGTATTGGGCCCGTGGGGGCCGAGAAAGTCGTTCTTAAAACCGGACCAGAAGGCGATCCATGCGGGCAGGTCCGTCACAACCGCCCCCGCTATCTCGTCTTCCGTTCGGGGGCGCCAGCCAGCCGGCGGATCGAGGCGCCGGACACACACCTCCGCCGGCACCTGGCGCCAGTTGCTCTGGCTGTCGCGGGTGTACACTTGAATGCGGGCACCGGGCTCGGTGCGCAAGTGGGTCGCCCCGCCCTCGCCTGGCCCCACGGTGACAGTCACGCGGCCTTCAGCGTCGCAATGCGGCCGCAGTTGCTGCAGGGTAAGCGCCCCCAGGTTGCGGCCCAGCCCGGCGTGGTGGTCCGGCTCCACTTCGGCGACGATGCTGAACTGCGGCGGATCGGCGGCGAAGCGGATGTCCACCTCGTACTGGCCGTTACCGTCGATCGGGATCTCGCGATTAAAATTGTCCGGATTGTCGACCGCCACTGCCGCGCCGCCATAGACATGGCCGAACCAGGGTCGCGGCGCATTGCTGATGTTCCAGACCACGCGGGGATCGGCGGTGTCGCCGTTGGCCTCGCGCATGGCAAGACCCAGCACCCACTGGTCGAGCGCGCGGTCCAGTCCCAGGCGTCCGTCCAGCGTATCCGCCACAGGATCGGCCAGCATGCCCAAACGGGCCTGTTCACGGGCCGCGCGAATGTCGGGCCTTTCGATGAGGCGAAGCGCCAGTTTCTCGGCCGCCGCCTGTTCTTCAGTCCAGAGCGGGTTCGCGGTCATGAAATGGTCCCCACGCGCCCGCCCTCGGTGAAGACCGTGCTGCCGGTGGTATAGCTGGACGCATCGCTTGCGAGCAGGATGGCGGCCCCCACCGCCTCGTCCGCCGCGCCGAAGCGCTTGATGGCATTGCGTTCCGCCAGCCCCAGGCCCTTGTGAATCTCCGCCTCCTGCCCGTCAGGGCTCATCGACCCCACGCACAGGCAGTTGATGCGGGTATGTGGCGCCTGGGTCTTGGCGAGTTCGCGCACCAGAAAAAGCAGCGCCGCCTTTGACACGCCGTAAGCCACGGCGGGCGGGATGGGGGTAAAGCCGCCGCAGCTCTGCACCGAAATGATGCTGCCTTTGCCGTGCGCCTTCATGTCGGGCTCGGTCAGCTCGGCCAGCCGCCATGTCGCCATCACATTGACGTCCATGGCGGTTCTCCACACTTCGTCGGTGTTGGCCCACAGGCCGCCATCGGCCGCATAGACCACACCGGCCGCGGCGTTGTTGAAGACGATATGGATGACACCGAAGGCATCGCGCGCGGCGGTTACCAGATGTTCCAGATCGTCTTTGCATCCGGCATCGGCGGCAACCGCCAAGGCCCTGCCGCCACCGGAGGCGTTGATCTCTGCGGCGATCCTGTCGAGCCGGTCCTGAGAGCGGGCGGAAATGACCACATTGGCACCCAATTCAGCATAGGCCTTCGCAACATGCTCACCCACGCCCGGGCCAACGCCTGTCAGGATCGCGGTGCGTCCATCGAGACGGAAACGGTCAAGAACACTCACACTACTTCTCCCGCATGGAATTCACGTACGACCGAGCAGATGGCCGTATCGTTCATAGTAAACGGCAAGGCGTTCACGCACTTCGTCCGGGTCGATGCCGAACTGTTCTGGACTATGCTTGTGCTTGCCGAGCCGGCTGGCGGCAGGATTGCCCGCGAGGAAAGTCCCGATCCGCAAACGATGCTCATCGCTCAGGGGCAACTCGAAGCGCGCATAGATGCTTTCCACCGCCGCCACCGGATCAGCCACAATCTCGGCATGCGCAAGGTCGAGAATTCGGCCTTCGATGTCGGGACGGGATGACCGCGCTTCGGTTGCGCGAGCCATTGCCGCACTCCAGGTATCAAGCACCGAGCGGCCGATGGCGTGGTCGTCCTGCGGCGCGCCGACGGCGGCAAGGAAGCTCGAGATCATGCTGGAAAGCGACGAAAATGTCTTGACCGGGTCGCGGTGCGTCCACACCAGCATGGCCCCCGGATAGGCTTCCAGCAGCCCGGGCAGATCGAACAGATGCTGCGGCGATTTCAGCGTCCAGCGGCCTTTCGGTCCTTTCCACTGGAATTGCTGAAGCATCCGCTTGTGCGTGCGATACTGGCCTTCCGGAACGGTCTGCTGCAACCACTGCGAGAAATCAGGGACGCCCAGTTCGGCGGGGAAGTTGGTGCTGGCGAAATGCAGCATCATTCCGTGATTGCATTCGCCGGGCTGGGTGCAATCCATCCGCTGGATATCGGCCAGTTGCGGAGCATGCGCGAGCCAGTTTTCATAGATCGACTGCACTTGCGCGATCCGCGGATCGCTGTCGAAGGTCGCCTCTTCCGGGGCTGGCCAAGGAATGTACCATTCCCACTCTCGGGGTGCACGCGCTGCGGGATCCAAGCAGAGCAGATCGTATGTGATGGTCGTTCCGGTGCGCGGCAGCCCGCAGACAACCAGCGGCTCGCCCACTTCCTGGGCAATAATCTCCGGATGATCCTTTTCATCCTGAACATAACGCAGCCGCGTCGCCAGCAGGCCGACAATCTTCCCGTGGGCGGTTTCGCGCAGCTGCGCCGATGGGCTCATCGCCTCCACTGCTGCGACGAGTTTACCGTAACCCGTGAGGAAAGATCGGTCCGCGCCGAAATCGTCCAGCCCCGTCAAGGCTGTTGCCTCCGCGATCAGCGCATCGGCATCGAGCGCAGTGCCCGGTTCCGACCCTGCGCTCACGCGTGGAGGTCCGTGTGCAAAATTGGCATAATGACGATCTCTCCCATGCTTCAATATTCCACACTGTGTATTTAATGTACTGAAAATGCCGCCAAACGCGCAGCGGGCGCGCTTGACGGCTAAATCAATCCGCTTTTTCGTCCACCGGCGTCAGGTTTTTCATGAAGGCCACGAAATCCGGCCCGAATTCGGGCAGCGGCATTCCCAGCTTTTCGGCAAGGTACATCGTCATGAAGTTGTCGTTCAGCGACTTGTTCGTGGCGGCAATATTGCCGATCCCGACCTGACGGTCGAAAGCGCCGACCGCGACCAACGCCATTCTGAGCCCTGCCACGATGTCGTAATACTCGAGGTGCCGTGCCTTCTGGCCGCTGGCCGCTTCCCACATGGCGATGGTCTCGTCCTTGGTCGGCAGACCTTCAAGCCGCGGCACGCCGAAACGCCGGCTGAACAGATCATCGAAATAGAGCCACCAGGCAAGGTCGAGTTCCCCCGGTCCCAGCGCCGCCAGTTCCCAGTCGATCAGACCATTGATACTCCCGTCCGGCGCGAACATCACGTTGGACGGTGTGGGATCGCCCCAGAGCACGTTGACGCCCGCGTCGACGGGCATGTTCTCACGCACATAGGCCATCGCCGCATCGACTATCGGCATCGGCCGCCCCTTCCCCGCAGCCTTGTACCAGGTCTCCAGCGCGCCGACGTACTGGCCGAGGCCGGGTTCGCCGTGTTCGGGCTGGGCCAGAAATTCAAAGCCGTCGCGCCAGTCGATCCTGGCAAGGCTGGCAAAGGCAGAAATGGCATTGGCGAACGCCTGGTGGCGCTGGCCGGGTGTCATATCCACCAGCCAGCCTTCGAGATTGTAGTTGGGATTCTGCTTGGCGCATTCACCTTCGACCCGTCCCATGACAAGAAAGGGCAAGCCCAGGATGTCCGGTTCGAGATGCATGCCGATCCATGCGGGCACGGCGATGTCCCCGCGCGCATCGAGCGCCGCCATCATCTTGCCCTGCAGGGCAAGGCTGCTGCCGAATACCACTTCAAGATCGGTCGGCTGGCGCCGCACCACCAAGGTCTGGCTTTGGGGGCCATCAGCATCGACATAATCGACATCAACAAAAAAGATGTCCGCCGAAAAGCCAGCGCCAAGTGTCATGTCCAACGGTTTCACCGCAATATCGCGCCATTCGGCCTTCTCTGAGGCAAGCCAGTCCTGCAACTTAGTCGTAATGCGTTCGGGGGTCAGCAATTCCACGTCAAAGCCCCTTTGCCGCCAACGCACGCTTCAGTTCTGCCGTCAGCGGCCCCATGGCGTTAGGTGACGACCCATGGAGCAGGATCTCGTCCGCACCGGCATCGAGAAAGGCCATGAGCTGATCGGCACACTGCGCGGCCGTACCCACCGCCGCACCCTCGTCCAGCCACTGCTGCGGGATCACTTTGCTGACATCGACCAGCTCCTCGCGCGTGTAAGCCTGATCCGCCGGCTTACCGTTGAGTACGGCGATCTTGGGATGGGCCCGGATCTGTTCGAGCACTTTCTTGTCCCAGCCATTGATGTCGATGATCAGGTCACCAAAATTGGGCAATTCGAAATAGGTGATCGCACGGCCGCCGACGACGGCTTCCTCTTCGGCCTTGGGCAAATCAGGCGCGACGATGATGTTGTGATAGATTCTCACTGCCATGGGATCGCGCCCGGCCTTTTCCGCCGCATCACGAACGATCTTCGCACTGTTCTTGACACCCTGCGCCGAAACGAACGGGTGCAGCAACACGCCGTCGCAATGCTGGCCAGCAAATTCCAGGCTCTTCGGGCCGATCGCGGTAAAGATGACTGGCGGCGGCGAACCACCGTGACGATCGGTCAGCTTGATGGCCGGGAACTTGCCCATGATGCCTTCATAACTCACGGTTTCACCCGCCCAGAGGCGGCGGCAGATCGAGATAAGATCGGCAAGCCGCTCCATCGTGATCGCCGGCGCGCCCATCATCTTCATGTAGGCAGGCACCGCGCGCGCGAACATCATGCGGAAGCGTTCGCCGCTCATGGCCTGCATCATGTCCGCCACGCTAGCCGTCACCAGAGGATGCCGCATCGTCGCGTACATCGTGCCGGCAATGCGAATTTTGGAAGTCGCCTCGGCCACCGCGCCAGACAGGACTGCCGGCTCCTTGAGCGCGTAACGTTCCGAGATCCAGACGCAGCCCAGACCAATGCGCTCGGCTTCCCGGGCTTCGTCGATGCCGCGACGCGGATCGCTTACCCGGCCTGGCAGGATATATGTGCCAAACTTGTCGAAAAGAGCGCGTGCGCCCGGCTCCGATGCCGCAGCCTGCCCAGTTGTCATGCCATCATCCTCTCAAAGTTCAGCTTTGGGCATGCCCGCTGCGCCCTGCCTGGCAACCTATCAATCGGCAGGCGCCGGATGGGCTTCCACGTAGAGGCGGGTCAGCTTTAACGCTGCGATTTTCCAGTGCCCCTCGTGGCGGACATAGTGTTCGACATAGTGCCCGAAGCCTGTAATCGACTGAGCACCGGGTATGGGGCATTTTCCCGGCGCCCACACTACGCGGTCCTGCATTGCGGTTATGGCAAACGCTTCATTCCCTCGCAGATCGATCTCGGAAGAATGGACTTGATGCGCTGACTGCGCGTCTGCGACCGCGAAGCGCACCTGATCGAGGATCGCTGCATGTCCGCTGATCGGTGGATGCCCGGTGTCCTCTTCGACGTCCATGACGGCATCCGCCGTGAACAGGCCGATAAAGCCGTCCCAGTCCTTCGTATCGAGCATCCGGCAATAGCGCGCCTTGACCGTGCGGATCGCCTCATAGTCGAGCAGCTTCGCCAGTTCGCTGTCCATTCTCGCCTCCCTACCAGATGATGCGCATGTGGGCGCGCAGGGTTCGTTCCCGCATCGCCTCTGCGCGAGCCTCCGGCGTCATCCGGATCGTCTCCGCCGGCAAATGGCTGTGGACGTCGTTCAGCTTAACCTTCTTCATGCTCGGCGTCGGGCGTTCGTCAGTGTCGAACCAGCGGCCCTGCACCGCGCCGGCAGGATATCCCGACGTGTCGAGCCAATTGTGGACCCCGGGATCGCGCGCGGAAATCACGGCGCGGAACACCCCATCGCTGTCCACCACCGCCTGTGCCGCGTTCAGACTGGAGTGGTTGTGATACCAGTCCGTGGTCTCGTAGAGTTCGTTGGTAAGGATCAGCGACCAGTAGCCGACCACTTCAGGTATCCTTACTTCGGTGATCAAGGCCTCGTCATCGGCAAGATCATAGGCGCCTTCGTAGTAGGACTGGCGGGCGAGGCCGGTCATCTGCGAGAAGTCCACGACTTTCAGCGTATTGACGAGCCCTTCGTCACGCAGCTGCTGCACCTTGTCCGGAAAGGCCAGCGCGCAAACGGCGGCGGTTGACGGGATCTCGGTAAAGCGCGCCGCCAGTTCCTCCAGGCTTGGCCGCCCTCTGGACGCCTGGGGCGCGTCCAGCCGGACAATGCCGAACCGAGGCTCGCGTTCGTTGCCCCAGTCGCAGCCGACGATGCGGACCATCAACTTTTCGGTCCCGGGCTTCAACTCCCACCAGTCGCCGGTATGGCCGGCTGGTCGTCGCGGCGAGAGGACGACGTCGAAGCTGCCATCGTCGCCAATCACGAGATCGTCGAAATCGTTGGCGTCTTGGGCGGGATGGTGCTTGCCGGTCCGCAACGTGTCCGGCCCCAACTGGGCAAGAATCATCATCCGCGTCGTGCCCCGGTCGCCGCGGATTCGATAGGTGCCCCCCTTCTCGATCAGCGCGGCCTTGTAGATGGTGTCGGCATTAGGCTGAAAAATGTTCTGGCAGATGTTGAGTTCGGGCACGAACATAGGGTGCGAGCGGTCGTGCATGATCGCATCGTTGGTGGTGCGCAGAACGCCGGACAGCAACAGCCGCATCGATTCCTGCATGATCCGCGGATCACGGCGCAGCCGCTCGGGGATCCGCTCGCGCATGAGCTGGCCTAGGGGTCGAAGCTGATCGAGCAGGTTCTCCCACTCGAAAACACCGCGGTCAGTCATAGTCTTCTCCACAATCCGTCGTTTTTCAGGTGCGGCAGCGGCTGCACCGACAGGCAGGATCGCGCCTGCAAGCAGGGCGGATGCCCCGGCACAGACATCGCGCCTAGACAGTGACAAGCAGGTCCCTCAGCGCCTCGCGCCGGGCCGCATCGATGCCGGCCGCCTCGAAATAGCCATCGATGCCGCCCCACTGCACCATAACCGCGTGCAACGCCTGGTCGAGAAAGCGCCGGTCAACGCCGATCAGCACTGCGACCATGTCGTCGGGAGGTAGGAAACCGAATGTGGCGTTGAGATCCCTTTTGAGATGGCCCGACATCGTCAGGTTCTCACCAAAGACGTCCGACTTGAGATAATCCTGCACAATCACATCGCGCGCAACGCCTGCCAGTTCGAGGAACAGCGCGATGACGACCCCTGTTCTGTCCTTTCCCGCCGTGCAATGCACCAGCATCGGCACATCGCCGCCAAGCAGCGCCTCCGTCATAACTGGAAGATGCGGCAAGAAGGCCCGCGGCATTTGCCCATAATTCTGTGCCATAACCTCGGACGCGCGGGCCGCTGTCGGATCGCGGCCAAGCGCCATCCACATGTCTTCCCCCTGCGCGCGCAAATCGGTGTTCATATCGAGGTTCAGCAGGCTGCATCCCGGTTCACACCAGCGGTGCGGCGCCTTGTCGCGTTCCAGTTCCGATCGGAGGTCGGCTACCGAACGGAAGCCCATTGCCGCAAGTTCCGCGTGATGATCCTCGGCAAAGCTCGCCGGACCTTCCGACCGAAACAGAACACCCGGGCGCACCGTCTTGTTGCCGTATGCCGGCAACCCGCCGATATCGCGGAAATTGAGCCGTGAGAGGGCAATTGTCATGGCCTTTCAATCCTCTATCTGGGTTGGGTAACGGGGTACGACCGCCCGCATCTGCGCCAGCAGCTCCGGGGACATCCAGACATGTTCGATGAAGTGCCCCAATGTCTCGCGCTCGTCGGTGTAGATGTAGCGCAGCATATCCCCTACTTCGCCTTCGAAAACCACCGGATGCCGGGAGAGATCGAGAGAAGCGACGTGCGCGTCCCAGTTCTCTTCCGACCCGTCTATGCGGACGGCGACATGGTGGAAGCGGATCGCAAGCTTGTCCCCTTCCGGCAACGGATCGCTGAAAAGCGGCGCGGTATCGCCCTGGGGTTCGATCAGCTCGATCTCGACCCCGCCCACTACAGCCAACGCGATCTTCAGCACCGGCTTGCCGGTGGGATCCTCGCCCGGCTGTATATTGGTCAGTTCAAAGAATCCCGGCGCGCCGTATTCTCGCTTGAGCAGGTCCATGGCCGCGACAAGGTCATTCGTGACATAAGCCACCTGACTGTGCTGGCTGTTAGGCCGGGCGAACATGCGTTTCTCCTCACCACATCATCTGTAAAGTCGCACGGTGCCCGCGCAGCACCTGCCGAAAGGTCAGTTCGCCGACATCTTGCCGCCATCCACCACCAGCGTGTCTCCGGTATGGTAAGCGGACATGTCGCTGGCGAGATAGACCACGGCTCCTTCAAGGTCTGCCGGCTTGCCCGCGCGCCCCAGCGGCGTCCGGGCGGACACCATCTCGGCGATCATTCTGCCCTGCTCAGGGTCGGCGAAGGTCATCTCGGTTTCGATGAAGCCCGGCGCGATGACATTGCAACGGACACCGATCGGCCCCAGTTCGGCGGCCAGCGCCTTGGCCAGAGCGTTGAGCGCCCCTTTGGCGATCCCGTAGTGAGCCATGGTCGGCACGCCCTGGAAGATCGACCCGCTGCCACAGACGATCAGGGATCCGCCGGGATCGCCCGCTTCGGCCCGCGCCTTCATGTGCCGCGCCCCTTCGCGCAATGTGAATACGGCACCATCCAGATTGACGTCGATGAGCTTGCGATAGCGGGCGATATCCATGTCCGTAAACGGCACCTGGGCAGCGATCCCGGCATTGGCGACAACCGTGTCGACACGGTCCATGGCTTCAAGCGCGCGACCGAAGCCGGCAACGATCGCGGCCTCGTCGGACACGTCCACGCAATCGGTAAAGACCCGCACGCCATAGCCACGCAAGGTCTCCGCCGCCTCTGCGTTCTTGTCCGTCCGGCGCCCCCATATCACAATATCGCTTCCCGCGCGCGCCAGTCCTCTGGCGAACCCGAAGCCGAGTCCGGAATTAGCCCCCGTCACCAGAGCTACCCTGCCGCTCAGATCGAACAGATTTTCCGGCAATCTTCCTCTCCTTCAACGCCCTCTGATTCAGCAGCGCCTGCTCTTGACAGTGATGCCCGCGCTATCCTCCTGCAAGCCGGTGAACACGCGCGATCATGCCAATGCCATCGCGAAACCGCCTTGCCATCAATGCGCCAGGGCCTCGCGAAATTGCCGGGGCGTCAATCCTTCAACCTTGCGGAATGCGGCCGAAAAGGCCGCGGCGCTCTGAAACCCGCATTCCCAGGCGATGACCTTGATCGGCGGGCCGCCGGGCCGCAGAAGCTGCCGTGCCCGTTCGATCTTGCGATCGGTGACATAGCCGGTCAGCGTCTGCCCGGTGGTGGCTTTGAAGAGGCGGAAGAAATGGCGGGTGGACAGACCGCATTCGGCGGCCAGCACGGCGACCGCGGGCGGCTTGCCCGGTTGCCGCACGCATTCATCGATCCGCTTGATCTGGGCGCGGGACAATCCGGCGACGGCATGGCTTTCAGGAGCGGTGGCGCCGTGCAGATAGCGATGCAGTTCTATCGTCGCCTGAGTCCAGATGGCTTGGGCGAGCATCTCACTGCAAAAGCCGGGCAACGCTATTTCTTCGGCGATCCGCCGCAACGCCTGACCAACTGCCTGACTACGCACGTCGAGAGCGGCCTCAAGCATATGTCCCGTGAGGGCCATGTTTTCCGCATCGAGTCCCGACCCGTCAAAGCCGCAGCAGACCGAAGTCTGCTCCCCCTCTCCCCAACAGGTATGCAGGTTCGCGCCCGCCGGAATGAAGATGATAGGCCCCAGCGCCCGGGCGGGCGCCCCTGCGGCGGCGCCGAACTCGCCGCGCGGCTCGCCGGGCCGCGGGGTCAACGCCAGATCGAGAAAACTGCGCGGCGAAGAGAAGACCGCACCCTGTGGCCCGCAAAAGCGATAGTGGTGCAGTTCCATGACGACACCGGGCAAGGCGATCCGTCCCTGTATCGTACAGTCGATCGCCGAGGTGCCCGGCAGGTCATAGACGTGGGAAATTGCGTTCATCCATCCTCTCCGCGCCGTGTCCTTGCCTGGATTTTGCGCCTGTTGTGCGTGGCGTCCTGACGCCGATTTTGGCGCGGCGGCGACAGCCGCGCACCTTGCCGAAGAAAGGGTCCGCGGCGTTAAATGACGTCCATCACATGAAACAGCCGCATGGCCCGCAAATCGGCCAACAAGGCTTTGGACAGGGAGAGCAACATGAGCAGCCCCGAGCAGGAACAGACCGCGCGCGCCAACCTCATCGACATCACAGACCTGCACGATCCAGTCCTCACCGACATCCAGAAACAGGTGCTGGCCGGCGCGCAAGCCGCCGCAGACCAGATCGTGCTGCGCCCTGACGTGATCCTGGCCGCGGCCCAAACCCAGACCGGCCTTGGCGATTTCGGAGCTGATGATTTCCGCGAACGGCTGGAAATCTGGTGCCAGGCGATCGACGAGGACGGCAATGCCTCAGCCGTGACCCGTGCAAACCTGTTCCAGATGATGATTCGCTATGCCGCAACGCGCCTGCGCATTGAGGACATCGTGAAACGCCACCCGGAGATCCTTGAAATCGATATCGACCGCCCGATCATCGTTGCCGGGTTGCCGCGGTCGGGCACCACGCATTTGCTGGGCCTGCTGTCGGCCGATCGGCGCTTCCGCTCACTGCCTTGGTGGGAGGCCATCGCGCCGGTGCCTGCGGCAGACGAAGCCCCCACCCCGCAGGATTCCAATCCCCGCTGGACCAAGGCCGAACAGGGCTGGCGCATGATGGAGTCGATCCTGCCCTATATGGCTATCATGCACGAATTCTCACCCGACCATATCAGCGAGGATATCGAACTGCAGGCGCCGGACTTCTCGTCCTACCTGATAGAATGGCTCGCGCTTGTGCCGCGCTGGCGGGACTATTATCTCAGCCATGATCAGTTGGGGACATACGCCTACTTGAAGAAATGCCTGCAGGTTCTGACGTTCCTGAAGGGGCCGAACCGCTGGGTCATCAAGTGCCCGCAGCACATGGAGCAGTTGCCAGCCCTCTACAAGACCTTCCCCGATGCAACCTTCGTCATCACCCACCGCGACCCGGTCGGTTCAATCCGCTCGCAGCTGACCATGTACACATATGCTGCGCGCATGTTCCGCAAGACCATCGATATCCAGGAACCGCTCGGATACTGGCCGGACCGGTACGAGCGCCTCCTTCGCGCCTGCGTTCGCGACCGCGACATCCTTCCGCCTAACCAGACGATCGATGTCTATTTCCACGATTGGATCAGGAATCCCGATCCGATCCTCAAGGAAATCTACCGCGTAGCTGACATTCCGCTTACCGACGAAGCCCTCGCCGATCTCCATGCATACCTCGCCGATCACGGTGAACAGAAGCAGGGCAAGATCGTCTACGATCTTGAACGTGACTTCCATGTGACCGCAGAAGAGTTACGCCGACCGCTGGGGTTTTATTTCGAACGTTTTCCGGTCGAAATAGAAGTCCGTTAGCGGGACTGGCATTTCCTATCGTCCGACAGGACGGTAGCGCAATGCCGATGATTAGGATCCACGGTGACCAATCCATCAGACAAAAGGAATGCCATGCCCGAATTGAAAGTCGTAACCCGCGACGGAAACCAAAAGACGATCGAAGCCGCCGATGGCGTCAGCGTGATGGAAGCCATTCGCGATGCCGGCTTCGATGAATTGCTGGCATTGTGCGGTGGTTGCTGCTCCTGTGCGACATGCCACGTCTACGTCGATCCTGCGGTCGCCGCGTCACTGCCGCCGGTGAGCGACGACGAGAGCGATTTGCTTGATGGGTCGTCGCATCGCAATGAATTTTCGCGGCTGTCTTGCCAAGTAATGATGACCGACGCCCTCTCTGGGATGACCGTCACCATCGCTCCCGAGGACTGAGAAGATCGGCAACTGGCCTTCAATACTGGCGATTTCGGTCAGATCATTGATGCAGGGAAGACCTCTTTGCTCGATCCCTGCATGTGATGGCTTTCGGTTAGGGTCGGCGCGAACTGTCCCTGGCGATCATTGGCCCTGCATTCACGGCTCCGACAGAAGGGCTGCCAGAACAAATTCCGCGAGCCGGGCGGCCTGCCCGGCCGCATGATCCGAATCGACTTCGGCGCCGGCACCTAGCCGCTGCTGCAGCGGGATGGCACTGAAGTAGTAGCCTACACCTTGCACCAGCAGAGCCATCAGCGCCGGTGTAGACAGATCGAAAACCGAGCGGCGCAGACGCACTGCTTCCAGCAGCTCATCAAGCCGCTGCTGGAACGGTCGCACGAAACAGTCGACAATATGGTCAAGGCGCCAGGTCGATCGGCATCCCTCCACGTTCGTCAGCGCGACGATATCGGCATTCAGCGTGGCCCAAAGGCAAAAGCGGTGAATGAGATGACGCAGCCGGATTTCCGGATCCGCCTTTTCATCGAATACACTTGCAACAAACGACGACGCCTGAGCCATCCGCCAATCGACCGCACGGGTCCACAAGTCCTCCTTACGCCCGAACCGCACATTGAGCAGATTGTGGCTGACGCCAAGCCGCTTGGAAAGATCCCGCAAGGTGGTTCCTTCATAGCCTCGCTCAGCGAACGTCGCGAAGGCCAGCCCAAGCAGCCGGTCTTCATCGACGGCGTCGCAAGCGTTCAGCGCCGGGCGGCCACGTGTGCGTAGAGGACGGTCAAGCATCTCTCGCCCTTAGCGAAAAGACATTGACTTTTAAATTGTCATTCGTCAATTTAATCACAAGGAGATTGGATGCTGCAATGAGTCTTAATCAGGATGCTTGGTGGGCCGTGGCCCGGTCCGAAGAAGTTACATCGGAAAAGCCGCTATCGGTCGATATCGGAGACCAGCCTGTCGTGCTGTGGCGCGACAATCAGGGAATTGCCCGCGCGATGGAGGATCGCTGTCCTCATCGCCGCGCGCCGCTTTCCTTGGGCTGCGTCCGCGATAACGGCTGGATCCAGTGCGGTTATCACGGCTGGAGCTTCGACGGCGAAACCGGGCGCCTGAAGGAAATCCCTAACATGAAGGACCAACAGCGCTTCCCGCCGGTTTACAAGGCCAATGCGTTCGGCGTAACAGAGCAGGCCGGCCTGGTCCGCGTCTGCCTGAACCCCAACGTTGCGGCCCCGCTTGTTGCGGCGAGGCGTTACGATTATTGCGGCACGGCCAATGTCAGCCTGACCCATAGGGAATACCTCAACGCCCTCTATGACGATCCCAGCCTGCTGTTCTCCATCCGGGGCGTCCATTTCACGTCGTACCTGATGGCGGAATTGCACGAGGAAGACGGCAAGCTCGTCATGGAACGAAGCTGTCAGTGGGCCGGCATGCATTGGCCCGCCCATTTCGTCGCCGAATTCCCGCTCACCCTGTTGACCAAGACCGACCCTGTCACTGGCGAGACTGAGTTGTTGCTGCGTGATGACGAGTTTCGTAGCCTGTTTCACGCTGTTCTGGCGCCGGTACCATCGGCCCGCGGCGTGACCGCAGTGCGCTGGCGCGCTAGCCAGGGCGCCCGTTATCCGGGCCTGCGCGGCGCATTGCTGCGCGGCATCAATCCGCTGACGGTGTTCTCGTCGGTCAACGGAACGAAGCTGCGCACCACCAAGCCGTCAGTCTCGATGAATGGCGAAGACCTGCGCGAGGCTATAATGGAAGGCGCTCAGCCTTCCCCCGGACAGACCGCCGCCGCCTGAATAAGGATCCGAATATGCTCGAAGTTGCTGATCGACCAACGTCCCACGATGACGTTTCCACCACGAACAGTGGCAAGGGCACCATCGCCCTGAACGCTGTCAATCACTGGGTCCCACACGATATCGTCATGCGCGACACCTGGTTCCCCGTCGCGCACAACTACTCGGTTACCGGCAAGCCGGTGCGCCGCGCCGTATATTCGCATCCGATCTTCCTATGGCGCGAAAACGGCGTGGTCGTCGCGAGCGAAAATCATCCGAACGAAAAAGTCGTGGGCGAGAAGAGCCAATACACCGATGCCCGGGGCCGGTATCCGGTGATGGAGCACTATGGCGTGGTCTGGGTCTGGTTCGGCAATCCGCTCGCCGCCGATCCGGTGCATCTTCCCAGCTTGCCTTTCCTTCCGCCGAAGGGCGGCCTGCCGCGACACATGACATCGACAGTCCGGTTCGAATGCGCGGCGCCGATCAGCCTGGAAAACCTGATCGACCTCACGCATGCCGACTTCCTCCACGCAGATGTGGTCGGTGACGAGCGTTCGGACAGCGAGACTGTAGAGACCTTCTTCGACAGCGAGACCGTCACCATGGTGCGCACCTGCACTAACAAGTCGGTGGCTCCGGTGATGAAATTCTTTAGCGGCATCAAGCAGCCGACGCAGAATGTCCGTCAGGTGATCCGCATCTACCTGCGCTCGCACTGCGCCATAGCCTATGGCCGCTTCACGCCGGGTGACGACGTGCCGCTGTTCCATCCCTGCACGCCCGAAACCCGGGACCGCACCCGGATGGAAATGGTGATGAACACGACCAATTCGGATCTGCTGTTCCGCCATGTTATGCCCAAGGCTGGCTACAAGGTTTCGCGGCAGGACAGTTACATGACTTCGCCGCAAAGCCCCCGCTACATGCGCGACACTGATCGCAAGGACCTGCACAGCAAGTTCGATCAGGCCGGTCAGCGCTATCGAATGGCGATGATGGAACTGGCGGATCGTCAGGCAAAAGGTGACTTCGCCTATCGCGACAATGTAAGCGCCGACTGCAGCGAAATCATCGGTCTGCGCAAGGAACTCTTTCAGTTCTGACCGCCCCCCTTTTCCGGGCGGGCGCGTGTTGCCGGGCGGGCGAGCAGCCCGCCCGTATTTTCATCCTGCGCTGTGCGCGTGAGAGGCGCAGCGGTCTAAACAGATCATGCGTGATAGGTCACCGTCTGCGCCAATCCAAACGAAAGCCTGCGGCTCTAGCGACAGCTTGACGCGACGACAGGCGCCGGGGAATACACGACCGATAAGTTTGGTGGTCGGCATACCCCGGCAAACTTGGACTCAGGCCAGCACTAACGCCCCTGCCATCGCTTTGCCTGCGATGTAGCCGGTCACCATCGCTGGCCCGACGTTGCAGCCATGTGCCGGCGACTTGCCCCTCCAGATGGAATTGGCATCAAGGCCGGCGGCGTAGAGCCCAAGCACCGGTCTGTCGTCGGGTCCCATCACCCGGCACTCCGGATCTATCTTGAGGCCCACCGTAGTCGATCCATCGCCTGGATAGATCTTGATCGCATAGAATGGCGCCTTTTCCACGCGGCCCAGGCAGGGGTTCGGCTTGTGCTTGGGATCGCCGATCTCAATGTCGATTTGCGTGTCGCCCTTGCCGAATTCCGCATCCTTGCCAACTTCGGCATAGCGGTTCATCTTGGCGACAGTGGTTTCCAGACCTTGCGCATCGACACCGATCTTTTCCGCCAGTTCTCCAATCGTCGGTGCTTCTATGACATAGCCGGCCGCAATCAGCTTTTTCAGTCCGCCGCCGCCGGGATAGACCATGCCCATCCCGTATTTTTTCACGAAATCCGCATCGCCGATGATGTGTGCCGGCACCGCCCCCGCACCGTGCATGGCTTCAACAAAGTGAACCGATGCCTCGTTTCCAAAGCGCTCGCCCCTGTCATTGACGGCAATGCACCCCGGTTTCGACATATCTATGAGGTGGGCATACCGGGCGACATATCCGTCGGGGCGGGTCATCTTGGACACCACGGCCCAAACCGCATTCGAAATGTTCTCCCCATCGAGCACAGCGCCCGCCTCGAGGCCCATGTTCATCCCGTCGCCGGTATTTTCGTAGGGCAGAATGGAAACGTGCTGTTCGGCGAAGGGCATGTACGCCTTGCGCAGTTGCTCGCTTGCCGAAAAACCGCCTGATGCCAGCAGCACGCCGATACGAGCGAAAATTTCCTCCCCCCCGACCCGAACGCCGGTGACGGCACCATCCCGCGTCAACAAGCCATCGACGGCGGCATCCTTGCGCAGCGTAACGCCCGCCGCGAGCGCCGAGGACATGAGGCGCGCGGCAAGCGCATTGCCCATCGTCAGCCGGGTCCCGCGCGGATAGCGGCGCAGCTTGTCGGCACCGAAGCGCACGGCCAGCTTGCCGAAATGGAAAATCGACTTTGCCGACGGCATTTCGGTCAGATAGGGCAAATCGAAAAGGTCGATCATGAAACCGGCCGGAGCGTTGAACTCCTCACGCGCGGGCCGCAGTTCGGAAAAATGCGGTCCCAGCTTCTTCCCGTCGAATTCCGCAGGCGAAAGGAGCCGCCCATGGTCCACCGAGCCTGGAACGTCCGGGTACCAGTCACTGCTGGGAGGTGAGAGAAGGAAACGCACCGAACTGTGCTTTTCCAGCCACTCGACCATCTCTGGCCCGTTTTCGAGGTACGCGTCGATAAGCGCCGGGTCGGCGCTGGGACCGATAACATCGAGAACATACTGGCGAGCCACCGCACGGCTATCTTTCACCCCGGCGGCACGGGCCTGGGGGCTGTCGGGAACCCAGATGCCACCACCCGAGACGGACGTCGTCCCGCCAAAATGCGATCCCTTTTCCAGTACAAGCACTTTTGCCCCGGACGCGGCGGCGCGCACCGCTGCGGTCATCCCCGCTGCACCCGACCCTACCACAACGACATCAAATTCGCTCATCGCGATCTCCCGGTCCCTTGTTCATGCCTGACCTTCCTGACACCCACTGCTGGTTGCAGCCCCTTCCGCCGGGAAGGTCAGATATTCGGCATGATCTCCTCGGCCACCCAGCGCAGGCGGTCGGCATATTCATCGAAGCCCGAAAGCCCCGGCGGGAGCGGCACAATCGTTTCGTTGACGCCCAGCTCCTTGAGCCAGCCGACCTGATCGATTATCTTCTGCGCATCGTGCGTGCCCGGCGCGCGCGGGTCGTCCATGATTTCGTGGTGAGCACCGACATTGAGCATCTCCAGCGCGAAGAACATGTCGATGGACCGGCCATCGTATTCCGGCTGAGATCGAACGAAATCGAGGCATTCGGGGAATTTTTCGGGCGGGGTGCGAAATGGTGACCAGCCATCGCCGAATTTGGCGACCCGCTTGAGCACCGCTTGCGCATCACCCCCGAACCAGATCGGCAGGCGCGGCTGCTGCACCGGCTTGGGCGCGAAGCCGACATCCTTGAACTTTACGAATTCACCGTCGAATTCCGGATCTTCCGCAGTCCACAACTCGATGATTGCTGCGACATATTCGTCAGCCATACGCCCGCGCAGGTGGAAATCCACGCCGAGCATGTCGAATTCTTCCTTCAGCCAGCCGACACCGAAGAGCGCCGTAGCCCTGCCCCCGCTCAGCCAGTCGAGCGTCGACCAGGCCTTCGCCTGCACGATCGGACTTTGCAACGGGAGAATCGAAACCGACGAGCTGACCCGCATCTTCTTCGTATGACCAGCCAGAAAAGCCAAAGCCACGCTGCCATGCAGATAGTGGTCGCCTGACAGAGCGACGTGCTCTTGCGGAATGATGAAGTGCTCACCGAGCATACACTTGTGAAAACCCAGTTCATCGGCAAGCGCCATGGCCTTGCCGATATCCTCTCCTGTCAACGCATGCTCCCAGGGCTGGGTCATAGCCGCGACATGCATGCTGTTGGGCACCCCGACGTTGAGCTTCATAGGTCGCTGTCCTCACCGCAATTATTGATGGGAGATAACCTTCGGCGTGCGGGGGGTGAACACACCTTCCCATAGGAAGGGACACGGAACATTCGTCGCCTCCCCTCGTCCGCACACAAGTCGCCGGTTCAGCCTGCCGGAAACTTGGCCGGGTCTTCGTGTCGTATGCCTATTTCTCAGGCGATATCAGGTCTCCGGTGATGCGAATGCCGGCCCCGTCAACGCTGTAGGTCTTATTGAGAAAGATCAGAATCGACGTCATTGCTTCGGCCGCCGCTGAATTGGCCAGCGCGCCGCCGTGCAGCCCGCGAAGGCCCATGGCGTCGGCCAGCGCCACAACACGCCCGCGCGCCTGCTTGTCGTCGCCGAAAACCAGCACGTCGCAGCCGACATCGACATCCTTGGCCAGCTTGTGCGCGGCAACATTGTGAAAGGCGGACACCACCGTGACCGCTTCGCCCAGGATGGCCTGCGCCTTGAGAGCGGCCGATCCCTCCGGTGGCAATTGCACCCGCATGACACGCGGCGGGACCAGCGGGACAGTGGTATCGACCACCAGCTTACCGGCCACATGCGGTGCGATATCGGCAAGTGTCGCCTCCTGCGCCGCGAAAGGCACAGTGACAATGACAATGTCCGCTTTTGCTGCGGCATCACTGTTGGCAGCGCCCCGCAGGCCGTGGCCAAGCTCGTCCGCAGCTTTTCGGGCGCTCTCCTCAGCGCGGGAGCCGACGACGACGGAATAGCCCGCGCGAGCAAGGCGCCAGGCGATCGCTGCCCCCAGATTGCCGGTGCCGCCCACGACCGCGATAGTTGGTAAAGTCATTGGTTATTCCTCATCAATCATCCCCGATTTGACGCGCCTTCGGGCATGTCGAAAAAAGGGTGGAAATTCATGCTGGCAAAGGCTCACAGAGCCTGAGTACTGACTGCGGCCCTGCCTTGCACCGGCTTATAGAGCGTCGTGCGTTGACGGACCGGCCGGCCAACCGCAGCCGCCAGCGCGCGCATTTCGGCGGGGCCGAATTCCTGCCCGTTCACCCCCCCGGCGGCGCGGGTAATGGATTCGTCCATCAGGGTACCGCCCATGTCGTTGGCACCGGCCTTGAGCGCGGCAGCAGCACCCTCCGGTCCCATTTTGACCCACGACACCTGAATGTTCGAGATGACAGGATGCAGGACGATCCGCGCAACGGCATGCATCAGCAAGGCTTCCCGGTAACTCGGGCCGGAACGGGCAAGACCCTTTTGCCAGATCGGCGATTCCATGTGAACGAACGGCAACGGCACGAATTCGGTGAAGCCTCCGGTCTCATCCTGAAGCGCCCGGATGCGCAGCAAGTGGCGCGCCCAGTGGCGATACCCCTCGACATGGCCGAACATGATCGTCGCGGTGCTGCGCAGGCCAACGCTATGCGCGACGCGCATTACCTCGATCCATTCGTCCGCAGTCACCTTGTCAGGGCAGATGATCTCGCGGATTTCCGGATCGAGGATCTCGGCCGCGGTGCCCGGCAGGGATGCGAGGCCGGCCGCTTTCAGCCGGACTAGGTAGTCCTCCAGCGGCAGGCCCAGCGTTCGCGCTCCGTGAGTGACTTCCAGCGGGGAAAAGGCATGGATGTGAATATCGGGTGCGGCTTCGCGCACGCTGCGCAGCACGTCGAGATAGGTGTTCCCGTCATAGTCGGGATGAATGCCGCCTTGGAGGCACACTTCCGTCGCGCCGCGATCCCAGGCTTCCGCGGCCCGCCGGCCGACTTCGGTAAGGTCGAGCCGGTAAGCCGGACCGCGCATGGCCCTGGTACTGCCCTTGGAAAACGCGCAGAAGCCGCATCTGTAGAGGCAGATATTGGTATAATTGATGTTGCGGTTGACAGCATACGTCAGCGTGTCGCCTGCCGCTTCCTGGCGCAACCCGTCGGCCAGCGCGAGAACGGCCAGAAGGTCCTCATCTTCCGCATCGAACAGGGTTTCGATATCGGATTCGGTTAATGCTTCGCAGGATTCGGCCTTGGTGAGCACTGCGCCCACCGCACCCTTTGTCCGCGAGCCGTCACCGCCTGCCGGTTCGGGCACTGGATCGCCACGCCCCGCCGCCCATTCATCAGGTTTGGGCAGTCCGCGCGCGTCGATCAGACGCAAAACCCGTTTTGCCATTTCGGGATGCGCCCAGTCCTTTGCCGCAAGGGCATGGCGCGGACCGATCGCAAGCCGCTGCGACAGTCTGCGCCCGGCGGCACGGGTTGCGTGTTCGAGGATCTCCAGATGGGGCCAGGGCGCCTCGGGATTCACGTGATCGGGCGTAACCGGCGATACGCCTCCCCAGTCATTCACGCCAGCCCGGATCAACGGAGCGAGATCGGCGCGTTCGTGAAGGTTTGGCGGAGCCTGAATCGTCATCTCCGGCCCCAGTATCAACCGCGCGGCGGCTATCGCCCAAATGTGATCTTCCAGCGGCGGCTCGTCATGCGCCATCATCTTCGTATCCGCCTTCGCACGGAAATTCTGGATGATAACCTCCTGGATATGGCCGTACCGGCGATGCAGGTCGCGGATTGCCACCAGCGCATCGACCTGCTCCGCGCGCGTCTCGCCAATGCCGATCAGGATGCCAGTCGTGAACGGCACCTTCGCCCGCCCTGCGTCCTCGATCGCGGCCAGTCGGCGCTGAGGCACTTTGTCGGGCGAACCGAAATGGGGTCCGCCGCGCTCGCAAAGACGATCTGCGCTGCTTTCCAGCATGATGCCCATCGAAGCCGCGTGGGGTCGCAGCATCGCATAGTCGGCCGCCGACATCAGTCCCGGATTGAGATGCGGCAGCAGGCCCGTTTCGCGCAGCACGAGCTGCGCCATTTCAGCCAGATAGGACAGTGTCGAATCGTGACCGAGACGCTGCAAAGCCTCGCGTGCTGGCGCATAGCGTCCTTCCGGGCGATCCCCCAGCGTGAACAACGCCTCACGGCACCCGGACGCAGCGCCCGCCCTCGCGATCGCGAGCACGTCCTGCGCACCGAGATAGGCATCGCCTGCGCGCGCGGGCGTGGTGGCGAACGTGCAATAGTGACAGACGTCACGGCACAACTTGGTAAGCGGGATAAAAACCTTGCGTGAATAGGTCACGCGCCGTCCATGCCCGGCAAGGGTCATCGCCTCTGCCGCGGCCATCATCTCATCAAGATCGCTACGAAGCAGTTGCGCCGCGATGCCTTCCGCAGCCTCGGTGCCCGAATAGAGTTCGTCCAGTATCACATCGCACTCCGCGCCTGAGCCAGCCCCTTGATCGTCTCAAGCGGCGCGGCATGTCCTGGGAGGGCTGCGATGAAAGTGGATACCCCCATTGCGGCCAGCGCCCCCAGCATTGCTGTCGCCGATTCGACGGTGCCGGCGAAAGTGTCGAACCCGGACAGAAATTCCGTCAGCCCCAGTTCATCCATCAATGCCACATTCCTGCCGCCGACCACCACATGCTCGCTCGGGTCGTACCGAGCATGAAGCTCGTCGATCTTGCTACGCAACTGCGACGGGACCTGTGCAAGGGCTGCCGGCGTCCGCATGGCCATGCCGTTGACGACGATAAACGCCTTCAGATCATCAATCGCCTGCGCCCGGCTTTCACGGACGGACGCGTACGAGACCGCCCAGATATCAATCTCTGCCGGGTCACGGCCCACCGCTTCGGCTGCGCGGTGTACGGCGGCGATACGATCATGCAGACCGTCGAGGTGGCGCTCTCCCGCAAACAGGATCACTCCATCAGCCTGTTCGCCCGCCAGCGCGAGCGCCTTGGGACCAAAGGCGGAATAGTAGATCGGAATGCGCCGGGCGAACCGCGGCGCCTTGACTTGCGCCCCGTTCCATTCAACCGGCTCTCCGGCAAAAAGGCCACGGAGCGCGGCGAGTTCAGCGCGAATTTCTGACTGCGTAGCCGGAGGCCTGCCAATGGCCATGACCGTGCTGCCGCCGGTCGCCAGACCCAGCGCAACACGCCCGCCGGAAAGGTCGTCGATACTGCAAAGCGCCGCAGTGGTCACGATCGGATGGCGCATGAACGGTGACGTCACCAGCGGCGCCAGCCTCGCGCGAGGCGCCTCGAGGGCCGCAAGCGTCAGCGAGACATGCAGCTCATGCCACCCCGCAGGAGAATCACCGACTGTCACGAGGTCGAAACCCAGGTCCGACGCCAGCCGGACCTCGTTGCGAAAGACATCAAGGCTGTCGCCCCACATGCTGCAAATACCGAGTTTCATGTCTCCTCCTCGCGTTCCTTTCCGCTCCGGCAATAAGGCTTGGCCAGTTCTCCCGAACCCATCCATGGAAAGGCCAGGGCGAATATGCGCCCTGGCCTTTCACCGATATCAGAAGGAATATTTGGCCGACACGCCCCAGGTCCGCGGTTCGCCGACATAGACAGAATTGGTCGGGAAGGAGGACAACAGGACGCTTGATGCGGAGTAGTAATCCACGTCGAAGACGTTTTTCACGAAAACGCCCAGATCGAGACCGGTTCCGGCAATGCTGCGCCAGTCAAGGCGGGCATTCGCAAGTTCGTAACCCGGTAGTTTTTCACCGTTCTGGCCGCCGAAGTCATCGGTCATGAACACGTCGGCATTAAAGATGAGATCGCCATCCACCGGGCGAACCGGCAAGGTCCAACTGATGCTCGCGGTGCCGGAAAAGCTGGGCGAATACTTGTTGACCTGATCCGGCCCCAGCTCGATCGTCGAGGGCAGAACGGCGGGCAGTGCCAGCTTTTCAACCTTCACGTTGGTGTAAGCCGCGTTGAAGCCCACGGTCAGGCTGCGCACCGGGCTGATCGAAGCTTCAAGTTCGACGCCCCATATCCTCAAGTCCGCCGCGTTGACCGCCAGAGACCCGTTGGTGGGGGAATCGGGCGTTCCATTGGGTACAGTGGTCTGAGTATTGAGGAACTGCAGCGCGTTCTTGTACTTGCTGTAATACGCCGCGATGTTCAGCAGGCCGCGCGCCGCCCCCACCCGGTAATTGTACTTCGAACCGATCTCAACGTCGGTGATCGTCTCCTCGCCGGTCTTCTGGAACGGACGCAAGTCCGGGCAGACGCCGCCCGTTGCAGTGCAGGCGGGATCGGTGCCGCCAGTCGTATAAGGTGTCTCGAACAACGGCGTATTGACGTTCGCACCGCGGTAGCCGCGACGTGAGACGATATAGAGCAGCCAGTCCGGATTGGCCTTATAGTCCAGGCCAATGGTCCAGCTCGGCTCCTCGCCCTTGTTGGATACCGTGCCGACGCCGTCAATCAGGCCCGTGGCGGCAACGTCGAGGCAAGTGGACTCGTCAACGTAGGTGCTGCCAATAGTTCCGCCACATGCCGAAACCTTGTCCCAGCTGTAACGCGCGCCCAGGTTCAGTTTCAGCTTTTCGGTGATCTCGTACCCGATCTGACCGTAAACAGCCCAGTTCTTGTTGCGTACGTGGGCCGTCACCGCCGGTGCGGGAACGCTGCCGACCGAAAAGGCGGTGAACTGCGAACCGCTCGGGCCGTCGGGCTTGTCGTTGTTGTAAAAGACACCAACGATGAAGTTGAAGCCGCTGAACTCCCCTAGCAACTGTGTCTCATTGGTCAGGTACTGACGATCAAGGGCGGACGAGGCATTGAACAGCGTGAACGGCACGGTTGCCGGATCAGCCAGGCCGGTCGGGATCTGCAGCAACGGCAGGCCGCCGCTATTGATCAACTGGTCGCTGTAGTTCTTACGGTAGCCAAAGATATTCCGCAGCGTCAGCGCGCCGAAAGTGTACGATGTATCGTTGGTGATCGCGGTGGTCTTGCGATAGGAAAGACCTCCGTCGATCCCCCCGTCGAAGGAGCCGCGCCGGTTAGCCCGCTGCGTTTCCAGTGCGGCCGCCACCTGCGGATCAACTACCCCCAGACCGAGCGCCGCGAAAGGATAGTTCTGGCGCAGCAAGTAGAGCCCGCCGGCCAGTTCATCGGCCTTGAAATATTCGTAAACCGTCGTGCTCTTGAACCCTTCGAACGGTTCAAGGAGGAGCGACAGGCGAAAGGCATCCTGATGCACGTCGTCAAAACCCGGCCCGCCATCGAATGCGACGGTGCGAGGGTCCTGGCGCCGAATCTGGCCGGCCGCACGAAACGCCACCTTGTCCTCGATGATCGGGATATTCACCGCGCCCTGCACTTCGCGGTAGTCGAACCGACCGTAAGTCCCCTCGACATAACCCTCGAAATAGTAGGTGGGCTTCTGACTGCCAATGACGACCGCGCCGCCGAGTGTGTTGCGGCCGAACAGCGTGCCCTGCGGCCCCTTGAGCACCTGAATACTGCTAATGTCGTAAGTCGGAACGTTCGACCCGACGGACGGAAGCGGCGTATCGTTGAGATAGATGACCACGCCCGGCGTCACTTCGCCCAGCGGCAACTGGCCGATACCGCGCAGGGTCAACGAGACGTTGTCCTTGCCGCCTTCGGACGAAAACGTGAATCCCGGTGCGATCGTCTTGATGTCGCTGACCGTCTGAACAGTACTGCGCTGCAATGCTTCGGGCGAGAAGGCCGAAATCGAAACAGGTACGTCCTGCAACCTCTCCTCGCGGCGGCGGGCAGTGACAACAATATCGCCCGAGCTCGCCGCATCGGCATCGCTCACCTCGGCACCTGTGTCCTGTGCGGCAACGGGTGCCGCAATGAACACTGCCGTCGACAACAGGACGCATTTCAAAATTCGATTATTCATGGGTTCCCCTCATAAGGACCAGGCCTCGGAAGCCGTCCTGATCTCTGGCCAGGTACGGATGGTGGCGCACGAAGACGATCCAAATGCCTCGCCTCCACCTGTCGACGGATAGGCAAAGGATTGGCAATGCGAAGGATTCTTGTTGCCAAAGACAGTTCCCGCTGCGGACAACCCTAGATAAGGCTCGCGCATTGCGACATTTTTGCCACATATGAGCCAAATTTCAGTGAGTTGCTGCAAATGCCCTGCATCAGGAAGCGAGTGCTGCCAGCAGCAAGCGTCGTTGTTTTGAACGCGCACTCAGGCGCGAAACACCCGTTCTTCGTCACGAGCCAGTATTGTTAATGCGCCTGAAGAAATTCCTGTGTCGCCAAGGCGACGGCCAAATCATCCGGGAAATCGACATCCAGGGACAGTCCGGACCGACGCACCCGGGTTGCGGTGCCTTGCGCGGCATGATTTAGAAAACTGCCGGGGCCGAAGGCGAACACGATCGGCTGCCTGTCGAACAGAGCGATGGCATTGGTACCTCGTCCGTGGCGGTCGGAGGCGATCGCCCTGCCGCTGTTTTCAGCTGCCGCGAGTAGCGCTGAAATGTCAGGGGTCGCAAGCAGCGGCAGGTCGGCGTGCACGATCAGCAAGGCGCCATCCAAGCCAGCGTAAACCCGCGCCAACTCGGCATTGAGCCCCGCGCCCCGGTCTTCGATCCACTCCGCGTCACAGGCGCTCAGTGGAACGGGCGACAACAACAGCACCCGCTCAATCGATCGCACCTGTCGGAGCACCGCAATCACATGCCGCGCCATCCGGTCGGTCAACACCACGCGCGCTTCAGGCGCAAGCACCGAAGCGAGGCGGGTCTTGCGGGCCGCAGCCGCCTTGAGCGGGACGACGGCTGTCCAACTCACCACTGCGCCGCCCGCCAGCACTCCGTGAACGCAAAGCAGTAGGCACACGGCTCGCTGCCGATCGTCCGCTTCGCCCTGAGCGGCCGGGCGCCGCCGCGGGGCCATTCCGACCTGTTTCCGCTGGGCGCCCTCAAGCATATGGCCGGGAGAAGGTCGCGTGCCATTAAATGGCCCTCCTGGTCATCATGACCACGATTCGATTGCATCCGAGATGTCGAGCACTTGCGGCTCCTCTACGGTTCCCGGTGTCACCGACAATCGCGGCGCCGGAGCAGGCTGCTTCGTGGCGTTCCGGTCGACGAATATGGCGCGCTCGTGGTTGTGCGGATGCACAGGTGCCTCTTCCATCGAAAGCACCGGCGTGACACAGGCATCGGTCGCTTCGAACACCGCAGCCCATTCGTCGCGGGTTCGTGACGCGAAAGCCGCCGCGAAGTCTGCCTGCATAACCGGCCATCCTGCCCGGTCGTTCTGATCGTACTCTCGATCGGCAAGCCCCAGCCCCGCAACCATTTGTGCGAAAAACTTGGGCTCAAGAGATCCAACCGCGACATGCCGCCCATCGGCGCAAGTATAGCAGCGATAGAAAGGAGCCGCGCCGTCAAGCAGGTTGGTGGCGGGTTCATCGCTCCACAGGCCCTTGGGTAGCCATGCATAGAACAGGCTCATCAACGAGACGACGCCATCCGTAATAGCGACATCGACTACCTGTCCCTTTCCGGTCATCTTCGCGGAAAGGAGCGCGCTGAGCATGCCCATGATCAGGAACATCGAACCACCGCCATAGTCCCCGACAAGGTTGAGCGGGACCGGTGGCGGCTCACCCTTCGCCCCCATTGCGTGCAGGGCTCCGGTAATCGAGAGATAATTGATGTCGTGCCCGGCACGCAGGGCCAGCGGCCCGGACTGCCCCCATCCCGTCATCCGGCCGAAGACCAGCCGCGGATTGCGGGCAAGGCACACCTCGGGCCCCACACCAAGGCGCTCCATCACCCCCGGGCGATAGCCCTCGATCAAGCCATCGGCCCGCTCGATCAGGTCGAGCAGCAGCGCGCGATGCCGGTCATTCTTGAGGTCGAGGTGCGTGACTGAACGGCTACGATGCAGGATGTCGCCGCCGACATCTTCCCAATCCCCGCCCCCTGCGGTTGCCGGACGGGCAACCCGCACGATGTCGGCCCCCAAGTCCGCAAGCAACATGGCTGCCAGGGGAACCGGTCCAATTGCGTCTATTTCGACAATACGGATGCCGGCGAGCGGCCCCTTGCCTTCCGTCATCAGATGTTCGTCCGGTCGCCGCCCTTGAGGTCGAGCATTTCGCGTGCCTCATCTGCGTTAGCCGCTTCCAGCCCCATGCCTTCGATGATCTGACGTGCGGTACGAACCTGCTCGGCGTTCGTCTCAGCCAGGCGGCCCGGGCCGCCCCAGAGCGAATCCTCCAGACCCACGCGAATGTTGCCTCCCATAGAAGCCGCCATCGCGACAATGCTCATCTGCCGCGCACCAGCGCCCAGAACCGACCATTGATACTGATCGCCAAACAGCCGGTCGGCCGTCCGCTTCATGTGCATGATATCATCGGGATGGCTGCCGATACCTCCCAGAATCCCAAAGCAAGTCTGGATGAACAGGGGCGCCTTCACAAGGCCGCGATCAAGGAAATACTTGAGATTGTAAAGATGGCTGGTGTCGTAGCATTCAAATTCGAACCGCGTGCCGAGCGGCGAAAGCGTCGTCAGCAGATGTTCAATGTCAGCATACGTGTTCTTGAACACAAGATCGCGCGAAGCTTCCAGCGCGGCCGGCTCCCAGTCATGCTTGAAATCCTTGTAGCGCTCCAGCATCGGGAAAAGTCCAAAGCCCATCGTCCCCATGTTGAGGCTGGCCACTTCTGGTGCGAAGGTCCGGGCCGGGCGGATGCGCTCTTCGACCGGCATGGACGGATGGCCGCCGGTGGTCAGATTGAGCACCGCGTCGCTGCGCTGCTTGATAACCTTGAGGAAGGGTTCGAACAGATCCGGGTTCTGGTCCGGCCGACCGTCAACCGGATTGCGTGCATGAAGATGGATGATCGCGGCCCCCGCCTCTGCCGCCCCGATCGCCGATTCGGCTATGTCTTCCGCCGTGATGGGCAGATAGGGAGACATCGACGGCGTATGGATCGCGCCGGTGACAGCGCAGCTGATAATTACTTTTCGTTTGGCCATGACTTTTCCTTTCGCGCCAAGCGCGCTTTGCAAGTGGCGCTTCCAGAGTAATCTATCCTTCGGTAGGAGGCCGCCGAAGCGTCAGGGAAGGATGCCCAGTTGCCGCGCACGCTGAACTGCCTGCGGCCGTCGGCGCACGCCCAACTTGTCGTATATCTGCTGCATGTACCATTTGACCGTGCCCTCGGTCAGGCCCAGCCTGTCGCCGATCTCACGATTGCGCAGTCCGCCACCGACCATGGTGAGAATATCCACTTCCCGATTGGCAAGTCGGCCGGTGAGCCCGAATTCGTCATCCTCGGTCTCGTCGCTTTCGATCCTGGGGCCGCCCCGCATCAGCGACACAAGCTTGACAGCGAACCGATCTGCCGGGGTTTCCAGGTCCGGACCATTGGCATACGCCTCGGTCAGCAGGGTCGAGATCACCTCACCCTCATCAATGAAGATGCGGACCCAGCCCGCCGGCTCTGCCATTTCCACGGCCGCACGAACGGCCCGGCGCGCTTCCGAACGGTTCCCCTGAAGCACCGCGATTTCCGCAAGGAGCAGTTCGAATGTCACGGCCGAGCGAATGGCCCCGCTGCGCTTCACGAACTCAAGCCAGCGGTGTGCGACCTTACGCGCACGCCCAAGCCGGTGGTGCTGCATCTCGATCCGTAGCCACGCAATCGCGATGCTTTCGTTCCTCCGGGTCGGACGCAAGGTCGGGACCGGTTCACCATCGATCTGCGGATCGCCTGCGAGGAAATGCCGCTCGGCCTCCTCGACATGTCCGGCCTTCACCAGCAACCGCACCTCTTCCGCCACCACGATCGACCTCAGCCTCAGGAGCCCGCATTCGATCGCGACGAGGTGGGCATCGTTCAGAATGGACAGGGCCCCGGCAAGATCGCCGCGTGCCGCGCGAAGCCGGGCCGTAACGAGAAAGCCCGAGGCCATCTGGTCAGCGAAGGCCCACTGCCGGACCACCGGCAGATAGCTTTCAGTCAGTTCGGCGGCGGCGTCGATGTCGTTGGCATCGTAGAGCATCTCGGCCAGCGGCAGCGCCGGAAGGGCTGCAACGCCCGAGCCATCGCCATGAAGCTGGCGGGCCAGAGCAAATGCCTCATCCAGAAAGCGCCGCGCCATCTGCGTCTTGCCCTGCGCCATAAGGGTAGGCGCGACGGATGCTTTGAGAGCGATCGAGGCAAAATCCGAGCCCGGCCGGGAGAGCGCCACGCGGGTTTCCGCCTCCAGCTTCAGCATGTCGCCGAAATGGTAGAGTTCCCGTCGCGCTGACATCAGCTGGGCCAGCAGTGTGCAACTCAGGTAGGCATGGCCATCGCCCAGTTCGCTCAGCAGCGCCTCCGCTTCAGCCTCGACGCTGACCATATCATCGCGCGCCGCGTGCAGCATGACCTGACGATGACGGATGGTAAGCGCAAACTCTGCCGCCTCATGGTCGGACAACACGCCGCATGCGACCTGTGTTCCGCAAGCCGCGCTTGCGGCAGCGATCAGACGTTCTGCCGAAGCAAAGGACAATTGCCTGATACGGCGCCATGCCAGGGCGAGCAGCAAATTGGGATGACCCGACAGCACCGACCACGGCAATTCGGCTCCCAGTTCATCTATACGATAGAGATATCCGGAATACGTAAGCGGGTCCGCAAGGCGGTCGAGTTGCTCCGCCAGGAAGTCCTGGCTGCCGCTTAGCCGCGCATGTTCGATGGCTCTCGGAAGCTGGCCTTCTGCGGCAAAATGCTCACTCGCGCGGCGGTGCATGACGGCGGCACGAGCGGGCGCCCTGTCCATCAGCCGGCCCAGCACCATCTCGCGAAACAGCCGATGATAGGAATACCGGCTATGCTCCTGATCGATGGCATGAAGGAACAGCCCCTGACGGAACACATGATCCAGCATCTTGCGCGCATTTTCGTCGCCGGTGACCGCAGCGCAGGCAGACGGCGTCAATTCGTCAAGAATCGACGTGTCGACGAGGAAACGGCGGACCTCGTCGGTCTGTTGCCCGACGACCTCCTCGTGAAAATATTCTGCGAACTCCGGACGCAGTCCGGTAAGCCGCATATTACTCTTGCCCATGCCCTCTCGGCGGTAAAGATCACAGGCCATGACAATACCCGACACCCAGCCCTGCGTGTCGCGAACGATGTCCTGCAAGGTCTGAGCATCAATCGGTCCGCCGACGCTGCGCGATACCAGTTCGGTCGCTTCAGCAAGCGTGAAGGCGAGTTCCCCATTGCCGACCTCGACCAGGAACCCGAGCGCACGCATGCGCGCAAGCGGTAGCCCGATGGTTCCTCGGGACGCGACGATGATCGTCAAGGCATCGCGCGCGCTGGCTGAAAGCTGGCCGAGGAAGTCCAGGACAGGTTCGCCCAGCAGTTGCGCGTCATCAACAACGATGACCGGCCTCGCCGTCTCGTTAGAGGCGATCATGTGGAGCCAGTCCATGTCGGCCGCGTCCTCGTTCAGGCCATCCCACCCAAGACCGGCGGCAACGCCCGCAGCCTGGAGCGCCATCAGAAACGAGCGTTTACTCTCGATCCCGGCCCGCGCCGCCAACCACAGGACAGGCCTTCCTTGCTCTTTCAGGAGATCAGCCCAAAAGAGCATGGCGGTGGTTTTTCCGCTGCCTGCAGGTGCGGAAACTGCCGTCAGCCGCGACTGGGCGATCTTGTCTGTCAAAGCCTCTAAGGCCGGTCGATGCACAAGCGTGCGCGTCACGCGCGGCGGCAGGATAGTCGTTGGAACAACGCTCATTGTGTCTCTCCCGCGAATCGCTTGGTGCGATTCGTTCTTTCAACTGAAATATATTTCGGGCAATGAAATCATAAATGCAATCCTTCTTCCCTATCGGCAGATAGGTCATCAAATCACAGCGACATTGTCCACGCAGGAGAGAGAGGGAACGATCCGCGCCACGGCGTCGAATCGTTGCCCCAGAATCAACGGCAAAAGCCGAACGGACGGCAAAATAGGAAAGGTTGACCATGAAGGCTCTCTATCTCGAAAAGACCGATGGACCGGATTCCGTCGTCGTAAAGGATATCGAGACGCCGGTTCCGGGCCCTGGTGAAGTCCGCGTTGCGGTCAAAGCCGCCTCAGTAAATCACCGCGAGTTGTTCATCACCCACGGCCAGTATCCCGGCATGGTGGTGCCGGTCTCGCTGGGCTGCGACGGTGCTGGTGTCGTGGACATGATCGGAGATGGTGTTTCGGGCGTAGGCGAAGGCGACGAAGTCGTTTTGTATCCGGCCCGAAACTGGGGGCCGAACCGTCACGCACCAGCGGCGGACTTCGGCCTGCTGGGCATGCCGTTTGCTGGTACCATCGCCGAATATATCTGCGTTCCGGCGGAAAACCTCGCGCCCAAGCCGGCGTTCATGACCTTCGAGGAAGCAGGCGCGATGCCGCTCACGGCACTGACCTCCTGGCGAGCGCTCATGTTCAAAGGCCAACTCCAGGCCGGCGAAACGCTGCTCATCAGCGGCGTGGGCGGCGGCGTGGCAACGTTCGGTCTCGCTTTCGCGGTGGCCAAACGCGCTAACGTCTATGTTACCGGTGAAAGCCAGGACGTGATCGACCGTGCCGTTGCCATGGGGGCAAAGGGCGGCCTGCTCTATACCGATCCCGACTGGCGCAAGCAGGTGGGCAAGCTGACCGGAGGCATCGACGTGGTACTCGACGGTGCCCCCTCGCCCAGCTTCGCCAATTACGTGCGCGCTATCAATCCGGGCGCGCGGATCGTAATCTATGGTTCGACCGCCGGCAACGAAGTGAAATTCAACGCGACTGACATTTTCCTGAAAAGCGCCAGCATCGTGGGCAGCCAGGTTGGCGATCCGCAGGATTTCCAGGACATGCTGGCCTTCGCCGACACACACAAGATCAAGCCGGTGATCGAGGCGACATATCCGCTCGACCAGGCCAAGGAAGCCCTGCTCCACCTGCGTGACAGCCACAAGTTCGGCAAAGTCGTGGTGTCGATGTGAGTGATTTGTTCAGTCTCGCCGGAAAGAAGGCGCTTGTAACCGGGGGCGCACAAGGACTTGGGCGCATGATCGCAGAAGGCCTGCTCAAGGCTGGCGCCACGGTTGCCATCACTTCACGCAAGGCCGACATCTGCGAGGCGGCAGCAGCAGAGATGGCATCGCTCGGCCAGTGCATTGCCCTGCCCGCCGATCTTTCCACTCCCGAGGCGGCAGTCGATCTCGTCGCCCGCTATCGCGGCGCGGTCGGCCAGTGCAATATCCTCGTCAACAATGCCGGCAAGACCTGGGGCGGCGAGATCGACAGCTTCCCGGACAAAGCCTGGCCCGGCGTCATGGCCGTTAATGTCCAGACGCCCTTCACGATTATCCGCGAACTGCTGCCTGAACTCGCAGCCGCCGGATCGGCATTCGACCCGGCGCGTGTCATCAACATCGGATCAGTCGCGGGCATGAGGACCGAGAAGCTTCACGCCTACAGCTACGCTGCCAGCAAGGCCGCAGTCCACATGATGAGCCGGGATCTGGCCGGCGACCTTGCAGACCGCAATATCACTGTCAACGCGGTTATCCCTGGCTTCTTCCCAACCAAAATGACCGCGCACATGCGGGACGAGGATACGGTCGACCCGGCATTGCTGGCACACATCCCGATGAAGCGGATGGGCACGCCCGAGGACATCGCCGGTATCGTGATCTTCCTGTGCTCGCGCGCGGGAGCCTATGTAACCGGAGCACAGCTCCCGGTCGATGGGGGCATCGTCGGCTGCAGCTGACACCAAGGTGCGCGGGCTGGCACCGACCCGCGCGAACGGCGCAGCCATGGGGCTGCATGTCCCAACTTGCTGTGCGCCAGGGAGTAAACTTGCCATGAGCCTGGAATTGCAGACGATCGCCGATCGCATCGCCATCGAAGAATGCGTTTACCGCTACGCGCACCTGATCGATTCCCTGCAATTCCACCGTGTCGCCGACGAGGTCTTCGCGGAGGACGGGCGTATCGAGTTCGGCGCCACCCTGGCCGTCGGGCGCGAGGCGATCCATGCCCAGTGCATGGCTTACCGGGGCGCCCTGCTGGGCTGTTCGCACAACGTCAGCAATCTCATGATCGAAGTCACCGGTGATGAAGCCCGCGCTGCGAGCCGCGTTCTAGCCTGGCACTGGTTCGCCATTGCCGACGCCGATCCGCTGCGCCCTAGCGAGCTGCTGGCAGTGGGCGGCTACGAAGACCGCTTGCGCCGGACGCCGGCGGGATGGCGGATCTACGAACGTCGCGGCGTCAACTTCGGCACCGGCGTCGGCATAGGCCAGGTACCCGAAGCGATGCGTCCAGCCTTTTCCGCGATGCACGAGCGGGCGCCCAGCTGGCCTGCGTGATCCGCGCACGCGTGGTCCGGTGAAGCTTGATCCTGGTGTCAACGTATGCGCGTTGATGGTCTCAGCCGCGCTCCCGAGAGGCGAACCCGGCGATCACGTGTATCGCCATCATGCACAGCACCATCGTAGCTGCGCCTCCTGCCCAGACCCACGGCGCGGACCAGCCGGAATTGAGCGCCAGCGAGACAGGCGCCGTCACCGAGCCCAGCGTTCCACCGTACGTGAACGTGGGCAGGACAAGCAACCACGCCTGCCGCTCGCCGGTCAGGTGATTGCCGAACAGGCGCAAGGCTGCCGCCAGTACGAAAGCGCCGGTGGCGTCGCAAAACGAGAACCACAGCGGCGAACCGACAAGATGGAACGGCTGCGGGCCATAAAAGGCACTGAGGTCAAGCCACTCACAAATCGAGACTGCCAGCCAGTCGATCGCCACAGTGCCGGCGAACAGCAGCCACACCAGTCCCCGGCCGACCCCTTTCGCGAACAGCCGTGCAAGCAGATAGGCATTACCGCCGAAAAACCACGCGTAGCCCAGCGGCACGTAGTACGGGATCGTCCTGTCGTAGCCACGGAAAAACGCAAGATCGTTGACCGGCGGATACCAGTAGAGCAGCGTATTGTCGAAGATCGGCTCGATCAGAACGGCGGAGAGCGCCGTGCCTGCGAACACCAGTGGCAGCATATAACCGTGCCGGTGACGTTCGCCCGACAACAGCCACCACAGCAGGATCGCGGCCAAGATAACACAAGTGCCGACCAGGAATGACAACCCGGCCGCAGCCGGAGCAGGATGAGCGGGAACCGCGATGACTGTGCTGGGAATCATATCCTGCCGAACGTGGCGATACCGCAATCCGCGACGACCACACCGCGTGCGGGCACCGATGCACGGAAACGCGCCGAGCCATCCCCTTCGTCCCAGATCTCGGTCGCTATTACGTCCCCGGGCACGACTGGCGCCGTAAAGCGCAGCTTCATAGAGCGCAGGTGACGGGGATTGCCCTCCGCGCACATATGGATCAGTGCCCGGCCGATCACGCCCATGGTCGATAGCCCGTGCAGGATCGGTCCATCGAAACCGACGCTTCTGGCCAGTTCGGGATCGGCGTGAAGCGGATTACGGTCACCCGACAAACGATAGATCAGCGCCTGATTGCGGCTGGTCGGGAGTTCGATGGTGCAGTCGGCTGGCAGATCGGGCAGCGGCGGCAAAGGTTCGCCCGGAAGGTTGCGCTCGCCGCCAAAACCGCCTGCGCCGCGCACCACCCACAATTCAGACATTTCCGCCACGAGCAGCCCCGAAAGTGTCGAAAGCGTCCGGCGGCTTCGGATCATGACCGGTTTGCCAGGCCCCTTGTCGGCGATATCCTCGACCCACGTTTTACCGACCAGTTCGCCTTCAGCCTCGATCGGCCGATGTAGCACGAGCGATTCTTCCCCGTGCAGGATATGCTGCCAGTCCAGCCCGGTCTTCGGGTCCATGGCCCAGAAGCCGGGCGTTCCCAGCACCAATGCCATCGTCGGCAGCGCCTTGAGGTCACGTTCGTAAAGGAAACCAAGCTCATCGACGTTTTCTGATAGCCCTGCCCCGACCCCGAGAGCATAAAGAATCGTGTCGCGCAAATCGTAGGATTCACGATATTCCGGCACCGGATAGGAAAGTAGCCGATCGATATCCAGCACTGCCATCAGCCGAGCTTTCTCTCATCCAGCCCGAGGCCGCGTCCGATGATCTCGCGCATGATCTCGCTCGTACCGGCAAAAATGCGGCTGATGCGCGCATCCGTATACATGCGGCAGATCCGATATTCTTCCATGTAGCCCGCCCCGCCGTGGAGTTGGACACATTCGTCCATGACCCGACCCTCAAGCTCGCTCGCTAGCAGCTTGGCAGCCGACGCATCCTCTGCGCTAAGTTCGCCAGCGTTGAGGAGCAGTACGCATTGATCGACATATGTCTGGATCGCATCCAGTTCAGCGCGCATGGATGCCATCTTGAAGCGGCTGTTCTGAAACGCCCCGATGGGCTTGCCGAACGCCTTGCGTTCCTTGACGTAGTCGAGCGTGATGTCGAACGCGGTCTGCGCGGTGGCCATGAAGCCAATCGCGGCAACGAGACGTTCCTGAGCTAGAAAGCGGGCCAGATAACGGAACCCCTGCGCCGGATCGCCCAGCACATTGTCCTTCGGCACCTTGACGTCGCTGAAAAAGAGTTCGGCAGTATCCTGCGCCTTCATGCCCATCTTCTCAAGTTTGCGACCGCGCTCGAAGCCTTCCATGCCCCGCTCGACGACAAACAGCCCCAGGCCGTGGCGGCTTTCCGG
The DNA here is from genome assembly GCF_014645195.1 of Novosphingobium indicum. Classification (GTDB taxonomy): domain Bacteria; phylum Pseudomonadota; class Alphaproteobacteria; order Sphingomonadales; family Sphingomonadaceae; genus Novosphingobium; species Novosphingobium indicum. The sequence goes on along the minus strand of NZ_BMLK01000011.1, from coordinate 50,392 downwards.
ATCGGTGCGCGCCGCCACCACAATCAAATCACTCAGGATGCCGTTGGAGATATAGGTCTTGGCGCCGTTCAGCAGCCAGTGATCGCCCTTGTCCACCGCGCTGGAGCGCATGCCGGCCAGGTCGCTGCCGGTCGATGGCTCGGTCATCGCGACGGCAAGGATCTTATCCCCGCTGACGATGCCCGGCATCCAGCGATCCTTCTGCTCCTCCGTGCCCAACTTGGCGATGTAGGGCGCGACGAGATCGTTATGCAGATTGATATAGAAACCGATGTCGCCGTGGCGCATGTTTTCTTCGATGATGATCTGCTCGAAGCGGAAATCATCGGTCCCCGCCCCGCCATATTTCTCATCGGCCCAAGTGCACAGCAGTCCCTGAGCGCCCGCTTTCCGAAACAGTTCGCGGTCAACGATGCCCTGCTCGCGGAAACGTTCGGCATGGGGCCCCACTTCCGCCTTCATGAACTTGACGACGCTGTCGCGGAACTGCTCGTGCTCGGGCTCGAACGTCAACCGCTTCATGCCGGCACCGCTTCCTTGGTGCTGGCGTCTTCAGCCGGGGCATAGAACGCTTCGCTTCTGGCAGCCTTTTCCCGCAGCCAGGCAGAGGGCAGGAAGCGCGGCCCGTAAAGCTGCGCCATGCGGTCCGCCTCTTTGACGAAATTCTCGATGCCGATCGTATCGATGTAACTGATCGTCCCGCCGGTCCAGGTCGGGAACCCCCAGCCATAGACGGCACCCAGATCGGCGTCCTCGGGCGTCTCGAGGACGCCTTCTTCCAGACACCGTGCCGTTTCCATGGCCTGGGCATAGAGATAGCGCCGCTTCAGCTCTTCGACATCCCATCCGTCCTTTACGGGGAAGTATTCACCGAGGCCGGCCCACAGGTGCTTTTTACCGCCCTCCGGATATTCGTAGAACGCGCCGCCGGACTTGCGGCCGGACCGGCCGATTTCATCCTTCATGCGCCGCATCACGGCCGTTCCCGCAGGCGGCGTGTACTTGTCGCCTTCCTCGGCAATCGCCTGATCGACGATCTTTAGCGGCAGGTCGAGAGTCAGTTCATCGAGCAGCGCGAGCGGCCCTACCGGCATGCCGACAGCCTTTGCGGAATTCTCGATCACGGCGGGGGGTACGCCTTCCGCCAGCATCGCCGCGCCTTCATGGATCAGCATCTGGAACACACGGCTGGTATAAAAGCCGCGGCTGTCATTGACGACGATCGGCGTCTTGCGCAATTGGGCGACGAAATCGAGCCCCTTGGCCAGCGTTTCCTTGCTGGTCTGCTGGCCCATGATGACTTCCACGAGAGCCATGCGATCGACCGGCGAGAAGAAATGCAGGCCGATGAACTGGTCGGGCCGCAGCGAAGCCTTGGCCAGCTGCGAAATCGGCAGGGTCGATGTGTTGGAAGCAAAGACGGCATGGGCGGGCAGCACCGCCTCGGCCTTCTTCGTGGTCTCGGCCTTGATCTCGGTATCCTCGAACACCGCCTCGACCACCAGATCGCATCCTTCCAGCAGCGCGAAATCGTCGGTCGGTGTGATCCGTGCCAGCACGGCGTCGGCCTGGTCCTGCGTCAGCTTGCCGAGAACCTTGGCCGAATAGGCCTTGCCCTTCTCGGCCGTTACCGTGTCGCGATCGATCAGCACGACATCGATCCCGGCATTGGCCGAAACGAAGGCAATGCCGGCGCCCATCATACCCGCGCCCAGCACGCCGACCTTCTTCGCCTCGAACTTGGGCACGCCTTCCGGACGGCGCGCACCCTTTTCGGCGGCCAGCCTGGAGATGAAGGTGGTGCGGATGATGTTGCGCGCCACGGGATTGGTCAGCAGCTTGGCGAAATGCTTGCCCTCGACCGCCAGCGCCTTGTCGAAGGGGAGCTGGAGCCCCTGGAACACCGAATTGAGAATCGCCAAGGGGGCCGGCTGATTGTAGCCACTCTTCGCGAGGCCGCCCGTGGCCATCATGTAGGCAGCCGAATCCTCGGGTACGGTCATGCCCTTTTTCTGAGGCGGAACCCAGCCTTTGACATCCCAAGGCTTCACCGCATCGGGACCAGTGGCGAGCCAGGCCTTTGCTGCGTCGATCAGCGTGCCGGCAGGGACGACCTCGTCGACGATCTTCAGCTTCAGCGCCTCTGCCGGGCCGACCGAGCGGCCGGACAGCAGCAGATCGAGCGCGGTCTTCATTCCCGCGATAATGCCCAGGCGCACGGTGCCGCCCGAGCCCGGCAGCAGGCCCACGTTAACTTCGGGAAGGCCGACGAGCGCCTTGGGATCGTCGACCAGGATGCGGTGATGACAGGCCAGCGCCAGTTCGAAGCCGCCGCCCAGGGCCAGCCCGTTGATCGCGGCGACCCAGGGCTTGCCCGAGTGTTCGATCGCACGATGCATTCCGGTGGCGCGCTGGGAAAAGGCATAAGCTTCTGCAGGGGTCAGCGTCTCAAAGCCGATCACGAGCTGCTTGAGGTCGGCGCCCGCCATGAACGTCTTCTTGGCCGACGTGACGATCACGCCCTTGATGGCGTCGTCGCCGGCCACCAGCTTGGTGACCTGCTCCATGTCGGCGATGAAATCGTCGTTGACGACGTTCATTGCGCCATCGGCGTCAAGGGTCAGGATCGCGAAGCCGTCCTCGGCCTTATCCAGTCGCATAGTCTTCATGGGATGTTCCCGCTCTCTAATTTCGGTTGCGAGCTCAGACGCGCTCGATGATCGCGGCCGTGCCGAGGCCATTGGCAGCGCAAAGGGTGATGAGACCGGCGTTCAGGTCCCGGCGCTCCAGCTCGTCCAGCACAGTGCCTACAAGCATGGCACCAGTGGCGCCGAGCGGATGGCCCATGGCGATCGCCCCGCCGTTGACGTTGATCTTGTCATCGGGAATGTCCATCTCGCGCTGATAGCGCAGGACCACGCTGGCGAAGGCCTCGTTAAGCTCCCACAGATCGATGTCCTTCTCGGTCATCCCGCCAGCATTGAGCGCCTTGCGCGAAACGGCCGACGGGGCCGTCAGCATGATCGTCGGTTCCGATCCGATATTGGCATAGGAACGGATCCTGCCTCGCGGCTTGAGTCCGGCCTTCACGCCGAATTCCTTCGACCCCACCATCACCAGGCCTGATCCATCGACAATGCCCGAACTGTTGCCGCCGTGATGGACGTAGCTGATATCTTCGATCTCGGGATACCTGGCCTTGGCGACCGCCTCGAAGCCCGCCTTCCCGAACCCTTCGAATGCCGGCTTCAGCTTGGCCAGACTGTCCACGGTCGTGCCGGGGCGCATGTGCTCATCATGGTCGAGCAGAACTTCGCCGAGAACATCCTTCACAGGGACGATGGACTTCTTGAAATAGCCCTGCTCCCAGGCATTGGCCGCCTTGCGCTGGCTCTCGACCGCGAATCTGTCGACGTCTTCACGGGTATAGCCATCAAGCGTCGCGATCATGTCCGCCCCGATACCCTGGGGCGCATAGTGATTTTGGCAAGCCACTGCGGGATCTGAAGTCCAGGCGCCCGAGTCATACCCCATGACCGTCCGGCTCATGGATTCAACACCCCCGCCGATACCGGCCTGGATCATCCCCGCATGAACCTGCGCTGCGATCAGGCTGACGGCGTCAAGGCCGGTAGCGCAGAATCGATGGATCTGCTGCCCACCGACGGTCTGGGCGTAACCGGCCTGAAGCACCGCCGCGCGCGCCAGCACCCCGCCTTGCTCGCCCACCGGCTGGGCCATGCCGATAATGACATCGTCCAGAAGCGACGTGTCCAGGTCGTTGCGCTGCTGCAACGCCTGCAGCAGCTGCGTTGCCATCTCGACCGACGTGACCTCATGCAGCGCGCCATCAGGACGGCCCTTGCCGCGCGGCGTGCGAACATGATCGTAGACATAGGCTTCCATCATAAATTCCCGACCAGTGATCTTCCAGATTTTTGATTTCCAATCCGCTCTTGAGGTGACCTGCCCTTTCCGCACCTATCCAACGAAAGGCGCACGCCACCGGCCGTGCTGCAAACAAACCTTGCATCTAAATCGAACGACCATTCTGGAGCGGACACTGGTGGGCACTAAGGGCGAGGACTACGCCGCAATTCGCGTCTCTGCGACGACTCTGGGCGACCTTTTGCTGAAAGGGAGGGACGTTGCCGGAGACAAGGAAGCGCTGGTTTTTCCAGGCGAGCGCAAGACGTACAACGAAGTTGCCGCCAGCGTGCTGCGCCGGGCCAGGGGGCTGAAGGCGCTGGGCGTAAAGCGCGGCGATCATGTTGGCATTCTGCTGCCGTCGAGCATCGAGTTCGTCGAGACCCTGTTCGCCAATGCGATGCTTGGGGCCATCTCGGTCTTGATGAACGCACGCTACAAGGCGCCCGAAATGGCCTACGTGGCCGAGAACGCCGACTTGACCACGATTGTCACCAATGACGTGGTCAGCGAGCACGTCGATTTCGGCAAACGTCTGGGCGAGGCGTTCCCGGACCTGGCCAGCCAGGCCGATGCCCGGACCCTGCATCTGCCCGAAGCGCCGCTGCTGCGGCGTATCGTCATGCTCGGCGGGCGCAGCGCGTCCGGCTTTATCGATCAGGCGATGTTTGACGCCGCGGCCATGACCGTCAGCGATCAGGACATCCACCGGACCCGCCTGACAGTGCGCATTCGCGACACTGCCATGATACTGTATACGTCGGGCACGTCAGCCAATCCCAAGGGATGCCTGCTCAGTCATGAGGCGGTCACGCGTGAGGCCGCCAATCTGGCCCGCTACCGCTGGGCGTTTCAGCATGACGAGCGGGCATGGTCGCCGCTGCCGCTGTTCCACATCGCCGCAATGCTCTGCATGCTGGGAGCAATCGAGGTAGGCGGCACGTTCATCGGCCAGCCCCATTTCGATGCGGGTGAAAGTCTCAGGCAGATCGAGGACGAACGGGTAACGATGATGTTCCTGCCGTTCGTCACGTTCCACCAGGCGATGATTGCCCATCCCTTGTGGAAAACCGCAGACCTTTCGTCCGTCCGGCTGCAAAACAGTTGCTTCGCGTTCATGCCGGACCGTGTCGGGCAGGCCTATCGCGAAAAGGCCCCGAACATGCTGCAAGTCGGCACGATGGGCATGACCGAGGCCACCGGCATCGTAACGACCGGCGGCTACGCGATGGACCCCGAGATGGGCTTCAAGAAACTAGGTTATCCGCTTGCGGGGATCGAAATGAAGATCGTGGATCCCGAGACCGGCGAAGAAATGGGCGTCGATGAACGCGGCGAAATCCTCATCCGTGGCTATAATCTGTTCGACGGCTACTACAAGGACGCGAAAAAGACAGCGGAAGCCTTTGATCTGGAAGGCTGGTATCACAGCGCCGATATCGGATCGATCGACGAACACGGCCACGTCATGTTCCATGGCCGTTTCAAGGACATGCTCAAGGTTGGCGGCGAGAATGTCGCTGCCGCCGAAGTCGAGGCGGTGCTTGCCACCCATCCCGCTGTCCGGCTGGCGCAAGTCGTGGGCCTCCCGGACGAACGGCTGGCTGAGATACCCGCCGCCTATATCGAATGCAATGACGAACTGACGGTGGATGCGGATGAACTGATCGCCTACGCCAAGGCGCGCATCGCCTCGTTCAAGGTGCCGCGGCACATCCGCTTCATCAAGGAATGGCCGATGTCCGCGTCCAAGATCCAGAAATTCAAGCTGCGCACCGCGCTGATGGATGAGCTTGGGTTGAGCGACTGACCTGCCGGCCCAATACCGGCCAGCGACAAAGGGAGAGACAAATGCGTGTGATCATCACCGGTGCGGCGAGTGGCATTGGCCGGGCCTGCGCCGAGCTGCTGGCGGGTGGAAAGGTCATCGCAGGGCAACACCGGATGCTCCTTGCCGACCGCGACGCGGAGAACCTCAGGCAGGTTGCCGAGATGATCGGCCCTGCCGCGGCTGCCTGCGTTGTAGATCTCGCCGAAGAGTACTGCGGCGAACGGATCGTCGCAGCCGCTCTTGCCCACATGGGCGGCATCGATGCCGTCATCAGCAATGCCGGCATCATCATGGGCGGCGCGCTCGTCGATCTGCCTGTCGCCGATTTCGATCGTATCTTCGCTATAAACACCAAGTCGGCCTGGCTGCTCGGCAAGGCCGCGCACCCGCACCTGAAAGCCAGCAAGGGCGCATTCGTGGCCACCGCGTCTATGTCGGCCACCCAGCCGACCCCTGCCCTAGGCTTCTATTCGACCAGCAAGGCGGCATTGTTGATGATGATCCGGCAGCTCAGCATCGAATGGGGCACCGACGGCATTCGATGCAACACCGTGTCACCGGGTCCGACCTACACGCCGATGACAGCCGCGGGCTACAGCGATCCGACCGCGCGGGACGAGCGCGAAGCGAATATTGCGCTACACAAGCTAGGCACGGCCGAGGAGGTGGCCAACGCCATCCTGTTTCTGATCAGCCCACTGGCCAGTCACATCACCGGGATCGACGTGCTGGTCGATGGCGGGATGAGCAATATGCTGATGCCGGCTAGCGGAGGCGGCACCGGACAGAAGCGGCAGAACTGAATATGGCTTCAGCCCGCCTTGACGCCGAGAAAAGGGATTCCCTCATCGGCTGCGGCACCCGCCCTTGCATCGATCAAAAGGCGGGCCGTCGTGACAAGGTGATGGCCCAGCAACTTGACGGCGCGGTCCGCATCGCGCGCCAGCGCCGCCGCCACGATTTCAGCATGTTCATGGGCCAGATCCCGTTCACCATTGGCGAGCGGAACAGTCAGATAGCGATAGCGTTCCGATTGGTTGTAGAGCCAGTCACGCATCTTCAGCAACCAAGGACTGTCGCACGCAGCCACAAGGGCATGATGCAAAGCGGCATGGGCATCGGCATAGTCTTCGTTGAGCCGTGCCGGATCGGCCGGATCGCGCGTCGGAGTCTTGCTGAGGCGGTGCGCGGCACTGACAATCGCAGACTCCCAATCGATCCCGCCACACGCGATCGCACGGCGCAAACACTGGCCCTCAATTTCGCTGCGCACAGTCACCAGATCATTGAGATCCGCCATCGAAATCGGCGTCGCGCGAAAGCCCCGCGCTTCGTCCTGCGTTACGAACCCTTCGGAGGTGAGGCGCGAAAGCGCTTCCCTCACCGCACCGAGACTGAAACCAAGGCTGTCGGAGACATCCTTGATGTTGATCCGCTCGCCAGGCACCAGCCGACAGGTCAGGAGATCGTCGCGCAAATGGCGGTACGCCCGCTCGGTCAGGCTCATCTTTTTCTTCATCTCAAAAGCAATAGCAGCTTTGGAAACCGGAGCAACTAATGTAAGTATATTTCATCTATAGAAATATATTTTAATGTTGACCATCGCCCCGGCGGGCTGCACGGACAAGGCGTTTCAGGAGGATCGAATCATGCGTTTCGCTAAAGTTTCCAAGGACGGGCAGACCGGTCTGGCGGTCGATACCGGCGAGGACATCAAGGTGCTGTTCGGTGACAGCGCCCTTTGTGATCTTGACGCGCTCGTGGCGGAAGGCGGCAACGCCCTCACCGAGGCCGGCACAAAGGTCCTGTCCGCGGGCACGTCCGTGGCGATGGACGACCTGACGTTCCTTCCTCCACTGGTAAAGGCGCCCAAGATCATCTGCCTTGGCCTGAACTACAAGGATCACGCGGCCGAAGGCGGGTTCCAAGTGCCCGAGTTCCCGACCGTGTTCGGCCGTTTCAATTCCAGCCTGATCGGTCACGGCGCACCGATCATCAAGCCGGAATGTTCCGACCAGCTCGACTACGAAGGCGAACTCATCGCGGTTCTGGGCAAGGGTGGCAAGGACATCAGCAAGGAAGACGCCCTGTCTCACGTCGTTGCCTATTCGGTATTCAATGACGGCTCGATTCGCGATTACCAGCTCAAGACTCCGCAGTGGACCGTGGGCAAGAACTTCGACGACACCGGCGCTTTCGGCCCATGGCTTGTCACGGCGGACGAACTGCCCGCAGGCGGCGCTGGCCTCAAGATCGAAACCCGCCTCAACGGCCAGGTCGTCCAGAGCGCCAATACCTCCGACATGGTCTTCGACGTGGTCGACACCATTGCCCTGCTTTCAACCTGCTTCACGCTTGAGGTCGGCGACATTCTGGTCATGGGCACCCCGTCCGGCATTGGCCTGGCACGCAATCCCCCGCTGTTCATGAAGGATGGCGATGTCTGCGAAGTAGAGATCGAAAAAGTCGGCCTGCTGGTCAACCCGATCAAGGCAGCCTGAAACGACACGGGCGGCTCGATAGAGCCGCCCGGCCCCGCGCAGGGAGGACAGCATGAAAGACCAAGTGAAATCCGGCCGCCGGCCCCATGTGCTGGGCGTCCACTCGATCGACCATTTTGCTTTGCAAGTGCCCGACCTAGAAGAGGCCCGGACGTTCTACACGCTCTTCGGTCTCGAGGTTCGAGACAGGGACGGTGCGCTCGAGCTCTATACCAAGGACCATCCGCATTGCTGGGCCGTCATCACCAAGGGCAACGGCGCCAGGAAGCTGCGTTACCTGAGCTTTGGCGTCTATGCCGACGAGATCGATGCGTTCCGCAAGCACCTCGACGCATGCGGTGTGACATATATCGACCCGCCAGTTGGCGCGGATCCGGATGGCATCTGGTTCGAGGGTTTCGACAAGCTGCCGCTGAATGTCCGCGTCGGCGAGAAGGCCACTCCCGACGAAAAGTGCGCGTTCACCTCGCCCAGTGCCGCCCCCGGCACATCGGGCGCGATCCTGAACAGCCAGGCGCCGCAGGTTCATCCGCGCCGCCTGTCACACTTCGCGATCTTCACGACGGACGTGAACGCCGCCATCGAATTCTACGAGAAGACCCTGGGGCTGCGCCTGTCGGACAAGAGCGAGCCGGCTGTCGCGTTCCTCCATGGCGTCCATGGCAGCGATCATCACTTGTTGGCCCTGGTCCTTTCCGATCGCCGCGGCATGCACCACAACAGTTGGGACATGGGATCGATTCAGGAAATCGGCCTTGGCGGCGCGGCCATGTCCCGCGCAGGATACGGGCCTAACTGGGGCCTCGGTCAGCACGTCCTGGGCGCCAACTATTTCTATTACGTGCGTGACCCCTGGGGCAGCTTCAGCGAATATTCCGCAGACATCGATTTCATTCCGCACAACGTGGACTGGCCTGCGGAGAACCACGCCCCCGAGGACAGCATGTTCCTATGGGGGCCGGACCCTTTCCCGGAATTCATCCAGAACACAGAACCGGCGGAGGCGTAAAAACCATGAGCACGTTCGTACTTCTTCACGGCGGCGGCATGGGCGGCTGGACATGGAAATATGTCCGCGCCCTGCTGGAGGCCAAGGGCCACACCGTCTATACGCCGACGTTCACCGGCTTCGGTGAGCGCGAGCACCTGACCGGCCGCGACGTCGGCAACGCGACCCATGTGCAGGACATCGTCAATGTCTTCAAATATGAAGACCTTCATGATGTGATCCTCGTCGCGCACAGCTATGCCGGCACCGTAGCGCCCGGCGTGATCGCACAAGTCGGCGACCGGATTGCCTCTGTCATCTATCTCGACGCCATCGTGCCCTATTCGGGCGAACGGATTGCCTCGCTGATGGGCTATATGCCCGAAGAGCACGTCGCCACCCTGGATGCCATGCTGGAAGCCGGCGAAGGCCCTGTCGGCTCAGGCGTGCACGAGATGCAGCGCGCCGCCGCCAAGGAACACCCACACCTGATGGACCCTGCCCGCGAGCAATGGCTGCTGGACAAGTTGTCCGATCAGCCGATGAAGGCCACGGCGGGCCGGATCGCCGTTGGGGCGGAAACGATCAAGCAGCCGGTGGACTACATTGCGGCCGCAGTCACCGTCATGACCGCCATGCACGAACGCGCCCGCGCGCTCGGCTGGACGATGCATCAGCATCCGGGCGATCATGCGCTGCTCGTCGGCGACCCCGAGGGCACGGTAGACCTTATCCTCAAGATCGTCGGCCGCAAGGTGTCGGCATGAACGTGGCCGATCTGTTCTCCGTCGAAGGCCGCGTGGCCATGGTCACCGGCGGATCGGCCGGGATCGGCAAGCATATCGCAACGGGGCTCGCAATGGCGGGCGCCAAGGTTTATATCTGCGCCCGCACGGAAGCCAAAGTCCTTACCGCTGCGCGGGAAATCAGCGAAACAACGGGCGGGGCCTGCATCGGGCTCGCCGCAGACGTTTCGACTCTGCCCGGAATCGAAGCTTTGGCGGCCCGCGTGGCCACCAAAGAAGCTGCGCTGCACATTCTGGTCAACAATGCCGGGACGATGGCAGAAGCCCCCATCGACGATTATAGCGAGGAAGACTGGGATCCCGTAGTCGATCTCAATCTGAAGGCTCCGTTCTTCATCCTGCAGAAGTTCCTGCCGCTACTGCGCGCAGGCGGCACCGCGGACCGCCCCGCGTCGCTGATCAATATCGGCTCGGTCGGCGCACTGAAAGTCGGACCCAAGGAAAACTATGCCTATCAGGCGTCCAAGGGAGCGATCCACTGGATGGCCAAGGGCCTCGCCAAACGGCTCGGCCGAGACCACATCACCGCGAATGTGATCGCCCCCGGGTTCTTTGAATCCGAAATGACCGTCATCACGTCTGATGAAATGCGCAAGATGATCGAAGACATGGTGCCGCGCGGCCGTGTGGGTACACCGGAAGATCTGGCCGGCACAGCCATTTATCTCGCATCGCGTGCCGGCGCCTATGTGACGGGTTCTATCATACCGGTCGAGGGAGGGCTTTCGATTTGACTCGCCAACTTCATTTTGTCGCTATTGGCGGCACCATGCGCGCTTACTCTTCGACCGAGCGCGCCCTTCGGAAGGCTCTTTCGATTGCCGAGACGAAAGGCGCTCGCACCACATTGCTATCCGGCGAGGCAATCAACTTCCCACATTACGCACCGGAGTCTGCCGATAGGTCCGAAGCTGCGCGCGCATATATTGCCACACTCCGGTCTGCTGATGCCGTTATAATTGGTTCGCCGGGTTATCATGGCGCAATATCCGGCTTCGTGAAGAACGCGCTTGATTATGTTGAGGATTTAAGCCGGGATGAGCGCTGCTATTTCGACGGCCTCCCGGTAGGCAGCATTGCAACCGCTGCCGGATGGCAGGCCGCCGTCGCAACGCTCCAGCAGCTTCGGGCGATCACGCACGCGCTTCGAGGCTGGCCGACGCCTCTGGGCATTGCGATCAACACAGCTGGCAGTGACGGTGATCCTGTCGAGCAAGCGCCAGTGCCTGACCAAATTGGCATGATGATTGACCAAATGTTCCACTTCGTCCCTCCCACCCTATAGATTGGTAGGTTTTGACAGGGCACCGGGCGTGTCTGGTGTTCCGGCAAAGGAACAGGAACGACAATGGATTTTTCGCTGACTGAGGAGCAACGGTCATTTCGCGACGTTGTACGGCGTTGGGTCGATGCCGAAGCGCCCAAAGACTGGATGCGCTCGCTGGAGGCTGACGAAGAAAATTACCCCTATGCGCTGTGGGACAAGCTGACCGAGCAGGGATTCTTCGGCATCGGCATTCCCGAGGAATATGACGGCCTTGGCGGCGACGTCATGATGCAGATGATCTTCGCCCGCGAATTCGCACGGACTGCAGGCGGTCTGTTGTGGGTCTGGGGCCTGACATCCTTTGGCGGCGCCAAGACCATCGGCGCTGTCGGCACGGAGGAACAGAAGAACCGCTGGCTGCGACCCATGGCGCAAGGGCAACTGCGTGTCTCACTGTCCATGACCGAACCTGACGGCGGCACGGACGTGCTGGGGGCTATGAAGACCCATGCCGAAAAGGTCGATGGCGGCTGGTGCCTCAATGGCGCCAAAATGTGGACGACCGGCGCCAAAGCTGCAGACAGGCTACTGGTCCTCGCCCGTACCGACAAGAACGTCGAGAAAAAGCACCATGGCCTGACCATGTTCTTTGTCGATGCCAAGTCGCCCGGCATCACCACGTCACTGCTTCCAAAGCTGGGAATGCGTGCGATGGGGTCGTGTGAAGTGCACTACGAAGACGTCTTTGTCCCGGACGAGGACGTGCTGGGTGAGCCGGGCCAGGCCTGGTATGCGATGCTGCCGACACTCAACAACGAACGCATCATGGTCGGAGCGCAGTGCCTGGGCGCAATCGACGGGGTTCTGGAAGACGCGCTCGACTACATGAAGCAGCGCAAGGCCTTCGGCGGTATCATTGGCCGGTTCCAAGTGCTCCAGCATTACGTGGCCGACATCGCAACCTGGCAGAAGACCACCGAGTTGCTGCTCAACAACGTCGCCTGGATGCAGGCCAACGGCATGCCCTGCGGAGTCGAGGCGAACATGCTCAAGATGGTGGCCACGGAAAATGCCGTGAAGGCGGCGGACCTGGGTATCCAGATTCTGGGCGGCATGGGGTATTCTGCCGAAACCGACATGCAGCGGTACTGGCGCGACCATCGCATCCTGCGCATGACGCCGATCAGCAATGAAATGGTGCGCAACACGATCGCCGAGAGTCTCGGTCTGCCGCGTTCATTCTAGGGACCACTTATGTTATGAGCGAGCTTGACGAACTGCCCCCCGCACCGCCCGCTGCCGGCACCTCGCTGGACGGCACCAAGGTGTTTACGATCACGGCTGAGGAAAACGCTGCGATGTGCCGCTCGACCGGGATCGAGCCTGCGGCGGACGGAACGGCCCACCCCATCTACTATTACGTCGCGACCCAGGTCGCGATGGGCAAGACCGTGGCCGGGGTTTGCGAAGCTTGCGAGTTTGATGTCGAGGACGGCCCGATGATGGGCAGCAGCGGCGTTCGTTTCGCTGCGCCGCTCAAAGTCGGCGAAAGCTATAAGGTTACAGGCGAAATTCTGAGCCTGGTGCGCAAACGCAGCCGCAAGCTGGGCGTCATGGACGTGCTCACTTATCGCCTCCGCCTCCACTTGCTCGACGGTACGCAGGTTCTGGAAACCGACAATGTCTGGGTCCTGCCACGCAAGGAGTTCGCAGCATGAGTTACGCCGTCGGAGACGAACTGCCGCCTTTCACTATCGTCAGCGTAAGTCCGGAAGCCATGAAGCAGTGGGCCGTGTTTCTGGCCGATCCCAACCCGATCCACCTTGATGTCGAAGTGGTCAAGGCCAAGGGCCTGGGCGACCGGGTCATCAATCAGGGCCCGATCAATGTCGCCTACATGATGAACATGCTGATGCAGGCGTTTCCCGGCGGAACGATCAAGGCGATGGATTCGCGCTTCCTGGATAACGTCTATGGCGGCGACAGCGCTGTGGTGACCGGCAAGGTCACGGCGATCGAGGGCAATGCAGTGACATGCGAGTTTGCCCTCGACGTCAAGGGCCGCGGCACGGTCAACGCCGGCACAGCAATCGTGCAAATCTGAAATTCGAGGAGATAGTTGTATGCCTAGTGGACCTTTCGCTCACGTTTGCATGGTCGTCCGTGATCTCGACAAGGCCATCGACGACTGGACGCGCATCCTGCGCGTGCTCGATCCCGCATCGCTGGAAGAGCGGATCGTCAAGTATGACGAGTTCTCCAGTGGCGACGATGCAGGCATGAAGTGGGCCACCTTCGTCAACAATGGCGGTACGGAAATCCAGTTCATCCAGCCCGCCCCCGGCACACCGATGGGCAATCGCCTCGACAAGGTCGGCGAGCATGTACACCACTTGTGCTATTCGACGGACGATGTTCCCGGAGCTATGGAAAAGCTGAAGGCCGAGGGGCTCCACCTGCCCGGCGATGGCCAGACCTACAACGATCCCGACATGACCTGGCAGAAGTGGAGCTGGGTTGGTGCCAAGAGCACGCATGGCTGCCTGATCGAAGTCGCCTCACCCTATGAAAGCCGCAACGACGGCAAATGGCACCATGCTCCCGGCAAATTCGCCTACAAGGGCCCGGGCGAACACCCCTCCTTTGCCGAAATGGTTCCGCCGGTAACGGCCGGGTAAGATCCCTTGCCGGGCACGATCGCCAAGAACCGGATAAACGTGCCCGGCGACGGTTTGACCCTAGCCGCCGACGCCTATGGCGATCCGGCGGCCCCACCGGTGTGCTTCTTCCACGGAGGCGGCCAAAGCCGCCGGTCATGGACGGGTTCGGCGCGCCGCGTGGCGCAGGCGGGTTACTATGGGATAACCTTCGACTTGCGCGGTCACGGTGAAAGTGGCTGGGCTACGAATGGCGACTATCTTCTTGAAGCTTATGGTCGCGATGTCGAAGCCGTTCTCCAGGCACTGGGTCGTCCTTCGGCCCTGGTCGGCGCGTCGCGCGGAGGACAATCGGCACTTGTGGGTGGATCGCGCCATCCCGACCTGGTACGCCTGATCATGCTGGCCGATGTTGCGCCCCACATTCACGACACCGGGGTCAATGAAATTCGGGCTTTCTTCAAGGCTAGTGAAGCCGGCTTCACCTCTCTGGAACAAGCGGCCGCAGCCCTTAATCAGCATCTAGGTCAGCCGCTGCTGCCCGATGTTTCGGGCCTTGCCAAGGCCATGCGCGAACAGGACGGGCGGCTATTCTGGCATTGGGACCCGCGTACTGCGGAGCCCCAATTCCTGCATCCGCCGTCTGAAGCCGAGGCGTTGGTAGCTGCGGCCCGGCGCGTCACGACCCCCGTCGTCCTCGTCCGCGCCGAACTCAGCGAGATCGTGTCGAAAGAGAGCGTGCAACGCTTCAAGGACCTGACGCCGCAACTTGAGGTCGAAACCGCCGCTGGTGTCGGTCATATGTTCACGGGTGACCGCAACGACAGCTTCGCTGAGCGCCTGTTGCAGCATCTCGCCAGGCACATGCCGCTTTGAACCGCGGGGCAGCCTTCGTAGTGGGCGGGACCGGCGGCCTGGGTCGCGAGATTTGTCACCGTCTCGCCTCAGAATGGGAAGGCGTGTCGGTCGGCTATCGCTCGGCCCCCGGCAAAGCGCATGCCGTCATTGAAGCCATGGGCGACACCAAAAAGCAGGCAATAGCCGTTTCCTGCGATCTTTCGGATCGCACTTCGATCGAATCCGGCATTCGCGCGACCGTGGAACGCTTCGGTGCGATCGGAACGATGATCTTTGCTGGCGGCGTGGCGATCGAACAACCGTTTGTCAGCATGATCTCCGAAGATCAGTGGCGCGAGGTGATCGAAGTTGAACTGATCGGCTTCACCCGGATCATCGCGGCCACCCTTCCCCATTTCCGTGATCAGGGTTTCGGCAATTTTGTATCGGTGGTCTCGGTAGCGAATTATTGCTTTCCGCCCGGGGACGCCCTGTCGTCCGTGCCCAAGGCGGGGATCGAGGCGCTGAGCCGGGCCATCGCCAAGGAAGAAGGACGCTTCGGCATACGAGCCAACGCGGTCGCTCCAGGAATTATCGATGCCGGACTGGGAGCCGATTTCCTCCAGTCGCTCTACACGCCAGAAATCTGGGAAAGCCAGCGCAAGCGGATCGCACTGCGGCGCTTTGGCCATGGCAAGGATATCGCGAACGCCGTGGCGTTCCTGGCATCCGGGCAGGCCGAATACATCACCGGGCAAACCTTGATCGTGGATGGCGGCTTCAGCCTGTAACGGCTGAGATAGCGCGCATCGTGTCAGGCCCGATACGAAGCCAGGCCCAACGCCTGCCCAAACTTCGAAGCGGCAAACGCTTCACGAACACGCCGTGACGCACCGGCAGCGGGACTGCAACAGAGGACCTTGCCAGAATGGGCCTGCCGCTGCCGCCCCGTTCGTGATCCTGCAGTTTCACCCGTTGACCTTGGGCGCCTTATGCCGCCAGACTGCGCTTTCTATCCTGATCGATAGCCCGCGCGCCCAGCAGCAACAATATGCCTCCCGCGAACGTGAACAGCATGGCGGCTCCTATCCCCCAGGCGACGCCGCCAACTCCGCCAACGTAGTCGCTGACCGCGCCGATGAGATAGGCGCCCGCCCCGACCCCCACCAGATTGGCGCCCAGTTGCACCGTAGAGACCGCCAGCCCGCGAAGGCGAGGTCCCGCTATTGTGACGATTACGGCATATATCGGTCCGTTGTAGGACGCGCTGAGGAAGCCGCAGGCCATGAGCATGACGAGCATGGTTGCATAGTCAGACACCATGACCATGCCTAGGCCGGCAAGGGCTGTGAGGATCGGTATGGCCGCTCCGAACCGGGCAGTTAGCGCAGGCTCGAAGCCGTTTCGGCGCCGGTTGACCCAGTCGATAGCCCCGCCGGCCAGAAACCCGCCAAGCGATCCCAGACCGCCATAGGCACCGGCAATGATCATTCCCGAACGCCCAATCGGCACATCATAAACCCTGATCAAATAGGTCGACAGCCACGTGCTCATGCCGTAAATGCCGGTGGCGATCATCACGATTGCGAAAATGCAGTAAAGCAAGCCCGGCCTTGCGGCCAGCAGCCGCAGGCGGGCAGGCAAGCTTAGCTGTTGCTGTTCATCGCTTACTACTTCATCCGGTCCGTCCTGACCGCCTCTCGGCGGCTCACGGACCGTCAAGAACAGCACGGGGGCAAGAAGCAGCCCAGGAACCCCCGCAGCGGCAAACGCCCAGCGCCACCCCCATTGCTCGACGATCGCGCCCCCCACTACAAACGCGATGGCCAGCCCTATCCCGGAACTGAGATACCAGATGCCAATGGCCGTCGCCCGCCGGTCCTTTCCGAAATAGTCACTGATCAGAGACATCCCTGTAGGCGACCCTGCAGCCTCGGCGGTACCCACTGCGGCCCGTCCCAGCATCAATGTCCAAAATCCGGTTGCCAGACCGCACAGCGCTGTCGCCCCGCTCCATAGCGACAGCGCTACGGTCATAAGGTTGCGCCGATTGAAAGTGTCGGCCGCGAAACCAAAAGGAAGGGCAGCAAGCGCAAAGAAAATGCCGTAGGCAAAGCCGGCAAGAAATCCCAGCTCGCCATCGGAAAGGAAAAATTCCCGCCCCAGAGGTGCAAGGACAAGGCCGATGATCGCGCGATCGATGCCATGGCACGTCTGGGCAAGCGTCAATATACCAAGCACGTACCACGGATAATGGCGTGAGCATCCCGATATTTTCGCAGTACAAGACGCATCCGGCGCGCCCGCGGCATCAAGATCGGTCAATCACTTCTCTCCCCCTGCTGCAAACCACTGCCTTTCAACCGAACGGCGCCACCACGGTCCTGAATGTAACGACATGTCCGCCGAGCTGATGGCTCACCAGCACCGATGATCTGCAGGCTATGCTCAGCGCGCCCAACACTCTTGCAAGAAACGGAATGGAAAACCTGCCTGTGGCATCGGGACAAAAAACCTGCCCCTTGCGCCCAGATGGCTGAGGCGTTGTTTTCGTCATGAACGGTGATGCGGTGGGTGCGCGCCTCGATCACCATGAGTGGATTGCAGGGGTAGCGATGATTCTACTGAACGATACCGTCCATAAACCGGAAATGCGGTGCCTCAAACGGACGAATAGTCTTGGCGATCCTCATCCGCCTACGGGTGTAGAAACGCGACTTTCCCTGTCGCCAGATGCCCCCTCGACCGGATCGTTACCAGTCGAGGGGGAATACGACTTACTTGTAGGGATCGACCGGCTGGGGCACGTCGATGATTTCCAGATCCTTGAACATCGTCAAGACGTCCGAGATCGAATAGATGTGATCGATCTTGTCGCCGCGGAAGCGCAGCCAAGAGAACCACAGCACATTGAGTTCATTGCCCGTCGGCTGGACACCCATGTAAGGGCCGCCGGTGTGCTTGCCATGGTGATGGCACAGGACGCAGACTTCATTTTCGCCGCTGCCCCAAGCCTTCAGTGTGCGATAGAGGCTGGGCGGAAACGTCTTGTAGAGGCCCTGCGGCGAGGACTTCCAAACCGCGTATGTGCCCAGATCGGGACGATTAGGGTTGTCGTAGGTCATCGTGTCGGTGTGGAAGAATGCATCCATGCCGTCCCAATCGCCGCGGTTGATAACTTCGTGCAGGTCCATCCACTGATTGACCATGAAAGCCTGGCGCTCGGTCAGCCCGGCGTTGATTTCAGCCCGCTTCTCCTTGGACAGGACGAAATCGGCTTCGGTGAACGGGGCGAGGCCCATAATTATCTCTCCTTGCATCATCAAAATTGAACGCAGCAAATCTTGCAGCGTTGCTGGCTGATCTTCTCTCGCGGCCGGACCTGCACCTACCCAACGAAAGGCGGCGACGCGTATGAACCATGTCAGCAAAATTCTATAGAATTGAGGAGGGAACATGCCGCTGACTGTGGAAGAAATGTCGGATCGGTTCGAGATCCAGGATCTGATCGTCGGGTATTGCTATGCCGTGGACTCATCCGACTGGGACGCACTGGACCGGTTTTTCATGCCCGACGCGGTCATCGACTATTCCGAGATGGTCGGCGTGTCCGGTGGCTTACAGGAAATCAAGCGATTCCTTGCCGAAAGCCTGACGCCGATTCTGGCATTTCAGCATGCGGTTTCGACCACGCAATACACGTTTAACGGCGATCGGGCGCAGACCAAGACTGCCTGTTACAACCCGATGACTGTTAGCAACGGCGGCAAGGCCGACACGCTGGTCTTTGGCCTTTGGTATATCCACGACTTCGTTCGGACGGCTGAGGGCTGGCGGATCAGCCGGCTTTACGAACAGAAATGCTACAGCATGAATGTGCCCGACTGGCTTGCCGCGCAACTGCCGGCCTGAACGGCGTTCGATCCCCTTTCTTCGATATACACCAGGTCTTGGCCATGCTGCGCGTTTTGAATGTTCTGTTCCTGCTCATTATGGCCACCAGCGCCGTGGCGCTGCTTTGGCTGGGCGGGCGCCTGGCATTGCTGGGCGGCTCGCCCTGGTATCTGCTTTCAGGGTTCGTCACGCTGACGACTGCAGCGCTCATCTGGCGTAGAAAGCCGCTGTCGATAACGCTTTACTGGGCTTTCCTGGGCGCAAATCTCATCTGGGCCTTGTGGGAAGCCGGGCTCGATTACTGGGCGCTAGCGCCGCGCCTTGCCATGCCTGTCTGCATGGGGCTGTACATGCTCACGCCAGCCTACCGCCGCCACGTCTGCCTCGACCGGCCGCTGCCCGGCGCGCGCATTCTATGGCCGGGATTGGCCACCCTGATTGCGGGCGGGATTGCCCTTGCCTTCTGGGCCGACAGCACCCCTGCGGGCACCAGCACGGCGTGGGGCCCAAGCCCTGCGAGGCCAGCAGACGGGGACTGGATCGCCTATGGCAATGATCGCGGTGGATCACGGTTTTCGCCGCTGGAGCAAATTACACCGAGCAATGTTGGAAACCTGAAACCGGCGTGGACCTTCCATGCCGGCAAATTGGCCGACGGAAAAGTGCGAACCTCATTCCAGGCCAATCCGATCAAGGTTGGCAGCCGGCTCTACCTGTGCGCCGCCAACAACGACGTGATCGCGCTCGATCCGGAAACCGGGCGCACATTGTGGCGTCACAGTCCGAAGACCGACCTGACCGGTGTCTACGGTGCAGTCTGCCGGGGCGTTACGTATTATTCCGTGCCCGAGGCGCGCGGACTCTGCGCCGAGCGCATCTACACCGCGACGCTTGATGCGCGGCTGATAGCGCTGGACGCTGCGACGGGCCGGCCCTGCCCCAGCTTTGGGCGCGGCGGACAGGTAGATCTGACCAGCGGGCTCGGCAAAGTGGAAAAGGGATACTACTTCGTCACATCTCCGCCGGCTCTGGTGCGCGGCAAGCTGGTGTTGGGCGGCTGGGTCATCGATGGCCAGAAGACCGGCGAACCATCCGGCGTGATGCGCGCATTCGACGCGGTGACCGGAGATTTCGTCTGGGCATTCGACATCGGGCGCCCCAACCGGCACGGGCTCCCTCCTGAAGGTCAGACTTTTACGCGCGGATCGCCCAACAGCTGGGCACCGATGAGTTCGGACGAAGCTCTCGGCCTCATCTATGTCCCGACCGGCAATGCCACCCCGGATTATTTTGGTGGCCATCGCACGGCAAACGACGATCGCTTCTCCAGCGCAGTCGTCGCGCTCGACGCTGAAAGCGGCGCGGTGCGCTGGTCGTTCCAGACAACACATCATGACTTGTGGGACTATGACGTGGCGTCCCAACCAACTCTGGTCGACCTTCCTGGCGGTACCAAGGGACTACTTCAGCCAACCAAGCGCGGCGAGATCTTTTTCCTGGACCGGGTCACCGGAAAGCCCATTCTTCCGGTGGCGGAGCGGCCCGTGCCGCAGGGCGGCGTAAAAGGCGAGCGGCTGGCGAAAACCCAGCCCTATTCGATCGCGATGCCCAGTTTCGGTGGCCCCCGCCCGACCGAACAGCGCATGTGGGGGCTAACCCCCATCGATCAGGCCATGTGCCGCATCCGCTTCAAGGAAGCGCGCTTCGATGGCGACATGACGCCGCTTTCGACAGAACACCCCACGATCACCTGGCCCGGCTATTTAGGGGGCATCGATTGGGGGGGCGTTGCGGTCGATCCCGAGCGCGGACTGATGATCGTCAACAACAACCAGGTGGCGAACTACAACTACCTCATTCCCCGCACCGCAGCCGACCGCCGCGGCATCAAGCCCATGACGGCGTCGCATATGAGCGATGTCGGCGGCCCGGCTGCACAGATGGGCGTGCCCTACGCAGCCCAGATTGCCCCCTTTCTCTCCCCGATTGCGATCCCCTGCCAGCAGCCACCCTATGGCCGGATCAGCGCTGTCGATCTCAAGACCGGAAAGATGGTCTGGAGCAAGATCTTCGGCACATCCCGCGACAGCGGTCCCCTGGCCCTTCCCACGTTCGTACCGATTCCCATGGGCGTGCCCAATATCGGCGGATCGGTAGCGACAGCAAGTGGCCTCACCTTTATCGGAGCGACACAGGAGCATGCCTTCCGTGCCTATGAGACGGCTACGGGCCGGCTCCTTTGGAAGACGCGGCTTCCCGCCGGGGGCAATGCTTCGCCGACGACGTATTGGTCACAGGAGAGCGGGCGCCAGTTCGTGGTGATCGCGGCGGGCGGACATGGCGCGATGCTTTCCGGTTCCAGTGACGAACTGATCGCCTACGCGCTACCCAAGCCGTGATAACGCCGCCGTTCAACGCGGCCCTGCCCAAAAGGTTGGCGCCAGTTTCGATTCTGATGCCAGTCACAGCCTGTCCGCTCTGCGACCATCGCCGATCTGTGTGCACAAAATCCAGCGGCATCGCCGGGTTTTCCTATCCTTCGACGGGCAAGCTCAGGTGCACTGCACTTAAGCTGTCACCCAGAGAAAAGGGAGAGCGGGATGCGAGCACATGGCAATCTGATCAGACAAATGCCGGTATCTGCAGAAGACGAACGCGAGATTTGCGGCGTACTGTTACGATACGCGACCGGTATCGACACGCGCGACTGGCCATTGTTCCGAAGTTGCTTTTCGCCGGACCTCGAAGCCGACTACGGGACGTTCGGCACCTGGCACGGCCCGCGCGAAATAGTCGAATATATGGAGGGCGCGCATAGGCATCTGGGCGCCACGATGCACCGCATCACAAACATCGTGATCGAAAGCCGAAACGGCGAGGTCATCGCACACAGCTATGTCGATGCGATCCTGACCGAGGCAACTCAGGGAGGGCACACCCATCGCGCCGCGGGATTCTATGACGACACCCTGATCCGGACATCGGACGGATGGAAGATTTCGCGCCGCCGGTTCACAATGGTCAAGGCCGGGCTGGATGACTGATATGAACCGGCAAGTCCTGTTGACCCTCCGGCCTTCCGGTATCGCGCAGGCTGAGAATTTCACCATACGCGAAGCCGCAGTGCCCGCTGCCGGCCCCGGCGAATTGCTCGTGCGCAACCATTATCTGTCGGTAGAGCCGGCTATGCGCGGATGGATCGCCGACACGGGCAACTATACGAAGCCAATTGAGCTTGGTTCGGTAATGCGCAGTTTGGCATCGGGCGTAGTCATAGAATCGCGGCATCCGGATTATCGTGAGGGAGATTGCGTGTCGGGCTGGTTCGGCTGGCAGGACTATGCCTGCATCACGCCCGACCAGATCGTCCAGCGGACCACCGCGAGCGAAATGCGCGCCTCGCTCGGCATTCTGGGCACGAACGGCGTGACGGCCTACCTTGCTCTCACCTTGATCGGCCAGCCTCGGGCCGGCGAAACCGTGCTGGTGTCGACTGCGGCCGGTGCGGTCGGTTCCGCGGCCGGGCAGATTGCCCGCATCCTGGGGTGCCGTACGATCGGCATAGCGGGCGGCCCTGACAAGGTAAGCCGCTGCATCGGCGAGTTCGGTTACGATGCGGCGATCGACTACCGCGCGCAGGACGTTTCGGCGGCGCTCGCCGGGCACGCGCCCGACGGAATCGACATCTACTTTGACAATGTCGCGGGCCCGATCAGCGACGCGGTCCTGCCCCATCTCGCACTACGGGCGCGTGTGATCGTTTGCGGCACGGCATCGATCGATCGCTGGACCCCGTGGCCCACCGGGCCTCGCGTCGAACGCCACCTGCTCGTCAAACGTGCTCGGATGGAAGGGTTTGTCATTTTCGACCACATGGATCGGTATCAAGACGCCGTGGGTCAACTGCGCACATGGATCTCGGAGGGCCGCCTGCTATGGCGGGAGGACATATTGGACGGCATCGAGGCGTGCCCCGATGCACTGGCCGGTCTCTATCGCGGAGAAAACGACGGCAAGCGCCTGATCAGGCTCGTCGGCGACGACGCGGGAGGAAACCAGTGACCGCACTTGAGGGAAGGATCGCTGTCGTTACCGGCGCGTCTTCAGGTATTGGCGCGGCCTGCGCGCGTGCCCTGGCGGATGCCGGCGCGACCATCGTCGCCGTCGCACGCCGGAAGGACCGGCTTGCGGCCCTGACGGCGGAACTCGGCCGGGGCAGCCTGCCTTTTGTCATCGACATGACCCAACCGGACGCCGCGCAGGCCTTGCACGATTTCGTAATGGAGCGCTTCGAGCGTGCCGACATCCTGGTCAACAATGCAGGCATTCTGCACGCGGCGCCGCTCGACGCCTTCGACCTTGATCAACTGCGGCCGATGATCGCGCTCAACTATGAAACGGTCGTCCGCACCAGCACGCTGTTCGGGCGAACGATGAAGGCGGCGGGCCGTGGCCAGATCATCAACATCTCGAGCATCGGCGCGAATATCCGGGCACCAGGCGTCGGCGTCTATGGCGGACTGAAACGCGCGCTGGAAGCCTTCACCGACTGCCTGCGCATTGAACTGGCCGGCACCGGAGTCAAGGTCGGCATCGTTGCCCCTGGAACGACCAGCACGGAAATATTCGAAGACATGAAGAGCCGTGGCCAGCCGTCATGGGACAGCTTCATACCGCCGATGCAGCCCGACGACGTTGCCCAAGCCGTCAGCTTCATGGCGCAACAATCGCAGCGCACCAATATGGCCCGCATCCAGATCTATGCCGCCGCCGACAGCCACTAATAAAGAGAGGCGTACGCCTCCAGCCGAAACGGGCTTACTTCGGTCCCGCTGCGCATACACTGCACCCAATGAGGATCCATAAGCAGCGCACGCCCCACGCCGACCAGATCGAATTCGCCGCTGGCCAGCCGTTCCGCCACAAGCGGAAGATTGTTCGTCATCACTGTCGGCTGGGCGAACGAAGATTGCAGGTCCTTGCTCAGGCCAACGCCCCCCACGGCAATGGCCGGCTTGCCCGTGAGCTTCTTGACCCATCCCGCAAGGCTCAGGTCCGATCCTTCGAACGCCGGAGTTGACCAGATACGCGTACTGACGTCCATGATATCCACGCCCGCATCGACAATGGGTGCCAGCATCGCTTCCAGTTCAGCCGGCGTCGCGACGTTGCGGGCCCCGTAGTCCTGGAGCTTCCATTGCGAGAAGCGGAAGATAATTGGGAAATCCGGCGCCGTCGCGGCCCGGACTGCACGGACAACTTCTGCGGCAAATCGCGCGCGTGACGGGCCGTCGCCCCCCCATCCGTCATCCCGCAGGTTGGTTTGCGCCCACAGGAAACTGTCGATCAAGTAGCCATGCGCACCGTGGAGGGCGACGCCATCGAAGCCCACAGCTTTTGCATTGGCGGCACTGCGCGCGAACGCCGCGATAATATCCGCTATCTCGTTTTCCGTTAAGGGGGCGGTGGGTTCGCGCACGAGTTGCAGATAGTCCGGCGGGACCATGGCGCCATCGAACGGCCCCCAGATGCCCGACGGACGCGCGCTGGGTACCTCCGGATGATAGCCTGTGCCGGGAACGCGGATCACGCCCTGATGCCATAGCTGGGGGACGATGACCCCGCCGGCCTGGTGCACGCCGGCGACGATCTCGCGCCACTTGGCCAGCGCCGCGTCTCCATGAAGCACCGGCGAGGCACCGCCGCCCATCGACTCCTGTCCGAGGGCGGAAGGATGATCGACACCGATGCCCTCAGTGACGATCAGGCCGACATCAGCCTCAGCGCGGCGGCGATAGTAGGCCGCGACGCCGTCGGAGGGAATTCCGCCGGGCGAGAAATTGCGAGTCATGGGCGCCATTACGAACCGGTTACGCAGATGCAGCCCCCCGGTTTCGAAGGGTTGGAACAGAATGCCTGTGTCGATACCCACGCTACAGCTCTCCTCTCGTTTGCACGCATGTTCCTAAAGACGCTTCGCCGGCAGACCTACCCTCGGACAGGTTTGCCGGCGAAGCGACAGGCGCATGCTACGTTCAATAATCGAACAGGAGAGGCTCAGGCGTCGACGATTTCCAAAGCGGCTTGCGGGCAGGCTTCCGCACCTTCGCGAGCCAGTTCTTCAAGCCCTTCGGGCACGATCTCATCGTCCACATAGACAATGCCGTTGTCGTCCAGCTTGTACACCTGAGGGCAGATTTCCGCGCAGACCCCATAGCCGCAGCAAGCCGCCTTATCGATAACCACTTTCAACTTCTGAGTCATCTCTCTCTCCTTCTGCACCGCCTTTACAACTTGAACAACTTTTGTTCAATATGTATAGATCGACTCGATACGGATTTCCCAAGGAGAGGGACATGCTGCACAACGCCGGGCTAACCTTGAGCGATGGAACCACGCTCAACGATCTCATCAACCGCGACATGAACGAAGTGTCGTTGCGGGTGATGAACGACAAGGAACTCTATGAGTTCGAGATGGAGCGCATCTTTGCGCGAACATGGCTGCTTCTCGGCCACGAATCCGAAATCCCCAAAGCCGGCGACTACGTGATGCGCGACATGGCCGAGGACAACGTGATCGTCTCGCGCGACCGTGCCGGCGACGTTCATGTCATGCTCAATGTCTGCCCGCATCGCGGCATGAAAGTCTGCACGGCCGAGGCCGGAAACGCCCATGCGCACCGCTGCATCTATCATGGCTGGGCATTCCGCGCAGACGGCAGCTTCATCGGCGCGCCGATCGAGAAGGAGCAGATGCACGGCAACAAGCGGTCCAAGGAGGAGCTTGGCCTCAAGAAGGCGCGCGTGCATCTCTACGGCGGCCTGATCTTCGCGACCTGGAACGAGGAACTCTCCTTCGAGGATTACCTGGGAGACGCTAAGTTCTATCTGGACCAGCTCTTCTGCCGTACCGACAGCGGCCTTGAGATGCTTGGCCCGCCGCAGCGCTTCATGCTGCCCTGCAACTGGAAGATCCCCGGCGAACAGTCCGGTTCGGACGGCTTCCACACGCTGACGCTGCACCGCTCGCTGATGGAAGGCGGGATCATGGGCGGCACCGCCGAATCGATCTATGACACGGCGCCAGGGATGTACGGCGTCGATCTGTCGGTTCCGCAAGGCCACACACTGCGCTGCCTGGAAGCAGCGCAGACCTTCAAGATGTTCGCCGACGTCAGCTTCGAGGGCAAATCCACCGAAGAACGCCTCAACCTGCTGCCGCCGCCGGGTATCACCAAGGACCTGATTCCGCAGCTGTTCAAGAACCTGTCGGAAGACCAGGTCAACCAGCTCGCGACCATCCCGCCGCAGGTTGGCGGCATGTTTCCCAACATCCTTGTTGCCTTCATCTTCGCGCCGCGCGCCGATGGCGGTGCCTCGGGCGCGCTGTCGCTGCACACTTACGTGCCCAAGGGACCGGACAAGGTGGAATTCGTGAATTTCATCTTCGCGGAGAAGGACGCTCCCGAAGAAGTCAAGCGCGACATGCTGCAGAATGCCATCTGGAACACCGGCACATCGGGCACCATCGAACAGGACGATGCCGATACCTGGCCGCAAATCATGCGCAATTCGCGCGGCCACATGAGCAAGTCGATCACACTCAAGTATCAGGCCCTGCACGGTCACGAACGGCCCGAAGGCTGGGTCGGTGGCGGCGACCTCTATCCCGGCTTCACCAAGGATGACACGCAGTGGGCATGGTGGATGGCCTACTACAATCTGATGGCTGAATCCTGAGCCTGCCGACGCGAACAGAGAGGATCATAAAATGGTGAATTACGCGACAGCCGCCGTCGACAAGGCCAGTGTCATGCGCGGACTGGTTTCCACCAAGCGCGTGCCGCTGGGATCGGAAATCTACAACCGTATTCTCGAAACGCTCTATGACGAGGCTGCCGCACTCGATGAGCGCCGGTTCGACGACTGGGTGGCTTATCTTGAGACGGACCTCGTCTATACCGCGCCTCTGCGCCTGACCCGCAATGGTCCGAACAAGGACCGCGACGTCGTTCGAACTATGAAACATTTCGACGAGACTTACGGCTCGATGCTGATGCGCACGGGCCGTCTGGCAAAAAGCGCATGGGCGGAAGATCCGCCATCGCGCACGCGCCGGTTCGTCACCAACGTCAGGGTTGGCGAAAGCGAAACGGCGGGTGAATATGAAGTAGTGAGCTACCTCTATCTCGAGCGCAGCCGAATGGACAATCCCGAGAACGAGAGACTCAGCGCCGAGCGTCGCGACATCTGGCGGCTGGTCGACGGCGCCTACAAACTGGCCCGCCGCGAGATCATCCTCGACCAGTCGACCCTGGGCATGTCCAACCTCGCGGTCTTCCTTTGAGCGGGGATAAACGGTGACGGCATCGTCCTCGCATATCGTGGTTATCGGCAGCGGCCTGGCCGGCTACGGCGTCCTGCGTGAGCTTCGCAAGCTCGCGCCGGACGCCAGGCTGACGCTGGTAACGCAGGATGACGGGCATTTCTACTCGAAGCCCGCGCTCTCCACGGCGCTCGCCAAGGGCAAGGTCGCCGATACCCTCATTACCACGCCGGCGGAAAAGATGACCGCGCAGCTCAAGCTCGACTTGCGCGCCGGCCGTCTGGTCGAAGCGATCGACCGCGAGGACAAGGCCGTGCTGACCACGGGCGGCCCGATCTTTTACGACAAGCTGGTGCTGGCATTAGGCGCCGATCCGGTACGGCCGCCGATCGACGGGGATGCCGTCCATCTGGCGATGGCCGTCAATAATCTCGACGATTATCGCACATTTCGCGAAAAACTGCCGGATGGCGCGCGCGTGCTGATCATGGGCGGCGGGCTTGTTGGCACTGAATTCGCAAACGATCTCTCGGCGACCGGCTACCAGCCAGTCGTGGTCGATATGCTCAGCCACCCACTCGCCCAGCTTGTCCCGCCCGGCGTCGGGAACATGATACGAGACGCCCTCGCCGCCAAGGGGGTCGAATGGCACCTTGGGCGCAAGGTCGTGGCGCTTCGCAAGATCGATGGCGGCATTCGCGCGGAACTGGACAATGGCGTCACTATCGATGCCCCTGCCGTGTTATCCGCCGTAGGCTTGCGTCCGCATGTGGCGCTTGCCCGGGATGCCGGTCTTGAAGTCAGCCATGGCATCAGGGTCGATCAGACGGGCCGCACCAGCGACCCTGATATCTATGCGATTGGCGACTGCGCGGAATATCCACAGGGCCTTGCCGCCTATGTAACCCCGATCATGTCCGCGGCGCGCGCTATCGCGCCCAGTGCGCTGGGCACGCCAACCGAAATCCGCTTCCCGCCGCTTTCGGTACAGGTCAAGACCACTGCCTATCCCGTCGTTCTCCTTCCTGCACCATTCGGCGTCGATGGTGAGTGGAAAGAAGAAGCGAATGACGAGAAGGGCCTCAAGTATCTGTTCCGCGATGCCGATGGGATCGTCCGGGGCTATGTATTCACAAGAGACTACTGCCAGGAGCGGATGGACATGGACCGCACCCTGAGCGAGCAAATGATGGGAACGGCGGCATGACGGGTTTGGTGCAGGGCAAGGTTGCAATCGTCACCGGGGGGGCCAAGGGGCTCGGTTTCGGCATATCCCGCTGCCTGGCCCGGGACGGCGCGAATATCTTGGTCACGGGCCGCGACGGCGCTGCTGCGGAAACGGTCGCGACACAAATCACGGAAGAATTCGGCGTTCGCGCCGCCGGCATGTCGGCCGACATGGGCGTAAAGGAAGACGTCGAGGCGATGATCGATCGTGCCGTCGCCGAATTCGGCGGCCTCGACATTCTGGTCAACAACGCCTCGCTGCTTTCGCCTAACGTCCTTCTGGAACAGAAGACCGACGAAATGCTCAAGCGTACGCTGGAAATCGGCACATGGGGCAGTTGGTGGGCGATGCGGGCCGCCTTCCCCCACATGAAGGCCCGTGGCGGTGGCTCCATCGTCAACTTCTACTCGATCGACGCCCAGACGGGCGCATGGCTCCACGCGGACTACAATATGAACAAGGGCGCGATCATGGGCCTGACGCGCAGCGCAGCGGTTGAATGGGGACGCTTCAATATCCGTACCAACGCGATTGCCCCTACCGGGATGGGTCAGGTTTTCGCCGAACTTGCCGAAAATGTGCCCGGCTTTCTGGAGATGGCGACGGCAAGCAATCCTCTGAAGCGCGCGGGCGATCCGGAAAAGGATATTGGGCCAGTCGTGCTGTTCCTGGCCTCGGAAATGTCCCGCTTCGTCAATGGCGAATTGATCAATGTCGATGGCGGCCAACATCTCCCCGGGTATGTCAGTGTCCCGCATAACCTTGCCGAGATGGAAAACCATACATGAAAATGGTGCCGCATCCTGACTGGAGCCAACTCGTAGCTACCGATCAATCAGGCAGTGTCCTCAAGATTCTTGACGGTACTTTGCGAGCGATCGGCAGCATGGGTACACGCCGCCTGTCGATGAGTGATATCTGCGAAAGCAGCGGCGTTTCGCGCGGCACCCTCTATCGCTATTTCACGTCCAAGGAAGACGTGCTGGCCGCGGTGAGCGAGTTTGTCTGCAGCAGTTTTGAGAGAGGTATTGTCGAAGCGGGAGAAGGCATTGCCGATCCCATCGAACGCTTTCGTGCGGTCATGCGGTTCTATGGCCGATTTACGATCGAACGCTCGCCGGATGGCATTTTCGAAGTCGAACCCGCCTTTCATCTCCAATTCCTGCGCAGCCACTTCAATCGGCACAAGGCCGCCGTCGCGCGCGCCCTCGGCCCGGTGTTCGACTATTTCGAATCCTTGATCGGCACGTCCATCGACCGCGACGCCTTCTGCGACACGATGGTTCGGATGCAGCTGAGTACCCTCATCATTCCCGCCACGCCAGAATGGCTGGCGATCTGGAACAGCACGCCTGACCGGCTTTCCGAATGGGCCCTGCAGATCGCCAACTCGCAAACCGATCACAAGAAAGGATGACCTCATGGCTACCGTAGCAAAACTGGATTCCGAAGCGCCAGGCAGCTTCGCGGACAAATCGATCGCCGATGCGTTCGTGGATAAGGCCCGCAGCCTGCGGAAATTCCTGCAGGACGAGGCCCCCGAAGGCGAAAAGCGCAGAAACCCTACGCCTGCCGTCGACAAAATGCTGAAGGACGAGGGCTTCCTCCGGTTGTTGCTGCCGCAACGCCTTGGCGGCTTTGGCCTTTCTCCAACCGACTTTTGCCGCGTCCAGATTGAAATCGCGAAAGGCGATCCTGCCGTGAGCTGGGTCATGCAGATCGTAAACGGCACCAGTTGGATCACGAGCCTGGCCCCCGACGGCGTACAGGACGCGGTATTCGGCGAAGGTCCGCAGCCGGTCTGCGGCGCCTACAACCCCCCGGGCAAGGCGCGCAAGGTCGATGGCGGCTGGATCATCAACGGCAAGTGGCCCTATATGTCCGGCTCGCGCCAGTCGACCTGGGCACAGCAGGGTGTCGTGCTCGAAGGCTACGACGGCCCGGTCGTGCCCGGCATCAACATGTGCTATCTGCCGATGGATAGCATGACCATCGAAAACACCTGGTTCGTCTCGGGCATGCAGGGTACCGGTTCTGACACCGCGATCGCCAAGGATGTGTTCATCCCCGACGCACAGATGGCGCTGATGGACGAACGCGCAGGGCAGATTGACCGCACCAAACGCCATTTCGGCGCCCCTTCGGACTTGCTGCCGGCTGTCCCGGTCGTCCGCACCACCGGCATCGCCCAGTTGCTTGGGGCGGTCGAAGCAATGCTGGAAATTGTCGCCGCCGAAGCGCCAAAGAAGCCGGTTTTGACCACCTTCATGACACCGCGCACCAATTCGGGCGCCTATATGCGCGATCTTGGCGAAGTTGCGGCAAAGCTCGACACAGCCAAAGTGATCCTGTTCGACCTCACCGCCAAGCTGGACCGGGTGGGTCTGGGCGAGGAGTTTTCACTGGCCGAAAAGGCGCGCCACCGCGCGGCCGGCGCGCAGATGATCGAACTGATCCACGGCGCCAGCGAATCACTGATGTTCTTGGCCGGCTCTTCGGCATTCTCGTTGGACAAGCCGATCAACCGCTACTGGCGCGACGTTTCGATGGGCGTACGCCACATCCAAAACATCCCGACGATCGGATACGAAATCTACGGCCGCAGCACGACGGACGCCGATCCGATTTCACCTCCCGGCTCCTACTGATCGGCCACATTCGCGGAAAATGGGGGCCGTCCGCTTGCATAAGCGGGCGGCCCCTGCCGGTTTCGTACCACCAGACTGGAGAATGACATGCGCGCGGCGCTGATAGGAACCGACGGCAGCTTTTCCGTGGGAACTTTCGCTGAGCCGCAGCCGGAGCCGGGCTGCAGCCTCGTCACGGTTTCGGTGGCGGGATTGGGCCCTACCGACCTGATGCGCGCCAAAGGATTTTTTGGCCCGGTGGGCGCGCCCTACGTTCCCGCGGGCGAAGGCCTGGGGCATCTGGCCGACGGCCGCCGCGTCTATTTTGGGCACAGCAAACCACCGTACGGTGCGCTCGCCGAACGGACACTGGTTCCCGATGACGAGATATGGGCCGCGCCACCCACCCTCAGCGACGATCAGGTCGTCGCGCTTGCCATTTCCGGAACGGGCGCGCTCCTGCCTTTGCAAGAAGCCCGGATCGTTCCAGGCGAGTCTGTCCTGATCCTTGGCGCCACCGGCCCCGTAGGCCAGATCGGCGCACAGGTCGCCCGCCTCCTCGGTGCTGGCAGGGTTGTCGCCGCAGCTCGCAATCGGCCCGCACTGGAGGCCATGAAGGCAAGAGGGGATGCCGATGCCATCGTCGTGCTGGGCCAGGGCGATGACGAAAATGCGCTGAAAGGCGCCGCCGCAGGCGGATACGATGTCGTACTCGATGTCATCTACGGTTCGCCGGCAGAGGCGGCTATGCGCGCCACCCGCCCTGGGGCGCGGATGATGAGCATCGGCGTACAGGCGGGACAGACTGTTAGCCTGTCCTTGCGCGAGTTGGTATCGCGCAGCCATATCGGCGTAGGCACCGGCCAGCGGCCGGCGGCGGAACGCCGCGCCGCCTTTGACCGTTTGATGGCGATGGCTTGCGAAGGCAACCTGAAGGTCAATACCCGGTGCTACGCTTTCGACGACGCGGCGGAGGCCTGGGCTGCACAGGCCGGGAGCCCCCATGGCAAGATCGTGATCCGGTTCTGACTCGATGAACCGGGCCGCCTATGTCGATCCCACCGCTCGCCTGTTCGGGAACGTCAGCCTGGGCGAGGACTGCAGCCTGTGGCCCTATGCGGTCATTCGCTGCGAACGGAATCATGTTTCGATCGGCACCTGCACCAGCCTGCAGGACCACGCCATGGTGCATATCGGCTGGAACGAACCGACGATTATCGGGGCCTATTGCACTATCGGGCATCGCGCCATCGTGCATGGCTGCACGATCGAGCCGGCCTGTCTCATCGGCGCCGGCGCCACCATCATGGAAGGCTGTGTGATAGGCCGCGGATCGATCGTTGCCGGACATGCGTTTCTGCCGCCCGGGACGATCATCCCGCCGCACTCTATGGTGATGGGAACGCCGGGCCGGGTCACGCGCCGTATCGACAAGGTCCGTTCAAATATCATAGATGCCCTGCTCTATCGCGACAACGCCCGGGCCTATGCATCAGAAGATCATCGCGCCTGGGAGCGCGCCGACCTGGCTGCTCTGGGACAGGAGGCCGATACCATCCTCGCGCGGGAGTGGCTGGCATGGCAACGCCAAGGAATAGCGGAAACCGACCAGGAGGAACCAACGGCATGAACGACAACCTAGATTGCCTCGATTCAAACACGCAGGATCGGCTCTTTCGCGAAGCCCGCACGCATAACGCGTGGACCGGGCGCCGCGTATCGGATGCTACGGTGCGCGCGATCTATGATCTGGCGAAATGGGGGCCAACGGCCGCCAACAGCAATCCGGCGAGATTCGTCTTCATCCGGTCTGCGCAGGCCAAGGCGCGGCTGCTTCCCCACGTCAATCCGACCAATGTCGAGAAGGTCAGGCGGGCCCCCTGCACGGTCATAGTCGCGGCAGACACCCGTTTCTACGAATTGTTTCCCAAGCTGTTCCCCTCGCGCGACATGCGCAGCGTATTTGAAGGTCAGGAAGCCCTGATCGAGGATACGATCGCCCGTTCCTCAACGTTGCAAGGCGCCTATCTAATAATGGCGGCCCGCACGCTGGGTCTGGATTGCGGCCCGATGTCGGGTTTCAATCAAGCGGGAACAGATGCCGAATTCTTCCCGGACGGGCGGTGGAAAAGCAATTTTCTGTGCAACATCGGCTATGGCGAGCCGGAGGCGCTGTTCACGCGAAACCCCCGGCTCGATTTCGACGAAGCATGCCTCGATTTGTAGCTAGGGTTCGGAGCAGGGCCACCTTGTCGGCGGCCCCGCTCCCGATTACCCGGCCGGGTTCCAGACCAACGGAAGCGCAACCGGCTGGATCATGCCGAGATGATAATTGACCGTATGACCGGGAGCGATGCGGAAGTCGGGGATGCGCGCAAGGAACTCTTCCATAGCGATCCGAAGTTCCCGGCGCGCCAGATGCATGCCTGCACAAGTATGAATCCCAAAGCCAAATCCGACATGGCGCGGGCGCCGGTTCAATCGCACTGCCGCCGGATCATCAAATTCCGCCGGATCGCGCCCAGCCAATGTCGTTGACATCGCCACCTTGTCTCCCGGCAGGAAACGCACACCGGCGATTTCTATTTCCTTCTTACAGGTGCGGAATGTCGTGACGGCCCCATAGGCCCGCATCAGTTCATCGATAGCATTGGGAATTTCAGCCGGATTCGCCCGCAGGAACTGCTGGTCCTCGACGTTGGCGCCCAAGTGCCTGAAATGAAGCCCCATATTAGTGGATACAGTATCCAGCCCGCCGATAAACAGGTTGAACATGAAGCCCAGAAGTTCGTCCTGAGTCAGCGGCCGTCCATCAATTCTGCCTTGGACGCCGAACGTGATGAGATCATCGCGCGGATGGCTGCGACGATCGTCGATCTCCTGGCCAAGGTAGTCGAGCACATTGCGGGTAGCTTCCGCGATTTTCGACATGTCGTGGTTGTGGAGCAGGTTCATTTCCCACTCCATGAACTCCGCCACCCGGTCCTGCGGCAGTCCCATCAGTTCCATGAACACCCTGATCGGGAATTCGAATGCGAATTCACTCATGAACTCGCATTCGCATCGCTCCGCAAAAGCATCGATGTAGCCTATTGCATAATCGCGAATTTTGCCTTCCAGCGCCGCCATGGCCTTGGGCGTGAAGGCCGGATTGACCATCTGACGGAATGGTCCGTGCTGCGGCGGGTCCAGTTCGGCCGGGGAATTGATCCAGGAACCGCCGACAAGCTTGGAAAAAGGTGAAAAGTCAGTCGAGGAAAAGTGCTCTGTGTCGAGATAAATGCCACGCAGAATGTCCATCCGCCGCGGCACCCACGCCGGCGTGCCGCCAGGATAGGCATGAGGCGCGTAGATAATGTCCGGACCTTCGTGAACTTGCATGGCGAAGTCCTCGAACGGGTCCTTGTCCGTAGTCAGGCCGAAGATGAAAGGAAAATCGGGTCTGACCAATTCTTCCGGCACATGATCCGGGATCGGCTGCTGCGAAAACATATTCACACTCCTTGAGATACCAAAGCGGCGCGGCCAGCGCCCGCCTGCTGCTCAGAACGACCGGGGCAACCCGAGACTTTCAGCGATGCCGTTGCGCACCATTTCATTGGTGATGGGGCCGATCCGCCACAGCCGGCTGTCACGCCAGTACCGCTGCATGTCGGTTTCAGCCGAATAGCCCATGCCGCCCAGAATCTGGATGCCCAAATCCGACGCTGCATTGGCATTCTCCGATGCCATCAGCTTCAGCATATTGGCTTCGACCCCCACGTTCTCGCCGCGGCATTGCTTGTCGGCGCAATAGTGCAGCATCAGTTCGGTGGTTTTCTGCATGGTCGCGATGTCGGCGACGTAATGCTGCAAGGCCTGGAAACGGCCGATGATCCCACCGAACGCCTTGCGCTGCTTCATGTAGTCGAGCGCGTCTTCGAGTACGCCATCGATCACGCCAAGGCAGAAGGCTCCGACCATGATTCGTTCGTTGTTGAGCGTGGGCAGCAGCATGTACCAGGCCCGGTCCGGTTCCCCCAGCACGTGCTCGTCTGCGACGAAGGCATCCTCGAAATGGATCGAGCAACTGCCCATGGAACGCATGCCGAGCTTCGCGAGCGGGGTGATCTTCACACCTTCGGTCCCGGTCGGAACCCAGAACAGCGTCAGTCCCTGATGCTTCTTTTCAACCGTCTTGTCGCTCCGGGCGATGACCAGAAGATAGTCCGCCACATGCGCAGACGACGACCAGATCTTTTCACCATTAAGCTTCCAGCCACCCTCTACCCGCTCGGCCGTCGTCGCCATGGCGCCCAAGAGATCGGTTCCCCCGCCGGGCTCGGTAAAGGCGATCGCCGCCTTGAGCTGTCCCGTCGCGATCAACGGGAGGTATTTCGCCTTCTGCTCGGCACTGCCGTATAGGCCGATCGACTTGGAACCGGCAAAGCTGGTGATGCCCCATATCCACGCCAGGCCGCCCAGCGAACGCGCCAGTTCGCGCGCGAGCAGCATCTGCATGACGACGTCGCCACCCTGCCCTTCATAGTCCTCGGAAATTCCGACACCGTGAAAGCCCGCCTCGGTAAACTTGTCCCACAGGGCAAAGGGATAGGCATGTTCGTCCTTTTCCAGACTCCGCGCCCACTCCTTGGGGACCTCCTTATCGACCCAGCGCCGCACCATATCGCGGAAAGCCCGGTATTCCTCGGGTAATTCAAAATCCATCGCTATACCTCACTGATAAAAGTAGCTGATTGCTCGTTGCGATCACACAGCGTGAGCAGCCGCGCGGACATCCTGTCGAGACACGCGAGGACCCCGGCATGATCATCAGCCTTGAATGCCGCGAGGATCGCCTCGTGCTGCGACAAACCGATCGAGGAAACCATCTGGATGCCGTGAAGAAAGATGAAGCGAGCGATCAGCCCGCGCCGGTCCAGCGTGGATCGTAGCAACTCGCGATTGTCCGACGCCATGATGAACACGGTATGGAAATCGAGCCCGGCGAAAATCGCCGCCATATGCTCGCCCGACGCCAGCGCCGCCCGATAGCGGGTGATTGCCTCGTCGAGCAGCGACACTTGCTCCGGGCAAATCCGCGGCATTCCCCATTGGTAACCCAGCCGCCACAATTCAGCCTGCACCCTGAGGAGATCACGGGTCACAATCATGTCGAGCGGCGCGACCCGCTTGAGGCGGTGCGCCTCGATTTCCACCAGCCCCTCCGAAGCCAGCGTCGCCATCGCTTCACGTATCGGGGTTGCACTGACCTTGAGTTGCTGCGCTAACGCGGTTTCAGGAAGGAGAGTACCAGGCGCTAAGACCCCCGACACGATCCTAGCCCGCAACTGGCTGACCACCGCCTGACGAAGCGTGACGTGAGCTCCCAACGGCCAGAAATCGGACGCCTCTGCCAACGACGACCACGAGGGCTCAAAACGAGAAGAGTGCGCTAATTCCATATTCTATAGAATGGCGATGTCGGCAGGCCCTTTCGCCTATCCGTGGGAAGGAATTCGTCTCATTGGCCAACGCCCGCCTCGCGAATTGCGAAGAATGGTCAGAAACCAGGTAGTCGCGGCTAATGGGGCAGCAATGCGTCACCCAATTGCCGTGATGCCGAAAGATTGCGGGCGCATTCTTTTGCCGACAGCGGCACGCCACAGAAGCGCCAGGGCCGACCTCAACCTTCCCCCCGATAGGCAGGCCTACACGCGCCCTCGTCTAGGTTTGCCGCAAAACGGATGGCAGGTGCTTTTTCACCGCTTACGATTGAGAGGAACGATTTGCTATGCGCAAGATTGAAGTACCCGCTTTCGACCGGGGACAGTTCGCGGCAAAGTACGGACCCTGGGCCATTATTGCCGGCGCATCCGAAGGCACTGGCGCGTGCTATGCCGAACAGCTTGCATTGATGGGCATCAATCTGGTCCTTGTCTCGCGCCGACAGGAAGCGCTGGATGCCCTTGGACAGCGGCTGGCCGCGGATCACGGCATAGAATTTCGCACGCTGACCGCGGATCTCAGCGAGCCGGGTACGGGCGCCCGTCTCGTCGCAGCGACTGCCGATCTGGACATCGGACTCTACATTTCCAATGCGGGGGCGGACGGCGCCGGCAACAGCTTCTTCGGCGCGCCTGTCGAGCGGTCATTGCGCCTTCTGACGATGAACGCCGCGAATGTGCTGGAAGCCACCCACGGCTTCGGTAATCGCTTCCTGAAGCGCGGCGGAGGCGGCATCGTGATCATGTCTTCCGGCGCGGGCCTGGGAGGACAGCCCTGGCTGGTAATGTACTCGGCAACAAAGGCGTTCGAACTGAACTTCGTGGAATCGCTCTGGGCGGAACTGGACGGCAAGAACGTCGATATCGTCGGAATCGCGGCGCCGATCATGGATACACCCACCCTGCGCCGTTCGACCGAAGGCCTCGGCATCGACTATTCGATGGCCTATGATCCCGCAGATGTCTGCGCGCTTGCCCTTGCCAACCTTGGCAATGAACCGCTGGTACTGGTGCCCGATGGCCCTGACGAGGACAAGATTCCGCAGATCCAGGCCGACCGCAAGACGCGGCTGGTCGCGCTCGCGGAATGGGGCAAGGAATATACCGCGGCAGCGGACGCCTGACCAGCATGACCGAGGCATCGAGCGTCGCTGGCGAACAAGTCGACGTCGTCGTCATCGGCGCGGGCCACAACGGCATGGCTGCAGCCGGCTATCTTGCGCGCGAGGGCAAGAAGGTGGTTGTCGTCGAGCGGCTGGACAAGGTCGGCGGGATGACAAGTTCCGGGTACATGATTCCGGAAGCGCCCGGTCACCTGGTCACGCCTTGCGCCGTCGAACTGCTGTTCGCGCGAAAGTCTGGCATCATCGAGGATTTTGATCTTCACAAGTACGGGTTGCGCACTGTCGATCCCGATCCGACTTATGCCTATCTGCACCCCGATGGCAGTTCAATCGCCCTGTTCTATGACTACCGCCGGACAGCGGAAGATATTTCTCGCATCAAT
The DNA here is from genome assembly GCF_014645195.1 of Novosphingobium indicum. Classification (GTDB taxonomy): domain Bacteria; phylum Pseudomonadota; class Alphaproteobacteria; order Sphingomonadales; family Sphingomonadaceae; genus Novosphingobium; species Novosphingobium indicum. The sequence continues at coordinate 12,508 of NZ_BMLK01000011.1, read as the reverse complement.
CGCAACGACGGCAAGGCCTACCTGAAGTTCATGGAGACGTTGAACGTCATGATGGACATCGGCTTTCCGCTGATGATGGCGGAACCGGGCCGTCCTGACATCAAGAACCTATCCAGGATGATCGGCAGCGCCGTTCGCAACGTGCGGCTCAAGGACGAACTCGTCGCCATGTCCAAGGGGACTGCGGACCAGATCGCCTGCGAACGGTTCGAACACCCCGCCACCATCGCCCTGCTGCTGGGCATCGCAGCAGGCGCCGGCCCGATTGATGACGACGGCAACGCGGCCGCGTACATGATCTTTGCAGTGACTCACAAGTACGGCACCGGCAAGCCGATCGGCAGCCTGCAGTCCTTTTCCGATGCACTCGCCCGCAGCATCGAGGCATCGGGCGCGATGATCGAGCTCAATGCTCCTGTTGCGGAAATCATCATCGACGAGGGCACCGCGAAGGGGGTCAGGCTGCAAGACGGCCGGGTCATCCGCGCCAAGATGGTGATCGCCACCTGCGATCCGCGCACGGCAATGCGCTTGACCACCCCGGGGGGGCTCCCGCGCACCTTGACGCAGCGGATCGAGCACGCCCCCGCCAACCGCTCCAATGCCGCACCGTTCCTGGCCAACCTGGCCCTGTCCGGCCCCTTGACGCTAAAAAAGCATCAGGACATGCGGCACGACGACGCCGATCTGAACAAGGCCGTAGGTCTGATCGGCACCCCTGACGAGGTGCGCAATGCTTTCGCCCTGGCCCGGCGCGGCGACATTCCCGAGCGGCACGCGGTGTCGCTTACACCGCTGTCGAATTCCGATCCGACCCAGGCCCCGCCGGGAGGCTCGCTAGCCTATGTCTATCTGCCCGGCGTAGCGGTCGATGCCCGAGAAGGATGGTCCCCTGCCCTCAAGGATCGGACGATGGAATCCATCAAATTGCACCTGAGCGAATTCTATGACGGGCTCGACGCCGAAGTCGGGCGTTTCGTGGAAACCGCGCGCGAACGCGAGAAGCGCCTGAACGTGACCAACGGCTGCGTCACTCACGTCGATTTTGGCGCATTGCGTTCGGGCGTGCATCGTCCGGCAACGGGCTTCGGTGGTCCCAAGCCTCCGTTCCCCGGATTCCTCATCGGTGGCGCCGGTGCGCATCCGGGGGGAGGCGTATCGGGGATCGCTGGACGTATCGCTGCCAACCGGGCGCTGCGCGAACTCAAGAAGATGAAATAGGAAAACGGCGCCTGCCGCCCCTTCGGGCAGTTTCTCGTCTGCGCCCTGACACATCTTACCAGGCCACGATATTAGCCACGGCCCCCGGGCACTGTGGCGCTTTCGTTCGATGTCGCGCAGCTTTTCGATAGCCATATCACGAAACTGCCCGTCGCGACGGACGAAACGAAACGGGCCGGACAAGGGGCGTACCGCAGAGGCGGTACGCCCCTGAAATCAGGCGCTGCGCGGCGCGGTAAACTGCGCCAGGCGCGGTTGCACCCGCAGATCTTCCGGAATGAGATCCGGCCCAATTCGACGATCGATCTCTTCCTCGAACCAGTAAAGCGCCCGCTCCTGATAGCCTGCGAGTATGGTCTCTATCGTGCCGTTACGCAGCGATTGCTGGATACTCGAAAAGAGGCACAGGTCTTCCGAGAGGATGTGTTCCGTCGCCGCGCGCATGCCCGTCCAGTACGCCTTGTCGGCTTCGCTGTCGCACTCCCAGCCGAGCTGGCGAACTTCCATGACCGATCGATCGGGCCCCATCGGCCAGAAACACTGCAGATTGAAGCCCACCGGATCCAGCGAGAAGAAGGTGTTGGGGAAAGTCGGTAGGGCGATGGTGTTTTCGAGGAAGACGCTGGCGATGTCGTCGGGACGGACCGGCGGTGTTTCAAAAAGCGAATCCCCGCCCTTCTTGCGCGTACCGAACCGCATGTGCCCCCCCTCATAGAGCGCAATCACGAAACTGCTGGAATCGAGATGTGGGGCCAGTGTCCGGGGATGAACTGTGTTGACGTGATAGATTTCGAGGAAATTGTGGTAGGCAATTTTCCAGTTGCATTCCATTTCCACCAGGAAACGGTCCTTCACCACCAGCCGTTCCAGCGGATACCCTTCCGTCAGCGCGACAAATTCCCCAAGAAAATCGGTGAGCGGCGGGGCATCATCATCGAAGTTGATGAAAATGAACCCCCTGTGGCTTTCGCACCGTACTGCTACCAGACCATTGCCGGCTTTCTCCAGGCAAGGGAAGTCGTGCTGGCTGGGCACCGATTTCAGTTCACCTTCGAGATCGTATCCCCAGGCGTGATAAGGGCAGATGAAGCGCATCGCGCGCCCGGCCGGTTCGAGCAGCAGGGGGGATCCACGATGCCGGCAGGCATTGTGGAAGGCTCTAATCTGACCGTCCTTGGCACGAGAAAGGATCACGGACCGGTCAAGGTGCTGGAACAGCCGGTAAGACCCAGGCGACGGCAGTTCGGACTCGATCCCCGCCAGCAGCCAGGCTCCCGTCCACAGGCGTTCGTTCTCCAGCGCCGCAAAGCCCGGATCGGTGTAGCGGCCCGCCGGTATCGGGGGCAGGGCCGGAAACCCTTCGGGATGTTCCGATCGCAAAAGTTGCTCGTCCATCGTCTTGTTGAGCAATTCGAGTGCTGCTTGACGCATATCATTCTCCCTTCAGGTCAACGTGGCGGCCAGCGTGCGGTTCTATATTATTATTTTTACGCTGTATTTCCGAAGCACTGAATCTATTGGAGAGAGTTTGTAATCCACTCGCCAGGACGCGAACCTATATTAGGATAGGCATGCTCCTTCTCCGCTCCTTATGCGATCTCTTCTACGGCGTGGATTGCCGGCTTTCATGGTGCAGCTCCCCTAGATCGACATCGACCTGTGGGCCAATCCTTACGCTTTGAAGATCACCCCGAAGGAAGCAGGCCCTTGGGGTCAGGCCTTCGCCTCTCTTGGTCAGAGCTGGTTGCTACCCGCTGCCTCGAACAGGCGCCGGAAATCCACCATTGTCGGCTGGTGGGCAGTGAAACCGCCATCGACCGGGATGAGCGCGCCGTTGATGAACCTCGATTCATCCGATGCGAGGAAGGCCACCACATTGGCGATATCGCGCGGAGAGCCCAATTCTGGGTTGAGGTGGTGGTCGAGCAGGATGTCCTTCACCGCTTGCGGCGTTGTTGCTTCCGCGGTCTCGCTCAGAACGAAGCCGATGGCGATGGCGTTTGAACGGATGCCCTGCTTGCCATATTGCGTGGCGAGGAAACGGCTGAGATTGATGAGCGCCGCCTTCGAGGCACCGTACGAGGTCAGCGTCATTTCGCCCAGAAGGCCAAAGCCGGACGCTGAATGGATCAGCGATCCGCCGCCGCCGGCAATCATTATCGGCAAGGCGTGCTTGGACAGCAGCATCGGCCCGCGCGCATTAACAGCGAAGGCCTTGTCCCAGGCATCGGCGGAGAGGTTGATCACATCAAGATCACAGCCACGCTGCTCGCTCGTCTGGAATGCAGCATTGTTGTGAACGATATCTATTCTTCCATGCCGCTCGGCTATTGCCGCGACGGCTTGCGCCACAGCGCCCTCATCGGTCAGATCGAATGCCGCGGCATCGGCAAGCATACCCTCAGAACGCAGGCCCTCTGCAGCGGTTTCCACCCTGTCGGCAAGTATGTCGGCCAGAACCACCTTTGCCCCGCGCTCGCCTAGTACGCGGGCCGTTTCCAGCCCGATCCCTTGCCCCGCGCCAGTTACAATCGCGACGCGCCCTTCGAGATTCCCGCTCATACCTGTCTCCTTCACCGGCCCCGGAAGCACGGGGCGAAGTCAATAGGCACCTATAGAAGGGTAGGCCATTCCTTGATTTGCATGGTGTGGGCGGACCCTACGGCGATCGGCATTCAGGCGGCTGAAAACCTAACGGAACGTCAACTTGCCGCCAGCTTTTCCAGGCCGGCAGCGCGCACATTGCCGCCCATGTGCGCCCTTGCCCTTTCTTCCTCGGCAAGACCGGCAGCCGTGGGATGCTGCACATGATCCTTGGTCAGCCGCGGTGTCGCGACATCCCATTGGGTAATGCGGGAACCATGCGGCGCGACCAGCCCGGATTTTTCAAGAGCAGTATCCGCTCCCCGCCACGCCGTTCGGGCGGCATCGGCATCATTGATCCGATAGATCGCCACGTAACGGTACTCTGGCGCCACCGGAATCATCTGCCCGAACGTCCGGAATACCAGGAACGCGGCCGACTTCACCCCCGGCCGAGCTGCGGCTTGCGGGAGATAGTTCGCTGCGTACCACGAGCGGAATTCGTCCTCGCGGCCTTCGGCGCAATGAAGTTCCTCCAGAATCACTCCACCTTCGTGTGGCACGTCCGGATCGTGGTCGTGAAATGCCAGGGGGTAATAGTGAAAATCGTAAAGCACGCTGTCGTCGATCGCGTCCGAGACCTGCATTCGCGAGGTAAGGGCATTTTCCAGATGTTCGCGACTGAAGCGGACAGGATCGAAAACGTCGTAGAGCGCCAGATATTGCCAGTCGAACCCCTGCGGCCGGCAAGGCTGCTCGGTCGAAAAACGGAACCTCTGTGCCGTCACCGAACCGCGAAATCGCAAGGCATCACGGATATGGATGTTGGTATACCAGTCCTCCATGTCCGCTTCACGGCCTTCCACAGCCTTGGTCAGCACCACCAGTACGGCATCAATCATCGTCCCTCTCACTCCCTTTTCGTAATCGCGTCCCGGCTCGAATGGCCTTGCGGGGATCAGGCTGGGACGGCAGGTCCCTGAAACGCGAACGGCGCGCCCATCATCGCCCGGTAGGACTGCGGCTGCTTCCCGTCGCTGTCCTGGATGCCATAGCGCTCGGCCAGTTCCGCGCCGATCAAGGCCCTGCCGCAGAAGCTCAAAAGCGCAGGGTCGTCCGCCAGAGCGTCCAGCACCAGCGCGGAAAATTCCGGCGTCTCCCAAAAGGGCAGCATTGCGCGCATGTCGTCGGGAATCATTTCGGGCGGCATCGCCCGCACCGCATCGGTCAGGATAAACCCAGGCCAGAACGAGACCGCGGCGACGCCATGCGGCGCAAGGTCCGCAGCCATGTCGGCCATCATCTTGTCCGTACCCGCCTTGGCCGCGCCATAAGCCGGGCCGTGGAAGTACGAGACGGCGCCATAGAACGAGATGCTCGCGATCAGCCCGCGGCCCGCCGCCACCATCAGCGGTGCGGCATGATAGGCCGCGACATAACTCGAGCGCAAACCGACATCAATCATGTCAGCCAGCTTAAGCGGCTTCTCCCAGAACGGGCCCGGGGAAACCAGTTCGGGCCCATAAACGGCTGCCGCGTTGTTGACGAGCACGTCCAGACGGCCACCGGTTTGATCGGCCAGTTGCGCGAATGCGCGTGCGACCGCCTCGTCGTCGCGGTGGTCGCATTGCAGCGCGATGCCCTGGCCGCCGCCATTCTCGATCTCGCCAACGACCTCGGCCAGTTGCGCCCGGTCGCGGCCGGTGATGGCGACCGTGTGGCCGCGCGATGCGAAGCCGCGCGCCATCCCCCGCCCCAACCCGCGCGTTGCGCCCGTCACCAGCACTATCCGATCGCCCATGTTCAGCCTTCCTGTATTGCACTCGCAACCATAGGGTACGCGCCGTCCCGGTCTGTCGAACCTATCCGATGGTGAGACAGACCGGCTGACGGCAGCAGTCGTAGTCGCCCCTGCTGGTTACGCGCCGCCACCTGTCGAGAAGGCCTCCGCCACCGCGCGCGTATCCATGAACTCCTTGCCCGATACGATCTGGCCGTCCCGGATGATGAGCAGGTTGTGGTATTGGTTGCGATAGACGTGGCCGGGAAAAACCATTTCGCCGCGCACTTCAATCGCGACGCGGTCCCCCTCCGCCGTCATGCCCACCACTTCGGCGGTGCGGCGCTCGGCGGTCAGCAGCCCTAGCTTCACGCTGTCGATGAAATCGGCGCGGCTCATGTCGCCATGGCCCAGAATCCACCAGCTGCAGTCCGGGTGCTGCAGCGCCTCGATCGCCTCGACGTCGCCTTCCTCGACCGCGCGCATGTAACGCCGCGCCACCGCCTTGTTCGCTTCGATATCGCTCATCATCCACCTCCAATAGGGTTGAATGCGTCAGCCACGCTGGGCCGGCCCTGCCCGCCTCGTTGAGCGAACCCTCCGATCATGTCGCGGCATCCCCTGCCAAGAACCCTATCCACGGATGGGTGGCCCTTTGTTGCGACCTCTTCACGATATGCCATCGAACGCCGGGAGACGGCGCTAGGAGGGGCCATGAACGCAAGCAGCACGACAATGAAACTGTGCACCTACATGGGCGCCGTGGCGGGAACGATGATGTTCGTCGGTATCTGGCCGCTGGCACAAATGTTCCCTCCGCTGGCACCGACGTTATCCGCCGCAGAGGTGGCCGATTACTACCGAGCGCACCAGACCGGCATCCTGGTGGGCGGGATCCTCATCACCACCTCTTCGGTCTTGTTCTTCCCGTTCCTCGCGGCGGTGGCGACGTTCATGAAGAAGATCGAAGGCCCGGTTTCTCCGCTGACATGGTCCTTCGTGATGGTTGTCGCCTATGGCTTCGTGACGCTGTTCTTCGCAGGACTGTTCTTCACCGCCGCCGCTTACCGCCCCGACAATCCCGATCCCATTATCCGCACGCTGAGCGATATCGCCTTCTTCCTTTTCGTGATGCCGGCCGTGCCGGGTTTCGTGCAGAACGTCCTGACGGGCGTGGTCATTCTGGGCGACAAGCGCGCGCAGCCCATCCTGCCGCGCTGGCTGGGTTACATGAACCTGTGGACGGGCGTCCTGCTCCTTCCCGGACTGGCTGTTGGCCTGTTCAAGGTCGGGCCATTCGCCTGGAACGGTATCCTCGCCTTCTGGCTGCCGGCGGTCGTCTTCGGAATCTGGTTCAACCTGATGATCTTCGCCATGCTCGCCGCCATCAAGCGCCGCGCCCTGGCCGGCGACTGATGGCGACGCGGGTTTCCGACATGACCAGCCAGAGCACCGGGATCCCCGGCCGTACATCCCGCGGGCACATCCCCGGCGAGGAGGGAATATGGGTCTTTATCGGCGGCGACCTTCTGGCGTTCGCGGTGTTTTTCATCACTTACGCCGTGGCGCGCCGGCAGGAACTAGCCGTGTTCGAAACGTCGCAGCGGCTGCTCGATCGCGATCTCGGTCTCCTCAACACGCTTATCCTGCTGACCAGCAGCCTGTGCGTGGCTCAGGCGGTTGCCGCCGTGCGCCGCAGTGACCCGCGCGCGCGCCTTTTCCTGTTCGGAGGCATTGCACTCGGCGCGAGCTTCGTCGTGGTCAAGGCCTTCGAATATTCGGCCAAGATCGCGCACGGTTTCACGCTGAACACCAACAGCTTTTCGATCTACTACTACATGTTTACCGGCATCCATCTGGTTCATGTGCTGATCGGGCTTGGCGTGCTGTGCTTCACCGCGTCGCGCTTTGACCGGGCCGGCCGAATGCCTGGCGGCGTCGCGCTGATCGAGGGCAGCGGCGCCTTCTGGCATCTGATCGATCTGCTGTGGATCGTCCTGTTCGCGCTGCTTTACCTGCTTTGAAGGACCGGAAGACTTCATGTCTGTGATCCTGCGTACACGCATCACGCTCGTCTGGGCGCTACTCGTCGGGGCGACGCTGTTTTCATTCGAGACCCAGACGCTCGGCGGTGCGGCCGTGGCGCGCACGGTGATCCTTGTCATCGCCTTTGCAAAAGTGCTGATGGTCGGCCGGGAATTCATGGAACTGCGGCATGCACCGCCACTGCTGCTGTGGCTATTTCAGGGCTGGGCCGCCCTCACCTGCCTGGCACTGCTCATTCTCTTCAACCTCTAGGGTCAGGACCTGCTACTCGCCCCCGAATGTCCTAGCGTCCAAGCACGGTCAGACCCTGCGGATCGCGATCAGCACATTCCATGAGCAGCTCCGTTGGGGATCTGCGGCAGTGCGGGCCGCAAGGATTTCCGTCAGATTGTCCAGCAACGCCTCGCGGTTCCGTTTGGGATCGAGTGCGGCAACGAAATTGGGGCCATTTGCCGCTCGCATCATATTGGCCCAATTCGCGCCGAGCCGGTTGGCATCGGCGGTGCGCTGGAAATCATCCCAATAAGGATCGGGCGCCGCAAACCGCGAAAGATGCTCGATCCGCAAATCGGGAACGAGGCCGGCTTCGAAGGGCGCCGCTAATTGCGCCAGCGAACGCCCGGCAGACGGCGCCGTCATTCGCAGCAATTCCTCGTCGGTCAGCTGCCCTTGGTTCCGCAGCGCCATGATCGCTTGCCAGAAATGGCCAGCCATCCATTCGAAACCGTGGCCGTTGTCGCCCCTGCCCATGAACTGGCAGACCAGCCGCCCACCCGGGCGCAATTCCCTGCTTCGCGCCGTCAGGAAGCGCAGCCAGTCCTGTGCGAGAAGCGCATCGACCGCCGCCCTCGCTTCCGCAGAGCGACTGAAGACGGCCCAGCCATGGTCCTCGACTTCAACCGGATTGCGGCTCATCCAGTGGAGCGCATTCGACGACCAGCCAAGATCGACGCTGCCCGGTGGCAGGATGGCACCGAAATAGGATCTCCCAACCGCCAGCGGATAAATGCCGCGTCGGTCCGCCATATAGCTTGCCGGATCATCCGCCAGAAGCGTGAACAGCGAAGCGAAATCGTTGGACGGAAGGTCGGTGTGAATGATGCTGACCGGCCGGTCCGCTTGCCCGATCCTGACCAGGTCGATGGCACTGGCCATTGGCCCCATCGAATTGCGGCCTTGCGATGCACCATAGTCGGCAATCGTCACCGGCCCATGCACTTCACGGCCGACAATGCGGGCCGCTTCCTCCAACAGCGGCAAAGCCGACTGGAGGTTGGCATGCTGAAGCCCGGAGTGGCGGTTATACAAGCCGCTTCCTGCCATCGCTGCTATCGATGACGGCGCCGGCTCATTCATAGAAGGTCTCCGCTATACGCCGGGTGTAGGCTGCGCTCTTTTCCGGCGACAGGCCATAGTGTGGCACCACCGGCGTGATCGCGTCCGCCTGTGCGGCCCGCTGCTCCACACGCGCGCGCACTTCATCGGCCGAACCGATGACCGCGATGCTTTCCACCATCGCATCCGGGCACGCGCCTGCCATGGCAGCCAGATCGCCGCGAGCAAACGCGGCCTGAATCGCTGCCGCCTCCCGCCCGAAACCAATGCCCTCGAAATAGCGAAGATACTGTGGCGATTGACTGTAATAGGCAACTGTCGCGCGGCTGTCCTCGATCGCCTCGCGCCGGTCGTCGGCAATCGCGGTGAAGATGGAGACGTTGAGCGAGAAGTCGGACCGCGCCCGGCCGCCCCGTTCCAGCCCGACCTTGACGTTCGGGATCACTTCGCGCTCGATCCAGGCCTCGTTCCATAAGGGATGCCCCAGCAACCCGTCGGCAATCTCCGCCGCCTGCGCGCAGGCCTTCGGAAACACGGCGGGCAAGACAATGGGAATTTCGCTGCGCGGCGCTGGTTGAAGCAACCGGAAATTTGAGAGATCCAAACGGTGATACTCGCCCTCCAACTGCTCCAGTTCGCCAGTATGCCCCCGCGCCACTATCGCCCGAATCATGCCGACGATTTCCCGCATATGCGCCAGTGGCTTGCCATAAGTGCTGCCGAACGAACCCTCGATCTGGCTCTGCGCACTGGACCCCAGGCCCAGAACGACTCGACCGTTACTGATCAGGTCTAGATCGATCGCGCTGCACGCCGTTTCGAGCGGACTGCGGACGAAAGCCAGTGCGATGCCGGTACCCAGTTTGATCCGCTGTGTGGCGGGCGCCACCGCGGCCAGCGTGGAAAACGGCGCGCCGAACATCTGCGGAGCCCACACGCCCTCCACGCCGCCCGCTTCGTAAGCCTGTGCGAGCGAGACCAGCGCATCTCCGCTTGCCGGCACAAGTTGCGCCCATACTGACTTTCGCTTGGTCATGGCCTCTCCCTAATGCTTCCGCCTGCCATCAGACGGCAGGGCAAAATCTGGAACCGGGCGCATCGCTGGCCAGGTCCTGATCGGGCATGTGTAACGGGCGCGGGGATGCGCACGCCTGCCCGAAGATAGTCAGGCAGGCGATTCGGGACGGACGACGGCCGATCCCGGCATGTGCCAAGGGGCCGAACGTCCGCATCCGCTGAAGCCAGCGGTGCTTGCGTCTATGGCAAAGGCCGAATCGAAGATGAAGCATGCATGGGCGGGCGCCCAGCATCCTGGGCTAATTCTCGACAAGCCGCTCAAAGCAGACCGCATGCGGGCACTTTCAGCCTTTAGCCCCCCGCCGCCCCCCTGACACCTCCTAATTTCGCGACCGCCCAATTAGGCGGCTGAATTTTGACCGAGATCAAAGGCCTCTCAGCCTCGGCCATCTATACCGACCCCAGGAGAGACAAAATGAACACAAACTGTTCAATCAGTTCAATCCCTGGAGTAGCTGCTCTGCGCGGCATCTCGCTGGAAGTGCCCGATCTGGAGGCCGCAGCGCCGTTTTTCGCGGCACTCGGCGTGACTGCGACTGGCGATGGCACGCAGTGTTCGGTGCATACGGTCGCACAGGCCGACTGCATGACGCTCAGGCCCGTTTCCGGACGCCGGCGCCGGCTCCGCCGGATCACATTCACGGCGCCTCCATCGGAAATCGGAACCATCCACACACGGGCTATTGAAGCGGGCCACATGGTAATTGCCGCCACCCCTGCCTCACTTCTCATGTCCGGCCCTAACGGCATTGAAAGCGAAGTTGTCGCACGGGACGTGCCGCACGTGAAAGCCTATGATTGCCAAGCGCTCATTTTCCCGCACGCTCCTTGCCACAGTGAAATCGACACGCCGCGCCCGCAGTCCCTTTGTCACGCAGCGATTTTCGTATCGGCCATGCCCGAGGCACTGGACTTCTATTGCCGCGTACTGGGTCTTCGCGTGTCGGACCGCTGCGGCGGCGACCTCGTATTCCTGCACAGCCGACACGGCGGCGATCATCATATTCTCGCGCTGGTGAAATCGTCCGGTCCGGGCCTTCACCACTACAGTTTCGAAATGGGCACGATCGACGCCATAGGCTTGCGCGCCGCCCACCTCGCCCGGCAGGGCTACGAAGCCGGATGGGGCATGGGCCGCCACGCGCTGGGCTCCAACTTCTTCCACTATGTGCGCGACCCCTGGGATTGCCATGTGGAACTGACCGCCGGCCTCGACCAGATCGCGGCCGACTCCGACCGGGCTCCGGGAGACCACAAGGCGCAGGACGCCTTCTATCTTTGGGGGCCGCCGCCGCCATTGGATTTCATTGCCAATTCCGAGGCCCTGCCCGCCGGGCAGCCGCTAGTCACTGCCTAACCAGGAAAGGAATGGATCATGGCGACCGTTCTTAAAGTTGCAGACCTATCTGTCGAACCTACCGGCTATAACGAAGAGGCCGAACGCGAGTTGGTCGGCCGCGCCCGCGAGCTTCAGCCGCTGTTGCTGCAGCACGCCGCTTACGGCGATAAGCACCGCACGCTGCACCCGGACGTCTTTGCCGCGCTGACAGACGCAGGTTTCTGGGCGATGGCCGCGCCGCGCCGCTGGGGCGGGCTGGGCACCAGCGCCCGCGCCATGTCGCTCGTCGGTGCCGAACTGGCCAAGGCCGACCCTTCGGTCGGCTGGGTCTATACCGTTCTGCACGGTACCACCTGGGTCGCCAGCCTGGGGCCGGACGAACTGCAGGAAGCCATCTTCGGCTCCAGCAGCGAGCATCCGGTGATCTGCGGCATCGCCAATCCGCCAGGCACGATGGAAGAAGTTGACGGCGGCTACGTTGTCAACGGCCGCTGGCCCTATGCCTCGGGCTCGCTCCACGCGTCATGGGCACAGCTCGGCGTCAATATCCGCAATCCTGATGGTTCGGTCGAACACGGCGGTTTTGCTTACCTGCGCCGCGAAGATTATACGATCGAAGATACCTGGCACATGATGGGGATGAAGGGCACCGGCTCGAACACCATCGTCGCCAAGGACGTGTTCATCCCTAAGGCGCAGTTCTACCATGTCGCCAAGCTGGGTATCGGCGGGCACGAGGCGGGCAAACGTCATGTCGGCGAGCCGTCCGACTATTGGCCGTTCATGCCGTTCCTGCGCGCCACTGCGCATGCCGTCGTGGCGGGCGCGGCAAGCGCTATTCTCGACCGCGTGATGGAAGCGGCGCAGAAGCGGCCCATCATCTACACCAGCTATTCGCGTCAGGCCGAAGCCGTGATGGCGCAAGGCGAGATCGGCGAGGCGGCGGCCCGCATCTCCGCCGCCGTGGCGCTTACACTCAAGAACTGCGAACTCATCGACCAGGTCGGGCTGACCCGCGTGCCGATGACCCCGCAGCAACGCGCGCAGAGCAAGGGGGAAGGTGATCTGCCCCCTTCTGAGTGGCCCAAAATCTGTTTTAGATTTTGCCACGAAGGAGGAATGGAATG